>NZ_CM172787.1:4465000-4832218 GCF_057653695.1 Rhizobium sp. SRDI943 | reverse complement strand
ATCCGCCTTTACTTCCGCCGCTTCCAGGCGAATGGAGCCGAACGCCTGCGGTGCCGCATCCCCATTGTCGAGCCCGCTCGTCGTCATCGTATTCATCTGCATAATGCCGCCTTTCAATTCCACCGGCCGGCATCCGCTAAAACGGCCGCCCGATCATTCCCCGCTTTGGCGGGCTGACGGATCCTCATGAGCCGCTCGCCTGCCGGTTCACTCAAACACTGCCCCTCACGGGACCGGCACAGAACTCCGTTGCAGGGGCCGCGCTCATGCGGAACCTTCACCGGCTTTCCGTGCCAGGCTGGCGGTCGATCCTCGTTTTCGGCCGACCAGCCCGAACGCAATATTACTTTACCTTCTCCAGTGGCCTCGCCTTAAACGTGTGGCCACAGAAGGCACAAAACATCCCCGCTCCGTAACAGCCACGTTACGGCTCAAATCCGTCGAGTGCTTGAAAAGACGGAAGCGCAGGGCTCCGTAACAAAAGGCACAAACTCATCGCCCTGCCGACGTGGCAGTTAAAACCGAGCCTCTGCAGGTGATGTCCGCGCCCTCTGTTGGAAGCCATTTAGGCAGGATCAAACGGCAATATCAACGATGAATTTTACGCAAAATTAACAAGCGGCCATTGACTCGGCCTGCCCTTTTCGGGCGTCACACCAGCGTCAAAAAAGAATCGCAGTTGAATCAAAGAGATTCCCCCGTTCGGGCTATTTTGACACGCATTGAAAGAAAAAAAATAAAATCCTCTTGACTCCCCTGTGGTCCCGGAAGCGTGGGGCAGAGTCGCGCGGCGTGAAAGCATCCTTGCGCAAGCCATTGTTTTCAAACAATTTTTCCTGTCATGGCGCTGACACGAAACAGTCGTCGGATTAACCATGCAGGGGCTGATCGGCGGAATCGAAAAAGCCCGGTAAAATTACCGGGCTAATCATAAAGAAGAAGTCGTTAATGGAAGATTACGCGGTCGTGGTGACCGAAAGAGCCTTCACACGAGCGGCCAGACGCGAGACCTTGCGCGATGCCGTGTTGGCATGCAGCACGCCCTTGCTGGCGGCGCGGGCAAGCTCGGGCTGAGCAGCCAGGAAAGCTTCCTTCGCCTTGGCGGCGTCACCGGATGCGATGGCCTCTTCGACCTGGCGAACGAAAGTACGAACGCGCGAGCGACGAGCCTTATTGACGTCGGTACGGCGGGCGATCTTGCGGGTCGCTTTTTTCGCCGAAGTTGTATTGGCCATGGATGCCTCTCTCAAGAATTCGAACAAACTCCGCCATTACCGCGGGCCCTGCGGCCACAAAATCCAGCAATGCGGGAGCAATCGCGGAAAACCAAACCGGCTTTCCGAACCGTGGGCGGGCATATAACTCTAAAGCCGGCCCACGTCAACGCGGATTTTCAAGCTTTACCACCGGCAGGCGCCGAAAAGCATTCAACGGTGCGTAAAAGCCGGTTTGCGCTTCTCGACGAAGGCCGCCATGCCTTCTTTCTGGTCTTCCGTGGCAAAGAGACTGTGAAACAGGCGGCGTTCGAAACGCAAGCCCTCCTCCAGCGTCGTCTCGAATCCGCGGTTGACCGCCTCCTTGGCCATCAAGACCGAGGGACGAGAAAGCGAAGCGATCTTTTCGGCCGCGGCAAAAGCCTCGTCGAGCAAACGTTCGGGCGCGACCACACGCGAAACGAGTCCCGATCGCTCCGCCTCGGCCGCATCCATCATGCGGCCGGTCAGGATGAGATCCATCGCCTTCGCCTTGCCGACAGCGCGCGTCAGCCGCTGCGAGCCGCCCATCCCGGGAATGACGCCCAGGGTGATTTCCGGTTGGCCGAACTTCGCCGTCTCCGAGGCGATGATGAAATCGCACATCATGGCGAGCTCGCAGCCGCCGCCGAGGGCAAAGCCGCTGACCGCAGCGATCACCGGCTTGCGCGCTTTGGCGACCTCATCCCAGCCGCTGATGAAATCACTCTTATAGATATCGGCGAACTCAAGCGGCTGCATCTCCTTGATATCGGCGCCGGCGGCAAAGGCGCGCTCGGAACCGGTCAGCACGATCGCCCCGACCGTCTCGTCGGCGTGGAAGGCGGCGTAGGCCTCTTTGAGTTCCTTCAGGACGGTGGAATTCAGCGCGTTCAGCGCCTGCGGGCGGTTCAGCGTGACGAGGCCAACATTGCCTCGGGTTTCGACGATCAGGGTCTCAAAGGCCATGCTGTTCTCCCGGTTTCTCACTCTTACTTCTGGCAGGCTTACTTCTGACAGGTGGCGCAATAGAAGGTGGAGCGACCCGCCTGGACGATGCGGGCGACCGTACCGCCGCAGCCGGGCGTGCGGCAAGCCTGACTTTCGCGATCATAAGCGGAGAAGGAATGCTGGAAATAGCCGAGCGATCCGTCGGTCTGGATATGGTCGCGCAGCGACGATCCGCCGGCGGCGATCGCATCGGCGATGACGTCGCGGATCGAGGCAACGAGCAGGTCGAGCTGCGCCTTCGGCCGGCCCCCTGGCGTCACCAGCGTGCCGGCGGCGCGGATCGGCGAAAGATGCGCGCGCCAAAGCGCCTCGCAGACATATATGTTGCCCAGACCGGCAATGTTCTTCTGGTCAAGCAGCGCGCTCTTCAGCGGCTGCGCCTTGTCGCGGAAGCGTTCAGCCAGATAGGCGGCGCCAAGCTCGTTTCCTGTCGGCTCCGGGCCGAGATCGCGGAAGAAGGGATGAGCGGCGAGATCGGCACGTCCCACCATATCCATGAAGCCGAAACGGCGAGGATCGTTATAGACGACACGACGCGGGCCGCCTAAACCTTGCAGATGGAAGACGACGTGATCGTGCTTCTCGTCCTTCGAGCGGGCATGGTGGAATTCGCCCGGCATGCCGGAGACTGCACCCTCCTCGATGCGAAACGAACCGGACATGCCGAGATGCGAAATCAGCGTGTTGCCGTCGTCGAGATCGACCAGCAGATATTTGGCGCGGCGGCCAAGGCCAACGATGGTGCGGCCGGAAACCCTGTCTGCGAAAGCGTCGGGAAAGGGGAAGCGCAGATCGCCTCGGCGCAGCTCCAGCCTGGTGACGCGCGTGCCCTCCATCGCCGGCGTCAGGCCGCGTTTCACCGTTTCGACTTCTGGCAATTCCGGCATCTTAACCCATCTATCTCTAACGTGTTTCAACCGACGACGATGTGCGCTATAGCGCCAGTGTGCCGCGGAAAACGCGGCCCATAGATAACGTCGCGCGCGGTCTTTCGCTATGGCCGTCACGCCCGAATCTTCAGGAACGGAGCAGTCTGATGTCAGAAAGCCGCACTTCCGCCGACGGCGGCATGGAGACCGCCTACGGCTTCCGCGAGGTGCCTGACGGCGAGAAGCAGAGCCTGGTCAACCAGGTGTTCCACAAGGTCGCCAAGCGCTACGACATCATGAACGACGTCATGTCGATGGGCATGCACCGCGCCTGGAAGGATGCGATGATCTCGGCGCTGAACCCGCGCAAGGAGCCGGGCTACAAGGTGCTCGACGTGGCCGGCGGCACCGGCGATATCGCCTTCCGCATCGTCGAGGCTTCGGGCAGACAGGCGCATGCCACCGTGCTCGACATCAACGGCTCGATGCTCGGCGTCGGCGCCGAGCGGGCGGAAAAGAAGAAGCTTTCCGGCAATCTCACCTTCGTCGAGGCGAATGCCGAGGAACTGCCTTTCGAGACAGGCAGCTTCGACGCCTATACGATCGCCTTCGGCATCCGCAACGTGCCGAGGATCGATGCGGCGCTGTCTGAGGCCTATCGCGTCTTGAAGCGCGGCGGGCGGCTGCTGGTGCTGGAATTTTCCGAAGTCGATATGCCGCTTCTCGACAAGATCTACGACGCCTGGTCGTTCAATGCCATTCCACAATTCGGCAAGGCGATAACCGGCGATGCCGAACCCTATCAATATCTGGTGGAATCGATCCGCAAGTTCCCGAACCAGGAGAATTTCGCGGCAATGATCCGCCAGGCCGGCTTTTCGCGCGTCACCTTTACCAATTATACCGGCGGCATCGCCGCACTCCATTCCGGCTGGAAGCTCTGACGCATGACGCCGAAAAATGTAGAGCGGTTTTCGAATAGCGTCGCGCGAGAATCAAACAGAACATGAGTACTTTCGGCGCATATTTCCGCCTTTGGCGTGTCGGCTGGGTGCTCGTGCGTGAGGGCGTCGTATCAGCTCTTCCGTCCGAAGGGCTGCCGCCTCCGGTCGCACTCGCCAAATCCTTCGTCACGATTTTCGAGCGAAGCAAGGCGCGGCATCAGAAGCGCAGCGACCGATTGGCGCAGGCTGTCGAGCGGCTCGGTCCCTCCTATGTGAAGATCGGGCAGTTCCTGGCGACGCGGCCGGATGTGGTCGGCGTCGAATTCGCCAACGACCTGTCGCAGCTTCAGGACCGGATGGCCTTCTTTCCCTCGGCGGCGGCCAAGGCCAATATCGAAGGCTCACTCGGACGGCCGATTAGCGAACTCTATGCGAGCTTCGGCGATCCGATCGCCGCCGCCTCGATCGCGCAGGTGCATCCGGCCGAGGTTGAGAGCGCCGGAGGCCGGAAGAAAGTCGCCGTCAAGATCGTGCGGCCCGGCGTGCGCCAGCGCTTTGCCCATGACATCGAGGCGATGTATCTCGTTGCCCATATGCAGGAGCGTTTCCTGGCGTCCAGTCGGCGGCTGCGGCCGGTCGAGGTGACGAAGACGCTGGAGCAGACGACGAAGGTGGAGATGGATCTTCGCCTGGAGGCGGCCGCCCTTTCCGAGATCGCCGAGAATACCGAACGGGATCCCGGCTTCCGCGTGCCGAAGGTCGACTGGGAGCGCACCGGGCGCGACGTCATCACCATGGAGTGGATCGACGGCACGAGGATGTCTGACGTCGATGGCCTGCGCGCGGCAGGCCATGATCTCAACCTGCTTGCCGATACGCTGATCCAGTCGTTCCTGCGCCACACGCTGCGCGACGGCTTCTTCCATGCCGACATGCATCCCGGCAATCTCTTCGTCGATGCTGATGGCATGATCGTCGCCGTCGACATGGGCATCGTCGGGCGGCTGGGCAAGAAGGAGCGGCGGTTCCTCGCCGAAATCCTCTATGGCTTCATCACCCGCGACTATATCCGCGTCGCCGAGGTGCATTTCGAGGCGGGCTATGTGCCCGGCCACCACAATGTCGAAAGCTTCGCCCAGGCGATCCGGGCAATCGGTGAGCCGATCCATGGCCAGCCGGCCGAGACGATCTCGATGGGCAAGCTGCTGACGCTGCTGTTCGAGGTGACCGAGCTCTTCGACATGGAGACGCGGCCGGAACTGGTGATGCTGCAGAAGACCATGGTCGTGGTCGAGGGCGTATCGCGCATGCTCAATCCGCGCTTCAACATGTGGAAGGCCTCAGAGCCTGTCGTCGGCGACTGGATCCGCACCAATCTCGGACCGAAGCGGATCGCCACCGATCTCAAGGACGGGCTGAAGGCGGCGGTCAAGCTCGCCGAAGCCGTGCCGGAAATCGCGGCGAAGACCGAAAAATTCCACCATCAGCTGCTGCATATGAGCGAGCACGGCTTACGTTTCGACGCTGAGACGGCGGAGGCGATCGGCAAGGCCGAAGCGCGGCACAACCGCTCGGCCAAGATTGCTTTGTGGGTCATCGCATTGACGCTTCTCTACATTGCCTGGATGCTGAGCTGACCGTCTGCCAAAAACATGGTGTGTTCGGCATTTGGGATATCCCATGTGACGGAGGGCTCGCTTAGTCTCGTCTTCAAAGCATGATGCCGAAAAGTGTGAGCGACATCATGCTCTGACTCTTTAATTTAGAACAGGATTCAGATTTTCGGCCGATCCGGCCTAAAATCATCCCGTTCTAGGGAGATATGGCACATGAAGCACGAACGCCTTGGCATCGAACTTTCCGGACGACCGCTCGGTTTTGCCGAGATGGTGACGATCGGGGCGGGCAAGGCTGCGGTTTCGGCTTCGGCGACAGGCATGGCCCGCATCGCGATCGCCCGCGAGGTCGTCGAGGATGCCATTGCCTCCGGCATGCCCGTCTACGGCTCGACGACAGGCGTCGGCGCCATGAAGGATGTGGAGTGGTCGGCCGACGAACTCGACACCTTCAATCTCGGCCTGGTGCGGGCCCATCATTTCGGCACCGGCACCCCCTTTTCCTGCAATATCGTGCGCAATGCCATGGCGATCCGTATCAACACGGCGCTGACCGGCCAGGTCGGCTGCACGCCGGAATTGATCCAGGCCTATATCAGGATGCTCGAGGCCGATCTCATCCCGGTCGTGCGCCGCACCGGCTCGATCGGCTGTGCGGATATCGGCCTGATGGGACAGATCGGCGCAGTGCTGACCGGTGTCGGCGAAGCGATCTATCGCGGCAACCGGATGCAGGCGGCCGAGGCTTTCCAGGCGGCCGGGCTGGAACCGATGCGGATGGCGCCGCGCGACAGCCTCGCCTCGCTCAGCGTCAATGCGGTGAGCTTTGCCTCGGCGGCGGAAACGACGCGCAACGCCGCGGCCTCGATCCGCGTCCTGCTGGCAACGGCGATGATGGCGGCCGGCGCGCTCGGTGCTTCCCGCGATCCCTGGAAGGCGGTCCGGCATGTCGGAACGGCGCGCGAGGCGCTGATCGGCGCCTGGCTCTGCAACGCCTCCGACGAATGGGACTGGCCCGTCGCAACGCATGTGCAGGATCCGCTCAGCCTGCGCATGATCGCCCAGGTGTTCGGGGCGGTGATCGAAAACCTCTTATCGACCGGCCACAAGATCCTTGCCGCCACCGGGCGCTCCGACGACAATCCCGTCGTGGTCGAAGGCCGGGTGATGACGTCGGGTGGATCTCTGCCGCTCGATGTGACGATCCTGCTCGAATCGGCAGCACTCTGCATGGCGCATGCGGCGCGCAACGCCTTCAACCGCTGCGTCATTCTCGGCAACGGCCAGCGGCGCGACCTGCCGGTCAATCTCGTGCCGCCGGGGCGGATTGCCACCGGTTTCGGGCCGATCATCAAACTTGCCGGCGAGATCTTCTCGCGCGTGCTGTCGATGTCCAATCCCGTGTCGGCCCAGTCGCTGGTCGTCGCAGCCGGGCTGGAGGACGAGGCAGCCTTCCTGCCGCTCGTCATCGAACGCTTCGACCGGCAGATGCGGGCGCTGAAACGCCTCGCAGCCCTCGAGGCGCTGCTGTCTGCCCAAGCGATCGACATTCTCGGCGATAAACCGAAGGGTGTCGCCGCCATGCTCTACGAGGTCGTGCGCAAACATGCGGATTTCTATACGGTCGACCGGCCGCTTTCGGCTGAAGTGGAGGCGATCGAGGAGGAACTTGGTTCGGACGAATTCGTGACCAAGCTGACCGAGCAGGTTCCGATCGCCTCCTTCGACGATTTCTTCGCGCTCGGCTCGCTGGAGCGTATCGAGGAACGGCTAACCCATCACGAGCCGGCAGTCTGATTTTCCAGTTACGGAGGAAGCAGCATGGACTTCGATCTCGTTCTGCAGGGCACAGTGGTGCTGCCGGACCGCATTGTCGAAGAGGGCTATGTCGCCGTGCGCGACGGCAAGATCGCCGAAGTCGGCCTCGGCGTGCCGCCTGCGGGCCGCGAACGGCATCTGCTAGGAAAAGCGCTGATCCTGCCCGGCGCGATCGACGCGCAGGTGCATTCGCTTTCCCAAAAAGACCAGGAGGATTTCCTCTGGTCGACACGATCGGCAGCTGCCGGCGGCGTGACAACAATCGTTGACATGCCCTATGACGAAGGCAATCTCGTCTGCTCGGCAGCGGCAGTGAAGCGGAAGATCGACCATGCCGCCCCGCAGGCGCGCGTCGATTTCGCGCTTTACGGCACAGTCGATCCGGAAGAAGGCCCGACACGTATCCGCGAAATGGTGGAGGCAGGCGTCGCGGCCTTCAAGTTTTCGACCTTCGGCACCGACCCCAAGCGCTTTCCGCGCATTCCGCCGGCTCTGCTCGACGCCTGCTTTGCGGCAATCGCGCCGACAGGACTGACGGCGGGCGTGCACAATGAAGACGACGAGGCGGTGCGCACTTACACGGAACAGGTGAAGGCGAGTGGCATCACCGACTGGCGGGCGCACGGCCTGTCGCGGCCACCGATCACCGAACTGCTGGCGATGCATACGATCTTCGAGACCGGCGCCAATACCGGCTGCCCGGCGCATGTGGTGCACTGCTCGCTCGGGCGCGGCTACGATATCGCGCGCGCCTATCGCCGCGATGGCTTTGCGGCGACTGTGGAATGCTGCATCCACTACCTGACGCTCGACGAGGAAAACGATGTGAAACGCCTCGGCGGTAAGGCGAAGATCAATCCGCCGGTGCGGCCGCGCGCCGAGGTGGAGAGGCTCTGGCGGAAGGTGGCGGAGGGTGATGTCTGGCTGGTTTCGACCGATCACGTCAGCTGGTCGGAAAACCGCAAGACCAATCCCGACATGCTCGCCAACGCCTCCGGCGTTCCCGGCCTCGAGGTGATGGTGCCGCTTTTCGTGAAAGGTGCCACCGAACGCGGCATTCCGCTGACATGGGCAGCCAGGCTGATGGCGGAGAACCCGGCGAAGCATTTCCGGCTCGACCATATCAAAGGTGCGCTGACCCCGGGCAAGGATGCCGATATCGTCGTGCTCGAGCCGCGCGAAAGCGTCTATGATGCATCGGCAAGCGGCAACAACGTCATCGGCTGGAGCCCCTATAACGGCATCCGCCTGCCCTGGACCGTCTCCGCCACCTATCTGCGCGGCGAAAAGATTGCCGAGGGCGCGAAGGTGCTGGCTGAGCCCGGTACCGGCCGCTTCGTGCGGCCGCTGCCGCGCCAGGTCATTGCGGGAGCTGAAGCATGAGCCGCAATCTTCCCGTCAATGCCAGCCGGATCGCTGAAGACATCGATGCGCTGGCCGGGATTACCGAGCCGGGGCATCCCTGGACGCGGCGGGCGTTCTCGCCACTCTTTCTCGAAGGCCGGGCCTATATCGACGCGCGGATGAAGGCGGCGGGGCTGGAAACGCGGGTCGATGCCGCCGGCAATCTGATCGGCCGGCGGACTGGCCGGAAACCGTGGCTCGGCACGATCATGGTCGGCTCGCACTCCGACACGGTGCCGGACGGCGGCCGCTTCGATGGCATTGCCGGCGTGATCTCGGCGCTGGAGGTGGCGCGCGCGCTTGTTGACCAGAATATCGAGCTCGATCACGATCTCGAAATCGTCGATTTTCTTGCCGAGGAGGTCAGCATCTTCGGCGTGTCCTGCATCGGCAGCCGCGGCATGACCGGCCAACTGCCGGAGGTCTGGCTTTCGCGCGTCAGCGACGGAGGCGACCTGGCAGAGGGCATCGCGCAGGTCGGTGGCCGACCCTATGTGCTGATGCAGCAGAACAGGCCCGATATAGCCGGCTTTCTGGAGCTTCATATCGAACAGGGCCCGGTGCTCGAAGCCGAAAAGGAGGATATCGGCATCGTCACCGCGATATCAGGCATCACCCGGATCGAGATCACCGTCGAAGGGCGGGCCGACCATGCCGGCACGACGCCGATGGACCGGCGGGCGGATGCGTTGGTGGCGGCATCACAGCTGGTGCTCGACATCCGCAACGCCGCCGCAGAACTTGCCAAAACGCCGGGGCATTTCGCAGCGACGGTCGGCGAATTCCGGATCGAGCCGAATGCCGCCAATGTCGTGCCGTCGAAGGTGGTGCTGTTGATCGATGGCCGTGCCGAAATCCGCGCCGACATGGAGGCATTCTGCCGCTGGCTCGACGGTCATGTCGAGAAGCTGGCGGCGGCCTATGGCGTGACGATCAAGACCCCGAACCGGGTTTCCGACAATCAGCCGACGCCTGGTGATGCCGGGCTGCTGTCGACCTTGGAGGCTGCCTGCGAGCGGGTCGGCGCAAAACATCGGCGCATGGCCTCCGGCGCAGGACACGACACGGCCTGGATCGCCAAGGTGGCGCCGGCGGCAATGATCTTCGTGCCTTGCCGCGAAGGCCGCAGCCATTCGGCCGATGAATGGGCTGAGAATGACGATATCGCGCTCGGCGCCGCCGTGCTGTTCGAGGCGGTGCGCGAGATGGACAAAAGCTTGAATCAGGAGAAGGCGAATGGGACGCATACTCGTTGAGAAGGACGTGGAAGCTGCCGTCAAGGGCGGCTCCGTCTATGCCGCCGGCGGCGGCGGCTGGGCTGATCACGGGCGGATGCTTGGGCTTGCCGCCGTCAATGTCGGCAAGCCGGAGCTGGTCTCGATCGACGAGCTGAAGGACGAGGACTGGATTGCGACTGCGGCCGCGATCGGCGCGCCGGCCTCCACCACGCCCTGGGAAATGCAAGGCATCGACTATGTGAAGGCGGTGCAATTGCTGCAGGAGGCGCTCGGCGAAAAACTTTCCGGGCTGATCATCGGCCAGAACGGCAAATCCTCGACGCTGAACGGCTGGCTGCCGTCGGCAATCCTCGGCACCAAGGTGGTCGACGCGGTCGGCGATATCCGCGCACATCCGACGGGCGATATGGGCTCGATCGGCATGGCCGGCTCGCCCGAGCCGATGATCCAGACCGCCGTCGGCGGCAATCGCGCCGAAAACCGTTATATCGAACTGGTGGTGAAGGGGGCGACGGCAAAGATCTCGCCGGTACTGCGCGCCGCCGCCGACCAATCCGGCGGTTTCATCGCCAGTTGCCGCAATCCGCTCCGCGCCTCCTATGTCCGCAGCCATGCAGCACTCGGCGGCATCTCGATGGCGCTTGCGCTCGGCGAGGCAATCATCGCGGCGGAGAAGCGCAGCGGATCTGATGTCATCGACGCGATCTGCAAGACGACCGGCGGGCATATCCTTGCCGAGGGCGTCATTGCCCGCAAGGACGTCGTCTATACCAAGGAAGCCTTCGACATCGGCACGATCACCGTCGGCGCAGGCGAAACGTCGGTGACGCTGCATGTGATGAACGAATATATGGCGGTGGACGATGCGGATGGCGGGCGGCTAGCGACCTTCCCCGCGGTGATCACCACGCTTTCACCAGAGGGCGAGCCGCTGAGTGTCGGCCAGCTCAAGGAGGGCATGCATGTGTTCATCCTGCATGTGCCGATGGATATCATTCCGCTGTCGGCAAGCGTGCTCGATCCGACCGTCTATCCTGTCGTCGAAAAGGCGATGGGGATCGAGATCGCACGCTATGCACTGGCGACGAAGGCCTGAGCCATGGCGCGCGATCCCGGTCTCGAAGAACTGATGCGTGAGGAACTCGGCGATCGGCCCGGCCTTGCCGAAAAATCGATGTTCGGCGGCTGGGCCTTCATGCTGAACGGCAATCTTCTCTGCGGCGCGCGCAGTGACGGCATGCTGATCCGTCTCGGCAAGGGCAATGATGGCTGGGCGCTGGCACTGCCGGGCGTGATCCAGATGCTGTCGGGCGAGCGGGTGATGCATGGCTGGGTGCGAGGAGGTGCCGAGGTTTATGGCGACGATGCTCTGAGACGGCGTCTGCTTGATGCCGCGCTCGCCTATGTGGAATCGCTGCCGCGCAAATAACAAAACGAGGAACCCACGATGCCGAAGGCCAATCCACGTCATCCGAAATTTCCGATTCCCGGCGGCCCGGAACTGCGCGCCAAGGGCTGGCGGCAGGAGGCGCTGCTGCGGCTGCTCGAAAATGTGCTGTCGGTCGGCGAGGACCCCGACAACCTGATCGTCTATGCCGCGCTCGGCAAGGCGGCCCGCAACTGGGCGGCGCACAGGGGCATCGTCAAGGCGCTGACCGAGATGGAGGAGGACCAGACGCTGCTCATCCAGTCCGGCAAGCCGATCGGCCTCGTTCGAACGCATGCCAAGGCGCCGCTGGTCATCATGGCGAACTGCAATATCGTCGGGCAATGGGCAAAGGCCGAAGTGTTCTACGAGCTGCAGCGCAAGGGGCTGATCTGCTGGGGCGGGCTGACGGCCGGCGCCTGGCAATATATCGGCAGCCAGGGTGTCATCCAGGGCACGTATGAGATCTTCATGCGCATCGCCGAGCGGCGCTTCGGCGGCGATCTCCTCGGCCGGTTCGTGCTGACGGCCGGCCTCGGCGGCATGGGTGGGGCGCAGCCGCTCGCCGGCCGTATGGCAGGCGCTGCGATCCTCTGCGTCGACATCGATCCAGAGCGGGCCCGCAAGCGCCAGCAGATCGGTTATCTCCAGGAGATCGCCCCGGATCTCGACACCGCCCTTCAAATGATCGATGCGGCGGTGAAGGACAAGCGGGCGCTTTCCGTCGGCCTCGTCGGCAATGCGGCGGAGGTCTATCCGGAAATCGCCCGGCGCGGCATCGTGCCTGATATCGTCACCGACCAGACCTCGGCGCACGACCTCGTCTATGGCTACGTGCCGAAGGGCATGAACCTCGAGCAGGTCAAGGGTCTGCGCGATGATGGGCAGGGCCAGTTGATGGCGGCAAGCCGCGCCTCGATCGTCGAGCATGTGACGGCGATGCTGGAGTTTCAGAAAAAGGGCTCGGAAGTCTTCGACAATGGCAACCTGATCCGCACGCAGGCCAAAGAGGGTGGCGTCGCCAATGCCTTCGACATTCCGATCTTCACCGAGGCCTATCTCAGGCCGTTGTTTGCCCGGGCGATCGGCCCATTCCGCTGGATGGCTCTGTCAGGCGAGGAGAGCGACATCGCCCGCATCGACGACCTGCTGCTCGAAATGTTCCCCGACAACAAGATCATCACCAACTGGATCCGGCTGGCGCGCGAGCACGTGCCCTTCGAGGGGCTGCCGGCACGGATCGCCTGGCTCGGCCATGGCGAACGCACAGCACTCGCCCGGCGCGTCAATGCGCTGGTTGCAAGCGGCGAACTCAAAGGCCCGGTCGCCTTCTCCCGTGACCATCTCGATGCCGGCGCCATGGCGCATCCGAATATCATGACCGAGGGGATGAAGGACGGCTCGGATGCGATCGCCGACTGGCCGCTGATCGATGCGATGATGCTCTGCTCGTCGATGGCCGATCTCGTCGTCATTCATTCCGGCGGCGGCGGTTACGCCGGCTATATGACGAGCTGCGGCGTCACCGTCGTCGCCGACGGCACGGATGCCGCAGACGAACGGCTCGACCATGCGCTGACCAACGATACGGCGCTTGGCGTCATGCGCTACGCCGACGCCGGTTACGAGGAGGCGCTGGACGAGGTGGCGAAGAAGGACGTGCCCTATATCCGGCTTGGTTGATCAAAATTTGCTGTATATCCTCGTCACATCTCATCGGGAGCCGTGACATGGAAACAACGAAGATCTTCTGGTCGGGGCGCTCTCAAGCCGTCCTGCTGCCCAAGGAATTCCGTTTGGACGGCGACAGCGTCGCCATTCGACGGCAGGGGCGTGCGATCATTCTTGAGCCGATTTCCGATGATTGGGACTGGCTTGCCGACGTGGCCGGTCCGGTCGATCCCGATTTTGCAACAGCGGTGGAAGAACAGCCTGCTGGGCAGGAGTGATCCAGACATCCAAAAATGCGCAGCGGTTTTGGGACCGCGACAGCCATCAGATAAAAGATAAGCGTCCGGCTTAGATCCAATTCGATGCGCCACACTTTGGCTTCGCCACCTCAGGCGATCAGATTGGAGACTTCGATGAGATTGCCGTCGGGGTCCCTGAAATAGATCGAGCGCAGACGTCCGGTCGCACCGGTGCGTTCGACCGGACCCTCTTCGATGGCAACACCCAAGGCCTCCAGATGGGCGATGACATCGGCAATCGGCGTTTCGGCGATGAAACAGAGGTCACCGGAGCCGGGTGTGGGATGTTTCGCCTTGGGATCAAATTCGTGGCCGGCCTGATGCAGGTTGATCTTCTGCCCGCCGAATTTCAGTGCTTTTCGACCTTCCGCGAAGGTTTCGACCGACATGCCGAGGATGCGGGAATAGAAATCGCAGGTGGTGGCGATATCGGCGACAGTCAGCACGAGATGGTCGAGGCGGTCTATGCGGATCATGCTTTTCTCCTCGCGAATTGCTGGGCAAAACAGGCGGAGACAAAGGCCAGCCCCAGCATGGCAAGCGTGAAGATAACGACGGCGGCCCAGCCTTCAACCGCGTAGAACCAGCCGCCCGCCGAACCCATGAGGCTGGAGCCGACATAATAGGCGAGCATATAGAGCGATGAGGCGTGCCCTTTGGTGCCATGCGCCAGCTTGCCGACAAGGCCGCTGGCGATGGAATGGCTCATGAAAAAGCCGGTCGTCAGCACGATGATACCGAGGATAATCGCCGAGAGCGAGGCAAAGAGCGTCAGCGCGCTGCCGGCGGCGGTGAGTGCCAGACCGAAGAGAAGCACGGAAAAGTGCCCGATCCTGTCCCCGAGCAGGCCGCCGATCGAGGAGGCGCCGATGCCGAAGAGATAGACGGTGAAGATCAGGCCGAGTTCGGTCTGGTTGAGGCCGTAGGGCGGCGCCACAAGGCGGAAACCGGCATAATTGTAGATCGTCACGAAGGAGCCCATTGCCAGGAAGGCGATGGCGAAGATGAAGGGCAACGCCGGATTGCTGAGATGGCCGAGCCAGGCTTTTGCATGAAAGCGCGGATCGAAGCCCGGCCGGCGGACGAAATTGCGTGACGGCGGCAGGAGGGCGATGAAGCCGATCGCGGCGGCAAGACCGATGGCGCCGATGAGAAAAAGCGCCGGACGCCAGGTGAGATATTCGGCAAAGATGCCGGTCAGCACGCGGCCGGACATGCCGCCGAAGGCCGTGCCGCCGACATAGAGGCCCATGGTGGCGCCAAGGTCGCGCGGATCGATTTCCTCGGCGAGATAGGCCATGGCGACAGCAGGCACGCCGCCGAGAACGAGGCCCTGCAGGGCGCGGATGACGAGCAGCAGGTGCCAATTCGGGGCAAAGGCGGTGGCGATGGTCAACAATGCCGCCCCGACCAGCGATATCGACATCAGGCTGCGACGGCCAAGGCCTTCCGAGACGGCGGCGGCGCAGACGATTGCGACCGCCAGGAAACCGGTGGAGAGCGACAGGGATAGCGAGCTTTCGGCCGGACTGACGGAGAATTGCTGCGAGAAGATCGGCAGCAGCGGCTGCACGCAATAGAGCAGCGAGAAGGTGGAGAAGCCGGACAGGAAGAGCGCCAGGCTGGCGCGGCGATAGGCGCCGGTGCCACGGGTAAGGTAGTGTTTTTGCCCTGGGATCGTGGTTGTCTCGGCGGTCTTCACGGCATGCACTGACGTCGGCATATCTTCATCCTTCCGACCTCCGATCTAGTCAACGCCGCTCCATTTGTCCAATATATGACACTGGCGATTTCGATAGGTTTTGGAGATGGCGATGGAGCTGCGGCATTTGAGATATTTTCTCGCGGTGGCGGAAGAAGGCAATTTCACCCGTGCCGCAGCTCGGCATCGGGCAGCCGCCGCTCAGCCAGCAGATCCGCGATCTGGAGAGGGAAGTGGGTGCGGCGCTGTTTCACCGCGTGCCGCACGGGGCCGAATTGACGGCGGCGGGTACGGCCTTCCTCGGCGAGGCAAAGGCTTCGCTGGCCGCCGCGGAAAAAGCGAAGCTTGCGGCGCAAAGCGCCAATCGCGGCGAGACCGGCCGGCTATCGCTCGGTTTCACCGCTTCCTCCGCCTTCAATCCCGTGGTCAGCACGACGATCCGCCGGTTTCGTGCGCGCTGGCCGGAGGTGCAACTGTCGCTGACGGAAATGAATACGCTGGCGCTGATGCAGAAGCTGGAACGCGGAGAGCTCGACGCCACCTTCATGCGCCCCAGCCTCGACGATCCCACGGGCATCCGGCTGCGGCGGCTGCCGGATGAGCCGATGGTGATTGCCCTGCCCGCCAACCATCCCCTGGCCCGGCGCAGCAAGCTACCGCTTGCGGCGCTGGCGGAAGAACCCTTCATCCTCTTTCCGCGGCTCGTGGGCTTGAGCCTCTACGACGATGTCGTGCTCGCCTGCCGCAGGGCGGGGTTCGAGCTGGCCGTGGCACAGGAGGCGCCGCAGATTTCCTCCGTTGTCAATCTGGTGGCGGCCGATCTCGGCGTCTCGATCGTGCCCGCCTCGATTTCGCAGATCAAGCTCGAAGGCGTGGCCTACCGGCCGATCGAGGGGCCGCCAGCCGTGGCGCGCCTGGCGCTGGCAATCCTGAAAACACATCGCTCGCCGGTTACCGAGAACCTGATCAGCCTGCTGAGTACATGAGTTAACCCGCCGGATCCCAATAGGGCGGATCGCCGAAGCTCTTCTTCAGATGATCGGCGATGGCGCGAAGCTTGGCGGAGGGATTTCGGCCTTCGGGATGGGCCATGTAGATGAATTCGGCCTCCGGCTTGTGGCCGACATCGATTTCGGCAAGCCGGCCCTCACGGATGGCCGGGCCGGCGATGAAGGCCGGCAGCAGCGCGATGCCGAGCCCGGCAATCGCGGCGTCGCGGAGCATGTCGCCATTGTTGATGCCGAGCGCCAGTTTCGCGCGGACGACGATCGCCCCGTCGGGCGTCTGGAAGCGCCAGTCGGCAACGCCGCGATTGGTGTAGAAGATGCCGCGATGGCTGTCGAGATCAGCCAGCGACGACGGAATTCCCTGGCGGGCGAGATAATCCGGCGAGGCGCAGAGAAGGCGGCGGCTGCGTGTGAGTTTCCAGGCGACCAGCCGGCTATCGGCGATCGGGCCGTTGCGGATGATGGCATCATAACCGTCCGAGGCGGCGTCGACGCGACGGTCATCGATATCGAGAGTCAGTTCAATCTCGGGATGTTCGGCGAGAAAGGGATAAAGCGCCGGGCCGAGATGCATGCGGCCGAAGGTGACGGGGGCGGCGATGCGGATCGGGCCTGACAGCGTTCCGCGCCGCTCGGCCATATCTGCCGCGGCTTCCTCGATCTCGCGCACGATGCGCGCGGCGCGCCCGAGGAAGACCGCGCCATCCTCCGTCAAGGTGAGCTTGCGCGTCGTTCGGTGCAGCAGCACGCCGCCGAGCGACTTCTCCAGTTCCGCCAGCCTTTCGCTGACGACAGATTTGGACAGCCGCAGACGCCGGGCCGCCTCGCTGACCGAGCCCGCCTCAACCACGGCGACGAAAGCCGCAATACCTTCGATCCTGATCATCGTTCGGCTTTTCCGAATTCGAGTTCCTCGATCTGGAGACTAATCCGAACGAAGGGAAAATGCCATCTTCCACTCATCGAAAGGGACGGCAGGGGCCGCCTCGCCTTAAATCTAGGAGATGGAACCATGAACCGCTTGAACAACAAGGTCGCAATCGTCACCGGCGCAAGCTCCGGAATCGGCCGCGCCACGGCAAAGCTCTTCGCCGCCGAAGGCGCCAAGGTCGTCGTCGGCGCCCGCCGCCAGGGCGAACTCGACAGTCTCGTCGCCGAGATCAAGGCAGAGGGGGGCGACGCCATCGCCATTGCCGGCGACGTGCGCTCGGAAGACTATCACAAGGCGCTGGTCGCCGCCGCCGTGACGAATTACGGCAAGCTCGACATCGCCTTCAACAATGCCGGCACGCTCGGCGAAGCCGGTCCGAGCACCGCCGTTTCCGAAGCAGGCTTCAGCGAGGCGGTGGCGATCAATCTGACGGCCTCCTTCCTCGCCGCCAAGCACCAGACCGGCGCAATGGTGGAGAATGGCGGCGGCTCGGTGATCTTCACCTCGACCTTCGTCGGCTACAGCTTCGCCTTTCCGGGCGTTGCCGCCTATGCCGCCAGCAAATCCGGGCTGATCGGCCTGACGCAGGCGCTTGCCGCCGAATTCGGCCAGCAGGGCGTGCGCGTCAATGCCATCCTGCCGGGTGCTGTTGATACCGACATGTATCGGGACATGAACGACACGCCCGAGAAGCAGGCCTTCGTTACCAACCTGCATGCGCTGAAGCGTGTCGCGACACCCGAAGAACTTGCCCGCTCGGTTCTCTATCTCGCCTCCGACGATGCGAGCTTCGTCACCGGCACGGCGTCGCTGGTCGACGGCGGCGCTTCGATCACCCGCACCTGAGACGGCTGGGCACGATTATCCGCTGCGGGTTGGTGATCCTTCAACACGCCGGTTTATCGCGCCGCTTTTTTCAGAGCATTCTCGCATTGAACAAGAACGGGCCACGCCCCAACATTCGGTCAAAGGAACTTCATCATGTCACGCCTGCAGAACAAGACAGCCCTCATCACCGGCGGCACCAGTGGCATCGGTCTCGAGACCGCCCGCCAGTTCATCGCTGAGGGCGCCCGCGTCGTCGTTACCGGCAGCAGCACGGTAAGCGTCGAGGCGGCCCGCGCCGAATTCGGCGGCAAAGCCACCGTCATCCAGGCCGATGCGGGCAATGCGGTCGGCCAGAAGGCCGTCGCCGATCGCGTGAGAGAGGCTTTCGGCACGCTCGACATCCTCTTCGTCAACGCCGGCGTCGCCGAATTCGGGCCGCTGGAACAGTGGAGCGAAGCCGCCTTCGACAAGTCGGTTGATATCAACGTCAAAGGACCGTTCTTCCTGATTCAGTCACTGCTGCCGATTTTTTCGAAGCAGGCCGCGATCGTGCTCAACACCTCGATCAACGCCCATATCGGCATGCCGAACTCCAGCGTCTATTCGCTGACGAAGGGCGCGCTGCTGACGCTTGCCAAGACATTGTCGGGCGAACTGATCGGCCGCGGCATTCGCGTCAACGCCGTCAGCCCCGGCCCGATCGCCACGCCGCTCTACAGCAAGCTCGGGGCGTCGGAAGCGGATTCCAAGGCGATGACCGCGCAGATCCAGGCTCAGATCCCCGTCGGCCGCTTCGGAACCCCCGGCGAAGTCGCCAAGACGATCGTCTTCCTCGCCTCCGATGAGGCGGCCTATATCGTCGGCAGCGAACTCATCATCGACGGCGGGATGAGTAACCTCTGAACCCACGAAAATGACGGCTGACGTCATGAACGGGGCGGTGCCCGCCGGCTGCGGCCGATGGGTGCCTTCCCCGCGATTGCATGTTCTCCGCCAAAGGCTTAGGGTCGAGGACGGTCAGAAAAGGCAACGGGTAGAAGGCCATGGCTCTCAGCGGCAAACGCATCCTCCTCATCATCTCCGGCGGCATCGCAGCCTATAAGAGCCTGGATCTGATCCGCCGGCTGCGCGAGCGCGGCGCCAGCGTGCGCCCTGTGATGACCAAAGGCGCCCAGGAATTCGTCACGCCGCTTGCCGTCGGTGCACTGGCGGCGGACCATGTCTATCTCGATCTGTTTTCGCGCCAGGACGAACAGGATATCGGCCATATCCGCCTGGCGCGCGACTGCGACCTCGTGCTGATCGCTCCTGCCACCGCCGATCTGATGGCGAAGATGGCGAACGGGCTTGCCGACGATCTCGCCTCGACCGTGCTTCTGGCGACCAACAGGCCGGTGCTTGCCGCACCGGCGATGAACCCCGCCATGTGGGCGCATCCGGCGACCCGGCGGAATGCCGCGATGCTCCGAGCCGACGGCATCCGCTTCATCGGGCCGATGGCCGGCGAGATGGCGGAAAGCCGTGAGGCCGGGCTCGGCCGGATGGCGGAACCGCTGGAGATCGTCGCTGCTGCCGAAACCATGCTCGACGACGGAGAAAAGCCGCTCAAGGGACGCAAGGCCATCGTCACGTCGGGACCGACGCATGAGCCGATCGATCCGGTGCGCTACATCGCCAACCGCTCCTCCGGCCGGCAGGGGCATGCGATCGCCGCAGCCCTGGCAAAGCTCGGGGCGGAGGTGACGTTGGTGTCAGGGCCGGTAACAATCGCCGACCCCGTCGGCGTCAACGTCGTGCATGTCGAGCGGGCGGAGGAAATGCGTGATGCCGTGCTTGCGGCGCTGCCGGCCGACATCGCCGTGATGGTCGCAGCCGTGGCGGACTGGCGCGTCGCCTCGGCGGCCGACCAGAAGCTGAAGAAACATCCCGGCGAATCCATCCCGACGCTGGCGCTGACCGAGAACCCGGACATCTTGAAGACTGTCGGCCATCACACGATGCGGCCGAAGCTGGTGATCGGCTTTGCCGCCGAGACGCAGGACGTCGAAATCAATGCGAAGGCGAAACTCGAGAGAAAGGGCGCCGACATGATCGTCGCCAACGACGTTTCGCCGGCGACCGGCATCATGGGCGGCGGCCGCAACAGGGTCAAACTCGTCCGCCGCGACGGCATCGAGCAATGGCCTGACCTGGCGAAGGAAGAGGTTGCCGAACGGCTGGCGGCGCTGATCGCCAAGCAGTTCAGTTAACGCCGAGGGATCAGGCTGGAACGACGATGCGCTGCGATTTCACGGCCGCCCGTTTGCCCGGTCGAAAATCCGCGACGTCGATTCCTCCTTCGCCGACCGTGACGGCGCTGCCGTTCGGGATCTCGGCCCAGGCATCGCCATCGTCGTTCAGCGGCTCCGACACAAGACAATAGCCCTTGCCGACCGGCGAGGCATAAAGCGTCGGCGCCTTGCGATCGGTCGCATAGCGGATGGCATAAAGCGCCTTGCCGTCGGAGAAGGCAGCGGTAAAGCGCAGCAGCACCGAGCCGATGGTGTTTTCCGCCAGGTCCTCGATGAAGCCGATCATCTCCGCCATCGCAGCGACCGGCGCCTCGCGCAGACCGAACTGCAGCGCCAGCAGGAACATCAATTCGGAATCGGTGGTGCCACCGCGGGCATTGAACAACTCGTCGTCGAGCATCGCCTCCATCGGCCGGCGCAGGCGCTCGAAGCCGGAGATCTGGCCGTTATGCATGAAGGACCAGATGCCATGGGTGAAGGGGTGGCAGTTGTCGCGGCGCGTGCCGCCGCCTGTGGCGGCGCGGACATGGGCGAGGAAGAGGGGCGAACGGATCTGCCGCGCCAGGCTCTTCAGATTGCAATCCGACCAGGCGGGCAGGATGTCGCGGTAACGGCCGGGCTCGGGTCTATCGCCATACCAGGCGATGCCGAAGCCATCGCCATTCGTCGCGGTCTTGGCGCGGGTGGCGCAATGCGACTGCTCGATCAGGGAATGGGCGGGCGAGGATACCAACTCCTCGAGATAGAGGGGGTCTCCGCGATAGGCTGCCCAGCGACACATGGCTCTTTGCTCCGGAACCCGCCGCATCGGCGGGAAATGCTGAAACGCAACTGAATTGTCGAATGTCGTCGCTAATAACAGCTTAACGCCCGGCCGGTTTGCAAGTGAAACATGACGATTTCTTGACGCCTGACCTCTTCAAATTCGGCGAAACGCTGTGTTCTTTTGTGAACACTGCGTTGTCTGCCCCGCAGACTTCGCGCCCGGCAGCCGGGCGGCTATAGTCGCCGCCAAGTTGAACCTCTAGGAGGACGCCATGTCGATCCGCCCCGTCAAGCATGAAAGTACTGCCACACCGACCATGGAAGGCGCCGGCGTCAAGCTGCACCGCGTCTTCGGCTTCGGCGATCCCGCGATGACCGATCCCTTCCTGATGATGGATGATTTCCGCAACGACAATCCGGCGGAATATATCCGCGGTTTTCCCTGGCATCCGCATCGCGGCATCGAGACGATCACCTATGTGCTCGCCGGCACCGTCGAGCACGGCGACAGCTTGGGCAATAGCGGCCTACTCGGCGCCGGCGACATCCAGTGGATGACAGCCGGCAGCGGCATCATGCACCAGGAAATGCCGAAGGGCGATTTTGCCGGCCGTATGCACGGCTTCCAGCTCTGGGCGAACTTGCCCTCCTCGCTGAAGATGACGGCGCCGCGCTACCAGGACGTCAAATCCACCGACATTCCTGTCGTCGTCGATGACGATGGCACCGCGGTGCGGGTGGTCTGCGGCGATTTCTGGGGCAAGGCCGGTCCCGTCGATGGCGTCGCCGCCGAGCCGATCTATCTCGACGTTTCGGTGCCGCCCGGCCGGAAGAAGCGGCTGCCGGTCGATACCTACCGCAATGCCTTCGCCTATATCTTCGCCGGCTCCGGCACCTTCCGCGATGCATCGAAACCCTTCGGCGTGCGCGTCGAGAAGGAAGTCGACGGCGAGGAATTGAATATCCGCGACATGTCCGGCAACCGCACGCTTGTGGTCTTCGACAGCGGCGACGAAGTGACGGTGCAGGCAGGCGACCAGGGCATCCGTTTCCTGCTTGTCTCCGGCAAGCCGATCGAGGAGCCGGTTGCCTGGCACGGCCCGATCGTGATGAATTCGCGCGAGGAAATCATGCAGGCGATGCGCGAACTGCAGAACGGCACCTTCATCAAAGCTGCGCACTGAACGCATTTCTCTCTTGCATCTCAGAAGAATCGGCCTACTTTTAAGCCATCAGCAACAGAACGAAAGGAAGGTGATCCAATGTCTAATGAGATTTCGGACCTCGTAACGGGCATGGAAGAGGTGAAGAAGGCGAGGCAGCCCTCGCTCTAATCCCCGCCTTCCTGGGGCTGCATAGACAGTCCAGGCCAGTTTGAGGCCAAACTCATGGAAAGGGTCGCTGAGGCGGCCCTTTTTTATTGTTTCGATGTCTTTATTGTCTTGATGCTAGGCGTTGACGGAAGATCGAAATCCCATTACTCATAAAGTCATCAGATGACTTTATGAGTAATGGGATGCGAGCGCTCAGCAAGACCAATCTCGCCGATGAGGCGATCGAGGCGATCCGCGGCGACATTCTCGGCAAACGCTGGGCGGTCGGCGAGAAATTGCCGAATGAAGCCTCGCTGTCGGCCATGCTGTCCGTCAGCCGTGGCACGGTGCGCGAGGCGGTGCGCGTTCTGGTCTCCCAGGGTTATCTCGAAACAAGGCAGGGTTCGGGAACCTATGTCCGCGCCACCAGCGATGCCGGCCGGCCGCTGACGATGGCGCGGCGCGCCAGCCTGCGCGACCAGTTCGAGGCGCGGTTGGCGCTCGACGTCGAGGCCGCCCGGCTGACGGCGATCCGCAAGACGCCGGAGACGGTTGCCGGGCTTCGCCGGCTGCTTGCCGAACGCGGCAATTACGACGGCGGCAACCAGGCCGCCTTCATCGAACGCGACCTTGCCTTCCACAAGGCCGTCATCGCCGCTTCGGGCAACCGGGCGATGATCGAGATCTACGATTTCTTTTCGGCCTCGATCGCTGATACCATCGCGGCGACGCTCGGCAAGGATATTCCCGAGCCGGATATGCAGGCGCATGCCGATATCGTCGACGCCATCGAAACCGGCGATCCTGACAAGGCGGATGCGGCGGTGCGCCGCTTCATGGCGCCGGTTCTTGCCGCACTCGAGCGGATGATCCTGTCATGAACACGCCTGCCAACCATGCCATAAGCACGCTTGAGGCGGCCGACGAACTGCTGATCGATGCCGAGGCCGGCAGCCTTCCACCGCCGCAGGCAACGCCGGTGCGGGGAGCGGCGGATCGTTTTCTGCTGGGCGCAAGCCTGGTGCTGATCGCCTTCAACCTGCGCCCGGTCTTCTCCAGCGCCTCGGCGCTGCTGCCGGAAATCCGCTCCGAACTCGGCCTCAGCGCGCTTGGCGCCAGCCTGCTGACGACGCTTCCGGTTGTCTGCCTCGGCGCCTTCTCGCCGCTTGCGCCTCGTCTTGCCCAGCGCTTCGGGACTGAACGCACGCTGCTCGGCGTTCTCCTGCTTCTGGCACTCGGCACCGCCTTGCGCGGCCTTTCCTCCGTGCCGCTGCTCTTCATCGGCACGGCCCTTGCGGGCGCCTGTATCGCTGTCGGCAATGTGCTGCTGCCGGGGCTGGTGAAGCGGGATTTCGCCGGGCGCGCCGCGCTGATGACCGGCTTCTACACGATGGCGCTTTGCGCCGGAGCGGCAAGTGCCGCCGGACTGACACTGCCGATCGAGCATGGGCTCGGCGGCTCCCTCGAAGGCGCGCTCGCCATCTGGGCGCTGCCGGCGCTCGCCGTCAGCCTGCTCTGGCTGCCTGAGGTTCTTCGCAACGGCAGACAGGCAAGGCGAAACGGCTTTCGCGTCGAAGGTCTCTGGCGCGACCGGCTCGCCTGGCAGGTGACGCTGTTCATGGGACTGCAATCGGCACTTGCCTATTGCGTCTTCGGCTGGCTGGTTCCGATCTTGCGTGAACGCGGGCTCGACGGCGTCACCGCCGGGGCGATCGTTTCCCTGTCGGTGATGGTGCAGGCGGCATCCTGCCTGATCGTGCCGCATATCGCCGTGCGCGGCCGGGACCAGCGGCTGATCAATGCGAGCCTCTGCGGCGTCGCCGTCATTGCCCTGCTCGGCCTGCTCTTCGCGCCGCTTTCGACGGTCTGGCTGTGGGCGGTGCTGCAGGGCATCGGCCAGGGCGGGCTGATCGCGGCAGCCATGACGACGATCGTGCTGCGCTCGCGCGATCCCGATGTCGCCGCCCATCTTTCCGGCATGGCGCAATGCGTCGGTTACCTGCTCGCCGCCATCGGCCCGCTCATCGTCGGCCTCATCCGTGGCTGGACCGGCAGCTTTTCCTGGTGCGCCGCCCTCTTCGTCGCACTCGGACTGGGCGCAGCAATCAATGGCTGGAAGGCCGGCCGGGCGGTGGAGATCAATGTCCATGTGGTCGAGAAAGACGGCTGAGCCCTTCGCTCACCTATCCATCACCATCTCTTGATGCCGGTCGTCGGCAGCGGATGCTACGCTATCTCAGCCTCTCATTCCCGATCGCCGGAGGAGACATCTTGCGCATACGAACCCTGTTTCTGCTCGCCGCGCTTGTAGCATCGCTGGCCCCTGCCCTTTCCCATGCGCAGGAAAGCGATCCACCGAGGGCGAATGTCCAAAGCGGCGCGCGCGGCGGCGTATTGAAGCTGCTGCCGGCCGATTCCGTCACAGAGCACGCGCTGACGATCGGCGACCGGAAGCTCGCCTATACTGCCACCGCCGGCACGCTGGATCTCTTCGGCCAGGACGGGGCGCAGACCGGCGCGATCTTCTACACCGCCTATGTCGCGCGGGATGGCGGGGCGAACCGGCCTCTGACCTTTGCCTTCAACGGCGGGCCGGGTGCGGCGTCCGCCTTCCTGCATCTCGGGCTGGTCGGGCCGAAGGTGCTCGATTTCGGGCCGGACGGACGCGACGGCGCCAATGCGAAACTCGTCGACAACCCGCAAAGCTGGCTCGATTTCACCGACCTCGTGCTGATCGATCCGATCGGCACCGGCTGGAGCCGGACGGCGAGGGCCGACGACGCCTCCAATTATTATAACGTCAGTGCCGATGCTGAGAGCATCGCCAAGGCGATCGCGCTCTATGTCACACACAACAACCGTTCCAACTCGCCGAAATATCTTCTCGGCGAGAGTTATGGTGGCTTCCGCGCCGCCAAGGTCGCCTCGGCGCTTCAGGAGAGCCAGGGCATCATCGTCGCCGGAGCGGTGATGCTTTCCCCCTTGCTCGAGGGTCAGCTGATGTTCAATGCCGACCAGTTCCCGCTCGGTGCCGCGCTGGAGCTGCCGTCGCTCGCCGCCGCCGAACTCGACCGGCATAACGCCTTTGACGAAGAAAAGCAGAAGGCGGCCGAGACCTTCGCGCTCGGGGACTATCTGACGACGCTCGCCGGGCCGCCGCCGACGGGCGCCGACGCCGCCACCTTCTATGGCAGGATCGCCGCATTGACGGGCATTCCCGAGGATATCGTCACCCGCAACCGCGGCTTCCTCGGCAGTTCCTTCGTCAAACATTCAGATGAGGGCAGCGGCGAGGTGATGAGCTCCTACGACGCCTCCTTTGCAGCACCCGATCCCTATCCGGAATCGGATTACGATCGCGGCGACGACGCCATCCTCGACGGGTTCACCCGCGCTTATGGCGGGGCTTACGCCGACTATGCCCGCAACGAACTCGGTTTCAAAACCGAGATGACCTATTCGCTGCTCGACCGCGATATCAGCCGGCGCTGGGAATGGGGCGGCGGGCGCGGCGGCGGATCGCGCTTCCAGGCCAGCGCCACCGACGACATCAGGCAGCTGCTCGCCGCAAACCCGGCCTTCCATCTGCTGATCGCACATGGCTACAGCGATCTGGTGACGCCTTATGGCGTCAGCCGCTACGTGGTCGACCATCTGCCGCCCTCGCTCGCCAGTGGCCGTGTCGGACTGAAGCTTTATCGCGGCGGCCATATGTTCTATACAAGAGCTGAACAGCGGGCCGCCTTCACGGCGGATGCAAAGGCCTTCTACGCCACACACCCGGCCGCTCAGCCGGCGGACTAAAGCGTGGCGATGTCTTGTCGCTAAACCGCTCTGCAGTTTTGCGCGACATGCTTTGGGGACTTGCCGATGCATATTGCCGGAGGATGCCACTGCGGCGCGATCCGCTATCAGGCGGAGATCGACCCGGAGCGGGTCTCGATCTGCCATTGCACCGATTGCCAGCGGTTGACGGGCTCGGCCTATCGCATCACAGCACCAGCACGGTCGGGAAGTTTCACGCTCACTTCAGGTGAGCCAAGAGGCTACGCAAAATATGGCGACAGCGGTGGTCTCAGCCGGCAATTCTTCTGCCCCAATTGCGGATCGCCGCTCTACCGCACGGACGGCGACGGCGGCGCGATCGGCATCCGCGTCGGCGGCATCGACCAGCGGCGGGAACTGGCGCCGAAAAAGCAGATTTGGTGCCGCTCGGCCCTCTCAGGAGTGGAGAATATCGAAACGCTTCCGCGCTTCGAGGGCGAGGATTAGGCTGGCGCCGGCTTGACGGGCGGATCGGGGACAGCAGTCAGGCTGGCGGATAGGAACTCGGATGTCATGGTAGCGGTTGACTGACGATCATCGGCCAGTCGTCAGCCGGTCTCAAAATCACCCGGCTGCGGCGGTGCGATCGGCGTAAAGAGCGTGCGGTCCGGCTTCAGGTCGAGAAGCGGCGTACCGTCGAGACAATCGAGACCGCGCACAAGCAGAACCGCGCCTTCGACGGCTTCGAGCCGGACGATCGAGGTGCCGATCGGATTGGGCCGGACCGGCGAGCGAAGCGAAAAGGTCCCGTGGGTCTTGCCGGTCCGCGCCGGGCTTTGCAGGAGCAAGTCACGGCGAGACCGATCGAGCCAGTAGAGAACTTCCAGCCGCTCGAAAGCCTCGACGCCCTGTAGTGCCGGCACCCAGGGCTCAAAGATCTGGATCCGGCAAAGCGGGCCATCATGACGGCCTTGACGCGGCGTTTCCGGCCGTGACGTCCACGGCGTGGCGATGCGGCCGATGAAAACGAGGCCTGCATCCGTCGGCTCCGGCGGCTCGATCGCCACTTCGTTGTCGCGGATTTCATTTTCACGGACCATGGCTTTTCCTCATTCAAACCGCAAAATCGGCCGGGACTATGCCATGGCGTTATATTTCATGGAACATCTCGTCGATAACGCTTGCCACGAGCCTATTCCGGCGGGGGCATATCCGGCCAGTTGTCGGTCACGCCGGCCTGGACCGGACGCTCCAGATAGGTGGAAAGCGCAATATAGCTGCGGGTGCCGGTGACGCCGGGAACGGCATGGATCTGGGCGAGAAAAGCTTCCAAGGCCTGCGGGCTGGCGGTGCGGACCTTGAAGAGAACGCTGGCGTCGCCGGCGACCGAATGCATCTCCTCGACCTCGGGAAACTGCAGGATCTGCATCAGCCGCTCGCTCTTGCCCCAACCGGCTGCCTCCACATGCACGAAGGCAAGCAGCGGTTTGCCGAGGGCCGCGCCATCCAGCGCGGCATGCACGCCCTTGATGGCGCCGGATTGTCTCAGGCGGCGCACCCGCTCATGCACGGCCGGCGCCGACAGGCCAACCGCTTCGCCAAGCCTGGCATAGCTCTGGCTGCTGTCGGCGGCGAGCGCGGCTAATATTCTTCGGTCGAAGGCATCGATGACAGCCTGCTGGGGCCGTCTCTGCCGAAGATCGTCTGTATTTTTCGCCATTCTGCAAACTCCCCTTTCTGCCGAAGAATAATCGCCGATACTGGCATTCTTCAATAGGATATTCGGAGGAGGAGAAATCTCATGGAGATGATCGCGCACAATCCAGCAAACGGGATCTATGCGGCCAGCCCTGATTACATCCATGCGCTGGAGGTCAGGCAATCGTCCCGGCTGCTCTTCGTCAGCGGCACCATGGGTCTCGATCAACAGGGAATGGCCGCCGCCGATCTGGATGGGCAATTGGAGCTCATCTGGTCCAATCTGCGCGCCATCCTCACGTCCGCTGATATGACGGTGGACAATATCGTGCGACTGACGAGCTATCTCAGCGACGGCGCCTTTATGGAGGCGAACCAGAATGCCCGTCTTCGGGCACTTGGCGGCCGCGCCGTGCCGACCACGGCGATCATCGTCGAAACGCTGCGCGACGACTGGCTCGTCGAGATCGAGATCGTCGCCGCCGGCTGACGGCAGATCGGCCGTCGCACCGCAAAGGTGCGACGGCTGCGGCGATCAGGCCGCCTGTCTCAACAGGCCGAGTGCCTCGGCCAGATCGACCTCGCCGCGGAAACCGCCGCTGCTTTTCGCCTCCTGCCGATGCTCGATCGCATAGGCAAAACGCACGGCCGGTTCCTGCTGCATGCGCTCATAGAGGCGATGCAGGCCGGGAAACTGCCGGCGGTCGACGACCTGGTGAAAGTCGTTCCAGCGGGCGATGCCGACGAAATAGGCATCCGCCAGGCTCGGCCCATTGCCGAGAAGCCATTCGCGACCTTCGAGCAGACGCTCCAGCGTATGATGCGCCTTTTCGACCGCCGCGATTCCATAGGCGGTGAGGACCTGTTTCTCTTCCGGCTCCATTGGATGCTCGATCGCATACCAGAGCGGGCCGAAGGCCTTGAAGAAGGTGGTGTTGAGAAAGGAGAGCATCTGGTTCAGGCGATCGAAATCCGCCGACCCCTGCACAAAACCCAGACCTTTGCCAATCGCGCCGGCGCCGATATGGTGGAGGATCGCCATGCTTTCGCTGATCGTCCTGCCATCTTCGAGCAGCAGCGACGGCGTTTCGCCGACCATGTTGATCCGCTTGTATTCTTCACTGGAGACTATTTCCGGCATCTCGACGCGGCAGAGCCGATAAGGCAGGCCGGACCATTCCAACGCGACGATCGAGCCGAAGGAGCAGCCCTCCGGAACGCCGTAAAACAATATGGGTGACATCAATCGTTCCTTTCAGAATTGAACCCGTTTGGACGCGATGAATGTGAAGATGTGGACGATCATGCGGTAGAGGCTATAAATGCATCGCAATGTCCACATATCTGGAAGCTGGCGATGACACTCTTCAACCTCAACGATCTGCATCTTTTCGTGCAGGCCGTCGACAGCGGCAGCTTTACCGCCGCCGCAAGGCATCTCGGCATTCCGAAATCGACGTTGAGCAAGCGGGTTGCCGAGCTGGAGGCACGGCTTGGCGTGCGGCTGATCCAGCGCACGTCGCGAAGCTTTGCGCTGACCGAACTCGGCCGGGAATTCTTTCAGCATGCCCAGGCCTCGATCATCGAGGCGGAGATGGCCGAAGGCATCGTACGGCGGCATCTGGCCGAACCCGCCGGCAGCGTTCGCCTGACCGCCTCGGTGCCGACGGCGCAGTTTACGCTCACGGAGCATCTGCCGGCGCTGGCGGCACGCTATCCAAAGCTCCGGCTCTCCTTGCACGTGACGGACCGTTTCGTTGATATCGTCCAGGAAGGCTTCGACATTGCGCTGCGCAGCCACCGTGGGCCGCTGCCGGATTCGGCGCTGGTGCAGCGGAAGCTCGCCAGCCACCCCTTCTACATCCTCGCCTCGCCGGATTATGTGAGTGCTCATGGCGAACCGCGCCGGCCGGAGGAGCTGGCACAACATGCGACGATCATGACCAGCCTGACGGAGGACCAGTGGCGGCTTTATTCGGGCGGCGACGAGGCTCTCGTCATGCTGCATTCCGTCGTGGCGGCGGATGAGCCTTATGTCTTGATGGAAATGGCCATGTCGGGGCTCGGCATTACCTGCCTGCCGACATCCGTCTGCCGCAAGGCGCTGGCGGACGGGCGGCTGGTGCGGGTGCTGCCGGAATGGACGGCCGGCAGCATCGAAACGACGATCCTGATGCCGCACCGGCGTGGCCAGTTGCCGGCGGTGCGCGCCGTCGTCGACTTCCTGGCCGAGCGGCTTGCGGGATGATGATCACGCCGCCTTGGCGGCGTGATATTCCTTGATGGCGACCATCTTGATCGCCGGATGGCGCTCGGACTCGTAACGCAGCGAGAAACCGTCCTGGGCGAGGAAGACCGGATCGCCGTCGAGATCGCGGGCGATATCGCCGCGTTTGACAGTGAGGAATTTTTCCAGATCGGCCGGCTGATCGGCCGAGATCCAGCGGCAGACGGAAAAACGCGACATTTCGAAGGAGACCGGCAGGCCGTATTCGGCCATCAGCCGCTCCTTCAGGACGTCGAGCTGCAGGGCACCGACGACGCCGACGATCGCCGGCGAGCCGTCTTCCGGCGAAAACAGCTGGACGACGCCTTCTTCGGCCATCTGCTGCAGGGCTTCCTTGAGCTTCTTCGCCTTCATCGCGTCTTCCAGACGGACGCGGCGCAGGATCTCCGGCGAGAAGTTCGGCACGCCCTGGAAGACCAGCGATTCACCTTCGGTCAGCGTATCGCCGATCCGGAGCGTGCCGTGGTTGGGAATGCCGACGACGTCGCCGGCATAGGCGGTGTCGGCGAGCTGGCGCTGCGAGGCGAAGAAGAATTGCGGCGCCGTCAGGCCGAGCTGCTTGCCGGTGCGGGCAAGCCTTGCCTTCATGCCGCGCTCGAGCTTGCCGGAGCAGATGCGGGCAAAGGCGATGCGGTCGCGGTGGTTGGGGTCCATGTTGGCCTGGATCTTGAAGACGAAGGCCGTCATCTTGTCGTCGGTCGCGTGCACGATCCTGGTATCGGCGACCTGGTCCCGCGGTGGCGGCGCAAAATCGCCGAGCGCGTTGATGAGGTCGCGAACGCCGTAATTGCGCAGCGCCGAGCCGAAGAAAACCGGCGTCATATGGCCTTCGAGGAAGGCCTGGCGGTCGAACGGACGGCAGGCCTCGATCGCGAGCTCGGTCTCCTCGACGAAGACCTGGCGCTCGTTTTCCGGCAGCCTGCCGGCCACGCTTTGCGGACCGTTGACCGGCGTTCCCTCGATTTCGGTATCCGAACCGCGCACCGTGTTGGCGGCGATATTGTACGAGCCGCAGAAGGTCTTCGAGCGGCCGATCGGCCAGGTGATCGGCGCCGTATCCAGCGCCAGCTTCTCTTCCACCTCATCGAGGATCTCGAAGGGATCGCGGCTTTCGCGGTCCATCTTGTTGATGAAAGTGATGATCGGGATATCGCGCATGCGGCAGACTTCGAAGAGCTTCAGCGTGCGCGGCTCGATACCCTTGGCGGCATCGATGACCATGACGGCGGCATCGACGGCGGTCAGCGTGCGATAGGTGTCGTCGGCGAAGTCCTCGTGACCCGGCGTGTCGAGAATGTTGAAGACATTATCGTTATATTCGAAGGTCATCACCGAGGTGACGACGGAGATGCCGCGTTCGCGCTCGATCTTCATCCAGTCGGAGCGCGTCTGCATGCGATCCTTCTTCGCCTTGACTTCACCGGCAAGCTGAATGGCGCCGCCGAACAGCAGCAGCTTTTCGGTGAGCGTCGTCTTACCCGCGTCCGGGTGGGCGATAATAGCGAATGTGCGGCGGCGGGAGACCGCCTCGGCGAGACTTTCGGCCATGCTTGTGAATCCTGTGGAATTGCCGCGTATCTAGCGATTAAAGCCCGGCAATGCAATTGACCTCGGGCCCTCGGACGCAAAGTAATGGGCCATGACGATTCATCACGATACGCGCCCGGCGCTGAACCTGATCCGCTTAGCCAATGGCGAAGGCCTCGATCTGCCCGCCTATGAAAGCAAGGGAGCGGCCGGCATGGACCTGCGCGCTGCCGTCGACGAGGCAGCACCACTGACACTTCTGCCCGGCAAGCGGGCGCTGGTGCCGACCGGCTTCATCTTCGAGATCCCCGAAGGTTTCGAGGGGCAGGTGCGGCCGCGCTCCGGCCTGGCCTTCAAGAACGGCATCACCTGCCTGAATTCGCCGGGCACCGTCGACAGCGACTATCGCGGCGACGTGAAGGTACTGCTCGTCAATCTCGGCGAGGAGCCTTTTATCATTTCGCGCGGCATGCGCATCGCCCAGATGGTGATCGCGCCGGTGACCCAGGCACGGGTGGCGGAGATCATCGCGGCCAGCGAAACGGCGCGCGGCGCAGGCGGCTTCGGCTCCACCGGCGTCTGATGGCAGAGCGCCTCGACAGCGCCGGCCTGACCTTCCGGCAGGACTATTTCGGCGACCCCGCCGACTGGGCGGCCCTGGTCTGCCTGCTCAAGGATATTTTCGGCATCGATATCGGACCGCTACGACAGCTCGGCGGACCCGATCCGACGAGCATGCCCTTCGGCTGGTTTGATGCCGAAGGCGAGCTTACGGCCAATATTTCGGCCTTTGCGCTGCCCTTTGTCCTCAACTGCAGGATTGTCCATGCCGCCGGGCTGCAATCGGGCGCCGTGCGGCCGCCATGGCGCGGCCGCGGGCTCTATCGCGACGTCACGGTGAAAGCGCTCGACTGGTGCGAGCAGCAAGGTTTTGAAGCCGTCATCCTCTATACCGACAAGCCGTCGCTCTACGAAGCCTACGGTTTCCACGCGATACCGCTGCACCGATATGAGGGAGCGGCGCCCGCCCCTTCAACACCAGCCGCACCCGCCCGGCCGCTTTTGCCGACAAACGCGGACGATCTTGCCCTGCTGCAATCGCTGTTGAAAGGACGAAGCCCGGTTTCGACCTCGCTGGCGGTCACGGTCAATGCGGCGATGTTTCTGATCAACACCCAGCTCGATCCGGATGTCCGCATCAGCTTCCTGGAAGACAAACAGGCGGTGATTGCCTGGAAGATCGATGAGGCGGGCCGCTTCAGCCTTCTCGACGTCGTGGCGGCGGAGATGCCCTCGCTTGCCGCGATCCTTGGCGGACTGGAGATCGTGCCCGCCTCCGTCGAGGTGCTGTTCCGTCCCGACAAGCTCGGCTGGGAGGGTGTTCCACAATCGTTGGAAAGCGGCACGAGGCTGATGCTGCGCGGGCTCGGCGATGCCACCCTGGATTTTCCGGCGATGCTGTCGCCGATGGCGGAATTCTAGATCCCTCTATTTCCGGCGTGAAAGCGGCGGCAGGCGGCGCTTGACGGGCGAGGCTTTGATCATCGCGGTGTTGGTCTCCGCCCTTTCGGCGACCCGGTCGAGAATGCCGTCGAGGTCGGCCATCGAGCGGATGACCAGGCGAGCGATAAAACAATCATCACCCGTCACCTTGTCGCATTCGATGATTTCGGGAATTTCCTGGATGATCCGCTCGACGATGTGCAGCTGCCCTGGCAGCGGACGCACGCGCACGATCGCCTGCAGGGGATAACCGACGGCGGCGGGATCGAGATCGATGGTGAAGGCCTTGATGACGCCGCGCTCTTCCAGCCGGCGCAGGCGCTCGGCGGCACTCGGCGAAGAGAGGCCGACCTGCTGCGCCAGTTCTTTTAGCGAGATCCGCGCATTGCCGGCCAGCGCCTCCAGAATGGCCTGATCGATTTCGTCGAGCGACTGCACATCATTAGCCACGGCGACCTATTTTCCTCTCATGATTAGGTATTTCGATCAATTTCCTTTTTATCAATATATAAAATCGCCTCTCGCAGCAATATTCTTATGCTACCGAAATGGAGGCAATCATGGGCAGCGACATCAAAAGAGGCACGGCGGAAATGACGGCAGCGATGCTGATCTCGGGGACGATCGGCTGGTTCGTCGTCATGTCGGGCCAACCGGTCAGCGGCGTGGTCTTCTGGCGCTGCCTGTTCGGCGCGCTCACTTTGCTTGTCATCTGCGGCGCTCTCGGGCTGCTGCGGCCCGGCATCATCACGCTGCGCGCCTTCGGCATCGCCATTTTCGGCGGCATCGCCATCGTCTTGAACTGGCTGCTGCTGTTTGCCTCCTATTCGCATGCGACGATCTCGATCGCGACGACCGTTTACAACACCCAGCCCTTCATGCTGCTGGTACTCGGCGCGCTCTTTCTCGGCGAGAAGATCACCGCGACCAAGCTGTTCTGGCTGGCGCTCGCCTTCGCCGGCATGGTGGCGATCGTCCAGGCGAAACCCGGTGCGGGCGGCGCTGCGTTCGACGGCTACGGCCTCGGCATCCTGATGGCGCTGGGGGCTGCCTTCTTCTACGCGCTCGCAGCCCTTGCCGCGAAATGGCTAAAGGGCACGCCGCCGCATCTGATCGCGCTCATCCAGGTCGCAACCGGCATGCTGATGCTGGCGCCGATGACGGATTTTTCCCACCCGCCGGGGGATGTTGGGTCCTGGGCGATCCTGGTGACCGTCGGCGTCGTCCATACCGGGCTGATGTATGTGCTGCTCTATGGCGCAATCCAGAGGCTGCCGACGCATCTCACAGGCGCTCTGTCCTTCATCTATCCGATCGCGGCGATCCTCGTCGATCGGCTCGCCTTCGGCCATGCGCTGCAGCCGATGCAGATACTAGGTGCGGCGATCATCCTGCTTGCCGCCGCCGGCATGAATCTCGGCTGGACGCCGCGGTGGCTGCGGCCGCGGGCGCTGGAGAGCTGAGAACCGGGCGTCCCGATCGGGATGGCTGAGACGCCCCGTTGCCGACATTACCTCTGCGGGCGCGTCGTTTCGAACAGGAACCAGGTGCGGCGCTCGCCCTCATCGATCCAGTTCTCGATCAGGCTGGCGGTTGCGACATCATTATGCTCGTCGCAAAGGCCATGCACCTCGCGCAGCAGCGAAACGAGCTGAACGTTGTCCTCGCGCAGTTCCGACAACATGTCCTCGGGCGTGACGAAATCCGCGTCATTGTCCAAAAGGCGCTGCTGACGAGCGATCTGGCCGATGGAGCGCAGCGTCGTGCCGCCGATCTTGCGGGCACGCTCGGCAATGTCGTCGGTCATCGCGAAGATCTGTTCCGCCTGTTCGTCGAGCAGCAGATGATAGTCGCGAAAATGCGGGCCGGACATGTGCCAATGGAAATTCTTGGTCTTCACATAAAGCGTAAAGACATCGGCGAGCAGCGCGGTCAGCGCCGCCGAAATATCGGTAGTGGCGTTGGTCGACAGGCTGGACGGCGTCTTGAGTGGCGAAAGCCTGCGGGTTTCGGCTGGCGTATGGGACATTTAATCTCTCCTTGGTGATGAAAATCTCTAGCGCCACCGGCCGGGAAAACGCGGCGGGCCGCGCTGATCGCGCATTTGCAGAGAGGGAAATAGCAAGGCCGGGTCGCTTTCCAAGTGGATCATGGTCCAGCAGACCTATTCCTCATGGTTATGGACCGATCAGCGCCAAAGCATTGATGAGGAAGCGGCGCTTGCCTATAGATGGGTGGTGGAAGCCCTGAGGGTTAAGAAGATGAGCCTCACCGTCCTGATCACCTATGCCGGAGCGCTGTTCATCGCCGCCGCCATTCCCGGACCCGGGATCACCGCGATCGTCGCACGCGCGCTCGGCTCGAATTTCCGCGAGACCTTCTTCATGGGTCTCGGCCTTGTGCTCGGCGACATGATCTATCTCACGGCGGTCATTCTCGGCCTTGCCTTCGTGGCGCAGACCTTTACCGAGGTGTTCATAACAATCAAGATCGCCGGCGTCCTCTATCTCGGCTACATCGCCTGGAAACTCTGGACGGCGGGGCTGCTACCGCAGGATATCGCGGCGCGGAAATCCACCAATATCGGCATGTCCTTCCTCTCCGGCCTGCTGGTGACGCTCGGCAATCCGAAGACGATGCTCTTCTATGTCGCCCTGGTGCCGACGCTGATCGATATCGGCAATATCGGCCTGCGAGACTATGCGCTCCTGCTTGCTGCCACCTTCGTCGTGCTGATCGTCGTGCTCGTGCCTTATATGCTGCTTGCCTCACGGGCCCGCACGATGCTGAAGCAGCCGCGGGCCTTGCAGGCGCTGAACCGGGTTGCCGCCGGCATCCTCGCCGGCACCGCCGCCTTCATCACCACGCGGGCGGCCTGAAATAAACATTCGGCAAGAAACGGTTTTCAAAGGTTTTTTTCTCTCCTGATTGCTCCTCCAGGTCGAACGCGGTCTGGCCTAGACGGGCCTTTGACCCTATTCTCCCCCTCGATTTCAGGAGCAGGATTTCAAAGGGAGAGCACCCATGTCGCACAAGCCCGGCCGCGGCCGCATCTATTCCTCGATCACCGAGACCATCGGCGACACGCCACTCGTGCGCTTCGACAAGCTGGCGCGGGAAAAGGGTGTCGTGGCGAACCTGATCGGCAAGCTCGAATTCTTCAACCCGATCGCCTCCGTCAAGGACCGCATCGGCGTCGCGATGATCGAGGGCCTCGAAGCGCAAGGCAAGATCACCCCCGGCAAGACGGTGCTGATCGAGCCGACCTCCGGCAACACAGGCATCGCGCTCGCCTTTGCAGCCGCCGCCAAGGGTTATCGGCTGATCCTCACCATGCCGGAAACGATGTCGGTCGAGCGCCGCAAGATGCTGGCGCTGCTCGGCGCCGAACTGGTGCTGACCGAGGGACCGAAGGGCATGAAGGGCGCCATCGCCAAGGCCGAGGAACTGGCGTCCTCCCTTCCCGATGCCGTCATTCCGCAGCAGTTCGAAAACCCTGATAATCCCGAGATCCACCGCAAGACGACGGCCGAGGAAATCTGGAACGATACCGACGGCACGGTCGACATCGTCGTCTCCGGCATCGGCACCGGCGGCACGATCACCGGCGTCGGCCAGGTGCTAAAGAGCCGCAAGCCCGAGATCAAGATCATCGCCGTCGAGCCGGCCGATTCGCCGATCCTCTCCGGCGGCAATCCCGGTCCGCACAAGATCCAGGGCATCGGCGCCGGCTTCGCGCCGAAGATCCTCGATACCGGCATCTATGACGAGGTCGTCACCGTGACCAATGACGAAGCCTTCGAACAGGCGCGCCTAGTCGCCAGGCTCGAAGGCGTGCCGGTCGGCATCTCCTCGGGTGCGGCACTGACGGCCGCGATCAAGGTCGGCGTCCGTCCCGAGAACGCCGGCAAGAACATCGTCATCATCATCCCCTCCTTCGCCGAACGTTATCTTTCGACGGCGTTGTTTGAGGGGCTTGGGAGCTGAGATTGGCTTTCGCTGTCCATTCGTCTTCGCAGAATATCGGGGCGCTTCGGCGCCCCCTCTTGTTACGCGGCAGCCGAAACGGCTCCACACCGTGACGTAACCCGCCGCTACACCAACCACAAAAACCAAAAACCGCTGGGCAAACTCAAAATTGCATAAAACCTGGGGCAAGGTCACCACGATCCCGACCGTCGTACGATGAAGTATTTCAGACATAGAAAGCTAAGTAACCGACGTAAGGCGAAGTTACACCCGCTGACACAGTCAGTCTGACCTCTCCAGTTCACGCTTGACCAAAACACCGTTACTCGTTGTCAAAATGAACGGTACACTTTGGATTAAGGGAACGGGTTTGCCAGATTTTCGCAGCCCTAACGGTCGATGGACGAGTCCGACTCTAACGCCATTGTAAAAAACGAACTGGATAAGATTGATTTCTTAGAGTAACCTAATGTTGCAGGTTGTGTAAAATGCACAGCTAAAGTGGCACCAGTGGGAGGTAAGTTCGATGTACTACTGCGAATACTACAACACACTTCCAGGTCCCGAGGACGCATTTTCTAATCTCGATCGCGCCGCATTTCGGCGCTTATTTAAGAGGGCATGCAAGGCAGTCCATAATTACAATATGGATGGAAAGCTTCACCTGTTTCTCAAACATAAACATAGTTCGGTTCAAGAAAACGAGGTGATGGTTGAGTCCGAGTATGTATCGGCTGACCAGAAATTTGGATTTGCCACAAGCCCCTCCGCGTATCATAGGGGCCTTGTCCCATCAAGTTGGACGGTAGAAGATAGTCAGATTCTGCCGTTTGAGTTCTTCGATCCTGATTTGGCATCAAAGATTGAGCCGATCACCAGGCAGAACGCGGTGTCCGAGGTCGCAGCTTTGATAGTCGCTGAACATCTAGAGCAAGAAATTGGCGTAGGGCTAGCGGACCGGCCGAGTACACGAAATCTCGCGCGCGACACGCTCTTCGTTGAGCGAATCGAAGACGACGATCACTACCAGCAAATAGTCCTTCCGTATCGGCGAGATGAAGTTACGATAAAGAACCCGGTCCCTACAAGGTGGATTATTGGCGGAAGCAACGACAAGAGGATGACCGCATCGCTGGAGTGCGAGCCGGTGATTGTCTGCATTCCACGGTCTCCCGGACATGCTGAAGAGAACCAGGGGCATATAAACTCAGATGATCCTTGAGTGAGTCCGGAACTGCCTCGCCTCTGACGAGACAGTTCGCCCGCTGCCACCTCCAGTATACGAGCCCGAAGCTACCACCTTCATTGCAAGCAGTTGAATCTACGTGTTATACGTGTAATTCGTAGAATAATTGAAATACTTATCAAGGGTTTCTGAAATTATCTAGGAGAAATTCGATGAGAGAGTATGAGATCACCCGCGCTGAACTTGTTGAACTTGCAGATAAACTTGAAGCTCTGGGGAAAATCCTCAACGAAAAGGAAACGGTATTGCTGTCCGGCCTTTTTGGGCTATCGGCCAAAGCAATAGGCACCTATTTTCGAGACTACGTTAACACTGAGGCGCTCGCGGCATCTGGGCAAGGTGCCAGCAAGACCGACGCGAAGGCGGAGGATTTTCCTGAAGTGCTCCGTATCAGTCTTCCTGATTATGGTGAGGTCGTTAAGGTCGACGCGGGCTTCAAATCCACTTTCTATGGCGGGTCAGAAGGGGGGATAAAGCGAGCTCAACGGCTGGATCGAAAAGATCCGTATCTTCTCGGACCAAACATTCCGATCCAGTGTATCGAGTGATATAAATGGATCACGGAAGCTCCTCGGAAAATCTTCTGCTTGTGAATAGCAGCAGATCGCTTTCAGTCGCACTTATATCTCCACCATTTGCGACAACGGGGCGGCCCTCACTCCAACTTGGCCTTTTAAGTGAGATTGCTCGTAATAACGGCCACTTAGTCGAGTGTTTCCATCACTATCTAGACTTCGCTTCGATGGTTGGTCTGGAACACTATGAGCCTCTCTGCAACCATCATGCGCGACTAATAGGCGATTGGCTCTTCGCAAAAGTCGCGTTCGGGCAAGATGTTCCCGACATCCACGACAAATATTTGGAAGCGATATCAGAGGATATCGCACATCTTGACGCTGGTTTTGGGCTGACCACCCAAACTCTGATTCACATTCGCGATGAGCATGCGCCGGCGTTTTTGGACAAAGTCATTGGGGCCACAGACTGGACTAAGTTTGATGTCGTGGGCTTCACATGCACGTTCCAGCAAACTGTTGCCGCCATTGCAATCGCTAGACGGATAAGGGCGCTTTCACCGCAAACCAAGCTTTTATTTGGAGGAGCAAACTTCGAGAGCGAGATGGGCGAGGAATTGGTGCGCAATTGTGACGTCATTGATTACGCAATCTCAGGTGAAGGCGACGTAGCCTTTCCAATGATCTTAATGCGTATAGCCGACGATGAGGAACCGTCGAATGTTCCCAACATCCTCTACAGACGCGTAACCGGTGAATTGGTACGCGGCCCCACACCGCCGCCATTTAACAATTTGGATTCACTTCCATTCCCGGACTACTCGGACTTTTTTCGGCGGGCTGAAGAGTTAGCGCTCTTGGACCGCCATGGGATGCGGACGGTCGCGCTTCCGTTTGAAGCCTCCCGTGGCTGTTGGTGGGGACAAAAGCATCACTGTACATTTTGCGGCTTAAACGGGACAGGGATGGCGTTTCGGCGGAAAAGCGAGCAACGCCTGATCAACGAACTAACCGCATTGGCTACCGAGTACCGCTGCTTTTACTTCGCGGCAACAGACAACATCATGGATAGAGGGCACCAAAAAAAACTCTACTCGAACCTGTACGAGAGCGGACTTAGCTTGCAGTTCTTTTACGAAGTAAAATCTAACTTAACGAGAGATGAAATTTCGGATTTTCGACGGAATGGCATCATTCATATACAGCCCGGAATAGAGTCACTTAATACAAATATTCTTAAACTAATGAAAAAAGGCGTACGCGGGATACAAAATGTCAATCTACTTCGCTGGGCTAAACATTTCGATATATTCGTAGCTTGGAATCTCTTGCGAGGGTTTCCGGGAGAAACGGAGCAGGACTATGCGGATCAATTAGCGGTAATAAAATTAATCCCCCACCTGCAGCCTCCGGGTGGATTTGGAAAAATCTCCCTTGAGCGTTTTAGCCCATTATTCAATGACAGAGACAGTCACGAGATGGAAGACTTCGCTCCGGAACTAAGTTATCGTTTTATTTACCCTCGCCATTTCGATCTCTCAAAAATCGCATATCATTTCACTCACAAATTCCGAAATGCGCTTTCTGATGAAAGCTTCGTCGAGCACTATGAAGCGGTCAGGCGGTGGGGTGAGCAATGGGCTGGCTTTACGCCACCACGTCTCGACTACTGGTATACCGGACGTTCTATATTCGTAAGGGACGAGCGGCCAAATCGCACTGCAGGTATATACCAGTATGACGGCGTACCGGCCAGATGCTATTACCTCACCAGCGAGCGTCCGGTAAGTATATGGCAGTTGCAAAACGCTCTGGATGGCAGTGTCAGCGTGGAGGAAATAACAGCCGTTCTTCGAATTTTTTGCCAAGATGGCCTAATGCTTGAAGAAGACGGGCTTTTTCTGGCATTGGCGACTCCAAACAAAGATGTTCGCCCCTGGGCTTACTAGAAAATGGCAAGGCCATCGCTATCTGTATTTCTAAATGAACGGCTGGTTGTTATCACCCCCGTTGGCTTTAAGAAGGTGGCTGCCGAGGCCGCGAACAACGCGGTTTCAGTGTCTCCTGAGTTTCTGATCACTTCCGGTAAGAATGGCATTATTGTTGGTCCAATAATCAGCAACGAGATCGGTATCTGCCGCTATTGCCTTATAGCTCGATTTTACAGCAATGGTTTTTCTGATGATTTTTCTGACGAACTTGTCGTCCCTATCGACGTTGTTCGACAGTACGGCAACATAGTCACGAAAAACAACTTCAACATATTCAAACGTTTCAGTTTTTGCGCGAGGCAGCGGGCTGAACCGCTCGAGACGGCTCTTCCTCTGCCGGAATGTGGGAACAACTGCTCCGGCAACTTAGGTGGCACTCAGTTCGGCTGGGAAGCTGCGGTCAGCGAAAACTGCGGCCTAGTCCATTCAATCCATCAACTGCCTGGTTTCTCAAACGAAAAGTCGGCATTTCTAAGTGTTGGTTGCCGGACGGACACATTCATGTCGTCCAGGGCGAATAATATTGGAATGTCCTGCCATCCAAAGCCCGAGACTGCGAAGAAAATAGCCGTGTTCGAAAGTGTGGAGAGATACTCCTGCCACGTTGATGCGGCGATTCGGCCTTCACAGTTCTCCCACCTCCCAGATGGTATCTGGTGCTCGGAACTTGATGACGTAGAGCAACGTGCTCCGAACGAGAGGAGCTTGCCCTTCGAGGCTTCCGCCCCAATTCTCGCCAATAATTTTGGCTCAGCTGCTGGTTCAACAATTAGATTTGCCGTCGCGTCAGCGTTTTCTGAATTAATTGAAAAGGAAATTGTCGCAATCAGCTGGTCCAACAAGAGAAGTGTGTCAATCAGAGGGTATTGCTGGACACGCTCTATGGTCGAGCGAACTTTGAATTTCGTAATGGTCGGCAAGGCTTTCGAGAAAAATGTCATACTGTGTTACGCAATCGGGGAATGGCCTTACGTTTCATTTGGCTTTGGTGTTGGCACGTCGGTCCGTGAAGCAGCTGAAAAAGCAGAGCGTGAGTTTCTCATCACTGAGCATCTTCTTTTGAAGTTCAGAGAAATCGATAGAGACCTGATCGGAGATCGCCTGTGGCAATTTGCCAATAATGCCGCCGCGGCAAGTCAGTTTTTTTCCTGGGTAGCTGCACTAACTGATCCGGCCAAAACACCGCTGAATGCCAACGCTCTGAGCTCAACGTTCTGGAAAATTGATCGGACAACAGCCGATGTTGCGGCGTGCGGAGTGCACGTTTTTTGGGTGATAGGAGACAAGACGAGATCACTGGGATCTCATAAGCAACAAGTGCCGCCCTATCTCTGCCCGCGAGCCTAAATTACGCTCGGCAGGCGTTCCTGAAAATGACCTTGCCCCGTTGAAATAATCCATTTTGAAGTAAGCTCTGGCCCATTTGAGAGGACCAGAGGATGAAGCGCAATCGTTTCACAGACGAACAGATCATCGGCATATTGAAGGAGCACGAGGCAGGCACGCCGGTCTCGGAGCTTTGCCGCAAGCATGGCGTCAGCGATGCCAGCATCTATAAATGGAAGGCCAAGTTCGGCGGCATGGAGGTGTCCGAGGCCAAGCGGCTGAAGACGCTTGAGGACGAGAACACGAAGCTGAAGCGGCTTCTGGCGGATGCGATGCTCGACAATGCTGCCTTGAAAGACCTTCTGGGAAAGAAGTGGTGACGCCCGCGGCCAAGCGGAAAGCTGTCGCGCATCTGATGAGCCATCATGAGATGAGCGAACGGCGGGCGTGTAAAGCCATTGGTTTTTGCCGAATGACGGTCCGTTACGAGACCAGGCGCGACGATGATCATGAGCTTCGCGAGCGAATGAAGGCGTTGGCGCATGAACGTCGCCGCTTCGGATATCGACGCATTCATGTGCTGCTCCGGCGCGAGGGACACCTTGTGAACCACAAGAGGCTCTTCCGGCTCTATCGGGAGGAGAAACTGACGGTGCGCAAGCGCGGCGGTCGCAAGCGAGCGATAGGCACGCGAGCGCCGATGCTGGTGCCGATGGTGGCCAATGATCGTTGGTCGCTAGACTTCGTGTCGGATCAGTTCACCGATGGGCGCAGGTTGCGGATTCTGACCGTCGTCGATGATTGCACGAGGGAGTGCCTGGCGCTCGTCTCCGATACATCGCTTTCCGGTCTTCGCGTCGCACGGGAGCTTGACCGGATTATCGAGGAGCGCGGCAAGCCGAGGATGATCGTCAGCGACAACGGCAGCGAGTTCACCAGCAACGCGATCCTGCAATGGGCGGACCGGACCAAAGTTGACTGGCATTACATTGCGCCTGGCAAGCCTATCCAGAACGCTTTTATCGAAAGCTTCAACGGGCGGCTGCGAGACGAGTTCTTGAATGAAACTCTGTTCTCGTCGCTTGCTCACGCCCGGTCCGCGCTTTCAAACTGGCGTAGCGATTACAACGATCAACGCCCGCATTCAGGCCTTGGCTGGCTGACACCGGCCGAATTCGCTCAGACACTCAACCCGCGACGTGATGCGGTGCTGCGCAGCCGAAATGGCTCCGCACCGCAACCCGCCGCTACCGAACCAACAACAGCAACCAAAAACCGCTGGAGCGAACTCAAAACTGGATAAAACTTGGGGGCAAGGTCAAAAACATCGAACCACTGCTCCATGAAGTGGCGGGGTCAACCGGCGTTTCGGCTTAGAATTTCAAAGAGATGCAGGCTAGGCTGCCATGCAGAAAATTTCGAGCCTGAAAAAGGGAGGCACGGTCCGCTCCGACATACGGTCATCAGGTTATTCGTGCTCAGTGAGCATTGTGAAAAACCATTTTCGGCCAATCGCCCGGAGGACCGGCCCGAATTTGAAGAAGCCGTTTGCCATGTGACATCGAGATGGAACCGTACAATCAGGCTATCTGGCCGTCCCTGAAGATGGGAAGGCTTGCGAACGCCCTTGCTGAAATCGAAAACCCGAATTGAGGAATTGTCTTATGGCCGAGGTGCTGGTGGATGGATTGGATGGACGCGCGGACTGCCTGTATTTCCATATTGATGTTTTAAGCTAAACTCGCCCACGGTGTTCGCAATGCCTGGGTTCGACCGGAAGCTCAGCAACCAGAAGCGATACGAGCGCAGGCGCAATTGGCAAACGCCAGATTGACAGTCAGGTCTCGCCCATATGATCGTGAGGGCGCGCTTCGGCGCCCCTCTTTTTACGCCGCCGCCGTCAGCCTTTCACCCGCAATGCGGTAGGAGATCGCTTCGGCGAGATGGATGCGGCCGACGGTCGGTTTGCCGTCGAGATCGGCAAGCGTGCGGGCGACCTTGAGCACGCGGTGGTAACCGCGGGCGGAGAATTTCATCTTTTCGGCGGCATCGCGCAGCAGCTGCAGGCCGCTGGCGTCGGGCTCGGCCAGTTTCTCGATCATCGCGGTGGAGCAGCGGGCATTGGTGCCGATGCCTTTTGCGCCGGTGCTTTCGAAGCGCTCCTGCTGGATCTCGCGGGCGCGGGCGACGCGGCGGGCGACGTCTGCGCTGGTTTCGGCCGCCATCGGCCGGATCAGATCGGCGGCGGAGACGGCCGGCACGTCGATGCGGATATCGATGCGATCCATCAGCGGGCCGGAGATGCGGGCCTGGTAATCGCTCATGCAGCGCGGGCCGCGGGCGCAGGTATAGCCCGGCTCGCCGGCCATGCCGCAGCGGCAAGGGTTCATCGCCGCGATCAGCTGGAATTTTGCCGGATAGGAAACACGGTGATTGGCACGCGCAATGACGCATTCGCCGCCTTCGAGCGGCTGACGCAGCGCATCCAGCGCCTGCGGGGTGAATTCGGGAAACTCGTCTAGAAAGAGCACGCCGTGATGGGCAAGCGAGGCTTCGCCCGGACGGGCGCGCAGACCGCCGCCGACGAGGGCGGCCATGGTGGCGGAATGATGCGGGGTGCGGAAGGGCCGGCGATCGGAAAGCTTGCCGCCGGAGAGTTGGCCGGCGATCGAATGGACCATCGACACTTCCAGCAGCTCGGCGGCCGAAAGCGGCGGCAGGATCGACGGCAGCCTGGCCGCCAGCATCGACTTGCCGGAGCCCGGAGGACCGACCATCAGAAGGTTATGACCGCCGGCGGCTGCGACCTCGAGCGCCCGCTTGGCGCTTTCCTGGCCCTTGATCTCGGCAAGGTCCGGCAGGTTTGCGGCATTGGCGCGGATCGACGCTTCCGGCCGGGACAGGACCTGCGTGCCGCGGAAATGATTGGCAAGGGCGATCAGGCTGCGGGGTGCGAGGATATCGACGTCCGAACCTGCCCAGGCGGCTTCGGCGCCGCTTTCGGCCGGGCAGATTAGCCCCTTGCCGAGCGCATTGGCGCCGATCGCAGCCGGCAACGCGCCGGATATGGCGGCGATCGTTCCATCGAGGTTGAGCTCGCCGACGACGACAAAATCCGACAGCGCATCGGCGGGAATGGCGCCGAGGGCGGCCATCAGGGCGAGCGCGATCGGCAGATCGAAATGCGAGCCCTCTTTCGGCAGGTCAGCAGGCGCCAGATTGACCGTCACGCGCTTCGCCGGCAGCGCCAGGCCGGAGGCGTGGAGGGCGGCCTGTACGCGCTCGCGGCTTTCGGCAACCGCCTTGTCAGGCAGGCCGACGATCTGCATTATGGGGTGGATTAATTCGAGCAAAGTAATGAAATTTGAAATGACGTGTATGTTGCCGACGCAGGTGTTTCGTTCTCTAAAACATGTATCCCGCATGGTATCCCAGTGACGTTTACAATCTACGTCACCAGGGATATACTACCTACGCATTACGGCATCTAATTAGTTGTGGTTATAAAAGATTTATCTTACCGCAATTCTCTACATCACAAGTACATTTCCGTGTCACACCTGAAAAATACACTTGACACGTAGTGCGATAACACGCTATCAGTTCAGTATCGTTTGTTACACCCACATGTCTTTAGGTTCTTGCGGCGCCTCTCGTTAAAACTTTGACGCGAGCGCAGAGGGTTGAATGATATGGCCAAGGTAATTTCTCCAGACCAAAAAAAAGCGATCGGTGAGGGCTTGAAAAACCTTAAGCCCGGTCCGCTGGGCGACACTGGCACCCAAGGGTCCATTGACGATTTTTGCGGAGAATGGCCGCGCGTTCGTTCTGCGTTGGTCTTTCTGTCGCAGCTACCGGGCATGACCGAGGACGCCAAGGCTGCGATTACGAAAGTGATAGCCGTAGGTGATCTCGCCTCTTCGATCATATGTAATTGAATCGCCCATACTTGGACGAACAAAAGGAGAAGTAGAAATGCAGCTCCGCAGTATTGACATTCCAACGTCTAATCTTAAGAAATCGTCGAAATTCTACGAGCTGATTTTAGGCAGCCAACCCAATGCCAACAAGGCAGATTCTTCGGGTAGCTCGCTAGTAACTGAGGTGAAAAGCGAAGGTATTCACGTGACTATGTTTCAACGGCAAGCGGCCGACGAAACGGTGTGCTGCTACTTCGAAGTCGATGATCTTTCCTCAGCCATCAAAACCCTTCAAAACGAGGGGGGTTCGGTTATCGCCGGGCCTTTTCCTCTGCCGGTTGTGGGAAAGCGTGCAAACGCCGCGGTGATTGCTGATCCCGACGGCAATGGCGTCGGGCTATTTGAATTTCAGCATTAAGCCTGGGAGGTAACAATGGCTCATCGCGATAAAGACAGCGAAGGTGATCATCTCTTTGATGGCCAGAAAGCTAGGCGTTCTGTAGGTCTGATCTCCTTTGTCCGGCGGATCAGTACGACCTTGGAGCTCGGAAGCCAAAAGATAGTCCTTTCGCCAGGGGCATCCAGTACCTGTGATGGAAATGCCTGCTGCTGCACTTCATGCTGGTAGGAAGCGGAGGGCTGTCGGATGGCAGTCGATTTTTATTTAACTAACGCCTGCAATCTACATTGCCGGTTCTGCTTCAACCTGGATAGGTCGGACGTCCCTGGCATTGATCTATCTGACGCACGCGATCTGTTAGATGCGGCGTACGAGCAGGGCCATCGCTACATCTCAATCACCGGTGGTGAACCCTTTATCTACAAGAACATTTTTCAAGTTCTTCGCTATGCCCACGATAAGGGATACTGGATCCAGCTGCTTACGCACGGTGGCCTCATTGACGAGAAGAAGATTGACCAACTCCGGGAATTTTGGCGCCTTCGCGTACGAATAAGCTTGGATGGGGCTAAACCCGAGACCAACGATGCGCTTAGGGGATCGGGTACATTCACAATGGCGACGGCCGCGATTGAACGCGTGGCATCGGCAGGCCTCAACGTAGGCATCGGGATGACTGTTTCAGATAGAAACATCGACGAGATCCCAGAAGTGATTCAATACTGCCTCGACAAGGGCGTTTCATTTGTACGTTTTTCCCCCGTGGCGCGCGTCAAGAAGGGGCGGAATGCAAACATAAACGCGGCATTACACGAACATATGCTACGTGCAATCATACATCAAACGATCCTCAATCGGGCGCGGATTGACGCGCCAACCTTAAATCGATCGTCAAATCAGAACGATATTGACATCCTGACTACTAGACGATGCACCGCTGGAACGGGTTTTCTAAGCGTCACGCCAGACAAAAAGCTTCTTCCTTGCCCTCTGATATATGAGCATAGCGACATAGGAGCGCTTGAATATACCTCACCGGCTTCTTTTGATCAGCTTGCTGCGAAGATGACGAAGCTCTTCGAGGAGACTTCACCCAAGCTGAAAGGAATGTGTGGGACCTGTGAATATAAAACTGTGTGCCACGGCGGCTGCCTCGCTGAGAAAATTTCATTTGAGAGAGACCTGTCTGATGAGCAACCGGTCTGCACCAAAAAAATCCTAGAGCATTTGAGACCGGACTTCGATGTGAAGCAATTTGATTGGGTGGTGGAAGGTTGGATGGCGAGATTACTCAATTCCGTCGAGAAGTTTGAAGGCACAGCCTGCATGCGGCAGGCTCCTTATTGGAGCATGAACTTCAGATCTGATTCGGTCTGGGGCTCCTCGCCTGCTCGTTTTCATTAGATCTTGGGAGCGCAGGACTTATGCAAAAACGCGAGATGACACTTGATGAGTTCAAAGCACAGGAGCTAGGCGCCGTTGCTGACGTCGTAAGCTTCTGTAATAATATCGAAATCTCAATACATTCCGAAACTAGCCTTGTTTCCTCCCCGGAAAGTCTATTTCGAGGCAGCTTATTTTCGCAGGGGCGGCTATTAGGAGAGGAATATCTCCTAAATTTTCAACCAAGTTCATCGTCATTCGCTCGCCCGCTCGGTATCAGCAACTACAACTCGAGCGGTGTGATAGGCGCCCTGGCCAACCGGCGAGCCGGACATGGTCGTATATGCATTCAGCTTCCTCCACCACAACCCGTCCAAATGAATCTTGAAGATGCGATTAGGACGCGAAGGTCATTTCGCGATTTTTCGCCATCTATCGTTTCCGAGAGCGAGATTGGTAGTATTCTTTATTATGCTCAGGGAGTAACGGGACGACGTGTGTCGCCTGCAGATTCGGAGACCTCTACCTTCGGGCAAAACCACCTATTAGAGCAAAGAGCCGCTCCATCTGGAGGAGGATTGCACCCCATCGACCTTTATGTGATAGCCAATAGGGTCGCGAATATCGCACCCGCGATATATCACTACTTTCCCTCCACACACTCGCTAGCAGAAATCTCAACTTCTGCAAGTATTGATGAATTAGCGGGTTATGGCGATTTGCGGGCGAGTGGAGCAGCGTTCGCGATGATCTTTATCTATAATCTCTACGAAAATAGTCGGAAGTACGGACACTCCGGGATGGCTTTCGCTTTCATTGAAGTTGGCCAGATATCACAGAATATACATTTGGCTTGTACAGGGCTCGGCATCGGAAGCTGCGACGTCGGCGGGATCAAAAAGCAAACAATCGAACGCCACTGTGCCGTCGACGGGCTTACCCAACATGCAATCCACCTAATATTAGTGGGACGGACCTAGAGGGGGTTATGGATCATTCAATCTACAAACTCGCACCTGGTGTACGGATACTTTCCGGTTCCGATACAGAAATTCGATTTCGAAAAGGTATTTGGAATTATACTGAAGCTACACTTTCCCTCGTGGACCAAAGTGTCGAGGCGCGAGGCTTCTTTCGCTCCGCCGTGGCTGAACTACTCAACAAAGGTACAATAGATGTAGCCGCTTTCTCCCAAGAAGAAGGAGCGGGGGCGGATGGCTTGGATTACTCAGCTATATTCGATAGATTAGTTGAGCAAGGTTTCGTATATCCTGAACGTCAAAGTAAAATTCAATCCCTGATAATCGAATTGCTGGGTGGAGAGAGAACGGGATTCCAGGACTTCATTTCGGAAGCGAGACCGGTATTATATATATCAGATAGTATCTCAGGGAATGAATCTGCAGATCTTATTTCAAGAAACTCGGGGATACCGATAGATAAACTTGGTGATGAAACATTCAGAAAGTTGTCCGAAATCGATTTGACTGACAAAACCGATGCGGTCAGATATGCAAATCAGTTGGAGGATCTTCGTCACCAATTCGAATTCTATGCCTGCGTTCTTGTCTGCTTCACGAGGCCGCGCTTAACAGTTCTGCGCAACCTTAACAGGTTGTCAATCGAACTACGAAAGCCAATTGTTATCGGCTTAATGGATGGACCGTTCGCGTCGCTCTTAGCATGCATCCCACCTGAAACTGGATGCTTTGAATGCTATGAACACAGGTTACTAGCGCGTCTTGAGGATACAACTCTCTATAACGATTACGTTAAGAACGCTGCTACGGGCGCGCAATCTCCTTTTGCTTCCGAGTCACTCTTCGCCCATCTGATAACCGCAGCTGGTCTTGCGGAAGCGGCGCAACTGTCAACATTGCAGATGGCTCGCGCCAGTGGTCGAAGCATCAATGTCTATCTCCCACTTTTGGAGTTTCATGCCGAAGATTTGCTACGTGTCCCTTACTGCCCGGCCTGCGGATTCGTTTCAAAGATGCAGATGAAAGGCATCTATTCTTCCGCTCAACAAATTGTTGAACAGATGCTCGATTGTGTCGCCGTTGAGAACCCAAGCACATCCAGGCCGAGCCCAGAAGCCGCCACATAGGTTCACAAATGATGTCTCCCGCAAATGCGCTTCGATTCTATCCCACTCATCGGCATATCTCGGAAAATCTAATCAGAAGAACATTTGGGGAACACACCGGTGTTCTTCAAAGCATGTTGGTTAGCCCGATCGAACATCCCTTCGGCTTGAACATAAGATCGGTAACGGGTCACATGCCGAACTATCATCGCGTGTTGATCGATCCATTACTCGAAATCCGTTTTCACCTGGCTGGCTACGGTGTCCATATCGAAGAGGCACTCATCCGGTTCGTCGGAGAAGGGATAGAAAGATATTCTTCAGTTGGGAGCGCTACCCTTTTTGATGGCATGGTAGAATATGGGTGCCACAAGACAGTTTCAGGGAGAAGAGATGTACTTCCGCTGAGATTGCTGCAAATTTTTTCGGAGAGCGACCGTGTTAAACTTGGTGCTGGGAAATACGGGGGATTGGAAGCAGCGACGTCGGAAACGCGGCTAGCATGGCTCCCCTGTCCATCGTTGCAACAGCCGACTAAAACGATTCTGACCCCCATGCAAGTTTTGTTCATGGGCCACAAGGTAAATAGGCCGAACGAAGCGAGAATCTTGCCAACGTTCTCCACGGGAACAGCCGCTCATACCAACTTCCAAAGCGCCTTCCTGAACTCTCTTTTAGAAATCGTTCAAATAGATGCATTGATGTTCAACTGGTACACACTAGGCGATATAGAAGAAGTAATATTGGACGACACAATAGTCTCTAGCCTATGCGCTTCTCTCGGGGAGTTTACGCTGCGCGTTGTTAGATATCCTGTTACCGCATCTCCAAATGTGTACGTTTTTGGAGCAATACTGGAACAAAAAAACGGAAAACGTCCTCTACTGGTCTTCGGCAGCCAAGCTGATTTGGATCCCGTAAGAGGAGTATATCGCGCTGTTATGGAGGCGTGTGCAATTACTTTTCTCGGGTTTTATGGAGCGCTATTTGCTCCCGATGAATATTTTCCCAATTCTCGAAGGGAGCGTTTTGTAGACCTGGATTCTAATGTCGGGTGGTACGCCAATCCTTACGAAGCAGATAAGAAAAAGGCCGCAATATTCTCCAGGATTCGAAGAAGAGTCCCGCTTTCAAGCCTCAAGTCTCATTCGACAGGGACGTCAAATCAGGATGTTAGATCAATTGTGGAAAATGCCGGTTTAGCTTTTCGAAACGCAGTTTTTCTCGACGTGACCCCACCCGAGGTAAGACAGTTCGGCTGGTATGTTGTTAGAATCTTTGCTCCGGAGTTGATAACAATGTGTTTACCTAGCGTTCCCTACAGCCAACACCCGAAATTTCTCAAAGCGGGAGGAATATCTAATGAGTTTCCTCACCCATTACCTTGATGTATTCATTTTAATGGCAACTTCTTGCCCGGTCAGTTCAACAATATCAGCGGCTAAAGTTGGAGATAATCGTAAAGCGATACCCGGCGGGTTTTATTTCAATTATGCTTCTATACTATTTTTAATGTTGGCGTCATGCTTCCTATTGATCAACATAGAAATAGAACATGACTTTCCGTCGTTTAATATGGCGATTGTTACTGTATTGACCGCGATTTTCAGCGTTCTTGGTGAGATTATCATCGGCTTTTTTATGTATAGCGGTCGAGAAGAAGGCAGATCCACCGTCTCCCGGCAATCGAATCGCGCTTCGTATCGAGACATTGTATGGGCTCTTCTCATTGCCGCCGAAGAGGAATTACTGTTCAGGATTATATGGATGCAGCTCATAATTTTGATATCGGCGTCAGGTACCTTTGCCACAGTACTTTCAGCATTAATATTTGCATTAAACCATTTCGGCTTCGGCTGGCGCGCAATGGCGCCTAAGTTCTATTCGGGACTGTTGTTTGGTGGGCTCTACCTTACAGGTGGCGGAAATATGTGGTGCCCAGTAATTGCTCACGTTTTCGCCAACTTGCTAATTTTTGTCATTGGATGGCGACGATATGTCAGCGCATAGTGCTTTCGTTCTCATCGCGCTCTCGGCCGCAACTACGTGGGGGCTACTTGCCAGCTTCAGTCACACTGGATGGATTTGGCAATCTGCGTCCCGATACCGTACTCTTCGAACAGCGTTCCGTGGGGAGCTTTGGTCCAGCTTCACGGGTTTTTTATACCTTCTCCTTGGAGCAGCTTCCGCAGCAATCTTAACGTCGATCTATGACGTATCAGTTTCCTCTTGGCTTCACCTCGATTTGCGGGTTTTGCCGATAACCTTCCTTACCATAGCCGGCGAGCTGGGTCTGACTGCACTACTTGCGGACGGGCTCATTTGCGCGTTCAGAGCAAGACCTGGAGAGGCTCGTAGGCAAATTTTGGAAATACCTTGGATGAAGTCGGTGATGGCGATGCGCAGTTGGCGCAGGCCAATCGCTATTGGAATTAGTGCATTGATCGAAGAGTTTTTTTTCAGAGGCATACTGATTGCAATCGCAATTGATTTACTTCAGTTTGATGGCTGGGCAGCAATAATGCTATCTGGAATTTTATTTGTAGTGCAACAAGCGGTTCAGGTTAGGACAGTCCTCCAACTGGTTTTGATATCGAGTAGTTGCATAGCGATTTCGCTCATTGGTGGCTTGGCGGTGCTGGTTAGTCATAGTTTAGTTCCAGCACTTTTAGCTCACGCTACGTTCGTTATCTTCTATGGCTCTCGCCTAGGTAACCTTGAGCTTGAGACATCGCTTCGAGCCAGTCGCAGTCATTAACTTTGGGCGATCCACGGCTGCGCGGCGCAAGATCGCGTCACTGGTCCTTGCCGCCCGCATGGGTGACGGCTTGGTCTATGTCGGGTCGGTCGGAACAGGCTTCAAAGAGAGCGCTGTCTCAGAGCTTCGCGGCATGATGGACAAGATCACCCGCAAGACGTCACCGCTCCCATACTCAGGAGCTCGCAGGAACGTTGTCTGGCTGCAGCCGACGCTGATCGCCGAAATTGAGTACAGGGCCTGGACTGATGACGGAAAGCTGCGGCATGCGTCCTATAAGGGTCTGCGGGAGGAGCAGGATAACGCAGCGGTTTATGAGATTGCCTAACGGTAGTCCCCTCAGCTCACGTGTCATCACACTCCATCTCAGCGATATCGTCAGACAACACTACAGCGTGCTCGGACAGTACGGCAGCCACATTGTCGAGAAGCATCGCCAATTCAGGGTCGGTGCCGAAAAGTTGCTCCTGCTTAGTTTTTAACTTCCCGATATAGAAGTTGTGGATATGCAGTGAACCAGTCATCTGCGCGAGATTTGGCATGCTGACGCTCCATTTCGTTTTCAAGAATCGGCGCCCAACAAGAATGGCGCGCCCCAGGCGCTTCCATCCACGCTACCATACTCGTCGAGCTCTCATGTACCAGCAGATACGTGTTCTTCTCCATCCACTCGCGGACCGTAAACCTGATCCTGTCGTTCGGCGTCGTTTCGAACACGCCGTCAGATCGTCTTCTTCGACCTCGTCTTTCAGCTGCCCACTTCACCATGCTCTAAAATGACTCTGCAAAGGCTAAAGAATGCTTGACCGCGAACGGAAAACCCCTAGTTTAAGCGCTGCAGCTCTTGCTTGGTGACATGGCCCCTGGGCCTTTCGAATGATAGCCAAGATTGCCGGTTTGGCGAGCTGCACTTTCTTCAATAGTGGTGTTTAGCGCCGTGCTTCCATAGATCGTATTCGTAGGTAATTTTAGCTTTTATCATGTCATATGATCGGGTGTCGCCGCGCTCCCACTTTCTCTGAATCGCCCAAGCGCAATAATCCGCAATTTGCAAGCAACAGTCTGTGGCGGATGGCCGGAAATCTACGGCCCAGCGAGCTTTCCTCACCGTCTGGCCCATCACGTCTGACAAGCAGTTCGTGAAGGACAGTTTCTCCTTCTTCGTCCCTAGTGAAGCTGCAGTAACCAGTAGATCCGTGTCCTCCGGTATGTATGGGGCGATTCCGTATCTAAAATGGTAGAACCACGCATACTGATAGAACCGGGCTTTATCGCGTCGGACTTGCGGTTGCGCCTTCGACTTTTCGCATATCGTCACCTGGACCTCAAAATCATGCTGGAGCATCGTTTCGAAGACCCTGTCCCGCACTGCCTGCTTTTCAACAGTCGCGTGGAAAAAGTCTCCGAGCTCGACGCCGTCCCAAATGAGCTTTCTTCGAAGCTCGTGCAGAGACGTAGCGGCCTGCAGGTCTGAAGTGGTGACGGTGCAGAGCATGAAGTAACGGCTTACATTTTGCTCTCGCTTAAAAGTGAAACAACCCGCTTCATCGGCAAATAAGAATCTCTCGGTCACGTTGAAGAATCGCCTTTCCGGAAACGCAGAGGCTACGGGGGGCGAACAAATGGATCTTCACGGATAACCCCTCAGTTGCCCACCGCTAACATCTCAGATTTCGGCTCGACGTCAAATTGCATGTTAATCTATCGTTAACGCAGCTTACGCGTGCATGCTCGGCGGGTCATCGGAACGCGGAATTGCAGATCTGCGCAGCGCAGATTAACGGCAGATCCAGTCGGGAGATGTCGGAGATCCGTTCAGTAGCACCCTCAAGCGAGACTGAGTCGGACGAGGTCATCAATGGTCGCCCTTCGGTGCGTCGCCGCCGCGCCCGAGCCCCCAAAGCAAGGTCGCGCAATGGACTTGGCTTTAACTTTTACTCATTCGCGTACCATCAAAAAAACCGACAGCTCGACCCCGCAAATATCCTCAAAAAACTGTCCAGCCTTCTTCCAACCACAGCGCTCGTAAAACCGTATCGCAGGAACGTTGAAAACTCCCACCAACAACTGGCAGCCGCCGGACATATGAGCGTTGTGCAGCAAACTAAAGCCGATCCGATTGTGGCGAAACTCTTTAGCAACATTCAGAGCGGTGATGCAGCCGTCACTCTGATTGATCGCGCCAACTACCCGTCCATCAACGACGGCAACCTGCATACTGTTCAGAAACAGACGAAGATGTTCGCCAACGCAATCTTCGTCGATAAAGCGTCCTGCGATTTTCGGCGAGACCTGGCGTCCGTAAGTCTCCATCCAGCACGAAGAAAGCAGTCGGTGCAGATCGTCGTGGTCTGAATCCACCGCAGGACGGAATAGACAGTCAAAATTTAGGGGGTCGATCATCTAAGCGCTCCTTTTAGGAAGCGCGATCCTCGATCAATCCTCGATATTCAACTGTAATCGATAATTCGAAGTCGAAGTGTCAGAGGGATAGGTTGTAGCGATGCTTTTTCATGAATGGAGCGCACTCGGTATCCCATTGCAATCGCACCCGCTCCGAAGCCCCGTTAGCCAGTCCGGGGGAGTAAAGCAATGAAATATTCTCTTGATATGACGCCTCTGCCTCCGGTTCCAAACCCTTACCCGTGGCGAAAACAGCCTTGTTGGACCATTTTTTGTCAGTTGCGTGTAGCAGGTCCATGTTTTGTCTCGCGAAAGCGAAACCGAGGAAAACAATTGTCTCAGCCTCACTCATCGCGTGCCCCATACGCTCTTTTACTTGGGGGTCTCGAATAGACTCGGACCAAGTAATTAGATTATCAGCCATCGCTGCGAAATTCTGAACGCGCCCGAAAGGAAATGCTTTCAAAGAACCCAGCCAACCGTAGGGATGGATGATGTTGATATTGTTTACAATGTCCCGCGCTCGTTCGATGGAAGTTCCTGGATAAGCGTGAACAATGGCATGCTCCAAATAATGTTCGATACAGCGATCATAATTGAAACAAATGATAGTGATATTTTCGCCAATGCGGTCAATTTCCTCTGCACGAATTCCAATCATCAGAATTTTTGAGAAGCTATAAATCCATGCGTTGTTCAACGCCTTGAACTTTTCACTCGCGTTGAAGTCGTCTGGACGAAGGTAGCAGTCAGACTCGGCACGTGCTATCGCATGAGCCACTTGGAGTTTCCCGATCTCGGACACAAGCGGATTATGACTATGCCGGTAAATATATTCGTCAATACTCTCAGCCATATCAATACTTGCGACGAGGTCTCTCATGACCTCTAGCCGCGCATTCAGCGCATCAACGTCATCCTTCTTGTCGAGGTTGTACATGTTTGTGTAATGGCGGAAGAGTAGATCGGCCTCGGCCACCATTTTAAAACGCCCGTATTCAATGGAGTAAATGGAGTTCCTTTTGATCCTTTCCATCAGCGCAGATCCGACAGGCATAGCAAACTCGGCACTTGCGCCGGCACCCACAACAAAAACAGTCTTGTCTTTGAACATACGAATCTCCCTATCCGGCGGAGACTATAATGCCAACCTGAGCGAGTGGAAGTTGGCAGGGCATAGTATCCCAGGATTCCCTGATCCTAGGAGAGCGAGCATCGGCATTAGACGGAAGTTACCGAGGTCAGTACTGTTCGATCCGATCAGTTAACCGCTCGATTTTTGTAACTTTCGCTCGGTCATATAGCAGGATGGATGCGCCTGCTTTGAACAGTATGGAGCTCGATGAAGTGCGGAGAAGAGTCACATTCACGTAATTCCGATCTGCCGCAGTGATCGAATAACCGTTCTCGCCGTGGTTGATGTCCTGAATGGCTTGGTATTTCCCGATGTCATACAGAGCACTATAGGTAGCTATCAGACACGGCACCAATAGAAGTACGCTCACTTTTTCCGTATCGAGCCATCGCTCAAACGAAAGTTTGTATTGCATAAAGGCTATTAGAACGCTGACAAGTACCTTAATAGCAAAATCATCTCCAGCAAAATAACGGCTCGGAATAAACAGGCACACAAGTAGAGAAAGCGATATACAGTAACTTATTATTTTTGGTTTTACTTTTTCTAAGCCCGGTATTTTTTTCACAGCATAAGTTATTTGATCATCGAAGCGTATAAGCACGGATCCCAGCCATATTCCTATGAAGAATAAGCTGGCAACGCCGAAAACGCTTGGAGTGGCTAATATCGCACCCTGGAGCAAATTAGCTTCAAGAAAAACCCCTGTGAACTGGTCTCCAATGATCGAGAAATATCCGAGTATTCGGACAACATAGGTCGCGAATACGCATCCGATGCAGAAACCGACGAACTTCGCATAATCCCCCAGAGAATAGTTTTCGAAGTTCAACATATGTCAGATCCAGAAATTGTCGGCTTCAAGCGAACGCGAGTATACAACCCCTTCGGGATACTCAACGAATGCGTTTGAGGTTTTGCACAACATTCGCTGGGGTTGACCTTTTGTCGATGTATGAGGAAAGGGCGCCGAAAACCACAAGGAGCGTGAAACATGACATTCGACAATCTGAAGCTGATCGCGGCCAAAAAGAAGGCCCCACTTGATGCAGCCGGAAAACGCCGTGCAAGGCTGCTGCATCAGATCAACAAGCAGATCGACTTCGCATCGAAATTCACGCCTGCCCGTGCCCAGCGTGGAAGATGGTTCCAGCAGGAACCGGACGGCAGCTTCACTCTCGCGATCCGCTATGGGCGTCGTGATCTCGAACTTTCGAAAGGAAAGTTTGCAATCTCCTGCACATCCGCCGACGAGTTGATCAAGGCGCTGGAGGCAGGCCGCCTCCATTGCTCGAAAGGCCAATTCGACGAGCAGCTGGAGCGGATTTCGGGGGAGATTCGAAGCGGCTTTCGCAAAAGTTAACATCCGACGGAACTTGCAAGCCTTCAAATGTCCTGGACTGTTGTCCAGGACAGCCTTCGGCAGTCCGTCTTTCAAATGCGGGTTGCGTGTTTTAGCCTCGGATAGGTGAATCGATGGTTTTATATATCATGTCATCAATCATCTATCCCGCAGTTAGCCGTCAACCTACCAATGTCCATCCGAAGTTTAAGGTCGACCACCGCTATAGGTCGGGGCCATCGATTTCTGGCCAGGAAGTTTCTCTCTTCAATCGTACGCGCGTCAACTTGGACAAGCCGTCCAACCTCGTTTCCGATAGCATATACAGATAAGTCTTCCGACCTGCTGTTGATTTTGTCCCCGCGCTTTGGGTTTTGAGATAACAATGTGCCAACAGATCACCGAGTTGCTTTGCAGCTGCGTGGTCTAGATCATTTCGAATAGTCTTTTTGAACTGGGCTTCGTAGACCGCACGGTTATTCACCATGAACTGTCGAAACTCCGCCAATTCATTCTCCGATATAATTGTCTGCCCCTCGAAACCATTCTGACCTAAAATTCGCGCGGCCTCGAATGCCTCCTTGAGAAAAAACATCCTCATCTTGAAAGATGGTATTAAGGACTGCGCCACCGTTGATGGACGACCACTGTAAGTGCGTGAAAGGGCTTCAAACATCCGGACCTTGTCAGCGAGTTTGACCCTTTCATCCAATTCGATCAGATCCGCAAATATGTCACATCGGTAAAAGTTCTCGAAACGGGCGCGGTCAAGCGCTGTCTTCTCATCCTTAGTAAGGGGTGTGCCCCGCGCTTGCTTTTCAACAAGCGCTCGAAGCTGGGTAGTCGGCATCTTTGGAGCCCCGAGCAGGCGACTCATCCTCTTTTGCTGAGTGTCCATCTTGCCGTGAGCAAAATGCTGTTTCCCCTCATCTCTCAGCTCTTCCGACTTCGCAGCATAGCTTATGGAAAAGCCTAGTCGTCGCTTGTACTCTACGTAGTTGTTTTTAAGTCGGTTGATCGATGCTCGGCGTCGAGCTTCAACTTCAACCAGAAGATCTAACAATCTGTCGTTTTTTGCGAGGTCTTCATCATATCCGTCGATGCCATGAAGATGTCCAAACATCGGCGATTCTATCAGGTCTCTCTTCACCACAATCGGATCGTGTTCAAGGAACATTTGCATTGGCGAAATGAAGACTTTTGCGACGCCTGGATTGCGCACCCGCGCAAACTGTTGGTCGCAATCGAAATGGTTGTTAACACCCGGTTCAAAGAAACCGTAGACGGCATCGTAAAACTGCTGCCCATTTGGAAATGAGAGATCAACGCCCGAGCTGAGCGTAGGCGATGACAACACCAGCTGATAGTGCTCTGACTGTGCAACGGGGTCGCGTATAAATGACACCGCAGGGTCGTTAGCTATGTCGGATGTGTCTGACGTCACTGTTAGTAGCGACGTCGTTGGACACTGCGCAGAAATGGCAGAAGAAAGCTGATCGACGATTTTTTTTGCGTTCGAAACCACGTAACAACGCTGGCCACCGCGAATAGCCCGAACTAGGTCGGCAGCTAGCTGATTTTTTGAAGAAAAAATCTCAATTGCACGCCCTTGTCCCGGACGGAATTCGTTTATGAGGACGTGCCGATCTCTTTCTATCTCCGTCTCAGCAAGACGTAGAACAGTCTCAAATGAGAACGTAGATAAATCGGCGTCGAGGGCAATAATTTTTCCCGCGTCACGGAGGATGGCAGCGAGACAAATGAGGTTTTTATGACGTTTCTCTTTCATCGTGTCGGAAGAAAAATGGCTGAGAACTTGCTCACTTTCGTCAAGAATGACGAGGTCGTACCTCGGCGGAGTTCTAAGCTTATAGAGGCTGTCTAGGCACACGCCGTAACGATCGAACCAGCCATGTTGACCTCTATGGTTTTTGTCATCGAGGTAGCAGTTTAAACCGAGTCGGGCGCACATTGCCCTGACCAGCGTCACACGATGACCAACCACAAGCACTCGTATCGTTGGCGCTGCATCGCGAATGAAACCGCTAATGAGTTGTGTCTTTCCGGTGCCCTTGGCGCTTTTTACGAAGGTTACTCCTTCTCCAAGAGACTGCTTCGGGAGAAACGTCTCTGATATAAGAGATAGCGATGACAATCGCCATTCCGCCTCACCCAATCGCAATTTTAGATCGTTCCTGCGTGCGCTTTCGATTGCAGCTATCTCGAATTCATCGAAAACGTAACTTTGATCGGCGATATCCGGCCAAAATGTTTCACTACAGGCGAAGCAGTGAATGAGTCGTCCCTTCCTGCTTCGGTAGACCACGGCACTCGGTCGACTGTCCTCATGGAAAGGACAGTGCACCGGCGTCCCATCCTCGATAACCGATAGAGGCAGCTCTTTCCCTGACTTCGTTTTAATCAGTTGGTGCAACGGAATACGCGTCTTCGACCGAGCCGTTTTGTACGCTCCGACTGCCGGAGACAGTTCGCTCCCTTCATCGTCATTTTCCTCGGCCAGCAGTTCCATCATTCTCGCGGAAGTCAGACCGTTTGACAGGCGATAAATCAGAGCTGATGTGTTCCCGTAGAATATCCTCGCAGCATCTGTCGCTTTTGAATCCCCGCCTAGTTTTTGGCCCAGGATTGATGTCAGTTTGTGAAATTTTTCGGGATCCTTTATCGTCTCCTGTAACACGAAAACGATACGGAATCGGTTTTCGTCCTCTGTATGGCTGCACGTTGTATAGATCAGCGTAGCGGACTCTTTGACGAGAGGGTGTTCGCGGGCTTCATCCAGAGACATGCCATAATCAACATCGATGGACACAAGATCTGATCCAGCGAAGTTTCTATTTTTTCGTGGGCCACTCATCGCCGCACTATAGGCATAGCCGGCTTGAATGTGTTGAGCGACTTCCTCAATATTCGCCGATGCAGGTTCAAACGCACGAAAAGCGAACGGCTCTCCTGAATTATTTTTGTTTATCAGCAGCTTATTCAGAGAAAAAGACAGTTTCCTATCAATCCAACTACTCAAGAATTTCTCCACGTCATAATTATTCGCCTGAAAATGCCTGAAGCTGACGTACAGCAATTTCCAAGTCGCGGTCGCTCAGTCTCATTAGTATCGAAAGCCCCTGTCGGACCCTCGTGCCCCGAACAGAAGAGTGTTCCGGGGCGGCGTCTGGAAAGATCAGATCGTCAATTGGGACACCTAGCTCCTTGCTCAAGGCCGCGACCGTCTCGACACTCGGAACGTTTACACCGCGTTCGATCTGCGAAATTGCGTCCGGAGTTTTTCCAATAGCCTCCGCCAACTGAGCCTGCGTCAGCTTAAGGGCGCGCCTGGAATTTCTAACCGCTCTACCAATAGTTTTCGCTGAAATCATTCAGCGACAATTGCGGTCAGCCGTACGCAAATGAAGCCGCAGTCGCTACGATTATTAGGCGAAAAACTCGTAGTGCGCTTCTATTTTTGTGGACCGTATTTGCACCCGAATGTATCCTGGAATTCTGTTGCGTGCGCAATGGCATGGAAGGATGCAGAAGAGAGGGAATTTATGCGCTTTTTTGGAAATATTATCTGGTTTGTTTTCGGCGGGTGGTATCTCGCATTGCTTTGGCTGGCCGGCGCGGTTCTAGCCGCGATCACAATCATCGGCCTGCCGATTTCACGTGCGGCTTTGGAAATGGCGAAGATGTCCGCATTTCCGTTCGGCAAGGACGTCGTTCACGTTCGAGAACTCGACGGAAAAGGATTGAATGCTGTCACTGCCCTGACGGGAACAGTAGGTTTCATCGTCAACATTATCTGGGCATGCACATTCGGATTTGCCCTTTTCATTGCTCACCTGTTTGCAGGCATTCTCTCGTGCATTTTTATCATCACCATTCCGTTCGGACTGCAGTCGTTCAAACTAGCTGGTCTATCGTTCTGGCCGGTCGGTAGACGCGTAGTCAGCCTCGAACTGGCGCGTGCAGCTCGCGAACACAACGCGAAGATCAAGCTCGGGAAAATACATCGTGTTCCAGTTTCTTCCTAAGCGATCTGTTTCCCTGGGGTTCGTGATCGCTGCTGCGGCCAGCATCAGCTTTACGTCGCTGCAGGTTTCCGCTGTCGAACTGGACAAGATGTTCGACAGTTTGGAACCTGCCTACACGACGATGGCGGGAGCTGAAGAATGCGACCTAAAGCTCGAAATTGGACCGCGCCTTTGGCGATACGCCGAGATGCGCGTCAAGGATCTGGAAACCGGATCCGGACTTTCTGATGCACAGCTGAGCGCAAAGAGGGAAAGCGCGAGGGCCGAAGGTCGCCAAGTTGCTGGCATCGGAGCTTGCGGAAGCGTTCTGGTGGCTTTTCAGGTCCTTGTCGAGTTGAGGAAAGCGACCGGGCAGCCATATCCTGATGACGACGCTCCTACCACTGCAACCTTACCTTCTCCCAACGTGAACCCTTTAGAGAATAAGGAACATAACGCGCAGTCATTAGTACGCGCATGGACTGATGCGTATAAAACTTGCCGGGGAGGATCAGGCGACCATGAAAGTACATGGGTAGCCTGCGGCAAACGCGACGAAATAGCGGAGCAGCTGGCACGACAAGGCTATTGCGAAGACCGACGGCCTGATGGTTCACCGGGTTGGGCAGTTTGTGCCATGTCGAAATCAGGAACTTCCCTCGATCGGCGTAATTGATGGTGACGTTCAAATTAACTAACGAGGACCAGTAGCTCCGCTCGCCTAGAAGAGACTACCTTGCGGCTCCTCTCGCTGCGACGCGCTAGCAATCTTAGCGCCGTGCACCATCTCCAGATAATTTTCGCGAGAGCCCAGAGCCTCTTCAATGACATCTCTGCGGCGCAAGGATACATACAGGGCGACAGCGCTTGCTTGGCAATTGATGGATTTGGCTGGATTGAAAGCGATATCAGTGAAGACATCATAGGCCATTGCTTCCTGGGCTAGCTTTGGCCGCAGATGCAGAGCGTTGATATAGATCCAATCGTAGAACGCCGTTTGCGGTTCCAAGGCCCACCTCTGACCAAAAAATTCAAACCCGGTCAAAATGCCGGAGCGCTGAAGTCTTTCATCACGTTTCGCGTCAACTGGATTTGCATCGAGCAAATCGAGATACGGTCCTCCGTTCTCAAATGCCTTGGAAGCTTGGAACGCGCATTCGACAGCGATTTCTCGACGTCGATTCTTGGTGTGGAATGTCAGGTTGAACGCGCTGAGTTGTTGTCCGAGAATATCCTCTGACATTCGCGAGACCTCTAGCAGGCGCACGGAGGGAAGGAGCTTATGCGTAGCCTCGTGCAGCGAACGGACCGACATCTGTTTTCGCGACTTTGCCATTCCCGCGTACCAGGTGAAATCTACGGGCATCACACGGACAAAATTAGAACCCTTAGTTTCGCTGATGAAGACGGGACGCCTAGCCATCATGGCCCCTTCAAGTCCGCCGCGCCTTCGAACGCGGGCCAAAGAGCCCTTTGCCGGCTCCCGCATAGAAGGTTTCAATCCCGCCCATAAGATGACTGTACCTCGCGTGCGTCTCACCTGTCTCGAATGCTGCGGCCTCGATACAGGTCCTTGGGACAGTTTCGAAGACCAGAATCTCGGCTTGAGGGTCGGTTGGGTCGAAACGACGTAGCCAGGCTTCACGTGGGCCCGCGTCTCCGACAAACATGTCTCTGAATGCCTTCAGGGACTTCATTTTGTTCAGAGGCTCACGGTTTACACGCGCGTCCGCTGCGTTGTGGCGATAGAAAGCGCAGTCCTTCTCCCACAGCACGGAAGGGCAAATCAGCAGGACCACCCAGTCGACACCCGAGTTCATCCGGTACTTGTAGAACATCCGGTCATTTGGAAAAGCGATCGAAAGCGAGATACCGTTTGGCTGTCGGTCGAAACGCTCTTCATCGTTACGGACGTAGGCAATTCCTTCCTTGCTACAGGTCGCGATCGACATAAGGCCGTGGCTTAGAATTCCAGGTATATTTTCACAGCGAGTGAAGTGCACCAGATGAGGAATAGCGATCTCGTTGGCGTAATTCTGTATGGCTTCGCGCCGCTTTGACAGGTAATCGGCGGTTGCGGTTTCTCGTGGTAGAGATTTCAACCGATCTGGCGGCGGCTCTCCAATCTCGCTAAATTTTTGAGGCAAGATTTCACCATACGCAGGGCTCTTATGGATCGTACGATCTTGCCGCGATGTCGCCCTGAGTAGCCTGAGGTGCTCGGACAGCACATCTTGTTGCCTGCGAAGGAACGGTAGGAACGGTTCGTGCGTATGGTTGTCTATCTCCCGTGATAGCCCCGCATCTTCGGCGACACGAGCGATAGACGACGCAAGCAGATCAAGAGATTCAGTCAGCTTGGCCGCTCGTTCGTCAGCTGCACGCAGAGGAAGGTCGGCGGCTCGCTTCGGAGTCTCGTTAAGTGTTGGGAATTCACACTTGTCGCAAATGCCAGTTTCCGAAACCTCTTCCCGAACGCGCTTACTAAGCCTCCCGTAGTGCTTAGCAAACACCGGATCCGTCGCGAGCATTCGCTGCGTCTCTCGTTTAGTCTCAGCTATTCGGATCACGGATTCGACGGAACGTTTCAGCGCATCCAGCTGAATCGAGATCTCTCGATTCGCCTCCATTTTCTCGACCTTGATTTGCAGGTCGGTATTAATGTCGCCCAGCGCCCTGTTAAAGCCCTTGAGCATCGTATCGGAGGTTTCGACGGCACTCCCTCCCCCCTCAAGCATAGAGGCAATTAGAGCCGTTATCTGCCGGGTTCCGGTGACGGCATTTGCGTCCTCATTTGAAATAGCACTCGCATCATCCGTCGATGGCAGATCAACGTTATGGGCCTTGGCAGCAACACTTCCGTTGTCTTTTACTTTCTTCTCGCCTGAGAATTCTGGCTTTGACGCAATGCTCGCGTATTCACCAAAAACCACGATTAGCAGCCCTACGCTACCCCAGACTGTCACCAACTGGAGAGCGATCAGCCAGTTGACCCACACCATGGAGAATGTGAAGGCAGTCCAAATCACAGCAACCCCAATCATCGCCTTTGATGAGAAAGCTCTTGAAATCGCAAGACTGACGGCAACTGCGAGCTGCCAGGTAAGAATTGATACCACGAAAGTGTTCCATTGAACTACAACGGCGCTAGTACAGCGCCACAAAAACGGCTGCCTTGCATGCTTTATGGTGCACCTAAAGCAGAACGGCAATCCTGATCAAAACCCTATGCAGACATTATTTTGTTCGACATTGATATTTCACTGGCAGCTTGCGAACACAACGCAAAATTTACCCACGGAGGAGTATCGTGTTCCAGTTTCTTCTAGGACAGCTGTTTCCTGAGACTCGTGATTGCTATCACGGTCGGCATCAGCTTTTCGCCGTCGTTGCATAGAGGTTCGACAGCTTGGAACCTGCCTGCGCGACGATGGCGGGAGATGAAGAATGCGACCTGAAGCTCGAAATTGGACCGCTCGTTTGGCGGTTCGCCGAGATGCGCATACGGCTTTGAAAGCGCCGGCCGGACTTCTGACGAACAGCTGACCGCGAAGCGAAGAACGCTCCAGATGCCTCTGCCATCGGTTACTTCACCTAAATCGAAGTGCGCGGCTTCGGCAGCCGCCTCCTGTAAGCGGTCTACGGCGGTATCAGCGAGTTCGAAGAACTCATCGCCAAGACGCTCTTTGGCGAAGGGATCAGCCTCGCAACTTAGGCCTCCCCAGCCGGATCGCCGTATTCTGTTGATGGTCAGCGGTATTGGCACTGTCCCATGAACAGTTTCACCGGGCCGCCGCTGCGATCCATCAACTGGTTTCCGTCGAGCCGGTAATCTGAACCCTGCGCACCGCCCCATTCGTATGAGTATCCAACGCCCGATTTTCCTGCCAATAGCCTCTCCGGACTTAACTTCACGACGACAGCGTCGGGGTGTTTGCTTCCGCGTCGAATATCGATTTTGCGACCATCTGAGAATGAACACTGCACGATGATAGGTAGTTTCGGAAATTCGCTAGCCAGGTCTGCCTTTTCGGCAATCTCAGCTGCTCCAGCCCTGGCTCTATTCAGCACCGCGAGTTTCACCTGAAAACATTGCAGGATCGCAGCGAAGTCGTATTCACTTGCTGCGGCGCTCTTGCAGCCTTGGTACGCCGCCAAGAAGTCGACATCGCCCCTTGGTGGACGCAGCGATTGCAGGGCCCGACGTTGCATAGCGATGCAATCATCCTGGCTCGGCCAGTCGTCGGGATTGCGTTGCTCGCATAGCTTGGAGATCTGACGATCGACCGTATCTCGGTCCCACGCATTGGCGTGGCCAGACGTGCTGGCAATCAAAGCGAGAGCTACTAACCGTGGCAGTCCGCGCATTTTGATTCCGCTGAACTCGATGTTGGGGCCTATATGCCAGCTTTGTAAGTAGTGGCAACTACCATCTCATGCGATGAAGGACATTCGCGGAGTGATGGATCTGAGCACTTAGCTCACGTCATCGAAATGATCCAACCCCGCCTTAGCAAAGGCCCTGAGCGCAGCAGTCGCATTGTTCAGCAACATCGCCCGAGCAAGCGCCTCGTAATCGGCGACCCCAACATCAACGATCATCTCGCTGTTCCCACCGCCTTTGGACGGCACCGCGAACCTAATCTGGACGCCAGTCTCCCACGGGACCAAGCCCTGTAGGGTGAATGCCATGACCTCCACTTCCGCCGTGACCTCGGCGAACTGGTCTGCCGATTTGGTCACGCCTTTTCGCATCACTTTCGAGTCGACCAGCTGTGTCATCATCCCTCCCAAGGAAAATCCACGACCGGTCCCACCTCAAGAGCATCGTGCAGCTCTTCGAATCGTGCAGATACGATCGAACGTAGACGTCGAACCTACTTCGCGTCCAGCGGCATGACCAGCAATGTTGATCTGCAGAGAAAAATCGCGGACCCTTCAAACATAAACCAACGTTAATGTTTGACGGAGCCCAATGAAATACGTTGCCTATTACCGCGTTTCCACGGCTAAGCAGCAGCGCTCTGGCCTCGGCTTGGATGCCCAGAAAGCCGCTGTGACACACTTCCTTCAGCCGACTGATGAACTTGTTGCGGAATTTGTCGAGATTGTATCTGGGCGAAAAGATGAGAGAGTCCAGCTCGCTGAAGCGGTTAAACTAGCACGCAAGTCCGGTGCGAAGATTTTGATTGCCAAACTAGATCGCTTCTCTCGACGGGTCAGTTTCATTGCTCGCATGATGGAGAGCGATGTCGGAATCACTGTTGCGGACATGCCGACGGCGACCGAGTTCCAACTCCATATCTTCGCAGCGTTGGCGCAGGAGGAACGCCGCCTCATCTCCGCTAGGACAAAGGCCGCGTTAGCTCAGGCAAAGCAGCGCGGCAAGATTCTTGGAGCAAATGGAAAACGCCTTGCCGAGCAAAATCGAATTCGAGCAATTCGACAAGCGTTAGAATTAAAACCTTATCTTCCAGAAGCATGGAAGGAGATGTCTTATTCGGCCATTGCTAGATATCTGAATATCAGAGGTGTAACGACCGCAGTGGGTTCTAATTTTTACCCGCAGACGGTGAAGAATTTGGTAGCTCACATCAAGATGACCTCGGCTGTTAAAATAATTGCGATTTCCGACGAACACCAATATCCTTCCAATGCTTGAACATCCTCGAAACGTTTAGTCGATTTATGGAGCAGGATGTTCGCTGGTCAAACTAGTTAAGCGGTAGGATGAGACGACCCTGCTCACCGCCTCCGCAAAAAACCGCATTTATTCTGAAGCACATGGAGAGCGGTACGCAACCGACAGGTTAGCCACGATGCAGGCATTTCGGGCCCTAGTGAGTCACAGCATTTGAATCTTCCCGGCGAGACTGGACTAATACAGAATGCCTGAGTGTCCGAGCCTCCGTACAGGTAAGGAAGTCAGAGCGTGCAATCGTGGACTTGCAGCCTCTAGTCACCATGGCCAGTGTAGGCCAATCGATATGATTTTTTATGTTTCAGCTTGCGGGTTGACCCACACCCTAGGACATCGATTAGGATTGCAAAACGCGTGAGCGGTTGCTACCAAACCTTGCAAAGCGAGGTTGGCTCATGCCTAAATTTACAAAATTCTCATTATTTTCCGAACTGCAAGGAATTTCAGCTGCTACTCTAGATCGGTTAAACGGAGCGAACTTTACGAAGCTCGGAGACATGGACGAGATTGACTTTGAGCACATCGAAGAATGCACCGAAAACGTTCGAGAGATAAAAGCTCTCTATGAGGCAGGAATTAAATCCGGTTCCGAATTTATACTCGACCCACGGCGTCAGATATCAAGTGTGCCTTCGATTTCGACACGAGCTTCCAAATTGCTTAATGAAGAGGGTCGCTTCACTCTGCGAGATTTCGAAGGTTGCTACTATCCTGACGTTTATGACAGGGTTGGCTATAGCGCAGGCAAGAACCTTCTTCTGGCGATAAGATTGGCCGGCGTAGCCCCCTTGTTCGATAGACCCAATCTTTCGGACGATGGGTGGAAAGACTTTCTAATTGATATGATTCAGCAGGGGATTGTGAGCTGGGAAGATGTTGCTGTGGCGGTTTGTGGCGAACTTAATCCGCCCCAGGTAGGCACACAGGTGGCAAACGCCGTAAAACACAACTACCCCCAGGGCATGGCCATGCGTGAGGTTTGGAAATGGTTCTATAGCCAATCCGGGAAATGCGCTGTTTCCGGCAAAAGACTTTTCTTAGAAGCCGATCACAAGGATTCCAGAGAACAGTTTTTGAAGTCCGGACGCGACGTAAAGGAAGCTGATAAGCTTGACAATTTCCAATTACTCACGAAACGGGAGAACGTAATCAAGCGCGGCTCACATCGTTTGGGAGGGCTGTCGTTTGCCCCTGCAGCTTCAGTGCTGATCTACGTTCTGCTAAAGTTCAAGCCGAGAACATTGCGGGAGTTTATCAAACTCTCCAGATCCCACGGGTTAACTATGTCAGAGATAAGGATGCAGGAGGCCTGGGCGTTTGCCATCTGGCTTGCAAAGGATGGCTTGTATGAGATCGAGGCTAATGCGATTGACGCCGCGATAGAGGAAGGTGCTGAACTTGCGCCGCCGAACACATAGTCAGGCGCTCTTGCGGGCAAAAAGATCCTTTGGCCGTCTAAGAGACAAGCCCAATTCACAATATTCTTGATCTCTTTCAATGGATACGCCGATCATGTCCATTTGCTCTGCACACCGGCCAGTGGTCAGACTTCCCGCGAAAGGATCTAAAACAACACTGTTTTTAGGTAAGTTTGACAATAGCAGACGCGGTATAGCATCAGGAAATGGTGCGGTATGTCCGTGCGTGTTAATACCTTTCTTCATTTTTATAACTGGCGATTGCTGAATTACCGATGGAAAGTTAATAATCTTTCCTGGGCCATCTTTTCTAAAAATGAGGATGTGTTCCCAGCAGTTGAAGGGAGCTTGATAGTACGGAGAGAAGTTTCCGCCGTTAAATCCACGCTTACCTTCAATTTCGCCCTTGTCCCAGACTATGTTACCTCGCAGTAATAAACCCGCTTTCTCGAAAGCGTTAACTGTATATGCCGCCAGAATCATTCGCTTGCGACCCATGGCGGATAGCGCAATCGAGTTTTCATTGTCGAAGTAATCAAATATATTGTAAAGATAGTAAGCACCTGGCTTCAATGCTCGGTGCACCGCGCGAGATATATTATACATATCGTACATATAGCAATATATGTTGTCCCACTGGCTGTATTCTCTTGCGTTATAATAGGGCGGAGATGTCACAGCACCGTCGATCGATTCAGGTGCAAAGCTTGTAAGAACATCGAACGCGTCCCCGCAGTAAATCTTGTGACGGTCATCTCCAATGTTGTTTGGAAGCTGACGGGACTGAAGAAGAGGTCTTTCAACGAGAAAACGTGAAAAAAACGGCTCGCTGAAGAATTGGTGAGCAGTAGTTTTATTCGCGACAGCCGTAGCCTTCATTGGAAATCTTTTTGGCCGGCGGCCTTTCCAGTTGTCAAAAGTCATCAGGGAATTGGAAAGGGTAATCGAGTCGCCCTCCAAGGAAAAAAAAGACACCAGCATATTTAGCGTATCGGCTAGTGATACGTCGTACACGACATCGCGAGACCACTTCCTCACGATCTTCTGAGGTATCATGTTAACATCGTTGATCGCCTGATTCATGAGAAGAGACAGGAAGGAAAAACGTTTTCCGCGGTCGGCCATACTTCTGTCTGGGCAAATCCAATTCTGGCACTCCCAACTTTTCACTCCAAAAACTGGATAAGAATTGCCCCGGACGTCGTGTGACCGGCAGGCGGGGCATGGAAGGTTCGTCTCGTCCCTCTCATTGCGCTGAAAAAGGATCACCAGGGTCGGAGCGTGCCTTTCTCCAGGTCGAGAATAAGTTGCAAAGGTATCTTTGTAAGTAAATCCTTCGTAGGCCAAACCAAACTGAGCTTGATCAGCGTCAATTTCAGGAATGTAAGAAGAAGTTACCTCCTGAATTTTGCGCGATTGGAAGTAAGATTTCTGAAGGTCGGAGGGCCTGTGTTTCTCGGCAAAGAGCTTCACGTCTTCGCAAAGCTTCCAGAGCGCCCGCCCGTCTAGAGCGCGCTCGGGTTCGACTATCAGCGCCAGATACCCATGGTTCGTGAGCTGGCGGTAGGATTGGGCAACTGCGGCGAAAATGCGGTCTCGCAAGCCCTCATAGTTCTCCGCCGCAAAATCGCTCGTTCTCAGGACACTGAGCGTGTTCTCTCTGTTGAATAAGCGGGAAGCGTGACTGTGAAGGCGCCGCCAATACGAAGGCTCGTAGTCGTTCTCGTCGCTGATTGGATCGAAAACCTGATGCACCGCGCGTTCGGGGAAATATGAATAGGCGAACCCCCCCAGAAGAGACCGCAAGAGTGGCTCCGTTAAGGAGGGGTCATGCGTTTTAGTGCGCTTATTCACCGTCCTCTCGACTTCATTTCTCAGAGCTTCGAGGGTTTCCAACTCGTTAAGCGGTCGGTAAAACTTACGCAAAACATCGGAAGAAGTCGATAAAGTAGAAGGTATGGCGTCGAGCAAGACGTTGAAATCGTTCCTGTTAAACGAGTTTGCAATGACATCCTTCTGTGGTGAGTTGAATACCAGCCCGGCTTTGACACACGCGGCGTAAAAATCATTCAGAGGCTTTGCGTTTAGCTTCAGCTTTTCGTTGATTAACGAAATCAACCGAGTACGTCGCTCCATCGGACCTATGGGATCAACGTCCACAAGATTCCTACAGAACGTCGAGAGCGTAGCGAATAGTGAATCATCTAGCGTTGGCGCGAAGCCGGTAATTTCTGCGAATTCTTGTATAAGATCGATTGTTTGAACCATATGAACCTCTAGGCGTGCAATACGGGCAAAGGGGGCTGAGGGGCAACAGCTCTGAGATGGAGGTGGAAGATATCAACCGTTTTGTCATTCCACATCTCCTGTCGCGAGAACGCGACAGCTTTGCCGCAAGGAGGTGATTGCAATTAACTGACTATGAGCGTGCGCAAACACGACGCGATACTCCAATTGCCTGTTCAAAGCTGGTCCATGAGCGTGACGAGGCTCGACTACTCATTAGTCAAAGACGGTGACCTTGAGTGGCTCGCTAAGCACCCATCGATCGTCATTGGCGTGAATAGAATAAGACGCTCCGGTCGGGTCATTTCCAGTTATCTGAACCGTGCGGAACTCTCCTCCTGTTAATGACACTGAGAACTGGCGCTGTTTAGCATCCGCTGCGACCTGATCCGACTGATCCAAACCATCCGCGAAAAGCAAAAGTTCATTGACGTTGCGTTTTATCCAATTAGCAACACGGCTTCGGGTATCGCCGTCCGCAGTTTGCCAGCCACCGATCTCTTTGATCATCAGCCTAACCTCTTCTAGAGGGCGTTTTTGACTCGCAGCTGCAATCATTGCCGCTTCATTGATAGCGGCCAACTTACTTTCAAGCTCCTCGATTTTCATTGATGCGTCATCTATCTTGCCTCTAACGAATGCCGTAGCAGACGTTGGCTCCCCAAGTAGGTCAAACGCCCGCTCTCGTATTTTCTTTTGCGTTTCAAGATCCGCCGATATAGTTGCAGCCTGCCCCTCCAGCGCTTTTCTTGCTTCCTCGCTTGCAGAGCCCTGAACGATAGCACCGATATCTAGCTCTTCAACGAACCAGAGAAATGCGCCCTCAAAGTGATTAAGCGGCCAACCGCTCGCACTGCAATCAGCGCTACGTCGAGCGCGATCGCAACGCAAATACACGCCACCCTTCGGGCCAGTACCCTTGTTAACAATCATCATTCTGGCGCTGCAGTATCCACACGTTGCAACACCTTGAAAAAGATTAATGTTGTTTTGACCCTTCCTGCCTGCGCCTCTCACACGTCGCACAGCCCTGCCAACCTGAATTCTCTCAAATTGCTCGCGAGTGACGATCGCAGGGAAGTAGTTCGGAATCGGCTCGCCAGAACGCATTCGTTTCCCGTCGATGTAACGATGCGGTTGAAATTCACCGAGCACCGCCCGGTTAGTTAGGACCTTGCTGACGTACGATTCATACCAACCCTTTGACGGAGCGAAGGTTGGAACGCCTTGCTGATTGAGTGCCCTCGAAATTTGCAGCGAGCCCTTCCCCTGATCAGCTTCGTCAAATATCCAGCGGAGAACAGCAACTCGCTCTGGGACCGTCTCAAACGCGGTTCGATCGGCCGACAACCTAAGCCAGATAGGTGCTACCTGCGTCAGTTTCTGGTCGTGAATGTTTCGCCGCTTGTTTTCCCAGGCCGCACCGACCCGTAAGCTCTTCGTGCGAGATTCCTCATAAGCTCTGCTCATGATGACAACGGAGACGATGATATCGGTGAAGTCAGAGCTTCCAGCTCGATAAACATGCCGGTCCGTAAGAGTAACGATGTTTATTCCGGCCCCTAGGATCTGCAAGAAAAGGGACGTCGCCACCTGAGGATTTTGCCGGCTTATCCGATCCAAAGATTCGACGATAAGATAGGAGCCAGCTTGGATTATTTGCTGTTCGCAAAGGACGAGAAAATCTCCTAACGCACCTTGCGCAACATTTTTTCCGTGGAACGCGGAAACGCCAATATCTTCGAGGCGAAAATCTTCGACTAAATCGAGATCATTTTCATCAGCATACCGACGCGATTCTTCACTTTGCCGACGTAGACTGTCGCCCTTAAGCTGAACATCGGTCGACATCCGGATGTAAGAATAAGCTTTAGGTTTCATAGACGCTCCCTCAAGAACGTCAGGCTACCTTATTAATTAATCCACCTCAACATCTGCATGCCGACCTTACCGGGAGCGACCATGACCTGGACCTCGACCGGTACACCTTCGATACCCTGAAATGCAACCGTACTGACACGCGCGACCATAAGCCCATCCCTTGTCCCGCAAACTCTACCATACCGCCCTGCTGCCTTTGAAGGCCAGCGGTTGCAATTTGGCATGGACGAAGGAATAAAACAAGAACAATCAAAGAACGTAGTCAGGCATCCGCTGTGACCTTGGTTGTGCTCGGTCGCGGGACCAGAACGGTCATGGGCGGCTGGCTCAGCCGCGCTTGCGCTCGATCGCATCCCAAAGCAGGGCTGCTATATCGGCGCCGCCGAACTTCTTCACCTCGCGGATGCCGGTGGGAGAGGTGACGTTGATCTCGGTCATGTAATCGCCGATCACGTCGATGCCGACGAGCAGGAAGCCGCGCTCCCGCAGCGCCGGGCCGATGCGGGCGCAGATTTCCTGTTCACGCGCCGTCAGCTCGGTCGCCTCGGCGCGGCCGCCGACATGCATGTTGGAGCGGCTGTCGTGTTCGGCCGGCACGCGGTTGATGGCGCCGGCGAATTCACCGTCGACCAGGATGATGCGTTTGTCGCCCTTGCGCACGTCGGGCAGATATTGCTGGGCGATGAAGGGCTCGCGGAAAAGCTGGCCGAACATTTCCAGCAGCGAAGAGAGATTGCGGTCGTCGCGGGTCGAATGGAAGACGCCGGCGCCGCCATTGCCGTAAAGCGGCTTCAGGATGATATCGCCCATCTCGTCGCGGAAACGGCGGATCTCGGCGGCATCCTTGGTGATCAGCGTCTTCGGCATCAGGTCGGAGAATTCGGTGACGAAGATCTTCTCCGGCGAATTGCGCACCCAGGCGGGATCGTTGACGACGAGCGTCTTCGGATGGATGCGCTCGAGCAGATGCGTCGAGGTGATGTAGGCCATGTCGAAGGGCGGGTCCTGGCGCAGCAGCACGACATCCATGGTCGCGAGATCGACGCGCTCCGGCGCGCCAAGCTCGTAGTGATCGCCCTTGACGTCGCGCAGCACCATCGGCTCGACGCTGGCATAGAGCTTGCCGTCACGGAAGCTCAGGCGGTCGGGGGTATAATGGAAGAGCTTGTAGCCGCGCGCCTGGGCTTCCAGGCTCATGGCGAAGGTGGAATCGCCTGCGATATTGATGCCTGCGACATGGTCCATCTGGACCGCTACATTGGTGATCTTGGCCATTTCCATCCCTCGCTGAATGCCGGACAGATGTAGGTCGGCCAGATGTCAAACGCAACGGTCAATCAAGGGCTTCCGGCACTGGAGCATTTTTGCTTTTGCGCAATTCCGGACGCAAAACCGCTGCACACATTTGCTGGAATTGCATTTCACCGCGTTTCGAGTTTCCGCATCAACCGGCCGCGATAGCTGTCGAGAATGACGGCGAGCACGATGACGGCACCGATGACGATCGGCTTGATATTATCGTCGGCGCCCAAGAGCTGCAATCCCGTCGACAGCACCTGCAGAATGCAGGCGCCGACCAGCGTGCCGACAATCGAGCCCTTGCCGCCCGAAAGGCTGGTTCCACCGATAATGACGGCGGCGATCGCATTCAACTCATAGCCGATACCCGCAACCGGGCTGCCGACATTGAGACGGAGCAGATAGACCATGGCGGCAATGCCGGCCGTCAGCCCTGAGATCGTGAAGACCGCAATCTTGTACCGTTTCGGCTCATGCCCCGACAGCCGGACAGCCTCTTCATTGGTGCCGATCGCGAAGACGAAGCGCCCGAAGACGGTGTAGCGCAACACGAACCAGCCGATGAGGACGACGACGATCGCAATCAGGAAGATCGAGGGAAATATGCCCCAGAAGATCAGGTTGCCGAAATCGACGAAAGGCTGAGGCAGGCCGGTGATCGTGGAATTGTCGCTGACCACGCGCGCCAGGCCGCTGGCGACGTTCAGCATGCCAAGGGTGACGATGAATGAGGGAAGCTTCCACTTCTCGCAAATCCAGCCGTTGACGGCGCCAAGGATGGCACCCGTGCCCATCGACGCAAGACATGCGAGGACAATCGCCTGCCATGGCGAAAACGCCGGATTGATCATGATCGTCGCACCGATCACGGTGCAAAGGGCAAGCAGCGACCCGACCGAGAGATCGATGCCGCCAACGAGGATGACGAAGGTCATGCCCGCAGCAAGCACGGTGTTGATGGCAATCTGCACGAAGATCTTCAGGAAGTTCTCCGGCGTTGCGAAATAGGGCGCCGTCGCCGAGAAAAACGCCAGGATCAGAATGAGGGCAATGGCGACGCCCGCCTCCTTCAGCGAAATCCGGACAAGCTTGTCCCAGACGCTCACCTCTTTCGCGTCGGTCTGTTTTTCAATGTTGGCGGACACGACTGTACTCCTTGTAGGCGAGCGAAAGGATCCTGCTCTCGTCAAATTGTTCCCGAACTATTTCGCCCGATATCTTGCCGTCGGAGAAGACGATGATGCGATGGCAAATGCCGATGAGCTCCGGCAGATCCGAAGAGACGACCAGAACGCCTTTTCCTTCGGCCGCAAACTTCCACAGAAGCTCGTAAATCTCGGCCTTTGCACCGACGTCGATTCCACGGGTCGGCTCATCGAAAATCAGAACTTTAGGGCCGCGGAACAGCCATTTTGCAATGACGACCTTTTGCTGGTTGCCGCCGGAAAAGGTTCTGACCGCCTGATGGATCGACGGGGTCTTGATGCGCAGTTCGCGCACGAGGCGCTGCGAATGATCGTCCTGCGCCCTTCGCATGATCAAACCGTTGCGGGAGATCTTGGCGAGATCGGTTATGGTGGCATTTTCAGCGCAGCTCATATCGAGCATCAAGCCCTGCGTCTTGCGGTCTTCGGTTGCCAGGCAGAGGCCGGCAGCAACGGCATCCTTCGGCGAATGGATCTCAACCGGATCGCCATTCACCCGAATTTCGCCGGCCGCTTTGGCATCGGCGCCGAATATGGCGCGAACCGCCTCCGTCCGGCCACTGCCGACAAGACCGGCAATGCCGACGATTTCCCCCTTTGCCACGGAAAATGACAGTTCCGGGCTATTGCGCGTCACCTTCAGGCCGGACACGCCGAGCGCCTCGCCGGACACGGTGCTGTCGCTGCGAAAAATGCCATGATCCGAAAGCTTGCGCCCGACCATGAGTTCGACGATGTCAGGAATAGCAAGTCCGGACAGCGGACGCGTGATCACATGCTGGCCGTCGCGCAGCACCGTCACATCGTCACCGACGTCAAAGATCTCCTCCAGCCTGTGCGAGATGTAGAGCGTGGTCACGCCACGCCGCTTCAGCCGCTTGAGAATCTCGAAGAGGCGATCGACCTCCTTGGAGGTCAGGGTTGCCGTCGGTTCGTCGAGAACGAGAAGCTTGCTTTCATAACAAAGCGCCTTGGCGATCTCGACCAGTTGAAGCTGCGCGACGCTGAGGCGGCTCGCCAGTGTCGTCGGGGCGACGTCGAGGCCGACCTCTTCCAGGAGTTCCGCTGCTCTGCTGTTCATTTCCTTGTAGTTCACCAGGCCGTAGCGGCGCGGCAGATGCTCGAACAACAGGTTTTCCGCCACCGTCAGGTTGGAAAGCGGATGCAGCTCCTGGTGAATGACCCGGATGCCCGCCTTGAACGCCTCCAACGGCGAGGCCGGATGGTATTGCTTGCCGTCGAATAGAATGTGACCGTCATCCGGCCTGAAGACACCGCCGAGCAGGTTGATCAGGGTCGATTTTCCAGCACCGTTCTCGCCGAGAAGAACGTGCCCCTTGCCGCGGCCGATCCGCATAGAGACATCCTTGAGCGCTACGACGCCCGGGAAGCGCTTGCCGATCCCTTCCAGCCTCAAAATGTCGTCATTTGCTGCGTCTGACATGGCGACCTCATGCACGCTTTGTTCGAACTCCACGCAGCACGCATCCCAGGAACTCGGAAACGAGCCTCACCTGAAGCGATCAACGCGTCAATCGGTTGGTAGCGGTGAGCGCCGGCCGCAGCCGACGCTTCCTGTACAGTGCTGCGCGTCTTGTCAGACGCGCGATGCGGGCGATCCCGACTATTTGAGATCCGCTGCGGTGACCAGCTTGATGTCGGTCTTGACCCAGCCGGTGAATGTCTCGCCGGCAAGTTCACGCATGCCATACTGGATGCCGAGGACCGCCATCTGCGCGCCATACTGTTCGACAGTGGCAAGCATCTTGCCATCCTTGATCAGCGGCTGAACCGGCGGAATGTTATCGAAGCCGACAACCTTGATCTTGCCACTCTGGCCGGCCGCATCGAGCGCCTTGACAACGCCGAGAGCCATCGAGTCGTTGGCTGCCATAACGCCCTGAATATCCTTATATTTCGTCAGGAAATTCGTCATGACGGTATTGGCTTCTTCCGTCTCCCAATGGGCCGTCTTGCTGTCGAGAAGCTCAAGCTTGCCAGACTTGACGGAGTCCATGAAGCCTTCCTTGCGCTCCTTGGCATTGTCGGCCTCGGGGTTACCCTCGAGGATGACGACCTTGGCGCCGGGTCCCAGATCCTTGGCAAGCGCGTCGCCCGCAAGCGTCGCCCCGCCCCTATTGTCAGGCCCGAAGAAAGCGAGATCGATACCGGCTTTCTTCTTCGCATCGGCATCGAGCGGCACGTCGATGTTGATGACCTTGACGCCGGCCTTGACTGCCTTTGCCAGCGGGGTTGCCATGGCCTTTGAATCGGCCGGCGCAACAACGATGATATCGTATTTCTGCGTGACGAAGTTTTCGACGGCATCGACCTGGGACGCGAAATCACGCTCATCCTTCATGCCGACGGCCTTGAAGTCGAACTTGTCCTTGTTTTCGGCCGCATATTTGTCGGCGCCGGCCTTCATCTGCTTGAAGAACTCATTGGACAAGGATTTCATGATCAGGCCGACCTTCGGCTTGCCGGCCGCAAAGGCGGGCGACACGCCACAGGACAGCGCAAGCACCAAGGTGCCGGCAAGTCCAAGCTTCAATGCCGCACGGCGCGGCGCATTGATCAAGACGGATTCACGCTTCAAAAAATTGGACATTTTTCCTCCCGAACGGTCCTGGGCTCAGCTCCACCTGAGTTGCCTGCGGCAATGAACCGTTTCCAACGGCATCTGGGTAGCACGCCCTTAAAAATTGTCAAGCTGCCGAAATCGAACCAAACGTCGGCTTATACTCCTAGGTTTGACCCGTATCGGTGCGCATGCGATGAACCGTTTCCATTGAGCATTGGCCCACGCTCGTGCTATGCAGACTGGCGGTCAAAATTGAGATGCAGCCCTTTGACGAGGGCGGTAAAGACCATTAGCTGGAAGCTTCGATCAGGCGCGCTTCGGTGTCTTCCGAGGGCGCAGAGAAAGGGCCACTGTTTCCGTTATGTCAAAGGTCGGGATTCGAGAGGTTGCCAAGCTTGCGGGAGTTTCCACCGGGACCGTTTCGCGGGTTTTGAATGATCATCCCTCCGTGACGAAGGAATTGCGGGCGCGCGTCACAGCGATCATCAAAGACCTCGGCTATACACCCGACCCGTCGGCGCGAAGCATGCGCGGCAAGGTCAGCCGCCTCATCGGCATCGTCATTCCGGATCTGACCAATCCGTTCTTCGCGGAACTTGTCCAATCGGCGGAACAAGCGGCGGCAAATCACGGCTATAATATCATCGTCATGACGTCGTTTGATCATGCGGCCAAGGAGGCTGACCGCATCAAACAGCTGACAAGCCGAAAGGTCGACGGCATCATGCTGGTTCCCAGCAATGATTTCCACACACTCCAGCTGCCGAACGGATTGCCGATCGTCGTCGTCGACCGCCTTATGCCAGGATATTCCGGCATTGCCGCCGATCACCGCAATGGCGTTCGCCTTGGCGTCGAACATCTTTTGCAGCTCGGTCATCGCCGCATCGGCTTCATCTCGGGGCCTGGCCACTCCGTCCCCGCCAACGATCGCCTCAGAGGTTATCTCGATGCAATCGAGCAGGCGGGGGAGCAGGCGGACGACAGCAGACGAATGGCGGGACGACCGCTGATCGCCGAGGCGGCCTTCGACTACGAGAGCGGCCGTTCCGCGGGAAATTATCTGCTGGCACGCGCACGAAACGAGCGGCCGACGGCGATCTTTGCAAGTTCGGACCAGCAGGCAATCGGCTGCATGCGGGCAGCGCATGATCTGGGAATTCCGATACCCGCAGCCCTTTCGATCCTCGGCTTCGACGGCATCCCGCTCGCAAGCATGACAACGCCACGCCTGACGACCGTGAAACAGCCGATTCAAGACATAGCCGCAGCAGCGGTGGCCGTTCTGTTGAACAAGCAAACCGCGCCTGACCTCGACAATCCGATCCTATTCGGCTGCGAGATCTTGAAGGGCGAAACAACCGCCCCGCCTCAGCCCGATTAGCGCATAGGCCCGAACATCGAAATCGATCGTCAGGCGGCGATGCCCTGGTTGCCGCTGTTGCGCAGCATGTTGCGGAGGCGGTAGGCGATCGCCAAGGGCTTGGGGAAGGGCTTGCGCAGGAAGGCGACCTTGCGGACGTAATTGTCGACCCGCCAGCTTGCCCAGGTTCCGCCGGCGAAAAAGGCGACGTCGCCGGCACGCAGGGTTCGTTCCGTGCCGTCCTCGGCGGTGATATGAACCTCGCCTTCGAGGATCATCACTGTCTCGTCCCAGCCGAAACGCCAGCGGAATTCGCCCGCCGTGCAATCCCAGATCGCCGTCAGCGATGCCTCGTCATGGCCGCGCGAATGTTCGGCCGTGCGGGCCTGCGGATTGCCGCTGATAACCCAGTCCGGATTGATCGGCGTGGATTTAAGCGGCAGCAGACCGCTCGCATGCGCGACGAAGGATTTTCCGGCCGGCTTCGCCACGGCAGCATACGGCACCGAGCGCGCGGCCATGGCGACCGCACTTGCAAGCATCAGCTTCCAGGCCATGAAACAACCCCCAATTGTTATCCCTACCGAGTCGATAGCAGAGAGTCGTAAGAACCCGGTTCACGCGGGAACTAAAAGTTTAACGATCCGGAAATCCGATGGGTCGAAAGAGGCTCAGAAGGCATCAATAAAGTGCCGCGGCAGCCGGCCTGGCATGATCGCGACGATATCATAGCGCTGGGAAAGGCGGGCCTGATCCGCCTGGCGGGCAAGCCAGAGATCGCTTGCCGCCCGTATCCGCTTCTGCGCGGCGACAGAGACGGCGTCGACCGCCGCGGCCTCGCCATGGCGGGCCTTGACCTCAACGAAGACGGCGAGATCGCCCTTACGGGCGATGATGTCGATCTCGCCGAGCCTAGTGCGGTGGCGCAGCGCCAGGATGCGATAGCCCTTCAGCATCAGGAAGACGGCCGCGACATATTCCGACATGCGGCCCCGGCGCAGTGCCCTCCTCCTGATCGCGGTGAGATCGTTATCGCCCATCGGCGTTCTTGATCTCCAGCAGGCGCTGGTAGAGCACCTTGCGCGGCAGGCCGGTGAGGCGGGCGGCCTCGGTCGCGGCGCCTGCCGTCGGCATCGACTTCGACAGGTCGGCCAGCATGGCTTCGACATCGGCCTCAGCGGTCTCGACCGGCTCCGGCGGACCGATCACGAGGACGATCTCGCCCTTGACGTTTTCCACCTGTTGATAATGCGCCGCAAGGTCGGCAAGCGTGCCGCGGCGGAACTCTTCATAGGTCTTGGTCAGTTCGCGGCAGACGGAGGCGGGCCGAGCGCCGCCCAGCACATCGGCGGCGGCCAGAAGCGTTGCGCCGATGCGATGCGGCGATTCAAAGAAGATCAGCGTCGCGGGTGCTGCGGCAAGTTCACCCAGCCGGTCGCGGCGGGCCTTGTCCTTGGCCGGCAGGAAACCGGCGAAAAGAAAGGCATCGTTCGGCAGGCCGGAGCCGACAAGGGCTGCGAGCGGGGCGGAGGCGCCGGGAATGGGAATGACGCGGTAACCTGCCGCTATCGCCTGCTGCGCCAGCCGATAGCCGGGATCGGAGACCAGCGGCGTGCCGGCATCGGAAACCAGCGCCACCGAGCGCCCGGCTTCGAGCGCCTGCAGCAGCCTTGGACCGGCCTCGTCGGCATTGTGCTCGTGATAGGCAAAGGGGCGGTTCTGGATGCCGTAGCGGTCGAGCAGCACGCGGGTGACGCGCGTATCTTCGCAGGCAAGCACATCGGCGCCGGCCAGCGTTTCGAGCGCCCGCAGCGTGATATCGCCGAGATTGCCGATGGGAGTGGCGACGAGATAGAGCGCCGGCTCCAGCGGCCGCGCCGGCACCGCCATATTGTGCAGGCGGAAGCTTCGCCGGCTGGCGGCGTCCGCTGTGGTTTCCTCATTCATGCCATTTGCTTTCGTCCCGCCGGCTCGTCGCCGGCATCGAACCCTTATGGGCGAGCCGCACCGCTTCGGCAAGGGTTCGGATTTCTGTGAGCATTGCTCTGGAAAACCGCAAATGCAGGGGTGCCGACGTCCATGCCTCTTGCAAAGCAATGCTGAAGTCTGCCATTTTGCCCGTCCACTCCCCCGGCCTCAAGCCGGGACAGCATTCTTCGGGTGCTCGACGCGCCCGGACAGTCACGGTCGAAAGCGGTAGCATCCCATGCGTATTACTATTGAGCGGTCAAACCTGTTGAAATCGCTGAACCACGTCCACCGCGTGGTCGAACGTCGCAACACGATCCCGATCCTGTCCAACGTATTGCTCAAAGCCGACGGCCAGAAGCTCGATATGAAGGCGACCGACCTCGACCTCGAAATCACCGAGGCGACACCTGCTAGCGTCGAACAGCCCGGCGCCACCACCGTTCCCGCGCATCTTCTCTACGACATCGTGCGCAAGCTTTCCGACGGATCGGAAGTGCTGCTTGCCACCAGCCCCGATGGCGGCGCGATGACCGTGCAGTCCGGCCGCTCGAAATTCTCGCTGCAATGCCTGCCGGAATCGGACTTCCCTGATCTCACGGCCGGCACCTTCACGCATTCCTTCAAGCTGAAGGCGGCCGATCTGAAGATGCTGATCGACCGCACCCAATTCGCGATTTCGACGGAAGAGACGCGTTATTATCTGAACGGCATCTTCTTCCACACGATCGAGAGCAACGGCCAGCTGAAGCTCAGGGCGGTTGCGACCGACGGCCACCGGCTGGCGCGCGCCGATGTCGATGCGCCTTCCGGCTCCGAGGGGATGCCCGGCATCATCATTCCGCGCAAGACGGTCGGCGAGCTGCAGAAGCTGGTCGACAATCCCGAGGTAATGGTGACCGTCGAGGTCTCCGACGCCAAGATCCGGCTGACGATCGGCTCGATCGTCATGACCTCGAAACTGATCGACGGCACCTTCCCGGATTATCAGCGCGTCATCCCCACCGGCAACGACAAGGAAATGCGGGTCGACTGCACGAGTTTCGCACAGGCCGTCGACCGCGTCTCGACGATCTCCTCCGAGCGCGGCCGCGCCGTCAAGCTGGCGCTTTCCGAGGGGCAGTTGATGCTGACCGTCAACAATCCCGATTCCGGCAGCGCGACGGAAGAAGTTGCCGTCGGCTACGACACGGATGCGATGGAAATCGGCTTTAATGCCAAATACTTGCTCGACATCACCGCCCAGCTTTCCGGCGAGGAAGCGATCTTCCTGCTTGCCGATGCCGGCTCGCCGACGCTGATCCGCGACACGGCGGGCGACGATGCGCTCTACGTGCTGATGCCGATGCGCGTCTGACCGGAACGAAGGCCGCCCATTGCCGTTTTTCCTCCTGTCAAAACGGAGGATCCCATGACCAAAAAGACGGGAACGGTGCGCATCGGCATATCCGGCTGGACCTATGCGCCCTGGCGCGGTCAATTCTACCCGAAGGACCTGCCGCAGAAGCAGGAGCTTTCCTACGCCGCCCGGCACTTCCGGTCGATCGAGATCAACGGCACCTTCTACGGATTGCAGCGGCCCGAAAGCTTCGGCCGCTGGCGCGAGGAAACGCCGGAGGATTTCGTCTTCGCAGTCAAGGGACCGCGCTTCATCACCCATATGCTGCGGCTGCAGGATATCCAGACGGCGCTCGCCAATTTCCTCGCCTCCGGCCTTTTGCGGCTTGGTCCCAAGCTCGGACCGATCCTCTGGCAATTCCCGCCGAACATGGTCTTCGACCCATCCCTTTTCGAGAGCTTTTTGTCGCTGCTGCCGCACGACCGCGACGCAGCGACAGCGCTTGCGAAGCGTCACGACTGGCATATCAAGGGACCGGCCTGGCTTAAATGCGACGGGCACCAGCCGATCCGGCATGCGCTGGAGATTCGCCACGAGAGCTTCCGCTCACCCGCTTTCATCGACATGCTCAGGCGGCACAGGGTCGCTCTCGTCTGCGCCGATACGGTGAAATGGCCACTGCTGATGGATGTCACCGCCGATTTCATCTACTGCCGCCTGCATGGTTCCGAAAAGCTCTATGTCAGCGGCTACGAGGGCGAAGCGCTCGACATATGGGCGCAACGCATCCGCGCCTGGGCCACGGGTGGAGAAGCTGAGAATGCGACGCGAGTGCTGGCGCCCGTAGCGGCGCGCAGCAAAGGCCGTGACGTCTATCTCTATTTCGACAATACCGATGTGAAGCTGCGCGCGCCTATCGATGCCGATCAATTGAGCGAAAGGCTCGCCGATCTCATGCCCGGTTCAGCGCCGAAAGCCGCATGAACTGTTGATGCCGATGTCCTTGTTGCGAAAATCCTTGTCCCTTAAGCGACAAGCGGCATATTAAGGCATTCGATCAACATGCGGATGGGTGGAGAATGAGCTTACGGGTCAAGGTGAAGGAACGGTTGGGCAAGAAGTTCGACGACGAGATCCGCTTCTTCCGGGGCATGATGCAGGGGCCGAAGACGGTGGGCTCGATCGTGCCGACCTCCTCGATCACGGCGAAGCGCATGGCAAGCGTCGTCGATATCCATTCCGGGCTGCCGGTGCTTGAACTCGGACCGGGCACGGGTGCTATCACCAAGGCCATTCTCGGCCGCGGCGTCCGTCCGGAAAATCTCGTCGCAATCGAATATTCGACGGATTTTCATAAACATCTGCAGCGGACCTATCCCGGCGTGCACTTCATCAACGGCGATGCCTTCGATCTTCAGAGTACTCTTGGCAATTTCAGCGGTCTCACCTTCGATTCCGTCGTCTCGGGTATTCCGCTGCTGAATTTCCCGATGGCGAAGCGCATCTCGCTGCTCGAAAGCCTGCTCGATCGACTGCCGGCCGGCCGGCCGATGGTGCAGATTTCCTATGGCGCGATCTCGCCGATCGCCGCCAATCCCGACCGCTACCATATCCAGCATTTCGACTTCGTCATGCGCAATATTCCGCCGGCGCAGCTCTGGATCTATAAGCGCGGCTGAGATGTTCGGGATCTACATCACTCATCCGCAGGTCAGGATCGACCCAAACGTGCCGGTGCCGAAATGGGGGCTTTCCGATGTCGGCGCGGCGCGGGCGCGCAAAGCGGCAGAGAGCGGCTGGGCGAGGCAATTGCAACGCATCGTCTCCAGCGACGAGACGAAGGCGATCGAGACGGCCGAAATCCTGGCGGAAGCGTCCGGCGTGACGATCGAGATCGTCCACGCGACGCACGAGAACGACCGCACGGCCACCGGCTTCCTGCCGCCGCCGCAATTCGAAGAGGCGGCCGACTGGTTCTTCGCCCATCCGGAACAAAGCTTCAAGGGCTGGGAGCGCGCAGTCGACGCGCAGGCCCGCATCGTCGAGGCCGTTAATGCCGTTCTTGCCACGCATGATGCGACGGCGCCGATCGCCTTTGTCGGCCATGGCGGCGTCGGCACGCTGCTCAAATGCCATCTGGCGGGCAGCCCGATCGCGCGCGACCGCGACCAGCCCGGCGGCGGCGGCAATCTCTATGCTTTCGGTCTTGCGGATCGGCGCCTAACATGCGACTGGACGCCCATCGAAGACTGGCAGGGGTGACTTCAGATGGACGCACGCGAGCGGTTGATCGTCGGCCTGGATGTTCCAACGATCGGCGAGGCGGAAAGACTGGTTTCCACGCTCGGCGACGACATTCTCTTCTATAAGATCGGCTATCAGCTGGTCTTTGCCGGCGGCCTGGAATTCGCCCGTGATCTTGCCGCAAGCGGCAAGAAGATCTTTCTCGACATGAAGCTGCTCGACATCGACAACACTGTCGCCTCCGGCGTCGAGAACATCGCCAAGATGGGCATGTCGATGCTGACGCTGCATGCCTATCCGAAAGCCATGAAGGCAGCGGTCGAGGCCGCAGCCGGCTCCGGCCTCTGCCTGCTCGGCGTGACCGTGCTGACCTCGATGGATGCCGACGACCTTGCCGAGGCGGGCTACAGCCAGGATCCGCACAGCCTGGTGCTGCGCCGCGCCGAACAGGCGCGCGCAGCCGGCATGGGCGGTATCGTCTGCTCGGCGGAAGAAGCGGCTGCAGTGCGCGAAATCGTCGGACCCGACATGGCCATCGTCACCCCCGGCATTCGCCCTGATGGTAGCGACAAGGGCGACCAGAAGCGGGTGATGACGCCTTTCGACGCGCTGAAGGCGGGAGCGACGCATCTCGTTGTCGGCCGGCCTGTCGTCAAGGCTCCGGATCCCCGCGATGCCGCCCGCGCGATCCTCAGCGAGATGGTGAGCGCGCTCTGGCCGGCAAATCGCTGACCGCAATCAACGACAAAAGGGATAAGACCATGGCCAAAGGATACTGGATCGCCCGCGTCGACGTTCGCGATGCCGAGCGCTACAAGGATTACGTGGCGGCCGCCAAGCCGGCCTTCGAAAAATATGGCGCGAATTTCCTGGCGCGCGGCGGCGCCTTTACCGAACTCGAGGGCAAGGCGCGCGTCCGCAACGTAGTGATTGAATTCCCGTCGATGCAGCATGCGGTCGACTGCTACAATTCGCCGGAATATCAGATCGCCGCGAAAATCCGCCAGGAGGCCGCGGATGCGGAAATGGTCGTCGTCGAAGGCGTCTGATCGACGTTACATCTTAAAAAACTGACGGCGTGATGGGCCTTCCCGTCGCGCAGGGATTCGGCTAAGACGAGAGCCAATTCAGCATCCCGCAAAGCCTTTCGAGGAGCCTGCCATGACCCTTGCCAACCTGCCGCCGCTCGTTACCGTGTTCGGAGGCTCCGGTTTCGTGGGCAGGCACGTGGTTCGGGCGCTGGCCAAGCGCGGTTATAACATCCGCGTCGCCGTGCGCCGTCCCGATCTCGCCGGCTTCCTGCAGCCGCTCGGCAATGTCGGCCAGATCTCCTTCGTGCAGGCGAACCTGCGCTACCGCAGCTCGATCGACCGCGCCGTCGACGGGGCAAGCCATGTCGTCAACTGCGTCGGCATTCTGCACGAGGCCGGCCGCAACACATTCGACGCCGTGCAGGAATTCGGCGGCCGTGCGGTTGCCGAAGCGGCGCGCGGCGCGGGTGCGACGCTGACGCATATTTCGGCGATCGGCGCCGACGCGAAATCCGATTCCGACTATGGCCGCACCAAGGGCCGCGCCGAAACGGCCATCCTGTCGGTCAAGACCGATGCGGTGATCTTCCGTCCGTCGATCGTCTTCGGACCGGAGGACAGCTTCTTCAACAAGTTTGCCGAGATGGCACGCATGTCGCCGATCCTGCCGCTTATTGGCGGCGGCAAGACGAAATTCCAGCCTGTCTATGTCGAGGATATCGCCGAGGCCGTCGCCCGCGCCGTCGACGGCAAGGTCGCCGGCGGCAAGGTCTATGAGCTTGGCGGGCCTGAGGTGCTCAGCTTCCGTGAATGTCTCGAGACGATGCTGAAGGTAACGTGCCGTAAGAACCCGCTGGTATCCCTGCCCTTCGGCATCGCTTCGATGATCGGCAGCATCGCTTCGCTGGTCCCCTTCATAACGCCGCCGATCACGCCGGATCAGGTGCGCATGCTGAAGCGCGACAATGTCGTCTCCAAGGAAGCCGAGGCGGAAGGCCGCACGCTGAAGGGCCTCGGCATTGCGCCCACCATGGTGGCATCGGTGCTTGGCTCCTATCTCGTGCACTATCGTCCGCACGGCCAGTATACCGGCACCGGCAAGGCCGCCTGACCATCTTCTCCAACCGATCAGATTTGGCCGTCTGCGGATCCCGCGGGCGGCCTTTTGGCGTTGCCGTGTCCTGCAAAGCCCGGCGCAAGCCTGGGGTGTTTTGCTGTCCACCACATTGAGTTGCGTTGCATAAAAGACGCATCGGAATTTTTGTGGAATTAACGCGAAATTTAGCAGGAACGTTTATTGCTATTTGCCATTCCACTGACTACCAAACCCGCGCGTCTTCCAACGGACTCAACGCCTGCGGTCGCGCGCGGCAATCACTGTGAAAGGCAATTCTCGATGGGCAAGTCAATCGCGCTCCTGTTTGCGTGTGCGGCGCTGGTTATCCTTGCAGGCTCTTTCGTTGCGCCCGGTTCGGTCGCGGCGGTAAAGGGCGATTGCTCGCCGGCCTACGGCGTCGATCCTTGCTCGACGGCTTCGATCATCCATTGACGAAAAGCCGGCCCTCAGCCGGCATCCTGCTCAAGCAAGCAGTCGATCGGAACGCCTGAAACAGGGCGCTTCGAGATCACCGCTCAGTTTCGCCTGCTTCAAAGCGGCGGTGGGAGCGTATCCCCTCAATGACTAGCTGAAAAATTCGGCGCCTTGCCGGTAATCGAGTGCCTGTTTGTGCGGTCCGACGGGGCATTTGCATTCGCGCGCCGGGAGTTGCGCGAATGCAATGCAGGACGGATACCTCAGGCAATCAAGCCGGTCGCGGCCATGCCGAGCAGCAAGACGCCGAGAATGATGCGGTAGATGGCAAACAGGGTAAACCGGTTGCTTCTGATATAGGCAAGCAGCCATTTGACCGCGATGAAGGCGACGACGGTGGAGACGACGAAGGCGATGCCGAGCGCCGTCCAGTCTTCGCCTGCCGCTCCGCCATCCCTGAACGTCTTCAGCAATTCATAGGCGCTTGCCGCGTACATTGTGGGTATGCCGACGAGAAAGGCAAACTCGGTCGCCGCGGCGCGGTTGCCCGTGCCTGCCAGCATGGCGACGAAGATGGTGGCGCCGGAGCGCGAGGTTCCCGGGAAGACGCCGGCAACGATCTGGGCGATGCCGACCAGGATGGCGACAAGCCAGGTAATCTCTTTATGCGGCGGCCTGCGGGCGGCGGCCCATTCGGCAAAGATCATCCAGATACCGCCGATGATGAGCGCCCAGGCGATCGGTGTTGCGGTCTCCGGCAGTTCAAAGCCGAGCTTCTTGACGATAAGTCCGAGAATTGCGGTGATGAGAAACGCGACGATCAGCTTGGCGGCATAGTCGCGATTGACGGGATCACGCCAGCCAAGCACCAGATCCAGCAGACGACGCCAGTAGATGATGGTGACGGCGAGGATGGCGCCTGCCTGAATGACGATGTTGAACATGTCCGACCGATGTCCGAGCCATTGCTCGGCAATGATCAGGTGGCCGGTGCTCGAGATCGGCAGAAATTCGGTGATCCCCTCTATGACACCGAGAATTGCAGCATTTATATAATCCATACATTGTCTCCGGTTTAAAGTTCGGTCGGGCCTGAGCGCTTGGGCCGATCAGGCTGCCGCTTCCATTCGTTCGTTAGACCGTGTTTCGCCATTATCAGATGGCCTGAAAAATCCGATTCGCTTGTATTGGCGGGGCCAAACTCCTATAGCTTCAACCAATGAGTCATGACTAGGGCGCTATAATCGAGCTGCCACACAGTCCTGTAACAGCAATCACAAAGCCCGAGTATCGATGCCCACGCTTTATCATCATCCCATGTCATCCGCATCTCGCTTCGTCCGGCTGATCCTGGCGGAATACGGCTATCAGGCGGATCTGATCGAGGAGCAGACATGGGAGAAGCGCCGGGATTTCCTGGCGCTCAATCCGGCCGGCACGCTGCCGGTCTATGTCGACGACAGCATGCGCGCGCTCTGCGGCGCGAGCGTCATTTCCGAATATCTGGACGAGACGCACGGCGTCTTGAAGCGCGACCGGCGGCTGCTCGCCGAAGACCCTTTCCAGCGGGCGGAAATCCGCCGGCTGACCGAATGGTTCATGCAGAAGATGGAAAACGACGTGACCAAGCCGCTCGCCCGCGAGCGTGTCTACAAGTTGCAGATGACCGCCGATCAGGGCGGCGGCGCGCCGGATTCGAAGGTTTTACGCACGGCCCGCGCGAATATCCGTCAGCATATGCGTTATCTCACCTGGCTTGCCGGCTCGCGTCAGTGGCTGGCGGGCGAGCGGATGAGCTATGCCGACCTTGCCGCCGCGGCCTCGATCTCGATCCTCGATTATCTCGGCGAGATCGAGTGGGCGGATTCGCCCGTCGTCAAGGACTGGTACCAGCGGCTGAAGTCACGTCCCTCCTTCCGGCCGATGCTGACCGAGCGCGTGCGCGGCCTGACACCGGTTTCACACTATGCCGATCTGGATTTCTGACGAGGGCTCTTCATGCCCGAACCTGACAATGTCGACAAAGAGCGCCGCCGCCGCGACAATTTGACCGAGTTCGTTCGGGCGGAATCTGCCGCCAAGGGCTTCGATCTTTGCCGCATCACGCGACCGGACGCGATCCCTGAAGCGAAAGAGCGTCTCGGCCAGTTCATCGATGCCGGGCGTCACGGGACGATGGACTGGATGGCGGAGACGCGCGACCGGCGCGGCGATCCGCGCGCACTCTGGAGCGAGGTGCGCTCCGTCGTCGTCTTCGGCCTCAATTACGCTCCGGAAGAAGATCCCCGCGGCATTCTCGACAAGCCGGACAAGGCAGCGATATCAGTCTATGCCCGCAACCGCGATTATCACGACGTCATCAAGGGCCGGCTGAAGGAGATCGCCACGCGCTTTGCGGCGCGGGCAGGCGCCGATGTAAAGGTCTTCGTCGATACGGCGCCGGTGATGGAAAAGCCCTTAGCGGCGGCGGCCGGGCTCGGCTGGCAGGGGAAACATACCAATCTCGTCAGCCGCATGCACGGCTCCTGGTTGTTCCTCGGCACGATGTTCACCACCGCCGATCTTGTAATCGACGCGCCGGAGAGCGATCATTGCGGCACCTGCCGCGCCTGCCTCGACATCTGTCCGACGGCTGCCTTCCCGGCGCCTTACCAGATCGACGCGCGGCGCTGCATCTCTTATCTCACCATCGAGCACAAGGGACCGATCGACGCCGATTTGCGCATATTGATCGGCAATCGCATCTACGGCTGCGACGACTGTCTTGCCGCCTGTCCCTGGAACAAGTTCGCAAGCTCCGCCTCCGAGATGAAGCTACAGGCGCGGGAAGATCTGAAGGAGCCGTCGATCGCCTTTCTGCTGACGCTTGACGATGCCGCCTTCCGTGCCTTTTTCAGCGGCTCGCCGGTGAAGCGGATCGGCCGCGACCGTTTCGTCCGCAACGTGCTGATCGCCGCCGGCAATTCCGGCGACAAGGCGCTCATCGGGCCATGTCGCCGGCTTTCAGACGATCCCTCACCCGTGGTGCGCGGCATGGCGGTCTGGGCACTTTCGCGGCTGATGGAGGCCGGCGAATTTGCGGCCTTTGCCGCACAAAGGGCGGATGAGAGAGATGACGACGTCCTGAACGAATGGCGATTGGCGGGAGTGGGTTGATGCATGTGATGATTTTTGGCTGCGGCTATTCCGGCACGGCAATCGCCAAGGCCTTTGCCGGCGACGACGTGCGGGTTTCCGGCACCACGCGCTCACCTGACAAGATGGAGGCGCTCCGCCGGAACGGCATCGAAGCTTTCCTTTTCGACGGCGAGAGCATGGAAGCGGGGCTGCGGCGGGCTTTGACTGGTGTAACGCATCTGGTCCAGTCGATCGCCCCTGGAAGAGCCGACCCGCTGCTGCGGCTGCTTGATAAAGACGGCGCACGCCTGCTGCCGAAGCTCGAATGGATCGGTTATCTCTCCACGGTCGGCGTCTATGGCGATCACCAGGGCGCCTGGGTGAGTGAGGAAACGCCGTGCCTGCCCGTTTCCGGACGGTCGACCGAGCGGCTCGAGGCGGAAGAGGGCTGGCTGGCGATGGGCCGGGAGCGCGGCGTGCCGGCGGCGGTGCTGCGCCTTTCCGGCATCTATGGGCCGGGCCGCAACGCCTTCTGCAATCTGGACAAGGGCACGGCGCGACGGCTGATCAAGAAGGACCAGGTGTTCAACCGCATCCGCGTCGAAGATATTGGTGCTTCGACACGCTTCCTGTCGGAGCGCGGCCTCGGCGGCATCTATAATGTCACCGACGACCGGCCCGGCCCCCCGCAGGATGTGATCGTTGAGGCAGCCCGCCTGATGGGCGTCGAACCGCCGCCGGAGCAGGCGTTCGAGACCGCCGAATTGACGCCGATGGCGCGCACCTTTTACGGCGAGAACAAACGGGTTTCGAATGCGAAACTGAAGGCCGCCGGCTTCGCATTCTCCTTCCCGAACTATCCCATGTCGCTTGCGCAATTGTGGCGGGATGGACGCTGGTGGGGGGAGTAGAACTCAGTCCTGTTTGCGACGGATATGTTCACCCAAAATGAGTAGGAAATTCCTACTTTCCCGGTTTGGCCGGACAATTTTCGCCGCATCTTATGGTTAACGGCCTTTGAATTTGCCCAAATGTGGCAATAAATATGGCGAAATGGGAAAAATATTTTCGCGATTTTCGTGAACGCCATGGCGTTAACTATCCCTTCGGAAAATTCGTTCGGATTTTAACTGATTTTATTAGGTTTTTTCCACGTTTTGGCGCGGCGCGCATTCCTGGAATCCCGACACCACACTCACGAATGTTACCGACTGTAATATTCCGTGAACAGTAGCGGCACTTTTTCGCCACTTTTTCGCAGATTTAAGCCCCGCCGCCTGCAAGGGCGTGAGTTCAATAGTTGAGGGATACTCTGTTTTGAAGAACATACGTCGTTCTATTGTCGCCGCTGTAACTATTGCAGCCTGTTCTTCCATGCTTCCGGCGGAAGGTTTTGCTGGCAATGGTTGTGGCGGTGCTTCATGGTACGCACTTCGCTCCAAAACTGCTTCCGGGGAACGTATGAACCCTGCCATCTTGACTGCCGCACATCGTTCGCTTGCTTTCGGCACCAAGGTGAAGGTCACCAACCGCAACAATGGCCGCACCGTCGTCGTTCGTATCAACGATCGTGGTCCGTTCATCCGTGGTCGTGTGATCGACCTGTCGCGCGCCGCCGCGCAGAATATCGGCATGGTGAGCTCCGGCACTGCGAAGGTCTGCTACCAGGTCGTCAGCTGAGGCCGCCACTGACTGCGCCGGAAGCGGCGCTTGCTCTTGCCGTCAATCGCGGTTACCACCCGGTTGAGACTTGTGAACAAACGACTGCGTGACACTCGCGTTTGCGCTGATCGTTCACACGCCACGGCAACAGGAGACATGTGAATGCGTCTGGGCGGCCGCCTCGAAGGGGCGATTTCTGTGCTCGCGGACATCGATGCCCGCAAGCGGCCTGTCGCCGACGCGCTGAAGGACTGGGGCCTTGCGCACCGCTTCGCCGGCTCCGGCGATCGTGCTGCGATCGGCAACATCGTCTATGACGCACTGCGCATGCGGCTTTCCCATGCATGGCTGATGGATGACGACAGTCCTGCTGCCATTGCCCATGCCGTCATGTTCCGCCAATGGGGTTTCACACCTGACCGTCTTGCCACTGAGCTGGCGGATGACAAATTTGCGCCGGCGCCGCTTTCAGCCGACGCTGTTGCGGCCTTTCAAAGCCGCTCGCTCGACGATGCGCCGCCGCATATCCGCGGCGATATTCCCGAATGGGTCCAACCCTCCTTCGAACAGGCCTTCGGCGCCGGATGGCTCGCCGAGGCACAGGCGCTCGCCGCCCGCCCGACGCTCGATCTGCGCGCCAACAGCCTCAAGGCGTCCCGCGACAAGGTCGTCAAGGCGCTCGAAAGAGCCAACGCGCATGCTGCGAAGATCGCCCGCTACGGCATCCGGATTGCCGCTGGCGAAGGCGCCTCGCGTCTTCCCAACGTGACAGCCGAGCTTTCGTTCCAGAAAGGCTGGTTCGAAGTTCAGGACGAGGGATCACAGATCGTCGCTGACCTGGTGCTCGCCCATGATGGCGAACAGGTTCTCGACTATTGCGCCGGCGGCGGCGGCAAGACGCTCGCCATGGCCGCGGCCATGCAGAACAAGGGACAGGTTCACGCCTATGACGCCGACCGCAAACGGCTGGCGCCGATCATCGAGCGGCTGAAGCGGGCGGGCACACGCAATGTCCAGGTGCATGACGATGCCAGGGCGCTCGCCGCCCTTGCCGGACGCTGCGACAAGGTGTTAGTCGACGCGCCCTGCACCGGCACCGGCACATGGCGCCGCCGCCCCGATACGAAATGGCGGCTGACCGCGAAGAACCTCGACGAACGCACCGCCCAGCAACAGGACGCGCTGGCGCAGGCGAGCAGCTTCGTCAAATCAGGCGGCGAACTGATCTATGTGACCTGCTCGGTCCTGCCCCAAGAGAACGAGGAACAGGCGCGCCGCTTCACGGCTGACAATCCTGATTTTCAGATCGTCAGTGCCCTGCCTGCCTGGGATCAGCTCTTCGGAAAGGACGCCCCGCGTCCGCACTCTTCCGACGGCCTGTCGGTGACTTTGACCCCCGCTTCCACCGATACAGACGGCTTCTTCTTCTGCCGCATGCAGCGGAAGGGCTGACGCGACTTAGCGGAGGCCTCAGCAACTGCCGGTTTTTCAAGCAAATGCCGTTCAAAAATGACCGGTTAGCCACGCCTGTCCGTTCTTAAAATCATTCCAAACTAGAGTGTTTGACACCAGTTTGCTTTTGCGCGAAGAGACGGAGCCCGATTACAGCGCCGCGCGTCTTATCAGACGCGCAAAGGACGCTGTAACACTTTGAATCGACGCATCGTGCTTTCCGAAAATCGATTCCGATTTTCGGGCCGATGCGGTAGACGGAAAATCCCGTCACAGGAGAGGATCATGAAGCTCAACACATTCCGCGCAGCCGTGCTGGCGATTGCCCCCGCCGCCCTGCTCGCCCTTCCTGCGCATGCCGCGACCGATGCTGCTAGCGTGGTGAAACACTATGCCGACGTGGCGCATGCAAAATACGAAGACTCGCTGACGACGGCCAAGGCGCTCGACGCCGCGATCGACGCCTTCCTGAAGGCGCCGACTGATGCGACGCTCAAGGCCGCCAGGGAGGCCTGGATCAAGGCGCGCGTCCCCTACCAGCAGACGGAAGTCTATCGCTTCGGCAATCCGATCGTCGACGACTGGGAAGGCAAGGTCAATGCGTGGCCGCTCGATGAAGGCCTGATTGACTATGTCGATGCTTCCTACGGCACCGAGAGCGACGAAAATTCTCTCTATGTGGCAAATGTCATCGCCAACAAGACGATCAAGATCGACGGCAAAGATGTCGACGCCTCCAAGCTGACGCCGGAATTCCTCTCCGGCACGCTGGCCGAGGCCGGCGGCATCGAAGCCAATGTCGCGACCGGCTATCACGCCATCGAATTCCTGCTTTGGGGTCAGGATCTGAACGGCACGGGTCCCGGCGCCGGCGATCGTCCGGCAACCGATTACGACCTCAAGAACTGCACGCACGGCAATTGCGACCGCCGCGCCGAATATCTGAAATCCGCCTCCACCCTGCTGGTTTCCGACCTGCAGGAAATGACCGACAACTGGACGCCGGACGGCGCTGCGACGAAGAACGTCGAAGCCGATCCGAAGGCCGGCCTCGTCGCGATCCTGACGGGCATGGGTTCGCTTTCCTACGGCGAGCTCGCCGGCGAGCGCATGAAGCTCGGCCTGCTGCTGCACGATCCGGAAGAAGAGCATGATTGCTTCTCGGACAATACCTACAACTCGCATCTCAACGACGCGATCGGCATCGCTGCCGCCTATACCGGCAACTATACCCGCGTCGACGGCACCAAGCTCAGCGGCCCGTCGCTGCATGATCGGGTGGCCGCCAAGGACAAGGCGCTCGATGCCGAAGTGGAAGGCAAGCTCAACAAGACGCTCGATGCGATGAATGCCATGGCAAAGCGCGGCGAGACCGTCGAAAAGTACGATCAGATGATCGGCGAAGGCAACAAGGAAGGCAACGCCGTCGTTCAGGCCGCCATCGACGGCCTGATCGACCAAACGAAATCGGTGCAGCGCGTTATTGCCGCACTCGATCTCGGCACGGTTCAGCTTGAAGGTTCCGACAGCTTGGATAATCCTAACGCCGTCTTCAAATAAGCAAAAAGGCGGGCCGCTTCGAAGTCAGGAGCGGCCCGGACCCTGAAATGTCGCATGCCCCGGCCCGCCGATTTTTCGCCAGCGTAGCGCTCTGCGCCACGATTGCCGGTTTTTCCGTCAGCATCGCCGCCGGTTTCGATCTGCCGCGGAAACGCACCGACCTCTCCGAGGCCGATCTGAAACGCGTCGCCGCCGTCACCCGGCCGACAGCGGATTTTTCCAAGGCCGAACAATACGAAGCCATGCAGGCAGGGGCTACGACCTCGATAGACCCTGTCACCGAAGACAGCTTCTCGCATATTTCGGCCAATATCCCCTTCGAGGAAGAGCAGAATTTCAAGCTCGGCAACGCGCTCTTCCGCAAGCTCTGGGTGTCCGCTCCCTCCTCGACGCAGGCTTCCGATGGTCTCGGGCCGCTGTTCAACGCCCGCTCCTGCATGAGCTGCCATGTCAATGACGGCCGCGGCAAACCACCGGAGGGAGGCCCGAGCGCCACCTCGATGTTCCTGCGGCTTTCCCGCGCCGCCACGACGCCGGAGGAAGAAAAGGCGGTCGCAAGTGCCGATGTCGTCAATTTTCCCGATCCGGTCTACGGCCATCAGCTGCAGGACCTTGCCGTTCCCGGCCTTGCTGCAGAAGGAAAGATGGCGATCAGCTACCAGGAAGAGAGGGTGACGCTCGGCGACGGCGAGACCGTATCGCTGCGCCTGCCGAGTTATGCGGTGACGAACCTCGGTTATGGACCACTCCACCCCGCGACGACGATTTCGCCGCGTGTCGCCTCGGCGATGATCGGCCTCGGACTGATCGAGGCCATTCCCGAGGCCGATATCCTGGCCCATGCCGATCCTGATGATGCCGACGGCGACGGCATCTCCGGCAAGGCAGCAATCGTGCGCGACCACCGCAGCGGCAAGATCGCGCTCGGACGATTCGGCTGGAAGGCACAGAACGCCACGGTGCGCGACCAGAGTGCCGATGCCTTCGCCAACGATATCGGCATCTCGACGCCCGATCACCCGGATGCGCAGGGCGATTGCACCCGGGCCGAAGAGAAATGCCGTGATATGCCAACCGGCGTGCAGAAGCGGCTGGGCGCCGAAGAAGCGCCGGGGCCCATTCTCGACCTCGTCACCTTCTATTCCGGAAATCTTGCCGTTCCGGCGCGGCGCAAGGCGAGTTTCCCCGAGACGCTGCAGGGCAAGCGGATCTTCTACGAAAGCGGCTGTATTTCCTGCCATCTGCCGAAATTCGTCACCCGCCGGGATACGCCGGACAAGGCACAGTCCTTCCAGCTGATCTGGCCCTATTCCGACTTTCTTCTGCACGACATGGGCGACGGGCTTGCCGACGGGCAGCAGGTCGGCCTTGCAAGCGGACGTGAATGGCGCACGCCGCCGCTATGGGGTATAGGACTGACCCGAACTGTCAGCGGACACAGCTTTTTCCTGCATGACGGCCGTGCGCGTGATCTCACCGAAGCGATCCTCTGGCATGGCGGCGAAGCTGAAAAGGCCCGCAACGCTTTCTCCTCCCTGCCGAAAGACGACAGGGCGGCCCTGATTACATTCCTGGAGTCACTTTGATGCGCCTTTGGCACCCCCTGCTCTGCCTTACTCTGATCGGCCTCGCGACATCAGCGGTCGCCCAGACGGCCACTCCCCCGGCAGGGCTGAACGAGGATGCCGTTCCCGCCGTCATGCAGCGCGCCGTCGACGAGGTGATCCGTCCCGGCTATCGCAACATGCAACAATCGGCCGCTCGGCTGACGACGGCGATGAAGGATCTTTGCGCCGACGGCACGCAGCAGACGCTCGACAAGGCGAAGTCCACATTCGACGACACGATCCGCTATTGGTCGATCATCGAGATCGTCCAGACCGGACCTGTTATCCAGGACAATCTATTCGAGCACATCCTGTTTTATCCCGACCGTAAGGGCGTCGGCCTCAAGCAGGTGCAGGCGCTGATCGCCAAGGCCGACCCGAAGGATGCGACCGTTGATGCGATCGCCGGCAAGAGTGTTGCGTTGCAAGGCCTGACGGCGCTGGAATACGTCCTTTATGGCAACGGCTCCGACGATCTCGTCGGGCAGAAGGGCAGTTTCCGCTGCCTTTACGGCGAGGCAGTCGCCGGCAATATCCAGCGTGAGGCCGGCGAAGTCGTCGCCGCCTGGGAAAAGCCCGACGGCGTGCAGGCGAGCTGGAAACATCCAGGCCCGCAGAGCAATGATTTCATGGACAACAAGGAAGCGGTGACCGCGCTGCTCGGCATTCTGGTCCATGGTGCGGAAAATGTCCGCGACCAGCGGCTGGAGCAGTTCTACAAGGGCAAGGACACCGCGCCGCGGCCGCGTATGGCGATCTACTGGCGCTCCAAAAATACCTGGAAATCGATGGCCGCCAATCTGGAGGGCCTGCGCACGCTCTGGCAGAAGGCCGGCATGGCCGAACTTCTGCCGCCGGACAAACAGCCGATCGCCGCCGCGATCGACGAGGACTTCAAATCGCTGCTCGACAGCGTGCCGAAGCTCAATCCCGACATCGATGTCGCCACAAGCGATGCGGAGAAGGCCAAGCTCGATACGCTGCTTGCCGACAGCCGCGACCTGATCACCAGGATCAGCGACGAATATGGCGCGGCGATCGGCCTTTCGGCCGGCTTTTCCTTTTCGGACGGAGACTGAGACGATGATGCAAAGTGCCGCGATCGACCGACGCAGCTTCGTCAAGGCGGCGGGGCTCGGCTTCCTTGCCACCTTGACGCCAAGGTCGCTGATGGCGCTGGAGCGGGCCGATGCGGTCTATGCCTCGGGCATTAGGACAGCCGACGGCTCCTTTGCCATTGCGACCGTGACCGAGCGCGGCGAGATCGTCGATCAGGTGGCGCTTCCCGCCCGCGCCCACGGCATGGCCTTCAGCGCCAGCACCGGCAAGACGGTCGCCTTCGCGCGCCGGCCCGGCACCTATGCGATGATCTTCGATTCCTGGAACAAAAGCGAGCCGATCGTCATCAACTCCAGGGAGGACCGGCATTTCTACGGCCACGGCGCCTTCTCTCCTGACGGCCGTTTGCTCTACGCCAGCGAGAACGACTTCGACGGCAATCGCGGCATGATCGGCCTCTACGACGCCACCGACCGCTTCACCCGCATCGGCGAATTCGAAACCTACGGCATCGGTCCGCACGACATGACCGTGTCCGACGACGGACGCCTGCTGATCGTCGCCAATGGTGGCATCGAGACGCATCCGGATTTTGGCCGCACCAAGCTCAATCTCGGGGAGATGCAGCCGTCGCTGGTGCTGATCGATGCGGCGACCGGGGCGCTAGTCGAAAAACATGTGCTGCCGGCGGAATGGGCAGAACTCTCCACCCGCCATGTCGATCTCGATAGCGCGGGCCGCATCTGGTTCGCCTGCCAGTATGAAGGCCACCGCAAGGATTTGCCGCCGCTTGTCGGCCATTTCGCCAAGGGGGAAGATCTTTCCTTCATCGACCTGCCGGAGGAGACGACGCGCAGGCTTGCCAATTACGTCGGGGCGATCGCCGTCAATCGCAGCGAAGGTCTCGTCGGCATCACCTCGCCGAAGGGCGGCGCCTCGGTGACCATCGACGCAAGGACGGGCAAGATGCTGACTGAGACTTCCATTCCGGATGCGGCGGGCATCGCCCCGGCCAGAAGCGGCTTTGCCGTCTCCTCCTATGACGGCGATTTCCTGTCGACCCGCAGTGACGTCGCCTGGGATCAGCACATCGTGCGGATCTAATCACGGAAGCAGAGTTTTAGCTGGCACGCGAATAGGCTTTCTGCTCGGCGCTGACGCTCGATGCCGCGGCCCTTGCCGCCTCATGCAGCCATTCGTTTCCCCGCGCCGCCAAATCCTTCAGGATCGCCGCAACGGCCGCCGCATCGTCGGAATGGCAATTGGCGATCTCGAAGCCCATCAGTTCGAGCATCGTCGGCGAAAGCAGGATCTCGGGGTGTTGGTCGATTTCGATCTTGCAGCTGTTCGGCGAGAGCCGGCGCACGAGGATACGGCCGGAGACCCGATAGTGAGGATCGGCTGAGCGCGCCCGTCCATTGGCGATCTCGCCCGCATGGATCGCCACGTCCTGGGGCCTGTGGCGAAGCGACCAGACGGACGGCAGCAGCGCCTTTGCCTCGCGCAGTACCGGCCCACCCTGCCATTCGGCATAGGCGACGAAACGCGGCCGGCCAAGACTGCCGGTGCCGCCGCTGCGCGGCTTCGGCACGAAGGGTCCCGTCCCGGACGGCAGCGCGCCTGTGAGCGCCTTGACATAGGCTGACGGTGGCGGCTTGCTGCCGGGAAGCAACATTTCGTATTTCTCCCAGAATTCCCGCCGTTCGGAATTCGGCAGTATCAGCGCCTTGCGCAGCCATTTGTGGTCGCGCTCGAGGATGACGGGCAACGGATTTTCGAGGCCCCGGCGATAGCCGCTCAAGATCAATTCGCCGATCATGCGAACCGAGGGACCGTCGTCGCCGCGCGCCAGGATGGCGCTTGCCGCAAGGCGAACGAGATCAAATGCATAGGGCATCACCGCCGCGTCGTCGAAATCATTGACGCCCCAGACGAGCCGGCCCTCGACATCGCGCCAGGTGCCGAAATTCTCCAGATGTGTATCGCCGATCGCCAGCACCTCAGGCGCGCCTTTAAGTTCCGGGCAGATATCGAGGATGATCTCGCACCAGCGCCAATAGGTAGCGCGCAGGAAGACGAAATCGCCGCTTCGCATCTTCTCGTGCTTCTCCCGCAGATCGTCCTTGACGAGATCGTCGCCGAGTTCGCCGGCCAGCCAAGTCTCGAAATTGCGGACCGATTGCGATATCGTCGTCATGCCGGCACTCCATCATTTCGCGACGCGATGCGGAGAATACGCGCGCCGCGCGAAGCTGCAATCGTCTTCGCATCGGATCGCCACAATCGACCGGTACTGGCCAGCGGTACCAGCGTGCACGGCGACGGAAAGGTGAAAGGTTGCCCCGGCGACACGGTCCCGGGTTTCCATCGCCGCCCAGACCGATTTCAGCAATGTCCAGCTTGTCGAATGCGGCGCGCCATGCCAATTTCGCGGCTGCAAGAGGGGCAGACATGAGCGAGACTGACAGGGGCGATTTCCGCGCGCGAATCCGCCGTAATTTTGCGCGGCAGGCGGCGATGGAAACGATCGGCGCGGAGCTGACGCGCGTCGAGCACGGCGTCGTCGAGATCGAACTACCCTTCGACGTCAAACTGACACAGCAGCACGGAATCCTGCATGCGGGCATCATTTCCGCAGCGCTCGATTCGGCCTGCGGCTTTGCCGCCTATAGCGTCATCGACCCGGAAGCCTCGATCCTGACGATCGAGTTCAAGGTCAATCTCATGTCGCCGGGGCGGGGCGATCGTTTCCTGTTTCGCGGGGAAATCACCAAACCCGGCTCCACCATCATCGTCGCCGACGGACGAGGCTACGCGATCAGCGACGGGCCGGCGAAACTCATCGCCTCCATGACCGGAACGATGATGGTGATCCGCGGTAGAGAGGGCATTACGGGATGAAGTTCGAACTGAAATCGGTCGCGGGGAAATCCATCCTTTTCGTCATGGCGGCGGAGGCCGAATACGGTCCCTTCCTGCGTTCGCGCATCGAACCTCTGATGACCGGCGTCGGCCCGGTCGAGGCGGCCATCGCGCTGAGCAAGACATTGGCGCGGCTGGATGCTGTCGACGACCTGCCCGATCTCGTCGTGTCCCTCGGCTCGGCCGGCTCCGCGAAACTGGAGCAGACCGAAATCTATCAGGTGACCTCGGTTTCCTACCGCGACATGGACGCCTCGCCGCTCGGCTTCGAAAAGGGCAAGACACCCTTTCTCGACCTGCCCGCAACGCTCGATCTGCCGCTGCGCATTCCCGGCATTGCCGAAGCAAGTCTTTCCACCGGAGGCAACATCATCTCGGGCGCCGCCTATACCGGCATCGACGCCGACATGGTCGATATGGAGACCTATGCGGTGCTGCGGGCCTGCCAGGGCTACAAGCTGCCGCTGATCGGCCTTCGCGGCATTTCCGACGGCGCCGTCGAGCTGCAGCATATTTCGGGCTGGACCGAATATCTGCACATCGTCGACCGCAAGCTCTCCTATGGCGTCGACAGCCTGTTCACGGCGCTGGAGGACGGGGTTTTCTGGTTCTGAGCCCATGAACGCGCCGCACGTCTTTTTAGACGCGCGGGGGACAATCGGAACAATAAAAACCCGATGCCGCCGATTTCCCGGATTGCAAGGCGAAGCGCTTTTCATTAAAGCCTCGCCATGACCCAGACAGCACATCCCGACTCCGTTCTCATCGTCGATTTCGGCAGCCAGGTGACCCAGCTCATCGCACGACGCGTGCGCGAGGCCGGCGTCTATTGCGAGATCGTTCCCTTCCAATCGGCCGAAGAGGGCTTCCACCGCCTGCAGCCGAAGGCCGTGATCTTGTCCGGCAGCCCGGCTTCCACGGTGGACGAGGGATCGCCGCGAGCGCCTCAGATCATCTTCGACAGCGGCCTGCCGGTGTTCGGCATCTGCTACGGCCAGCAGACAATGTGCATGCAGCTCGGCGGCAAGGTCGAAAGCGGTCATCACCGCGAATTCGGCCGCGCCTTCCTCGAGGTCGACAGGGACTGCCAGCTGTTCGAGGGCCTCTGGTCCTCCGGCTCGCGCCATCAGGTCTGGATGAGCCATGGCGACCGCGTCACCGCGCTGCCGGATGGTTTCGAGGTGGTCGCCACCTCCTCCAACGCACCCTACGCCTTCATCGCCGACGAGAAGCGCAAATATTACGGCGTGCAGTTCCACCCGGAAGTCGTGCATACGCCTGATGGCGCCAAGCTGATCGGCAATTTCATTCACAACATCGCCGGCATCAAGGGCGACTGGTCGATGTCGGCCTATCGCCAGAAGGCGGTCGAGCAGATCCGCGCGCAGGTGGGCGACAAGCGTGTCATCTGCGCGCTTTCGGGCGGCGTCGACAGCTCCGTCGCAGCCCTGTTGATCCACGAGGCCGTCGGCGACCAGCTGACCTGCATCCTCGTCGACCACGGCTTGATGCGCAAGGACGAGGCGGCCGGCGTCGTCGCCATGTTCCGCGAGCACTACAATCTGCACCTGCTGCACGTCGATGCCGCCGATCGCTTCATTGGCGAACTCGAGGGTGTCAGCGACCCGGAAACCAAGCGCAAGATCATCGGCAGGCTGTTCATCGAGACCTTCGAGGAAGAGGCCAAGAAGCTCGGCGGCGCCGATTTCCTCGGCCAGGGCACGCTCTATCCCGACGTGATCGAAAGCGTTTCCTTCACCGGCGGCCCGTCGGTGACGATCAAATCGCACCACAATGTCGGCGGCCTGCCGGAGCGCATGAAGATGCAGCTCGTCGAGCCGCTGCGCGAGCTCTTCAAGGACGAGGTGCGCGCGCTTGGCCGCGAGCTTGGCCTGCCCGACAGCTTCATCGGCCGCCACCCTTTCCCAGGCCCCGGCCTTGCGATCCGCTGCCCCGGCGGCATCACCCGCGAAAAGCTGGAGATCCTGCGGGAAGCCGATGCGATCTATCTCGACGAAATCCGCAAAGCCGGCCTCTACGACGCCATATGGCAGGCCTTCGCCGTGCTGCTCCCCGTCCAGACCGTTGGCGTCATGGGCGACGGGCGCACCTATGAATTCGTCTGCGCGTTGCGCGCCGTCACCTCGGTCGACGGCATGACGGCGGACTTCTACCACTACGACATGGAATTCCTCGGCCGCGCCGCGACCCGCATCATCAACGAGGTGCGCGGCATCAACCGCGTGGTTTATGATGTGACGAGCAAGCCGCCCGGCACAATCGAGTGGGAGTGAGGGGAGTACCGCCGTCGGGCCCACCCCAACCTTCACGACTTTGTGGCCTTCAAATATTCGGTCGCGCGCTGCTCGAAGTTGTTAGAGCGCCGTGAGTCCTTTCGGACGCACGAAGGACGCTCTAACACTTTGAATCTACGCATCGTGCTTTAGCTCTTTGTCTTTACGCATGTCGTTATCGCAAAACCGCTGCACACTTTTGCGCGACATGCTTTAGCGCGCGCGACCAGTTCTCGGCGTCGATCCGCCCCGATCTCCTCCGGATCGGCCATACGCTGGAGCGGCGTCATCGCGCCGTAGGCCTTCTGGCCTTCCCCGCCCAGCGCCTCTTTCGCGAGTTCTGTCGCCGTCGCCCCGGGTGACAGCACGTTGACCCGGATGCCGGTGCCCTTCAGGTCCTCAGCCCAGGTCCGCGCGAGGTTGCGCACTGCCGCCTTGCTTGCGCTGTAGGCCGTAAATCCCGGTGCGCCCGTGGTGCCGGCGCTCGATCCGGTCAGGATGATCGAACCGCCCTTACCCATCAGCGGCAGCGCCTTCTGGACCGTGAAGATCGTACCCTTCACATTGGTGTCGAAGGTTTCGTCAATGTGCTGGGCGGTGATCTTGCCGAGCGCAAGCTGACTTCCCGCCCCGGCATTGGCGAAGACGATGTCGAGGGTTCCGCGCTCGGCCTTCACCGCCGCGTAAAGCCGCTCGAGGTCGCCCAGATCGGAGACCGAGCCCTTCACCGCACGGGCATTGGGCCCTAGGTCGGCCACTGCGGCGTCGAGCGCTTCCTGCCGGCGGCCGAAGATGAAGACGAAAGCGCCCTCCTCGATGAAGCGTTTGGCTGCGGCGCGGCCGATGCCGGTAGCGCCACCGGTGATCACGGCGGTCTTTCCATTCAGTCTGTTCATGTCATGCATCCTTTGGTCGTTCGGGGACGCCCCCGAGAGCCTCAAAATAGGTTCGCCGAAGTCAGGCGTTGAGTGCGGAAGCGCGCACATGGGTGGTGCAAAATCGATCCGGCCGGACGACTGACGCCAGCCGCGACGATGGGTGTGCGCCGTTTGGAATCGGGCCGTCCTTGCCTACATAGGCTATGATGACCGCCCGCACTGCTGTACGATGCGTTAGATACTGGCTTGGGAAGGCGCACCGCGCGGTGCCGGATTGCACCATGATTGACTGGGATGACATTCGCTACTTTCTGGCCGTGGCGCGCGGAGGCTCGGTGCGGGCTGCCGCCAAGGGCCTCGGAGTGAATCACGCGACCGTGCTGCGACGCATCGCACAGCTCGAGGAACGCCTCGGGGCGCAGATGTTCGAAAAGCTGCCTTCGGGCTACCGCCTGACGGCTGCGGGCGACGAGGTTCTCGAACTCGCGAACCAGATGGAAGCGTCGTCGCACCAGCTGGAGACGCGCGTCTTCGGGCGCGACCAGAGTGTGCGCGGGCTGCTGCGGGTGACGTTGGCTCCGACCCTTGCGACACACCTCCTGATGCCGGACCTCGCCGATTTCGCGCGTCAGCATCCTGATATCGAGATGGAAGTCTTGTCGTCCGGCGAGCTGGCAAATCTGACCAACCGAGAGGCCGATGTGGCGATCCGCGTCGTTTACGACCGCAAAACCCTGCCGCTCAATCTTCACGGCCTGAAGGGACCGGATATATTCGGCGGTATCTACATGTCCCGCGATCTGCTGGCAGCGTGGCGTGCGGGCGCGCCTGATCCCATCCGGTGGATCGTCATCAGCATGCATGGCATTCCGGATTGGGCCAGCGAGGGTGAGGTTCGCACTACAGGGGTTCCGTTCAGGACCACGGACGGCGAGGCGCAGATCGTTGCTGTACGGCAAGGGCTCGGGATGACGACGCTGCCGTGCTTCGTCGGAGATGCCGATCCGCTATTGGTAAGAGTGCCCGGCAGCGACCTGCACATGCATGGAACGCTCTGGCTTCTCACGCAGGGGGAGACACGCAAGACGAAGCGCGTCCGGCTCTTCACGGAGTTCGTATACCACAGGCTCGCCGCATACGCTCCGCTTCTCGCGGGGCTGCCCATATCGCGCGACTGACGCCCGGCAGGCCGCCGGCGACGCTTGCCGTCATCCGGTCGGAAGCCGCGCTGCGATTTTCGTCTGGCAAGTCGCGAGATCAAGCAGGAACGTAGGTCAACCTGATCACATCCTCGCCAATCCGGTCATGAGCCATCAGGTGGAGCGGCGGCCGGGGTCCGGCGAAATATGGCTTGCCGTGACCGAGCACGACGGGGTGCAGGTAGATTCGATACTCATCGATCAGGCCAAGTTCGGTCAGGCTTTGCGCCAAATTGGGGCCGGCAACTTCGATCTCGCCGTCGCGTTCCGCCTTCAGTTCGCGGATCGCGGCCTCAAGATCTTCCCCAACAAGCGTGGCCTTGGGACCGACCGACGCCAATGAGCGCGAGACGACCCATTTCGGTTGGCTCCGCCACGCCGTCGCGAAAGCCTGTCGCTCTGCATCCCATTCAGGATGTTCGTCGTCCCAGTAGCGCATGACCTCATACATCTGACGACCGTACACACTACCCGCCTGCCGCTGAGCCTCTTCGATGAAGTGGCGGAAGAGTGTCGGGCTTGGCGCAAACGCCATATGATCGACGTAGCCGTCCAGGGACTGGTTCATTCCGAACACAAGCTTAGCCATCTTCACTTCCTTTCCTAAAACGGCATATCCGCGCGCAGACCTGCTTGCATTATGCAATCGGTTGGAAGTTAGCTCAACTGGTTTTATATCGCAATTGGTTTTTGAAGTGCACATAGATCCGCGAGCTGATGGTCGCCAACCGACCGGCCTGAGGTGGACAACGACCTGTCCGCTATCAGCGATCAGCATGGACAAGCCGCCGTCAGAGGGACGCTATTTCAGCGGCAGAAACAGCTCCGCCACCGCCTCATGCTCCGCCACCTCCGGGAAGAAGCTCAGCCGTTGGCAATAGATCGGGAAGTTGCGTGCTTCCTCGCCGCTGGCCGGAAGCCAGTCGCGATAAAGGTAGAGCGCGGCGGGCTCCAGATTGTCGGTGTTGCCGACGACACGCAGCACCGCGCAGCGCCCGCCGGGGATCTCGCCGGCTTTGATCTCTTCGCCGTTCGCCTCGATTGGTTGGCTGATCCCGACACAAAGGTCGACGCTATAATCGGCAGGCGACTGAGGACGCCGCTCGGAGCGCCAGACGTTGAAGGTCGGACTTGTCCTGGGGTGCAGGCCAGCGGCCTTGCGCCAAGCGATGAATCGCTGGATGGTGGCGCCGAGCGTCGCCGGGTCGCCCCGATGCTCCATGATCGCCACCGGCGTGGCAGGCACATTGCGAATTATCACGTCTTCAGCGATGAAAGTCTTCTGCATGAGCTTGCTCCTTGCATTGTCGAGAGGCCCGAAGGCGGCAAGCCACGGCTCCCATTCGGGAGATTTCCGGAACGACGAAGGCGATTGCCCGAACCGTTGCCGAAAGGCGCGGGCAAAGGCATCCGGTGCGTCGTAACCGGCATCCATCGCTATATCGGTGACGCGTTCTTCGTCCCTGTAAGCCAGCCGGTATGAAGCGCGCTTCATGCGGGCAAGCTGGATATAGCGATACACTGACAATCCGAAGGTCGCCGTGAACTGCCGGTGGAAATGAAATTTCGAGAAGGCTGCGACACTGCTCAACACGTCAAGATCGAGATCGTCATCGAGGTGCCGGTCGACATAATCCAGCACTCGCTGCATCCGCTCATGATAGTTCCGAAGCGCTGCGGTCATTCGTCTTGGTCTCCGTGGCAGCTCAAACTAGATCCCTCAGGCAACGCAGCGCTCGACCGATCTTGCGGTTTGGCATGGATCAGCCGGCGTGCGGCCCGATCGGAGCACTTGCGATCCTCGCCCGGCACTGTTATTCGCATTTCCATCTTAGAGGAGAATGCCTTTGTTTGCCGTCGCAACGATCCAGAATTCACCGGCTGCGGCGGTAGGGATGAAGGCGCACGGCATCGTGACCGAGAGCTGATCCTCGCTCTATCGCTCGGCCTTAGCGCGCCCAATGCTGGCGCATGTCTAATGTCGAGAAGACTATGATCATCGAACTAACCACTCGTGACTTCGAAGCGCTGCTAAAGGGCATCGCGCCTCGCAATCTGCGCCTTGTCCAAGACAGCGCAATTGCGCCTCCTGAGATATTGGAGATGTTGAACCGCCTCGCGACTGACATAGGCGCTGAATTCTCGCCGTCGGCCTGGATGATCGTGGAGGATGGCGAGATCGTCGGCCTCTGCTCCGTCGTTCGGGTTCCACAAGATGGAAACATCCATATCGGCTATGGGCTTGCGCCCTCACGCCAGGGTCGTGGATGCACCACGCGGGCCATAGGGCAGTTGCTGGAGTGGGCGCGGCATGACCCTCGCGTCGCCCTGGTCTCTGCGGAGACCGGGGTCGACAACATCGCGTCCCAGCGCGTTCTTGAGCGCAATGGCTTTATCCGTATCGGCGAGCGTATCGATGCCGACGACGGTCCGTTGATCTGCTGGGAAGCGATGACGGTCTAATTTTGCGGGCCGGATAAGCCCGCACAGGAACGGCCGGCCAAGGTTCAGTCACCTCGGCCGGCCGTTGTCATGGAGGAAATGACGACTGCGGATCCGAAGCCGGCTTCAGCGGCCGTAGGTGACCTCGACGGAGGCCTTGTCGAGCGTATTGGCCCTGACATAGAAGCCAACCATGGCAGCCGGGGCGGTCTCGGGAAGCGGGAGCTTGTCCACCGAGAGCGCGTAGACGGTGAACTGGTAGTGGTGCGGCTGATCGCCGGCCGGCGGGCATGCGCCGCCATATCCAGACATGCCAAAATCCGTGCGACCTTCGACAGTGGCTGCGGGAAGCTTTTTGTCACCGCTGGCGCCGGTGACAATCTCCGAGGCATTTGCGGGAATGTTGAAGACCGACCAATGCCACCAACCCGAGCCTGTGGGAGCATCCGGATCGTAAGCCATGACGGCGAAGCTTTTGGTCGCCTCAGGCGCACCCGACCAGGTCAGTTCCGGCGAGATGTTCTTGCCGGCGCAGCCGAAGCTGTTGAAGACCTGCGCGTCGGCCATGGACTTGCCGGCGGCCAGATCCTTCGAGGTGAGCTTCATTTCGGCTTGTGCGGCCGTCGCGCCAAAGACGGACGTAGCGAGAAGTACTGCTGTGATAAAACGCATGCTGTTTTCCTGCGGTTGATAATGCAAGAAAACTATCGTCACCGCGCAAGCGCATCTGCCCCGCTACGCTCAACTTCTGCCCCGATCCGCTCAAAACGCTCAGAGCCACCCCGGACATGGCGCGGATTGACGCCGAACCGCTCCTTGAACCGCGCCGCGAATTGAGAAGGAGAGTCGTAACCGACCTCAAGCGCAATCTGCGCCATCGGCAGGGTTGTGGTTTGAATGAGGCCCAAGGCGCGGTTCATTCTTGTATCGCTCAAGATCTCAGTAAAGCCGGTACTTTCGGCGGCGAGCTTCCGCCTCAGCGTCGCTTCACTCATGTTGAACGAGCGCGCCGCGTGCCCCAGCGTCCAATCAAAGGCCGTATCGCTTTCAATCATCTGCCGCAGCCGGTCCTCGAGCCGAGGACTTTGGCATTGGCCCAGCACCGCTCCGCCGAGCGCAAACCAAGTGATGAGTTCGAGCAACCGCGCCTTGGCAATGGCGCCGGGAAGCCTCGTCAGATTGCCGGGCTGACAGCAATAGTCAAACAATGCCGCAGCTTCTTCCGGCAGGTCCGAGGTGCCTGCCGGGACAGGCCTTGATGGGACGGCAATCGACCCCATCCTGCTATAGGCTTCGTCGAACAGCTGTCGCGGAACGGGAAGCGCCAGGGTCTGATACTTCTGCGGCGCCTTGGGAATGTTCTCCATCGTCAACGGTCGATAGTCGGGCAGCAAGCCATAAGCGCCGGCTTCGAGGCGCAAAGCCTTATCATCGGCCATGACGATCTTGGTTCCCGACTGCACCTGTATCAACAAGGGGCTCGTATTGACGAGACGATAAAAACAGGCCCGCCCACCCTGACGGATCAAAGCCCTGGCCGGAACAGGAAAGACGTCGTCGAGCATATGTTCTCCGCAAAAGGATGGAAGCTCGGCGAGCGGTGGCCTCTATAGAGCGCGCGCCGCCTCGCTGGCCTCTTTCATCGGGAATATCAAAGCCGGATGCCAGCGGCAACATTCAGCCCAAGGCGCAGGATTTGAGCCCGTGCGACTGGCCTGAAATCGCCGTCGAGACTTGCCAGCGGCAGCTTGAGCCCAGACCGCATTACCGCCCGTCAAATCTGCGCACATAATCGACCAAGGCGCGCAGCTTCAGCGGCTGCCGTTGGCGCCTGGGGTAGTAGAGATAGAAACCCGGGAAGGGTGGACAGAAGTCCTCCAGCAGCGGCACGAGTTCGCCGCGTTCGATATAGGGCTGGAAGGTCTCCACCATACCGAAGGTGATCCCGGCCCCGGCGCAGGCCATGCGGATCATCATTCCCATGTCGTTGGTCGTAATGGTGGGATCGACGGAGACGTCGAAGTCGCGATCGTTTTCGGTGAACTCCCAGCGATAGGGTGCCGTATCCGGGCGTGGTCGCCATCCGATGCAGGCGTGGTTCTGCAACTCGCCGGGGTGGCGGGGATGGCCGCGGCGCTCGAGATAGCTGAGGGATGCGGCGGCGCATTGTCGCTGCTCTTCGGAGACTGAAATTGCGATCATGTCCTTTTCGATTATTTCGCCGAGCCGAACGCCCGCGTCGAAGCCGGCTTCGACGATATCGAATTCGTCATCGGTGATGGTGATATCGAGTTTGATGTCAGGGCAGGCTTCCATGAAACCGGCCAGCAAGGTGCCGGAGAGGAAGTTCTCGGCGATCGAGGAAACGGTGATCCGCAGCAGACCGCTCGGGCGCGCCTGCATTTCTCGCACAGTCTGCATTGCATCCTTGACCTGCCGGACCGATGGACGAACCGCGTCGAAGAACACTTCACCGGCTTCGGTCAGGCTGACGCTGCGCGTCGTGCGCTGGACCAGGGCAACGCCAACCCGATCCTCAAGGCGCTGCAGGGCCTGGCTGACGGCGGAGCGGGTGACGCCAAGCCGCTCGCCGGCAAGCCGGAAGTTCCGCGCTTCGGCCACCGCAAGAAAAACTGAAATGCCTTCGAGATCATCGACCATTGGTTAGTATTTCTAACCAAGGCATCCTGGATTGGCAACTTAATCGCCGCGGATCGGCACGCTATCTTTCAAGTCGAGATCAACGCCAAGACGCACTCATCGGCAGATCTTCTTCGAAAGGCAAGGCAATGCGAAAGATTTTCAAAAGCCCGGTCCTTCAGCTTTTCACGGCGGTCACCCTGGTTGGCGCGGCGACCAGTTCGTCCGCTACCGATGGCGTGAACCGCCGAGATCAGCAGCAACAAACAAGCGAGAACAGAATGCAGCAACATCCCTATATCGGCATGTGGATGACGGATGATGGCCGCGTCCGCCACGAACTTCTGCCGAATGGCCGTTACGACGAAGCCCGCGGCAACCGCGAAAGCGCCTATCGAGGACGTTACGAAGTCAGCGGAAGCCACATCGAATATTGGGATGACACGGGCTTCACGGCCGACGGCGATTTCGTCGACGGCGATACCCTCCATCATGGCGGCATGGTGCTTCGGCGCAAATGATGTGCCGCCTGAAAGGCAACACCACACAGGAGAAGGCCGCGTTTGCCGGCCGGAAAGGATGACGATCATGTCTTCCCCAACACCCATCTGGTTCATCACCGGCGCATCGTCCGGCCTCGGCAGGGCACTCGCCGAAGCCGTGCTGGCCCGTGGCTGGCGCGCCGCCATGACGGCGCGCAGACCCGAGACACTGGCAGATATCAAGGCACAACACGGGGACCGCGCGCTTGCCCTTGCACTCGATGTGACGGACAGCCGCTCCATCGCCGGCGCAGTCCGTGACGCCGAAACGCATTTCGGTGCGATCGACGTCCTCGTCAACAATGCCGGCTACGGCTACCTCTCAGCGATCGAAGAGGGCGATGATGCCGAGATACGCGCCCAGTTCGAGACCAATGTGTTCGGACTGATCGCCATCACCAAGCAGATTCTGCCGGGCATGCGCCGACGCCGGCAAGGGCATATCTTCAACGTCTCGTCGCTCGGCGGGCTCGTCGCTTTTGCTGCAACCGGCTATTACCATGCCACCAAGTTCGCGGTCGAAGCCCTATCGGAATCGCTTTCCCATGAGGTCAGGCCGCTTGGCATCGATGTGACGATCCTCGAACCCGGCGCCTTCCGCACGGATTGGGCCGGCCGATCGATGGTCGAATCCAGCACGATCATCGAAGACTATGCCGAAACATCCGGCAAGCGCCGCCAGGCCACCCGCTCGGTCTCCGGCAACCAGCCGGGCGATCCCGCGCGCGCGGCAACCGCGATCATATCGGCGTTCGAGGCGGACGAACCGCCGCTACGCCTGCTGCTCGGCGCACCCGCCTTGAAGATCGCCCGCGAACGGCTCGATGCGTTGCGCGCAAATTTCGACGCCTGGGCGGAGACGACGCTCAGCGCCGATTTTCCAAGCTAACCGTAACGAAAATCTCACCTGCAAAAATGGAGCTTGAAATGTCTGATATCAAAGGGAAAGTCATTGCCATCACCGGCGCCAGCAGCGGCATCGGAGAGGCCGCGGCAAAGGTGCTGGCTGCCGCAGGCGCCCATATCGTCATCGGCGCCCGCCGCACCGAGCGCCTGGAGGAACTCGCCGGCGAAATCGCCGCAAAGGGCGGGTCGGTGCGCCGGCGACAGCTTGACGTCACCGACCGTTCCCAGGTGGAAGCCTTTGCAGGCTTCGCCCGCTCCGAATTCGGACGGCTGGACGTTATCGTCAACAATGCCGGCGTCATGCCGCTGTCGCTACTCGACGCCCTCAAGGTCGACGAATGGGACCGGATGGTCGACGTCAATATCAAGGGTGTTCTCTATGGCATTGCGGCGGCGCTTCCGATCATGAAGGCGCAGGGATCAGGGCAGATCATCAACCTGTCTTCGATCGGCGGCCACAGCGTCTCTCCGACGGCGGCTGTCTATTGCGCGACGAAATTCGCGGTACGGGCGATCTCGGACGGATTGCGGCAGGAGTCCGATCGTATCCGCGTCACCGTCATCTCTCCGGGCACGACGACATCGGAACTCGCCGACACCATCACCGATCCGACGGCGCGTGATGCCATGAAGGCTTTCAGGGCGATCACCATCAGCCCCGAGGCCGTCGCCAATTCGATCCTCTACGCCGTCAGCCAGCCTGATGATGTCGATGTCAGCGAGATCATCATCCGACCGACAGCCAGCCCCTATTGATCCGCTGAGATTGCTGCCAAAGTAATTCCAGCAAAAGTGTAGAGCGGTTTTGCCAGGCAAAGCGCGAAGCGATTTTGCCGGGAATTGCGGAAAACGAAAGAACCTCCGCCGCCTAAAAACCCAGCGACTGCTGGGCGGGCGGCGGCGGTGCAAGGTTGACGCCTTCGAGCTCCAGCATGCGGGCCTTCGATGACGAACCGCCGGGCGCGGAGAAGCCCCCGATCTTGCCGCCGGCCGCAAGCACCCGGTGGCAGGGGATGATCAGGGCGACAGGGTTCTTCGCCATCGCCTGGCCGACGTCGCGGGCGGCTTCCGGCCCGACGCCGAGCTCCTTGGCCAGCGCGCCGTAAGTGGTGGTGCGGCCCCAGCCGACACGCCTTGCCGCCGCATAAATATCCCGGAAGAAGGCATCCTGGCCGGCAAGATCGAGTTCGACGCCGGAAAAATCCGTCTCCTCGCCCTGGAAGTAGCGTTTCACGGCGGCGACCGTCTCGAGCACGCCAGGCGTCGGCGCGCCGGCTTCGGCATCCGGCAGGCGGCGCAACAGCAACCGTTCCGTCGCTTCCGCTGACTTGGTCGGCAGTTGGAAACGGATGATGCCGGCGTCGCTCCAGGCAATACCGCAGAAACCGCCCGCGGTTTCGAAGATGAGATAGTGGTGCGTTGTCTCAGCCATGACACAGCCTCCGCGTTTTCGATGACCTTCAAAATCGTATGGGACGGCCGCTGTTTCAACCCGTTTCTTGCGCGCGTCAGGCTTCCAGGAAATATTGCGATGCGCCCCTGCATTGTCGACCGACTAGCCACTTCACCCGGTCCTGAGCGACGTTTCGGATAAGTGTGGCCCCGAGCATGTCGGGAAATTATGTTCTCTTTTTGTTCTTGATGTTGTTTCCTTGCAGAGTATCTTCGTCGCGTTTTGAAAACGACGAGGCGGGTCATGACGACCTGAAACTCCATGAACCAGATGCCCTTCGACTTCGGAGACGACAAAAATGGTCGCGGACGGCGGAACGAAAGCTACGTCAGCGGACACCGACTTTTCTTTGCGCTCTGCCCTCCTGATGCCGTCGAGCAGCAGGCGGCCGCAATCGCCGATGACTATCGTCGAGCCTTCTCCCTTTCCGGGATGCCGCGCCTGACGACATTGCATGTGTCGATCATCTGGGTCGGCGACTATCCGAGGCTGCCGGAGGATGTGGTCTTCGCGGCACGACAGGCCGGCGCCACAGTCGAGAGTGCCCCGATCGCAATAAGCTTCGACCGGATCATGCGATTCCCGCAGGCGCGTTCGCTTGTGCTTTGCGGCGAAGGCGGACGGAAACCACTGACACGGCTGCACGTCCAACTGGGCGTCGGCATGTACAATGCCGGCTTGCGGCACAATGTCGGCCGCGACTACAAGCCGCACATGACACTTCTCTATGACCGCAAAGCCGTGCCGCCGACGACCCTCGACACACCCGTTTCATGGACCGCGTCCGAATTCCTGCTCATCCACAGTGTTCTCGGAAAAACCGAACATCGGATCATCGATCGCTGGCCGCTGCTCGGCTGAGGCAATGATGTCTTCGGACCACGCTTGCGCTTGCCCCATTTCCGCTCATATAGCTCGGAATGCCTAACCGGGCGCTGGTTGTAAACGGGAACGAAGACAGCATGGACGTTTCAGAGATCATCATCCCTGGAGATACGCCGGGAACGGAGTGGCGGTTGCCGGTGCTGCGCTTTAAAGGCCACGATCCGAAGGCGCCGAAGGCCTATATCCAGGCGGCACTGCATGCCGGCGAGCTGCCGGGAACGGTGCTGCTGCATTTCCTCTGCGAAAGGCTGCGGCAGGCGGAAAGCCAAGGTGGGATCGCCGGCGACATCACCATCGTGCCGCAGGCCAATCCGATCGGTGCGGCGCAATCGCATTTCGGCGAGCTGCAGGGCCGTTTCGACCTGGGCTCACGCACCAATTTCAACCGGGATTTTCCGCTGATCTCGATTGTCGATCGCACCACGCTGACCGAAGATCTCGATGATTACCCGGCTACCGACAGATTGAAGAGGCAGCTGCTGCATATGGCGCTTGGCGCCGATCTCGTGCTCGACCTGCATTGCGACGACGAATCCCTGCAATATGCCTATATCGACGAGGCCTTCTGGCCGGAGGCCGCCGATCTTGCCGCTTCACTCGGCATGGAGGCCGTGCTGCTTTCGGATGGCGAAAGCTCGGCCTTCGAGGAGGCCGTCGGCTTTGCATGGAAATATGAGGTTCCCGGCGAACGCCGGCCCCGTCTGCCCGGCAAACTCTCCGTCACCGTCGAGCTGCGCGGCAAACGCGACGTCGATCCGGTGCTGGCGAAAAAGGATGCGGATGGGCTCTGGCACTTCCTCGCGGCACGGGGGACCGTTGGCGACGAAAAGCCCGCGGCAATGCCATTTTCCGGTCCGGCCGTGCCGCTCGACAATGTCGAGATCATCCGCACGCCAGAAGGCGGAGCCGTGCTCTTCCATCGCGACATCGGCGAGAGGGTTGCCGAAGGCGACCGCCTAGTGACGATCGTCACTAGGCCGGGGCAGCCGGGCGGCAGCATCGAGCTCACCGCGCCGCAGGACGGGCTGATCCTGACCCGAACCTCCGACAGGCTGGTGCGGCGGCGCGGCGACCTGATGAAGATCGCCTGTGACGAACCCAGCAAGGCTTCCCGCAAGGCCGGCACGCTGGAGAATTGAACGGGGCCGGTTTTGTCCGGCTGCGATTGTCGACGCGCTCGGGGATAAAACGTCGCACGGCGTTTGCGCCGGCCTTCGTGCATGTTATCTCGCTGCTATCACAGGGAGATCGATCGGGCATGGCCGTCACCATCTATGGCATCAAGAATTGCGACACGATGAAAAAGGCGCGCAGCTGGCTGGAAGAACATAGCGTCGCCTATGAGTTTCACGATTACAAGGCACTCGGTATCGACCGCGCCCATCTCGAAGCCTGGATCGACCAGGCCGGCCTCGATACTGTGCTCAACCGCGCCGGCACTACCTTCCGCAAATTGCCCGACGCCGAGCGCGAGAACCTCACCCGGGAGAAGGCAATCGCCCTGATGCTCGACCAGCCGTCGATGATCAAGCGGCCGGTGCTGGAAGTGAAGGGCAAGCTGCTGGTCGGCTTCAAGCCGGAGATTTACGCCGGTACGTTCGGAGGCTGACAGGCGGCCCGCTGAACTCACGAGGGAAAGAGATGTCCAAGACTACGCGCGCGACACAGCTTCTTTCGCAGGCAGGCGTCGCCTTCACCGTTCATGCCTATGACTACGACCCCAATGCCGAGCGCGTCGGGCTGCAGGCGGCCGAAGCGCTCGGCGAGGCGCCGCATCGGGTGCTGAAGACGCTGATGGCGGAGGTGGACGGCAATCCGGTCTGCGTCGTCGTGCCGTCGGACCGCGAGATCAGCATGAAGAAGCTTGCCAGCGCCTTTCACGGCAAATCGGCCAACATGATGAGGCCTGCCGATGCCGAGCGGCTGACGGGTTATCATGTCGGCGGCATCAGCCCGTTCGGCCAGAAAAAGACCGTGCCGACGGCGATCGAGGAAGCCGCACTTGGCGAACCGCTGGTCTATATCAATGGCGGGCAGCGCGGGCTGCAGGTGCGGCTCGATCCGAAGCATGCGTTGAAGGCACTGAAGGCTGTCGCCGCGCCGCTGATTGCCTGATCGGAGCATGATGCCGAAAAGTGTGAGCGGGTTTCGGACGACATCATGCTCTCACTATTGAATCTAGAGGAAGCGGTCGAGCAGGCCGGCGATCGCCTTCGCCTCGTTTTCGGCAAGCTTGCAGCCGATATGGGTCTCGATCGATTTGGCATAGACGATCCACATGCGCTCGCGAAGCTTTCGGCCGGCATCTGACATCACCACCCAGCGGCCGCGTCCATCCTCGGCGAAGACCTCGCGCCGGACCAAGCCCTCTCTTTCCAGCCGGTCGAGCAGGCGAGAGAGATTATACTGGGCCAGCAATGTCCGCTCTTCGATCTCGTAGGGGCGCAGTTTGCCGTCTTGCGAGCGCGCTAATTCCCACAGCACGTCATACCAGGCAAGCGGCGGCATGCCGGCCGTTTTCAGGTCGGCTTCGATGGCGCCAAGCAACCGCTCGCGGGCGCGCATGATGCTCGTCCAGGCAGAGGTAACCGCTTCGCTTGGATTCGACGGCTTTTCAGACATAAATGCAGTTACATCTATCTTGAATTCCGCCGCAAGCGTTATTAGATGCATTTACATCTATCATTGCCAAGGAGGCCCCCATGAGCAAGCTTACCCTCGTCAGCCATCATCTCTGCCCCTATGTGCAGCGCGCCGCGATCGCTCTGCTCGAAAAGGGCGTGCCCTTCGAGCGCATCAACATCGATCTTGCCGACAAGCCCGACTGGTTCCTGCAGATCTCGCCGCTGGGCAAAGTGCCACTGCTGCGGATCGAGGAGGAGGACGGCAGCGAGGCGGTGCTGTTCGAAAGCAGCGTCATCTGCGAATATCTGGAGGAAACGCAGCCGGGTGTCGCGCTGCATCCCAACGACGCGCTGACGCGTGCCCGCCATCGCGGCTGGATGGAATTCGGTTCCTCCGTGCTTTCCGATCTCTGGGGTTACGAGACCGCCGAGGATGCCGCGCAGTTGGAGGCCAAGCGCAAGGCGCTCATCGCCAAATTCGCAACTGTCGAGAAGGTGTTGACGGACGGGCCGTATTTCGCCGGCAACGACTTCAGCCTCGTCGACGCCGTCTTCGCGCCGGTCTTTCGGTATTTCGATCTCTTCGAGACGCTCGGCGACAGCGGCATCTTCGAAGGGCTTGAGCGGGTGAAGCGCTGGCGCAAGGCTCTCTCCGAGCGGGCAAGCGTCAAGGCCGCCGTTGGCGAAGACTACCCGCAGCGGCTGATGGAATTCCTCGACAAGCATAACTCGATCCTGCTCAGGCAACCTGCCGCCGCCTGAAGCACGGCCGGCGGCCGGACATATATCCGGCCGCTTGCAATTCGGCGGCGATACGCTTCATTTTCGCCGCAAACGGGTCTAAATCTTCCAGCCTCGCACCGTCGATGACAGAAGGCAGGTTGAACCATGACTTTCATGCCCCAAAGCCAGAACACAATTGATCCCGTCAAGCTGGAAAAACTTGCGGAAGTCGCCGTCAAGGTCGGGCTGCAGCTGCAAAAAGGTCAGGATCTGGTGATCACCGCGCCTGTCGTGGCGCTGCCGCTGGTTCGCCTGATCACCAAGCATGCCTATCTGGCCGGCGCCGGACTGGTCTCCGCCTTCTATTCCGACGAGGAAACGACGCTGGCGCGCTATCAATATGGCAGCGACGAGAGCTTCGACCGCGCCTCCGGCTGGCTCTACGAGGGCATGGCCAAGGCCTATGCCAACGGGGCGGCCCGTCTTGCGGTCGCCGGCGACAATCCGATGCTGCTGTCCGAGCAGGATGCCGGCAAGGTCGGCCGCGCCAATCGCGCCAACTCAACGGCCTACAAGCCGGCGCTGGAGAAGATCTCGAATTTCGACATCAACTGGAACATCGTCTCCTACCCGAACCCATCCTGGGCCAAGGTGGTCTTCCCCGACGATCCGGAACCGATTGCGATTGCCAAGCTCGCCAAGGCGATCTTTGCCGCCTCGCGCGTCGATGTCAGCGATCCCGTCGCCGCCTGGGCCGAGCACAATGCCAATCTTGGCAAGCGATCCGCCTGGCTGAACGGCGAGCGTTTCGCCTCGCTGCATTTCCAGGGACCGGGTACCGACCTGACGATCGGCCTTGCCGACGGGCATGAATGGCATGGCGGCGCTTCCACCGCCAAGAACGGCATTACCTGCAATCCGAACATCCCGACCGAGGAAGTCTTCACCACGCCGCATGCGCTGCGCGTCGAAGGCCATGTGTCGAGCACCAAGCCGCTCTCGCACCAGGGCACGTTGATCGACAATATCCAGGTACGTTTCGAGGGTGGGCGCATCGTCGAGGCCAAGGCCTCGCGCGGCGAAGAGGTCTTGAACAAGGTGCTCGATACCGACGAGGGCGCGCGCCGGCTCGGCGAAGTGGCGCTGGTGCCGCATTCCTCACCGATCTCGGCCAGCGGCATCCTGTTCTACAACACGCTGTTCGACGAAAACGCCTCGTGCCACATCGCACTCGGCCAGTGCTATTCCAAGTGCTTCCTCGATGGCGCGACACTGAGCCAGGAGCAGATCAAGGCGCAGGGCGGCAATTCCAGCCTGATCCATATCGACTGGATGATCGGCTCGGACAAAGTCGATATCGACGGCATCAAGCCGGATGGTTCACGGGTTCCGGTGATGCGGCAGGGCGAATGGGCCTGAGCGGCATCATCGTGCGCTGACTGGATAAAGCGCGCTGGTGCGGCCAGCCCCGTCCTTCGAGGCCCCTGCGGGGCACCTCAGGATGAGGCTGGAGAGGGCGTGCCAGAAGGATAGCGGCAGGCTCATCAGCCTGGGATGCCTGGAGCCTTGATCAGGTCACCAATCACACGGCACCACGATCAGCCCTCATCCTGAGGTGCGGAGGCCAAAGGCCGAAGCCTCGAAGGACGGGGGCGGGTGGCCCCGCGCTCACCGCAACGCCTGCATTGTTGGATGATACGCCGGCGGCCAGCCTCGTCCTTCGAGGACCCTGCGGGGCACCTCAGGATAAGGCTGGAGAGAGGGCCGCCAGAAGGACAGCGACAGGCTGATCGGCCTGGGATGCCCGGAGCTTTGATCAGTCCACCAGCCTCACGGCACCACGATCAGACCTCATCCTGAGGTGCGCAGGCCGCAGGCCGGAGCCTCGAAGGACGGAGGCGGGTGGCCGTCCGCCACAACGCCTCATTGTTGCCGCCTTCACCCCATGCTAGCCTTCCGCCATGGAAGTCACCGTCTATATTCTCCGCTGTAGCGACGGCTCATATTATACCGGCCTCACCAAGCAGGAGATTGAGGCGCGTGTCTGGGAGCATAATGCCGGGACCTATGACGGCTATACCGCCAAGCGCCGCCCGGTCGAACTCGTCTTCAGCGAAACCTATGACCGCATCATCGACGCCATCGCCCGCGAGCGCCAGATCAAGGGCTGGTCGCGCCGAAAGAAGGAAGCGTTGATGGCAATGGATTACGAGGCCCTGCCTGATTTGTCGAAGCGCGGGCCGGTTAAAGCCGGGCGAGCTGCCCGTGGTCGCCCCGTCCTTCGAGGCTTCAGCCTTCGGCTTCAGCACCTCAGCAACCGTGTTGTTGGGGCTGGTTCCATGGGGTTCGTCTTTTAAGAATAGTGTTGATCATGATGATGAGCTTTCGCATGGCGGCGACGATGGCGACCTTGGGCGGTTTGCCCGCGTCGCGCAGCCTTTTGTGGAAGGTCTTGATGGCCGGGTTGCAACGGATGGCCGAGAGCGTAGCCATATAGAGGGCGCATCGGACGGTGGCGCGTCCGCCGGCGATATGGCGTTGTCCACGCCATGTGCCGCTGTCGTGAGCGATGGGGGCGACGCCGACGAGGGCTGCGAGCTTCTTGTCGTCGATGGCGCCGAGTTCGGGCAGTTCGGCGATGAGCACGGCGGCACTGACCTCGCCAATGCCCGGCACGGTCAGCAGCAGATTGCGGCGTGCGGCCATGTCGGGCTCGGCCTCGATGGCGAGCGCGATGGCGGCATCGACGCGGGCGAGCTGAGCCTTGAGGGCGGCGAGGGTCTCGCCAATCAGCGCTGCGACGGCCTCAGGCGCATGCTCGAGGCGGTTCTTCTCGGCGACCGCCATGTCGATGAGTTGGCGACGGCGGGTGACAAGCGCAGCAAGCGCGATGCGGCCGTCGTCGATATGGGGGATCTGTGCCGGCCGCATCGCTCTGGCGAAGTGGAGCGTGACGCGGGCGTCGACCTGATCGGTCTTGGCCAAACGACCGCTGGCCCTGGCGAAGTCGCGCACCTGGCGGGGATTGACGACGGCGACGGCAATACCGGCGGCCATAAGCGTTCTGACGATTGCCATCTCGTAACCGCCGGTCGCCTCGACGACGACAAGCTCTGCGCCGGCCACTGCCGCAGTGAGTGCGGCACAGCCTGGCGCATTGTTGTCGAAGCGGACAACGGCGCGTTTGCCCTCAACGGCAACGTCGAGATGGGCCTTCGAGACATCGATACCGACCATGAAAGATTGCTGGATATGCATGACTGCTCCTCCTTGCAACGCGGGCTCGAAGCCCAACCAACCGTTCGAGCGAAGACATGGCGACGGAGATGCTTGCTGAGGTACGAGTTCAAGACCCAAGGATGACACACATCCCCGCCGCACAGCCCCTTTATACAGCAACGGCAACGTACAAGGATGAGGCTGGAGGGAGGGCCGTGCCGGTTCCACGGCATCGCGAGCAGCTCTCATCCTATCTGTTTTTTCACGCAATTTTCGAACGCAAACCCGCTGCACGCTTTTGCTTTAGCGAATTGCCGATAGCAGCTTGCGCACGCGATAGAGATGCGCCCTGCGCTTCGCATCGGTGGCGCGGTCCATGTCGTGCAGGCTGAGCATCTTGAAATTCAATCCCTTCGAGCAGAAGGCGGCGATGCCGCGCTTCAGGAGCCGGCGCACCGGATCGCCCATATAGACACGCACCAGCCACCAGGGCGAGCCTGTCGTCGTCAGCGCATAGAGCAGCCTGATATTGGTCAGCTGCGGCACGATACGGCCGCCGGCAGCATCATGGCTGAAGGCAACGCCGGGGGCGAAGACACGGTCGAAGAAGCCCTTGAGGATGGCGGGGAAATTGAACCACCATTGCGGAAAGACGAGAATGAGGCCATCGGCAGCATTCAGGCGGGCAACGATGTCGGCTACGGCTGAGGTGTCGTAGGGCTGGTCGAAATAGCCGCCGCGCTCAGCCTTCGAAAGACGCGGATCGAAATTCTCAGCATAGAGATCGAGCAGATCGACAACATGGCCGGAGGCCTCCAGTGCTTCGCGCGCGGTCCTCGCCACGGCAGCGGCGAAACTATCCTCCAGCGGATGGGCAAGCACCAGCAGGATCCGCATCGTCAGAACAGGCTTCCCTGCTTCGGTGGGTCTGCGGGTCTTGCGCTGCGCTTCTTGGCCCCGGCCGGCGGTGCGCCGCCTTCCGTGGTCATGGCGCCGACACGGCCGTCGGCGAATTCGATGGCGATGCCCATGCCGGCGGAGAGCTGAGCAGCCTGCGAGACCGGCCTGTTATCCTCATCGCGAATGACGGCATAGCCGCGCTTCAGCACATTCTTGTAGGAGAGCGATTGCAGCACGCGGTCCTGCGAAGAAAGTTCGGCGCGCGCGCGGGTCAGCTGGTGGCGGACCGCCGTATCGGCATGGCGCGAAAGATTGCCGAGGCGTTCGCGACCGCGGTCGGTCTGGGTCTTCAGCCGGGCCGGCAGTGAGGCGAGGATGGCTTCGGCGCGGTCGACGCGCGATTTCGAACGGTCGATCAGCCGCTCAACCATGCGCTCGGCCCGGGCCATGCGCTCGTTCAGCGTCTGGCGGCGCTCGGCGATGCGGCCGGCGAGCAGATCGGGGCGCAGATGCGCGGCGACACGCTCGAAGCCGCGGCGCTTGTTGATAGTGTTGAGCTCCAGCCCGCGGCCGAGACCGGTTGCCGCCTCGTCGAAACGGCGGCGCGGCAAGGCGAGAAGCTGATCGAGCGACGGCAATGCCCGCATCAGAGCACGCACCGACTGGCGGCGCTGATCCATCTGCCGGTTCATGCAGCCCTGCAGGCGCGCGGCAAGAGCGGCGGCCTGCGCCTCGAGCTCCGCCTTGACCGGCACTGCCATTTCCGCTGCCCCCGTCGGCGTCGGCGCACGGACATCGGCGGCGTAGTCGATCAGCGTCCAGTCGGTCTCATGGCCGACGGCCGAGATCAGCGGTATCCGGCTTTCGGCCGCAGCACGCACGACGATTTCGTCGTTGAAGCTCCAGAGATCTTCCAGGCTGCCGCCGCCGCGTGCGACGATCAACACATCCGGGCGCGGGATGGCGCCTGAAGGTTCCAGCGCGTTGAAGCCGCGGATGGCGTTCGCCACCTCCTCGCCGGAGCCCTCGCCCTGGACCTTCACCGGCCAGACGAGGACATGCACAGGAAAACGATCGGAGATGCGGTGAAGGATATCGCGGATGACGGCGCCGGTCGGCGAGGTGACGACGCCGATTACGCCGGGCATGAAGGGCAGCCGCTTTTTGCGGGCGGCATCGAACAGGCCCTCGGCGCCGAGCTTGCGCTTGCGCTCCTCGATCAGCGCCATCAGCGCGCCGGCGCCGGCCGGCTCCAGCGTCTCGATGACGATCTGATATTTCGAGGAACCCGGAAAGGTGGTGACCTTGCCGGTGGCGATGACTTCCATGCCCTCTTCCGGACGGAACTTCAGTCGTGAGAAGGTGCCCTTCCAGATGACAGCGTCGATGCGGGCGCGATCGTCCTTCAGCGCGAAATAGGCATGGCCCGAGGAGTGCGGCCCACGATAGCCTGATATTTCGCCGCGCACGCGAACCTGGTCGAAGGCGGTTTCGACGGTGCGCTTGATCGAGCCGGAAAGTTCCGAAACCGAATATTCGGCAAGGTTGGTCGGCGAATCGCCGTCGAAGACGTTGCTCATCCCTCTTTGTATGTCGATCAGCGATAAACGGGAAGCTCGGCCTTGGCGCAGGAACCTGTTTTCCCGGCCGTTGAAATCGTTGTGGGGAGGGTTCGTCGCCATTGCATCAAGCGCGCTCGTCTCAACGCATCCTGCACATGCACTCGTTGCAGCCAGGTGGACAAACAACAAAATCGTGTAAATCTGTTTTGTTGCGGAACGGATAGTTAGAATATGCGTTTTAGCCGAAAGGGATTGCTAACCACCGTAATACAAAGGCTTTTCGGCGAAGATCGCCGGTAAATCTTTGTTAGTTGGCGCTTCCTATGCTTCCCCTCGTTCTCTCTGGGAAGGTGCTGAAATGATTATTCTCACAGCAGCAGCATTGGGCGTCAGCGCCGGGCAGACTCGTTCGGCTGGCGTGATCGCGCTGGTCGCCGCGCTGATCGGAATCACATTCGCGCTGGCGGCGATAACCTCGCCGGGGCCGGTGTCGATTCTGGCATTCGTCTATGCCGTGCTCGGCTATAATGGCGGCCTCATGCTCTTCGTACTCGGGCTTTATGCCAGTCAGCGTCTTCGCCGCGCCATGCGCGTTTCGCACTGACAGCGCGTTTTTCACACTGATAAGCGCATCGCGATCTTTCAGATTGGCTTCCCGCGCTTACGCTGTTTTTACGCATGTCGTTATCGCGACATGCTTATCCCGTCCTGAAGATTGCCGGCGTCAGTTCATCGCCGGCCGATAGCGAAAGAACTGAACGCCCACGTCCGCTGCCTTCGGAAGCGGTTCCAGATAGGGCGGGATATTGCCCTTGCCGAGCTCAGCATAGAGCCCATCCGGCTTCAGTTTGGCGATCTCGCGGGTCTGTAGGTCGCCGGGGCAGAAGGCAAGCACCGTTACGCCGGTCCCTTTCAAAAAGGCCTCCGCCTCCTGCGGCTCCGCCATACCGATATGCAGTTCCGTCAGCATGCCGCCCTGATTGCGATGATAGGGCGCGGAGAGAACCCGGTTCGCGGTGAAGCGGAGGATCGGCACGCCCATTTCCGACGGCGCGGAGACCAGTCCGGCCGGTAGCCCGGCGAGCGGCGCCAGCGCCGCTTGCGATGCGCAGGAAATCTTCTTTGCCGGCTCTGCCGCCTTCTTCTGCGCAGCATTCTCCATCTGCAGCGAGATAAACCCGCCGCCGACCGCCCAGGCGGCCGGAGCACTGGCGAGCACGGTGACGATGTAGACGAAGGCGGCGGCGACATTTTCGCCGTCGCCGTTGGAGATGCGGCGGACATCGATAATCAACAGGGCAAGCGGCAGGATGGAGATCAGGTTCGAGAACGTCGAACCGCGCACCTGGACCAGCGCGATTGCCCAGCTCGTCATCAGCAGGAAGAGCAAGACCAGGTGGATTTGCATGCGGTCACGCTGAAAGACACGGAAGATGCAGACGGCGATGCCGAACAGGCCGGCCGCATAGAAGCCACCGATCGAGAAGGGATCGGTGCGTCCGAGAGCGAAAATCGACTGCGCTTCCGAAACATTTCTCAGCCAGAGTTCGACCAGCATCGGGTCGAGACCGGCCAGCGGATCGCTCAGGCATTGCGGTGCGATCACGATCGCCGAACCGAGAACGCCGGCGCCGACGACGGCGAGTGCCGCAAAGCGCAAGGGCCGGCGCAGGTGGCTGGCAAAAACCGCCGAGAACAACAGCAACCCGCCGCCGATCGCCGCCAGGCTGTAATAGCCGAGCGAGAGATTGTCGCAGGTGACCGTCGAATAAAGCCGGGGCGGCACCGTTGCAAAGAAGAGGATGCTGATCGCAATCGCCAGCGCCAGCCCGAAGGCCTTGGCGGCGGCGGCGAAATCTTCGCCTTCCCATGCCCAGAGCAGGGCAATGGTCAGGCAGACGGCGGCGACGAAGGGGGTCGTCTCGGCGCCGATGGCGATGGCAACGGCTGCCGCGATGCCGGCAACCGCATAGCTCCAGGCTCGACGCTCTGGATCCAGAAGCATCGCGATCATCGTCGCGACCAGCCCCAGCTGCGCATTGTGGTGATCGATGGCGCCAGGCGCGAAACGGTTTCCGGTGTAGATTGCAAGACCGGTCAAGCCGAGACTGATATGCATAGCGGCAACCCCGCCGATGCGCCGGCCGGCAACCGCCATGGCGAGCATGGCTGGCAGGATGAGCGATACCGGCCAGACAGCGAGCGCCAGCGCTTCGGCCGTCTCGCGGGGCGCAAACAGGCCGAAGAACCAGATCAGCGAGGCGATCGGCAGATCGATCAGCCGCGACCAATGCATCAGCGTACCGCCGTCGAGGCCGAGACGGTATTGCATCAGATCGAACCAGCCCTGCCCGGCCAGAAAATCGCGAACCTCGACGAGACGCATTCCGTCATCATTGTCGGGACCGACGTAATCGGTGGCGCTGGAAAGCTTGGTGATGAGGATGGCGGCGGTAAGGATGACGCAATAGGCGATGACGGTTGGCCAGAGACGCGTCAGCAGGTCGCGCAGCCCGCCCCTGGGAGCGGGCACCCCGCCCCTGGGAGCGTCGATCGCGGAGGATGCGTGGGGGATCGGCTGCACAGCGTTCATTGTGGTTAGCGGTTCGTTTCGATACCCGAACTTTAGCCGCCGCCGATCAAGAAAGTGTAAAGCCGTTTGTGGCAGCTGCTATTTTTGCCTGCGTCATAGGGTCTTATTAACGGCGCGTGATTTAGGCTGAGCGCGGCTTTAAGTGTAACGAGTAGAGTCATGGCCCGATCGCGCACCGATAATCTGAATATTGCCGTTCTGCTTCCCTGCTATAATGAAGCGGCGACGATCAGCGCTGTCGTGCAGGGCTTCCGGGCGACGCTGCCCGATGCTGCGATCCACGTCTACGACAACAATTCCACCGACGGCACCGCGCTGCAGGCAATGCTTGCCGGCGCGCATGTCGTGCGCGAGCGGCGTCAGGGCAAGGGCCATGTCGTGCGCCGGATGTTCGCCGATATCGACGCCGACATCTACATCATCGCCGACGGCGACGGCACCTATGCGCCTGAGGATGCCGAAGAACTGGTGCGCACGCTGCTCACCGAGCGCGCCGACATGGTGGTCGGCACCAGGCGCGGCGTGCACGCCGATGCCGGCCGTCAGGGCCATGCGCTCGGCAACCGGCTTTTCAACCTGCTCTACCGGATGATCTTCGGCCCCGACTTCACCGATATCTTTTCCGGCTACCGCGCGTTTTCGCGCCGCTTCGTCAAGAGTTTCCCGGCGGTATCCGGCGGCTTCGAGATCGAAACCGAGATGTCGGTGCATGCCTCCCGGCTGAAGCTGCCGGTCAGCGAGCTGGAGCTCGACTATGGCCGCCGGCCGGAAGGCTCGCATTCCAAGCTTTCGACATTCCGCGACGGCGCCAAGATCCTCTGGATGTTCGCGATGCTGATGAAGGAAACCCGGCCCTTCGCCTTTTTCAGCGCGATCAGCGCCACCTTCATGCTGGCGAGCCTCGGCTTCATGGCGCCGGTGCTGGCGGAATATTTCGAAACGGGTCTCGTCAGCCGCATGCCGACCTGGGTGCTGTCGACGGCGCTGCTGATGATCTCTTTCATGCTATTCACCGCCGGCGTCATCCTGGATTCCGTTGCGCGTGCCCGCGCCGAACAGCTTCGTATTCATTATATGGGCCTCGAAAGGCCGAGCGCGTTGAAGGCACCGCTCAGCGACGCAGGGCCGGTATCGCGTGCGCGTCCCGGTAAGGCGGATGCGGCATGAGAAAGCTCATCCGCTTCACCATCGCAGGCGGCATCGGCTTCCTCGTCGATGCCGGGATCCTGTCGGCGCTGCTTCATCTGACGCCGCTCGGGCCGTTTCTGGCGCGGTTCGTGGCGATCGCCTTCGCCATGGCCGCGACCTGGGCTTTCAACCGGAGCTTCACCTTCGATCGTTCCGGCCGTTCGCTTGCCGCCGAAGGCTTCCGTTACGGCTCCGTCGGGGTGACGGCAGCGCTCGTCAATTACGGGCTCTATTCCGCGCTTCTGCTGTCGCTGCCGGCGCTTCAGCCGCTGGCGGCCATGGTGATCACCAGCATCGCCTCGATGATCTTCAGCTTCTTCGGCTATTCGCGCTTCGTCTTCCGCGCCGAGTGACTAGAGCGCCGCGCGTCCAATAGGACGCGCCAAGGACGCTCTAACCCTCTGAAGTGGCGCATAATCCTTTCCGAAAATCGATTCCGATTTTCGGGGCTGTGCGCTAGACTGCCTCCCAGCCGTCCTTCTCGCTGGCCCGGTAGATCGCGTCGATCACCTTCTGGTTCAGCTTCGAATTTTCGAGCGTGACGATCTCTTCCTTGCCGTTCGTCACCGCCCGGGCGAAGGCCTCGACCTGCCGCTTGTACTGGCGGCTGTCCTGAAAGCGGAAGATGCGCGATTCACTGTGGCTGCGGTCGGCAAGCTCGATCTCTTCCGGCCCCCAGCGATTGGCGTTGAACGGCGACTTGACTTCGATGTAGCCTTCGGTGCCGTGGAAGACCATGACCTGGCGGTTGGCCATCTGCGTCGAGATATAGAAGCTCAACTCGAAATCGCCGAAATCGGCCTTGACGCTCGAATAGATATCCGTGCCGAAATCCGCATCGCGCTCGGTGATCGCCTGGATCCAGAGCGGCTCCTTGCCCGTGGAAAAACGCGTGCCCATGACGGGATAGACGCCGATATCGGGAAGGCCGCCGCCGCCGAGCTCGGGAACGTTGCGCATGTTGGCGGGGTCGCGGTTGAAATAGGTGAAGGCGCCCTGCACATGCCGGAGCGAACCGATGGCGCCCTCGTCGATCAACGAGCGCACCTTCTGCCAGACCGGCGAATAGGTGATCATATAGGCTTCGCTGACCACCACCCGGTTGCGGTCGCGGGCGGCGATCACGTCGTCGATATCGTCTGCCTTCAGCGCCAACGGCTTTTCGCAGAGCACGTGCTTGCCGGCATCCGCCGCCTTGATCGACCATTCGATATGCTGCGAGGTCGGCAGCGGGATGTAGACGGCGTCGATGAGGTCGGAGGTCAGCATTTCCTCGTAGGAGCCGAAGGCATGCGGCACGGAGAAGCGGTCAGCCATCTCCCTTGCGCGCTTGAGATCACGGCTGGCAATCGCCGTGACGACGCAATTTTCCGCATCCTGGATCGCCGGAACGACATTGTCGCGGCCGATCTTCGCCGTTGAAATGATACCGAAACGCAGCATGATCCAAGTCTCCCGAACTGATTTCCGCGAACCATATTCAGGCCCCAGCTGCGGCGCAATGGCGCAATCTGAAATCACGGAAGTTTGCCTTCCCGGATGCGCGGATCGCACTAAGTTGGTCAGGGCGGCGTTCTGCCGTATCCGCGATTTCAATTGCTTCACACTTCTGGAGAGCGTCATGGAAATGCGCCGGCTTGGAAAAACAGGTCTATCGGTCGCGCCGATCGTCATCGGCGGCAATGTCTTCGGCTGGACGGCCGACGAAAAAACATCCTTCGCCATTCTCGATGCCTTCTTCGATGCGGGCCTGAACACGATCGATACGGCCGATGTCTATTCCTCCTGGGTTCCGGGCAACAAGGGCGGCGATTCCGAGCAGATCATCGGGCGGTGGCTAAGCCAAGCCAAGATCTCCCGCGACAAGGCCGTGATCGTCACCAAGGTCGGCTCCGACATGGGACAGGGAAAGACGCTGAAGGAGACCTATATCCTGAAAGCGGTCGAAGATTCGCTGCGCCGGCTACAGACCGACTATATCGACGTCTATCTGTCGCACTGGCCGGATGAAGATACGCCGCACGAGGAAACGCTTGGCGCCTTTGCCAAGCTGAAGCAGCAGGGCAAGATCCGCGCCATCGGCTGCTCGAACTATGATGCGAAACTCCTCCAGGCTTCCTTCGACGCTGCTGAAAAGGCCGGATTGCCGAGGTACGATGTGTTGCAGCCGGAATATAATCTCTATGAGCGCGCCAGCTTCGAGGGGCCGCTTGCCGACCTCTGCGTCAAGGAAGACATCGGCGTCATCACCTATTTCAGCCTCGCCGCCGGCTTCCTCACCGGCAAATACCGCAGCAAATCCGATATGCAAGGCCGCGCACGCGAGGGCCGGGTTTCGAAATATCTCGACGACAAAGGCCTGCGCATCCTGGCCGCGCTCGACAGTGTTTCTGCCGAGACCGGTGCCAAGCCGGCGGAAATTTCGCTCGCCTGGCTGCTGCGCAAGAAGGGCGTGACGGCGCCGATCGCCAGCGCGACCAGCCGTTCGCAGCTTGAAAGCCTGGCGAAATCGGCGACACTTGCGCTTTCCGATGACGCGATGGCGCTGCTCGACGAAGCCGGCGCCTGAAAGAAAGCGACGCCATGACCGTGACGATACGTGATGCCCGCCCCGAGGACGAAGCCCGCTGGCGCGAGCTCTGGGCGGCCTATCTCGTCTTTTACGACGTCACGGTCGATGCCGATATCACCGATCAGACATGGCGCCGGGTCTTCGATCCGGCGTCGGCAATCGCGATGCGTGTCGCCGAAATCGATGGCAGGGTGATGGGCTTTGCGCTCTATCTCACCCATGAGGGCACATGGATCCGCGGCAGGGACTGCTATCTCGAAGACCTGTTCGTCGATGCCGATGCGCGCGGCAAAGGCCTCGGGCGGGCGCTGATGGACGATCTCGTTTCGATCTGCAAAGCCAAGGGCTGGTCGCGGCTTTACTGGCATACGAACGAGCAGAACAGAACCGCGCGAGCGCTCTATGACAGCTATGTCGAGAGCGATGGCCATATCCGCTATCGCATCAGCTTCACTGCATAATTCCCCAAATCGGAACCGATTTAAGGAATTATGCAGCAATTCAAAGTGTTACAGCGTCCTTTGCTCGTCTGAAAAGACGCGCGGCGCTATAAGAGATGGAAAACCCGCATACCATTCGGAATGATCGCCTTCCCAATTGGCCATGCCCGGTTTGGTCAGGATGCCGCGCGGGCTGATATAACTCTGGATCACCCGTTTCGGCCGTTCGTGCCACTGGATATTGAAGGCCCAGAGCTTCGGGAAGAAGCAGAGCGAGGCATAAGGCAGGTGGTCGTGAATCCACCAGGCGAGCCGCTGCCAGTCGCTTTCGTCGCGGTAATGGTCGATCATCCATGGCACGGCAATGCAGACGGCGGCGCCCATGCAGCCGTCAAAATCCCTCATATCCCAGATGTGATGCGCCGCGGTGGACGCATTGGTCGAACAGTTCAGATTGTTCTCGTTGCCGAACCTGTTGACCGCAGGCGAACGATAGCCGGAACGGATATGCAGGCGCCCGAACGTTGCCTCTAGCGGCTCCAGCAATTCCTCGCAGAGCCTCCTGCCCGCCTCGACCGCCAGATCGGGATCCACGGGGATATTGGGGATACGGTAGAAATCGGCGATTTCGGAATGCAGGAAATCGCGGAGAAAGAAGTTTTGCGACAGCCGCACACGGCCGAGATCCTCCAGACCCTTCATCGAATTCGGCTTTCGCATGACGTCATTCTCCTGCGCATCGACGGCAGGAATCATCGCCCGGCACTGATTTCCAGTCCACCCGAAATCGATCGGGAACAATTAGCGCGATCTTCGCTTCTTAATGTGTCGCCGCATTCGCGGTTTTCCCCAGAACAAGGATCGAGAAAATGGCCAAGGAAAAGACGTTGGAAGATCTCTTCTACGACACTCTGAAGGACATCTACTTCGCCGAACGGCAGATATTGCGCGCCCTGCCGAAGATGGCGCGCGCCGCCCAATCCCCCGAATTGAAGAAGGGCTTCGAAAAACACCGCGAGGAAACCGAAGGCCAGGTCGAGCGCCTGCAGCAGGTTTTCGAGCTGATCGGCAAACGCGCCCAGGGCAAGACCTGCGAGGCGATCCAGGGCATTATCGCCGAGGGCGAGGAAATCATGGAGGAATTCAAGGGCACGGCGGCTCTCGATGCCGGCTTGATTTCGGCTGCCCAGGCCGTCGAGCATTATGAAATCGCCCGTTACGGCACGCTGAAGACCTGGGCCGCAACGCTCGGCTTCAAGGAAGTCGTCGGCCTGCTCGACCAGACGCTGCAGCAGGAAACGGCCACCGACAAGACCCTCTCCCAGCTCGCCACCACGGCGGCAAACCAGAAGGCAAAGGCTGCCTGATGGAATGACGAGAACGGGCGGTCCGGTCCCCATTCCTTACCGGCCGCCCGTATCCTGTTCACTGTATCTGAAGAAATCGATGAAGGCGCGCAGCGCCAGCCGCATCTGCCGCCGGGTGGGGTAATAGAGAAATGGCCCGGCATAGGGCGCGCACCAATCTTCCAGCACCCGCACAAGTTTGCCGCTCGCCAGTTCGTCATAGACCCGCATGTCGAAGAGATAGGCAAGGCCGGCGCCGTTCAGCGCCGCAAGCAGGGCGAGTCGGTCCTCGCTGACGATCAGCGGCCCGTCGACCGAAACGACAAGTTCCTGCCCGTCCTTTTCGAATTCCCAGCGATAGATCGAGCCGTTGGTAAACCGCCGCTTGATACAGCGGTGATGGACGAGATCGCGCGGATGCTCGGGCTTTGGATGATGCTCGAAATATTCGGACGAAGCGGCGATCACCGTCGTCAGATTAGGCGAGATCCTGACCGCGATCATATCGGCCTCCAGGCTCTCTTCCAGCCGAATACCGGCATCGAAACCCTCCTTGACGATATCGGTGAAGCCGTCCTCATTGGCGATCTCCAGGGTGATATCGGGGTAGAGGTTGAGAAAGTCGCCAAGCCGCGGAGCGAGCAGCAGATCGGAGGCGAAGCGCGGCGCGGTGATGCGCAGGTTTCCGGCCGGCTTGGCGCGCGTATCGCGGACCTCCTCCAAGGCGATATCGATCTCCTCGAGTGCTGGACGAAGTCTTTCAAGCAGCAGGCGGCCCTCTTCCGTCGGCGCAACGCTGCGGGTGGTCCGCGCCAGGAGCCGCACCCCCAGACTTTCCTCGAGGCTCGATATCGCATGGCTGATGGCCGAAGGCGCGACGAGGAGTTCCTTCGCCGCCGCCCGGAAGCTGCGATGCTCCGAGACGGCGGCGAGAACGGCGAGTTGTGAAAGCTGGGTTCTGTTCATTGATCGAAATAATAGAACAACCTGTTAGAAACTGCATGTATTTTCTGATTGATAGCGCAGCGATATGGTCTGCCGGTACCGCAACCATCCAGAACAGGATGATTTCAGGCCGGGCGGCCTAAAATCTGAATCCTGTTCTGAATTAAATAGTTAGAGCATGATGATGCTCTGGCGGCTCAAAATCAGCTCAGAGGAGCACATCATGAAAACCCGGAAACTCGGAAACGATCTGACCGTCTCTGCCGTCGGCCTTGGCTGCATGGGCATGAGCTTTGCCTATGGCGCCAGCGACGATGCGGAATCGATCAAGACACTGCATCGCGCCATCGATCTCGGCGTCACTTTCTTCGACACCGCCGAAGTCTATGGTCCCTTCACCAACGAGGTTCTGCTCGGCAAAGCGCTGAAGCCGTTCCGCGACCGCGTGGTGATCGCCACCAAATTCGGCTTCAAGATCGATGCCAGCAAGCCGGGTACTGCCGCCATCGCCGGCGTCGACAGCCGCCCCGAGAATGTACGCGCGGTCGCCGAGGCTTCGCTGAAACGCCTCGGCATCGAGACCATCGACCTCTTCTACCAGCATCGGGTCGATCCCAACGTGCCGATCGAGGAGACCGTTGGCGTCATGGCGGAACTGGTGAAGGAAGGCAAAGTCCGGGCGCTCGGGCTTTCGGAAGCCGGCAGCGCCACCATTCGCCGCGCCCATGCGGTCCATCCGATCGCAGCCCTGCAGAGCGAATATTCGCTCTGGACGCGCGACCCGGAAGAGGAGGTGCTTGCCACCTGCCGCGAACTCGGCATCGGCTTCGTGCCCTACAGCCCGCTCGGCCGCGGCTTCCTGACCGGGTCGATCCGCAAAGTGGAAGATCTCGACGCGGACGATTTCCGCCGGCAGGTGCCGCGTTTCCAGGCGGAAAATTTCGACGCCAATGCCGCCCTCGTCTCGACTCTCGAGCGGCTTGCCGCCGAGAAGGACGTGACGGCGGCGCAGCTGGCGCTGGCCTGGGTGTTGAGCCAGGGCGACGACATCGTGCCGATCCCCGGCGCCCGCAAGCTTCACCACCTCGAACAGAATGCGGCCGCTGCCGATATCGTGCTGAGCCCGGCGGAACTCGAGCAGCTCAGCAACGCGATCCCCGCCGGACAGGTGGCCGGCAAGCGCTATTCGGACGCCTCGCTTGCCATGACGAACATCTGAACCCCTACCGAAACAAAGAGCGAAAGCCCGGTCGGCCACAACCGGCCGGGCTTGCCTTCGGGCCCGGCGAAACTATCTAACGCCATCTCTGAGAACGGGATGACAAAATGTCGGACAGGCAGGCAGTCGAACAGACGGTTCATCTCTATGTCGAAGGCATGGCCTTCGCCAATGAGGCAGCCTTGAAAAAGGCCTTTCATCCGAAAAGCTCGATCATCGGCCATTACGAAAATGCCGTCGAATGGCTGACGCGGGACGAATTCATTGCCGCGATCCTGCAAGAGGAGCCGGCGCCGCCCGGCACGCAGCCCTACATGGACATCCAGAGCGTCGACGTCGAGGGCGATGCGGCGAGCGTCAAGGTCACCGACGACTTTGCCGGCATGCGCTTTACCGATTATCTCTCGCTGCTGAAGATCGACGGCCGCTGGACGATCGTCAGCAAACTCTTCCATCTGCATCGCTGAAAAGACCGGCAGCTATTCGCGACCGGTCCATTATCTGGCGACGTTGGGTAAACTCAGCTTCTGAGGACACCGCCGGTGAATTTCGCAACACTGGCGACGATCTTCTGCGTCAGCGCTTCGAAATCCTCATCCGTCAGCGTGCGCTCGACCGGCTGGATCTGAACCTCGATCGCCACCGACTTTTTGCCGTCGCCAAGCGATGCGCCCTCGAAAATGTCGAAGACATTGACGCCGGTCACCAGCTTGCGGTCCGCGCCCGTGGCGGCCTTGACGATGGCGCCGGCTTCGACCGTCTTATCGACGACGAAGGCGAAGTCGCGCCGCACCACCTGGAAGGGCGACAGTTCGAGTGCCGGCTTGGTGCGCGTCGCCTTGCGCTTGGCCTCCGGCATGGTGTCGACATAGACCTCGAAACCGCAGAGCGCGCCGGAGACATCGAGCGCTTCCAGTGTCAGCGGATGGAATTCGCCGAAATAGCCGAGCACGACCTTCGGCCCCATCTTGATCGTGCCGGAGCGGCCGGGATGATACCATGCCGGCCCCCCCTGCTCGATCTGGATATTGCCCATCGGCAGGCCGCAGGCTTCGATGACGGCGAGCGCGTCGGCCTTGGCGTCGAAGACGTCGACCGGCTTGCCGCCGCCCTTGGCGGTGTTCGACCAGGCGCGACCAGCGCCGGCAAGTGAGGCCGTGCCGCGGCGGATGCCGCCGGCAACGCGGCGCTGACCCTCCGGCCTGTCGTTCTCATAAGTGCCGGAGACCTCGAAGAGGGCGACGTCGCCGTAACCCTTGTCGGCATTGCGCTGGGCGGCTGACAGCAGGCCCGGCAGCAGTGAGGGGCGCATATCCGACATTTCGGCGGCGATCGGATTGGCAAGCTTGAGGGTCGGCGAACCGCCGCCGAAGAGCTTTGCCTGGTCTTCAGGAATGAACGACCAGGTGACGGCTTCGAGCATGCCGCGCGCGGCGAGCGCCCGCTTGGCGAGGCGGGTGCGGATCTGCAGCGTCGTCAGGATCTTGCCGTTGACGGCCGCATGGCTTTCAAGCGGCGCCGGCTTGATATTGTCGACGCCGTGAATGCGCATGACCTCCTCGACGAGATCGGCCTTGCCGTCGACATCGGGACGCCAGGAGGGGACAGCGACGGAGACGCGCTCGCCGGAACCGGAGACGGTGAAGCCGAGGCGCGTCAGAATCGTGTTGCTTTCCTCATTCGAGACCTCGAGGCCTGTCAGGCGCTTGACCTCCGAATAGGGGAAATCGACGATCTTCGGTTCGTAACCCTGGTAGCCGACGATCTCGGCCCTGGCGGCCTTGCCACCGCAAAGCTCCAGCACCAGTTCCGTCGTGCGTTCGAGACCGGGGGCCATATAGTCCGGATCAACGCCGCGTTCGAAGCGGTAGCGTGCATCGGTGATGATGCCGAGGCTGCGGCCCGATTTGGCGATGTTCATCGGGTCCCACAGGGCGGATTCGATCAGCACGTCGACGGTATTCTCGTCGCAGCCGGAATGTTCGCCGCCCATGATGCCGCCGATCGATTCGATACCGTTTTCATCGGAGATGACGACGTTGTTCGGCGACAGCTTGTACTCGCGCTGGTCGAGCGCCAGCACCGTCTCGCCTTCGGCGGCACGGCGGACGGTCAGGTTGCCGTTGATCTTGGCGGCATCGAAGACGTGGATCGGCCGCCCCTGATCGAAGGTCATGTAGTTGGTGACATCGACAAGCGCGTTGATGGGGCGCAGGCCGATGGCGATCAGCCGCTGCTGCATCCAGCGGGGGCTCGGGCCGTTCCTGACGCCGCGCACCAAGCGAAGCGCAAAACCCGGGCAGAGCTTCGGATCGTCGAGATCGAGCGTCAACTTCACCGGCGTCTCGCCTTCGACGGCGAAGGACGGGGCGGGCCGCGTCTTCAGCGTGCCGAGGCCGGAGGCGGCGAGATCGCGGGCGATGCCGTGGATCGAAGTGCAGTCCGGCCGGTTGGGCGTCAGGTTGATCTCGATGAGGGGATCGTCAAGATGCGCATAGGCGGCATAACTCTGGCCGACCGGCGCATCGTCCGGCAGGTCGATGATGCCGTCGTGACTGTCGGAGATCTGCAGCTCCTTTTCGGAGCACATCATGCCATGGCTTTCGACGCCGCGGATATTGCCGACGGCGAGCGTCACGTCGATACCGGGAACATAGGTTCCGGGCGCTGCGAAGGCGCCGACGAGACCAGCGCGCGCATTCGGGGCGCCGCAGACGACCTGGACCGGCGCGCCGGAACCGGTATCGACCATCAGCACCTTCAGGCGATCGGCCTGCGGATGTTTTTCGGCCGAGACGACCCTGGCGATGACGAAGGGCTTGAAGGCCGCCTTGTCGTCGACATCCTCGACCTCCAGTCCGATCTCGGTGAGGCGCGTGCAGATTTCATCGAGGCCGGCATCCGTTTCCAGATGCTCTTTCAGCCAGGAGAGCGTGAATTTCATCGTCCCAATTCTCCGTTCAAGCGCTGAGGCCGCCGAACAGCGTCGGCATGTCGAGCGGGCGGAAGCCGTAATGCGTCATCCAGCGGACGTCGGCGTTGAAGAAGTCGCGCAGGTCGGGCATGCCGTATTTCAGCATGGCAATGCGATCGAGGCCCATGCCCCAGGCAAAACCCTGATATTCGTCCGGATCGAGCCCGCCGTGACGCAGCACGTTCGGGTGGACCATGCCGCAACCGAGGATTTCCATCCAGTCGGTCCCCTCGCCGAACTTGACGATCGGGCCGGAGCGGTCGCACTGGATATCGACCTCGAAAGAGGGCTCGGTGAAGGGGAAGAAGGACGGGCGAAAACGCATCGTCACGCTGTCGACCTCGAAGAAGGTCTTGCAGAATTCTTCCAGCACCCAGCGGAGGTTGGCGACATTGGCCTTCTTGTCGACGACCAGGCCTTCGACCTGATGGAACATCGGCGAATGGGTGGCGTCCGAGTCCTGGCGGTAGGTCTTGCCGGGAATGATGATGCGGATCGGCGGTGTCTGCGCCTCCATGGTGCGCACCTGCACCGGCGAGGTGTGGGTGCGCAGGACCTTGCGCTCACCATTCTCATCCGGGTTGAAGAAGAAGGTGTCGTGCATCTCGCGGGCCGGATGGCCTTCGGGGAAATTCAACGCGGTGAAATTGTAATAATCGGTCTCGATGTCGGGACCTTCGGCGATCGAGAAGCCCATGTCGGCGAAGATCGCGGTGATTTCGTCGACGATCTGGCTGATCGGATGGATACGGCCGCGCTCGGCCGGCGAAGAGCGCACCGGCAGGCTGACATCGACCGTCTCGGCCTTCAGGCGCGCATCAATCGCCGCTTGCCGCAGCGTCGTCTTGCGGGTGGTGAGCGCCTCGGTCACCGCGTTCTTCAGAACGTTGATCGCCGCGCCCTTGCTTTGACGCTCTTCCGGCGTCATGGCGCCGAGCGTCTTCAACAATTCGGAGACGGAGCCCTTCTTGCCGAGGGCGGAAACGCGCACGGCTTCGAGCGCCGTCTCGTCATCGGCGGCAGCGATTTCGGCGAGCAGCGATGTGTTGAGCTGGTCGATATCTGACATTGTCACTTCTTTCCGTCCAGTATCAGGCGGGCGATCGGGAGGCAGGCGGCGCCAGCCGGCGCCAGGAATATAAAGAAAGAAAAACCCGCGCTAGCCCAAACCAGCGCGGGTTTCCCAAAATCATAAATTCAAAAGCTTGGGAAGCGCTGGTTACTTGACCGCGCCTTCAAACTCGTTCGTCGTGCCGGCTTCCTTGAGGTATTCAAGAGCCTTCTTGGCAGCGCTGACCAGCGCGCCAAATGCTTCCGGCTCGTGGATCGCCATGTCGGAGAGAACCTTGCGGTCGACTTCGATGCCAGCCTTGTTCAGGCCGTCGATGAAGCGGCCGTAGGTCAGGCCGAATTCACGCACAGCGGCGTTGATACGCTGGATCCAAAGCGCGCGGAAGTTGCGCTTGTTGACCTTGCGGTCGCGGTAGGCGTACTGCTTCGAACGATCGACTGCAGCCTTGGCGGTACGGATGGTGTTCTTGCGGCGGCCGTAAAAGCCCTTTGCGGCCTTCAGAACCTTCTTGTGCTTGGCGTGAGAGGTGACGCCTCTTTTTACACGTGCCATATCATGATCTCCTTAAATCTAGCGTTCGCGGACGAGTCTCAGAGACCGTTCGGCAGGTAATTCTTGATAACCTTGCGGCCATCCGGTTCTGCGAGAACCATGGTGCCACGTGCATCGCGAATGAACTTGTTGGAACGCTTGATCATGCCATGGCGCTTGCCGGCAGCGGCAGCCTTGACCTTGCCGGTTGCGGTGATCTTGAACCGCTTCTTGGCAGAGGACTTCGTCTTCATCTTGGGCATTTTGCTACTCCTTCTGTCCTCCCTGCGCGCTTCATCAAAAAAGCCCTTCCCGCGAAGTCCGGTTCTCCGGCCGTCGCAACAAGGTGCGGGAGCGTTTGTTGTTGATCTGCGGCATCGGCGACGAACCGTTCCGCAAGCATTCGAAACTGCCACGGCATGCCCTGCCGGTCAGTTCGGACGCGCGCTTATAACCGCAGCGTCATGAAAGTGCAACGGGGCCGCGGAGGAATCTTCGCGCCTCCCAAAATACACCGGCCCAAAGCAGAATGGCAGAAAGCACAAAAGCCGCCCTTGCGGACGGCCTTGGGCGAAAAACTGCCTGGCGCTTATTTCGGCGCCAGCACCATCATCATCTGGCGGCCTTCAAGCTTGGGTTCGGCTTCGACCTTGGCGAACTCGATCGTATCGGCCTTGACCTGCTGCAGAAGCTTCATGCCGAGTTCCTGGTGGGCCATTTCGCGGCCGCGGAACTTCAGCGTCACCTTGACCTTGTCGCCTTCGTCGAAGAAGCGACCCATCGCCTTCATCTTCACCTCATAATCATGGGTGTCGATGTTCGGGCGCATCTTGATTTCTTTGACTTCGACGATCTTCTGCTTCTTGCGCGCCTCGGCAGCCTTCTTCTGGTTGGCATATTTCAGCTTGCCCAGATCGAGGATCTTGCACACCGGCGGTTCGACATTGGGGGAAATTTCGACGAGATCGAGGCCGGCTTCTTCCGCCATTTTCAAAGCCTGGTCGGTGGGCACGATGCCGACATTCTGTCCATCAGCCCCGATCAGCTGAACTTTGGGAATGCGGATTTCACGGTTCGAGCGCGGTCCGTCCTTCACGGGCGCATCGGTTTTAAAAGGTCTGCGAATGGTCGTATTCTCCTCGCGTTGTTTTCGGAACGTTGCAGCATCGCGCTCCCGATCAGGGGCACAAACGTGTCGCGTCATCGCTGCAACGGAGTCAATATCATCCTTTAACGGAAAAATCACCCGCTGTCAGCCTGCCAAGAATCTGTTTTATAGGCCAAAACAACAGGAGTTTCGCCGATGTCCGATCAGATGCCCGATTCCGCGCCGCAGTTCCTGACGGTTGGCGAGGGCGAGGCGGCGCGTCAGATCGCCATGCTCGTCCGCCCGGCGCAGGCCGGCAATGGCGCGCCGGCGCTGGTCTGGCTGTCCGGCTACCGCTCCGACATGAGCGGCACCAAGGCGGTGGAACTCGACGGGCTGGCGGCGGAACTTGGGCTCGCCTGCATCCGCCTCGACTATTCCGGCCACGGACTTTCCGGCGGCAATTTCGGCGAGGGCACGATCTCGCGCTGGCTGGAGGAGGCGCTTGCCGTCATCCGTCATGTCGCGCCCGATCAGGTGATCCTCGTCGGCTCGTCGATGGGCGGCTGGATCGCGCTCAGGCTGGCGCAGGAGCTTGCGCGGCAGGGCGGCGTGACGCTCCCAAAGCTCGCAGGCATGGTGCTGATTGCGCCGGCGCCCGATTTCACCTCGGAGCTGATCGAGCCGAACCTCAAGGCGAAAGAGCGCAAATCGCTGGCCGAGCGCGGCTATTTCGAAGAGCGTTCTCAATACAGCCCGGAACCCAACATCTATACGCGGGCGCTGATCGAGGACGGCCGAAAGAACCGGGTGCTCGACGGCATCATCGAAACCGGCTGCCCGGTGCACATTCTCCAGGGCATGAAAGACGCCGACGTGCCGCATGCGCATGCGATGAAACTGGTCGAACATCTTCCCGCCGACGACGTGGTGCTGACCTTCGTCCGCGACGGCGACCATCGCCTTTCACGCCCCGGCGATATCGCGCTTCTCCTGAGTGCCGTCAAAGGCATCATCCGTTCATCAACAAATAGGCAGATGCCCGCCTGAATGGCAGAGGCGGATAAATTCGCCTGCTGCAGGTCCCCAAGCCGTTGCATTTTAACCATGTCGGCGAGTCGCAAGGTCCTCCCAAGAAGTAACGATTGACTCTTTTGGGCCCTCTCCATTAACACTTTGTTAATAAATAAGGGGCGATGCAAGGAAAGAGCGGGCGTGCGGATCAAGGGTATCTTTGTGGCCATGATGGCCGTGTTTGCGATGGCGACGGCCGCCATACCGGCCCCAAGCAGAAATGCTTCAATGGTAACGGGCAATGCCACCTCACAGCCGATCGGCCACTACGATTTCTGTCAGATCCACCGCAGTGAATGCGGCGCAAACCGCAACGCAGGCCCGGTCGCCATGAACCCGGGGAAGTGGTCGCTCGTGCGTTCGGTCAACGCCACGGTCAATCGCACGATCACGCCGATGACCGACAAGGAAATCTACGGCAAGGATGAGGTCTGGGCCTATCCGACCACCGCCGGCGACTGCGAAGATTTCGCGCTCTTGAAGCGCCGCATGCTGATCCAGCGCGGCTTTTCGGCTGCCGACCTGCTGATGACCGTCGTGCGCAAGCCGGACGGCGAAGGCCATGCCGTGCTGACGCTGCGCACCGCCGAGGGCGATTTCGTGCTCGACAACCTCGCTTCCGACGTCAAGCCGTGGTTTGGGACGCCCTATTCCTTCGTCAAGCGCCAGTCGAGCTACAATGCCGGCCGCTGGGTCACCATCGAGAACGGCCGCGACGTCCTGGTCGGCGCGCTGCGGTAAGAGTTGCAATAGAGAATGTGGAAAGGCCGGCGGTTTGCCGGCCTTTTTGTTTTGTTGGTTTGGGATGCCGCACCGTCTCCCGGCCCTTCGCTTTGGGCTCAGGGCGTTCGTCGCTGCAATCGATTCGCTGGATCGATTGCTCGGGCTGCGCCCGACCGCTCCTCACCCATTCCCGATCAGGATACCGGCGCCGAGCACCAGACCGCCGCCGAGCACCACCTGGAAGGCGGCGCGCAGGAAGGGGGTTTCCATGTAGCGGTTCTGGATGAAGGCGATGGCCCAGAGCTCGAAGAAGACGACGACAGCAGCGGTGATCGTCGCCGTCCAGAAATGCGGAATCAGATAAGGCAGTGCGTGGCCGAGGCCGCCGAGCGCCGTCATGATGCCGCAGGCAAGTCCGCGCTTGACCGGCGAGCCTCTGCCGGAGATCTTTCCGTCGTCATGGGCGGCTTCGGTGAAGCCCATCGAGATGCCGGCGCCGACGGAGGCCGAAAGACCGACGAGAAAGGTCTGCCAGGTATCCTGGGTGGCAAAGGCGGCGGCGAAGATCGGCGCCAGCGTCGAGACCGAGCCGTCCATCAGTCCGGCAAGGCCCGGCTGCACATAGGTCAGCACGAATTGCCGATGCACCGTCGCGTCCTCGTCGTGCTTGACGTCTTCGGGCGTATGTTTGTCGCCTAGCATGCGGGCGATATCCTCATGTCCCTGTTCGGCGAGGGCGAGATCGCCGAGAAGCTCACGCGTCGAGGCGTCCGAGGTGCGTTTTGCCGCCTCGACATAGAAACGATAGGCCTGCTCCTCCATCGCCTCGGTTTCTTGCCGCATCGCATCCAGCGAAAGGTTTGCCCTGAGCCAGTCGGGCTTGCGTTCGTAAAAACCCTGCACATGCTCGCGCCGGATCAGTGGGATGCGCTCGCCGAAACGCTGGCGATGGATTTCGATCAACGATTTTCGGTGCGTATCCTCGACCTCGGCCATATCCTCGAAGACCTTGGCCGAGGCCGGAAAATCGCGGCGTAGCCTGTCGGCATAAGCAAGATAGATGCGGGCATCGTCTTCCTCGGAGGCGATCCCAAGGGCAAGGATCTCCTGCTCGGACAGCGATTCGAAGGATCGTTTCGAGGATCTGAAAAACCGCGCCAGCATGATCTTCTCCAATTTTTAGAATTATTCTAAATCTAAAGAGCGCGGCGGTGGCGGTCAAGTGCGTGGGGCAATTCAAAGTGCTACAGCGTCCTTTTGCGCGGCTCGAAAAAACGCGCGGCGCCGCAGGCTGCTGACAGATTGCCGCAAGCGGCGCGGACGACTTTGGCGCGCTGCCATAAATACCTATATGAGAGGGCGCCGCATCACGCGGCGCCGGGGTTTTGGAATGGACAATGACATTCAGGGCCGCCCTGCCCATGTCGCGGCGATCCGCGAAAGGGCGGAGGCGGAGATGCGGGAAATGGGCGTCGACGCGGCCTTCATCGACAGGCTGGTCGAGACCTTTTACGGGCGCGTGCTCGCGCATCCCGATCTCGGCCCGGTGTTCGACGCCAGGCTATCCGGGCGCTGGCCGGAGCATATGGCGAAAATGAAGAGCTTCTGGTCGGCCGTTGCCTTCCGCAGCGGCGCCTATGGTGGCAAGCCGGTGCAGGCGCATACGGGTGTCCAGAACCTGACACCCGATCTCTTTCCGAAGTGGCTGTCGCTGTTTGCCGCAACGCTTGACGATATCGCGCCAACGCCGGAGGCCAAGGCCTGGTTCATGGCAACGGCGGAGCGGATCGCCAAGAGCCTGATACTGTCGCTGTTCTACAATCCGGCGCTCGACGATCCCGCCCGCAAACCCGCCTGATCCATCTTATAGAGACGGCGTTCCCCAAAGAACGCTGACACTTTTCTAGGTCTTCGCCGCCGAGGCGGTGGCGCCGGCGCTGGCCGCCACGACGAGCGCCGTACCCAGCATCTGCAGCGCGGTCATCGGCTGGGCGAGGATGAGAAAGCCGGCGAGAGCGCCGAGCGCCGGTTCGAGGCTCATCAGGATGCCGAAGGATGCCGACGGCATGCGCCGCAGCGCCACCATCTCCAGCGCATAGGGCAAGAGCGGCACGAGAATGGCAAGGCCGAGAACCTCGACCAGTCCCTTCACTGTGAAGGCGGCCCCTGTCTCAGCCAGACCGAAGGGTGTTGCGACGAGGCCGGCGACGAGCAGCGACATGGAGAGGCCTTCCAGCCCCTTGAAGGCAGCGCCGACCTTCTTCGTCAGCAGGATATAGACCGCCCATCCGACAGCCGAGCCGAGGGCAAAGAGGACGCCTGAGGAATTGCCGACCCAGCCTTCGCCGTCATGGGCGAGGAAGAGAATACCGGCCGCAGCGATCAACGGCCAGGTAAGCCGCCAGCTCAGGCCATAGCCGAAGACGGCGACCGAGAGCGGCCCGAGGAAATCGATGGCGATCGCCAGGCCGAGCGGCAGCCGCTGGATCGCAGCGAAGAAGCACAGCGTCATGGCAGCCGTCGTCGTGCCGAGCAGCAATGTCGCCCGCCATTGGGCGCCGCTATAACGCAGCACCGAAGGCCTGACGACGGCGGCAAGGATGATCGCCGCGAAAGCAAGCCGCAGCCAAGTGGCGCCGGCAACGCCATAGGTCGCAATGGCTGACGAAGACAGTGCCGCGCCGAACTGGATCGATGACATCGACATCAGGCACATCGCGACACCGGCCGCCAAGCCGCCAGAAGCCGACGATACGCCCGGCTGCGCAATCAAGGCTGCGCCATCCGTGCCGGTCTCGATATTCTTGATGTCCATGTGGCCCCCGATCCTGGCGCGGTTCTAAGCCGAAGACGGGGGAGAACCAAATTCAATCTTTTCATGCCGGGATCAAGAGCGCTGATGCTGAGGCACCAAAGATCGGCCGGCGAGGATGACCTCTTCCGCGTCTTCGAAGCTCATGTCGAAGATCTTCCTGCCGATATCGAAGCTGAAGCCGTTGCGGCGAAAGCCGAAAGCTCTTTGGCCTTTCGCTTTTCGTCAAGCTCGACCCGGCGGAAGGGGCCGAAGGCGCGCTTGCGGGCAAATATCGCTGCGGCATAGAGATCGTCAGCCTCTTCAAGTGCAGCCTCGACCTTGTCGCTGGAGACGCCCTTGGCAGCTAGCTTCTGGGCGATCGCGCGCTTCGATTTACCGCCGCGCACGGCAGAGCGCGTGCTGATCTCCGCATAGGCGCTGTCGTCGAGCACCTTGTTGTCATAGGCAAATTTGACCGCGAAATCGGCGATGGCCTTGAGTTGCGCCGCGCTGATATCCTCGAATTTCTCCTTCGCCTTGCGGCTAATGGCGTCAAACAGCTGCTTTTCCGTCATCATCCGTCGCTCCAGGCGATAGATAGCGGAGTTGCGCGCCCAACTCAGCATGCGGGATGTCGGGATATCGGATGGAACGGTCTCGTCGGTCATCGGCGGTGATCAGGCTTCCAGACCCTTGAGGACGTTGGCGACGTTAAGGCCAATCTCCGGCACGCCGTAACCGCCCTCCATGCAGGCGAGCACCGGCAAGCCGGTGGCTGATATCATCGCGCCCATGCGGGTGAAATCGTCCGAGGTGAGGCTGAAGAAGGAGATCGGATCGCGCTCGAAGGTATCGACGCCGAGCGCCACGACGACCGCCTCGGCGCCGAATGTCTTGATGCGGGTGAGCGCATCGGCAAGGGCCGAAGACCAGATATCCCAAGGCGTGCCCGGCGGCATCGGATAGTTGCGGTTGGCGCCGGCACCCTCCCCCTCGCCTTCCTCGTCGGCATGGCCGAGGAAATAGGGAAAGGCCTGCATGGGATCGCCATGCAGCGAGGCGGTGAAGACATCGCCGCGGCAATAGAACAGATCCTGGGTGCCGTTGCCATGATGGAAATCGACATCCAGCACCGCGACCTTCCTCGCACCGCTATCGAGCAGCCGCTGCGCTGCGACACCTGAATTATTGATGAAGCAATAGCCGCCGAAGAGATCGATGCCGGCATGGTGCCCGGGCGGGCGGCAGAGCGCGAAGGCGAAGCGATTGCCCTGCGTCAGCCAGTCGGCGCCTGATATAGCACAGCGCATGGAAGCGATCGCCGCCTCGTAGGAGCCCTTGGTGATCGAGGTATCGGCGGCATTGGCGTAGTGGCCGATCGCGCCGACGATATTGTCGGGTACACGCTGGCTGGTGCGGCGAACGGCGAAGGAATTGGCGATCGCCTCGCCGGTAAAACCGGCCGCCACCCAGCGGTCCCAGACCGTGGCGAGAAAATCCAGATAGGCGGGATCATGTACTTTTCGAGCCGTTTCCAGTCCGTGCGGATCGGGCGCCACGACGTCGGTGAAGCCCGCCTGCTTGACCGCCGCCAGGATCCATTCGGCACGAAACGGCGCCTCGAAGGGCGTCACCAGTTGGCCTGCGTGCAGCTCCGTCCTGGCATCGCGCAGCTTGTGATCCTCGGAATAGATGACGCGCATTTCAGATCCTGCCCTTGATTGACAATGGAGATTTACACGGCTCGGCCCTGACAAAAAAGCGGCGCGGGGCCTTGATCGTCTGGAATAATGACGCCACCTTCGCCGGTGTTTTGAGAACGAGGAAATTTTTCGCATGAAAGTGCTGATGGTCGATGTCGACGGCGTGCTCATTCATGGTCGCCCGATCGATGGCCTGCCTCACTTCACCTATCTCGAGCGCGATCTCGGCCTGCGCCTCGACCTGCTGCAGCAGGAATTCTTCCAGACGCACTGGGGCGATATTATCGTCGGCCGCGCGGCGCTGGAGCCGAGGCTCGCCGGCGTTCTCGTAAAGATCGCGCCGCACCTCAGCGCCGAAACGCTGATCGACTACTGGTTCGAAAACGATTCCCGCCTCGATCGCAATCTGCTGGAAGAACTCGCCGCTCTCAGGCAAAGCGGCATCACTCTCCTGCTGGCGACCAACCAGGAGCATAGGCGGGCACGTTACTTGATGGAGCAGATCGGCCTTAACGCGCATTTCGACGACATCATCTATTCCGCGGCACTCGGACACAGCAAGCCTTCCCCGGATTTCTTCCGGCTGGCGACCGAGCGGGCCGGCGTGCTGCCCGGCGAAATCGCCTTCATCGACGATATGGCCGAAAATATCGAAGCGGCGCGGCAATTCGGCTGGACTGCCGCGCAATGGACGGCGGGCGCGACGCTCGGCGGCGCGTTTCCGGTCTTCGCCAGGCCGGCTTGAGCGGGGCCGGCGCAATCAGGCGAGCCGCTTGTAGAACAGGGTGGTGGCGCAGAAACCGCCTTCCGGCCACAGCGCATAATCGGGGATGACGCCGACGCGCTGCCAGCCCAGGCGCGGATAGATCGCCTCGGCATCGCTGCCGGTTGCCGTGTCGAGCACGAGCAGGGTCTTGCCGCGGCTTGCTGCCTCGCGTTCGGCGGCATCCATCAGCAGCCGGGCGAGCCCCCTGCCGCGGGCCGAGCGATGCACCAGCAGCTTCTTCAGATCGCCGCGATGCGGCTGGTTCGGCATCTGCGCGGCACCCACCTGGACGGTGCCGACGATCCTGCCGTCGAGTTCAGCGACCAGTAGCAGATTGCCGCCGGTGGCAACGGCATCGGCGACATCACACCAATAGGGCTCGGCGTCCTCAGGCCCATAGGGCTGCATGAAGCCGACGGAGGCACCGCCCGCGACGCAATCGACAAGCACTTGCGAAAGAGCCGGAATGGCGGCGCGGGCCTCCTCGGCGGAAAGGATACGAATAGCAGGCATGCTGTTCTCCTGAAATGAAAGCTGTTATCGGCCGCCGCGATCGAGCACGACGCAATAGCGCGCCGGTGCGTTGCCGGGATTGTGGAAGACGTGGCCCTCGCCGACCGGCATGAAGAGGCAATCGCCCGGCCGCAGCCGGTAGACGGTTTCACCCGCCGTCATCTCTAGCTCGCCGTCGAACAGCCAGATATGCTGCGTCATGCCATGGGCGCTCGCATGCGGGGGGAAGCTGACGCGGGCGCCGGCCGGGAATTCGACCTCGACGATATCGACATCGGAAGCCGTGCCCGCGGGCGAAACAGACCGTCTGATATAACCGGTCTCCGGATCGCGCCAGACCTGTTGTTCCTGCCTGCGAGCGAGCGGCGAGGCCTGCCCGTCTTCCGCAAAGAAGGCCGACAGCGACAAGCCGAGTGCTGCACAGATCCTCGCCAGCAGCGAGGCGGTCGGGCTCGCCTCCGCCCGCTCGATGCGCGAGATCATCGCCCGGCTGACGCCGGAGGCCGTAGCCAGCTCATCGAGCGTGAGAGCCTTTTCCTGCCGCAGTGTGCGAATGCGGATGCCGATCGCCTGTTCGAGTTCCGGTTCCATTTTCCAGTCCAATTTCTACTATAAGAGAAATACATTATCCGATGATGGAATCAAGTGGCTACGAAAAGCGGCCAAACGTGCCTTGCTTTCGCCGCTACGCCGTCCATATATGGCGGCGCAATCCGAGGAGAGAGTGATGGACGCCAGCAAGCAGAGCACGGAACTGACGGGAAGCTTCACGGCTGCCGCCTGGGACAGGATCGCGCCGATCATGGCTGAAATCGAGGCCTTGCCGCTGCTGCAGCGCCTTTCGGACGGCACGCTGCCGCCGGAGGTTTTCCGCCATTACATCCTGCAGGATGCGCTCTACCTCAAGCATTATGCGCGATGCCTTGCGATCGTCGCGGCCAAGGCACCCGACAATGCGCAGGTCCTGCGCTTCCTCGGTTCGGCACAGAAGGCAATCACCGTCGAGCAGGGCCTGCATGCCGGCTTCCTCACCCAGTTCGGCATCACGTCTGCCGACGTCACATCAGCCGAACCCTCGCCTGCCGGCTTTGCCTATACCAACTTCCTGCTTGCCACCGCCTATCACAGCTCCTACGCGGTGGCGCTGTCCTCCATCCTTCCCTGCTTCTGGATCTACTGGCATGTCGGCGAAGCGATCAAGAACCGGCCTGCTATCGAAGGCAATGCTTTCCAGGCCTGGATCAACACCTATGGCGATCCGCAATTTGCCGCCGGTGCCCGCGAAGTGATCGCGCTGACCGACATCGCCGCCCGCGCCGCATCGCCGGTGGAGCGGGCGCAAATGACCGATGTCTTCGTGCGCGCCTCGCAATATGAATGGATGTTCTGGGATTCGGCCTGGCGGCTGGAGACGTGGCCGGTCTGATCGGCGCCCGGCACAGGACGAAATAGCGTAAACAGCAGGATAATTACCGCTTTGCGGCAGGGGGCGGCGCTGCTATATGGCGCGCATGAGCACCAATTCCACCACTCCGCTGTCCCATATCCGCAACTTTTCGATCGTGGCCCATATCGACCACGGCAAATCGACGCTGGCCGACCGCCTGATCCAGACGACGGGCGGCCTTGCCGAGCGCGAAATGTCCGAGCAGGTGCTCGACAATATGGATATCGAGCGCGAGCGCGGCATCACCATCAAGGCCCAGACCGTGCGCCTGCATTACCAGGCGAACAACGGCGAGAAATACATTCTCAACCTGATCGACACGCCCGGCCACGTCGACTTCGCCTATGAAGTCTCACGGTCGCTGTCGGCCTGTGAGGGTTCGCTGCTCGTCGTCGATGCCAGCCAGGGCGTCGAAGCGCAGACGCTCGCCAACGTCTATCAGGCGATCGACAACAATCACGAGATCGTCACCGTCCTCAACAAGATCGACCTGCCAGCGGCCGAACCCGACCGCATCAAGGAACAGATCGAGGAGGTGATCGGCATCGACGCTTCGGAGGCGGTGCTGATTTCGGCAAAGACCGGCCTCGGCATTCCCGACGTGCTGGAGGCGATCGTCCACAGGCTACCGGCGCCGAAGAGCCCCGGCGGCGAAAAGGCGCCGTTGAAGGCGCTGCTCGTCGACAGCTGGTACGACGCCTATCTCGGCGTCATGGTTCTCGTCCGCGTCATCGACGGCGTGCTGACCAAGGGCCAGACGGTGCGGATGATGGGCACCGATGCGAAATACCAGGTGGAGCGCGTCGGCGTGCTGACGCCGAAGATGGTCAATATCGACCGCCTCGGCCCCGGCGAGATTGGCTTCATCACCGCCTCGATCAAGGAAGTGGCCGATACCCGCGTCGGCGATACGATCACCGAGGACAAGCGGCCGACGGCCCAGGCGCTGCCGGGCTTCAAGCCGGCGCAGCCGGTGGTGTTCTGCGGCCTCTTCCCGGTCGATGCCGCCGATTTCGAGGATCTGCGCGCCGCGATGGGCAAGCTTCGCCTCAACGACGCCTCCTTCTCCTTCGAGATGGAATCGTCGGCGGCCCTCGGCTTCGGTTTCCGCTGCGGCTTCCTCGGCCTGCTGCATCTGGAAATCATCCAGGAACGGCTGGAGCGCGAGTTCGACCTCGACCTCATCGCCACCGCACCCTCGGTCGTCTACAAGATGTTTATGACCGACGGCACGGAGCGCGAGTTGCACAATCCGGCCGACATGCCCGATGTCGTCAAAATCTCGGAAATCCACGAGCCGTGGATCCGCGCGACAATCCTGACACCCGACGATTATCTCGGCAGCATCCTGAAGCTCTGCCAGGACCGGCGCGGCATCCAGATCGAGCTTACCTATGTCGGCACGCGTGCGATGCTGACCTACGATCTGCCGCTTAACGAAGTCGTGTTCGATTTCTACGACCGGTTGAAGTCGATCTCGAAGGGTTATGCCTCCTTCGACTACACGCTGACCGACCACCGCGAGGGCAACCTCGTGAAGATGTCGATCCTCGTCAATGGCGAGCCGGTCGACGCGCTGTCAATGATGGTGCACCGGACGGCAGCTGAAAAGCGCGGCCGCGACATGTGCGAGAAGCTCAAGGAACTGATCCCGAAGCACATGTTCAAGATCCCGATCCAGGCGGCGATCGGCGGCAACGTCATTGCCCGCGAGACGATTTCGGCGCTGCGCAAGGACGTGACCGCCAAATGCTACGGCGGCGACGCCACCCGCAAGCGCAAGCTGCTCGACAAGCAGAAGGCCGGCAAGAAGCGCATGCGCCAGTTCGGCAAGGTGGAAATCCCCCAGGAAGCCTTCATCGCTGCGCTGAAGATGGGCGACGAATAGGCTTTCGCAGAGCTTTTTTGACGAGGAGACGTAGGTCTCCTTAGATGTTGACGAGCCTCGCTCTTTGTTCGCCGTCATCCTCGGCCTTGTGCCGAGGATCTGCTACATATCAAACGGCTGCAGATGCTCGGGACAGGCCCGAGCATGACGAAAGAGACGTGGTTAAGGCTCCGTCAACAGTTATCTCCGAGGGGATTCTGCGATGAACGATGAAAGCCGAACGACTGGCAAACCGGGATCGGTGATGGGTACAAACACTCATTCCAAGATCGAAAGGGGCTGCAAAGCTCCGACCTTCGATCAAAAAACAAGCGACGATGAAACGCTGCCTCGCGAAGAACGCGAAAGACTTTGGCGAATTGAAAACGCCGAGGCGATCGCGGAGCAAAATGAGTATGTCGCAAAGCATGGCTTGCCGTTTGCGAAATACAGGCAGTTTTGACTTACCCCCTGCCCATATACTCCTTCACCAGCCCCTCATAGGCGTCCATCTCCGGCAGCGCCGTGTAGCTGTATACCGCGCCGGTCTCGGCGAATGACAGCTTCTCGCTCGTCCACGTCTCGATGAAAGGGGTGAACCAGCTCGGATCATCCAGCATGGTCACGCGCAGATTGACGAACCAGTCCATGCCTTCCGGCCGGGTGAACATCCAGCTCATGCAATGCGGGCAGAAATAATGCTTCGTGAAACCATGCAGACCGCCGATCACCGGCTCGCCCTGCGTGACCTCGAAGCCTTCGCTGGGGATGGCCGCACTCAGCGAATAGGCGCTCGATGTCATCTTCTGGCACCCCGTGCAATGACAGGCCATGGTGAGCAGCGGCGGGGCGCTGATCTTCAATCGCACCCGGCCGCAACGGCAGCCGCCTTCCATGGGTAAATTCCGAACGCTCATGATGTCCTCCCGTTTTGCTTTCTGATCTAGCGGAGCTTTCGCCGCTGTCGAGGTCATCGCGGAATGGGCGGCCTTGCCGGCGCTAGCGCATTTCCGTTTTCTCCGAATCACGGAAATGCTCCATCTCGTTGTTTTCACGCAATTCCGGACGCAAAACCGCTACGCACTTTTGCTGGAATTGCTCTAGCGGATGCGGGCTGGATTGCCGACCACGGTTGCGCCGGCCGGCACGTCCCTTGTTACCACCGCACCGGCGCCGACGATCGCACCGTCGCCGATCGTGACGCCGCCGAGGATGATAGCGCTGCCGCCGATCCAGACATCGCTGCCGATGGTGACAGGCTTGGCGATCTCGATGCCTGTGCTGCGCAGTGCCGGCTCCTTGTGATGCTCGGCGCAATAGATCTGCACGCCGGGGCCGAACATGCTGCGGTCGCCGATCGTCACCCGGCCGGAATCGAGGATGGTGCAGCCGGCATTGAAATAGACGCGCTCGCCGAGAGTGATATTGATGCCGTAGGAGCAGTGAAACGGCGCCTCGATGAAGACATCGAGTGCTGCCTGCGCAAAGAGCGCCCTCAGGGCCGGCGCCATCGCGCCGCGTTCGTCCGGCGGCAGCGTATTATGGGCGTGGACAGCGGCACGCGCCTGCCGCCGCAAAAGATCGAGCTCGTCATCGAGGCAGCAATACCATTCGCCTGCCGCCATCTTTTCGCGTTCGCTGGCGGGCATCGCATTGGCCCTCACGCCGAGGCCTGCGACAGCATTTCGACCTCTTGCCGCTCGATCAGGCTGACCCAAGCGCGCGCGATGGCAAGGCCCGCGGCATCGGCGGCTCCGCCATGTCTTGCCGCCAGTTCGGCATGGTTCTCCAGCCAGCCCGGCGCAATGCGCGCGATCGTGTCGGGAAATTCGGCCTTCCATTGTTCGACGACCGCTGAATCGGCCTCGAAATGGAACTGGGTGCCATAGACGGCGCGGCCGATGCGGAAGGCCTGGTTCTCTGCAACGGGGCTCGAGGCGAGGCGCGCCGCGCCCTCAGGCAGGGAAAACGTATCGGCATGCCATTCGAAGATGGTGAATTCGCCGCCAAGCGCCGACAGCAGCGGATCGGTCCGGCCCTCGGCGGTGACGCCGATCCCGTGCCAGCCGAATTCGCGGGCGATTCCTAAGTGATTGTCGGCGCCATAGGCGCGGGCGAGGATCTGGCTGCCGAGGCAGATGCCAAGCACGGCCTTGCCGGCATCGCCGAAGCGGCGGGTGAGCCGGACGAGTTCCGGCAGATAGGGGTGGGTTTGGTCATCCAGCGCGCTCTGCTCGCCGCCAAGAACGACCAGCGCGTCATGGCCGGATATATCTTTCGGCAGGATGCCGTCCTGCCACACCCGGAACCACTCGATCTCCGCTCCCGCCTCGTCGAGGGCCGCGGCAAGCGCGCCGAGGCCGGTATTCCGCATGTTTTCGATGACTGCGACGCGCATAAGTTCTTCCCGGTATGGCCGACCACGGGAAGAGACCATGGCGGAGGGCGGCGCGCAAGACGCCAGAACAGGATTGAGGCTTTAGGCCGGTTCGGCCCAAAATCTGAATCCTGTTCTTAATTAAATAGTTAGAGCATGATGTCGCCCGAAAACCGCTCACACTTTTCGGCATCATGCTCTGCGAGGGCGATTGCGCGCACGCGCCACAGGGCTTAAATCTCAGCAAACGAAAGGACATCGCCATGACCGAAAAAGCCCGCGTCACGATCCTCTACTGCACCCAGTGCAACTGGCTGCTGCGCGCCAGCTGGATGGCGCAGGAGCTGCTGCATACTTTTTCCGACAGCCTCGGCGAAGTGGCGCTGATCCCCGCCACCGGCGGCAATTTCGAGATCCGCGTCAATGGCGATCTGATCTGGGAGCGCAAGCGCGACGGCGGTTTTCCCGGGCCGAAGGAGCTGAAACAGCGGGTCCGCGACATCGTCGAGCCCGGCCGCGATCTCGGCCACGTCGACCGCGCCTCGCTCGAAAGCTAACCACGCGGCTCAGCGATAGGGCGAGCGGCAGGTCTTGTAGATGCCCTCATAGGTGAGGAAACGGTCGGTCCGCGGATTGTAGGAGCGGTATTCGTTGCTGCACCAGGCGGCATGGCTATTCATGTCGCGCACTTTCGGCTGCACTCTTTGCACCGGCGGCGGATCATAAGTCAGCTGCGGCGGCCCGGCAGCGCCCGGCCGGTAATAGGTTGGCCCCGCGCCGCGTGGACGGTAGTTCGGCTGGACATAGGCGGGGCGATGCCATTGCTGCGGCCCGAAACCGAAGCAACCGCGAAAATCGCAGAGCGTCGATCCCGTGTTCAGCGGCCCGACCCCCGGCTTGCCCAGCTTCAGCGAATCGGCCCCGGCGATTGCGGGCGATAGAAGAGCTAAAAGACTGGCGAGCAGAAGCGTACGAGCAATAGGCATGTGGCATTCCTTTCGATATTTCCTTTATATAGGGCGTGACCACCGAAGCGCTATGCCCCGCCTAGCGCCACTCCCGCCCATGTGATCAGCGGCTTTCTCGCCAACTGTCAGAAAAACTTCAAAAACCCAGTTGACAGTCAGGAGCCACCCCCTTACATCGCTCTCCGTCGCCCAGATGGCGGAATTGGTAGACGCGCCAGCTTCAGGTGCTGGTACCCGAAAGGGTGTGGAGGTTCGAGTCCTCTTCTGGGCACCATTCCATTCTTGATCACTACCAAGATCAAGGAGTTAAGCCTTTCCAACTAGAGTTGCGCAGGTGCCTTGCAACAAAGGCCAATCGCGATGCGCTCAAGGGCTTGTTCGCTCAATAGCTCCCAAGATCTCTCCGAAGCCCTCATTTCTAGATGTTTATTCCTGCCGCTCTTGATAGCTGGCCTGCATTGACTCCCTCACTCCCAAATGCGAACATAAAGCGAACAGATGGAGTTTTGCTGATGATCCGATTCGCCACAACCCCAGCCAGCACCCCCGAGCCTATAAAGGCCCGCGAGGTGTCAGCTGCCAAGCCGGCCATTGAAATGCCGAAGCCGAAGCCGGTCATTGAGGTAGCCGCTACGGGGCCTGCGGTCGGCCTGTTGGTGCCCAGCTCCGAGGCAGACGAGCTCGGCTCCGACACTCGGCCGAAAACCACCAAGCCAGCACGCCGTGCGGCAACAAAGCGTAAGCCCAAGGTCGTCGAGGCAGACGACGCTTCCCTCCAGCTTCGTCTGGAGGCATAACCGCACACGATCCGGCCAAGGTTTGGCGGCGCGGGGGGACTCCCACCATAATCTATATAGCACTTCGGAATCCCGAAATTGGCTGCGGGATTGAAATCATTGGATGTTTCTCCACGGCGACAGCCCGCGAAAGGCGTCGAATTTCGGAATCCCGAAGCGGGGGAATTTCGGGATTCCGAAGTGGGATTTTTTCTTCCCGCCGACGCGCCGGGCCTTTGCCCGGGGGCAATCGGCCGGCTATCTGACGCTTTACTATCAGGATCGGCCGCTTCTGGTCGGATCAATTGCGCCCGCTTGGCGCTCCTCGTAAAACTGGAAGGACGTGCCTTCGGCCGAACGGGATGTGCCGAACGGCAAGCTGCTCCATTGCTCAACGCACGGCCTGCGAAACGCGCGGCTCCCGTTCCGACACCCCCGCAAGCCTCGCACAAGAACGAAATCGGATACCGGGGCAAGGATGAACATACGGCCGTTCCGCCTGTCGAGAGCCCGGATGGCTCCGAGGGCGGTCTGCCGGAGCTTGACGAGACACTCTGGAGTTCGCTTGGGATGAAAGTCGTAATTCTTGCCGGTGGCCTTGGCTCGCGCCTTGCCGAGGAAACCAGTATCCGACCCAAGCCTCTGGTCGAAATCGGGGGCATGCCGATCCTCTGGCACATCATGAGCATCTATGCTCATCACGGGCTCAATGATTTCATCATCTGCGCCGGCTATAAGGGTTATTTGATCAAGGAATATTTCGTAAACCTTGTTCTGCACCACAACGACATCACCGTCGACCTCGCCTCCAACAGCATCAACTATCACGGCGGCACACGACCGAACTGGCGCGTGACCGTGGTCGATACCGGCATGCATTCGATGACCGGCGGCCGTCTCGGGCGCATTCGCGACCATCTGACGCCAGGCGAACCCTTCTGCATGACCTATGGCGACGGCGTCGGCGACATCGATATCGCCGCCGAGGTCGCTTTCCATCGCAGACATGGCCTGAAGGCGACGATGTGCGCGGTCACTCCGCCCGGACGTTACGGCGCCACGAATATCGAGGGACAGTACATCACCTCCTTCATCGAGAAGCCGAGGGGCGACGGCCAGCGCATCAACGGCGGCTTCTTCGTGCTCGACCCCTCGGTGGTCGATCTCATCCCGGGCGACGACACGATCTGGGAAGCCGGACCGTTGGAATGGCTCGCCGCCAACAACCAGCTCGCCGCCTTCAAGCATGATGGCTTCTGGCAGCCGATGGATACACTCCGCGAGCGCAACCAGCTCGAGGAGCTCTGGAGTTCCGGAAAGGCACCGTGGAAGCTATGGGCCTGACGGACTTCTGGAATGGGCGGCGGGTTTTCCTGACCGGACATACCGGCTTCAAGGGATCGTGGCTCTCCCTGTGGCTGGAGCGGCTCGGCGCCGAGGTTTCCGCGGTGTCGCTGGCGCCCGAGACCGAACCATCGCTCTATCGCAAGCTCGCTCCCTGGGACGATCGCAGCCATCACATCGTCGATATCCGCGACGCCGAGGCGCTTCTTAATCTCTCCAGGCGTTTCGAGCCAGAGATCGTTATCCATATGGCGGCGCAAGCTCTGGTGCGGCGCTCTTATGAGAACCCGGCCGAGACCTTTTCGACCAACGTCATGGGAACGGCCAATGTTCTCGACGCGGTCAGGCAGACGCCCTCCGTCAAGACCGTGCTGGTCATCACCTCCGACAAGGTTTACGCCAATAACGGCAGCGGCATACCCTTCGTCGAGACCGATACGCTCGGTGGCAAGGACCCCTACAGCAATTCAAAAGCCTGCACGGAACTCGTCTGCCAGAGCTACCGCGACAGTTTCTTCAAAGGGCGAGATCTCAGGCTCGCCACGGTCCGCGCCGGCAATGTCATCGGCGGCGGCGACTGGTCGAAGGACCGGCTGATCCCGGATTTCATCCGCGCTTTCGAAGGCGGTGAACCGATCATGCTGCGCTATCCCGCGGCGATCCGCCCCTGGCAGCATGTGCTGGAGCCGCTTGGCGGTTATCTGAGCTTCGCTGAGGTGCTGACGCAGCAGCGCGGCAGGGATCTGCCGGATGCACTGAATTTCGGTCCGCATCCCGAAAGCTTCGCCACTGTTTCCGAACTCGCCGAAGCGCTCGGACGCGCGCACTGCGTCGAAGACGTGTGGCGGCTTGCGCCCGGCGAACATCTGCCGGAAGCTCCGGCGCTGACGCTGAGCTCGGCGCTTGCGCTCGACACCATCGGCTGGCGCCCGCGGCTCAGCCTGCAACAGACAATCGACTGGACTGCCGCCTGGTACAAGGCCAACCGCGAGGGCGTAGACATGCGCGCCTTCTCGCTCGGCCAGATCGCGGCATATGAGGAAACAGTATCATGACAGCGCACAATTGCCGGTTCTGCAACGCTCCGCTGAAGCATCGTTTCGTCGATCTGGGTTCGACGCCGCTCGCCAACGCCTATCTGACGGAAGAGCAGCTCAACAAGCCGGAGCCCTCCTATCCGCTGCGCGCCTTCGTCTGCTCTGAATGCTGGCTGGTGCAGGCCGATGCCTTCGTTCCGCCGGAGGATATCTTCAGCCACTATGCCTATTTCTCCTCCTACAGCGACGGCTGGGTGGAGCATGCCCGACAGTTTACGATCATGGCGCGCAAGCGCTTCGGTCTCAGCGAGACATCGCAGGTGATCGAGGTGGCGAGCAATGACGGCTACCTCCTCAAGCATTTCGTCGAAGCCGGCGTGCCGGTGCTCGGCATCGAGCCGGCCGAGAACGTTGCGGAAGTGGCACGGCAGATCGGCGTTCCCACGGAAGCGCGCTTCTTTGGCAAGGAAACCGCTGCCGATCTCGTCTCCCGCGGCCTTGCCGCCGACATTGTCATCGGCAACAACGTGCTGGCGCATGTGCCTGACATCAACGATTTCGTCGGCGGGCTTTCGGCTGTGCTGAAGCCGGACGGCGTCGTCAGCGTTGAATTCCCGCACCTTCTGCGGCTGATGGAAAATATCCAGTTCGACACTGTCTACCACGAGCATTTCTACTATCTGTCGTTGCTCGCCGTCGAAAAGGTGTTCGCGGCGCACGGCCTCAAGATCTTTGACGTGGAAGAATTGCCGACCCATGGCGGGAGTCTCCGCGTGCTTGCCTGCCGCGCAACGTCCATGGTTCACGCAATCGGCTACAGTCTTGCCAAGGTCCGCGCCGATGAGGCCGCCGCCGGCTTCGACAAGGTCGAGACCTACGAGGCTTTCCAGAGCCGCGTAGCGCCGATCAAGGATGGGCTGCTCGCCTTCCTCGCGGAAGCCAAACGCAGCGGCAAGAAGGTCGCCGCTTATGGTGCTGCCGCCAAGGGCAACACGCTGCTGAATTTCTGCGGCGTCGGCACCGACCTCATCGAATATGTCGTCGACCGCAATCCGCACAAGCAGGGACATTTTCTGCCGGGCAGCAAGCTGCCGATCTACGCACCGGAGAAGATGGACGAAACGCAGCCGGATTACGTGCTCATCCTGCCTTGGAACATCAAGAACGAGGTCGTTGCGGCCAACAGCAGGGTCGGTGCCTGGGGGGGACGCTTCGCGGTCGCCGTGCCGGAACTGACGGTGCTCGGTTGAAATTCCTTCCGACCGCGGTTTCGGGCGCCTTTGTCGTGGAAGTCGACGCGCGCTCCGACGACCGGGGAATGTTCGCACGAACCTTCGACGCGCAGACCTTTGCGGCGCAAGGTCTCGTCCCCGTCTACCCGCAGTGCAATATCTCGCAGAACCACAAGCGCGGGACGCTGCGCGGTATGCACTACCAAGCCCAACCGCGGCCGGAGATCAAGCTGGTGCGCGCCACGCGCGGCAGGGTATTCGACGTGGCTGTTGATCTGAGGCCGGATTCGCCGAGCTATCTCAAATGGGCCTCCGTCGAGCTCGATGCCATCAATCACAACGCCTTCTACATACCTGCCGGATGCGCGCACGGCTTCCTGACGCTCGAGGATGATTGCGAGCTCTTCTACCAGATGTCGGAAGCCTATGTGCCGGAACTTGCCCGTGGCGTCCGCTGGGACGATCCCGCCTTTTCCATCGCCTGGCCGTTCACGCCGAGCATCATCAGCGAGCGCGACGCCGCGCTTGACAGCTACGGCCAGGAGACAAGCCTTTGAGCGGTATCAAACTCAGCATCTGCATCCCGACCTATAACCGCGAAGCCTATCTCAGAAACGCGCTGACCTACTGCGAGAACGATTACAAGTTCGACTTTCCCTTCGAAATCGTGATCTGTGACAATGCCTCCACGGATGGCACGCAGCAGGTGGTCGAGGAATTCATCGCCCGCGGGCTGCCGATCCGCTACTACAAGCGTGAAACCAATGCCGGCGCCGCGGCAAACGTCACGAGCGCTCTGCGCCTCGGCAAGGGCGAATACCTCATCTATCTCGCCGACGATGACATCCTGATTGCCGATGCGGTGGCCGAAACCATCAGATATCTCGACAACAATCAGGAGGTGACCTGCGCCCATGCGCCGTGGTTCCTCTACGACGAAGTCGCCAAAACCGACATCACGAAGTTCTACAATGTCAACGAGGATCGGAAGTTTCCGCAGGGAAGTTTCGGCGACGTCTTCCAGTATATCTGCGAACGCCACATCTTTCCGGAAATCGCGATCTACCGCTCGTCGACCCTGCGGTCGGCCTGGATCCCGCGGGAATTCTGCTTCTATCCGTTCCCGTTCCTTGCGCATTTCCTCGATCAGGGCGCGGTCTCCTTCCTGCAGCGCCCGTTCTACCGTTCCATCGCCAATTCGGCGATCGTCCGCGACCGTCCGCAAGAAGGCACCAACGACGTCATGACGAGCTGGGATCGCTATCGCGGCGGGCTTGAATATTTTCTCTATACGGGAGCCAGGCGCGGGGCGCTGAACCTGACGCCCGAGACGCATCTCAAGTATGACGAGATGTGCAAGATCTTCACTCTCAATCGCATGGCGGTCGCCTTTCGCTTCTGGGCGGAGCGCAAGAACTTCATCAAGGCCTATGAACTCTATACCCGCATCATGTGGGGCGGGATGCTCGACCACCCGGAAATTCGCAGTTTCCGTGAAAGGCTGCCCCTGATGGTCGCCATCCAGACGCTGGTGAGCGAAGTGAATTCGGCAATCGGCGTCGATACGCTGCTTCTCGGCGGTTTCCCGGAAATCACCGCGCTCGAAGGCCTGATGCGCGAACTCGGCCTCAGCGAAAAGGTGAAGGTGACAGTGAAACTCAGCGACAGTCCGCTGGAAAGCACCGCCGTCTTCGTCAGCGCCGACAACGACCGGGAGTATTTCGTAGCACTCGGCTACCTGCCCAATCTCGTGTTCCACCAGCACGATGTCGCCCGGCATATCATCATGTGAGCCTCGCGCCAGTTTCAAAAACTAGCGTCGTGGCGGGCGCCTGCGTTTTGATTTCAATTCAACAGAAATTAGCGGCATGACAGACAGGATCTTCTACACCAAGCCTTCGATCACCCAGCTCGAAACGGATTATGCTGCCGATGCCGCCGCCACCGGCTGGGGCGCGAGGTTGCCGTCCACAATCTCGACCGCTTCAGCGCGTGGATCACGCTCTGCGGGGCGATAGCTTGCCTATCAGGCCTGTGATGCTCGCAGTTCTTTCTCAAGGATCAGAAGATTTTGAGATCTATCGCGTAAACGCCTGACGGGGATACCAGCGTATACTCCCCATGCAGGGAGAGACTTATTTACGAGAGATAGGCTACCTACAGAACTTCCCTCCTCAATTGTTACCTTAGGCAAAACGACCGAGTTGGAGCCGATAATCACATGTTTGCGGAGGACGACTTTCCCAGCAGGGCCGCCAATAAGATGGCGCGGCAGAGTCGGGTTGGTCATCTTTTCACCCGTGTAGTCATCGCTTGAGGTGTAGATTTTGACACCTGGTGCCAAACCCGAAAAGCCCTCCATGACGAAGCCGTCACTCCCAGATATATAACATTGTGACGCGATGTGCACATTACATCCAATCTCAACGTGTTCCCTACTTGCCACAATGATGGTGAAATCATCGATCCGCGCGTCATCCATGATGGAGATATTCTCCACGAAAAAAAGTCCGGCGGTTCTTTTAATCTTTACGTTCGACCCAAGATGCCGGAACGGCAGGGATCTCAGTTCAGTCTCGTCGTAAAATGTCGAACCTAAATGCATCCGATACCTCCATACTCCGTCGACCCAAAGTACGTCGACTAATCGACGAGAATTTTTGATTTGATCGCATCAATGGCATGCTTAGGACCGCACACATCGAAGATAGCCGCCCGGAGAACTGGAGAGAACGAGCTTTCCATTGATGATGGTATCCAACTCGAAACGATCCGTTTCCTGCAAGTAATCATTGAGGGCAACCAGGGGCTCATCGCCAGGCAAGAGAACCTTGGAGCGTTTGGTCGGAACCTGGGAAGGTTCGTAACGGCCAAGGATCGTATCGGCAACGACGAGATACTGGCCATCCGTCACCAGCGGCGCGTAATTGCGTAATTCATCCAGTACATGCGCCTTGCTATGATCGCTGTCGAGAATGACCATGACCGAGGCCCCTTCAGGGATAGACGCCTTGACCTTCGCCATGGTTTCGGCGGAGGTGGATGGCCCTTCGATCAGTTCGACGCGATGCGCCATCGGATGGGATTCGATCGCCTGACGGTTATGGGCGCGAATGTCGATATCTACGCCTACCACCTTGCCCTTGCCAATCAGTTGTAGCATGGCAGCCTGGAAGATCATCGATCCGCCACGCGCCACGCCCGTCTCAACGATCACGTCTGGCTTGGTGGCCCAGATAACTTCCTGGGTGGCCATCACATCGGCGGGCATTTGGATGATTGGCATGCCCATCCAAGACCACAGATAGGAATAGTCGTATTTGTCCAGGCTCACCAGAGTGTCGAGCGTCTGACGGAAGACATCCGTGTCACGACCTAGAGCGAGGCTCATTTCGCGCTTGCTGGCCTCGAACTCCTGCCTATCATCCTTGGTGGTCATGAACTTTACAAACCTTCCTACCTGAACATGTGGCGCATTTGCGGCGGACGTCCTTGCGAAGGGCAAGCGGGCACAAATGTCTCATTTTCCATCTTTCATCGGAACCTTATGTGAGGCTGGAGCGATCACGGCCAACAGCGTAGCACTCGGGCTAACTGCCCAATCTCGTGTTCCACGAGCACGATCTCGCCCGGCACATCATCATGTGAGCCTCGCGCCAGCTTCGAAAACTAGCGTCGTGGCGGGCGCCTGCGTCTTGATTTCAATTCAACAGAAATTAGCGGCATGACAAACAGGATCTTCTACACCAAGCCTTCCATCACCCAGCTTGAAACCGATTATGCCACAGATGCGGCAGCGACCGGCTGGGGCGCACACTGCTACGACTACATCAACCGCTTCGAACGCGACTTCAAGACCTATCTCGGCAGCGGCTTCGCCATCGCGACCTCGAGCTGCACCGGCGCCATGCACATGGGCCTGGCCGCGCTCGGCGTCGGCGAAGGCGACGAAGTGATCCTCGCTGACACCAACTGGGTCGCCACCGTCTCGCCGATCGTCCATCTCGGCGCCAAGCCGGTTTTCGTCGACGTGCTGCCGGATTCCTGGTGCATCGATCCGGGCGAGGTCGAGCGCCATATCACGCCGAAGACGAAGGCCATCATCGCCACGCATCTCTACGGTAATCTCTGCGACATGGACGCACTGCTGGAGATCAGCAGGCGGACGGGCATTCCGGTGATCGAAGATGCGGCCGAAGCGGTCGGCTCCGTCTGGCACGGCCGCCGCGCCGGCTCGATGGGCGCCTTCGGCACTTTCTCATTCCACGGCACAAAGACATTGACGACGGGCGAAGGCGGCATGTTCGTCACCAACGACGCCGCGCTTTACGAACGGGTGCTGACGCTCAGCAATCACGGCCGGGCTCGCGGCCAAACCAAGCAGTTCTGGCCCGACGAGATCGGCTTCAAGTACAAGATGTCCAACATCCAGGCTGCCATCGGCTGCGCACAGCTCGAACGCATCGAAGAGCTCGTCGCCCGCAAGCGGGAGATCCTCGCGGCCTATATGGTCCGGCTTTCCGCCCTGCCCGGCATCTCGATGAACCCGGAATATAGCGGCACGATCAACGGTGCGTGGATGCCGACCGCAGTCTTTCATCCGTCGACGGGTACCACCCGCGAGATGATGCAGCAGGCCTTCGAGGCCGCCAATATCGACGCGCGCGTCTTCTTCTATCCCCTCTCCAGCCTCTCCATGTTTGAGGATCGGCCACAGAACGTGAACGCCTGGAGCATTCCGGGCCGCGCGATCAACCTGCCCAGCTATCACGACATGAGCGAAGCCGATATCGACCGGGTGGCGGCAACGCTGCTCGATGTGGCGGCCGGGCGGATCTATCACAACAGCACAGCATTGCGGCAGTCGGTCTAAGACAGCCCTACAGCGAAGGACAAAGAATAGTCATGACCACGAAGGACGATCGTCTCGAATTCGAAGCCCACAAGCGGGAAATGTCGCTTGCGCTCGGCAAGGATGAGGCAAGTTTCCAACAATCGCTGAACACACTGATCGGGCTCGACAAGTTCGACTATTCCTATCTCTGGTCATGGATGGGCGTACCGATCATCCAGCTTCCGGTCGATATCCTGGCGACCCAGGAAGTCATCTGGGCGACCAAGCCCGATGTCATCATCGAAACCGGCATCGCGCGCGGCGGCTCGCTGATCTTCATGGCGTCGATCCTCGCCGCCATGGGCAACGACGCGGCCAAGGTTGTCGGCATCGACATCGACATCCGCGCCCATAATCGCGAGTCGATCGAATCCCATCCGATGTCGAGCCGCATCAAGATGATCCAGGGCGGTTCGGTCGACGACGACGTGCTTGCCGCCGTGAAGGCCGAGATCCCGCCGGGGGCCCGGGTGATGGTGGTGCTCGACAGCGACCATTCCTACGAGCATGTTCTGGCGGAATGCCGCGCCTACGGTCCGCTGGTAACGGAAGGCTGCTACCTCGTCGTCGCCGACACGTTCATCGGCCACCTGACCGAGGAACAGGCCTTCACAAAGCGCTCCAAGGTATGGCTGCGCGGCAATGAGCCGCTGAAGGCCGTCACCGACTATCTGGCGGAAACCGACCGCTTCGAAGTCGATCCGGTTCTGAACGGCAAGCTCGTGCTGTCCTCCTCTCCGGGCGGCTACTGTGTCTGCCGCAAGGCGTGAGCGGAATCAGGGATAGTCGTTCATGGCGCAGGTCGATATCGTCAGTCTCAAGGACAAGTCGGATCCGGCCAGACGGCTCCGACTTGGGTCGAAACCGCCGCGTTGCACGTCTTCTGCCACAATGAAAAAGCGATCGGCCTATAAAAGCGGCTGGGCTTTGCGGCAGCCGAAAGCCTGCCGCTGCGGCGCGCGGAGGAAGAGGGCATGGTCAAGTATTCGATCGTCGATCGATCGGAAGCGAATGCCGGCTTCGACTATCTCAGGATGGAGCTTCCGATCGAATGTTTCAGACAGGCGCATCCATCGGCTTTGCTGACCGCCTGAAACCCCTCACTGCACCGGCTGATAGTGGCCGCGGAGCGGAACCTTGTCGTCCATCGAGATGAAGCCGTCGCGTTCGCAGACATACATCAGCGTCGGCATGCCGCCCGAACGGAAGATCTCGTCATAGCGGCGGCGGATCTGCACGGTTTCGGTGCGGCAATTGTAGGATTCCTCTTCCTTCTTGTCCGGCTGCGCCTTGACGCCGGGAAGACCTTTGTAGGGATAAAGAGGTTGAACGCCCGAATCGACGGATTTCGTCCAGTCGACGGCAAAGGCGGACGCCGGGGCGAGGCTCGAGACGGCAACGAGCAATATCAGAAGCATCATCATTGGCCGCATGGGAACTCTCCTGCCGGCAATAGGCCGCTTCCCCGATGTAGGAAAACCGACGACCGTCATCAAGCGGCCGCAGCGGGAGACTTCCTGAAATAACTTCTGATGACGGGATGGCTGAAGAGGCCGGCGAGAATCGCAAAGCCAGCGCCGACGACGAAACCGGCGAGAAAACCGCCGATGACGCCGGCAACCAATAGAATCGTCTTTCCGGGACCGTCTCCCTTGACCGGCGGCTCGGCCGGCGAAATGACGCGAATGTTACTCCGGTTGAAGTTTTGCTCCTCGCTCGTCTGGCTAGAGCGTTTCAGCACCGTCTCGTAAATATCGCGCGCCGCCGTCGCCTTGCGCTGCAATTCGTTCAATTCCACCTGCTTGTCGGAGGTACTCGCCTGCAACGCCTTCTGCACGGCAAGTTCCTTGGCGATGCTGTCCTCGGCGGCCTTTGCCTGCTCGTATTCGCCCCTTGCCGAGGTGACGAGACGCTGCAATTCGCCCTTGATTTCGCCGCCAATGCTCTGCAGCGAGGAGCGGGCGGCCTGCAGGCGCGGATGACGCGTGCCCATCTGGCTTTCGAGGCTGCCGACGGCGGCGGCCTGGGTGGCATATTGCTGACGCAGGCTGACGAGCGGCGAGGTGACGCCGCCCTCCGCCTGGTTGCCGGCGACGATGTCCTCGACGCGGAGGTTGGCGACGGCATCGGCGCGCGCCTTTGCCTGGATGGTCTTTTCCTGTGCCGTCACCAGCATCGTGTTCAGCGAAACGAGCCGCTGATCGGAAATCAGGTTGCCCTCGGTCGCGGCCATGTCGTTGTCGGCGCGGAAGGTTTCGACAGCCTGCTCGGCCTCCAGCACCTTCTGGCGCAGGTCGTTGAGGCGTCCGTCGAGCGTCGACGAGGTATTTTCGTAGATGCCGTTCGAAGCGCTGTTCTCCTCCTCGGTGAAGGAGGTGACGACCTGGTTGGCAAGCCTTGCGGATTTATCGGGATCATTGGTCGTGGCGGCAAGCGAGACGACATAGGTGCTGGCCTCACGGGTGATGACCAACGCCTTCTGCAGAGTGCCGATCACGGCGGCGCCATCCGTGCGGCCGCCGGTGAATTCGGGATCTTGGTCGAGCTTCATGGCTTCGGCGACGCGGCGCAGCACATTGCCCGAGGTCAGGATCTGCACCTGGCTGTCGATCAGCGCCGAGATCATTTCCGGCGAGGGACCCGACGATTGCGCGCCGGCATCGGCAAGGCCGATCTGGCGCGGATCGAAATAGAGGCTGCTGATGGCGGTGAATTTCTGGGCGATGCGCGGCGCCACCGCCCCGCCGGCGAGGGCTCCGAGAAGCGCCAAACCCAGCACGATCAGTCGCCGGCTCCAGATCGCGGCGATACTGGAGCGGAGGTCGATAAGCGGTGCGGCCGGCGCGGACTCTGCATTCGGCGGCGCGTCCGCGACAGGCTGTCTTGCAGGCTGAGGCTGAGGTGCCGGACGCTCATATTGGCGGGTTTCCGCAATGCTTGCCGGCGGCACGAAGGGGGGCGGGGCAGGTTCGGGCGATGGCCGGACGAAATCATCCGGGCGGACGACGGGACTGCGCATGCCCACGCCTTCCGGCGCAGTCTGAGACGGCTCAAAACTGCGCCAGCCAGGGAGCCGGCTTATCCTGTTCCTGTCATACTGGTTCATACGCGCACTCGTGTCCCGCCCAGCGTGAAAGACTGAAGCCGAGGTGCCGATACTTTAGAAATTCTTAGCTAACGGACCGTTAAAATAACGTCAGCGACGCCGACGTTGCGATTTGCCGCGATTGCGAGGATGCCATGAGGACGACACGACATCTGACAGCGCTGCTGCTTGCGGCCGCTCTCACCCCGTCGCCGGTCCTTGCAGCTGAGGCCCCTTGCTACCGCGGCGTCAATTTGTCCGGCGGTGAATATGGCGAGCGCGGCGGCATCTACGGCACCAACTACACCTACCCGAGCGAAGACACGATCGGCTATTTCGCCAAGAAGGGCATGACGATTATCCGGCTGCCCTTCCGCTGGGAGCGGCTGCAGCCCGCACTCGGCGGGCGGCTCGACGAGGATGAGCTCAAGCGGATCAAAGATACGGTCGGCCTGATCCGCAAGCACGGCATGGCGGTTCTGCTCGACCCGCATAATTTCGGCTATTACGACAAGACCCAGGTCGGCACAGCGCCGGCGACGGATGCCGCCTTCGGTGACTTCTGGGCAAGGCTCGCCGTCGAATTCGCCAATCAGGACGGCGTTCTCTTCGGCCTGATGAACGAACCGCACGACATCAAGGCGACCGACTGGCTGGATGCGGCCAATGCGGCGATCCGCAGCATCCGCGCTGTCGGCGCGCGCAACCTCATCTTGGTGCCGGGCACCGCCTGGAGCGGCGCGGGCAGCTGGGAAAAGGATGTGATCGGCGGCGCCAACGGCACGGTGATGCTCGGTGTGCGCGATCCGCTCAATTTCTACGCCTATGAGGTCCACCAGTATCTCGATGCCGATTCCTCCGGCACCCATCCGACCTGTGAAGGTGCGTCCGCCGCGGTCGCGGCGATCAACGGCGTTACCGCCTGGTTGAAGCAGAACCACAAGCGCGGTTTTCTCGGCGAATTTGGCGCCTCCACCGACAAGGACTGCATGAGCGGGCTGACCGAAATCTACGCCACCATGTCCGGCAATAGCGATGTGTGGCTCGGCTGGTCCTACTGGGCGGCGGGCGATTGGTGGCCGGCGGACGAGCCGTTCAACGTCCAGCCGCGCAAGGGCCCTGAGCGGCCGCAGATGCGGCTTCTTGCCGAGGCGGCAAAAGCCGGTGCCGGCATTTGCTCCGCCGTCAAACCCGCGGGGAAATGAGCATGGCGGTCGTCGATCAGAGGACAGCGACATTCACTGTAGCCGGCACTGTCGCCGGCAACCGGCTCGATGCCGCCGGCAGGGCATCGCGCACCGATCATACGGTGCTCTGGCTCGGGCTGCTCTCCGTGCTCTACAACGGCATTCTCGCCTTCATCAACCACAACATTGTGCCGCTCTCGATGACGCATGTCGCCGCCAGCGAAGGCCTGATCATGGCGAGCGCCATCATCTATATCCTGCACAAGGGGATCTACGAGACCGATCTGCCGGCCTTCCTGTTCCTGCTGTTCACGCTCGTCGTGACCATCTATGTCAGCGTGCTCAACCGCATGCTGTTCATCGATCACTTCCGCAACGTGCTGATCATCTTCTGCTTTACCGGGCTCGGCGGCTGGAGCAACGAGAAAACGATGAAGCTCGCCTTTCGCTGGGCAAGTCTTGCCGTCATGATCTTCCTGATCTTCGAGATCGTCAGCGTGCCGTTCTATGTCAGCATCGTCCACCCGTCCGATTATTTCGCCAATACGCGCGGGCTGCTGCCGCTGAGCTACAATACGACGGGCCTCTTCCAGAACGCGCTCGGCTTTCCCGAGCGCTTCTCCTTCGGCATCATCGACCACCGTTCCTCCTCGATCTTCCTCGAGCAGGTGTCGCTCGCCAATTTCTGCGGCGTGATCGCGGTCTACCTGATTTCGATGTGGGAGAGGCTTGGCCGCTGGGACCGGTTGCTGATGGTCGGCACGGCCGTGCTGATCCTGGTGACGAACGACACGCGCACGATGCTGATCTTCTGCTGTGCCTGCATCGTCGGTTACTTCGTCTTTCCGAAGATCCCGAAGAATTTCAATCTGGCGCTGATGCCGCTGATCGTCGCCGCCGGCTTCCTCGTCTACGTGATGAAACCCAATGCGACGGGCGACAATTTCACCGGCCGCATCAACCTGACGATGAAGAAGATCATGGAGCTCGATCCGCTTGCCATCCTCGGGCTTTCGGTCGACCGGGTCGCCGAATTCGCCGACAGCGGCTATGTCTACCTGATCTACGCGGCGACAATCTTCGGCGTCATCGCCTTGTGGCTGTTCGTCTGCCTCTTTCCCGCCGGGCGCACGGCGGCACAGCGGCGCTGCGCCCATTCACTTTCTCTTTTCATTTTTCTGAATATGATGATCGGGGGAACCGCGGTCTTCTCGATGAAGATCGCCGGTCTCCTCTGGTTCGTCGTCGGATATATGCGCTTCCATGACAGCCCGCGCATCCGGCAGGGTCGTCCGGCAGATGTATTGAGTTGACCGCAGCGGCGCCTGTCCGCGCGAGCCCTAGAAAAGGATGATTTTAGGCCGGATTGGCCTAAAGTCTGAATCCTGTTCTAAATCAAAGAAATAGAGCATGATTTCGTCCGAAAACCACCCACACTTTTCGGCATCATGCTCTGGGGAGCAAGACGCTCGATGCTTGTCCAGCTTCAATATCTGCGCGCCATCGCGGCGCTGATGGTCGTCTATTTCCACGCGGTATTGCAGCTTGCCAAGGTCAATCCCGCGATCGATGCCACCGCCTTCATCTATGGCGAAACCGGCGTCGACATCTTCTTCGTCCTGAGCGGCTTCGTCATGTGGCTGACGACGAGCGGACGCGCGATGAGCCCGATCGATTTCGCCCGCCGACGCATCAAGAGGATCGTGCCGCTCTACTGGCTGGCGACGCTATTTTCGGCGACTGTGGCGCTGGTCGCTCCATCATTGCTGAAATCGACGGTGTTCGACCTGCCGCATCTCATCGCCTCGCTGTTCTTCCTGCCATGGAGCAATCCTGCCGATCCGAGCACGATCACGCCGGTGGTCGTTCCCGGCTGGACGCTGAATTACGAAATGTTCTTCTACTTCGTCTTCGCGCTGTTATTGCCGCTACAGGAAGTTCGGCGCATCCCGGCGATGTTTGCCGTCTTTGCCGTCATCCTGATTGCCTGCCGGCTGCTGCCGGAAACGACGGTGACCCGGTTCTACGGCGAGCCGATCATGCTGGAGTTTCTCGCCGGTGTCGTGCTCGGCTGGCTCTACGGACAGAAGGTGCTTCTGCCGAACCGCTGGGCTTGGGCGGCCCTTGCCATGGGCTTTGCGTTTCTGTTCATCAACGAGGCGCTGATGCCACCGGAAAGCCGGTTCTATGCCTGGGGAATCCCGGCGATCTTCATCGTCTACGGCGCGATCTCCATCGATTTTTCCAGGCTGCCGGTAGTGGGATGGCTGAACTATCTCGGCGACTGCTCCTATAGCATCTATATCACCCACGCCTTCACCCTGGCTTTTCTCAGGGTCGCCGCGGACCGTCTGCCGATCGGCATCCTGCAGCAGCCGGTGCTCTTCGTGATGCTCTCGCTGGTGCTCTCGTCGATCGGCGGTGCGATCATCCATGAGATCACCTCGCCGCGCCGCCGGAAGGTTGCGGTGGCGAGCCGGCCGCCGGCCTAAAACGCTAGAAGGCGAGATTACGCATCCAAGCGGCGCTGACGGTACAGTTTTTCGCGCAACTTCTCCTAAGCTTCAGACTTGGCAATGAGAGAACTTGCGCAAAGGTGATGGTTTCTCTTGCAATTTGTCGCATGAATGAAAGTGCGCCGGCCTGTTCGCGGTCCGGGCTTTGATCTAAGCACGGCGGCGGCCTTGGAGAGGGAAGAGGGAAAGACATGACAAGTTACGTATTGACGGTATCCTGCAAATCGACGCGCGGCATCGTGGCGGCGATTTCGAGCTATCTGGCAGACAAGGGCTGCAACATCGTCGACAGCTCGCAGTTCGACGATCTCGATACCGGCAGGTTCTTCACGCGCGTCAGCTTCATCTCCGAGGAAGGCGTGCCGCTTGCCGAACTCAAGGAAGGCTTCGAGCCGATCTGCAAGCGGTTCGCCATGGATGCCGAGATCCATGACGGCAGTGCCCGCATGAAGGTGCTCTTGATGGTGTCGCGCTTCGGCCATTGTCTGAACGACCTGCTTTACCGCTGGAAGATCGGCGCCCTGCCGATCGATATCGTCGGCGTCGTCTCCAACCATTTCGACTACCAGAAGGTCGTGGTCAACCACGACATTCCCTTCCACCACATCAAGGTGACGAAGGAGAACAAACTGCAGGCTGAAGGCCAGATCATGGATATCGTCGAACAGACCGGCACCGAGCTGATCGTGCTGGCGCGCTACATGCAGGTGCTTTCGGATGCGATGTGCCAGAAGATGTCCGGGAAGATCATCAACATCCACCATTCCTTCCTGCCGAGCTTCAAGGGCGCCAACCCTTACAAGCAGGCCTATCAACGCGGCGTGAAGCTGATCGGGGCGACGGCGCATTACGTCACCGCCGATCTCGACGAAGGCCCGATCATCGAGCAGGACACGGCGCGTATCACCCATGCGCAGTCGCCCGACGACTACGTCTCGATCGGCCGCGATGTCGAAAGCCAGGTGCTGGCGCGCGCCATCCATGCGCATATCCATCACCGCACCTTCCTGAACGGCAACCGCACCGTGGTCTTCCCGGCAAGCCCCGGCGGCTACGCCTCCGAACGCATGGGCTGAGCGCAGCCCTGCATCTCTTTTGCTGGCAAACGACAATCCCCGTTGCCTGCCAGCGGCAAGTACTTGATTATCTCATTCAATAGGTAATCGAATCATGCTGCGGGAGGGGTGTCATGACCGACGAGGCGCTTGTTGATCGCATGGCGCTGCCGCGCCCCGATGTGACCGCCACTGATGCGGAAGAGATCCTCCTTGCTCATTACAGCCTATCCGGCACGCTTGCCGAACTCGGCAGCCAGCAGGATCGAAACTATCGCGTCGATAGCGAGAGGGGTCGCTACGTCCTGAAGATCTGCCACGCCGCCTACGATATCCGTGAGCTCGAAGCACAGAATGCGGCGATCCGTCACCTCAAAAGCCGGCAAGATGCGCCGCGCGTTCCGAAGGTGATCCCCACCAATGAGGGGCGGGAGATCGTCGTCCTTACCGTGCGCGGGCAGGGCTATCAGGTCCGGCTGCTGGAATATCTGGAAGGCGAGGGGCTGACGGAGCTGACCTATCTAGCGCCGGCTTCCGTGGCGGCGCTGGGCGCGCTCTGCGCCAGGCTGGCGCAGGCGCTTGCCGATTTCAACCATCCCGGTCTCGACCGCAGCCTGCAATGGGATCTCAGACGGGCAGGTCCCGTTGCCGTGCAGCTGCTTTCGGCCATCACCGACAGTGCGGCGCGCGACCGGATCGCCAAGACCATGGTGATGGCCGTCCGCCGCATCCAGCCGTTGGCGCCGGCGCTTCGGCTACAGGCCGTGCATCACGACGTCACCGGCGACAATGTCGTCGGCCACCGTGACGCCCATGGCCATATCATCCCCGACGGGGTGATCGATTTCGGCGACATCATCCGCGGCTGGCTGGTCGGCGATCTCGCCGTCACCTGCGCTTCGCTGCTGCATCAGGCCGATGGCGACCCCTTTCATATTCTGCCCGCCGTCACCGCCTATCAGGCGATCTATCCGCTGAGCGAGGAGGAACTGAAGGCGCTCTGGCCGCTGATCGTCGCACGCGCGGTCATTCTCGTCGCCAGCGGCGAGCAGCAGATTTCGGTCGATCCCGACAATGACTATGTCCGCGACAGTCTCGACCGCGAGCGGGCGATCTTCGATACGGCGATGTCGGTTCCCTTCGATCTCATGGAAGCCGCGATCCTCAAGGCAGCCGGCGTAGATGTCACCGCGCCGGAAACATCGGGATGGCTGCCGTTGCTGCCTGACATCGATCCCGCCGGGATCGCCTATGTCGATCTTGGGGTACGGAGCCCGCATTTTTCCGCCGGCAACTGGCTGAATACGGACATGGACTGGCGGCTGCTTGCCCGCATGGCAACCGAAAACGGTACGGCAGCGACGCGCTACGGCGAATATCGGCTTTCCCGCGCGGGAACCGCGAAGGGACAGGCGACCTGCGCTCTGCATGTCGACATATGCCTTGCCGCAGGCAGCGCGATTGCCGCGCCCTTTGCCGGCCGCATCGGCTGGAAGGACCAGCATCTGACGCTCGCCAGCGACAACATGACCCTGCATCTCGATGGGCTCGACCTCTCCGTCGAGGATGGAGCCGAGATCGCCGCCGGCGATTCGCTCGGCACTGTTTTCGGAGAGGCGTCGTCGCTCGGCGGGCTGCGCGTCCAGCTTTGCAGCGTCGCCGGTCTCGAACCGCCGCTTTTTGCGACGCCGCGCACGGCGGCGGCCTGGTCGGTGCTCTGCCCTTCGCCTTCGCTGCTTCTCAGCCCGCAAGCGGATGCGCCGCAACCTGAAACCGCCAAACTCTTCGCCAGGCGGCGGGCGCATCTCGCAAGGCCGCAGAAGAATTATTATGCGGCGCCGCCGCAGATCGAGCGCGGCTGGAAGGAGCATTTGTTCGATGTCGAGGGCCGCGCCTATCTCGACATGGTCAACAACGTCACCATTCTCGGCCATGGCCATCCCAAGCTCGCGGCGGCGATCAGCGCGCAATGGCTGCGGCTCAACACGAATTCGCGCTTTCACTACGCCGCGATCACGGAATTTTCCGAACGCATCGCCGCCCTGTCGCCGGATGGGCTCGATGCGGTCTTCCTGGTCAACAGCGGCTCGGAAGCGAACGATCTGGCGCTTCGGCTGGCGCAAGCCCATAGCGGCGCGCGCAACATGCTCTGCCTGCTCGAAGCCTATCATGGCTGGTCAGCGGCGAGCGACGCCGTCTCCACCTCGATCGCCGACAATCCGCACGCACCAACCACCCGGCCGGACTGGGTGCATACCATCGTTTCGCCGAACACCTATCGCGGCGACTTCCGTGGTCCCGATACGGCAGCGGATTATCTCGGCATGGCGACGCCGGTGCTGGAGGCAATAGATGCTGCGGGCGAAGGCCTTGCGGGCTTCATCGCCGAATCGGTCTACGGCAATGCCGGCGGCATTCCATTGCCGGAAGGCTATCTCAAGGAGCTCTATGCGCAGGTACGCGCTCGCGGCGGCCTCTGCATCGCCGACGAAGTGCAGGTCGGCTATGCCAGGCTCGGGCACTATTTCTGGGGCTTCGAGCAGCAGGGCGTCGTGCCTGATATCATCACCGTCGCCAAAAGCATGGGCAACGGCCATCCGCTCGGCGCCGTCATCACCACGCGGGAGATTGCGCAATCGCTGGAGAAGGAGGGCACTTTCTTTTCCTCCACCGGCGGCAGCCCCGTCAGTTGCATCGCCGGCATGACGGTGCTCGACATCATGGCCGAGGAAAAGCTGCAGGAAAATGCCCGGACGGTCGGCGATCATCTGAAGGCGCGGCTCGCCGCGTTGATCGACCGCCATCCGATTGCGGGCGCCGTGCACGGCATGGGCCTCTATCTCGGACTCGAATTCGTCCGCGACAGAACGACGCTGGAACCGGCGACGGAAGAGACGGCTGCAATCTGCGACCGGCTTCTCGACCTCGGCGTCATCATGCAGCCGACCGGCGATCACCAAAATGTGCTGAAGATCAAACCGCCGCTCTGCCTCAGCATCGACAGCGCGGATTTTTTCGCGGACATGCTGGAGAAGGTGCTCGAAGAAGGCTGGTGACACAGGGCTTCCAGCATTAACCAAATCGGTCATTTCGAGGCATTTCGATTTTTAATGAAACGGGGCATTGCCTCATACAGCAAGGCTTCTTATGTCTGCCGCTGTGATCGATCGAAGTTCGATTCTGTCATGCGAATTTAACGAAGAGCTGATATGTTTCTTTCTGTAAGTTCGGGCTGTGACGGAATGAATTTTTTCGGATCGTCGATATTTTGACACGTTTCGGAATATGTTTCTGACAGGCTATCAGATAATCTCTACCAAGTTAGTGGATTATAGAAGACAGCCTTCACCGGCCCCGGGCTCTACCGGGACCACTCAAGTGCAACGCCAACACAAGGAACGAGCATGATAGACATCGATATTCTCGCCGATCTCCTTGGGCGATCTGTGCTTGGCAATGACCGTCCGGGCGCCCTCTCCCGCCCGAACTGTCGAATGTGACGTTCGTCCTCCTTTCAACGGTACCAGACAAGTCAATTCGCCATGGCTGCGCATGTCGCGCGGCAGGAGTTCTATCTATGAAGAAGCAAGTTATCGAATATGCAGGCGTTCCCGTCGGGATCGTCATTCCCGATGAAGATCGGCTGAAGTTCATCGCCGTGAAATTTCATGTCCACGACCTCGACGAGCAGCGTTTCGGCTCGCCCGATGAGGTGCGGTTAGCCATCCATGACCTGATGACCCGCCGTCATCCGAAGCCGCTTCATGCCTGAGGGCATGAGGCCGCGATTAGCATTCGCGGCTTTTCCCGATGTCCGACCGGTCCCGCCACATGGGGCCGGTCTTGTTTTTTGAGGGCATTGCAGCGCCGCGCGTCTTTATCAACGCGCAAAGGCTGTAACACTTTGAATTGCTGCATAATTTTGTCCTTAAATCGATTCCAATTTAAGAAATTATGCAGTACAGTCCTACCGGCCGCCTTCCCGCATAAGGATCCGCCCTTGCCCGATCTTCTCAATCTCATCACCGATATCGAAGGTCTTTCCATTGGCCATGCGACCGACCTTGCGCTCGGTTCCGGCGTCACGGTCATCGTCTTCGACGAACCGGCCGTCGCATCCGGCACGGTGCTCGGCGGTGCGCCGGGCGGGCGCGACACCGGCCTGCTCGATCCGTCGATGACCGTCAATGCCGTGGATGCCTTCGTGCTCTCCGGCGGCTCGGCTTTCGGGCTGGATGCCGCCGGCGGCGTGCAGGCGGGCCTGCGCGAGCGCGGCCGCGGCTTTGCCGTCGGGTCGGTGCGCATCCCGATCGTGCCGCAGGCGATCCTGATGGACCTGCTGAATGGCGGCGACAAGGATTGGGGCCTTCACTCCCCCTATCGCGACATGGGCTATACGGCACTGCAGGCTGCGGCCAAGGGCACATTCGCGCTCGGCACGACAGGTGCAGGCACAGGGGCGACGACGGCCACCGTCAAGGGCGGGCTCGGCTCGGCCAGCGCCGTCAGCAGCACCGGGCATCGCATCGCGGCGATCGTCGCAGTCAATGCGCTCGGCTCCGCAACGATCGGCGACGGGCCGCATTTCTGGGCAGCACCTTTCGAAAAAGACGCGGAATTCGGCGGGCTCGGCATGCCTGATGTGGCCGACCACCGGATGCGGCTCAAGGGCATGAACACGCCGGCAACGACGATCGGCGCGGTGGTGACCGACGCGCAGCTGACGAAGGCCGAGGCGCACAGGCTTTCGCTCGCCGGCCATGACGGCCTTGCCAGGGCACTGCTGCCAGCGCACCTGCCACTCGACGGCGATACCGTCTTTGCCGCTTCGACGGCCAAGCATCGAAGAGACGACATGGCGAGCCTGATGGAGCTTTGCCACCTTGCGACCATCGTCATGGCGCGGGCGATCGCCCGTGGCGTCTACGCGGCGACCGCCCTTCCGGTCGAGGGCGCGCAAATGGCATGGCGCGACCGCTATCCGAATGGTCGTTGACTGAGATCTTTGTTTTTATCCATGTCGTTGTCCCAAAACCGCTGCGCACTTTTGGGCGACATGCTTTAGGGTCGGAACCGGAACCCCAACGTGCCGAATGGCGGAGAGACGTGAATGCAGATCCGGGCGCTGATGTATTTCGACGAGCTGGTCAGGACCAATTCGATGCGCCAGGCGGCCGAGAACCTCAATGTCGCGCCGACGGCGATCAGCCGGCAGATCGAGAACCTCGAATATCATTTCGGCGCGCCGCTCGTCGAACGCAGCGCCCGCGGCGTCAAGCTGACGGCCGCCGGCGAACTGCTTGCCGCCCGCGCCGGCCGGACGTTGCGCGAGCTCGATCATGTGCAGCAGCTGATCGAAGACCTGAAGGGCCTGCAGCGCGGCCGTGTCAGCATCTATGCCAATGGCGCCACCGTCGCCAATCTGCTGGCGCCGGCGCTTGCCGAATTCAGCCTGAAATATCCGAAGCTGCGTTTTACCGTGACGATCACCAGCGCGCGGCAGGCGGTCGATGCCGTCAACAGCGCCGAGGCGGATATTGCGGTGACGCTGTTTGCGCCACCGATGTCCGGCACCAAGGTGCGGCTACGCTCCGAGATCGCCTATGATCTCATCGCCACGCCGCAGCATCCGGCCGCCGCGCATGCCGAGATCCCGCTAAGGACGCTTGCCGACTACGCATTGGCGCTGCCGGATCAATCCTTCGGCTTCCGCCAGGCCTTCGACGCGCTGTTCGAGAAGGAAGGGCTGAGCCTCGATCCCGTCTTCGTCACCAGCTCGCTCGAAATGCTGAAGGAACTCGTGCTTAGCGGGGCTGCGGCCACGCTGCTGCCAGCACTGACCGTCCGCCGTGAGATCGAAGCGCGTCAGCTCCTTGCCATTCCGCTCGCCGGCAAGACCGGCATCCGCACCCATGTCGATCTCTGCGTCGCGCCGGACCGGCAGCTGTCTTTCGCGGCGACGAAACTCCTCGATTTCATCGAGAGGTTCATGCGCGAGCGCACGAGCCGTGCCGCCGAGACGAAAGACTGACGCTTCGAGCTTGCATTGCCCGCGGATTTGCGGTGTAGCTTTTTCGGCTACACTGAGCACACAAAATCGTCATTGTGTGTGCACTGACATAGTGCCACTCTATTCGCAAAAGGGCCTGCCATCGCAGCGTGGCCAGACAAGGGAACATGATGATCAAGTTTTCGCTTGCGCCTTCAGCGCGTTTCGCCCGGCGGCTTTCGCTCGGTGCCGCACTTTCGGCCGGCTTGGTGATGACGGCGATGACGCCGGCCGAGGCGGCAAAGACTACCCTCAATCTCGGCATGAGCGTCGAGCCGGCCGGTCTCGACCCGACGATCGCAGCACCGGTCGCGATCGGCCAGGTGACCTGGCAGAACGTGTTCGAAGGGCTGGTGACGATCGACCAGTCCGGCAAGATCCAGCCGCAGCTGGCAAAAAACTGGGAGATCTCTCCCGATGGCCTGACCTATACGTTCAAGCTGCAGACCGGCGTCAAATTCCATGACGGCGAGGCCTTCGATGCCACTGCCGCCAAGTTTTCGCTCGACCGTGCCCGTGGCGCCGATTCGGTCAATCCGCAGAAGCGCTTCTTCGCTTCGATCGCCTCGATCGATACGCCGGATGCCGAAACGCTGGTGCTGCATCTCTCTGCGCCGACCGGCAGCCTGATCTACTGGCTCGGCTGGCCAGCCTCTGTGATGGTCGCACCGAAGACGGCTGCCGACGACAAGACGACGCCAGTGGGGACCGGCCCCTTCAGTTTCGCCAGTTGGGCGAAGGGCGACAAGGTCGAACTCGCCAGGAATGCCGATTATTGGAACAAGGATGCGGCCGCCAAGCTCGACAAGGTGACCTTCCGCTTCATCGCCGATCCGCAGGCGCAGGCGGCAGCGCTGAAATCCGGCGATCTCGATGCCTTTCCGGAATTTGCCGCGCCTGAGCTGATGAGTTCTTTCGACGGCGATGCGAGGCTCGTCACCAAGATCGGCAATACCGAGCTCAAGGTCGTTGCCGGCATGAACACTGCCAAGAAGCCGTTCGACGACAAACGCGTCCGCCAAGCGCTGATGATGGCGATCGACCGCAAGACGGTGATCGACGGCGCATGGTCGGGCCTCGGCACGCCGATCGGCAGCCACTACACGCCGAACGATCCGGGCTATCAGGACATGACAAGCGTGCTGCCTTACGACGTCGAGAAGGCGAAGGCGCTGCTTGCCGAAGCAGGCTACCCCAACGGTTTCACCTTCACGATCAAATCGCCGCAGATGGCTTATGCGCCGCGCAGCGCCCAGGTGATGCAGGCGATGTTTGCCGAGATCGGCGTGACGATGAATATCGAGCCGACGGAATTTCCGGCGAAATGGGTCCAGGACATCATGAAGGACCGCAACTTCGACATGACGATCGTCGCCCATGCCGAACCGCTCGACATCGACATCTATGCGCGCGATCCCTATTATTTCAATTATAAGAACCCCGCTTTCAACGCGCTGATGAAGAAGGTTCAGGAGACGACCGATCCCGCCGCGCAGAATGCGATCTATGGCGAAGCGCAGAAGATCCTCGCCGAGGACGTGCCGGCGCTCTACCTCTTCGTCATGCCGAAACTCGGCGTCTGGGACAAGAAGCTGAAGGGCCTGTGGGAGAACGAGCCTATCCCTTCCAACGTGCTGACTGGTGTTTCCTGGGACGAGTGAGAGGGGTAGGTCAGGCGCGATGTGATGAGGTGATGGCCTTGGCGCCGGAAGCAGAACAGTCGGATATGGTCGACTCACGCGAACCTCTCGCTCCCTCATTCCTGTGCTTGTCACAGGAATCCAGTGCGCCCAAGTCCTTGGGCGCGGGAGAACCAGCTACTCATCGCATGAGAGTTATTCACGGCGCAGACGCCCCGTGGCTGGATTCCTGTGACGAGCACAGGAATGAGGGCGGGCGGGGGAGCCGCCAGGCCACATCGAAAGCGTGGCACGCATGATCCCACTCCTCGCCCGCCGCTTCGCCGGTCTCATCGTCACGCTCGTCGTCGTCTCGCTGCTGATCTTCGCCGTCATGGACCTTCTGCCAGGCGATCCCGCCTCGATCATGCTCGGCACCTCGGCAACGCCGGAGACGCTTGCGGCGCTGCGTCACAGTCTCGGCCTCGAGCAGCCGCTGCTGCTGCGTTACGGGCAATGGTTGATCGGCGTGCTATCAGGCGATCTCGGCAATTCCCTGACCTATGGCGTACCGGTCGCGGGGTTGATCGTCGAGCGGCTGGCGGTAACGCTGCCACTGGCGCTGATGGCGATCGTGCTTTCGGTGGCGATTGCCCTGCCGCTCGGCGTGCTGGCCGCCTCGCGCCGCGGCGGTGTCTTCGACATCATGGCGACGCTGTTTTCGCAGATCAGCATCGCCGTGCCCGCCTTCTGGGTGGCGCTGCTGTTGATCATCCTGTTTTCGACGATGCTCGGGCTGATGCCGGCCGGTGGCTTCCCGGGCTGGGGCGCCGGCCTGCTGCCGGCATTGCAGGCGCTGGTTATGCCCGCCGTCGCGCTGGCGATGCCGCAGGCGGGTGTGTTGACGCGGGTGGCGCGCTCAGCGGTGCTCGACACGATGCACGAGGATTTTGCCCGCACTGCCGTCGCCAAGGGGCTTTCCCGCAGTGCGGTGCTGTGGCGGCATATCGTGCCGAATGCGCTGATCCCCATCCTGACGATGATCGGGCTGCAATTCACCTTTCTCGTCGCCGGCGCGGTGCTGGTTGAAAACGTCTTCAACCTTCCCGGCCTCGGACGGCTCGCGCTGCAGGCGCTCTCCCAGCGCGATGTCATCGTCATGCAGGATGTCGTGCTATTCTTCGCAGGCCTTGTCATCGTGATGAATTTCATCGTCGATCTCTCCTATCTGGCGATTGATCCCAGGATGAGAAAGGCGGCCTGAAACATGGTACCGATCGCATCGACCGCCATTGCCAGCCGCCGCCGGATCTTTAGACTTAGCCGGCGAATGAACCTGATTTCAGGGACTGTGATCATCGGGCTGCTGGTCGCCGTCGCGCTGCTGTCGCTCGTCTGGACGCCGCTGCCGCCGGCGAAAATGCAGATCATCCACAAGCTGCAGCCGCCGCTTGCCTTCGGCCTGCTCGGCACGGACCAGTTCGGCCGCGACGTGCTTTCGATGCTGATGGCAGGTTGCTGGAATTCACTGTCAATCGCCATCACAGCGGTTATGATCGGCGGGACGCTGGGTTCGATATCAGGTATTTCGGCGGCGGCGATCCGCGGTCCTTTCGAAGCCCTGCTGATGCGCATCTGCGATGTCATCTTTGCGCTGCCGCCGATCCTGTCCGCCATGATGCTCGGCGCCTTTCTCGGGCCAGGGCGGTTCACCGCGATCACGGCGATTGCCGTCTTCATGATCCCGGTCTTTGCCCGCGTCACACTCGCGACCTCGCTGCAGGCCTGGAGCCGCGACTATGTGACGGCGGCGCGCGCCATCGGCAATACGCGACTGACCATTTCGCTGCGCCATGTGCTGCCGAATATCATCAGCCAGATCATCGTGCATGGCGCGATCCAGCTGGGGCTGGCGATCCTCACCGAAGCGGGTCTTAGCTTCCTCGGGCTCGGCATGGCGCCGCCGGCGCCGACCTGGGGCCGGATGCTTGCCGATGCGCAAACCTATCTGGCGCTCGCCCCCTGGCTGGCGATCCTGCCCGGTCTTGCCATCGCGCTCACCGTCTTCGGCTTCAACATGCTCGGCGACGGTTTGCGCGATCTGCTCGACCCGCGCGAGGCAAGCCGCTGATGTCCTCCCAAGACGAAGAGCCCGAAAGACTATGCCATGACCGAAACCGACCTTACCATCCGCGAACTCAGGCAACGCTTCGCCGATAAGAGCCTCTCCCCCCTGGAATACTGGCTGTCTCTCGAGGATCATATAGCAGCCTGGGAGCCGTCGATTTCGGCACTCTACCTCTACGATCCGGAATCGGCGCGCGCGCAGGCGAAAGCGTCGACGGAGCGCTGGGCGAAGGGAGAAACGCTTGGCTCCCTCGACGGCATCCCGGTGACGCTGAAGGAACTGATCGCCACGAAGGGCCAGCCGGTGCCATCAGGCACGAGGGCGGTGGAACTGAGGCCCGCGGACGCCGATGCGCCGGCCGCCGCCCGGCTGCGGGAAGATGGCGCGGTGATCTTCGCCAAGACCACCTGCCCCGATTACGGCATGCTTTCCTCCGGGCTTTCGAGCTTTCATCCTCTCAGCCGCAATCCCTGGAACACCACGCAGAATCCCGGCGGATCGAGTGCCGGGGCTTCTGCAGCGGCGGCGGCCGGCTACGGACCACTGCATATCGGCACCGATATCGGCGGTTCGGTGCGCCTTCCCGCCGGCTGGACCGGCATCTTCGGCTTCAAACCGAGCCATGGACGCATTCCGGCCGATCCCTATTATGTCGGGCGCTGCGTCGGGCCGATGGCGCGCACCGTCGAAGATGCGGCCTTTTCGATGGCGACGCTGTCACGCCCTGACTGGCGCGACGGCACCAGCCTGCCGCCGAACGATTTCAACTGGATGGATCTCGACATCGACCTGTCGGGCATGAAAATCGGGTTGATGCTCGATGCCGGCTGCGGCCTTGCGGTGGAGGACGAGATCAGGGCCGCGGTCGAAACGGCGGCGAAACAGTTCGAGGCGGCCGGCGCGACCATTCTATCGGTCCAGCCGGTGCTAACCCGCGCGATGCTGGATGGCCTCGACAATTTCTGGCGGTCCCGGTTCTGGGGCGATATCGCGGATCTCGACGACAACAGGCGCGACAGCATCCTGCCCTATATCAGGGATTGGGCGACGGGCGGCGCCGACATCAGCGGCGTCGATGCGGTCAAGGGCTTCAATCAGACGATCGAGATGCGCAAGAGCTGCGGACGGCTGTTCACCGAGGTCGACGCCCTGCTTTCGCCGACCAATCCGATCATCTCCTATCCGGCCGAATGGGCATCTCCGACCAATGATCCGGCCCTGCCGTTTGAGCATATCGGTTTCACGGTGCCGTGGAACATGTCGGAGCAGCCGGCCGCCTCGATCAATTGCGGTTTCTCCCGATCGGGCATGCCGATCGGGTTGCAGATCGTCGGGCCGCGCTTCGACGACATGCGGGTGCTGAGACTGTCGAAAGCCTTCGAGGACTGGACGGGCGGAGTGAGATCCTGGCCGCAGCCTCCGATCAGTTGATCGGGCGGCGATAGCCGGTCGGTTGCTCATAGAGCCAGCCGATGCGCTCGACCGCGGCCGCGAAATTCTCGCGCGCCACCGTCATGCTATGACCGTTGGCGTGCAGGATGGTTTCCGGATCTTCGAAGACGGCGACATGGCCCTTCCAGAAGACCAGGTCGCCACGGCGGATTTCGGAGCGATCGATCGGCTGGCCGAGGCCTGCCGCTTGCAGGTCGGTATCGCGCGGCGCAGCTCTGCCTGTCATCAGCATCGCCAACTGGACGAGGCCGGAGCAATCGATGCCGAGGCCGGAACGCCCGCCCCAAAGATAGGGCGTTTCCAGGAAACGGGCGACGATCTCCACATAATCGGCGCCATCGAGCGCGCCGATCGGCTGGACGTGCTTGGCGAATATCGCAGTTCCGTCCTCGAGCACGACATAGCGATTGCCGCGCGCCTCCGCCTCGCCGGCGACGTGGACGCGGCTTCCCATCGACAGGATGGCCTGGTGGGGCTTGCGCAGTTCCGGTTCCGGATAGAGGAAGGTGCGCTGCACGGTGACGATATGGGTCGGCGCCGGCCGGCCTTCCAAGAGCGCGTCTGCCTTGACATAGCCGACATACCCGTCCGAAGCGGCTTTCACCCAGCACCAGCCGCCGGCGCGATCGAAAACCGTCACATCCTCGCCGAGAAGCAGTTCGGTATCGATTCCGCGGGCAAGGTCCGGTTCAGGGCGCACGGCCAGGACAGGAACGGCGACACGCGCCGGCGCGCCTTCCGTAAAACGTGACGCCTCAACCTTGCCTTCGAGCCCCGCTTCCGCGAGATCAGACCTGTAAGCATGCAGGCGGCGGTCGAGCATCGTCATTCGCATTCCTTTCAGATCGGCAGCCGGCGAGCCTGATCTCGGATGAGATCGCCGAGCTTTTCCAGGTAGAGCGCACCGCCGACGGTGCGCTTGATGATCACGTTGCGCCGGTCGGCATCGTCACGCACACGATCGACCAGGCCCATCTCACCCATCGTATCCAAGGCGCGGGTAATGACCGGCTTGGTGACATCAAGCGTGGCGGCAAGCCCGCGCACCGTGTGCGGCGGCGGCACCAGATAAATATGCAGCAGGATCGCCATCTGACGCAACGTCAAATCGCGGTCATCGTGGCGGACCTGATCGAGCGCCGCGCCATGCCAGAGCCCCAGCGCCTGCGAGGCGGTCAGTTCGATCGGCACGGCCCCTCCGGAAGATCGTTACGCTAACGTTCCATTTTCCGGCAGTTGCTGTGGACATGCAAGAGGCGCTGGAAATTGCTGTCCGGCAAGGTGAATAAAATTTTAACGATCGGCAGCGAGGCGCAACGCGTGAACACGCGGCGCGCCTCAACGCTTTTCTGCGGATGGCGTCAGCGCAGGCTCTCGCGGATATGGTGAAAGAGTGCGCGGATCGCCTGTGCCTCGCCGCCGCCCGGCGAATGCGGCCGTTCGGACGGAGCCCAGCCGAAAATATCGAAATGCACCCAGCTCTTCGCCTTGCTGACGAAACGCTTGAGGAAGAGGGCCGCGGTGATCGCCCCCGCCATGCCACCGGCCGGCGCATTGGTGAGATCGGCGAATTTGGTGCGGATATCCTTTTCGTAGCCGGAATAGAGCGGTAGGCGCCAGAGCGGATCATCGGTTTCCAGGCTTGCTTCGGTCAGGTCATGCGCCAGATTGGCGTCGTCGGTGAAGAAGGGCGGGAGATCCGGGCCAAGCGCAACGCGGGCAGCGCCGGTCAGCGTCGCCATGTTGATCAAGAGCTCGGGCTCTTCCTCGTCGGCATAGGCAAGCGCATCGGCAAGGATCAACCGGCCTTCAGCGTCGGTATTGTCGATCTGGACGGTCAGGCCCTTGCGGCTCCGGTAGATGTCGCCGGGGCGGAAGGCATTGGACGAGATCGCGTTTTCGACGACCGGAACGATAACGCGCAGATCGACCTTCAGCTTGGCGTCCATGATCATCAGGGCAAGCCCCATGACATTCGCCGCGCCGCCCATGTCTTTCTTCATCAGCAGCATCGAGGCGGCAGGCTTGATGTCGAGACCGCCGGTATCGAAGCAGACACCCTTGCCGACGAGCGTCACCTTGCGATGACCCTTCTTGCCCCAGCGCAGCTCAAGCAGGCGCGGCGCATCGGCGCTGGCGCGGCCGACGGTATGGACCAGCGGAAAGTTCTGCTTGAGCAGGTCGTCGCCCGATATAACCGATATCTCAGCCTTGTAATGTTCGGCCAGGCCACGGAAAACGGCCTCGAGCTGGTTCGGCCCCATGTCGTTCGTCGGTGTATTGATCAGATCGCGGGCGAGAAAGACGCCGGCAAGCTGGCGCTTGATATCGGCTGCGTCGGCATCGCGGGGGATCATCAGCGTCGCCGCCGGCGACTTTTCGGATTTGTAACGGTCGAAACGGTAGCTGCCGAGCCCAAAGCCGAGGGCCAGGCGATTTGCCGTCAGCGGCGCGGTCTCGATGTGCCAGTCGCCGGCCGGCAGCGCACGGGCGAGCCTGCCGGTGATGTAAGGCTGCTCGGATGGATTGGTGCCGAGGCCGTAAAGCGCGCCGCCGAGATGGCCTTCGGCCGTCGGGATCAGCAGCAGCGACCCGCTTTCGGCCTTGTAGCCTGCCCTGCGCGCCCAATTGAGCGCGATCGGATCGATCGTGCCGGTCTCGATATGGGCAGGCGTAACGGCAAAGATCGGCAGCGTCGAACCGCCCTTCGTGTTGAAAGGAGTCGGTCTCTCGATAAACTGATAGGGGGCCATGATTGTCCTTCGGCGGTCGCAAGGAATCGTTCCTTAACGGTCTGTTAGGGTTAACAGACTATTGCTGGAGCGAAGATTACGCGTCAAACCTTTCCCTGTTCCGCTTCGAGGTCAGGCGCCGATTTCGGAATCCAGGAACGCGCCATGCCTGCCTCGCTCACCACCACATTCACGAATCGTATCCTGCAGGGCGCTGCGGCATCGCTGCTCGTCCTGGCACTCGCCGGTTGCTCGACGACCAAGGACCGGATGACAACGGGCTCGGTCCCGAAACTCACCAAGCCGGTCGAAGAGATGGACGCGATCGAGCTGCGCTCAGCGACGGACCGGCTCGGCCAGGCCTATGAAAAGAACCCGCGCGATCCCGTCACCGGCGTCAACTACGCCAATCTGCTGCGCATGAACGGTCGCGACACGCAGGCGCTCGCCGTCATGCAGCAGGTGGCGATCGCCAATCCCGCCGACCGCAACGTGCTGGCCGCCTACGGCAAGGCGCAGGCGGCGGCCGGCCAGTTTCAGCAGGCGCTCGACACGATCGGCCGCGCCCAGACGCCCGACCGTCCTGACTGGAAGCTGATCTCCGCCCAGGGCGCGATCCTCGACCAGATGGGCCGGGCAAGTGATGCCCGGCAGCGCTACCGCGACGCGCTCGACATCCAGCCGAACGAGCCCTCCATCCTTTCCAACCTCGGCATGTCCTACGTGCTGACCGGCGATCTGCGCACGGCCGAAACCTACCTGCGTTCCGCCGCCAGCCAGCCGACTGCCGACAGCCGCGTCAGGCAGAACCTTGCCCTGGTCGTCGGCCTACAGGGGCGTTTCCCGGAAGCCGAGCAGATAGCCCGGCGCGAACTTTCGCCGCAGCAGGCCGATGCCAATGTCGCCTATCTCAGAGGCATGCTCTCGCAGCAGAATTCCTGGCAGAAACTCGCCGCCAAGGACAAGACGCCGCAAGCAGCAGGCGACAGCAACACCAACTGACCGAATCATGTCGTCGGAAAGGCTTACGCCTTCAGACAGATCCTGATCTTAGCGGGCGCTCAGGCCTGAAAGAATGAGACGCAAACCCAGGCCGCCCATGACGGCACCAGCGGCCCGGTCGATCCAGCCCTTGGCGGCAAGATAGAGGCGCCGCGGATGGCGGGCCGAAAAGGCGAAGGCCACGATCGAATACCACCCCGCCTCCACGGCAAAGACGCCGAGCGGCAGCGCGACGATGAGATCGAGCGGCACCGTCCTCGGCAGAAGTGCCGCAAAGAGGCTGGCATAGACGATGATGGTCTTCGGGTTGCTGAGCTGGGTCAGCAGCGCATTCATGAAGCTCAATCTCAGCGCGCGGTTGCCGTTGACGGTGTCAGAGACTTCGAGCGGCTGACCGGCACTCCTCCAGATATTGACGGCGATATAGACGAGATAGGCGCCGCCTGCGATCTTTAGCAGGACATAGAGCCATTCGAACTGAGACAGCAGCGCCGTCAGCCCGGCAAGCGCCAGCACGGCAAAAACGACACCGCCGGCGCCCATGCCGAGTGCGGCCGCAAGGCCATCCAGCCTGGAACGCGAGATGGCGATCCTGGAGACGACGACGAAGCTCGGCCCAGGGCTCATCGCGCCGACCGCCAAGGCTGCCAAGATGCTGATGAAAATGCCCGCAGAAGACATCGGAGACCTCTCTTTTGGATTGAACGCGCGCCAGGGGCACTGCGGTTGCATCCGCTTGCCGATGGTCGTCCGTCCCGTTTACCAGCTATGCCGGTGCTGGTCACGCATGTTTGAAGGCTCCGGATCGGCCGACGGTCTTTGAGGCAACATCGTCTTCTGCCGAAAGCGGCATCCGCTTTCCGGCGCCGGCGCAACCGTCAGAACTTGTCTGCCACCTGAATGCCGGCCGGACCGAGAATGACGGCGATCAGCACCGGCAGGAAGAACAGGATCATCGGCACCGTCAGCTTCGGCGGCAGGGCGGCAGCCTTTTTTTCCGCCTCGTTCATGCGCTCGTCGCGTCCTTCCTGGGCAAGAACGCGCAGCGCCTGTGCAACCGGCGTACCGTAGCGATCGGCCTGGATCAGCGCCTGAGTCACCGATCGAACCAGCTCGATCTGGGTGCGCGTGGCAAGATTTTCGAGCGCCGCACGGCGATCCGGCAGGAAGGAAAGCTCGGCCGTGGTCAGCACCATCTCCTCGGCAAGCGCCGGCGACTGCTCGCCGAGCTCTTCCGACACACGGCGCATCGCGGCCTCGATCGAGATGCCGGATTCAACGCAGATCAGCATCAGGTCCAGCGCATCCGGCCAGGCGCGCTTGATCGAGTGCTGGCGCTTGCCCATGCGGTTCGAGATGAAGATATTCGGCGCGTAGAAGCCGAGATAACCGACGCCGATGACGGCGAAGAGGCGGATCGGCGTGCCCTTTTCGGCGAGATTGCCGAGGCCGAAGACCCAGACAGCGGCAAGCGTCAGGAACAGGAAAGGCAGCAGGAAACGCGCCACCAGGAAGGTATTCAGCGCATTCTCCGATCGGAAGCCGGCGGCACGCAGCTTGTTGACCGTGTTTTCGTCGACCAGCGCCTTGCGCAGGTTGAAGCGCTCGACGATCTGACGGACCGAGCGGTTGTTCTGGTTCCTGAGCGAGGCCTTGCCGGCGCCGGTTTCCGTGTTCATGCGGGCGCGTTCGCGGGCACGGATCTGCTCGCGCTCCGTGGAAACAGCCTTCATGCGCTTGTTCAAATCGCCGCGCTCGAAAAAGGGAATGGCGATCGTGTAAAAAGTGGCGAAGACGGCAATCGCGACGAAGAGGGCGATCAGCATGCTCGGATTGGTCAGCGTTGCGGCAAGATCCTGCGACATGGTGCGTCCTTCCGGCTAGATGTCAAAATTGACCATGTTGCGCATGACGAAGATGCCGATCGACATCCAGATCGCCGAGACACCCATGATGAAATGGCCGCGCGGATCGGTGAAAAGGATCATCATGTAGTTCGGCGACGTCATGTAGACGAGCGTCGCGACGATGAAGGGCAGAGCCCCGATAATGACGGCCGACGCCTTGGCTTCCATCGAGAGCGCCTGGACCTTGGCCTTCATCTTCCTGCGCTCACGCAGCACCTTGGAGAGGTTGCCGATCGCTTCCGACAGATTGCCGCCGGCCTGCGACTGGATGGCGATGACGATGGCGAAGAAGTTGACTTCCTGGAGCGGCATGTGGATCGTCATGCGCGCGCAGGCGTCGGGGATACTCAGGCCTACCTGCTGCGCCTCGATCACCCGCAGGAACTCGCTCTTGACAGGCTCGGTGCCTTCGGTGGCAATAAGGCGGATCGCATCGTTGAGCGGCAGGCCCGATTTGATTGAGCGCGTAATAACGTCAAGCGCATTGGGGAGTTCGTTCAAAAACTTGGTCTGGCGGCGCTTGATCAGGAAGCCAACGACCCAGCGCGGCAGGCCGAGACCGGCGACGACGGCGATACCGACCATGACCATCCACGATGCGCCGACGACCAAGGCGACGAGAAGCAGCATGGAGGCGAAGACGGCGCTGATGAGATAGAATTTCGCCGCCGTGATCGTCAGGCCGGCCTGCACCAGCCGCGCCTTCATCGACACGGTCTTCTTGGTCTTTTCGTGCTGGCGCTTTTCCAGATCCTTCAGATTGTCCTGCACCGATTTACGGCGCTTCGACAGCTCTTGCACCCGGTCACGGGCAGCCTTGACCTTGACCCGGTCGCTTTCGGCCGATTTGACGCGATTGATGCGGCTTGCCGATTTCTTGTCGGCCTCGATCTTCGAAAACAACAGGGCATAGGCGACCGCCGCCGCGGAGACGGCGGCGAGGACGACGATTGCCAATACTATCGGATCGAACCCGAACATCTCGCCTATTCCTTCGTTTTCGCTTCCATCGCGTCGAGGGCGGCGGCAAGACGCTTTTCCTCGTTGAAGTAGCGGGCGCGATCCCAGAAATGCGGCTTGCCGACGCCGGTCGACATGTGCCGGCCGATCAGGCGGCCATTCGCATCCTCGCCATCGATCTCGTAGCGCATCAAGTCCTGGGTGATGATGACGTCGCCTTCCATGCCGATCACCTCGGTGATCTGGGTGATGCGGCGCGAACCGTCGCGAAGGCGTGCCGCCTGAATGACGACGTCGACCGAGCTGGAAATGATCTCGCGCACCGTCTTTGCCGGCAGGGTAAAGCCCCCCATGGCGATCATCGATTCAATACGGCTCAGGCATTCGCGCGGTGTGTTGGCGTGGATGGTGCCCATCGAACCGTCGTGACCGGTGTTCATCGCCTGCAGCAGGTCGAAAACTTCAGGTCCGCGCACTTCGCCGACGATGATGCGCTCGGGACGCATACGCAGGCAGTTCTTGACGAGATCGCGCATGGTGATCTCGCCCTCGCCTTCGATATTCGGCGGGCGCGTTTCGAGACGCACGACATGCGGCTGCTGCAGTTGCAGTTCGGCCGTATCCTCGCAGGTGATGACGCGTTCGTCCCTGTCGATATAGTTGGTGAGGCAGTTCAGAAGCGTGGTTTTACCCGAGCCGGTGCCGCCTGAAATGACGACATTGCAGCGCACGCGCCCGATGATCTGCAGCACGGTTGCACCTTCCGGCGTGATCGCGCCGAAACGGACGAGCTGATCGAGGGTCAGCTTGTCCTTCTTGAACTTGCGGATGGTGAGCGCCGGCCCGTCGATCGACAGCGGCGGCGCGATGACGTTGACGCGCGAGCCATCCGGCAGGCGGGCGTCGCAGATCGGGCTCGATTCGTCGACGCGGCGGCCGACCTGGCTGACGATGCGCTGACAGATCGAGAGAAGCTGTGCATTGTCGCGGAAGCGTATTTCCGATTCGATCGTCTTGCCGCCGACTTCGATGAACGTCTGACCGGCGCCGTTGACCATGATGTCGGCGATGTCGTCGCGCGCCAGCAACGGCTCCAGCGGGCCGTAGCCGAGGACGTCGTTGCAGATATCCTCGAGCAGTTCTTCCTGCTCGGAGATCGACATCGCAAAGTTCTTGATGGTGATGATGTCGTTGACGATGTCGCGGATTTCCTCGCGGGCGCTTTCGCCGTCGAGCTTGGAAAGTTGCGAGAGATCGATCGTGTCGATCAGCGCGGAAAAGACCTGCGCCTTGGTGTCGTAATATTCATCGGTGCGGGCCGGGCGCTTGCGTTGCGGCGTCTGCATCGGCGGCACCTGCTGGCGTGCGGACTCGCGCGAGGGTTCGACCAGAATGGAGGGGGAAGAGGCCGCAGGGGCGGCGGCCGGAGCCGGCGGCGGAGGAGCAATCGCCCCCCCGACCTTTCCGGAACCCTCATTTCCGCGTTTTCCAAACATGCCACTCGATCCAATCTGCTCGTTCTAGAGCATTTCCCGATCTCTCCGAGTCATGGAAATGCTCTATCTGTTCGTTTTCACGCAATTGCGGACGCAAAGCCGCTTCCCGCTTTTGCTGGAATTGCTCATCGTCTACTTGCGCTTTAGGAGGCCCAGCAGGCCGCCCTTCCTCGCCTTCTTGATCGCGACACGGCCGGTGACGATGTGCGATATCTGCGAAAAGGTTTCCGCCGTCGGCGACTTCGGGTCGACTTCCGAGATCATCCGGCCACTGTTGGCGGCGTTGCCGAAAAGATGGATGTCGAAGGGAATGATCGCGATCGGATCGATCTCCAGCGGCTCACAGAAATCCGACGGCGAAATTTCCGGCCGTTTCGGCATGCCGACCTGATTGAGGATGAGATGCGGCGGCCGGTCGTTCGGCCGCATCTTGCGCAGCGCGTCGAGCATATTCTTGGCGTTGCGCAGGTTGGCGAGATCGGGAACCGCTGCGATGACCACCTCGTCGACGCTCGACAGCACCGAGCGCGTCCATTCCGACCATGCATGCGGGACATCGAGCACTGTGACGGGCGCGCTGCGCTGCAGAACATCGAGCACCGGCTGGAAGGCCTGGCCGTCGAAATCATAGGCACGGTCGAGCAGCGAGGGTGCGGCAAGCAGCGACAGATGCTCGGAGCATTTCGTCAACAGGCGGTCGAGGAAGACCTCGTCGAGACGATCGGGTGCGAAGACCGCTTCAGCGATGCCCTGGGCCGGATCCTGGTCGAAATCGATGTTCGCCGTGCCATAAGGCAGGTCGAGATCGGCGAGGATCGTCTCGGTGGAGAAGAGATTGGAAATGCCGAAGGCGCAATTATGCGCGATGGTCGAAGCGCCGGTGCCGCCCTTCGAGCCGATGAAGGCGATGCTGCGGCCAAGCGGCTCGGCTTCCGGATCGACGAAGATCGAGGCCATCGCCGCAAGGATATCGGGCATGGCGACGGGCTGGACCATATATTCGGAAATGCCGTTGCGGATGAGTTCGCGATAAAGCCCGATATCGTTGTAATAGCCGATAATGACGACCTTGGTCGTCGGATCGCAGACGGCGGCGAGCGGTGCGAGTTCGCCGAGCAGGTTCGCGGCATTCGCCTTGGTCTCGAGGATGATGAGGTTCGGCGTCGGGGCGCCGGAAAACATATTGGCGGCAGCGGCGATGCCGCCGCTGGTGATGCGCATGCTGACTTTCGCCACGCGCCGATCATTGGCGCAGCGTTCCATGACATGCTGCAGGACCTCGCTCTCGCAGAAGGCGTGGACGGAGATGCGCGGCAACGGCCGCATGTTTTCCAGATCCGCCATGCGCACCGCCTCCTCGGCGTTGCGAAGCTCGCTGGGGTTTTTGATTTCGTATTCGATCGCGCTCATCGTCCCGTTCCGCCTCAGAAGCTGCTGTCGCTGCCGACATCTTCGATTGTCGATGTCGTCGTGCGGTATTCCTGGATGGCATTGTTGCGTCGCTGTGCGTCGATCGGGGTCATGCCGCGGGGTGCCACCAGATCCTCCGGATTGGCAATCTGGGCGGCAAGGTTGTTCTGCGAAGCGCAGCCGAAATTATAGTAATTCTGGTTGGTCAAATCGTTCGAAATGTCCTTCGGCCACTGACCGCATTGCGTGGTGACCGCGGTGGTGCCGGTAAAGCTCAGCCGGATCGGCGCCGCATCGCCGGGACCGGCAGCGGCATAGGAGGTGTTGACGATTTTCGAGCTTGCGATCCCCCTCGATGTCAGCTCGGCACGAACCTGATTGCGCAGCTGATAGGCGGCCGCCGAATTGGGCGAGCCTTGCGGTGACAGCACGTAAACTGGCCCGGAGGCGCGCGAGATATAGTTTGCCGCAAAGCCGCGGATGAGGTCGCGCTGGGCGATGGTCAAGCGGCGATCGGTGGAGGCAACAGGTATATCCACCGTCTGCTCCGCCTCCGTGACGATGATCGGGTGGCGGGCGCGGTAATCGTCCGGAATGCCGCCGGTCGTCAGCTGGTCATGCGGGCCGGCGCATCCGGAAAGGATTGCCATCGACATGGCGGCCATCGCAAAAAACGCCTTCGAGATTCCGAAGCGGGGTGTCGTCGCAATCATATGGGCCATCGCCTGATCTCTGTTTTCTGCCATTGCTGCCGATCGTGCCCCGCTCATTTGTAGATGAACCCGATCGAGCCGTGGAACTGCGCGTCTGCAACGGGCGCCTCGCGGCGGCCATAGACCTTGTTGACACGGTTGAGGAAGAAGGTCGCACCGTCGTTCTCAGGGCTGAAATTGTCGTCCGGCCGGTTGAGCTGGTTGCGCGCCACCGGGCGCACCAGATAGGGCGTGGCGATGATGACGAGCTCGGTTTCCTGACGCTCGAAACCCTTCTGGCGGAAGAGCGTCCCGAGTAGCGGGATCTTTGAGACACCGGGCGTGCCGCCCATCGTCTGGGAAACATTGTCGCGGATAAGGCCGGCGAGCGCGATCGAGCCGCCCGAAGGCAGCTCCACCGAGGTTTCCGCCGAGCGGCGCTGATAGGTGGCGTTGCCGCTGCCGGCCACCGGTTCGGAGACGTTGGTCTTGATCTGCAGGCTGATGCGGCCCGATGACAGCACGACCGGTTTGAAGGCGAGGCTGATACCGTAGTTAAACGGTACGACGGTGACATTGCCGTCGCTGTCGGTCGTCGAATAAAGCTGCTGGCCACCGGAATTGAAGGTCGCGGCCTGGCCCGATATCGCCGTCAGCGTCGGTTCTGCGAGCGTCTTGACGACCTTGGCCTGTTCCAGCGCGTTGAGGTAGGTCGAAATGTCGTATTTGCCGATCGAGCTCTTGAAGAGCGCCGCCAGACCGCCACCGACCGTCGACGCGGCGCTGTCGGCGCTGGGACTGCCGAGCTGAGCGACCGTCATGCCGGAAGAATTGGAAACCAGATTGTCGAAGCCGAGCTGCTTCAGCACCTCGCGGCGGACCTCGGCGATCGTCACCTTGAGGGTGACCTGGTCCTCGCCCTCGATCTGCAGCAGGTTGACGACCTGCGAACTCTGGCGACCTTCGGCAAAAAGCGCCACAGAGCTGTCGCCGCCGGTGCCGGATGCCGTTTCGGTTCTGGTCGTCGCCTCGCCGCCCTTCAGGAAGACCTGTGCCAGATCGGCGGCCTGTGTGGCATCCTGCGGCGTGCGCACGGTGCCGGTCAGCACGATGTTGTCGGAGACGATTTCGACGTTGATGTTGGAGTCGGGAATGAAGCGGCGGAGATTGACTTCGAGGCCGGAGACGTCGCGCTCGATCTCGATGTCGAGATTGACGATCTCCTGTCCACCGGCGCCGAAGACGAAGATATTCGTCTGGCCGACCTTCTTGCCGAACAGGTAGATGCGCCGCGAGGTGCGGGTCACGGCATCAGCCATGGTCGGATCGGAGACGAGGATATCATGCGCATCCTCCGGCAGATCGACAACGACGGCCTTGTTGAGCCCGAGCTTCAGCCGGCGATGGGCATTGGAGCCGGTCTGCGAGATCCGGACCAGGCTATCGGAATCGGCGCGCGCTTCGCCTGCACCGAAGAGTGGGGCGAAAGAGGCCGGCACCATACCAGAGGCGCCGATTGCCAGCGAAAGGCAACCTGTCAGGAGAGGTCCGGCGCGCCGCGTTGAATTGCCCATTTGCACGTCCTTACTCCGCCTTCGGCGCGGCGCCCGCATCCGTGACGATGGCGCCCGATTTGATGACCTGGATGATCGCACTGCCGTTGTCGCCGCTCAGCAGATAGTCGGCGGCGCTGGTATCCTGCTCCTGCGCATCGGCGACCGAGCGCAGCGCCAGCGACAGCCGGTCCGCCATCTGCTGGGCGACGGCAAGAACCTTCGTTTGATCGGGCGTGAGCTCGAGCGTCGCGGTTGTACCGACCACCGATTTCGAGCCATCGTCCTTTTCCTGGATCTGCTGGTCGATGGCGAGGACGCGGACATTGCTCAGCACGGTTTCGGTGATGAGCTTGTCGGCCTCCGCGCCCTTGCGGACCATGATGACGTCGACGCGATCATTCGGCAGGATGAAACCGCCGGCGCCCGTTGCCACCGATATCTCAGTCGCGACGGCGCGCTTGCCGGCCGGCAACAGCGAGGAGAGGATGCGGCTGCTGGAATCGGCGATCTTTTCCGGCCGGATCGGTTCACCTTCGAAGATCGGCAGACGCACGACGGCGCCCTGCAGATCCTTGATTGCATCCGGCTTGTCGGTTTCGGTGATGAGGCCGGGAACGACGCCGCCCTGCGGCCAGGCCATCCAATGCACCGCCTGGTCATCCAGCCTTGCGCCGACCGACAGATTGCCGCTCGAGACGAGGATGTTGACGGTCGGTTCCTTCTCGACGACCGAGCGGACCTGGGTGACGACACCGCCGCTGCCCGCCATTTGCATTGCCAGGAGGCCGGCGAGGCCGGCTGCCACCACGGCGACAGCTAGGATTATAAGGCGAGCCGGTTTCATCGATCATTCCTCAGGGCACGATATGTTCGCCCTGTAGAATGCTCAGCAATTGGTATAATTATGGTTAATGGAACGCTTACATTTTAAGTTAACGGGCATTTAAAATGCCGTTATTTCAGGCTTTCCAGCGCCGCCAGGAACAGCGGCGAGGAAGGGAAGGCCATGAAGCCGCCGATCGCGATCGCGATGCCGTAGGGGATCTTCTTGGCGAGCAGGACCGAGTTCGGCACCGGTAGCCCGATGGCGAGGATGGTATTGGACTGCGTTCTCACGAGCAGGATGAGCAAGGTGATGAGACCGCCGATCGCGGCGACATCGGTCATCAGGAAAAGCAGCGATTCATTCAGACCGAACCAGAGCGCGGTGGCGCTCAACAGCTTGGCATCTCCGCCGCCCATCACATTGAATGCAAAGAGAGCAAAGCAGGCGCTGAAGACGATGGCGGCGCCGGCAAGATGCATGCCGATCACTTCCAGTCCCAAGCCGGAGAACGGCGCGAGAACGAGGAAAGAGGCGATCAGGATCACGGAAATGCGGTTCGGGATCGTCATGGTGAAGAGATCCGAGAAAGCCGCCATGGCGAGGCAGAGTGGCAGTATCACGAAGACTGAAGCTGCGATCATGCGTATACCCGATCGTAACGAGATGCGAAAAGGCTCACGGCCGTTCAGCCTGTGAGCCCGCTCGGATAGTTCGGCCGGAGCAGATCCGGCCGGTATTGCGCGGACGCCGCTAGGCGGCAGCTAGCTCAGCCGCCGCTTGCGGTGACAGAGCTGTCCATCTTGGTGCTCAAGCCGTTGAACGTGTTGCCGATCTTGCCGCCGAGGCTCGTTGCGCCGGTGATGAGCGCTACGGAAATGAGGGCGGCGATCAGGCCGTATTCGATTGCGGTCGCGCCGGATTCGTCCTTCAGAAAACGGCTAAAAAGCTTGGTCATGGTAACTCCTAACTCCAGTTGATGTTCAGCACGTCCGCCAACTGTTTGCCGTTGATCGGATGACTGCAACCTAGCGAATGGCCGTTTCCATCGGCTTAAGGAAAAGAGTTAACGACATGTGAACGAGACAACAGGCCTTTGTAGAGTCAGTATTTTCTTACGCACTTACCTCAATATTTAACAATATTCCGGATATAACCGCTGCATTCATCCGGAAATAGCACAAATTCCACCTCCAACCGAGGCGTGCGCGGCCCAGGGACCGTACCAAATCGGAGCATTGCGCTTCATCCTGGAACAGAGCGGTAGGCTTAAGGCTTCGTTCACCATTTTTTTCCATTCTATGCGGATATTGCGCTGTGATCGTGAAAGAGGACCCAATGTCATCGAGCGGCAAAACCATTTTCTTTGCCGGCATGATCGCCGTTTTCGGTATTTCGGGAGTTTCCGGGGCCGCAGACGATGACATGCTGCGCGTCTATATGGATCACGCGCGCGTCTTGAAGCTCGACCGCCCCGTCAGCAAGGTGATTGTCGGCAATGCCGCAGTCGCCGATGCGACGGTCGCCGACGCCAAGACCATCGTGCTCACAGGACGCAGCTTCGGCACCACCAATCTGGTACTTCTCGATGCCGACGGCAATGCGATCCTCGACGAACGCATCCTGGTGTCGATCGACGAGGGCAATACGGTGCGCGTCTACCGGCAGACCCAGCGCTCCGTGCTGTCCTGCACGCCGAACTGCGAGCAGCATGCGCAGCAAGCGGCTACCGCGACCGCCTCGCCCTGAGTGACTTGCCTTCAGCTTGTTCGCCGATTCGTTAAAATCGTCGTGTCAGGGTGAAACGGAAAATCAACGAACGGACCTTAGTCTGACGACTGAGAATGTCGCTCGGGTCCAGGCAATGATGACAATCGATCAGCAGACGGATAAGGGGCGCGCTGTTGCGCCGTTCCGCTTCTTACGGTTTCGCAGTCTCGCCCGCTCACGCGACGGCGCTGCGGCGATCGAATTCGCCCTGCTCGCCATTCCCTATTTCCTGGTGATTTTCGCAATCCTCGAAACTTTCGTCGCCTTCGCCGCCGAAGAACTCGTCTCCAATGCCGTCGATACGATGAGCCGCCGGATGCGAACCGGGCAGATCACCTACAATCGGCCGCACGACCGACATGAACCAGGCGCAATTCCGCCAGGCTTTCTGCGATGAGATCTCGATCCTGATCCGCTGCTCGGCGAGCGAAGTCGCTACGCCGAGCAAGCTTTACGTGGATGTGCAGACGTTCAGCACCTTTTCGGCCATTCCGACGACGATCCCGAAGCTTTCCACCGACAAATATGCCGACATCAACACCGCGGCCTTCAAATATGCGCCGGGCGGCGCCGGCACGATCAACATGCTGCGCGCCTATTACCGCTGGGAAATCACCGCGGATCTGGTCCGGCCCTATATCACCACGATACGTCCCTCCGACGGTTCGATGCCGCGGCAATATCTGATCGTCGCGACCGCGGCCTTCCAGAACGAGCAATATCCATGATGGCGTTGCGCAACCCGTTCACCAGACTGGTCCTGACGGCGCGGCGGCTGGCCCGCGACCGCAGGGGCGCCGGCGCGATCGAATTCGCGATCCTCTTTCCCGTGCTCGTGATGCTCTATATCGGCGCTTTCGAGATCACGGTCGGCCTCAGCGTCAGCAAGCGCGTGACACGCGCCGCAGGAACGGTGGCCGACCTCGTCACCCAGCAGCAATCCGTCACCAAGAGCGCGCTCGCGCAGATGCCGTCGGTCGCAACGGCGATCTTTGTGCCCTACAACGCCACGTCGCTGACGCTGAAGATCACCGGGATCACCATCGATGCCGGTGCCAATGCGAAGGTGCTCTGGTCCTGGGCGCAGGATGGGACGGTGCCCTATGCCAAGAACGCCGCGGTGAGCAATGTGCCGTCCGATATGAAGACGGCGAACAGTTTCCTGGTCCGCACCGAGCTCAGCATCCCCTATAGGATGTTCCTGTTCGCCCCGAACTTCATGCCGGATGGCATGCGCACGATCACCATCAGCCGCAGTTATTTCTATCGCCAGCGGCAAGGCGACTCGATCCCCTGCGGCGACTGCTGACGACCGCCTCCTGCTCTTCTCTGCTGCATAACTCCCTAAACGAAATCGATTAGAGAGTTATGCAGCAATTCAAAGTGTTACAGTGTCCTTTGCGCGTCTGAAAAGGACGCGCGGCGCTGTAATTTGCCAAGCCGGCCGCAGCATTATATGGCTGGATCTCAGCCGCCTCCGATATTGCAGAGGCCGCGATCGGCTTTCTCGGGTGTTAAATGGCGCGTGCCTTTCTTTTCGTTCTGGATTCCTTCGGCATTGGCGGAGCGCCGGATGCGGCGGCCTATGGCGACGAGGGCGCCGATACACTTGGCCATATCGCCGAGTTCTGCGCAGCCGGAGCCGGAGACCGCGCCGGGTTGCGCGAAGGGCCGCTTTCCCTGCCCAACATGTCGGAACTCGGGCTGATGCAGATCGCGCGATCCGCCTCCGGCCGGTTTCCGCCCGGCATGCCCGTCCCGGAAAAGGTCTACGGCATTTATGGCGCCGCCACCGAAATCTCCCGCGGCAAGGATACGCCGTCGGGTCATTGGGAAATCGCGGGAACACCGGTCAGTTTCGATTGGGGTTATTTCCCGATAGAGGGCGACGCCTTTCCTGCCGAATTCATCGAGGCGCTATGCAGGGAGGCTGACGTGCCCGGCATCCTCGGCAACTGCCATGCTTCGGGAACGGAGATCATCGCCCGGCTCGGCGAAGACCATATCCGCACCGGCAAGCCGATCTGCTACACCTCTTCGGATTCCGTCTTTCAGGTCGCGGCGCACGAGGAGCATTTCGGCCTCGATCGTCTGCTCGCCTTCTGCCGTTTGGCCCGGGGGCTGCTCGATCCCTACAATATCGGCCGTGTCATCGCCCGGCCCTTTATCGGCCAGTCCGCCTCTACTTTCCAGCGCACGGGAAACCGGCGCGACTTCTCCGTGGTGCCGCCGGAGCCGACGCTACTCGACCGGCTGATCGAGCACGGCCGGCATGTGCATGCTGTGGGAAAGATCGACGACATCTTCGCGCATCAGGGCATTTCCAGGGTCGTCAAGGCGAACGGAAACGAGGCGCTGATGGATGCGTCCCTCGCGGCGCTCGACGAGGCTGGGGACGGCGATCTCGTTTTCACCAATTTCGTCGATTTCGACATGATCTACGGTCATCGCCGCGACGTGCCGGGTTATGCAGCCGCACTCGAAGCCTTCGATGCGCGCTTGCCTGAAGTCCACAAGAAACTGAAGCCCGGCGATCTCGTCGTGCTCACCGCCGATCATGGCTGCGATCCGACCTGGCGCGGCACGGACCATACGCGCGAGCGTGTGCCTGTCATCGCTTATGGCCCCGGCATCCGGTCGCGTTCGATCGGCGTGCGCCGCAGCTATGCCGATATCGGCGAGAGCATCGCCCGGCATCTCGGCATCCCGGCCGGGCCGCACGGAAGGAGTTTTCTGTGACATCGCATTTGAAGAAGGTCGAACTGCACTGCCATCTGGAGGGTGCAGCACCGCCGGCTCTGACCGCAGCGCAGGCGCAGAAATATGGCGTCGACATCAGCGCACAGCTTCGCGACGGTGCCTATGTCTGGCATGATTTCGCAAGCTTCCTCGAATGTTACGACAAGGTTTCCGAGGTCTACAAGACCGAGGAGGACTATGCGCTTCTGACCGAAACCTATCTCGACGAACTCGCCGCCATCGATACGATCTACAGCGAGCTCATCGTTTCGCCCGACCACGGCAAGCGCATCGGGCTCGGCGCCGATGCCTATATATCCGGTATCTGCGAAGGCATCCGGCGGGCCAGGGAAAAGAACGGCATTGAGGCCCGGCTGATCGTCACCGGCGAGCGGCATTTCGGTCCGGAGAGCGTGATTGGTGCTGCCGAATATGCGGCAAAGGCCGGCAATCCCCTGATTACCGGCTTCAATCTTGCCGGCGAGGAGCGCATGGGGCGCGTCGCCGATTATGCCCGCGCCTTCGATATCGCCCGCGAGGCCGGCCTCGGGCTGACCATCCATGCCGGCGAGGTCTGCGGCGCCTTCAGCGTCGCCGATGCGCTCGATGCGGTGCGCCCCTCGCGCATCGGCCACGGGGTGCGCGCCATCGAGGATGTCGATCTGGTCAAACGGCTTGCCGATCTCGGCACCGTGCTCGAGATCTGCCCGGGCTCCAATATCGCCCTCGGGGTCTTTCCGGATTTCGCCTCCCATCCGCTGCGCCGGCTGAAGGACGCGGGCGTCCGGGTGACGATCAGCTCGGACGATCCGCCTTTCTTTCATACTTCGCTCAAGCGGGAATACGAACTTGCCGCCGGGACCTTCGGTTTCAGCGACGCCGAGATCGATGCCATGACGCGCACGGCGATCGAAGCCGCCTTCGTCGACGATGAGACACGCAAGGCCCTGCTCGCCCGAATTTGAGGGCGAGAGGCTGGGGAAGATTGGCCGCCACTCTTGCGGTCTGGCCGATTTCCGTGAAAGAAACATTCGATAGAAAGAATGAAAGGCTTCCCCATGGACGGCGTCACAGTCATCGATCATCCGCTTGTGCAGCACAAGCTCACCATCATGCGGCGCAAGGAGACATCGACGGGAAGTTTCCGGCGCTTGCTGCGCGAAATCTCGACGCTGCTCTGTTACGAGGTCACCCGCGATCTCGAACTGACGATGGAAACGATCGGGACGCCGCTGCAGACGATGGAATCGCCGATCCTCGAGGGCAAGAAGCTGGTCTTCGCCTCGATCCTGCGCGCCGGCAACGGACTGCTCGAAGGCATGCTCGATCTCGTGCCGTCCGCCCGCGTCTCGCATATCGGCGTCTACCGCGACCACGAGACGCTGCAGCCGGTCGAATATTACTTCAAGGCGCCGGAGGACGTGGCCGAGCGGCTGATCATCGTCGTAGACCCGATGCTTGCGACCGGCAATTCCTCGATCGCGGCAATCGACAAGCTCAAGGAACGCGGCGCCCACAATATCCGCTTCCTCTGCCTGCTTGCCGCCCCGGAAGGCATCCGCAACTTTCGCGCCGCGCATCCCGATGTTCCGGTCTTCACCGCGTCGATCGATAGCCATCTCAACGAGAAGGGCTATATCGTGCCCGGTCTCGGCGATGCCGGCGACCGCATGTACGGCACCAAGTAATTTCAACCTTCTTTTACCAAATCGAAAGACTTTGCGGCCCGGTGGTTCAAGCCGGGCCTTTTGTCGTCGATATTAGCAACTTATCAGCACTTGAGGTTTAGGAAGCCTGAAGCATGAGGCCCTGCATGATGCCGGGTTTATACAGGAAGGATTTCTGTTTCATGCTCGTGCGTACCGTCCTATTCGCCAGCATCGCCGCGGTGCTCGCCACACAGGTGCCTTCCTTCTTCGGAAGCACCAGCCAGCAGCCTGCTGACGCTCTCTCCGCCAATTACGTATCGACCGAAAGCGATGAGGCCGCAGTACCCGCGCCCGTCTCTGGCAGCAATGCGATCCGGCTGCAGGCCGATGCGCAGGGCCACTATACCGGCAGCTTCAAGATCAACGGCAAGCCGGTGCAGGGCCTGATCGATACCGGCGCCACCTATGTGGCGCTCAACGAGACGCTGGCCCGCCGGCTGGGCTTCACCGCCAACCAACTCGATTTCCGTTACGGGGTGAACACTGCGAACGGCCAGACGAAGGCCGCGCATGTGACACTCGACCGGGTCGAAATCGGCGGCATTCGCGTGCGCGATGTCGAAGCCTTCGTCCTGAGGGACAATGCGCTGACGACGACGCTGGTCGGCATGAGTTTCCTGCAGAAGCTCGCCTCCTATTCCGTCGCCGACGGTTCGCTCAGCCTCAAGCAGTAAACCGCGTCAGATCAGGCCCGCAATCACCGGTGTCAGCTCCGGCTTGTCCTCGGTGATGCGGTAATGCATGGCAAGTGCCGCAGCCGCCCGCTCCGCCGCGGCTTCGTCAGCAGCATGAACCAGCGCGATCGGTTCGCCCGCGTTTACGCGGGTGCCAAGCGGCAGGAGTTCGGAAAAGCCGACGCGATGGTCGATCCGGGCCGCCGGATGGCGTCTTCCGCCGCCAAGGTCGATGACACTGATGCCGACACCGCGCGCATCGCAGCCGGCAAGCCAGCCGGACCGGGCGGCCGGGACAGGCTTTTCCACAGGCGCCCTGACTAGATATCGGTCGGGATTTTCGATGAGATCGGCCGGGCCGCCGAGCATCGATACCATACGCGCGAAGACTTCCGCCGCCTTTCCCGACGACAAGGCCCGCCGCGCCATTCCTTCAGCTTCATCAGGCGAAGCGGCGATACCGGATTTCACCAGCATCTCGGCGGCGAAGGCAAAAACGACGATATCAAGCCGCGTGTCTCTTTTCCTGCCTGCCAGGAAGTCCAGGCAGTTGCGCATCTCGACCGCGTTGCCGGCACTGTCGGCGAGCGGCTGGTTCATGTCGGTGATCAGGGCCGAGGTCTTCACGCCTGCACCATTGGCCACCTCGACCAGCGACTGCGCGAGGATCTCCGCCTGGCCGCGATCGGCCATGAAGGCGCCATTGCCGACCTTGACGTCGAGCACCAGCGTCTCGAGCCCCGCCGCAAGTTTCTTCGAGAGGATCGAGGCGGTGATGAGGGGAATGGAATCGACCGTGGCGGTTACGTCGCGCACGGCATAGAGCCTGCCGTCGGCGGGCGCCAAGGTCCCGGTCTGGCCGATGATGGCGCATCCCGCCTCCTTCACGACCTTGTGGAACAGGTCAGCATCCGGGGTGATCAGATAGCCGGGAATGGATTCGAGCTTATCCAGCGTGCCGCCGGTATGGCCGAGGCCGCGCCCGGAGATCATCGGAACGGCGAGGCCGCAGGCAGCGGCGATCGGCGCCAGCATCAGCGAAACATTGTCGCCGACGCCGCCGGTCGAATGCTTGTCGGCGATCGGGCGGTCGATATCGGCCCATTGCAGCCTGTCACCGGAATCGGCCATCGCCAGCGTCAAGGCCACGATTTCGGCCCGCGACATGCCCTTGAACCAAACGGCCATGGCGAATGCGCCGATCTGGCCTTCCGACAATCGACCGGCAGCGAGTGCCGCGATGAAGGAGCTGATATCGGCGGCGGCGAGTTCGTCGCCATCGCGCTTACGCCGAATGATCTCCTGCGGAATCATTTCAGTAGCTCGACGCTGCAGCCGGTGCCGACTGCGTTCCACTTAGAACCGCCAGGATATCGTCGAGCAGGTCGGAAGCGCCGAAGCGGAACGTCGACGGCATCGCCCAGTCCGGTGTCATGATGGTTTCGGCAAGGCTCAGATAGAGTGCGGCATCGCTCAGCGAGCCGATGCCGCCGGCCGGCTTGAAGCCGACCTTGCGGCCGCTTTCGCGGATAGCGCGGATCATGATGTCGGCGGCTTCGAGCGTCGCGTTGACGGCGACTTTGCCGGTGGAGGTCTTGATGAAATCGGCGCCAGCTTCGATGGCGAGTTCGGAGGCACGGCGGATCAATGCCGCATCCTTCAGCTCGCCAGTCTCGATGATGACCTTCAGAAGAACGGGGCCAGCGCATTCGGCGCGCACGGCCTTGACCATATCGGTCACCGCCTTCTCATTGCCGGCCAGCAGCTTGCGGTAGGGGATGACTAGATCGATCTCATCGGCGCCATCGGCAATCGCCTCGCGGGCTTCAGCGGCGACATCGGCGACTTCCATATCGCCGGAAGGGAGGTTGACGACGGTCGCGATACGCACGGCGTGCCCAGTGCCAAGGATATTGCGGGCCTGAGCGACGAACCGCGGCCAGATGCAGATCGCGGCGCTAGTGCCGTAGGGCGTCTGCGCACGGGCGCAGAGCGCGTCGATCTGCGCCTCGGTGCAATCATCCCTCAAATTGGTGAGATCGAGAAGAGAAAGGGCGACAGCCGCCGTCTCCCGGTTGGAATGGCTATTCATCTTCGCTTCCTCTAGAGCATGATGCCGAAAAGTGTGAGCGGTTTTCGGACGACATCATGCTCTAACTCCTTAATGTAGAACAGGATTTAGATTTTAGGCCGACCCGGCCTAAAATCATCCTGTTCCAGCCGCAATCATGTCTTTCAGGATGGCGGCGAGACGGGCGCCGCCGATGGGCGCCATGTCCTTGGTTTCTTCATGGCTGAGCTCATTGCCGGTCATGCCTGCCCCATAGTTGGTGATAACGGAGGCGGCTGCAACCCTCAGGCCCAGCATTCTTGCGATAATGACCTCGGGCACCGTCGACATGCCGACGGCATCGGCGCCGAGGATGCGCGCCATGCGGATTTCGGCCGGCGTTTCAAAGCTTGGGCCGGAGAACCACATATAGACGCCTTGCGCCAGCTCGATTTTAAGCTTTGCCGCTGCCCTCTGCATCGCTGCGGCAAGCCCGGCATCATAGGCGTTGGTCATGCCCACGAAACGGTGATCGCTTTCCTCGCCGATCAGCGGGTTCATGCCGGAATAGTTGATGTGGTCGGTGATCTGCATCACCGAACCAGGCGGCATGTCGTCGCGCAGCGATCCGGCCGAATTGGTCAGGATCAGCGCTTCGACGCCGAGCGCCTTCAGCACCTCAATCGGCAGGCGCATGGCGTTGGCATCGCCCTTCTCGTAATAATGCACGCGGCCGGAGAGCATGACGACAGGCACGCCGCCGAGGCGGCCGGCGACGACTTCGCCAGCATGTCCGGAGACGGCGCTGACGGGAAAGCCCGGCAGGTCGCGATAGGGAACACGAACGGCGCCGTCCAGCTCACCGACGAGGGATCCGAGACCGGAGCCGAGGACGATGCCGTGGCGCGGCTTGATCCCGCCGAGCAGTGCCGCGAGCAGGTTGACCGTCGCCTTCATCCGAGTTCAGTCTCGAAGCTGAAGGGAAGAAGCTCTTCCATCGTCATGGTCTTCTTGACGCCCGCTTCATCGCAAAGGTAGATCTTCGTCTCCTTGGAGGCGAATTCGGAGATCTTCTGACGGCAGCCGCCACAGGGCGGGCAGAGCGGCAGTTTCTCGGCAATGACCGCCATTTCGACGATCTTCTTCGCGCCGCCCATGATCATCGCGCCGATCGCCGTCGGCTCGGCGCACCATCCTTGCGGGAAGGAGAGATTTTCGATGTTGGCGCCGGTATAGACCTTGCCGTCTTCGGCGCGGATCGCCGCGCCGACCGGGAATTTCGAATAGGGCGCATGGGCAAAGGCCATGGCGCCGCGGGCGGCTTCGAACAGATCGTGAGACATATCAACGCTCCTTCGTATAGGGCACGCCACCGGCTTTCGGCGGGGTCGCGACGCCGATGAAGCCGGCAAGCAGGACGCAGGTCAAGACATAGGGCAGCGCCTGGAAAACCTGAACCGGCACTTCGCCGATCAGCGGCACCTGCTTGCCCTGCATGAAATTTGCCAGCGCATCGAGGAAGCCGAAGAGTAGGCAGGCAAACATGACGGGTACCGGCTTCCACTTGGCGAAGACGAGAGCTGCGAGCGCGATATAGCCCTTGCCGGCCGACATGTCCTTGATGAAGGCTGCGGACTGGGCGATGGCCAGATAGGTGCCGGCAAAGCCGCAGAGGATGCCGGCGCACATGACGGCGCGGTAACGCAGCCAGGCGACCGAGATGCCGGCCGTATCGACCGCGCCCGGATTTTCGCCGACGGCGCGCAGCCGCAGGCCGAAACGTGTGCGGTAAAGCACCCACCAGGAAAACGGCACGGCGAGAAAGGCGAGGTAGGTGAGGACATTGTTGCCCGATATGACGTTGGCATAGAGCGGGCCGATGATCGGTATGTCGCGGGCAGCATCGGCGCCCGGCAGGATGATCGGCGCAAAGCGCGACTCCGGCGCCAGCTGCGGCGTGCGTCCGCCCTGGCCGAACCAGGCCTGACCGAGCACGATGGTGATACCGGCGATGAAGAAGTTGATGGCGACACCGGAGACAATCTGATTGCCGCGGTTGGTGATCGAGGCAAAGCCATGCACCAGGCTCAGCGCCACCGAGCAGAGGATGCCGGCACCGAGGCCGAGCCAGGCCGAATCGGTGAGATAGGCAACGCAGGCGGCGGCAAAGGCCGAGCCCAGCATCTTGCCCTCGAGGCCGATATCGAAAATGCCGGCACGTTCCGAAAACAGACCGGCAAGGGCGGTGAAGATCAGCGGTATCGACAGGCGGATGGTGGAGGCTAGAACGCTGATAAAGATGTCGTAATAGTCCATCGCCCGCTCCTTAACCGCGCTTGAATTGCTGATAGAGGCGCACCATTGCCGGCCGGAACATATATTCCAGCGCGCCGGCAAAGAGGATAACCAGACCCTGGATGACGAGGATCATCTCGCGGGTGATATTCGGCATTTCGAAGGAGATCCAGTCGCCGCCCTGGTAGAGGATACCGAAGAGGATTGCCGCCAGGATGATGCCAAGCGGATGATTGCGGCCCATCAGCGAGACGGCGATGCCGACGAAGCCGGCGCCGCCGACGAATCCCACCTGCAGGCGCGCGGAGGCGCCCATAACCGGATTCAGCGCCATCATGCCGGCCAGCGCGCCGGAGAGCATCATCGCGATCATCACGATTCGTGCGTAGGGAATACCGGCATATGAAGCAGCTGTCGGGCTGACGCCCAGCGTGCGCATCTCGAAGCCAAGTTTCGTGCGCCAGATTAAGAGCCAGACGACGTAGCACATAACCAGCGCAATGATGAAAGAGACATTCAACGGGGCAGCACCCAGCTTTGTCCCGAATATTTCCATCAGCCATGTTAGCTTCGGCAACTGCCCACCCTCGAGGAATGTGCGTGTTTCCGGCGCCATTTTGCCGGGCACGATCAATACGTGCACCAGCAGGTAGTTCATCAGCGAGGCGATGATGTAGTTGAACATGATCGTCGTGATGACGATATGGCTGCCGCGCTTTGCCTGAAGCCATGCCGGTATGAAGGCGGCAACCGCGCCGAAGAGTGCAGCGCCGACCACCGCAACCGGCATCGTCACATACCATGGCACGTAATTATCGAGCGAAAGCGCCACCAAAGCACAGCCGAGGCCGCCCATGTAGGCCTGGCCTTCGGAGCCGATGTTGAAGAGACCTGCATGGATTGCCACTGCGACGGAAAGGCCGGTGAAGATGAAGCTCGTCGCGTAGAACAGCGTGAAGCCGATGAATTCGCCATTGCCGAGCGCACCCTGGATCAGCAGCGACAGCGCATCGAGCGGGCTCTCGCCGATCAGCCAGACGACGAAGCCGGAGATCAGGAAGGCGACAGTGAGGTTCAAAAGCGGGATAAGGCCGTAGTTGATCCAGTTTGGTAGCGGAACGGAAGCGGTGCTCATAAAGGCCTCACGCGGCAATGCCGGCCATCATCAGGCCGAGGGTCTGTTCACCGGCATCGGGCGTCTTCTCGCCGACGATATGGCCGGCAAACATGACAAGGATACGGTCTGAAAGGGAGCGGATTTCATCGAGTTCGACGGAGACGAGCAGGATCGCCTTGCCCGCGTCACGCATTTCGATGATCCGGCGGTGGATGAATTCGATGGCGCCGATATCGACGCCGCGTGTCGGCTGGCCGATGATCAGCATCTTCGGATCGCGTTCGATCTCGCGGGCGACAACGATCTTCTGCTGGTTGCCGCCGGAGAAATTCGCCGTCTTCAGCCGCGGGTTCGGCGGGCGGATGTCATATTTCTCGATCTTCTCCATCGCATCCTTGCGGATCGCTTCGAGATCGAGCAGCGGGCCTTTGCTGTAGGCCGGGCGGCGATGATAACCGAGCACGGAATTTTCATATTCCTCGAATTTCAGCACCAGGCCCATATGGTGACGATCCTCTGGAATATGAGCGAGCCCTAGATCACGCAGGCGGGCAGGGTCGGCCTTGTCGATCGTCTGACCGTCGAGAAGGATTTCGCCGGAGGTTGGCTTGCGGATGCCGGCAATCGCCTCCAGCAATTCGGACTGGCCATTGCCGGCGACACCGGCGATGCCGACGATTTCACCGGCGCGCACGTCGAAGGAGACGTTGTCGACCATGGTGACGCCGCGATTGTCCTTGACTGTAAGGTTTCGGACGGACAGGACGGCGGCTTGCGGGTTCGCCTCGCCCTTCTGCACGCGCAGTAGCACACGGCGACCGACCATCAGCTCGGCGAGCTCCTCCACCGTCGTTTCCGACGTCTTGCGGGTCGCGACCATCTCGCCGCGGCGCATGACCGAGACCGTATCGGTGATCGCCATGATCTCGCGCAGCTTGTGGGTGATGAGGATGATCGTCTTGCCCTGGTCGCGCAGTACCTTGAGGATGCGGAAGAGGTGATCGGCCTCCGCCGGCGTCAGCACGCCGGTGGGCTCGTCGAGGATCAGGATCTCGGCGCCGCGATACATGGCTTTTAGGATCTCGACACGCTGCTGCAGGCCGACCGGCAGCTCCTCGATCAGCGCATCGGGATCGACCTCCAGGCCATATTCCGTTTCCAGCCGCTTGAGCTCGGCGCGCGCCGAGGCGACGCCCCTGGCCAGTAGCATGCCGCCTTCCGCGCCAAGCATGATGTTCTCGAGCACCGTGAAATTGTCGACCAGCATGAAGTGCTGGTGCACCATGCCGATGCCGGTGGCGATGGCCGCCTGGCTGTCGCGGATGGTGACGGGATTGCCGTTGACCCGGATCTCGCCGCTGTCGGCATGGTAGAAACCATAAATGATCGACATCAGGGTCGATTTGCCGGCGCCGTTTTCGCCGATGATGCCGTGGATCGTCCCCTTGGCAACGGTAAGGTTGATGTCCTTGTTGGCATGGACGGCACCGAATTTCTTGTCGATGCCGACAAGCTCGATAGCGGGCTTATCTGTCACTGCAGACTCCAAGTAAGAAAAGGGCGTATGGCGAAAATCCCCTCCGCCATACGCCCGATCTCAATCGTCGATCACATTCGGGCGCGGATCACTTCGGGCAAGCGCTGTCCGAGGTGTAATCGTGAACCTTGACGGTTCCCGCGATGATGTCGGCCTTGGCCTTGTCGACAGCAGCCTGCATTTCCGGCGTGATCAGCGATTTGTTATGCTCGTCGATCGCAGCGCCGACACCGTCTTCCTTGACGCCGAGCGCCTGGACGCCACCGGTGAACTTGTCGTTCTTGGTGTCGTTGTAGGCATTGTAGACGGCGAGGTCGACGCGCTTGACCATCGAGGTCAGGACCGAGCCCGGATGCAGATAGTTCTGGTTGGAGTCGACGCCGATCGACAGCTTCTTGTTGTCGGCAGCCGTCTGCAGAACGCCGAGACCGGTGGCACCGGCTGCCGCATAAACGACGTCGGCGCCCTGGTCGATCTGGTTCTTGGTGAGCTCGCCGCCGCGGACCGGGTCATTCCAGGCAGCGCCCGTGGTGCCGGTCATGTTCTGGAAGACCTCGATATCGGCCTTGACGGAACGTGCGCCCTGCTCGTAGCCACATTCGAACTTGCGGATCAGCGGAATATCCATGCCGCCGACGAAGCCGACCTTGCCCGACTTCGACGCCATGCCGGCGAGAACGCCGACGAGGTAGGAGCCTTCTTCTTCCTTGTAGACAACCGAGCGGACGTTCGGCTTGTCGACGACGGAGTCAACGATGATGAACTTGGTATCGGGGAATTCGGCTGCAACCTTCTCGATGGCCGAGGTCCAGGCAAAGGAAACGGCAACCACCGGATTGAAACCGCGGCTGGCGAAGTTGCGGATGGCCTGTTCGCCCTGGGTGTCGCCCGTCGGCTCGAAGTCGCGATAGGCAATGCCGGTCTCGGCCTTGAACTTCTCGGCGCCGTTATAGGCCGCCTCGTTGAAGGACTTATCGAACTTCCCGCCGGTGCCGTAAACCAGCGCCGGCTTGACGTCGGCAGCAAGCGCCGTCGTCGACATGGCAGCCACGGCAAAGAGAGTGAGAAGGGATTTTTTCATTGTGCAGCCCTGTTGTTGCTATTCGTTAGGGGTCCTCCCGCAAGCCCTTTTCGGGCATGTCTGCGGAACCACCGACCTCCCCCCGGAGGCCTGGCTGCGTGCATCCTTGCATGGCTCACGGAAAAATTCACCAGAAATTTTTCAGCTGGTAAAGATTTGCAGCGATTGCCGAAAATCAGCTCTTCGGGGCTGATTTTTGGACATTCTCTCCATCAGAATGCGGATTTTCTAGCCAATCCGGCGGCAAATGCCGACGCAGCAGAGGGGTGACAGCCAACCGGATTAACTGCGTTTTTTATGCGGTGAAGCGACCGGCCACCGGCGGCTTCTTGTAGCCGATCATCCACAGAAGCAGCGCGATCACCAGGAAAACGGCAAAGGCCGGCTGGAGCATCAGCCACTGGAAGATGACGGTGTAGAACCGCGGGTGGATATAATAGGAAAGGGAGGATTGCAGTGACGTCAGCGTTGTCGGGCTGACATCCTGCCAGGCATCGGAGATCGGCGTCATCACCACGGAGGACGCCGCAACCGATTGGATCGAATCGATGGTCCCGGCAATAACGGCCGCCGCAAGCGCGACAAGACTCGCCAGACGCAACAGGAAACGCATCAATTCCTCCGACGCTCGATATGCCGGACAATTCCGGCCGGCCGCGCCATTCTCCACCTTAGAGAATTACATAGTCGTCGATGAGGTGAAGCACAATGGAGTGGCCGAGGCGAGTTTTATCGCAAGAAGTCAAAAAACTGTTAGATTTCGGTTGATCGACAAAAATTCATCGGTATATATCGCGCCGTTCCGACGATTTGCTCCTATCCGGGCGCGAACGCCAAAAAAAGGACAGGTGGCCGAGTGGTTTAAGGCGCACGCCTGGAACGCGTGTGTACGTGAAAGCGTACCGTGGGTTCGAATCCCACCCTGTCCGCCATATCCCTCGTTTTTCAATATTGATTCAAACCGTATCGAGAGCGGGACGCGGAAGCATTTTTGGCGGCACGCTTCGATAGAACAAGCCGGTCGTCCGCATAGTCTCAAACTCGCTGCAGCAGGGCGCGTCCAATCGGCTTCGGATTCTCGCCGCGCAACACCAGAGATGTCGTCACGGCTCCAAAACGCGCGATCGTGTCAACGATCGTCCAGCTCTCCCGGCGACGGAACCAGCACCTTCAAAAGAAAACAGTCCTCTCCGGTGAGGCGCAATACTTCCATGACCTGCGGCATCTCCGCGAACTGTTTCAGACAGGGTTTGATATGCTCATGCGTCGTGCGCAAGCGAAGCACCGCCATCATTCCGATTCCCAAAGCGGTGGGGTCGATACGGGCGGAATAACCGACAATGATGCCGCGGTCTTCCAGCCGCTTGACGCGTTCTGATGCTGCCGGCTGAGAGAGCCCGACCCGTCGACCGAGTTCGGAAATCGCAATGCGTCCATTTTCCTGCATCGCTTCGATAATTGAAATATCGGTTGGATCGAGCAGTACCCGATTGTTTTCCTGAAAAGCCATGGGATCACCTTGAAATCATCGGAGAGGGACGCGGTTTTCCGATGATCATTTATTCCGAAGCAAATGAAAATGCACCATTTTCACCTGCACGGATGATCAGAGGAAAAGACAGAAGGACATCATCATATTGCCGGGGATTGGCGGTTCGGGCGAGGCTCATTGGCAAACACGCTGGGAAAGGTCGAACCCGGACATGCGGCGTTTTCAACCAGCCGATTGGGAAAAACCCGACCTGGCGGACTGGATTTCAGCCATGGAGCGCGCCGTCGGCGCGTCGGCAACGCCTCCCCTGCTGGTCGCCCACAGCCTTGCCTGTCTGCTGGTCGCTCATTGGCAGCAGGTTTCTTCGCTTGCCGTTGCCGGAGCGTTTCTTGTGGCGGTCCCGGATCCGCAGTCAGCGTCATTCCCTGCGGAGGCGGCCGGCTTCGCAGACGCGCCATCGCAAAAGATGCGCTTCCCCACTCTGATCATCGCAAGCGCCGATGATCCCTTCGGCACGCTCGACCATGCGCATGCGCGAGCGGATCTGTGGGACAGCGGCCTTGTCGCGATCGGTCCTTTCGGCCATATCAACGGGCAAAGCGGCCTTGAGGACTGGGGCCAGGGAAAGGCCTTGCTGACGGCGTTCTCCGCCGGATTGGCAAGATCTGATCGGGGTTGATCTTGTTTTCGAGTTCACTATCAAATGGCTCAACGGGCCGTTGCCTGTGCTGGATGCGTCGAGACGGAGCAACGAAATGCTCCGCTCGCAAGCGTGCGTTCGAGGCTCTCGAACCCATCGCTCCGATGGCGCTACGAGGTTTGAAGCGTCGAAAGATTCCTGAATTTTTACCATGCGGCTTCACCGCGTCTTTGCACGTTTGGGTTTACCGTCTGCCAAAATCAAAAACAGAGGTAAAACAGGTGGAAGAACTTTCGGTAAAGTCGAAGATCATCAAATCCGTCTATTTCAGCCAGGAAGACGGACGGCTCAGGATTTGTTTCAAGAATGGCGAGGAACGTCTATTTGCAGGTGTTCCCTCCTCGGAAGTGCATGCGATGACGGTGGCGCCGTCTCCCGGCCATTATTATCTCGACCGGATCAGAACCCGGTTTCGCAGATTGGCAGCCTGAAAAACCCGAAGGATAGCTTGTGCGAAATCGGGACATGGCCGGTGGATATTAACCGGCTGTTAGCCCTCGATATCATCTGGGTTGGATCGCCTCTGCCGGAAAGCGGCAACTTGTCGGCGCTGCCGGCCTGTTTAAGGTCGGCCAGCCGGGAGGCTCGGCGGCGGACCCCAGCCAGGAAGTCGAGCCTCCCCGTCACGGGTGCTAGTGGACCGTGATGGTGAAAGGCATGGACGGCTCTCGGACGCCGCCATGCTCTGCTTGTCTGATGAAATGCCCCGGAACGGCTGCGACCTCATCATCCCCTCAACTAGCGAATTGGGGCTAATCCTGTGAACAACCCGAATTGCCGCATCCGGACTCGACAATGCTTTATTAGCATGATTGCATAAATCGGGATAAAGACGGGGGTAATGATGTTCGAGAATCTGCTTGAGATGCAGGAGCGTGGCGCACGGGATCGTGCGCGTGGCCGCAGCCTGGCCGACAATCCGATGTCGAAGCCGGATATCCTGCCGATCACTGATTTTCAGGAATGGTACTCGATGTTCGACGCCTGGCGCTTCGGTTGGTCGATCGAGGATGCGATGGCGGGGCACATCAATATGCCCCGGGATAGCGGCACATTGGCCCAGACCTACACCAGAACCGTCTGATCAATCCTGTCCTCGGCGCCGAAGAATTTCAGGTAGCGTTCGACCTCGGCCGGGTCGCCGGTCGCCTTCTGCGGGTTGTCGGAGAGCTTCACCGCCGGACGGCCGTTGGCGTCGCTGACCTTGCAGACGACGGAGATTGGGTTGAGGCCGGAGATCTCGATCGGCGCGCAGCCGGAAAAATCGTTCGTCAGGTTCGTGCCCCAGCCGAAGCTCATGCGCACGCGGCCTTCGAAATGCCGGTAGGTATCGATGATGGCGTCGACATCGAGGCCGTCGGAGAAGATCAGCAGCTTCTGGCGCGGATCGCGGCCCATCTTCTTCCACCAGTCGATAATCTTCTCGCCGCCTTCGATCGGCGGGGCGCTGTCCGGGCGGAAGCCGGTCCAGTCCGCGACCCATTCCGGCGCATCGCGCAGGAAGGCGGCGGTGCCGAAGGCATCCGGCAGGACGATCAGAAGGTTGCCGCCATAGAGCTTGTTCCAGTCACGCAGGATCTTGTAGGGCGCGTTGCGCAACTGCTCATCGGTTTCGGCAAGGGCGGCGGCCACCATCGGCAGCTCGTGGGCATTGGTGCCGACGGCCTCGAGATCGGAATCCATCGCCAGCAATACATTGCTTGTACCGGCAAAGGCCGGGCCGATGCCTTCCTTCAGTGCCTCGACGCACCAGCGCTGCCAGAGGAAACTGTGGCGGCGGCGGGTGCCGAAATCGGAGATGCGCAGGCCCGGCAATTCCTTCAGCCGTTCGACCTTCGACCACATCTTCGCCTTGGCGCGGGCATAGAGCACATCGAGGGTGAAGGGACCGAGCGCCTTCATCGCCGAGCGCGACCGCAGCTCGTTGACGATGGCAAGCGCCGGGATTTCCCACATGGTGGTTTCCTTCCACGATCCGTGGAAATCCAGCACATATTGCCCGTCCTTCTTCGACAGCTCGTATTCGGGCAGCTGGAAATTGGAAAGCCAGGCGAGGAATTCCGGTTCGAAGATCTGGGCGCGGCCGTAGAAACTGTTACCCGCAAGCCAGATCATCTCCTTCTTGGAGAGCCTCAGCGTGCGGGCATGATCGAGCTGCTCGCGCAATTCGCCTTCATCGAGCTCGTCAGCCAGACGCACCCGCTTGGTGCGGTTGATGAGGGTGAAGGATGCGTTCACATCAGGATAAAGCTTCCAGATCATCTGCAGCATCAAAAGCTTGTAGAAGTCGGTATCGATCAGGCTGCGGATGATCGGATCGAGTTTCCAGGCGTGATTGTAGACGCGTCTTGCGATATCGGTCCTGGCCATGAAATTCCTGCCCCTGTCCACTCCGGTCAGGTGCTGCCAAAATCCCGGGTATTACCAAGTTCCGGGCCGGCGCACGAACCGGCTCGTGCGCCTTCTTATCGAAAAATCAGCAGACAAAGTCCAGACAAAACAATAAACGTCCCGCCGCAGTGTGGCGGCGGGACGGGAACATGGTTTTGCTCACGATTACTGGGCCGGCGCTGCGGGCGCCACATTCGGAGCGGCCGGCGTGGTGTTCGGCGTTTCGGTTGGAACGGCAGTACCATTCTGTAGCGCCGGCGCGGGGGCCGGAGCGGGCTGCTGCGACTGAAGCTGCTGGCCTGGCTGCTGCGGCGCCACCTCGTTCGCCTCGCGCTTACCCCAAATCTCGACCGGTATCCACACCACGAAAGCAAGCACCAGCGCGACGATTAGCACCGTCAGGATGCGATAGCCCGTGCGTCCCTGCCTTGCCTTCACGGGCGGGATCAGCTCTTCCTTGTGAAGCTTGCCGTCGGACTTTTCCCAGCGTGTTTCCGTCTGATGCGCCATCATCGTCTCCTTCCGCTGTCTTAACCGGCCTCGCCGGCCGCAAGAATTTCCGCAAAGGAAACGGGTGACTGTCTGGAAGGTTCCGAAAGCTCAATAGCCGGCGGCGCGGTCGACCATGAATTGCAGCGGCTCGCCACGCTCGAAACGGGCGATCTGCGTCTCGACATGACGGAACAGCGCGTTTTCTTCGGAGACGGCCGCGTCGTGCGGCGTGAGGAAGACGTTCTGCAAGTCCCACAATGGGTTGTCTGATGCAAGCGGCTCCGCCTCGAAGACATCGAGCGAAGCGCCGCCGAGGATACCGTTACGGATGGCGGAAACGATATCGGCCTCGACCTGGCTCTTACCGCGGCCGGCATTGATGAAGACCGGTTGCCCGAGCGCACCGTTGCGGCGCAGCTTCGCAAACAGCCCGGCGTCATAGAAGCCTGATGTTTCAGGCGTTAACGGCAGCAGGCCGACGAGGATGTCGGTGCTTGCGAGAAAGCTGTCCAATTCGCTGGCGTCGAAGGTTTCGACGCCGTCGATCTGTTTGCGGCTGCGCGACCAGCCGATGACGTTAAAACCAATCACTCTCAGCTTGGCGACCGCATCCTCCCCGAGAATGCCGAGACCCATGACGCCGACCGTCACCTCAGCCGCCTCCGGCGCGATCAGCTTGGCCCATTCACGTTGCCGCTGGTGGCTGTCATGGGCGTATTGCCCGCGCAGATGCATCAGGCATTGCATGACCACCCATTCACTCATGCGGGTCGTCAGGCTGCGGTCGACAAAGCGGACGATTGGGATCTCGGGCAGGCCGGCCATGCCGATGATGTGGTCGACGCCGGCGCCGCCTGAGAAGATCACTTTCAGGTTCGGCGCCCGCGCGAAAAGGTCGGCATCCGGTTTCCACAGAAGCGCGTATTCGACCGCGCGGAGATCGGGTGCCTGATTGGCCGGATCGGCGAGATTGATGCTGCCGCGGTCGGCAAAGGCCGTCTTCAGCACGCGGGCGACGCCTTCGTGATTGAACTTGATATCGACGAGAACGGGAGGGCTTGCGGGCATGATCTTCTTTACTGCTGCACGGCGAGCGTCGGCACCGCCTCGATGTTGAAAGCGGCGGCCATCAGCGCCCTGGTGTAATCGTCCTTCGGCGCGCGGAAGATGTCCGCTGACGGGCCCTGCTCCACCACCTTGCCGAACCGCATGACGATGACGTCGTTGGCGAGCGCCTTCACCACTTTCAGGTCGTGGCTGATGAAGAGATAGGCAAGGTCGTGCTTCTTCTGCAGATCGCGCAGGAGATCGACCACCTGCGCCTGGACGCTCATGTCGAGCGCGGAGGTCGGCTCGTCGAGCATGACGAAGCGCGGCTTCAGCACCATGGCCCGGGCGATGGCAATGCGCTGGCGCTGGCCGCCGGAGAATTCGTGTGGATAACGCCAGCGGGTCAGCGGATCGAGACCCACCTCCTCCAGCGCCCAGCAGACACGCTGGTCGCGTTCTTCTGCAGTCAGGGAGCGCTCATGCACTTTCAGCCCCTCGGCGACGATATCGCCGACCGACATGCGGGGGCTGAGCGATCCGTAGGGATCCTGGAAGACGACCTGCAGCTGGTTGCGCAACGGCCGCATCTCATTGAATGAATAGCCAGCTATGTCCTTGCCGACGAAGGCGATCCGCCCTTGCGAGGAAATCAGCCGGGTGAGCGCCAGGCCGAGCGTGGTCTTGCCCGAGCCGGATTCGCCGACGACGCCGAGCGTCTGGCCGGCGCGCAGCGAAAGATCGATGCCGTCGACCGCCTTGACGTGATCGACGACACGGCGCATCAGCCCAGCCTTGATCGGGAACCAGACACGGATATCCGAACCTTCCATCACCATCGGTTTCGACGGATCGGCGAGCGGCGGCTCGCCGCGCGGTTCGGAGGCAAGGAGATGCCGGGTATAGTCATGCTTCGGATTGGCGAAGACGTCCTCGACGGTGCCGGTTTCGACGATCCTGCCCTTGGTCATGACGCAGACGCGATCAGCGAATTTGCGGACGATGCCGAGATCATGAGTGATGAACAGCATCGACATGCCGTGGACGGCTTTTAACTGCCGGAGCAATTCGAGGATCTGCGCCTGCACGGTGACGTCGAGGGCGGTGGTCGGCTCGTCGGCGATCAGCAATTCCGGCCGGTTGGCGAGCGCCATGGCGATCATGACGCGCTGGCGCTGGCCGCCTGACAGTTCATGCGGATAGGCCTTCAACCGCCTCTCCGGCTCGCGGATGCCGACCTGGTTCAGCAATTCCAGCACGCGCTCACGCGCCGGCTGACCGGTAAGGCCCTGATGCAGGGCGAGGATCTCGGCGATCTGCTTCTCGATCGTATGAAGCGGATTGAGCGAGGTCATCGGCTCCTGGAAGATCATGGTGATGTCGTTGCCGCGCACTTCCCGCAGTTCCCGCTCCGACGCCTTCAAGAGGTCCTTACCCTTGAAGAGGATTTCGCCGGAGGGATGGCTTGCCGAGGGATAAGGCAAAAGTCGCAGGATCGAGTTGGCCGAGACCGACTTGCCGGAGCCGGATTCGCCGACGAGCGCCACGACCTCGCCTTTGGCGATATCGAAGGAGATGTGATCGACGGCGAGCGAAGTCTCGCCGCCCTGATGAAAGGCAACCGAGAGATCGCGGACGGAAAGCAGCGGTTCTGTCATGTCACTCATTGAAACGTCTTCCTCGGATCGAAGGCATCGCGCACGGCTTCGCCGATGAAGATCAGCAGGGAAAGCATGATCGACATGGCAAAGAAGGCCGTCAGCCCGAGCCACGGCGCCTGCAGATTGGTCTTGCCCTGGGCGATCATCTCGCCGAGCGAGGGAGAGCCCGGCGGCATGCCGAAGCCGAGGAAATCGAGCGAGGTCAGCGTCGTGATCGAGCCGGAGAGGATGAAGGGCAGGAAGGTCAGCGTCGCGACCATGGCGTTCGGCAGCAGGTGCCGCCACATGATGGTGCGATTGTTGACGCCGAGCGCGCGGGCGGCGCGGACATATTCGAAATTGCGGGCGCGCAGGAATTCGGCGCGCACGATGCCGACGAAACCGACCCAGGAGAACAGCAGCATGATGCCGAGCAGCACGAAGAAGCCGGGCGGCAGGAGTGCGGCGATGATCAGCAGGATGTAGAGCACCGGCATCGACGACCAGATCTCGATGAAGCGCTGCAACAGCAGATCTGTCCAGCCGCCGAAATAGCCTTGCACCGCACCGGCCGTCACGCCGATGACCGCCGAGCAGATGGTCAGCACCAGGCCGAAGAGCACCGATATGCGAAAGCCGTAGATAACGCGCGCCAGCACGTCTCGCGCCTGGTCGTCAGTGCCGAGCCAGTTGAGATTGCCGAGGGTGCAATCCGGATCGTTCACCCCTTGCGGATAACCGGCGCAACGCTCCTCCTTCGTCATCAGCCAGAAGGGAGCGGTGGGGGCCGAATGCGGAATGTTGGAATTGACCGAGCGGTAGGAATAGCGGATCGGCGGCCAGATCATCCAGCCATTGGCATTGATCTCGTCCGTTATGACCGAGGAACGGTAGTCGGTTTCGGCCAGGAAGCCGCCGAACTTCTCCTCGGGATAATCGACGAGGACAGGGAACAGGATCTCGCCCTTGTAGGAAGCGATGATCGGCCGGTCGTTGGCGAGAAACTCGGCAAACAGGCTGAGGATAAACAAGACCATGAACAGCCACAGCGCCCAGTAACCGCGGCCGTTCGCGCGGAAATTCTGCCAGCGGCGAATGTTGGTCGGCGAGAGCAGGCCTTTGCGCGGCGGCTTGACGGGCGTCGTGACAGCGGGATTTGCGGCGGCGTCCATCAGACATCCCTCCGCTCGAAATCGATGCGCGGATCGATCCAGGTGTAGATCAGGTCGGAAACCAGGCTGACAACGAGGCCGAGCAGCGAGAAGATGTAGAGCGTGGCGAAGACGATCGGATAATCCCGGTTGATGACCGAGAGATAGCCGAGACGGCCGAGGCCATCGAGCGAGAAGATGTTTTCGATCAGCAGCGAGCCGGTGAAGAAAGCGGAAATGAAGGCGCCGGGAAAACCGGCAATGATGATCAGCATGGCGTTACGGAAGACATGGCCATAGAGCACCTGCCGCTGGTTCAGGCCCTTGGCGCGGGCGGTGACGACATATTGCTTCTTGATCTCCTCGATGAAGGAATTCTTGGTCAAAAGCGTCGTCGTCGCAAAGGCGGACAGGGAAAGCGAGATCAGCGGCAGAGTGAGGTGCCAGAAATAGTCGAGCGGCTTCTGCCACCAGGTAAGCTGGTCGAAATTGTCGGAGACCAGGCCACGCAACGGAAACCAGTCGTAGAACGAGCCGCCGGCGAAGAGCACGATCAGGAGAATGCCGAACAGGAAGCTCGGGACGGCATAGCCGACGACGATGACGCCTGACGTCCAGACGTCGAAGGTCGATCCGTCCTTGACCGCCTTGCGGATGCCGAGCGGGATGGAAATGGCATAGGAGAAGATCAGGATCCAGATGCCGAGCGAGATCGACACCGGCAGCTTTTCTTTAACGAGTTCGAGCACGGAGGTGTTGCGGAAGAAACTCTCGCCGAAATCGAAGCGGATGTAATTCCACATCATCTCGCCAAAACGGGTCAGCGGCGGCTTGTCGAAGCCGAACTGCTTTTCGAGCTTGGCGATCAGTTCCGGGTCGAGCCCCTGGGCACCGCGATATTTCGAGCCTTCATCGCTGCCGCCGCCGCTGAGAAGATCGCCACCGCCAGACAGGCGCTGGTCGGCACTGTCGGCCTGACCGGTCAATTGGGCGATCACCTGCTCGACGGGGCCGCCGGGCGCGAACTGGATGACGATGAAGGAAATCGCCATGATGCCGACGATGGTCGGGATCATCAGAAGCAGGCGGCGAAGGATATAGGCGCCCATCAGCCTTCAGCCTCCGGCAATGTTTTTCCTGTCTGCCTGCCGTCCAGTCTCATGCCGCTCAATCCGTCAGCCTTCCCTTGCCGGCCCTGCCGGCTTGTCGTGATTCGCTCGTGCCATTTGGAGCCGAGGGCCCCTGCATTGCAAGCCCGCTCATTTTGCCGAGGTCGACCACCAGGCATCGGGGAAGCCAAGGCTGTAGGCCGGAAACTCGGCCGGATGCGTGACCGTGTTCCAATAGGCGATGTTATAGGTATCGCGGTAGAACAGCGGGATGACGTAGTGATTTGCAAGCAAGACCCGATCCATGGCCTTGATTGCTGCGATCTGCTCGCCGCGGTTCGGCGCGAAGATAATCATGCGAATGAGCTCATCAACGGCTTGGTTGGCAATGCCGGCATAATTGCGGGAACCCTGCTGATTGACCGAACCGGATCCCCAATAGTCGGCTTGTTCGTTGCCCGGATTCATGGTCTCCGCCCAGACATTCCAGATCATATCGTAGTCGAAGCTGCGTTCACGATTGACAGATTGCGACGCATCGACTGTCCGGATCCGCGCATCGATGCCGATTTTCCTGAGATTGTTGGCATAGGGCACCGCCCAGCGCTCCAGCATGGGGCTAGACAACAGGATCTCGAAACTCATCGGCTGGCCAGTCTTGGTATTGACCATGCGATTGCCCTTGAGCTCCCAGCCGGCTTCTTTGAAAAGCGCAATCGCCTTGCGGAGGTTGTCGCGGCTCTTTTGCGGATCGCCGCCGACGGGATTGGTATAGGGCGTGGTGAAGACTTCGGGCGGAACCTTATCCTTCATGCCCTGCAGAATTTCCAGTTCTTTACCCTGCGGCAGGCCGGAGGAGGCGAGTTCGGTATTCCAGAAATAGCTGTCGATGCGTTTGTAACTATTAAAGGCAACGGTGCGGTTCAGCTCCTCAAAATCCAGACCGTAGTTCAGCGCCTCGCGGACCCTGATGTCCTTGAAGAGGTCACGTCGCATGTTGGGCACGAGAGCTTGCATGATGCCGGTGGCGCGCAGGGGGTTTGCAACCTCCTCTTTTTTGACACGTCCTTCCTTCACCGCGGGAAAATCATATCCCGTCGCCCAGCGGGCAGCCGTGGTTTCCTGCCAGTAGTCGCTGTTGCCAGCGCGAAAGGCCTCGAACTCGACATCCCGATCACCGAAATAGGTGTAGTTGACGTTGCGGAAATTGTTCTGGCCGACATTCACATTGAGGTCCTTGCCCCAATAGTCGTCACGCAATTCATAACGGATCGTTGCGCCAGGCGAGAAGGAAGCGATCTTGTACGGCCCCGAACCCATCACGGGCTCCAGCGTCGTTTTAGAAATGTCGCGCGGCTTGCCATCCGGTCCGGGCGCTTCCCACCAATGCTTCGGCACGACCATCAACTGGCCGAGAATATTCGGCAGTTCGCGGTTGTTCTTCTCATCGAAGGTGAAGGTGACGTCACGCTCGCCGGTCTTTTCCGCTTTGACAACGTGGTGGTAATAGTTCGAGGCGAGGGGATTTAATTCCTTGGTCTTGTCCAGACTGAAGATGACGTCTTCCGGCGTGACCGGCTGACCATCCGCCCATTTTGCTTCCTTGCGCAGGCGGAAGGTCGCGCTCGAGACGTCCGCGGGAAAAGACAATCCCTCGGCAAGCAGACCGTAGGAGACGAGCAGCTCGTCGTCGGCGGGCTTCATCAACGTGTCGTAAACGAGCGTCAGGCCCACTGCCGCCTGGCCTTTGGCAAGCAGCGGGTTGAAGGTGTCGAAGGCGCCGCTTGCGGAGAGGCGCAGGTCTCCGCCTTTTGGTGCATCGGGATTGACGTGGTCGAAATGCGCAAAACCCGGCTTGTACTTCATCTCGCTGATGACCGAGCTTCCGATCTGAAAGGGCTGGTCCTGACCCGTTGCCGACATTGGCGCCAGAGCACCCGCAAGCGATAGAAACAAACCGATCTTCGACCACAGAGCCGCCATTCACGCTTTCCCCTGATTATTGATGGGTTCGACAATACGAAAAATACCGGCGAAAAACAGGAGAGAGTTTGGCTTTTGCCGGGCGCGCGCAATTTTGAGCCATCGGGACCTTTCACGGCGTCGCCTCTGCGAGCCGCCTTCGCAACATGCGGCGCAACTCGTCGACGAGGGATCGTAGGCGGCGGCACCGACGATGCGGCAATCCGCCACCACCGCTTGCCCGCACCGCCAGCCAAAACATCGATTCACCTAAATTGCTTTTCACGATAGGTTCGATCGCAAATCACTTCGGCAGCGGTTCAAGGGAACAGTATGGCTTTCGGCTTCGCTCAGGCTTTCAGGACATTCGGCAAACTGACGCTTGCCGGCGCAATCGGCGCAAGCCTTGCCGCCGACGACGTCGGCGCCCAGCAGAAGACGCCGAGCCCGGGCAGCGCCAAGGGGCAATTCGGCGCCGTCGGCCTGCCGACGCAGGGACCGGCACAGCCGATCGGTTTTTACGCAAAGGGCTGCATGACGGGTGCGGTGGCGCTGCCGACCGATGGGCCGACCTGGCAGGCGATGCGACTTTCGCGCAATCGCCGCTGGGGCAATCCGGCGATGATCGCGCTGCTCGAACGTCTTTCTGAGGACGGGGTCAAATATGCCGGCTGGCCGGGCATTCTCGTCGGCGACATTGCGCAGCCGCGTGGTGGGCCGATGCTGAACGGCCATGCCTCGCACCAGATCGGTCTTGATGCCGACATCTGGTTTACGCCGATGCCCACGCGCCGCATGACGGCCGAGGAGCGCCAGGATCTGCCCTTCACCACCATGCTGCAGAAGGGCAAGTTCCTGACCGTCGACCCCAAGGTGTGGACGCAGTCGCACGCGCGGCTGCTGATGCTGGCGGCAAGCTATCCCGAGGTGGAGCGTATCTTCGTCAATCCGGCGATCAAGAAGAAGATGTGCGATACGTGGACCGGCGACCGCACCAATCTTGGCAAGCTCCGGCCGGAATATGGCCATGACTCGCATTTCCACATCCGCATCAAGTGCCCGCCAGGAGCCAAGGGATGCACGCCGCAGGCCCCGGTCGTTGCCGGCGACGGCTGCGACAAGTCACTCGCCTGGTGGTTCACGCCGGCGCCCTGGGCACCGCCGAAACCGCCGAAGCCCGGCGCCAAGCCGCCGCAGCCGCCGCGCGAGATGATGGTCTCCGACCTGCCCAAGGCCTGCGCCGCCGTGCTCGATGCTACTTCCGCCGCCTCGATGCAGGCCGCCACCTATGGCGGACCTTCCGCCGCCAGCGCACTCACCGCCGCGCCGGCCGCAGCGCCTGCCGCCGACGCCGATGGCGCTCTGCCCGATGTCGGCCCGGTTCCGAACGACAAGCCGGCGATACAATGATCGAGGTCATGGGACCGCGCCTTCAGACCAAACCCGGGGACGGAGACCCCGAATGCGCTGTCTTTCAAATCGGAAATTCTTGGTATAAAGCGGTCAAATCGATTGAATTGTTCGGGCGGAGAGGTTGATGGCCGGCGGCAAATGCCTTGCATTGATTGCGCATGACCAGAAGAAAGACGATATGGCGGATTTCGCCCGCGCCCACAGGGACGTTCTCTCCCGTTGGAAGATCGTCGCCACCGGCACCACCGGCGGGCGCGTGCTCGACGCTGCCCCCGACCTCAACGTCACCAGGCTGAAAAGCGGGCCGCACGGCGGCGACCAGCAGATCGGCGCCTTGATTTCGACCGGCGAGGTCGACGCCCTGATCTTCTTCGTCGACCCTTTGACGCCGATGCCGCACGATGTCGACGTGAAGGCGCTGATGCGGCTGGCGATCGTCTATGATATTCCGATGGCGCTCAACCACGCGACCGCTATAAAACTTCTTCCCACACTCGAAGCCTGATCAGCACGGAACCGGCCATGCCAAAACTGAACAACAGCACCGCTCCGATGCCTTTCCCGATCCTGATCGGCGATATCGGCGGCACGAATGCCCGCTTCTCCGTCCTGAGCGATGCCTATGCCGAGCCGAAGCAGTTTCCGAACGTGCGCACGGCGGATTTCGCCACGATCGACGAAGCGATCCAGCAAGGCGTTCTCGACAAGACCGCCGTGCAGCCGCGCTCGGCGATCCTCGCCGTCGCCGGCCCGATCAGCGACGACGAGATCCCGCTGACCAATTGCGACTGGGTGGTGCGGCCGAAGACGATGATCGAGGGCCTCGGCATAGAGGATGTGCTCGTCGTCAACGATTTCGAGGCGCAGGCGCTGGCGATCGCCGCGCTTTCGGATGAAAACCGCGAGCGCATCGGCGACGCCACCGGCGACATGATCGCCTCCCGCGTCGTGCTCGGACCCGGCACCGGCCTCGGCGTCGGCGGGCTCGTGCATGCCCAGCACAGCTGGATCCCGGTTCCCGGCGAAGGCGGCCATGTCGATCTCGGACCGCGCAGTAAGCGCGACTATGACATCTTCCCGCATATCGAGACGATCGAAGGCCGCGTTTCGGCCGAGCAGATCCTCTGCGGCCGCGGCCTCGTCAACCTCTACCATGCCATCTGCATTGTCGACGGCATCCAGCCGACGATGAAGGATCCGGCCGACATCACCTCGCACGCGCTTGCCGGCAGCGACAAGGCGGCCATCGAGACTGTCTCGCTGTTTGCCACCTATCTCGGCCGCGTGGCGGGCGACATGGCGATGGTGTTCATGGCGCGCGGCGGAGTCTATCTCTCCGGCGGCATCTCGCAGAAGATCATCCCGGCGCTAAAGAGACCGGAATTCCGCATCGCCTTCGAGGACAAGGCACCGCATACGGCGCTGCTTCGCACCATCCCGACCTATGTGGTGACGCATCCGCTGGCAGCGCTCGCTGGGCTTTCCTCCTATGCGCGCATGCCGGCGAATTTCGGCGTCTCGACCGAGGGCCGCCGCTGGCGCCGTTAGGCCCGGCACGCAAAGCAAATAGAGCGTCCTTGGCGCGTCCTATCCGGGCGCGCGGCGCTCTAGCCAAACCGCTCCCAACTCTTTATAGACCCCGGCAAATGTGCGCGTCGCCTTCGCGGGGCGCTTGGTCCGAGACAGGAAACCTCATTTTTGGAAGCGGCGGAAAGCAGAACGCAGAGCGTCAGCAGCGATACCGTAACCGGCATCCTGAAGCGCATCATCGCTGAAAACGGCCGCGACCATCTGTGGGGCTATGTCTTTGCGATCGCCTGCCTCATCGTGGTGGCGCTTTCGACGGCGTTCACCGCCTGGATCATGCGAGCGATCATCGACGAGGCCTTCGCCAATCGGCGCGCCGACGTCGTCTGGATCATCTGTCTTTCGATCTTCATCGCCTTCGTGCTGCGCGGTTTTGCGAGCTACGGTCAGGCGGTGGCGCTGTCCAAGGTCGGCAACGATATCGTCGCCCGCTACCAGCGCCGGCTCTATGCGCATCTGATGACGCTTTCGGTCGGCTTCTTCAGCGAGGCGCGCTCTGCCCATATCGCCGCGCAGGTGAGCCAGAACGTCAGCGGCATCCGCGACGTGCTCAACCTGACGATCACCTCGACAGTGCGCGACCTGCTGACCTTCGTTTCGCTGCTCGCCGTGATGATCCTCCAGGATCCGCTGCTCAGCCTTGCCGTGTTCATCATGGCCCCGCCGCTGCTTTATGCGCTGCGTTATGTTTCCAAGCGGCTGCGCTCGGCGACGCGCGAGGCCGTGCATCTGAACAGCCACGTTCTCGGCGCCATGCAGGAAACGATCCAGGGTATCGCCATCGTGAAAGCCTTCACGATGGAAGAAGAACTGGAAGGCAAGGTCAACAAACTCATCAAGGGCGCCGAAAGCCGGGCGAACCGGATTGCCCGGCTTTCCGAACGCACTTCTCCTCTGACGGAAAGTTTCGCGGGCTTTGCCGTCGCCAGCGTGCTTGCCTATGCCGCCTACCGCTCGATCTATAACAATGTGCCGCCAGGCGCCTTCTTCTCCTTCGTCACGGCGCTGCTGCTTGCCTATGATCCGGCCCGCCGGCTTGCCCGCCTGCAGGTGCAGATGGAGCGCGCCGTCGTCAATGCGCGGATGATCTATGAATTGCTCGACATGGAACCGCGCCAGCGCGACCTGCCGGATGCCCGGCCGCTGACGGTGACGCAGGCAAGGATCGAATTCCGCAATGTGTCCTTCGCCTACGGCAATGAGAGCGTGCTCAGCGGCGTCAGTTTCATCGCCGAGGGCGGTGCGACCACCGCACTTGTCGGTCCCTCCGGCGCCGGCAAATCCACCGTCATCAGCCTCATTCCGCGCTTCTACGATCCGCGCGAGGGCGAGATCCTCATCGACGGGCAGGACATCGCCCACATCACCAAGAAGTCGCTGCGCCAGCAGCTCGCCTATGTCTCGCAGCAGCCCTACCTGTTCGAGGGCACGATCCGCGACAATATCCGCTATGGCCGGTCGGAAGCGACCGATGCCGAGGTGGAAGAAGCGGCGCGGCTTGCCTATGCGCATGACTTCATCTCAGCACAGCCGCAGGGTTACGAGACGGCGGTCGGCGAAAACGGCGTGACGCTTTCCGGCGGCCAGCGCCAGCGGCTGTCGATCGCACGCGCCCTGGTGCGCAATGCGCCGATCCTGCTTCTCGACGAGGCGACCTCGGCCCTCGACACCGAATCCGAAGCAGCCGTGCAGAAGGCGCTCGACGAAGCGATGAGCGGACGCACCGTCGTCGTCATCGCCCACCGGCTTTCGACCGTGGTGCGCGCCGACAAGATCGTCGTCATGCAGCAGGGCCGCGTCGTCGAGGAAGGCAATCACGAGACGCTTGCGAAGGTCAGCGACGGTCTTTACGCTCGCCTCAACAATCTGCAGAGGCCTTCGGCCTCCGATTCAAACTGACCTGGCGAGACTGACATGAGCGATGCTGCGATGAAACTGGTGGTAGTTGGCGCAGCCGGACGCATGGGGCAGACGCTGATCCGGCTCATCCATTCCATCGAACGTGTCACGCTACATGCCGCGGTCGAGCGTGCCGGCTCGCCCTTCGTCGGCAAGGATGCCGGCGAGATCGCCGGTCTCGGCCCGACCGGCGTCATCATCGGCGACGATCCGCTCAATGCCTTTCTCGATGCCGAAGGCGTGCTCGACTTCACCTCGCCCGCTGCAACAGTAGAATTCTCAGGCCTCGCCGCGCAGGCCCGCATCGTCCATGTCATTGGCACGACGGGCTGTTTACCCGACGACAATGCCAAGATCGCCGCAGCGGCCCGCCATGCCCGCATCGTCAAGTCGGGCAATATGAGCCTCGGGGTCAATCTGCTCAGCGTGCTCGCAGAGCAGGCAGCGCGTGCGCTCGATCCTGATGACTGGGATATCGAGATCCTGGAAATGCACCACAAGCACAAGGTGGATGCGCCTTCCGGCACCGCCCTTCTGTTCGGCGAGGCCGCGGCAAAGGGGCGCAGCATCGATCTGGCCGCGAAGTCGGTCCGGGTGCGCGACGGCCATACCGGCGCCCGTGAAGCGGGCACGATCGGCTTTGCGACGCTGCGCGGCGGCTCCGTCATCGGCGAGCATTCCGTGCTTTTTGCCGGCGAAGGTGAAATCGTCACCCTATCGCACAGTGCGGCCGACCGCTCTATCTTCGCGCGTGGCGCCATCAAGGCGGCCCTTTGGGCACGCGACAAGAAGCCGGGTCTCTATTCCATGCTCGACGTGCTCGGGCTTTCTTCCTCATAACGATACTACGGAGGCATATTCATGAGCGGTACCCTCGTCCTCGTTCGCCACGGCCAGAGTGACTGGAACCTGAAGAATCTCTTCACCGGCTGGAAGGATCCCGATCTGACCGAGCTCGGCGTCCAGGAAGCTAATGCAGGCGGGGCTGCGCTCGCCGAATACGGGATTAAATTCGACGTCGCCTATACCTCGGTGCTGGTGCGCGCGCAGCACACGCTGAAGCTCATCCTCGACAAGGTCGGCCAGCCCGATCTCCAGACGATCCGAGACCAGGCGCTGAACGAGCGCGACTACGGCGACCTCTCCGGCCTCAACAAGGATGATGCACGCGCCAAGTGGGGCGAGGAACAGGTGCATATCTGGCGCCGTTCCTATGACGTGCCGCCTCCCGGCGGTGAAAGCCTGCGCGACACCGGCGCCCGCGTCTGGCCCTACTACCTCACCGAAATCCTGCCGCGCGTCCTCAGAGGCGAAAAGGTGCTGGTTGCCGCACACGGCAATTCGCTGCGCTCGCTGGTGATGGTGCTCGACAAGCTGAGCAAAGAAGGCGTGCTCGCCCTCAATCTCGCCACCGGCGTGCCCATGGTCTACACGCTGAAGGCGGATTCCACCGTCGCTTCCAAGGAAGTGCTCGGCGACATGTCCGGCGCACATTGATCTCAGCTGATCTTTCCCCGCTTCGGCGGGGAAAGGCGCTCAATTCTCGATGGTGAACTGTACCCGGTCGGCCGCGAAGCGGCTGATCGAATATTGCACCGGCACACCTTCAAGATCGGTATTCATCGCCTTGGCGATCAGCAGGATCGCGCCGGGAGTGAGTTCGAGGTCGGCCATATCGGCTGCACTCGCATGGGCGGCCGTCACTTCGGTCGTCGCCCGGACATAATCCGGCAGGCCGAGTTCGGCGAAAGCCTTGGTGATCGATTCCGCCGTCCGGTAAGCCGCACCGATACCGGCAAAGCGTTCGGCGGGAAACCAGCTCGTCGCCCTTGAAACCGGCCGCTTGTCTGCCTGGCGCAGCGTTTCCAGGCGGATCACCTGATCTCCTTGCTTCAGGCCCAGCCAGCGGGCGATCTCGGCACTCGCTTCCTCCTTTGCCTCATCGAGCAGAAGGCCGCGCATTTCACGCGCCTGATCGCCGATGCCGGCGGTGAAACGCGTGCGCCGCGTGATCGGGAAATTCAGCCGCTCCTTGCGCTCGATCAGGGTGCCGCGACCCTGTACCGCACGGACGATACCTTCCTGCGCCAGCGCCGCCAGCGCGCTGCGCACCGTATGCCGGTTGACGCCAAATTGCAGCGCCAGCATGGTTTCCGGCGGCACCATTCCCGTTTCGTCATAGGTCCCGCTGCTGATCGCCTCGCGAATCCGATCGGCGATCTGGCGCCATAGCGCCACGCCGGTTTGCCTTTGCACCTGCTTCAATCCCGCCATTCCACCCCTACCCGCTATTTCACGCCGACGATGTCACACGCTTGTCACGACATCGATTTAGAGCTAAATGTATCTTGTATAGTTGTCTATATCAATAGACATTTAAAGGGAAGCGGCGATGATATCAGCGGACAGCAAAGCCCCTGCGTCACAGACGGCATCCGGGCGCAAACGCGCCGCCGATCTGCTGGCGCGTGCGGAGCGCAGCGAACTCTCAGCGGTCTTCGATGCGCTGCCGGAAAAGCCTGTAGTCCATCAGGTGCGCGGACCGGAGACCGGGCTGGTGATGGTGCGCGGACGCATCGGCGGCGGCGGCGCTCCCTTCAATCTCGGCGAAGTGACCGTGACGCGGGCGACGGTCCGGCTTGGCTCCGGCTCGGTCGGCCATGCGCAGGCGCTCGGCACCGACCGCGAAAAGGCCAGGCTTGCGGCGATCTTCGACGCGCTCTGGCAGGAGGAAGCGACGAAGGACTTCGTCGAACAGGCCCTGCTTTTGCCGATCACTGAGCGGATCGCCGATGCCGAACGCCGCAAGGCGGACGAGACGGCGGCAACCCGCGTCGATTTCTTCACCATGGTGCGGGGAGACAACTGATGGGTCTGAAGACAGAAGCTCTGACCGGCGGCTTTGCCGAGCCGGTCTTTCATGCCCAAAGCGTCTTCAAGATGCTGATGGACGGTATGGCCCGCCCCGGCACGATCCAGACCGTTCAGCCCGATGTCGCTCCGCCGGCACCGCTTGGCATCGCCGCCGGCACGATCGCGCTGACGCTTTGCGACCACGACACGCCCGTCTGGCTTTCCCAGGGACTGGCGAGATCCGCTGTGCCGGAGTGGCTCGGCTTCCACACCGGCGCGTCGTTGACTAGCGAAAAGGCCGAGGCGCGTTTTGCCTTCACCGAGGCCGGCACCGCCCTTTCCTCCTTCGGTCTCTTTGCATCAGGCACGCAGGAATATCCCGACCGCTCGACGACCCTCATCATCGAACTCGCCGAACTCGAAGGCGGCCGCAGGCTGGCGCTGATAGGCCCAGGCATCCAGAGCGTGACGGAGATCGCGCCTATCGGCCTGCCGGAGACCTTCCTGCGGCTCTGGACCGAGAACCGTGCGCTCTTCCCGCGCGGCGTCGACATCGTGCTGACGGCGGGCAAACGTTTCCTCTGCCTGCCGCGCACCACCAAGATCACAGCAACGGAGATCTGAGCTCATGTATGTTGCCGTCAAGGGTGGCGAGGCTGCCATCACCAATGCCCATCGCCTGCTCGCCGACCGCCGCCGCGGCGACCGTGCGCTACCGGCGATCGGCATCGAACAGATCGTGGCGCAGCTGGCGCTCGCCGTCGACCGCGTCATGGCCGAGGCTTCGCTTTTCGACCGCACACTCGCAGCCCTCGCCATCCGCCAATCACGCGGCGACATGATCGAGGCGATCTTCCTGCTGCGCGCCTACCGCACGACGCTGCCGCGTTTCGGCTATTCGAAGCCGCTCGACACCGCTGATATGACGATCGAACGCCGCATCTCGGCGACCTACAAGGATCTGCCGGGCGGCCAGCTTCTTGGGCCCACCTTCGACTATACCCACCGCCTGCTCGATCCCTCGCTGCTTTCGGACGAGGCGGTCGAGACGCCCGCTCAGCGCGCCGCCGAGACCGGCCGCGTCATGCGCGTCTCCGAAATCCTCGGCGAGGAAGGCCTGATCGAGGCCGACGGCGACATGCCGGAAGATCACGAGATCGGCGACCTGACCCGCGAGCCGATGGAATTTCCGATGACCCGGGATCTGCGCCTGCAGGCGCTTGCCCGCGGCGACGAGGGCTTCCTGCTGGCGCTCGGTTATTCCACCCAGCGCGGCTACGGCCGTAATCACCCCTTTACCGGTGAAATCCGCATTGGCGACGTCGAGGTGGAATTCGACGTGCCGGAACTCGGTTTCGCCGTCTCGCTCGGCACGATCCAGATCACCGAATGCCAGATGGTCAACCAGTTCAAGGGTTCGGCCAAGGCGCCGCCGCAATTCACCCGCGGCTACGGCCTGGTCTTCGGCCAGAGCGAGCGCAAGGCGATGGCGATGTCGCTGGTCGACCGGGCGCTTCGCGCCGAAGAGCTCGGCGAGGATATCACCGCACCGGCACAGGATGAGGAATTCGTCATCTCACACTCCGACAACGTCCAGGCGACGGGCTTCGTCGAGCACCTGAAGCTTCCGCATTATGTGGACTTCCAGGCCGAACTCGATCTCGTCCGCCGTATGCGCCGCGAATTCGAAGCCGCCCGCAACGGTGGCGAAGACATGAAGGAAGCCGCCGAATGACCGATCTGGCCAGCTACAACTTCGCCTATCTCGACGAACAGACCAAGCGGATGATCCGCCGCGCCATCCTGAAGGCGATCGCCATTCCGGGTTACCAGGTGCCCTTCGCCTCGCGCGAAATGCCGATGCCCTATGGCTGGGGCACCGGCGGCGTGCAGGTGACGGCCTCGATCATCGGACCCGATGACGTGCTGAAGGTCATCGACCAGGGCGCCGACGACACGACCAACGCCGTTTCCATCCGCGCCTTCTTCCAGAAGGTCGCCAATGTCGCGGTGACGACGCATACCAAGGATGCGACGATCATCCAGACGCGCCACCGCATTCCCGAAGAAAAGCTCGGGGTCGGGCAGGTGCTCGTCTACCAGGTGCCGATCCCCGAGCCGCTGCGCTTCCTCGAGCCGCGCGAAACCGAGACGCGCAAGATGCACGCTCTCGAAGAATACGGCCTCATGCATGTGAAGCTGTACGAGGATATCGCCCATAACGGCCGCATCTCACGGACTTACGCCTATCCGGTGAAGGTCCACGGCCGCTATGTCATGGACCCGTCGCCGACGCCGAAATTCGACAATCCGAAGATGCATATGTCGGATGCGCTGCAGCTCTTCGGCGCCGGGCGCGAGAAACGCATCTATGCGGTTCCGCCCTATACCGACGTCGTCAGCCTGGATTTCGAGGATTATCCCTTCGATATCCAGCGTTTCGATAAACCCTGCGCCCTTTGCGGTGCGGAGGAAGTCTATCTCGACGAGGTGGTTCTCGACGACAAGGGCGGGCGGATGTTCGTCTGCTCCGACACCGATCATTGCGAAGACCGCCGCGCGCACGGACATGCCGGCGAGATGCTGGCCCGGGAGGCTGCAGAATGAGTGATACCCCGCTTCTCAAAGTTCACGACGTTTCAAAATTCTACGGCAACCGCATCGGCTGCCGCGACGTCTCCTTCGAGCTCTGGCCCGGCGAAGTGCTCGCCATCGTCGGCGAGTCCGGCTCCGGTAAGACGACGCTGCTCAACTGCCTCTCCACCCGGCTGCTGCCGAGCACCGGCAGCGTCGAATATCACATGCGCGACGGCAGCTACCGCGATCTCTACCGCATGAACGAGGCCGAGCGACGTTTCCTGATGCGCACCGACTGGGGCTTCGTGCATCAGAACCCGGCAGACGGCCTGCGCATGACCGTTTCTGCCGGCGCCAATGTCGGCGAACGGTTGATGGCGATCGGCGACCGGCATTACGGCAAGATCCGCGCTTCAGCGATCGACTGGCTCGAACGCGTCGAGATCGACGCCGACCGCATCGACGACCAGCCGCGCGCCTTTTCCGGCGGCATGCGCCAGCGATTGCAGATCGCCCGCAACCTCGTCACCGGCCCGCGCCTCGTCTTCATGGACGAGCCGACCGGCGGCCTCGACGTCTCGGTGCAGGCGCGCCTGCTCGATCTCGTGCGCGGCCTCGTCAACGATCTCGGCCTCTCGGCCATCATCGTCACCCACGATCTCGCCGTCGCCCGCCTGCTTTCGCACCGGATGATGGTGATGAAGGACGGCTACGTCATCGAACACGGGCTCACCGACCGCGTGCTCGACGACCCGCGCGAACCCTATACGCAGCTGCTCGTCTCCTCGATCCTGCAAGTCTGAGGCCCAAAACCAAGGAAGAAGAAATCATGGCAACGCCCCTCGTCGTTTCCGAAGTCTCGAAGAGCTTCACCATGCATCTGCGCGATGGCATCAAGTTGCCCGTCGTCTCCGATGTCGCCTTCTCGGTCGCATCGGGCGAATGCGTCGTGCTCGGTGGCCCATCGGGCATCGGCAAGAGCTCGCTGCTCAAGATGATCTACGGCAATTATGCCGTCGACACCGGCCAGATCCTCATCCGCCACGACGGACGCATCGTCGATCTCGCCTCCACCGATCCGCGCACCGTGCTCAACGTCCGCCGCAATACGCTCGGCTATGTCAGCCAGTTCCTGCGCACCGTGCCGCGCGTCGCGGCGATCGACGTGGTTGCCGAACCGCTGGTGGCACGCGGTGAGGACGCCGTCACGGCACGGGAAAAGGCGGGCGCCCTGCTCGCCAGGCTCAATCTGCCGGAAACGCTCTGGCAGCTTCCGCCCGCCACCTTCTCCGGCGGCGAGCAGCAACGCGTCAACATCGCGCGCGGTTTCATCACTGAGCATACGATCCTGCTTCTCGACGAACCCACAGCCTCGCTCGACGCCAGGAACCGCGCCGTCGTCGTCGGCATGATCGCGGAAAAGAAGAAGGCGGGTGTGGCCCTTCTCGGCATCTTCCACGACGAAGAAGTGCGCGAAGCCGTCGCCGACCGCATCCTCGACGTCCAGCAATTCTCACCCAGAAAGATCGCCGCATGAGCCGCAAGCTGGGTATCGAGCCCTATTTTCATGAGACGGCAACCGTCAGCGATTCCACCTTCGGGCGCTATACCGAGGTTTCCGAACGCTGCCGCATCAGCGAGGCCACGTTCGGCGACTATTCCTACATCATGCAGGATGGTTCCGTCTGGTGTGCGACGATCGGCAAATTCGTCAATATCGCCGCCGCCGTGCGCATCAACGCCACCAACCGTCCGACCTGGCGCGCGACGCTGCATCATTTTACCTATCGCGCCGCCGACTACTGGCCGGACGGCGACATGGAGACGGACTTCTTCGCCTGGCGGCGGGCAAACCGCGTGACGATCGGCAACGACGTCTGGATAGGCCACGGGGCGACGATCCTGCCCGGCGTCAACGTCGGCAACGGCGCGGTGATCGGAGCCGGCGCCGTCGTGTCTAAGGACGTCGCGCCCTATGCGATCGTCGGCGGCGTACCGGCCAAACTCATCCGCGAGCGCTTTCCAAGAGAGGTCGGCGAACGGATGGACAGGCTTGCGTGGTGGGACTGGGAGCACGACCGGCTGCGCCAGGCACTCCAGGATTTCCGCAACCTGAACGCGGAAGATTTCCTGTCCCGTTACCACGGTTAAACCCCCGATATAGGGGCGGAGAATTGTGACAGGACTTACACAAAAACGACATGCGAGGTTCATCAAGCGGGACTAATGCGATGCTGACCAAAGCCTGGATCGCAAGGGAAGAGCATGATGTTCGAGCTGAAGAATGTCACACGTCGTTTCGGAAAAAAGCTCGCCGTCGATTCCGTCACGCTCGCCATTCCCCAGGGCCAGATGGTCGGCATCATCGGCCGCTCCGGCGCCGGCAAGTCGACGCTGCTGCGCATGATCAATCGCCTTCAGGAGCCGAGCTCCGGCTCCGTTCATTTCGCCGGTGTCGAGGTCTCCGGGCTTCGCGGCCAGGCGTTGCGCAACTGGCAGCGCGACTGCGCGATGATCTTCCAGCAGTTCAACCTGGTGCCGCGCCTCGACGTTCTCACCAATGTCATGCTCGGCCGCCTCAACCACCGCTCGACGCTGATGAGCCTGCTCAACATCTTCACCCGCGAGGAACGTGTGCATGCCATCGCGGCACTCGAACGTCTCGGCATCGAGCAGACGGCGCTGCAGGCAGCCGGCACGCTTTCCGGCGGCCAGCAGCAGCGCGTGGCGATCGCCCGGGCGCTGTTGCAGAACCCGAAAATGGTTCTCGCCGACGAGCCGATCGCCTCTCTCGACCCGCTGAACGCCAAGATCGTCATGGATGCGTTGCGCGACATCAACGAGCGCGAGGGCATCACCGTCATCACCAACCTTCACACGCTCGACACCGCCCGCAACTATTGTGAGCGCATCGTCGGCATGGCCGGCGGCCGCGTCGTCTTCGACGGCAAGCCCGCGGAACTGACCGCCGAAGCGGTGAAGGAGATCTACGGGACGGACAAGGACGGCGCCGGCATCGATGAAACGGTGACCTCGACATCAATCAATATCGCCCCTGAGCGGGCAGACAATCAATCCGCCGGCACACAGCCGCTGGCGCTGGCCGGCCTCTGAGAGAGGCAGCCGCGATCGAGCGCCCGCGTCAAGGGCACACTTCTTCGTAACGGGAAGGCCGGGGACACCGGTCAATAGGAGAGAACATGTTGAAGAAAGCACTCTTTGCGGCAACGGCGCTCTTCGCGCTCGCCGGCGCTGCCCACGCTGCAGACCTCAAGGAATTCCGCATCGGCATCCTCGGCGGCGAAAACGAAACCGACCGCCTGCGCAACTATGCCTGCCTTGCCGACCACCTGGAACAGGAATTCGGCTTCGAGAAGGTTTCGCTCTTCCCGGCCGCCGACTATGACGGCGTGATCCAGGGCCTGCTCGGTGGCACGCTCGACTTCGCCGAACTCGGCGCCTCCGGCTATGCCGCCGTCTACATCAAGGAGCCGAAGGCTGTCACGCCGATCCTGACGACGCAGCAGAAGGACGGCTCGACGGGCTATTACTCGATCGGCCTCGCTCTGAAGTCCTCCGGCATCAAGTCCATCAAGGACGCCAAGGGCAAGAAGCTCGGCTACGCCGATCCTGATTCCACCTCCGGTTACCTCGTTCCGCTGACGCAGATCCCGAAGGACACGGGCATGCCGAACGACAAGTTCTTCGCCTCGACCCAGTTCAACGGCGGCCACGAGAACAACCTTCTCGCTGCCTATGACGGCAAGGTCGACATTGCCGTCGACGATAGCTCCGGCATCGGCGACTTCAAGGACGGCTACACCTCCGGTACCTTCCGCAAGGAAGTCGACAAGGGCGCCGTCGATCCGAACAAGCTGGTCGAAGTATGGCGTTCGCCGCTGATCCCGAACGGCCCGCTCGTCGTTCGCAACGCTCTCGGCGAAGAGTGGCAGACGAAGCTTGCAGCCTTCTTCACGGCTCTGCCGGAAAAGGACCACAAGTGCTTCGCCGCTGTCGAAGGCGGCGACTACAAGGGTTACGCCCCCGTCAAGCACGACTTCTACAATGCCGTCGTCGACGTCCGCAAAGCTGCCATCGGCGGCTGATGGGGTTTTTCGAATGCAGGGCGGCCGGAAACGGCCGCCCTTTATCTTGTGACTAGAACTGTGCGCGTCCTTTCGAGAGCCGCAAAGGACGCTGAAGCACTTTGAATTGCGCAGTAGGCGAGGCGTTGATGACTATTGCCAATACACAGCCGCAGATGCAGAGCACCAAGGAGATCGGCACCGCCTGGGACCGGATGGTCGCCAAGCGCCGCTTCTATACCGTTCTCGGCCTGGTTATCCTGATTGCGGCTTTCGTCAGCTCTGTCCGCTTCGCCGATGAGAGCAATGCCGGCCATTTCTTCGACCGCCTGCCGCATCTCTTCGACTTCCTGAGCTGGCTCATCCCCAAGGATTGGCACGACGTCTGGCGCGCGCTGTTTGATATAGCGAGCGTCAACGACAAGGGCGGCGAGGAATTCAATTTCGACAGGGGCCGCGTCTATGTCTGGGGCGCCTTCTACATTCCCGAATATTTCGAGCTAATGATCGTCACGATCAACGTCGCGTTGATTTCGACCATCATCGCCTTCGTCTTTGCCGTCCCCTTGAGCTTCTTTGCCGCTCGCAACCTGACAAATTCATGGCCGCTGCGCATCGTCACCAAGCGGCTGATGGAATTCCTGCGCGCCTTCCCGGAAATCGTCATTGCCGGGCTGTTTTCGGCGATCCTGTCGATCGGGCCGGTCGCCGCCATCATCGCCATCACCCTGCACACGATCGGCGCGCTCGGAAAACTCTTCTACGAAGTGGCCGAGAATATCGACATGAAGCCGCATGAGGGCATGAAGGCCGTCGGCGCCAACTGGTGGGAGCGTATCCGCTTTGCCGCCCTGCCGCAGGTGTTGCCGAATTTCACCTCCTATGCGCTGCTGCGCCTTGAGATCAACGTGCGCGCCTCGACCATCATCGGCGCCGTCGGCGGCGGCGGCATCGGCGAGGAGCTGAAGCTTTCGATTTCGCGCGGCTTCGGCGCCAAGACGGTGGCGCTCGTTCTCCTGCTGTTCGTGACGATCGTCGCCGTCGACCAGTTCTCCGCATGGCTGCGCCGCCGCCTTGTCGGCGAGCACGCCTTCCTCCTGCAACATTGAGGCCGCCATGACGGTGATCGACGCAAACCGCATGCACGAGATAGAAACGCGCTATCCGGAATATTTCCACCGGTCGTTCCGCCAGCGTTTCGGCGGGCTGATGATCCTCATCGCAACGCTGCTCTACAGCCTCTATGCCGTCTGGTTCTTCGACTTGCCCAAGCTTTTCGCCGAAGCGCATTGGGAGCGCGTCGGCATCTATCTCTGCCAATGGGTGAGCTACGATGTCCAGCCGGAATTCCGCATCGAGGATGACGGCTCGATCGACATCCGTTATCCGCGTTTCTCGCCGCTCGGCGACAATCCGCATCCGGACTGGCTGGTCAACAACCCCGACGGCAGCATCACCGTTTCGATCAGCGGCACCAGCCGCAGCGTCACCGTCTCGAAGAGCGAGACGATCGTGACCGCGCATGGCGTCAGCGTCCCGGTGGACGTTTCGAGCGGTGCGCCGAAAGTCGTCGGACCCGTGCCCGGCTGGATGACTGTTTATGACGACAACGTGCTGGCCGATCTCGGCTTTGCCGGCAATGTCAGCATTTCCGTCGACCGGGTGAAGATCCGCAAACGTTTCATCGGCTGGGCGAATTTCATCTTCGACACGCAATCATCCTTCTTCGACAAGCCGGTCGGCGAGGTCGTCAGCCTCATCGTCTCCGGTCCGCGCATCAAGCCCGACCAATCCAACCTGTCGCTCGCCTTCGACGATATTTGGAACAACAGCGAATGGCAGCACGGCGACGTCTGGACCAAGCTTTTCCAGACGATCGTCATGGCATTCCTCGGCACGCTGCTCGGCTCGCTTACCGCCTTCCCGCTCGCCTTCCTGGCAGCGCGCAACATCACGCCGAACCGCCTGTTGAACCAGATCCTGAAGCGCTTCTTCGATTTCCTGCGCTCGGTCGACATGCTGATCTGGGCGCTGTTCCTGACGCGCGCCTTCGGGCCCGGCCCGCTTGCCGGCAGCGGTGCGATCTTCCTCACCGAGACCGGCACGCTCGGCAAGCTCTATTCCGAAGGCCTCGAGAATATCGACAACAAGCCGCGGGAAGGCATCAAATCAACAGGCGCTCAGACCGTGCTCGTGCATCGTTATGGCATTATGCCGCAGATCGTTCCCGTCTTCGTCAGCCAGACGCTCTACCAATGGGAATCGAACGTGCGCGGCGCGACTATTATCGGCGCTGTCGGCGCCGGCGGCATCGGCCTCAAACTGTGGGAGGCCATGCGCACCAATGCCAATTGGGAAAACGTCGCCTACATGGTCATTCTGATCCTGATCGTCGTCTTCATTTTCGACACCGCCTCGAACGCGTTGCGCCACCGGCTGATGGGCACGAAAGCCCACTGATCCATCCGTCAAAGCAGTGTCGGCGTTGCCGCCATCATCATTCTGTCACGGAAATCTTTTAGCCGGGAGCCTGCTTGCGGTTCGCCGCCAAATCACTGCACAGTGCCCTCCCCGTTTGGACGATCTCCAGGATAAAAGCCTTGCGCTACGCTCTCTATTTCTCGCCGCCGAAGGATGATCCCCTGACCGGCGCGGCCTCGCTCTGGCTCGGCCGCAATGCTTTCACCGGCGAGACCTATCCGGCACCGGAATATGAGCAACTGGGTGCTGCAGAACAGTTCGAGCTGACCGCCGACCCCCGCCGCTACGGCTTTCATGCCACGATCAAGGCGCCCTTTTCGCTCGCCTCTTCCGTCACCGAGAAAGATCTCATGACCGTTGCCGAGGATTTTGCCCAGCGCACGCAAGCCTTCGAGATTCCTGAACTCGTACTTGGCCAGCTCGGCCGTTTTTTTGCCCTCGTTCCCGGTTCTCTTCATCAACCTCTTCAGGATTTCGCCGCGAAGGTGGTAAGGTCCTTCGAACCGTTCCGCGCAGCGCTTTCCGAGGCCGATATGGCGCGGCGCAATCCGGAGAAGCTCAGCGACAGCCAGCGCGCCCATCTGCAGCGCTGGGGTTATCCTTACGTCATGGAGGATTTCGGCTTTCACATGACGCTGAGCGGCCAAGTGCCCGAGACACGCGCCGCAGTGATGAAAGCGATCCTGACCGAGCGGTTTGCCGATTTCACCGGCCGGCCGCTTTCGATTTCCGGCCTTGCCGTCTTCATCGAGGAGACGCGCGGTGCGCCATTCGAAGTTCATTCCTGGCTGCCGCTTGCCGGCGCCAAAAGCTGAAAGACCTGACGACATGAGCAAAGAGACCGTGTTTTCCAACGCCCGCATCGTTCTCGAGGACGACATCCTCTCGGGCTCGATCCTCATCCGCGACGGGAAGATCGCCGACATCTCCGGGGGTAACTCGGTAGCCGGCGAAGATTTCGAAGGCGACTACGTCATTCCCGGCCTCGTCGAGCTGCACACCGATCATCTCGAAGGCCATTATCAGCCGCGCCCCGGCATTCGCTGGAACAAGACCGCCGCCATCCAGGCGCATGACGCCCAGATCGTCACCTCAGGCATTACCACGGTGTTCGACTGCCTGCGCATGGGTGCGGACGAGGACGGCGGCTTCGAACATGGCGAGATGCGCGAGATGGCCGATGCCATCCAGTCGGCAGAGACGGAAGGCAGGCTGCGTGCCGAGCACCTGCTTCATTTGCGCTGCGAGGTCTCGGCCGACAATGTGCTCGAACATTTCGCCGACTTCGAAAACGACCGGCATGTGCGGCTCGTCTCGCTGATGGATCATGCGCCCGGCCAGCGTCAGTTCCAGACGATGGATCAATATATCTTCTACTACCAGAAGAAGCGGGGCCTCAGCGACGAGGCCTTCGCCCGTTTCGTCGCCAAGCGCCAGGCAGAATCGGCGCGTAATTCGACGCCACACCGCAACGCCATCGCCAAGGTCTGCGCCGAGCGCGGTATCACCGTGGCAAGCCATGACGATGCGACGCTCTCGCACGTCGACGAGGCGATCGACAACGGTGTGCGCCTGGCCGAGTTCCCGACCAGCTTCGACGCCGCCCGGGCGTCGCACGGACATGGCATGAGCGTGCTGATGGGCGCGCCGAACATCGTGCGTGGCAAATCCCATTCCGGCAATATCGCCGCCCGCGACCTTGCCGAGATGGGGGTGCTCGACGTGCTTTCCTCCGACTACGTACCGCTCAGCCTGCTGCATGCGCCGTTCATCCTCGCCGACGAGGTCGAGAGCATCAGCCTGCCGAAGGCGATCGCCATGGTGACGTCGACGCCCGCCCGCACCGTCGGCCTCGATGACCGCGGCCGGATCGCGACGGGGCTGCGCGCCGATCTCGTCCGCGTCCACCGTTCGCACGGCGTGCCGGTGACACGCTCCGTATGGCGCCAGGGACGCCGTGTCGCATGACGATGTCGCACGAACCCCACGCAGGAGCCGGAGCCGAGCGCGGCATCATGGTCGTCGTCGTCGGACCGAGCGGCGCCGGCAAGGACACGCTGATGAACCTCGCGGCCCGGCGTTTCAAGGGCCGCGACGATGTGCATTTCGTCCGCCGCGTCATTACCCGTCACCGTGACGCCGGCGGCGAAGACCATCTTTCCGTCTCCCTCGAAGGTTTTGCCGCCATGGAGCAATCGGGCTCCTTCGCCGTCTGGTGGGAGGCGCACGGCCTGAAATACGGCATTCCGGCCGAGGTTTCGGTGGCGCTGTCGCGAGGTCACATTGTCGTCGCCAACGGTTCACGCTCGGCGCTTCACCGGTTCCAGGCCGCCTTCCCGCACCTGAAGGTCATCAACATCACCGCCCGCCCCGAAGTGCTCGCCGGCCGGCTGGAGGCGCGCGGACGCGAGACACATGAAGACATCATGGCACGGCTCGCCCGCGGACCGCTGACGGTGCGCGGCGAATACGACGTGACCGAACTCGACAACAGCGGCTCGCTCGAAGAGGCCGAGCAGAAGATGATCGAGATCCTCGACGGATTGCTGACCAAGGCGCCCTGAACAGATCGAGAGGAAGGGCATGCGCGCCATCAAGGTGGTCGACTACGATCCTTCCTGGCCGCGGCTGTTTGCCGAGATCAGCACCGAGGTCTGCGCCTTGCTCCGTGACCACCTACTTTCCATCGATCATATCGGCAGTACGTCGGTGCCTGGCCTGCCGGCCAAGCCGAAGATCGACCTTGCTGCCGTGATGATATCAGACGCCTTTCTGCCAGCGGCGATCGAGATCGTGCGCGCTGCCGACTTCGTCTTCCACGGCGATACCGGAGAGCAACGATGGGCCTTCACCCGCGATCATGACGGCTATGGCTTCAAGCTCTATCTTTGCGGACCCAATAATTGCGCGCATCGAGACCGCATTCTGTTTCGCGATTATCTCAGGGTTCACCCCGAGAGAGCCAAGGCTTATGCCGAGCTGAAACGCCGGCTGGCTGCGGAGGCAGGCGGTGATTGGGATTTTTACACCGGCGGAAAGACCACGTTTGTCAGCGAGACGGTTCGGCTGGCCGCGTTAAGGACGTAAAACTGGAATCCGTCAGACGCCCTGGCCGCCGGCGATTACTCGCCGTCGCCCCGTCCCGATACGATCTCGCGCTTGCCGACGTGATTGGCCGGGCCGACGAGACCTTCCTTTTCCATGCGTTCCACCAATGAGGCGGCGCGGTTGTAGCCGATCCCGAGGCGGCGCTGGATGTAGGAAGTCGAGCATTTCTTGTCGCGCATGACGACCTTGACCGCCTGCTCGTAGAGCTCGTTGCCATCTTCCGAGGCCATGGCGCTCTTGTCGAAGACGGCGCCGGCTTCTTCCTCTTCCGTCTCTTCCTCCTCATCGGCGGTGACGGTGTCGAGATATTCCGGGCGGCCCTGGGTCTTCAGATGGGCAACGACCTTTTCGACTTCGACATCCGAGACGAAAGGACCGTGGACACGGGAAATCCGCCCGCCGCCCTGCATATGCAGCATATCTCCCTGACCGAGCAGCTGCTCGGCGCCCTGTTCGCCGAGAATGGTGCGGCTGTCGATCTTCGAGGTCACCTGGAAGGAGATACGGGTCGGGAAGTTTGCCTTGATCGTGCCGGTGATGACGTCGACCGACGGACGCTGTGTCGCCATGATCAGATGAATGCCGGCGGCGCGCGCCATCTGGGCGAGGCGTTGGATCGCCCCTTCGATGTCCTTGCCGGCGACCATCATCAGGTCGGCCATCTCGTCGACGATGACGACGATATAAGGCATCGGCGTCAGGTCCAGCGCCTGGCTTTCCTCGATCGGAGTGCCGGTGCCCTTGTCGAAGCCGACCTGGACCATGACATGGATGGTCTCGCCCTTTTCGCGGGCCTGTGCCATGCGATCGTTGTAACCGTCGATGTTGCGGACACCGAGGCGCGACATCTTGCGATAGCGCTCTTCCATTTCGCGCACGGCCCATTTCAGCGCCATGACCGCCTTCTTCGGATCGGTGACGACTGGCGTCAGCAGATGCGGGATGCCGTCATAGACGGACAGTTCGAGCATCTTCGGGTCGACCATGATCAGGCGGCACTGTTCCGGCGTCATGCGGTAGAGCAGCGACAGGATCATCGTATTGATGGCGACCGACTTGCCGGAACCGGTGGTGCCGGCGACAAGCAGATGCGGCATCTTGGCGAGCTCGGCAATGACAGGCTCGCCGCCGATGGTCTTGCCGAGGCCGAGCGCCAGCTTGTAGCCGCTCTTCTCGAAATCCTGGCTCTCGATCATCTCGCGGAAATAAACGGTTTCGCGCGTGACATTCGGCAGTTCGATGCCGATGACGTTGCGGCCGGGCACCACGGCAACGCGAGCCGAGAGCGCCGACATTGAGCGGGCGATATCATCGGCAAGGCCGATGACGCGCGACGATTTCACGCCCGGCGCCGGCTCGAATTCATAGAGGGTGACGACAGGGCCGGGGCGGACATGGATGATTTCGCCCTTGATGCCGAAATCTTCCAGCACGCTTTCCAGAAGCCCGGCATTCTGCTCCAGCGTCTCTTGCGACATGATCTCGCCAAGGCGTTCCGGCGGTTCCTGCAACAGGGCACGCGGCGGGAATTCATAGCCGGATGCGTCGATCCTTTCGGGCCTCACGGCCAGCCGCGGCGACGGCAGGACCGCGGCGACGGGCGGCGTGCGCTGCGGCGCCGGCGCTGCCTGAGGGGCTGATGCAATTTGAGGGGCTGGCGCGACCTGAGTGGCTGGCGCAGCCTGAGGTGCCAGCATGACCGGTGCCTCGACAATAATGCGCCTGGGCTTTTCCAGGGACGGGGCGGCCGCAGGGCGCGCGGCAACCTTCACGGAGACCGCGGCGGGCTGCGGGGCCGGGCGGGAGACGACGGGAGCGGGGGCCGGCCGGCCGGGGCGCCATTCCATAATCCGGAACAGCGACGTGATCGATTCGGGCGAGGTCTCGGTCTTCGGGAACGATATCAACGGCGGCGCGCGAACCGGCTCTGCCTCTTCGAAGGCCATAACCTCCCAGAAGGCGAAATCCGAAATGGAGGAAAGCTCGGCGCTGGCGCGGAAAGCCGGCGCGCCGGCCTCATCAAGCAAAGGTGACTGCTGCAGTTCGATCCTGTGCGGTGCTGCGGAAATTTCGTCCGGCTCCGGCAGATAGATATCGAACGGCACGTCGACGGCAACCGGCTCTATCCGTATTGCCTGCTGTCCAATCTGCGAATCATCGCGAACGGGCTCATTCGGCGCACGCCGCCTGCTGATCAGCGTTTCCGGCGTGCGGGTGAAACGCACATTCGGCGCGAGGGAAAAGTTGCTCTGCCAGATGGGTGCCGCCGGCTTCTCCCCTGGGTTTTCCTCCGGAAGGTCCGTTTCAATCTCGCTGGAAAAATCTCCGGCATCCGTCAAATTGGTTCTAGGAAAACGCATGCGTCCGCTACTCACTCATGCTTTGCAAATTACGACCCTACCGGGATAGAAAAGGAAGGTTAATAAGTTCCTTCCTGCCGTATCGTTCCGATACGCCCCCTTGGGATAAATCGCTGCACTTTCAATGAGTTCTGGCAGTGAGAAAAATCTTTGCCAATTTTGGGGAGGTGCTCTGATCGCTCCTCGCGCTTTAGGCTTTATTTCCGCGCAAGTCGTTGTCGCAAAGACCGCCGCACAGTTTTGCGCGACATGCTTTAGTGCGCCTCGTCCCAATTGGTGGCGGCGCGGGCATCGACCCTCAGCGGCACGCGCATTTCCAGCGCCGGCATGGTGGCGTTTTCCATGACCGAGACGATGACCGGCATCGCCTTTTCGACATCCTCGTCCTCGACCTCGAAGATGAGTTCGTCATGCACCTGCAGCAGCATGCGGACGCGATCGGCAAGGCCGACTTCAACAAGCGCCGGCTCTATCTTGATCATCGCCCGGCGGATGACGTCGGCAGCCGAGCCCTGGATCGGCGCGTTGATCGCCGCACGCTCGTTAAAGGCACGCACGGATGGATTGGAAGAGCGGATTTCGGGATAGTTGATGCGGCGACCGAAGATCGTTTCGACATAACCCTTGTCGCGCGCCATGGCCTTTCGGCTTTCCATATAATCGCGGATGCCGGGGAAACGCTCGAAATACTTCTTGATGTAGTCGCCGGCTTCCGAACGCTCGATCGAAAGCTGATTGGCAAGCCCGAAGGCCGAGATGCCGTAGATGATGCCGAAATTGATCGCCTTGGCGCGGCGGCGCACCTCGCCCGGCATGCCTTCCACCGGCACGCCGAACATTTCCGACGCCGTCATGGCATGGATGTCGACGCCATCTTCGAAGGCCTTGGTCAGCTGCGGGATTTCGGCCACATGGGCAAGCACGCGCAGTTCGATCTGGCTGTAGTCGGCGGAGATCAGCTTGTGGCCGGGCGTCGAGATGAAGGCGGTGCGGATCTTGCGGCCTTCTGCGGTGCGCACCGGAATATTCTGCAAGTTCGGCTCGGACGATGACAGGCGTCCCGTGGTCGTCGATGCCAGCGAGTAGGAGGTGTGGACCCGCTTTGTCTCGGGGTGAACGTAACCCGGAAGCGCGTCGGTATAGGTGGATTTCAGCTTGGTGACCTGGCGCCAGTCGACGATCTTGCGCGGCAATTCGAAACCGGCGGCGGCCAGATCCTCGAGCACCTGGGCGGAGGTGGACCATTGGCCGGTCTTCGTCTTGCTGCCGCCGGAAAGGCCCATCTTGCCGAACAGGATATCGCCCAGCTGCTTCGGCGAACCGATATTGAAACGCTCGCCGGCCAGCACGTAGATCTCGTCCTCCAGCCTTGCTGCACTCTGGGCCAGCTCGCCGGAGAGGCGCGACAGGATCTGCCGGTCGACGGTGATGCCGCGCGCTTCCATGCGCGCCAGCACCGGCAATAGCGGCCGCTCCAGCCGTTCATAGACGCTGGTCAATCCCGCCGCCGCCAGCCGGGGCTTCAGCACCAGCCAGAGGCGCAACGTCACCTCGGCATCTTCGGCGGCATAGTGGGTGGCGCGGTCGATATCGACCAGATCGAAGGTGACGTTCGCCTTGCCGCTGCCGGCCACGTCCTTGTAGGGAATCGGGGTATGGCCGAGGAATTTTTCCGAGAGCGGGTCCATGCCATGCGCGCCGGTGCCGGCATCGAGCACGTAGGAGATCAGCATCGTGTCGTCGAAACTCCTGGTCTCGATGCCGTAGCGCTTCAACAGCAGGTAGTCGTATTTCAGGTTCTGGGCGACCTTGAGAACCGCTTCGTCCTCCAGCAATGCCTTCAGTCGTGGCAGAGCATCGCGCATCGGGATCTGGTTTTCGGCAAGGCCGCCGCCGAGCAGATCGCCGACGCCGTTCTTGTGGACGAGCGGCACATAGGCGGCACGGATCTTCGTGCCGGTGGGATCGGCGGTATTGTCGGCGATCGCCAGCGAAAAGCCGACAAGTTCGGCCTGCATCGCATCCAGCGACGTGGTCTCGGTATCGAAAGCAACGAGGCCGGTGACGCGTGCATCGGCAATCCATCGGTCGAGTGTCGCCAGGTCGCGGATCGTGACATAGGCCGAATGATCGAAGGGCAGCGTCGCAAAGACCTCGGCCCGCGCCTTGGCAAGATCGGCGGGCGAAAAGGCGCCTTCGACCGCGGTCTTCGCCTTTGCACGCGGCGGCACCGGCACGGATTCGCCGGAAACGTCGGGGATGCCGCCGGCAACAGGCTCGGGCGCGGCCGCATCGAGATCCGGGCCGCGGGCCGTCTCACCCCATTCGACACGGACGATCGCCGGTTCGATGGCGCCGGCATCGCAATTGCAGGCTTCGGCGACGCGGCGCGTCAGCGTGGTGAATTCCATCGTCTTGAGGAAGCCGATCAGCTTCGGACCGTTCTGCGGTTCCAGCACCAGCGCGTCGAGATCGAGATCGAGCGGCACGTCTATGCGCAACCGCACGAGGTCGCGCGAGAGCCTGGCCATGTCGATATTGGCGAGGATCGTCTCACGGCGCTTGACCTGCTTGATCTCGGTGGCGCGTTCGAGCAGCGTATCGAGATCGCCGTATTCCTCGAGCAGCTGGGCGGCGGTTTTCGGACCGATGCCGGGAATGCCGGGAACATTGTCGACTGAATCGCCGGTCATCGCCTGCAGGTCGATCATCTTTTCCGGCGGCACGCCCCATTTCTCGATGACATCGGGAATGCCGATCTGCTTGTCCTTCATGCTGTCATACATATGGACATTGGGGCTGACGAGCTGCATCAGATCCTTGTCGGAGGAGACAATGGTGACATCGGCGCCGGTCGCTTCGGCCTGGCGGGCATAGGTGGCGATGATGTCGTCGGCCTCGAAGCCTTCGGTCTCGATGCAGGGCAGATTGAAGGCGCGGGTCGCCTCTCTTATAAGGCCGAATTGCGGGATGAGCTCTTCAGGCGGGGCGGAGCGGTTCGCCTTGTAAGCGTCGTAGAGATCCTTGCGAAACGTCTTGGCGGAATAATCGAAGATGACGGCAAGATGTGTCGGCGTGACGCCGACATCGGTATTGCGCGCATCCCTCAGCAGTTTCCACAGCATGTTGCAGAAACCGGACACGGCGCCGATCGGCAGGCCGTCGGTCTTGCGGGTCAGCGGCGGCAATGCATGAAACGCCCGGAAGATGAATCCGGAACCATCGACTAGGAAGAGGTGATCGCCTTTTTTCATGCGTGCATGGATAGCGCGGGCATGGGACGAGGTCCATATGGAGTTCGGCATAAAGTTCGGCGCGCGAAAAGGTTTATGGCGCTCGGAGCGTCACACAGCGCCGCGCGTCTTTTCGGACGTGCAAAGGACGCTGAGCACTTGGCTTTGCTGCATAATTTTATCCTTCCATCGATTCCGATCTCAGGAATTGTGCGGCAGGAATTCTGGCTCACCAAACTGTTACCGATTTGTAACGATCGCCCTCCCTTGAAAAACCACATTCTGAGCCACAAATCCATGTCACCGGCGCTTGATCGCGTCGCGGGTCTGATTACCGGCTTGTCCCCCGCCGCGTCAGGCTTGGACAAAGGCCTTATCCCCCTCTCCGGGCCTTTGTCCCCACTTTAAAGTCGCCATGGCCAACCTCCAGGCCATGGCGACTTTTGTTTTTCCAGGCACTCGCAATTATCATCACGGCTTGCATGTTTAGGAGCATCGTATGCGATTTGTTGCATTGTCTCCGGCATGGTTTTGAGCCTAATTTGCAATCATGGGATTTAACCGCATGGATTCGGGAGCCTACCTTGCCAGCCAGCTGGCGAAGGGTTTTGCCCGCTCGCTGCACCAGCGCGCGGTCGGGCTCGGTTTTTCTCCGGGCCAGTTCCCCATTCTGCTGGAACTCTGGGCCGAGGACGGGCTGACCCAGAAACAGCTTCTCGAGCGAGTCGATATCGAGCAGGCGACCATGGCCAATACGCTTTCGCGCATGGTCCGCGACGGGCTGATCGAGCGCCGGCCGCATCCATCCGACAAGCGGGCGCAACTGCTCTTCCTGACGCCGAGGGCGCGCGCCATGGAGGCCGAGGCGATTGAGACCGCGCGTGAGGCCGATCTTGCGCTGTTTAAAGGTTTCCGGGTTTTCGAACGCGAGCTGACGCTTGAATATATCCGCCGGCTTCTGGAAAACGCCAAGGCGCTCTGACCACTGCATAATTCCTTAAATCGGAATCGACAGCGTCCTTTGCGCGTCTGAAAAGACGCGCGGCGCTGTAAGATCACTCGCCAGCACCCTGTGCGCGTCGCAGCGACGGCACGCCGGTTTAGATCTGCGCGGTCAGCACGTTTTCGTGGGCGGCAAGCTTGATGCTCGGCTCGATATCCGGCTTGCCGAGTAAAAGGCCCTGTACTTGCGTGCAGCCTTCCTCGACGACGATCCGGCGCTGCATCTCGGTTTCCACGCCCTCCGTCACGACAGGCATGCCGAGGCTATGACCAAGGCCGATGATGGCGCGCACGATCGAGCGCGCCGCCGCATCATGTTCCAGCACGCCGGTGAAACTGCGGTCGACCTTGATCTTGTCGAAAGGGAATGAACGCAGGTTGGAAAGCGAGGAAAAACCGGTGCCGAAATCATCCATGACGATGTGCACACCGAGCTTGTGCAGCCGCAGCAGCGTCGTCATTACCCGGTCGCGATCGCGAATGAGGGCCGCCTCGGTGATCTCCAGCTCCAGCCGGCTGGGCGCAAGCCCGGTTTCGGCGAGAATCGCCTCGATCCGCTCGCAGAGGTTCGGCAGCATGAATTGCACCGGCGAGAGATTGACGGCGATCATCAACGGCAGCGGCCAGCGCACAGCCTCCCTGCAGGCCTGCTGCAACACCCATTCGCCGAGTTGGACGATCGAGCCGCTTTCCTCGGCGATCGGGATGAAGATATCGGGCTCGGTCAAGCCGTGACCTGGCCGGTTCCAGCGCATCAGGGCCTCGTAGCCACCGATCTCGCCGCTCAGCGCATCGAGGATCGGCTGATAGCTGACATGGATCTGGTTGCGGACGATCGCATGGCGCAGTTCGCTTTCGATCTGGCGGCGGTTCCGTGCCGCCTTATCCATTTCCGCGTCGAAGAAACAGACCTTGCCGCGACCGTCATGCTTGACGCGGTAGAGTGCAGTATCGGCATTGTTGCAGAGTTCTTCAGCAGCCATGCCATCCGCGGGATAGAGTGCGATGCCGACACTGACGCCGACGGCGGTCGGGTCACGTGCCGTGTCCATCTCGGCGGCGAATTCGCCGAGGATATCAGCCGCAAGCTTTTGCGCCGCCGCCGGCTGCTGCCCGGCGAGCTGAATGATGGCGAATTCATCGCCGCCGAGGCGGGCGATCGTATCGCTCTCATCGGCCACGCGGCGCAGGATCGAGGCGACCTTACGGAGAATGCGGTCGCCTTCAGCATGACCGAAGATATCGTTGACGGCCTTGAAGCGATCGAGGTCGAGATAGAAGAGGGCAACCTCGCTGTTCTTTCGTTCGGCCATCTGCAGTGCCTGCCGGATGCGGGTATCGAACAGCGACCTGTTCGGCAAATCGGTGAGCACGTCGTGGTGGGCGAGATGCTCGATCATCTCCTCGGCCTGCCTGCGCTCGGTGAGATCACGCACCGCCAGCACCTCACAATTATGCCCGCGATAGACGATCCTGCTCGTGGTCACTTCGACGGCGATCTCCCTGCCGTTCCTGGTGTTGAGCAGCGTCTCGCTGGATCTGTTCTGCCCAGTCCCCTGAACAGCGGTCAAAACAGCCGAGGGCGCCTTACCGGCAAGACCGGCAAGCTTCCAGCCGGAAAGCCCCTGGAAGCGTTCATTGGCATCGATGATCCGGCCTTCCCGCAGAATCAGCAGCCCTTCCTGCGAGGCATTCGCGAGCCCCCTCAGATCCGTCAGGTGGCTTTCGACAAAGACCACGGCGAGCGCAATCAGAATGAGCATCGTTGCCGCCACCACGACGATCGCAGCAAGCAGGCTGGCGTCGAGCACCGTTGCCGGAACCTCTTTCCCGAGATCCGGCACGAGCGTGATGCTAGCCATCGAGATGAAATGGAGCGCGCAGATCGCAAGGACGAAAGTGATTGACGAGGCGAGGAGCCGCCGCAGTCCCTTCAATTGGAAAAAGGTGTGGAAGGCGGCGCTCGACAACAGCGCTCCTGCGAGAACCGCACTCAGCGTCATGAAGGGATCATAAAGGATGACCGCCTGCGTTTCGATCGCCTGCATGCCGGTCAGGTGCATGGAGGCGATGCCGAGCGCCATCAGGACCCCGCCGCGGATACGAGAAAACCTGCCGCGGCTTTCCGAAGCGACGAGGATCGCCGCCCACGAACCGACAACCGACAGGAGGAAAGAAAGCGTCGTCAGGCCCAGTTGGTAGCCGATCGGCATGCCGCCGTCATAGGCCAGCATCGCGATGAAGTGCGTTGCCCATACGCCGGTGCCAAAAGCGAAGGCCGAGGCGCCGATCCAGAGCTTGCGCCGCCCGGCATCGCATTCCTGGGCACGGGAAAGCAGCAGCATAGCCGCCATAGCGCCGACCAGGCAGACGGCGGCCGCCGCAAGCACCAGTCGCCAATCGTGGTTGTCCCGAATACATGTAATGACCGAAAACATCTGCCCCTCGCACAGCTGAATTCGGTCAGGCTATTTAGCTTATGCTAAATAACGGTAAATTGAATTAGAATTCTCGTTTATATTATCCAGCAAATCTTCTTGATATTAGTCTATGCCCCGCCGGTCTTTCGCGCCGCCGATTTTTTGTTTTTCCGCCTCGCCTGCCTTTCTGGTTTGGTCTATCGTCCGGCCGAATTTCAAAAAGGAGTCGAAAATGACCGATGTACGTCAGGTGCTTGCGCGCGCGGATCAGAACCTTCCATCGAGCCTCGACAAGCTGTTCGAGCTTCTGCGGATCCAGTCGATATCCACCGATCCCGCTTATAAAGCCGAATGCCGAAAGGCTGCGGAATGGCTCGTCGCTTATCTCGGGACGCTCGGCTTTATGGCCTCGGTGCGCGATACGCCAGGCCATCCGATGGTCGTCGCCCATCATGCTGGCGCGTCCGCCGATGCGCCGCATGTTCTCTTCTACGGCCATTACGACGTTCAGCCGGTCGACCCAATCGAACTCTGGGAAAACGACCCCTTCGAGCCATCGATCAAGGATGTCGGCGAGGGCCGCAAGATCCTGACCGGCCGGGGCACCTCCGACGACAAGGGCCAGTTGATGACCTTCGTCGAGGCTTGCCGGGCCTATAAGGAGATCAACGGCGCGCTTCCCTGCCGCGTCACCATCCTCTTCGAGGGCGAGGAGGAGTCCGGCTCGCCGTCCCTGAAGCCCTTCCTCGAAGCCAATGCCGCCGAGCTCAAGGCCGATTATGCGCTGGTCTGCGATACCGGCATGTGGGACCGCGACACGCCGGCGATCGCCGCAGCGCTGCGCGGCCTCGTCGGCGAGGAAGTGGTCGTGACGGCCGCCGACCGCGACCTGCATTCCGGTCTCTTCGGCGGCGCGGCAGCCAATCCGATCCATATTCTCGTCGAGGCTCTTGCCGGCCTGCATGACGAGACGGGCCGCATTACGCTTGACGGTTTCTATGAAGGCGTCGAGGAAACGCCTGAAAACATCAAGGCGTCATGGGAGACGCTCGGCAAGACCGCGGAGAGCTTCCTCGGCGAAGTCGGCCTTTCCATTCCATCCGGCGAAAAGGGCCGTTCGGTGCTGGAACTCACCTGGGCGCGGCCGACCGCCGAAATCAACGGCATCTGGGGCGGTTATACCGGCGAAGGCTTCAAGACGGTGATCGCCGCCAAGGCTTCGGCCAAGGTTTCGTTCCGTCTCGTCGGCACGCAGGATCCGGCCGCCATTCGCGAGGCCTTCCGCAGCTATATCAGCGCGAAGATTCCCGCCGATTGCTCGGTCGAGTTCCATCCGCATGGCGGCTCGCCGGCGATCCACCTCTCCTATGATTCACCTGTTCTGACCAAGGCCAAGAACGCGCTTTCCGACGAGTGGCCGAAACCCGCCATTGTCATCGGCATGGGTGGGTCGATCCCGATCGTCGGAGATTTCCAGAAGATGCTCGGCATGGAATCGCTGCTCGTCGGCTTCGGCCTCAGCGATGATCGCATCCACTCGCCGAACGAGAAATACGAACTCGTCTCCTACCACAAGGGCATCCGCTCCTGGGTGCGGATTCTTCAGGCGCTCGCCGCCTGAACAGACGTGGCTCGCCTTGCAAGCCGGCGCTCTAGCAAAATCGCAAGAAACAAAAAGGCCGGTTCGACCCGGCCTTTCGTCATCCGCTCACCTCAGTGCCAGTTCATCCGTGGTCAAGGAGCAAGCGGGTATTGCAACGAGATTGCCGCCGAAAGGTTAACGGACCGTTAACAAAGCCGGAAGCGCCACGCACGGCTCCAGGGCGCTGACAGACATTTCGCCGTTCAAGCTGCGTTCATGGCGAGCGACATATAAGCCATTGAAAGATAAGATGAATGATAACGCCCTGACAGCTGTGGGCGATCGCTCTATCTTTTGTTTCAATGGCATATGCCAAGGAAACGCGGCTAAGCGCTGCCTGAAAACGTGCCAATAAGGACTGAGAAGCGTGAAAAATCTCTTTGTTAAAATCGCAGCCGCCGGCATGCTTATGCTGGCTCCCGCCATAGCGCAGGCTGCAGAGGGCTACTCGACTGCGAACGTCAACATGCGTGCCGGTCCGAGCACCCGTTATCCTGCCGTCGCGGTCATCCCGGCCGGTTCTTCCGTCGAGATCCGCGGATGCCTTTCCGACGTCAACTGGTGCGACGTCGAATTCTACGGCGGCCGCGGCTGGGTTTCCGGCCAGTACGTCCAGGCCCTCTACCAGCAGCGCCGCGTCTATGTCGGCCCGCAATATTACCGTCCGCTCGGCATTCCGATGATTCGCTTCAGCGTCGACAATTATTGGGACCGCTACTACCGCAACCGCGATTTCTATCGCGACCGTGACCGCTGGAGCCGCGGCCCGGATTATTACTACCGCGACCGCGACAATCGGGATCGCGATCGGGATAACCGGGATCGTGACCGGAACTGGCGCGGGCGGGATGGCGACCGAGATGGGCGCGACCGCGATCGTGACTGGCGCGACGACAATCAAAGAGGCGATCGGCAAAGGGACGATCGTCAAAGAGGTGAACGGCAGAGGGACGACCGGAGAAGCGATGATCGCAGGCCGGACCGCAGGGACTTTGATTGCCGCCCCGGCGATCCCTCCTGCGACGAATGAAACAGAAAGGGGACGGCAACGCCGTCCTCTTCCGAGGTTTGCCAAGGGCAAACACCCAAGAAAAAGCCCGGCGCTCCCTTGGGAGGGATGCACCGGGCCTGATGTCGATCGGCACGCGTTGAGGGGAGACGGCCGATCATTCGCGGGACGTGAGGGGTTGTCCCGCTTCTTCATAAACAATCGCGAAGCCTATTGGTTCCGCCTCCTGCATAATTCCTTGAAACGGAACCGATTTGAGGAAAAAATTATGCAGCAATTCAATTTGTTACAGCCTTCATGCGCCTCTTGAAAAGACGCGCGACGCTGTAAAATGCGTCGTATCGCGCGTGATTCACGTGACGCACTTCAGGTCTTTGTTTTCATCAGACGTGCCGCTTGGCCAGCGAGCGCAAGACAGGAGCCGTGGGGGAAATATCGATCCTCGGATGCAGTCACCGACAATTTCATGTGAAGCCATCGCGAGGCTCTTGTTTTGCGGGATTCTTTATTGCAGTTTTGTGAAGTTGCGGATTGATTTTAATCCGTTCGAGGCTGGACCCTGATGACGCAAGACTACCTGGCTTTCTTCGGGCTTTTCGCCCCTCGGGCAGCCGCCATAGATGTTACCGTTTGGCATAAACACAACCCACTCCTGCCTGTACGCCTTTCCGATGGGGCGAACCTCAACCCTTCCGGCCAGATCTGGCGCCGCTTTCATCTGGGCGAGTGGGAATACAAGCAGGACCCGGAAACGCTCGACGATTACGAGGCGCGGCAGTTCTGAAGGCCAATGCTATCGCCCGGCGCGATCTGCTTTGCTTTCCATTATTAACACCCCGTTAAATCGCCGCATTTACAGTTCAGTCGGATGATCCCGGCGGCACTCAAAGTGCTCCAGCGTCCTTTGCGCGCCTGAAAAGACGCGCGGCGCTGCAGAAGAGCGCCGTTATGCGAAGCTGGCTTCGCGATCGAACATGGGGTGTGACCGGTCCGCGATGGCAGGCAGAGGCAGATCAGGCGACAGAATAGAACCCTCCTTCAGCGGTCGGCCGGCGCGCGACGATGACGAATTCTCGCTCGATGCCGACGATCGCATCGCCGGAGGCCGATCTCAGCGCCGCGGCGGCTCGAAACCCCCGCCGCAACGCGCCGCCCCCCGGCGACGGCGCGAGCCGCGGGAGCGTGAAGGCGGCGTTTTTTTCGGCTTCCTGCGCCGTGTGATCTACTGGTGCGTCGTGCTTTTCATCTGGGCCGGCATCGGCGTTGCCGGGCTTGTGGTCTATTATGGCTCGCGCATGCCGAGCGCCAGCACATGGGCGATCCCGGAGCGGCCGCCGAACGTCAAGATCACCGCCGTCGACGGTAGCGTCATCGCCAATCGCGGTGCCACCGGCGGCGAGGCGCTGTCGCTCGAAAACATGTCGCCCTATATTCCGGAAGCCGTCATCGCCATCGAAGATCGGCGTTTCTATTCGCATTTCGGCGTCGATCCGCTCGGCCTCGGCCGGGCTGTCGTGACCAATCTCACGGCTGGTCACATGGTGCAGGGTGGCTCGACGCTGACGCAGCAGCTTGCCAAGAACCTCTTCCTCTCCCCCGAGAGAACGCTGGAACGCAAGGTGCAGGAAGTGCTGCTGTCGCTCTGGCTGGAGCAGAAATACACCAAGGACCAGATCCTTGCCATGTATCTCAACCGGGTGTTCTTCGGATCGAACGCCTATGGCGTCGAGGCCGCCTCGCGCCGCTACTTCAACAAATCGGCGCGTGACGTAAACCTCGGCGAGGCCGCGGTGCTGGCCGGCCTGCTCAAGGCGCCGTCGCGGCTTTCACCGGCCCGCGATGCCGATGCGGCGAATGCCCGCGCCCAGCTCGTGCTCGCGGCGATGCGCGAGCAGGGTTTCATCACCGATTCCGAGGTCAAGACGGCGATGTCGCAGACCCCGGCTTCGGCCAAGAGCTACTGGTCGGGCGCCGGGCACTATGTCGCCGACATGGTGATGGACGAGCTGCCGGGTCTGATCGGCGACGTCAAGGAAGACGTCATCGTCGATACGACCATCGACAAGTCGCTGGAAAAGAAGGCCGAGCAATCGCTGGTCGACGTACTAGACAAGGAGGGCGGCAAGCTCGACGCCTCGCAGGCGGCCCTCGTCTCGATCGACGGCACCGGCGCGATCCGAGCGCTCGTCGGCGGCAGGGATTATGCGACGAGCCAGTTCAACCGCGCCGTCAAGGCCAAACGCCAGCCGGGTTCCTCGTTCAAACCCTTCGTCTATGCCGCAGCACTCGAGAAGGGGCTGACGCCGTATTCGGTGTTCAACGACGCGCCGATCCGGATCGGCGACTGGACGCCCGAAAATTACGAAAAAAAATACAATGGCGAAGTGACGCTGGCGACCGCGCTTGCCAAATCGCTGAACACGGTGGCTGCGCAGCTGGTGATGTATGACGGGCCGGATCAGGTGATCAAGCTTGCCCACCGGCTCGGCATCGAAAGCGAGCTGCAGCCGAATGCCTCGATCGCGCTCGGCACGTCCGAAGTGTCGCTGATGGAACTCACCGCCTCCTATGCCGCCTTCATGAACGGCGGCTACAAGGCGACGCCGCACGTCATCCGCCGGGTGACGACGGCCGAGGGCAAGGTTATCTACGAAAATACCTATGACAGCCCGCCGCGCGTGCTCTCCGAGCAGATCGTCGCCCAGATGGATACGATGATGATGGGCGTCATCGAGAGCGGCACCGGGAAAAGCGCCAAGATCCCCGGTTGGCAGGCGGCGGGAAAGACCGGCACGACGCAGAATTCGCGCGACGCGCTCTTCGTCGGTTTCACCAGCAACCTGACCACGGGCGTCTGGTTCGGCAATGACGACGGCAAGCCGATGAAGAAGGTGACCGGCGGCGGCTTGCCCGCCAAGGCCTGGAAGGAATTCATGATCGCCGCCCACAAGGGTCTTTCGCCGGCACCTCTCTTCGGCAACGGCCAGTTGATCGCCGATCCGAACAATGGTCAGCCAATGGCTGAGGCACCGGGCAATGGGCAGTTGGGCAGCGGGCAACCGATGACGGCCGAAGCGCCGCCTTCGACGATCGGCGGCATTATTTCCGGCGTCTTCGGCGGCGACGACCATGCAAACCGCTATCCGCAAGCGCCTGCCCGGCAGCAAGGGGCAAGCTCCGGCAATGGCGGCCCGGTTCCGCCCGCAGACATTGCCGAAGGCGGGGGTCCGAACTATGAGGGCATGGTTCCACCCGGCGATGTCGGGGGCGCGCAGACAACCTCTTCCGTCCAGCCGCGGCGCACGACGCTGCTCGATCTGATCATGGGCCAGTGAGATCTTTGCTGCATGTCCGGCACACGCCCGATGCTTTAAAGCGCGTCGCAATCTTTCAGATTCGCGCCTCGCGCTTAAGGTCTTTGTTTTACGCATGTCGTTGTCGCAAAACCGCCACACAGTTTTGCGCGACATGCCGTAAAAAACGACCGCTTTCCGGACATGGGGCGACCTCTTTCCCGGCTACTGTAAAAATTGAACGCAACACATTCGTTTTGCTGGATTCCGGGGCATTTCTCGCCTTGCAGTCCAGAAAACCGCTCCTTATATACGCCGCATCACCGCAATCACGATTGCGTAATCTCAAGTAGACCCATCCCGTAAGGGGCTGTCAGGGAAATGCCTTCTCGGGGTTCCGACAGCTTGCTTCAAGGAGAGAATGACATGGCAAAAGTAATTGGTATCGACCTTGGAACGACGAATTCCTGCGTCGCAGTCATGGACGGCAAGGACGCGAAGGTTATCGAAAATGCGGAAGGTGCACGCACGACCCCTTCCATGGTGGCATTTTCCGAAGATGGCGAACGCCTCGTCGGCCAGCCGGCCAAGCGCCAGGCAGTCACCAACCCGACGAACACGCTCTTTGCAGTCAAGCGCCTGATCGGCCGCCGATACGAAGATCCGACCGTCGAGAAGGACAAGCACCTCGTTCCCTTCACCATCGTCAAGGGCGACAATGGCGACGCCTGGGTCGAAGCCAATGGCAAGGGCTACTCGCCCGCACAGATTTCCGCGATGATCCTTCAGAAGATGAAGGAAACCGCCGAATCCTATCTCGGCGAAAAGGTCGAGAAGGCCGTCATCACCGTTCCCGCCTACTTCAACGACGCGCAGCGCCAGGCCACCAAGGATGCCGGCCGCATCGCTGGTCTTGAAGTCCTGCGCATCATCAACGAGCCGACCGCCGCAGCGCTGGCCTACGGCCTCGACAAGAAAGAAGGCAAGACGATTGCCGTCTACGACCTTGGCGGCGGCACCTTCGATATTTCGATCCTCGAGATCGGTGACGGCGTCTTCGAAGTGAAGTCCACCAACGGCGATACTTTCCTCGGCGGTGAAGACTTCGACATGCGTCTCGTCGAATATCTCGTCGGTGAGTTCAAGAGGGACAACGGCATCGACCTGAAGAACGACAAGCTTGCCCTGCAGCGCCTCAAGGAAGCTGCGGAAAAGGCAAAGATCGAGCTTTCGTCCTCGCAGCAGACCGAAATCAACCTGCCGTTCATCACCGCCGACGCCTCCGGCCCGAAGCATCTGACGCTGAAGCTGACCCGCGCCAAGCTCGAGAGCCTGGTCGACGATCTCGTCCAGCGCACGATCGCGCCGTGCAAGGCAGCGCTCAAGGATGCCGGTGTCACCGCTGCCGAAATCGACGAAGTGGTTCTCGTCGGCGGCATGAGCCGCATGCCGAAGGTGCAGGAAGTCGTCAAGCAGCTGTTCGGCAAAGAGCCGCACAAGGGCGTCAACCCGGATGAAGTCGTGGCGCTTGGCGCCGCCATCCAGGCCGGCGTTCTGCAGGGCGACGTCAAGGACGTCCTGCTCCTCGACGTGACGCCGCTGTCGCTCGGCATCGAGACGCTCGGCGGTGTCTTCACCCGCCTGATCGAACGCAACACGACGATCCCGACGAAGAAGAGCCAGACGTTTTCGACCGCCGAAGACAACCAGCAGGCTGTGACCATCCGCGTTTCGCAGGGCGAGCGTGAAATGGCTGCCGACAACAAGCTGCTCGGCCAGTTCGACCTCGTCGGCCTGCCGCCGTCGCCGCGCGGCATGCCGCAGATCGAAGTCACCTTCGACATCGACGCCAATGGCATCGTGCAGGTTTCAGCCAAGGACAAGGGCACCGGCAAGGAACAGCAGATCCGCATCCAGGCTTCCGGCGGTCTTTCCGACTCCGACATCGAGAAGATGGTGAAGGATGCCGAAGCCCATGCCAGCGAAGACAAGAAGCGCCGCGAGGCGGTCGAAGCCCGGAACCAGGCTGAAAGCCTGATCCATTCCTCGGAAAAGTCGCTGAAGGATTATGGCGACAAGGTTTCCGAGGCCGACCGCGCCGCGATCTCGGATGCGATCGCCGCGCTGAAGACGGCGTCGGAAGCATCGGAGCCCGATGCCGACGACATCAAGGCCAAGACCCAGACGCTGATGGAAGTGTCGATGAAGCTCGGCCAGGCGATCTATGAAGCACAACAGGCCGAAGGCGGCGCTGCTGGCGATGCCTCCGCGGAAGGCGGCGACAATGTCGTCGATGCCGACTACGAGGAAATCAAGGACGACGACCGCAAGAAGTCCGCGTAATCCGCGACGGCGTGGTTATGCTTCAACACCTGATCCGGCTGCTCACCATGGCAGCCGGAAAATCCATTTCCGGGGTTTAATCCTTAATGGCAAAAGCGGACTTTTACGAAACTCTGGGTGTAGCCAAGACGGCGGACGAGAAAGAGCTGAAAAGCGCCTTTCGCAAATTGGCGATGAAATTCCATCCGGACAAGAACCCGGATGACAAGGACGCCGAGCGGAAGTTCAAGGAAATCAACGAAGCCTACGAGATGCTCAAGGACCCGCAGAAGCGGGCGGCCTATGATCGCTATGGCCATGCGGCCTTCGAGCATGGCGGAATGGGCGGCGGTGGCGGCGGATTTGCCGGCGGCGGTTTCTCCGACATTTTCGAGGATATCTTCGGCGAGATGATGGGTGGTGGGCGCGCGCGCCAGCGCTCGTCGGGCGGCCGCGAGCGTGGCGCCGATCTTCGCTACAACATGGAAATAACGCTGGAAGAATCTTTCTCCGGCAAGACGGCGCAGATCCGCGTTCCGACATCGATCACCTGCGACGTCTGTTCCGGTTCAGGCGCCAAGCCCGGCACGCAGCCGAAGAACTGCGGCACCTGCCAGGGAACGGGACGCGTGCGCGCGGCACAGGGCTTCTTCTCGATCGAGCGGACCTGCCCGACCTGCCACGGCCGCGGCCAGATCATTCCCGATCCCTGCCCAAAGTGCCACGGCCAGGGCCGGGTGACGGAAGAGCGTTCGCTCTCGGTCAATATTCCCGCCGGCATCGAGGACGGCACCCGCATCCGCCTGCAGGGCGAAGGCGAGGCCGGCGCCCGGGGCGGACCGGCGGGCGATCTCTATATCTTCCTGTCCGTCAAACCGCATGAATTCTATCAGCGCGACGGAGCCGATCTCTATTGCGCCGTTCCGATCTCGATGACGACGGCGGCGCTCGGCGGCACCTTCGACGTGGCGACGCTCGACGGCACCAAGTCGCGCGTGACGGTGCCCGAGGGCACGCAGGTCGGCAAACAGTTTCGACTCAAGGGCAAGGGCATGCCGGTGCTGCGTTCGGTGCAGACGGGCGACCTCTACATACAGATCCAGATCGAGACGCCGCAAAAGCTCACCAAGCGCCAACGCGAACTGCTTCAGGAATTCGAGCAGCTTTCCTCCAAGGAGAATAATCCCGAATCGACGGGCTTCTTTGCCCGCATGAAAGAATTCTTCGAAGGCTGAGCCGCGACCGACATACCCATTAAGAAAAGCCGGGACGGAAACGTTTCCGGCTTTTTTTGTTTTAAGAATCCTGATTTGCGACATTCGCCGTCCATGCCGGCGAATCTGTCCCGGATCGATACGGCGGCGGGCGGGACGACGACTTGCGTTAACGCAGCCAGATGATGCCGCTTGCAAGTTTTCCAAATGAATTCAGTCTCTGCCGTCAGTGCATGACCCCGAGAATCGGAATCGATTTCGGGGTCATGCACCAAATCAAAGTGATAGAGCGTCCTTAGCGCTAGCGGGAACAAACAAACCAAGGGTATCGACCATGGCGCCAGCCTATTCATCTCAGTCCGAAGACGTCGACGTTCTCGCCGGCGCCATCTACACATGGTGCGCCGAGCGCAACATCAAGCTTCGCAGCCAGCAAGGCCTTTCCATCGCCAGCATCGCGATCGACCTCTATCATGCCGGCCACCAGACGCAGGACGATCTGCTGATGGCGCTGCACGAATGCGAGATTCACTGAAGCGCGCGGCATCGAACCTCAATCAGGCGGTCTGCTACCGGTCTTTGTCCTGATGCACGTCATCCCTCCAAGACCACATGTACACCTGCACGTGTCCGGAAATCATCCAGATCTTGAATAGGTCGTGCTTTTCCGTGGGAATCCTGATTGCCCAGTGGAATCAGGCGGCGGTTTCGGCCGCTTCGCCCGTCATGAGGGTGACGATCGTCTTGACCGCTTCCTTGCCTGCCGGTGAGTTCAGCTTGTCGTAGCTCAGCGCGAGCGCATAGGCGTCGGGGCTGAGTTCGACGCGGCTGCCGAATGGCGACATGCCGGCACCCTCGAAGAGAGCAGAGATCTCGACGTCGAGAAAAACCGCGATCTGATGCAGCTTGCTGGCGGAAACGCGGTTCGCCCCCTTTTCGTATTTCTGGATCTGCTGGAAAGTCAGTCCGAGTGCTTCGCCAAGCTCGAGCTGGGAAACACGGCGAAGGGCGCGAAACTGTCTGACGTTGCGACCGACGATAATATCAACCGGATCTGGCACTTCATCACTCTCTTATACATAAACGGTTCGTTTACCATATCGTCTGCGCCAGATAACTCAACCCTGCAGTTGCAAAATTCAACCGACTTTTTTTGGGCATTACGTAACGTCAGTAGCCTTAAGGGATGGCGGCAAACCTTGAATATCCGGCGCTGGAAGACATTGCCAATGACTGTCGACGGGATCGGTTTGGCGATGTCAAACCATCTCCGGTGGTTGTATTTTTAACCGAATTTCGAAAGTGCCATGGCTGTCGTTCCATCGGGGGATGTCGGACACAAGGGCTTTGGTCACGGGATCATCTGGAATATATGTCCTGTGTGGCGCCAGCCGCTGCGTCCCTACATACCATCAAAGACTTAATTTCCCGCAGCGCCGATGGTGCGCGATCCACGGCCAAAGAGCTGCCAGCCTTGCCATCAGCGCCGCTTCGGCTTAGCTGTCACGCTTTACGATTCCGGACATTCGATGCCGCACAAGGTTTCTCTTTCCCGTCTGAAGCTGACAGACTTCCGCAACTATGCGGCGGCGGCCCTTACCCTTGATGGTCGGCATGCCGTACTGACGGGAGACAACGGCGCCGGCAAGACCAATCTCATGGAGGCAGTTTCTCTGCTTTCGCCTGGCCGCGGTCTGCGCCGCGCGGCCTATGGCGACATTACCCGTGTCGGCGCCGCCGGCGGTTTTTCGATCTTCGCCGCACTCGACGGCATGGAAGGCGACGTCGAGATCGGCACCGGCATCGAAACGAGCGAGGAGACCACCGCCCGCAGGCTGCGCATCAATGGCACGACGGCAAAGACTGCCGACGAACTCACCGACCATCTGCGCCTTCTCTGGCTGACACCGGCAATGGACGGCCTCTTTACCGGCGCCTCTTCCGACCGACGCCGCTTTCTCGACCGGCTGGTGCTGTCGCTCGATCCCGCCCATGGCCGCCGCTCCGGCGATTTCGAGCGCGCCATGCGCAGCCGCAACAAATTGCTGGACGAAGGGCGCTTTGATCCCTCCTGGCTTGCTGGCATCGAGGAGCAGATGGCAAGCCTCGGCATCGCCATGGCGCTCGCCCGGCAGGAGATGCTCGGCCTGCTGACCCGGCTGATCGAGGAAACACGGGAAAGCTCGCCCTTCCCTTCGGCATCGCTGCAGCTCTCGGGCTTCATGGACGGTCAGTTCTCGCGCCCCTCGGTCGACCTCGAAGATGACTACGCGGCGATGCTGGCGGAGAGCCGCTACCGCGATGCCGGCGCAGGGCGCACGCTCGAGGGGCCGCATCGGGCCGATCTCATCGTGCATCACCGCGAAAAGGCGATGGAGGCGGAGCGTTGCTCCACCGGCGAGCAGAAAGCGCTGCTAGTCGGCCTGGTGCTTGCGCATGCGCGGCTCGTCGGCAACCTCACCGGCCATGCGCCGATTCTGCTGCTCGACGAGATCGCGGCGCATCTCGATGAGGGCCGCCGCGCCGCGCTATTCGACCTTATCGACGGGCTCGGCGGCCAGTCCTTCATGACCGGAACGGATCGCGCGATGTTTGCGGCACTCGGCGACAGGGCGCAGTTTTTCACGGTTTCCGACGGAAGAGTGTTCGAATGACGGAGGCAGCTTTTCCCGGCGTCGGGCGTCATGATAACATCGGCGCCATGGAACCGCTCAGCCCGGAAGAAATCGCGCGCTATCACCGCCATATCCTGCTGCCCGAGATCGGCGGCGCCGGCCAGCAGAAACTGAAAGCCGCCCGGGTGCTGGTGATCGGCGCCGGCGGTCTCGGTGCGCCGGTCCTGCAATATCTGGCCGCAGCCGGCGTCGGCACGCTCGGTATCGTCGACGACGACCGGGTGTCGCTGTCGAACCTGCAGCGCCAGGTGATCCATGATTCCGGCACGATCGGCGAATTGAAGACGGAGAGTGCCGCCTTCGCCATCGCCAGGCTCAATCCGCATGTCCGGTTGATCCGCTTCGAGGAACGCTTCTCCCCGGAGGCGGCCCGCCGTCAGCTCTCCGGTTTCGATCTGCTGATCGACGGCTCCGACAATTTCGACACCCGTTATGCCGCCGCGGATGCCGCGGATGAAGGGCGCATCCCGCTCGTCACCGGCGCCGTCGGGCGCTTCGACGGTTCGCTGACTGTTCTCAAGCCCTATGAGACGGCTGAGGACGGAACGCCCAACCCCAGATATCGTGACCTGTTTCCGGAAGCGCCGCCGGCCGGGTTGATTCCCGCCTGCGCCGAGGCCGGGATCATCGGCGCGCTGACCGGCGTCATCGGCACGATGATGGCAATGGAGGCAATCAAGCTCGTCACCGGCACCGGTGAACCGCTGGTCGGACGGTTGCTGCTCTACGACGCGCTCTCGGCCCGGTTCGACACCATCCGCTACAAACGACGCCGTACGACACAGAGACAGGCCGGATGACGATTATTTCTCTTAATCAGACCTTCACGCGCTGGGACGAATTGCTGGCACTCATCCTCGCCTCCTTCGCCTCGATGAACGGCAGGATCGACCCGCCATCTTCGGCGCTCAAGCTGACGACGGAATCACTGGCCGAAAAGGCCAGGACCGAGATCGGCCATGTCGCCATCGACGGCGAAAAACTGATCGGCTGCCTCTTCCTGCGGCCGGAGGCCGATTGTCTCTATGTCGGCAAGCTCGCCGTCCTGCCTGAGGTACAGGGCAAGGGCCTCGGCAAGCGGCTGCTGACGATTGCCGAGGAGACGGCTGCGGCGCTCGGCCTTCCCGCCTTGCGGCTGGAAACGCGGATCGAACTCACCGACAACCACGCCGTTTTTGCCGCCTGGGGATTTTCCAGAACCGGCGAAAAGGCGCATCCCGGCTTTGCCAGGACGACGTTCGTCGAAATGCGCAAGGTTCTTGCGCCGTGATGCGCCTCGCGTGATTCGATCCTGAGATGCGCCTAGCGACCCGGCAGCACGCGGTTCGGCGGCCTGTGGCCGTCGATGAAGGTGCGGATATTGATGATGACCTTGTCGCCCATGTCGACGCGGCCTTCGATCGTCGCCGAACTCATATGCGGCAGCAGAACGACCTTGCCCTCATTGGCGAGCTTGACGAGCTTCGGATTGACGGCGGGCTCGTTTTCGAAGACGTCGAGGCCGGCGCCGGCGATCCGGCCCTCCCTCAGGCACTTGATCAGTGCAGCTTCATCGACCACGTCACCGCGCGCAGTGTTGACGAGATAGGCTGTCGGCTGCAGCAGCGCCAGACGGCGGGCCGAGATCAGGTGGAAGGTCGCCGGCGTCGACGGACAATTGATCGAAACGATGTCGACGCGGGCGAGCATCTGGTCGAGGCTTTCCCAATAGGTCGCCTCCAGTTCGTCCTCGACGGCCGGATTGACGCGCTTGCGGTTGTGATAGTGGATCGACAGGCCGAAAGCCTTGGCACGGCGGGCCACTGCCGTGCCGATGCGGCCCATGCCGACGATGCCGATGCGCTTGCCGTGAATGCGCCGGCCGAGCATCCAGGTGGGAGACCAGCCTGCCCACTCGCCCGGCTTGTCGGTCAGCACGCGCGCACCTTCGCCGAGCCTTCTCGGAACAGCGAGAATCAGCGCCATGGTCATATCGGCGGTGTCCTCTGTCAGGACGTTCGGCGTGTTGGTGACCGTGATGCCCTTGCGCGCCGCCGCCTCGACATCGATGTGATCGGTGCCGTTGGAGAAGCTCGCAATCAGCTTCATCTGCGGTCCCGCCTCTTCGATCAGCGCCGCGTCGATGCGATCGGTGACGGTCGGCACCAGCACGTCGGCGGTCTTGACCGCGGCGATCAGCTCGGCAACGGAGCGCGGCGCGTCGTCGATGTTCAGCTCGGCGTCGAAGAGTTCGCGCATCCGGGTTTCGACGGCATCCGGCAGCTTGCGGGTGATGTAGACCTTCGGTTTTTTCTTCGCTGTCATGGCTGCCTGTGGTGCCTTGTTCAGAGGTCTTTAACCAAGAGGGGTGATAATTTTCCCATCCGGGCATTTTCTACCAGACCCGCACGCGAAGACAAACAAAACTCGTGGTGCAGCCGGGGAATGTCAGAGCCCGGACCGCGAACAGGCCGGGCCTGCCCGCGAATTCGAGCAAACGGAAACTTCCATGCGCAGCAAAGTCCTGACGTCCTGCCTCGCCCTTGCCATCGTTCTGGCTGCATCCATGGGAAGCGTCGAGTTCGCCCATGCGCAGGCGGCCAAGGGGCCAAGCGGGCTGCCATTGCCGCGTTTCGTCACGCTGAAATCCAAGCGCGTCAACCTGCGCATCGGTCCGGGAACGGATTACGCCGTGTCGTGGATGTACCTGAAATCTGGCCTGCCGGTGGAGATTATCCAGGAATACGACAATTGGCGCCGTATCCGCGATGCCGACGGCACCGAAGGCTGGGTCAACCAGTCGCTGCTGTCAGGCCAGCGCGCGGCGATCGCCGCCCCGTGGATGAAGACCAAGGGCAAGGGCATCTATGTCAATCTGCGCCGCGAGGCGCAGCCCTCCGCCTCGATCGTCGCGAAGCTCGAACCCGGCGTGATGCTGACGATCGGCGAATGCAACGGCGACTGGTGCCGCGCCGAATCCGACGGCGCCTCTGGCTGGGTGGCGCAGTCGGAGATCTGGGGCGCCTATCCCGGCGAAGCCTTCAAATAAGCCCTGCCTGTTTGGCGGCCTCGGAAAGCGAGCTCATCGGACGCGGGCCGATCTGCTGGATGACGATGCCGGCAGCCAGGCAACCGAGCTTGCCGCAATCCTCAAGCGAACGGCCCTGCGTATAGCCATAGAGGAAGCCGGAGGCGAAGAGATCGCCGGCGCCTGTCGTATCGACCACTTCCCTGATCCTGATGGCGTCGACGTAATAACGCTCTTTGCCCTTGAGGATGACGGCACCGTCCTCGCTCATCGTGACGGCGGCGATCTTGCAATCGGCCGCGATCCTGTTCAGCGCCTCTTCGAAATCGTCGGTCTCGTAGAGTGACAGCGCCTCCTGGCGATTGGCGAAGACGATATCGACCTTGCCTGAGCGCATCAGATCGAGGAATTCGTCGCGATAGCGGCCGACGCAAAAGCTGTCCGACAGCGTCATCGACACTTCGCGGCCGTTTTCATGGGCGATGCGGGCACAATCGAGGATCGCTTCCTTGGCGCGTGGCGGATCCCAGAGATATCCTTCGAAATAGGTAACCTTGGCGTCGGCCACGACGTCGGTCTCGACATCCTCCGGGCCGAGCTCGACGCAAGCGCCGAGATAGGTGTTCATCGAACGCTCGCCGTCCTCGGTGACGAAGATCATCGAACGCGCCGTCGGCGGGAAGGTGCCCTTCGGCCGGGTCTGGTAGTGGACGCCCTGGGCGCGGATGTCGTGCGCGAAGATGTCGCCGAGCTGGTCTTGGGCGACATTGCCGAAATAGGCAGCCTTGCCGCCGAGGCTGGCAACGCCCGCCGCCGTGTTGCCGGCGCTGCCGCCGGAAGCTTCGAGCGCCGGTCCCATGCGCGAATACAAGAGTTCGGCGCGTTCGGCATCGATGAGGTTCATCGCCGCCTTGGTGATCTGGTTGTCAATGAGGAACTGGTCGTCGCAACGGGCAATGATATCCACGATTGCGTTGCCGACTGTCAGAACATCGAATCTTGTCATGAAATGGGGGGTCCCGGAGTTTGTGATAGCCGGGGTTTGGTCTTAGCGAAATTTCCGCGGTTTGGAAGGATAAATGGTGGATGGCCTCTCTATTTCTTCGCAAAAGTGCCGCCTATTCGTCATGTCCCTGTCACTTTCGAAATCTAGAAATGCTCGCAAGAAGACCGGCATGAGCAGCTTTCAGTTGCAGCCGGGCGCACGAGGGATGATCCCTTCGATCTTACCGGCGCGTTGCTGACCACGGATGAACTGGCAGCTTCGTGATCCGGGTATCCGGCAAGGCCGGAGCGGAAAAGCGGGCTATGCCCGCTTTTTTTGTTTTGCCGATGCGCCTGATTGGACGGCGGTTGCCTTTTCAATCCAAGCAGTTTGCTGCTACTGCATAATTCCTTAAATCGGAATCGATTTAAGGAATTATGCAGCAATTCAAAGTGCTACAGCGTCCTTTGCGCGCCTGAAAAGACGCGCGGCGCTGTAGACGTCGAATATTCCCCCGCGCAGAGCAGCCTCCCCTATGTCAGCCATCATTCTCGACGTCCTTCCCATCTTCATCCTGATTCTCATCGGCTGGGTGATCGTCCGCAGCGGGTTGATGGCGTCGAATGTCGGCGAAGCGCTCAGCGAATTCGTCTTCAAGATCGCCGTGCCGCTTCTACTTTTCCGCACCATCGCCGAGGCGGATTTTCATGGCGCCTCGCCTTTTCGTCTCTGGGTCGTCTACTTTTCCGGCGTCGCCATCACCTGGACAGCCGGCCATATCGCCGCGACACGGCTCTTCGGCCGCGACGAACGTATCGGCGTGCTGGCCGGCGTCTCCTCGGCCTTCGCCAACAATATCTTCATCGGCCTGCCGCTCGTCGAGCGGACCGTCGGCGACGAAGGGCTGGTGGCGCTGTCGATCCTGCTTGCCGTGCATCTGCCCGTGATGATGGTCGCCGGCACGGTGTTGATGGAGCATGCGGAGCGCAAGATCGCCGGCAAAAGCGATCGCAGCATGATGCTCGTGCTCCGCCAGATCGCGGTCAATCTCGTGCGCAACCCGCTGGTGATCGGCCTTGCGGCCGGCATGGCCATGCACCTTTCCGGTCTCACCATGCCGACGACGCTGGCAACGGTCGTCGGGCAGATCGCCGGCATTGCCGGCCCGGCGGCGCTGATATCGCTCGGCATGGCGCTGGAGAGATACGGTGTCTCCGGCAATCTCGGCATCGCCAGCGTCACCTCAAGCCTGAAGCTGCTGCTGCTGCCTGGCTGCGTGTGGGCGGCGAGCCGTCTCCTCGGTCTCAGCCCCGAATGGACGGCAGCGATCGTGCTGACCTCCTCCGTCCCGACAGGCGTCAACGCCTGGCTGATCGCCAATCGCTTCGGCGTCGGTCACAGCCTCGCCGCCTCGACGATCACCGTGACGACGGCGCTCGGCGCCATCACGGTCTCGCTCTGGGCCTATTTCCTCGGCGCCTGAAGCGCGTCGTAGTCTAAAAACGGCTGCACAGTTTTGCGCGACATGTTTTAATTGGTTCTCTGCACAGCAAAAAGCCCGGCTTGCGGGCCGGGCTTCGATGTCATCCGATTGTCTGCCGCGTCACTGGGTCGCGGCGTTCGGATCCGGCAGCGGCACCGGCGAATCGGCGAGCGTGTGCAGGTAGAGAATGACGTTGGCGCGGTCCTGATCCTTCGCCAAACCGGCAAAGCCCATGGCGGTGCCCGGGACGTCCTTCTTCGGTGCCAGCAGGAACTTGTTGAGATATTCGAAGGTCCACTTCTCGCTGCTGCCCTTGGAGAAATCCTTCATGGGAGCGGAATAGGCGAAGCCTGCATGCGAGGCGATCGGGCGATCTACGACACCAAAGAGGTTGGGACCGACCTTGTTCGGTCCCCCTTTGGTGCCGTCATGACAGGCCTGACACTTCTTGAAGACCGTTTCACCGGCCTTGGCATCTGCAGAAGCGAGCAATTGCGCGATCGGAACGGCAACGGCAGGCGCAGCCTCGCCGCCAGCGGCGGGCGCCTCTTCGGCAACGATCGCGAAACCTTCCTTTTCCGGTGCTTCGGAATGGAAGATCCCTTCGGACGCGATGGAGACCGACATCAGAACGAAAATCGTTCCGAGCAGCGCCCCGACGGCCGTATTGACGTATGAATTCATCTGCAATGCTCCCCTTGCAGCCGGCAGACCATAAACCGGACCATCTTGAAATCGCGCGGAACCTATGTCTTTTGGTTGATCGTTGCAACTGTCTAAATGGTCTTGTGCGTGAGACTTTTTGACACTTTTCAGCCCGGAATAGAAGGCCCGAACAATGAGTGATTCAAATTTAGACGGCGTGCTCGTATTGATCCCGGCGCGCATGGCCTCCACCCGGCTTCCGGGCAAGCCGTTGGCCGATATTTGCGGTCTGCCGATGATCGTTCAGGTGGCGCTGCGCGCCAGGGAGGCAGCCATCGGCCGTGTCGTCGTCGCCGTCGACGACGCCCGAGTGTTCGATGCGGTGGCCGCCGCCGGCTTCGAAGTCGTCATGACCAGCACGGACCACCAGTCGGGTTCTGATCGGATCTTTGAGGCGCTGACGAAAGTCGATCCGGAGAGCAAGGCGAAAATCATCGTCAACGTCCAGGGCGATCTGCCGACGATCGATCCGGAAACAGTGCGCGCGGCTTTGCGCCCGCTCGAGAACGAGGCGGTCGATATCGGAACGCTGACAACCGAAATCGACAACGACGAGGACAAGACCGCGCCGCACATCGTCAAGATTGTCGGCTCGCCGATTTCCGGCAACCGGCTGCACGCGCTCTACTTCACGCGCGCAACCGCGCCTTACGGCCAGGGGCCGCTCTACCATCATATCGGCCTTTATGCCTATCGGCGTACGGCACTGGAACGGTTCGTCTCGCTCGGTCCCTCGACACTCGAAAAGCGCGAATCGCTGGAGCAGCTGCGGGCGCTGGAAGCCGGCATGCGCATCGACGCCGAGATCGTTGACACGGTTCCGCTCGGTGTCGATACTCCCGCCGACCTCGAAAAAGCGCGGCGCATCCTCTCCGCAAAGTCGAACTGACGGAACCATCATGAACATCAAGACCAACAGGATCGCCTTCCAGGGCGAATTCGGCGCCAATTCCGACATGGCCAGCCGCGACATGTTTCCGACCATGGAGCCGCTGCCCTGCCAGACCTTCGAGGATGCGTTCACGGCGGTCGACAACGGCGATGCCGATATCGGGATGATCCCAATCGAGAACACGATCGCCGGGCGCGTCGCCGATATCCACCATCTGCTGCCGGAGTCGCGACTGCACATCATCGGCGAATATTTCATGCCGATTCGCTTCCAGCTGATGGTACTGCCCGGTGTTACCAAGGACGAGATCCGCACGGTCCACAGCCATATCCACGCGCTCGGCCAGTGCCGCAAGATTGTTCGCGCCAATGGCTGGAAACCGGTGATCGCCGGCGATACCGCAGGGGCGGCAAAGCTCGTGCAGGAAACCGGCGACCGCTCGATGGCCGCCTTGGCGCCCCGCCTTGCCGCCGATCTCTACGGGCTCGAGATCATCGCCGAAAATGTCGAGGATACGGAAAACAATGTGACCCGTTTCGTCGTTCTGTCCCGCGACGAGGAATGGGCGCAACGGAATTCGGCGGAAGAAAAGGTCGTCACCACCTTCGTCTTCAACGTCCGCAACATTCCGGCCGCGCTCTACAAGGCGCTCGGCGGTTTTGCCACCAACAACATCAACATGACGAAGCTCGAAAGTTACCAGCTCGGCGGAAAATTCGTGGCGACGCAGTTTTACGCCGATATCGAAGGCCATCCGAACGATCCGAACGTGCGCCGGGCATTGGAGGAACTGCGGTTCTTTTCCGAGAAAGTGCGCATCCTCGGCGTCTACAAGGGGCATGCGATGCGAGGCCTGCTTTAAACAGGCCTTGCGAGGCCTTAAATTATTTATCCGGCTCACAGACACGCAGCCGATGCCCATCCGGATCGAGCACGACGAAGGTCGGGCCGAAATCCAGTTCGGTCAGTTCCTGGGCGATCGGCAGGCCGCGCTGGCGCCAGTCTTCGTAGTGCCTGGCGACAGCATTTTCTCCCTCGACCATGAAGGCCACTTCGCCGCGATTGCCGATGGCGGAGGGCTGCGGTTCGACCTTGCTGCGCCGCCAGAGACCGAGCGTGAAGCCGCCCTCAAGCGGAAAAGCGACGAAATTCGGCGCCTCCACGGCCGGTTCGCGATTGAGCAGGTTCCGGTAGAAGCTGGCGCTTTCACCTGGGTCCTTGACGTAAAGAATAATGAGATTGGGGCTGGTCATTTCGGTTCTCCCGTTGTTGTAGAATGGCGCCGCGAGGGATCACCTGCTGACAATGAATGGCAGCAGAGTGCAGAGGGCGCAGCGATCGCAACGCCCCCGTTCTCGTCGGGTGGAATGTTGATAAGGCTAGGGTGGCCTAATGCGTCGCGATCTTCAGATTCGCTACTGGCGCTTTAGGTCTTTGTTTTTACGCATGTCGTTGTCGCAAAACCGCGGCGCACTTTTGCACGATATGATTTAGAGCGGGAAACGGTCCTCGCAATGCGGGTCGCGTCCATCCATGAAGCCAAGGTCGCGCTTCAGGTAGTCCGGAGTCGCGTCAAGGTCGAGGCTGGTGCGCTCTCCCCTGCGGAATCGGAAAACGTTCATCAACAAGTCCAGCAGGCCGGAGCGCGCTGACTGGCGGACATCGGCAAAAGTCTCGGCCGAAATGACATCGGCAAAGGACTCGGCAGCAAAACGGTCGTTCGCGAAATGAATGGCTGAAGGCGTTACCATGATCAGTACTCCTTTCCTGTTGGATTGGTACTGATAATAACCCGTCCTGCTGACAGTTTATGGCAGCAGCGTTCAGCTCTCGATCGGCACGTCCTGCGTCTCGCGCCATTCCTTGAGGAGCACCGTGCGGCGGCGCGGATAGCGCCCCTCATGCAACGCCATGTCGATGATGCGGTCGGTGCGGAAATGGCGAAAATCCTGGCGCAGTTCGCACCAGGCCATGAGGACGCGCACATGCTCATAATAGCCGAGCCCGAAAGGCCAGACGCGGCGGCGTGAGATACGGCCTTGCTCGTCGCCATAATGCAGTTCAAGGATACGCTCCAGGCGGATCGCCCTGCGGATGGCCGAAACGTCAGCCTTGTCTTCGTCCCTGCGTTTGGGACCGACAAAAAGCGCTGCCGAATCGATCATCTCGCGCATATCGGCCGGCAGCACGGCGGCAATCTTGGCCAGTGCATCGGCGCCGGCACCGGCAAGGCGCGGCTCGGCGGCGCGGGCCACCCAGCGCGAGCCGAGCACCAATGCCTCCAGCTCTTCTTCGGAAAACATCATCGGCGGCAGCATGAAGCCGGGCTTCAGCACGTAGCCGATGCCGGCTTCGCCTTCGATCATCGCGCCCTGGGCCTGCAGGCTGGCAATATCGCGATAGAGCGTGCGCAGGCTCACCCCGGTCTCTTGTGCCAGCACCGTTCCGGTCACCGGTCGCCGGTAACGCCGGAGCGTCTGGAGCAGCGTCAGCAGCCGTTCCGAGCGGGCGACCGGCATGGCGCTAGCGCTTCCACTCCACCCAGTCGCGCATCAGGCGGTGGGCGATCGCCCCTTTCGGCGGCGAGGCCTTGCCTGTCGCGCTCGGGCGTTCCAGCATCTCGATCGTTTCCTCGCGGGTGAACCAGCGGCAATCTTCCAGCTCGGTCTCGTCGCGGCTGATTTCGGTCGATTTCGCCTCGGCATAACAGCCGATCATCAGGGAATGCGGCATCGGCCAGGGCTGCGAGGCATGATAGCGGATGCGGTCGGTGCGGATGCCGGATTCCTCCAGCGTTTCCCGACGCACGGCGTTCTCGATGGTCTCGCCGGGTTCGAGGAAGCCGGCAAGACAGGAATACATACCGGGCGCAAAATGCGGGCTGCGGCCGAGCAGGCAGAGGTCGCGCTGCTCGTCAACCGTCAGCATGATGACGACGGGGTCGGTGCGGGGGAAGATCATGTGCTCGCAGGCGGCACAGACGCGCTTATAGCCGCCGATGTGGATCTCCATCGCCGAGCCGCAGCGGCCGCAGAAGCGGTTGTCACCGTTCCAGCGGATGAGGCTCGCGGCCTGGGCGAATTCGCCGAGCAACACCTCGTCGATCAGCATTTCGCGAAACAGCGTGCGGCCGTCGGCAGGCTTGTACTGGCTGGTGAGGTCGTCGACATCGATGCCGACGGGAACGGCAAGGCGCGGCTCGCCGGTCTTGCGGTAGCCGAGAAGCACCGTTGCATCCCAATCCGGCTGCAATCCCTGCAGCTCATAGCGGGCAAAGAGCGGGTCGAGCACCTGGCCGTCATGCTTCAGCACCAGCTTATCCCCCGCGAAGGCAAAGATATGGGTGCCTTCCTTGGCCAGCGCCTTTTCGACGGATTGTTCGTCGCGATGCTCGGAATCGCGGTTGAGGTCGTTGGCGGCAAAGGCCGTGAGATTGCTGGGTTCCGGATGCGGCACATCCGAATCGAAAAGCGAATGACTCATGATGAAAGGGCTTCCCGCAGCTTCGCTATAAATTCGTCTCTCTTTCCGTCTTCGTAGGGTTCCGCGCGCCCGAAGCCCCAGACGGGACCCGGCCAATTGGCATCGCCTTCGAAGCGGGCAATGACATGAACATGAAGCTGGCGGACGATATTGCCAAGAGCCCCGACATTGATTTTTGTCGCGCCGGTGATCTCCTTCAGCGCCTTGGTGACCAGCTCCGTCTCGAAGGCAAGCAGCACCTGGTCGAGCGGCGTCAGCTCGAAGATTTCGGTAATGTCAGCCCGGCGCGGCACGAGAATGAGCCAGGGCCAGCGGGCGTCCCTCGACAATCTCAGATCACAGAGACCGGTGACCATGATGCTGACGCTGTCGTTTTCCAGCCGGGGATCGAGCGCGAAACCTTTCAAAGGGCATTCTCCTCATGTTTTCCAACGACTAGCAGTTTTTTCGCATGTTGGCTTGCTTTTGATGACGATATTGCCGATATGTGCATCCGGGAGGTTGGTGGTGGACGAGCCACTCGCCAACCGGGTCAGGTCCGGAAGGAAGCAGCCCTAACGAGCCCGGCACGGGTCATCGTGCCAGCCTCCCACCTTCTCTCCACGAAGTGCCCGATAGCCGGGCGACAAGCAGGGCGATGAGCGACACCGAGCGACAATCAAAAGATGCCGCCTCGACGGGCACCGGATACCGAGTGCTGGCTCGCAAATACCGCCCCAAGGATTTCACGGACCTGATGGTCGGCCAGGAGCCGATGGTCCGCACCCTCACCAACGCCTTCGAGACCGGTCGCATCGCCCAAGCCTACATGCTGACCGGCGTGCGCGGCGTCGGCAAGACGACGACGGCGCGCATCCTGGCGCGGGCGCTGAACTACAAGACATCAGAAATCGACAAGCCGACGATCGACCTTCGCACGCCGGGCGAGCACTGCCAGGCAATCATGGAAGGCCGGCATGTCGACGTGATCGAGATGGATGCCGCTTCCCATACCGGTATCGACGATATCCGCGAGATCATCGAGCAGGTGCGCTACCGGCCGGTTTCGGCGCGCTACAAGGTCTATATCATCGACGAAGTGCATATGCTGTCGACGCAGGCCTTCAACGGCCTGTTAAAGACGCTGGAAGAGCCGCCGGAGCATGTGAAGTTCATATTCGCCACCACCGAGATCCGCAAGGTACCGATCACCGTGCTGTCGCGCTGCCAGCGTTTCGACCTGCGCCGCATAAGCGCCTCGGATCTCGTTGGGCTGTTCACGACGATCGCGGCCAAGGAAGGCATCGAGGCGGAAGCCGACGCGCTGGCGATGATCGCGCGTGCGGCCGAAGGCTCGGCGCGCGACGGCCTGTCGCTGCTCGACCAGGCGATCGCTCATGGCGCAGGCGTGGTGCAGGCGGAAGCCGTGCGCGGCATGCTCGGCCTTGCCGATCGCGCCCGGATCGTCGATCTCTTCCAGCACATCGTCAAAGGCGATGTGGCCTCAGCCCTCGGCGAGTTCCAGAACCAGTACGAAGCCGGCGCCAATCCCGTGGTCGTATTGACCGATCTTGCCGATTTCACCCATCTGGTGACGCGGCTGAAATATGTGCCGGATGCGGCCAACGATCCTTCGCTCAGCGAGGTCGAACGCACTAAGGCAGCGGAATTTGCGAAGGGTGTTGCAGTGACGACGCTGTCGCGCATCTGGCAGATGCTGCTCAAGGGCATTCCGGAAACGGAAGGCTCGTCGCGGACGGCAGGGGCGGCCGAGATGGTGCTGATCCGGCTTGCGCATGCCGCGCATCTGCCGGCGCCCGAAGACGCGGCGCGGCGGCTTGCCGAATTTTCCGGTGACAATACCGGCCCACGGCCCTCTTCCCCGCCGTCCGGCAATGGCGGCGGCAACGGGACACGGGTTTCCTATCAGAACAGTGTCGCGGCGCGCGCCGCGGAAACCGCACCGAGCCCGCCACAGCCTTCCGCGCCGGTGGCGATGCTGCGTGCCGTGCCGAGCAGCCAGCCCGAGACCATGTCTGTCGGGCGGATCGAGCCAAAGCCCGCGGAAGCCCTTAAGCCGCTCGTCCCGGTCAATTCGGTCAATGATATCGTCAACCTCGCCACCGAGAAACGCGATCCGAAGCTGAAGGCGATGGTGCGCACCTTCCTGCGCCCGGTCCGGATCGAAGCCGGCCGGCTCGACGTCAGCCTGGCTCCCGGTGCGCCGACGACGCTGCTCAACGAGCTTGCCGTCAAGCTGAAGGAATGGACCGGCATCCACTGGATCGTCAGCCTCAGCCGCGACGAGGGCCAGCCGACGCTTGTCGAAGCGGAGGCCAGGACGCGGGAACAGCATGTGATCGACGCGCGCCAGGACCCTGACGTGGCGGCGATCCTTGCGCATTTTCCGGGTGCCAAGATCATCGACGTGCGCGTGCGGGCGCCCGAACCGGAGGAGGAAGGCGAGGCGACGCCGCCGGCCGCCGCCGAATCCGAGGAAGGTGACATCCTGCCGGGCGACGATATAGAATTCTAGGTTTAAGAAGGAGCGAGACGATGCGCGACATCATGGGCATGATGGGCAAAGTCAAGGAAATGCAGGCCAAGATGGAGCAGATGCAGGCGGAGATCGCCGAGCTCACGGCCGAAGGCAAGGCGGGCGGCGGTCTCGTTGCCGTCGTCATATCGGGCAAGGGCGAGCTGAAGAGCCTGAAGATCGATCCGTCGCTGTTCAAGGAAGACGATGTCGAGATCCTCGAGGACCTGATCGTCGCCGCCCACAAGGACGCCAAGGACAAGGCCGAGGCACTCGCCGCCGAAAAGACCAAGGCACTGACCGCAGGCCTGCCGATCCCGCCCGGCTTCAAGCTGCCGTTCTGAGGCGGTCCACATATCAAGGTGTGTGAGCTAGTGTGCTTCGTCGGCTTGGGATTCCAGCATGGCCCGAAGCTTGTAGTGAATTGGGGCCGCGAGATATCGCGCCCGATCTGCGCCCTGAAGCCTTCGGCCGAAGGTCTCCATTAGCTCGGGCATCGTAATCTTGTCTCCCGAAAAAGAAGTGTATTCCATCGGCATCCCGGGCTCGACCACGCCGCCTCGGATGACGCGGCAATAGATGCCGGGACGGGCGGCGGCGGTATAACGCTTGACGAATTTCGGATCGACCATCCTGGCGGCGAAGGTGGCGCAGGGCATACGGCATGCCGTGACCTCGAGGATGAGATCGCCAGCGGCGAAGCGGTCACCGACGGCGACGTCGCGATTGTCGAGATCTGATATCACCATGTTCTCGCCGAAAGTACCCGCCTCGTAGGGTCGGCCCAGTTCCTGCGCCCACCAGTCGAGCGTCAGCGATCCCTCGACATAGACCGCCTGGTCGACGCCGCCATGGTGTTTGCGGTTGCAGATCGCATCGCCGACAAGACCTTCGGCGTCGATCATCACCGCGCCGTTGACGGCGTGTTTGAAGATGCCGGTCTTGTAGCTCTTGCCCGGCAGTCTTTCCGGATTGCCGGTGCACAAGGCCAGGATTTTCATGGGACGGGCAATCCTTCCGCGATTCCGTTTTCGTTCTATATCAGTTAAGAACGGCGCATGGCAAAACGAGTCACCGGCCCCGAAATCGAAAAACTCATCCAGCTTCTGGCAAAGGTGCCGGGCCTTGGGCCGCGCTCGGCGCGCCGGGCGGCACTGCATCTGATCAAGAAGAAGGACCAGCTGCTCGGCCCGCTGTCGAATGCGATGGGCGAGGCCTATGACAAGGTGAAGATCTGCTCGCGCTGCGGCAATGTCGATACGGTCGATCCCTGCATTGTCTGCACCGACACGCAACGCGATCAATCCGTCATCATCGTCGTCGAGGACGTCTCGGATCTCTGGGCGCTGGAACGGGCAGGCGCGATGAACGCCGCCTATCACGTGCTCGGCGGCACGCTGTCACCACTCGACGGGGTCGGTCCTGACGATCTCAACATTCGCGGCCTGATCGACCGGGTCGGCGAAGGCGGCATCCGGGAGCTGATCATCGCGGTCAATGCCACGGTCGAGGGACAGACGACGGCGCATTACATCACCGACCAGTTGCAGGGGCTCGATGTGAAGATCACGCGGCTGGCGCATGGCGTGCCTGTCGGCGGCGAGCTCGACTATCTCGACGAGGGCACGCTTGCGGCGGCACTTCGGGCGCGGACGGTGATATGAGAGGCTTGCGTATGTTGCACCACACCCCCCTCTGCCCTGCCGGGCATCTCCCCCCCAAGGGGGGAGATCACAAGTGGCTTTGGTTTCCCGCTTCATTGTCAGCTTGCCGCGCAGAAACGTCGATTATCGGCGGAAACCTCCGCGCCCGGCCGATCTCCCCCCCTGTGGGGGAGATGCCCGGCAGGGCAGAGGGGGGTGTTCCACGGCGGCTGCGGATATTCGCACTCGCGTTGGCGGCAGCTCTCCTGCCCCTCTCCTGTTACGCGGCCCCTTCGAAAGCCGATGTCGAGGCGCAGTTCGAGAAATGGGTGCAGAGTGACCTCTGGCCGGAGGCGAAGGCGAACGGCATTTCGGAGAAGGTCTTTCAAGCCGCTTTCTCCGGCATCACGTTGAACTGGAACCTGCCCGATCTCGCCCCGCCCGGTTTCCCGCCGAAGGAGCAGAAGCAGACGCAGGCCGAATTTTCCTCGCCCGCTCCCTATTTCAACGAAGACCAGCTGAAGAAACTTGCCGCAACGGGTCGCGGCTTTGCCGCCCAATACGGCTCGACGCTGAAGCGGATCGAAAAGACTTATGGCGTGCCGGGCTCGATCGTGCTGGCCATCTGGGGCCGTGAGACCGGCTTCGGTGCGGCGAAGATCCCGAATTCGGCGATCGAGGTGCTGGCGACCAAGGCCTTCATGTCGACGCGCAAGGAGATGTTCCGCACCGAGCTGGTGGCCGCACTCCATATTCTCGACGGCGGTGACGTCACACCTGCTAATTTCAAGGGTTCGTGGGCGGGCGCACTCGGCCAGCCGCAATTCATGCCGACCAGCTATCTGAAATATGCCGTGGATTTCGATGGCGACGGCCACCGCAATATCTGGACCTCGGTGCCCGATACGCTCGCCTCGATCGCCAATTACCTGGTCAAGAAAGGTTGGCAGCGCGGCCGCGACTGGGGCTTCGAGGTGTCGATACCGGAGGCGGTTTCCTGCGCGCAGGAAGGACCCGATCTGGCAAAGCCGCTGTCGCACTGGGCCTCGCTCGGAATCGACCGCATCTCCGGCAAGGGCTTTCCCTCCGGCGAGATGAAGGCTGAGGGCATGATGCTGGTTCCGGCCGGCCGCGACGGACCGGAATTCATCGTCACGCCGAATTTCTACATCATCAAGGAATACAATAATTCCGATCTCTACGCGCTCTATATCGGCAACCTCGCCGACCGGATCGCCTATAATGACGGCGCCTTCCAGGGCAGATGGGGTGATGTCGGCAAGATGCTGCGCTCGGATGTCGCCGCCATGCAGAAGGCGCTGGAACGGCAGGGCTATGATGTCGGCGGTTCCGACGGTCTGCCGGGCTACAAGACCCGGCGTTCAATCGGCCAGTGGCAGGCAAAGAACGATATGAAGCCGACATGCTTTCCGGAGGCGACGATGAAGGGCAAGCTGAAGTAACCGGCTTCAGAGATTGCGTTTCAAACCTTCATGGCTGGCGACGAAACCGAGCCTCTCGTAGAAGTGGATCGCATCCCCTCGCGTCTTGTCCGATGTCAGCTGCACCAGGCCGCAGCCGCGCTCGGCGCATTGGGCGATCGCCCATTCGATGAATTGCGCGCCGAGGCCAGAACCGCGAAGATCGCTTGCCACACGCACGCTTTCAACCTGGCCGCGCCACATACCCGTCCTCGAAAGACCGGGAACAAAACTCAGCTGCAGGCAGCCGACGACCCGATCGGTCGCATCGCTTGCGACGGCCAGAAGCTGATTGGCGTCCGCCTCGATTGCGGCAAAGGCCGAGAGATAACGCGCGTCGACAGGATCCGAAACGATCTCCCTGCTGCCGCCAAGATCGTCATCGGCCAGAAGCCGGATGATGGCGGCCAGATCGGATTGGCGGGCGAGCCTGAATCTATACATTTTTGATCTCTGCTAGCTAGTCTCAATGATGCAGATCGATCGGCGCCTTGTGGAAGACGTCGTCGCCGGGCGGAATGGCCTGGCGTTCGATCATGCGGTGGACATGCAGCGGACCTTCGCCGCGGTGAAGCGCACGCAGCCTGTCGGTATTTTCGGCATCGGCCTGCGTGCGCCGCTGGTTGTGTCTAATATATTCGACCCAGGTCGGCGTGTGGTAGGTTTCCGTCCAAAGGCTGGGATTTTCGAGATCACGCATAAGCGCCCAGTTGCGGGCGCCGTCGCGGATGCGGATGCGTCGGCGTTCCCCCATCAATTCCATGAACTCGGCAAGGTCCTCATCGGCGATCTCGTAATCGACCTGGATGACGATCGGGCCGCTGCGCGGTGTAATGTCGAGACTGAGGGCCGGCTCGGTGAAGCGATTCAGTGGATCGAGATTGAGCGAGGCGAAGGCCGGCATCGAAAAACGCAGGCCGATGGCGATGCCGAGCAGCATGACGACGGATGACATCAGCAGCGCATCGGCAACGCCGTAACGATCGGCGGCGACGCCCCACAGCCAGCTGCCGCCGGCAATGCCGCCGAAGGTGACGGTCTGGTAGAGCGACAGCGCCCGGCCGACCACCCAGCGCGGCGTCGAAAGCTGGACGATGGTGTTGAAGAGCGAAAGTGCGGAGACCCAGCAGGCGCCGGAAACGAGCAGCCCGGCAGAGGTCAGGACGGCGCTCGGACTCACGGCTGCGATGACCGCGCTCAATGCGAAGCCGGCAAAGGAGAGGCGGATAATCATCTCGCTGGAAAGCACCTGGCGAAGCCTGGCATTCAGCACCGCACCGCCAATCGCGCCGATGCCGAAGGCGCCGAGCATGAAACCATAGGTCAGCGGCCCGCCGGCAACGAGATCGAGGGCGACGACCGGCAGCAGCGCCAGGATCGAGCTGGCGCCGATGCCGAAGAGCAGTCCCCTGACAAGGACCTTTTCGAGATTAGGCGACATCGAGACATAACGCAGGCCGGCGAAGATGGCGCTGCCGAGCGCCTCGCGCGGCAGGGTCGAGACGGGCGCGACTGGACGCCAGCGCAGCAGGGCATAGATCAAGGCGAGGTAACTCAGCGTGTTCACCGCGAAGGCCGCGGCCGCGCCGGCAGCCGCGACGATGACGCCGCCGATCGCCGGGCCGACGCTGCGGGTGATGTTGAATCCCATGCTGTTCAGCGTGACCGCGGCCGGCAGATCGGCGCGCGGCACCATGTCGCCGACCGAGGCCTGCCAGGAGGGATTGTTGAGCGCGGTGCCGCAGCCGATCAGGAAGGTGAAGAAGAGCAGCAGCCAGGGCGTGATCCAGCCGAGAAGGGCTGAGGCCGTCAGCAGCGCCGAGACCGTGAGCATCATGCACTGCGCCGTCAGCATCACCCGGCGGCGGTCATAATTGTCGGCCAGCGCGCCCGATATCAGCGAAAACAGCATGATCGGCAGCGCCGTCGAGGTCTGCACCAGCGCCACCATGTCCTCCGAGGCGGTGATCGTCGTCATCATCCAGGCGGCGCCGACCGCCTGGATCAGGCCGCCGAAATTCGAAGAAAGGCTCGCAAACCAGATGGTGCGGTAGGTATCGTGCCGCAAAGGCGCCAATGTCGACGAAGTGTAGGCCACGATTTCTCCCGCTTTTGTTATTGCGCGCCAACGGCAATATATGCGCAACACCGGCGCTGGCCATAGGCCTCATCACGTCGCCGGAAGCGAATTGGCCGAATCGGTCGCAGACCTTGCAATTTCGGAAAAACCCGACTATATGCCTCTCAAATTCTTGATCGCTTGATGAAGAGTGGGCCGCAAGGACCCGCTCTTTTTTATTACCGCGATCGCCGAAAAAGCATGAAATTGCGAGGAGCGCACCGCTTGTCGGATCTGACAAACGCAGACAACGAACGTGAGCCGCGGCTGATTACCGAAACCGGGCTCGACCAGCGTCTTGCCGATATCATCGAACCCGTTCTCGTCGACCTGGGATTCCGGCTTATCCGCGTCCGCATGATGAACCAGAACGGCGCGACGATGCAGGTCATGGCCGAACGCGACGACGGCACGATGACGGTCCAGGATTGCGAAGAAGTCTCGATGGCGATTTCTCCCGTCCTCGATGTGGAAGATCCGGTCGATAAAGAGTATCATCTGGAAGTGTCTTCGCCCGGCATCGACCGTCCGATGGTGCGGAAATCCGATTTCGTCCGCTGGCAGGGCCACCTTGTGAAATGCGAGACGTCGATCTTGATCGACAATCGCAAGCGCTTCCGCGGCAAGATCGTCGAAGCAGGCACAGATGGTTTCACGCTCGAGCGTGACCAGATCGCCTATGGGGAAGAGCAGAAGGTCACCATTCCCTTCACGGCGCTTAGCGATGCGAAGCTCATTCTGACCGACGACCTGATCCGCGACGCGTTGCGCGCCGACAAGCTGGCGAAAGCCCAGGCCGCCAACCAGAACGAAGCGGACGACGAAGAATAACCGATCAACAGACCGCTCCAGGGACGGGAACCCTGGAGTAAAGACGGAGAAACAAGACAATGGCAGTCAGTGCGAACCGGCTCGAACTTCTGCAGATCGCAGATGCAGTGGCGCGCGAAAAAGTCATCGACCGCGAGATCGTGCTGGCCGCAATGGCCGATGCCATCCAGAAGGCGGCACGCTCCCGTTACGGCACCGAGTCCAACATCCGAGCCGACATCAATCCGAAGACCGGCGAAATCCGCCTGCAGCGCTTGCTCGAAGTCGTCGAGAAGGCCGAGGATTATTCGACGCAGATCCCGCTGGAGCTGGCCCGCGACCGCAACCCGGACGCCGCACTCGGCGATTTCATCGCCGATCCGCTGCCGCCGATGGATTTCGGCCGCATCGCCGCACAGTCGGCCAAGCAGGTGATCGTGCAGAAGGTGCGTGAAGCCGAGCGCGACCGCCAGTTCGACGAATTCAAGGATCGCGTCGGCGAAATCGTCAACGGTACCGTCAAGCGCGTCGAATACGGCAACGTTATCGTCGATCTCGGCCGTGGCGAAGGCATTATCCGCCGCGACGAAATGATCCCGCGCGAAAACGTCCGTTATGGCGATCGCGTCCGTGCCTATGTCTATGATGTCCGTCGCGAGCAGCGCGGCCCGCAGATCTTCCTGTCGCGCACGCATCCGCAATTCATGGTGAAGCTCTTCACCATGGAAGTGCCGGAGATCTACGACGGCATCATCCAGGTGAAATCGGTCGCCCGCGACCCGGGTTCGCGCGCCAAGATCGCGGTGATCTCGAACGACAGTTCGATCGATCCGGTCGGTGCCTGCGTCGGTATGCGCGGCTCACGCGTTCAGGCCGTGGTCGGCGAGCTTCAGGGCGAAAAGATCGACATCATCCCGTGGAGCCAGGACCCGGCGACCTTCGTCGTCAACGCCCTGCAGCCGGCCGAAGTCGCCAAGGTCGTTCTCGACGAGGATGCCGAGCGTATCGAAGTGGTCGTTCCCGACGAGCAGCTGTCGCTTGCGATCGGCCGCCGCGGCCAGAACGTCCGCCTCGCTTCGCAGTTGACCGGCTGGGATATCGACATCATGACGGAGGCCGAGGAATCGGAACGCCGCCAGAAGGAATTCAACGAGCGCACCAACCTGTTCATGGATTCGCTCGATGTCGACGAGATGGTCGGCCAGGTTCTGGCTTCGGAAGGTTTTGCCGCAGTTGAAGAACTGGCTTATGTCGATCTCGACGAAATCTCCTCGATCGACGGTTTCGACGAGGAGACGGCGCAGGAAATCCAGCAGCGCGCCCGCGAATTCCTCGAGCGTCTCGAAGCCGAGATGGACGAGAAGCGCAAGGCGCTCGGTGTCCAGGACGAACTGCGTGAAATCAACGGCATGACCGCCCAGATGATGGTGGCGCTCGGCGAAGACGGCATCAAGTCGATCGAGGACTTTGCCGGCTGCGCTGCCGACGATCTCGTCGGCTGGTCGGAACGCAAGAACGGCGAAACGAAGAAGTTCGAAGGCCTGTTCTCGAAGTTCGACGTCTCACGCGTCGAAGCAGAACAGATGATCGTCCAGGCCCGCCTTTCGGCTGGCTGGATCACGCAAGAGGACCTGGATAAGGGGACCGAAGAAGAGGTCACCGAAGCCGAACAAGAAGCATGATGACCGCGCATGAACCGGACGCTCCTCTCGAGGACGACGATCTTGCAGGTTATGACGTGAACGGACGTATGTGCATCGTGACGCGCGAAAGCGGATCGCCGGAAGAGCTGATCCGCTTCGTCGCCGCTCCCGATGGAACAGTTGTCGCCGATCTGAAGCGCGAGCTTCCGGGACGCGGATGCTGGGTGAAGATCGACCGGTCGCTGGTCGACAGGGCAGTGGCGAAGAAGCTCTTCGCCCGCGCGCTGAAGACGGATGTAAAGGCGGCGGACGATCTCGGCGCGAGTGTCGATCGGCTGCTCGCGGCGCAATTGATGCAGATGATGAACATGGCGCGGAAAGCCGGCCAGTTCGTCAGCGGCTCCTCGAAAGTGGATGCCGCGGTCAGAAGTGGAGCAGCCCTTGCGGTGTTCCACGCGACTGGTGCAGCGGACGACGGCGTCCGGAAAATCGACCAGGCCCGCAAGGCCTGGCACCTCGGAATGGAGACCGAGGAGGAGATACCTTCCTTCCGTCTCTTCTCGGAGAGCGAAATGGAAGGCCTGATGGGCCAGAATGCTTTTATCCATGCCGCAGTGCTTGCAGGGCAGGCGGGTGAAGGTGTAGTGAAGCGCGCAAAGATGCTCGAACAGTACCGTATTGGCGGTCAGTCCCGGGCAGCGGGCGGCGCTGGCCGGCTAAAACAATGAGGCGGTCACCGGCATCGGCCGGTCCCATCCTCATTGATCGACAGTATTGAACGACAGGGTCTGATCTAGTCATCGCTCCCTGTCCGAAGGAACGGGAACGAATGACCGATAGTAACGACGACAAGACAATCAGCGTAGCGGGCAAAAAGACACTCACCCTGAAACCATCGGGGATGAGCCAGGGTACCGTTCGCCAGGATATGGGTCGAGGTCGCACCAAGGCGGTCGTCGTCGAGACCCGTAAGCGGCGCCCGATGCGCCCGGAAGACGAAAAGCCGATCACGCCTGTCGCTCCGGCGGCCCCCGTGCGCGCAGCCGAACCGGCGCCCGCACCCGTGCAGGCGCGTCCGCAGCAGCCGACGCCGGCACCGCGGGTTCAGCAGGGCAACAACAACCAGACGAACCAGCGTCCGCCGCAGCAGTCTCACCAGCAGCCGCGCCAGAACGATCGTCCGCGCCCGGTGGTGCTGAACCATCTGTCGCCGGAAGAGATGGACGCCCGCCGCCGCGCGCTTGCCGACTCCCAGGCGCGTGACGCGCAGGATGCGATCCGCCGCGCCGAGGAAGAAAAGCTCCGTGCCGCCGAAGAGGTTATCCGCAAGGCAGCCGAAGCGGAAGAGGCAGTCCGCCGGGCCGCTGAAGAGGCTATCCGGCAGGCTGAGGCACCCGCTGTTGCTGAACCTGCAGCCGCAGAACCGGCTCCTGCCGAAGCACGCACCGACGCCGCACGGCCGCAGCAGCCCGCAACGTCGGCACCGGCCGCACGCCGGCCCGATGCGGCTGGAGCACCTGCTGCCCGTCCGGCACCCGGAGCTGCCGTTCCAGGAGCCGTTCGCGGTCGCCGCGACGAAAAGGAAGAAGACGATCGTGGCGCAGCGCGTGGCGGCCCAGTCCGTGGCCGCGTCGTTCGCCCGGAACCCGCAAAGCCGGTCACGACTCGTCCGAAGACGGATGAAGAGCGCCGTCGCGGCAAGTTGACGATCACCACTGCCAACGTCGACGGCGAGGACAATGCCCGCGGTCGTTCGCTCTCGGCGATGCGTCGCCGGCAGGAGAAGTTCCGCCGCGGTCAGATGCAGGAAACCCGCGAGAAGATCTCCCGCGAAGTGGTTCTGCCCGAGACCATCACCATTCAGGAACTGTCGCAGCGCATGTCCGAACGCGCCGTCGATGTCATCAAGTACCTGATGAAGGAAGGCCAGATGATGAAGCCGGGCGACGTCATCGACGCCGACCTTGCCGAAATCATCGCCGGCGAATTCGGCCATACGGTCAGGCGCGTGTCGGAATCCGACGTCGAACTCGGCATCTTCAACGTGTCCGACGACGATGGCGAACTGGTTTCGCGCCCGCCCGTCGTTACCATCATGGGCCATGTCGACCACGGCAAGACCTCGCTGCTCGACGCCATCCGTCATGCCAACGTGGTCTCCGGCGAAGCCGGTGGCATCACCCAGCATATCGGCGCCTATCAGGTGGAGCAGAACGGTCAGAAGATCACCTTCATCGATACGCCCGGCCACGCCGCCTTCACGGCAATGCGTGCCCGTGGTGCGCAGGCGACCGACATCGCGATCCTGGTCGTCGCAGCCGACGACAGCGTGATGCCGCAGACGATCGAATCGATCAACCACGCCAAGGCGGCCGGTGTTCCGATCATCGTGGCGATCAACAAGGTCGACAAGCACGAGGCTGATCCGCAGAAGGTCCGCAACCAGCTGCTGCAGCACGAAGTTTTCGTGGAATCGATGGGCGGCGAAGTGCTTGACGTCGAGGTTTCGGCCAAGACCGGCAAGAACCTCGACAAACTGCTCGAGGCGATCCTGCTGCAAGCGGAAATTCTCGATCTCAAGGCCAATGCGAACCGGACGGCGGAAGGCACTGTCATCGAAGCCCAGCTCGATCGTGGCCGTGGTTCGGTCGCGACCGTGCTCGTGCAGAAGGGCACGCTGCGTCCCGGCCAGATCATCGTCGCCGGCGACGTCTGGGGCCGCGTGCGCGCTCTCGTCACCGACAAGGGCGACCATGTGAAGGAAGCCGGTCCGGCAACGCCGGTCGAGGTTCTCGGTCTTTCCGGCACGCCGCAGGCGGGCGACAAGTTCGCCGTCGTCGAAAGCGAAAGCCGCGCCCGCGAAATCTCGGAATATCGTCAGCGTCTGGCCCGCGACAAGGCGGCTGCCCGCCAGTCGGGACAGCGCGGTTCGCTGGAACAGATGATGATGCAACGCCAGAGCGTCGGCATCAAGGAGTTCCCGCTGGTCATCAAGGGTGACGTGCAGGGCTCGATCGAAGCGATTGCCGGTGCGCTGGAGAAGCTTGGCACCGACGAAGTGCGCGCCCGCATCGTCCATTCGGGCGCCGGCGGCATCACCGAGTCGGATATCTCGCTCGCCGAAGCCTCGAACGCGGCCATCATCGGCTTCAACGTCCGTGCAAATACGCAGGCACGCCAGTTCGCCGAACGCGAAGGCATCGAAATCCGCTACTACAACATCATCTACGACCTCGTGGATGATGTGAAGGCAGCGATGTCGGGCCTCTTGTCTCCGGAGCGGCGCGAAACCTTCATCGGCAATGCCGAGATCCTCGAGGTGTTCAACATCACCAAGGTCGGCAAGGTCGCAGGCTGCCGTGTCGTCGAAGGCAAGGTCGAACGTGGTGCGGGCGTCCGCCTCATCCGCAACGACGTCGTCGTTCACGAAGGCAAGCTCAAGACGCTCAAGCGCTTCAAGGACGAAGTGTCCGAAGTGCCGATGGGTCAGGAATGCGGCATGGCCTTCGAAAACTACGAGGACATGCGCGCCGGCGACGTCATCGAGTGCTTCCGCGTCGAGCATATCACGCGCACGCTCTAAGCTGCTGCGCCTGAACTTTTCCGAAAGCCATCCGCCAGCCGGCGGATGGCTTTCGGGCATCTGCTGACTTGACCTTTTGGACCAAAAGAGTCATGGACGCTCTCCTTTGACGGGTTCGATTCCCAGCCGCATCGGCAGATAGAGATAACAATGACCAGACCAACTTCTTCCGCGCCTTCGCAGCGCATGCTGCGCATTGGCGAACAGGTTCGCGCCGCTCTCACCCAGGTGCTGCAGCGCGGCGAAGTGCGTGACGAAATCATCGAGGCGACCGTGATCTCGATCTCGGAAGTGCGCATGTCGACGGACCTCAAGATCGCTACCGCCTATGTGACGCCGCTCGGCGTTTCAGACCACAGCATCGTCATCAAGGCGTTGAACCGCCATGCAAGGTTCATCCGTGGCCGGCTCGGGCCGCAGCTTCGGCAGATGAAATACATGCCGGAGGTACGCTTCCGCGACGATACCAGCTTCGACAACTACAAGAAGATCGACGAGCTGCTGCGTTCGCCCGAGGTGAGCCGCGACCTCGACGGCGATAATGACGAACAATAAACAGAAGAGACGCATGTCCAAACCACGCAAACCCAAAGGCCGGCCGATTTCCGGCTGGCTGATCCTCGACAAGCCGGTGGATTTCGGCTCGACGGAAGCCGTCTCCAAGATCAAGTGGCTCTATAAGGCTGAGAAGGCCGGTCATGCCGGCACGCTCGATCCGCTCGCCTCCGGCATGCTGCCGATCGCGCTTGGCGACGCGACGAAGACCGTCCCCTACGTGATGGACGGCCGCAAGATCTATGAATTCACGGTGAGCTGGGGCGAGGAGCGGGCGACCGACGATCTCGAGGGCGAAGTGACGGAGAGTTCGGACAAACGCCCGAGCGAACAGCAGATCCGCGACATCCTGCCTGGATATATCGGTACCATCAGCCAGGTGCCGCCGCAGTTTTCCGCTATCAAGATCGCAGGTGAACGCGCCTATGATCTGGCGCGCGAAGGCGAAACCGTCGAAATCCCCTCGCGTGAGGTCGATATCTTCCGGCTGACCTTGATTGCCTGCCCGGACGCCGATAGCGCGCATTTCGAAGTGGAATGCGGCAAGGGTACCTATGTCAGGGCGCTGGCGCGCGATTTCGGGCGCGAGCTCGGCTGCTACGGCCATGTGTCCGGGCTGCGGCGCACCTTCGTCGCGCCTTTCGCGGAAGAGGCCATGGTGCCGCTCGCGGATCTCGTGGCGCTGGAGGCGATCGAGGATATGGACGAGCGCCTGGCGGCCCTCGACGCGCTGCTGATCAACACCTGCGAAGCGCTATCCTCCCTGCCCCATCTGGTCATCAATGACGACCAGGCGCACCGGCTGAAGATGGGCAACCCGATCCTGGTGCGTGGCCGCGATGCGCCGGTTGCCGAAAGCGAAGCCTATGCGACGGCCCGCGGCAAGCTGATCGCGATCGGCGAGATCGGCCAGGGCGAGTTTCGCCCGAAGCGGGTTTTCGCCTGAGCCTATCTGGCTTTCCGACAAGACAGCGATTGTCAGCCGGTCGCGATGCGATATCTTCCCTGTCGGGCAGCCATAGCGGCCCGAGGGGCCATGGGGGCCTGACAGAGGGAAAGATTATGCGCGTAACTGCTATCGCAATCCTGACGTTCTTTTCGATGTTTCTCGCCGTCACCGGCGCTCAATCCGCCGAGCGCTGGGCCGAGCTTCCGGCCTTTCCTTCGATGCCGGTGGCAAAGACGAGCGGCATGGCCGAGGTGAACGACATCAAGATGTATTACGCCGAATACGGCGAAGGCGACCCCATCCTGTTCATTCATGGCGGTCTTGGAAATGCCGAGGTCTGGGGTCACCAGGTCGCCGATTTTGCCAAGGATCATCGGGTCATCGTTGCCGACAGCCGCGGCCATGGACGTTCGACGCGCAGCCAGCAGCCCTTCGGCTATGACCTGATGACATCGGATTATGTGGCACTTCTCGACTATCTGAAGATCGACAAGGTGACGCTTGTCGGATGGTCGGACGGCGGCATCATCGGCATCGACATGGCGATGAAACACCCGGAAAAATTGACCCGCGTCATTGCCCAGGCAGCCAACGTCACAACAGACGGCGTCAAGGCTGACGTCATGGACAACAAGACCTTCAACGACTACATCAACGTCGCCGGCGAGCAGTACCGGAAGCTTTCGCCGACGCCGAACGAATACGACGCCTTCGTCAAGCAGATCTCCGAAATGTGGGCAACCCAGCCGGCCTGGACGGCCGCCGATCTTGGCAAGATCTCGGTGCCGGTCACACTTGCCATCGGCGATCATGATGAAGCCGTAAAGCTCGACCATACGGAAATGATGGCAAAACAGATTCCGGGCGCCAAACTCGTTATCCTGAAAGATGTGAGCCATTTCGCCATGCTGCAGGATCCTGCAGCCTATGACGGGATGGTCCGGGGCGCCATGGCGGGCCGTTGAAGCCGCCAAGGACGACCCCTCTTTCCATCGATCCATATTTGGTTTATAGGCAGCGCCAGCATCGGGTACGCCCGTTTGCATTCACGGCCAAAGCTGGACGACATCCCGGCTTTTGGCGACTTTATCTCCTCCTCTTAGAAAGGATAACCCGATGTCGATCACTGCTGAGCGCAAGTCTGCGCTGATCAAGGAATATGCGACCGTTGAAGGCGATACCGGTTCTCCGGAAGTCCAGGTCGCTATCCTGACCGAACGCATCAATAACCTGACCGAACACTTCAAGGACCACAAGAAGGATAACCATTCCCGCCGTGGCCTGTTGACGATGGTTTCGAGCCGCCGCTCGCTTCTTGATTATCTCAAGAAGAAGGATGAAGGCCGCTATTCCAAGCTGATCACCAGCCTGGGTATCCGCCGCTAAGATTATCCGGCGGGCGCTTTCCGAGCGCCCGCCGGATCTGTTTCGGGACACGTCTCCCGATGAAATGTTCCAGCCGCGCCCTATCTTTTAGCGGTGGAAAGACCGGCAGACCCGGATGGGCCGGTTCTGCCAAACCAACCGTTGACCTGTCATGGGGCAGGATTGCCGGATGCTTTCGGCCAAGGCTTGTCAATGAGCTTTGGCCCGGTTTCTCAGGAATGCCTGAGGAAACCGAGGATGAAAAGCCTCCCGTTGTCTTGCCCGTGATACGTCACATTGATTGCGGTCGACTGTGCGCTGCGCCTTGATATCGGCGATGGCGCGTGCTCCCGCATTGAAGGACAAGACATGTTTGATACACACACAGTGGAAATCGAGTGGGCTGGCCGCCCGCTGAAACTCGAAACCGGCAAGATCGCCCGTCAGGCCGACGGCGCCGTTCTCGCCACCTACGGCGAAACCGTCGTTCTCGCCACCGTCGTTTCGGCCAAGGCGCCGAAGGCCGGCCAGGACTTCTTTCCGCTCACCGTCAACTACCAGGAAAAGACCTATGCCGCCGGCAAGATCCCCGGCGGCTATTTCAAGCGCGAAGGCCGTCCGAGCGAAAAGGAAACCCTGGTTTCCCGCCTGATCGACCGCCCGATCCGCCCGCTCTTCCCTGAGGGCTACAAGAACGACACGCAGGTTGTCGTTACCGTTATCCAGCATGACCTCGAAAACGATCCCGACGTGCTGTCGATGGTTGCCACCTCGGCTGCGCTGACGCTGTCCGGCGTTCCCTTCATGGGCCCCGTCGGCGGTGCGCGCGTCGGCTACATCAACGGCGAATACGTTCTCAACCCGCATCTCGACGAGATGGACGAATCGAGCCTCGACCTCGTCGTCGCCGGCACCTATGACGCCGTGCTGATGGTGGAATCCGAAGCCAAGGAACTTAACGAAGACATCATGCTCGGCGCCGTCATGTTCGGCCACAAGGGCTTCCAGCCGGTTCTCGACGCGATCATCAAGCTCGCCGAAGTGGCCGCCAAGGAGCCGCGCGACTTCCAGCCGGCAGACTACTCCGCTCTCGAAACCGAAATGCTCGGCCTTGCCGAAGGTGAACTTCGCGAAGCCTACAAGATCACCCAGAAGGCTGATCGCTACGCCGCCGTCGACGCCGTCAAGGCGAAGGTGAAGGCGCATTTCCTCCCCGAGGAAGGCGAAGCCAAGTACACGGCCGAAGAAGTCGGCGCGATCTTCAAGCATCTGCAGGCGAAGATCGTCCGCTGGAACATCCTCGACACCAAGAGCCGCATCGACGGCCGCAACCTCGAAACCGTTCGTCCGATCGTTTCGGAAGTCGGCCTTCTGCCGCGCACCCACGGTTCGGCACTCTTCACCCGCGGCGAAACCCAGGCGATCGTGGTTGCCACGCTCGGCACCGGCGAAGACGAGCAGTATGTCGACAGTCTGACGGGCATGTACAAGGAGCGCTTCCTGCTCCATTACAACTTCCCTCCCTACTCGGTTGGCGAGACCGGCCGCATGGGCTCCCCGGGTCGCCGCGAAATCGGCCACGGCAAGCTCGCATGGCGCGCGATCCGTCCGATGCTGCCGACGCCTGAGCAATTCCCCTACACGCTGCGCGTCGTCTCCGAGATCACCGAGTCGAATGGCTCGTCCTCGATGGCGACCGTCTGCGGTACCTCACTCGCTCTGATGGACGCCGGCGTTCCGCTGGCAAAGCCGGTTGCCGGCATCGCCATGGGTCTGATTTTGGAAGGCGATCGCTTCGCTGTCCTCTCCGATATTCTCGGTGACGAAGACCACCTCGGCGATATGGACTTCAAGGTCGCCGGTACCGCCGACGGCATCACTTCGCTGCAGATGGACATCAAGATCACCGGTATCACCGAAGAGATCATGAAGGTCGCCCTTGGCCAAGCCCAAGGCGGTCGCGTCCACATCCTCGGCGAAATGTCCAAGGCCATCACCGAAAGCCGCGGCCAGCTCGGCGAATTCGCTCCGCGCATCGAAGTCATGAACATCCCGGTCGACAAGATCCGTGAAGTCATCGGCTCCGGCGGCAAGGTTATTCGCGAAATCGTCGAAAAGACCGGCGCGAAGATCAACATCGAGGATGACGGCACCGTCAAGATCGCTTCGTCCTCCGGCAAGGAGATCGAAGCGGCCCGCAAGTGGATCCACTCGATCGTCGCCGAGCCTGAGATCGGCCAGGTCTACGAAGGCACGGTCGTCAAGACCGCCGACTTCGGCGCCTTCGTCAACTTCTTCGGTGCCCGTGACGGCCTCGTCCACATCTCCCAGCTCGCTTCCGAGCGTGTTGCCAAGACGCAGGACGTCGTCAAGGAAGGCGACAAGGTCTGGGTCAAGCTGCTCGGCTTCGATGAACGCGGCAAGGTTCGCCTGTCGATGAAGGTCGTCGACCAGGCCACCGGCCAGGAAATCCCGAACGAGAAGAAGAAGGAAGAAGCGGCCGAATAAGCCGCCTTCCAGATTCAATACCGGGCGCGGGAATGCTTCCGCGCCCTTTTTTGTATCCTAAAGCGCGGCGCGATCTTTCAGATCGCTAGCGCATAACCCCGAAAGTCGGAATCGATTTTCGGAAGGGGTTATGCGCAGATTCAAAGTGATAGAGCGTCCTTAGCGCGTCTGAAAAGACGCGCGGCGCTCTAGCCGCACTTCAGGTCTTTGGTTTTGCGCATGTCGTGCTCGCAAAACCGCTGAACACTTTTGCGCGACATGCTTTAGGACGAGACGAGACCATGAGCAGCGAGACGCTGAAGACCCTGTTCCATCCCTTTGCCAGCGGCACAGTCGCGGCGCCCGGCGAGGGCGAGCGCGTGCTCTTCCTCGGCGCCGAGGCAGGCTTTGCGCTGCCGGAAGGCTTTGCCGCCTCGCTCAGCGCCGTCCAGGGCTTCCGGCCGCTCTATCGGCAGCTGCTGGCCCAGCGGATCGAAGCGAAGCCGGAGATCGACGGCGAAGACTATGATGCGGCTCTGGTGCTCTGCACCAAGCACAAGGGCGAGAACGAGGCCAATCTCGCCGCTGCGATCGCCCGCACCCGGCTCGGCGGCCTGATCGTCGTTGCCGGCGCCAAGGAAGACGGCATCCAGCCGCTACGCAAGCGGATGGAAGGTTTCAATATTGCCGTCGACTATATGCCGAAATATCACGGCGTCGCCTTCTGGTTCGGCCGGCCGGCGGATGCAGACGAGATTATCTCCAAGCTGGCAAAGGCGCCGGTGCGCGTCGATGGTCGTTTCCAAGCGACTCCAGGCATGTTCTCGCATGACCGCATCGATGCAGGATCGGAGCTGCTGGCCTCGCGCCTGCCTGAGGATTTCACCGGCGACGTTGCCGATTTCGGCGCCGGATGGGGCTATCTCTCCGTCGAGCAGGCGCGGAAGTCGCGTGGACTGACGCGTCTCGACCTCTACGAGGCCGATCACGCGGCTTTGGAGGCTGCCAGGGATAATCTGGCTAAGAACTGCCCGAACGCGCCTGCACGCTTCTTCTGGCACGATCTGGCGGGTGAGCCGGTCAAAGACAAATACGATCTCGTCATCATGAACCCACCCTTCCATGAGGGACACGCGGCCGATCCGGCGCTCGGCCAGGCAATGATCAAGACTGCCGCATCCGCCCTTCGCGGCGGCGGCCGCCTGCTGCTCGTCGCCAATCGCGGCCTGCCTTACGAGCCGGTTCTGGCGGCGAATTTCAGGGAAAGTGGCGAAACTTGCCGCAACGCCCGGTTCAAGGTTCTCTGGGCGAAGAAATAGGCTCAAGGCCTCGATACGATCATCCCTACCGATAGCAAAAGGCCGTGCGCATCATCTGCGCACGGCCTTTGAGTTTCCATCGAATAGTGTTTACTCGACGTCCGCTTTGCGCAGCGTTTCCAGCGTCGGCATGGAGGTGATGTTGAAGCCGGCGTCGACGAAGTGGATTTCGCCGGTGACGCCGGAGGAAAGGTCGGAGAGCAGGTAGAGAGCCGAGCTGCCGACCTGATCGATGGTGACGGTCTTGCGCAGTGGCGCATTGCGCTGGTTCCAGGAGAGGATCGCGCGCGCATCGGAGATGCCGGCGCCGGCAAGCGTGCGGATCGGGCCGGCGGAAATGGCATTGACGCGGATGCCGCGCGGGCCGTAATCGGCGGCGAGATAACGCACCGAAGCCTCGAGCGCTGCCTTGGCGACGCCCATGACGTTGTAATTCGGGATGACGCGCGTCGAGCCATTATAGGTCAGCGTCAGCATCGCACCACCATCTTCCATCAACGGAGCGCAGCGCTTGGCGATTTCGGTGAAGGAGAAACAGGAAATGACCATGGTGCGGCTGAAATTCTCACGCGTCGTATCGGCGTAGAGACCCTTCAGCTCGTTCTTGTCGGAAAAACCGATGGCATGGACGATGAAATCGAGCTTGCCCCAGCGCTCCTTGATCGCGTCGACCACGGCATCGACCGAGGCGACGTCCTCGACGTCGCAGGGCAGCACGAAATCCGAGTTGACATCGGCAGCAAGCGGCTTGACGCGCTTGCCGAGCGCATCGCCCTGATAGGTGAAGGCGAGTTCCGCACCCTGTGCGGCGAGAGCTTTTGAAATCCCCCAGGCGATCGAGTGGTTATTGGCGACGCCCATAACGAGCCCGCGCTTACCCTGCATGAATCCCGTCATATTATTATCCGTTATAACGCTGGAAGACGAGCGTGGCGTTGGTGCCACCGAAGCCGAAGGAATTGGAGAGGGCAATGTCGATTTTGGCGTCGTCTATGCGCTTGCGCACGATCGGGACACCTTCGAATTCGGGATCGAGCTCGGTGATATGGGCGCTTTCGCCGATGAAGCCTTGCTGCATCATCAGCAGGGAATAGATCGATTCCTGCACCCCGGCAGCGCCAAGCGAATGGCCGGTCAGCGACTTGGTCGACTGGATATGCGGGATCTTCGAGCCGAACACTTCGCGGATGGCGCCGATTTCCTTGCTGTCGCCGACCGGCGTCGATGTGCCGTGGGTGTTGACGTAGTCGACGTCGCCTTTGACGGTGGCGAGCGCCTGGCGCATGCAGCGGATAGCGCCTTCGCCCGAGGGGGCGACCATGTCGTAGCCGTCCGAGGTTGCGCCGTAGCCGACGATTTCTGCGTAGATCTTGGCACCGCGGGCCTTGGCGCGCTCCAGCTCCTCGAGCACCAGCACGCCGGCGCCGCCGGCGATGACGAAACCGTCGCGGTTGACGTCATAGGCGCGCGAGGCGCTGTCCGGCGTGTCGTTATATTTGGAGGACATCGCGCCCATGGCGTCGAAGAGGTTGGACATCGTCCAGTCGAGATCCTCGTGGCCGCCGGCGAACATCACGTCCTGCTTGCCCCACTGGATCATCTCGGCGGCGTTGCCGATGCAATGCGCCGAGGTCGAGCAGGCAGACGAGATCGAATAATTGACGCCGTGGATCTTGAACCAGGTGGCGAGCGTGGCCGATGCGGTCGAGGACATCGCCTTCGGCACGGCGAAGGGGCCGATGCGCTTCGGGCTGTTGTTTTTTATGGTGATCTCGGCAGCTTCGATCAGGGTGCGGGTGGACGGACCGCCGGAGCCCATGATGATGCCGGTGCGCTCGTTCTGAGCGTAGTCTTTCTCTTCCAGGCCGGAATCGGCAAGTGCCTGCTTCATGGCGACATGGTTCCAGGCGCCGCCCTGCGACAGGAAACGCATGGCGCGGCGGTCGACCAGTTCGGCAAGTTCCGCCGAACCGAGCTTCGGACTGCCCCAGACCTGGCACTTGAACCCATGTTCAGCGAAATCGCTCGAAAAGGAGATACCCGACTTTGCCTGCCGCAAGGATTCGGTGACTTCGGCCGCGTCGTTTCCGATCGAGGACACGACACCCAGACCTGTGACAACTACCCGTCTCATCTGATCAAACCTTTGTTGTTTTCGTCAGCCGCTCGAAATGCGGTTTCAGGCCGTCTTGTCTTTCGATAGACCGACGCGAAGGTCGGCCGCCTGATATATGGTCTCGCCGTCAGCCTTTAGCCAGCCGTCGGCGGTGCCGAGGACCAGACGGCCGCGCATGACACGCTTGAAGTCGATGCCATATTCGATCAGCTTCGTCTGCGGCCGGACCATGCCCTTGAATTTCACTTCGCCTGTTGAAAGCGCCATGCCGCGGCCTTGCTCGCCGAGCCAACCCAGAAAGAAACCGGTCAGCTGCCACATGCCGTCGAGACCGAGGCAGCCCGGCATGATCGGATTGCCTTCGAAATGGCAAGGAAAATACCAGTCGTCGGGGCGAACGTCATATTCGGCCCGGAGGTAGCCCTTATCGAAGGTGCCGCCCGTTTCGGAAATATCCGTGATGCGGTGAACCATCAGCATGGGCGGCAGGGGCAGCTGCGCATTGCCGGGGCCGAACAGCTCGCCATGTGCGCAAGCGATGAGTTCTTCATACGAGAAGCTGGACTGTCTGGTCGTCATAAAGTTTCTTTTCCCCCCCGCGCCAAGCCGATGGATGTGAACGTGTAGTCCAAGTTCTTCAGAAAATGAAGCACAAGCAAGGCAGCTTCATTCATCTCCCCGGACCAGGCTTGCGCCATTATTTGGTGGTCGCATACAGGAAGGCTAGGGCCGGGACCAGACCTATTTGCGTCAAAAGCCCGTTTTTGCCGCGTTTATCAGGCTCCTGTCCCCATTGAACTATTGAAAGGCTCCGATGCAAAAGTTATACCCCTTAAAGAAACATGATTGCTTTATGCCAGAATAACCGGAGTTGGTTTTGATGACGGGTGCACTCCCGATCGCAATAGAGGTAAGGCTGCGCGGTGCAGGCCTGCGCCCCACCCGCCAGCGTGTCGCGCTCGGCGACCTCCTGTTTGCCAAGGGCGATCGGCATTTGACCGTCGAGGAACTGCATGAGGAGGCGGTTGCCGCCGGCGTGCCAGTCTCCTTGGCAACCGTCTACAACACGCTGCACCAATTCACCGAAGCCGGTCTCATCCGCGTTCTCGCCGTCGAGAGCGCCAAGACCTATTTCGACACCAATATTTCCGACCATCACCATTTCTTCGTCGAAGGCGAAAACGAGGTGCTCGACATTCCCGTCAGCAACCTGACGATCGCCAATCTGCCGGAACCGCCGGAGGGCATGGAGATCGCCCATGTCGACGTGGTGATCCGCCTGCGAGCGAAGCAGGGCTGACGACTAAAGCGCATCGCACCGCATCGGGCCAATACGACGCCCTTTAAATCTTTATTTTTATGCATATTGTTGTCCCAAAACCGCTGCGCAGTTTTGGGCGACATGCATTAGGCTTCACATGACATCGTCGGGATGCCGGCCGGGCTTGTGCCGGTAAGTCGGGAAGGTCCAGCCGAACCACAGGGCTCCACCGCGCACCGCAAAGGCCGCCACGACGCCGCAGGCAGACGCCAGATAGAGCTGCATTCCGAGCGCATTGGCGAGCGTGAACACGCCGGCGCCGATGAGGGCTGCGGTCACGTAGATTTCCGGCCTCAACAACACCGAAGGCTCGTTTGCCATCAGATCTCGCAATATACCGCCGAAGGTCGCCGTCAGCGTGCCGGTGACGATCGCGATGGTCGGCGAACCGGTGGCGGCGAGGCCCTTGGCGGCGCCGATCACGCAATAGGCGGCAAGGCCGATCGCATCCAGCCAGATCAGCAGCCGATAGCGCGATTCCAGCAGGTGGGCGGTGAAGAAAACGATGACGCCCATGATGCAGCAGACGAGGATATAGGCGGGGTTCAGCACCCAGAAGACCGGCACGCGGCCGAGCACGATATCGCGTACGGTGCCGCCGCCCGTTCCCGTCACCATGGCAAAAAACAAAAAACCGATCAGGTCCAGCTGCTTACGCGAGGCGGCGAGCGCGCCAGTCGCGGCAAACAGCGCAATGCCGGCATAATCGAGATAGACGAGTAGAGACATGCGAACCCCGGAACCGGCAGAAGTTTTGCGGAATCAATCACGGCGGCAAGGGCGGCGCAAGGCGGCGCGGCCATAAAGCTGAAGTCTTTGATTTAATGCATGTCGTCGTCCAAAAACCGCTGCACAGTTTAGGGCGACGTGCATTAGGCTGCAGAGCCTTTATCCAAAAGAGGAAAGCCGTGAAAACGCTGGTGCTCGCCGTTCTGAATATCGTCCTGCTGCTTGCCATGCCGGCTGTCGCCCTCAGTCAGCAATCGCTGATTTCCGATCCTGAGATCTACGAGAAGAAACATTTCCAGGAGCAGTGCAAGACGGCTGAATTTGCCGACGGCTTCATCATCCGGCAGGACATCAACAATGACGGCCTGATCGACGCCGTGGTCAACGAGGGCCAACTGACCTGCGACGGCCAGAAGGGGCCGCAATGCAATGACGACGGCTGTACCTATAATTTCTACCTGCAGGTTGCCGAAGGCGGTTATTTCATGATCGCGACCGCACAGATCTACGGCTACGATTTCGTCCAGCGCTTCGGCAACATGGTGCTGGCGATGAAGATGCATCCGCGTTTCTGCGACCGCACCGAAGGTGATCCCTGCATCGTAACGGCGCGTGTCCGCGGCACGAAATTCGTCACCATCTCGAAAAAGTAAATTTCAGCGCATAATCCCGAAAGATTTTCGGGATTATGCGCGAATTCAAAGTGATAGAGCGTCCTTTGCGCGTCCTATCGGACGCGCGGCGGTCTATTGCGGATAAAGTTCGGATGTGCGGCCGGCGAGATAATATCCTACCAGCCCGTACCATTCGCGGATTGCCGTCGCCAGGTTTTGCGTATTGAGGTTCGGCTGAGTGAAATCGAGCCCGAGCCTCACCTGGCCGTCGGTGCGATAGTCGGTCGGCCAGGGCACGATATCGATGCCGAGTTTGCGGAAGATGCCGACGGAGCGCGGCATGTGAAAACCCGATGTGATCAGCAGGCAATTGGAAAGCCCCTGGCTTGCCAGGAATTCCTTGGTGTTGACGGCGTTTTCGAAGGTCGTGCGCGATTGCCTCTCCTCGATCAGTCGATCCCTGCCAACGCCGAAGAGCGGGAAGAAACGCTCCGATGCCGCCGCATCACCTTCGTAGATGCCCGAAATGGAGCCGTCGCCGCCGGACACCAGAATGCGCGACTGCGGAAATTTCTGCGCAAGCCGCAGGGCTTCGATGAAGCGATCAGCTCCACCATTGAATTCTATGCCGTGGCGTGCCGTGTTGACCTCGTTTTCGAAGGCGCCGCCGAGCACGATCATGCATTGCAGGCTATCTGGATCGGCGGCGGGCTTTGCGAAGCGCTGCTCGAGACCTTGCATCAGCTGGTTGCCGGCCGTGGTGTAGAGCGTGACGAAGAGGATAAGGGCCGCACCCGTTGCGCCCAGGATACTTAAGGTACGCCAGCGCAGAAGGCCGGCAATGAGGGCCAAGAAGACGAGGAAGAATGCCAGCGACAGCGGCTGAGCAAAAATCCAGACAAGCTTCGAAATCAGGAACAAGACCCACTCCTTGAGGATTGGCGGCGATCCTTCCTATCCGATTCGACGGTGACAGGAATGCGACGGTTTTATTTCGCGCGCGTGATGGCCGATCCGCTCGGTGCGACCTTCTGATTGAAGCGGCGCTGAAGCGGCCGCGGGATGAGCATGGCGGCAAGTGCAAGCAGCATGGCGAAGAGGGAGACCAGCCACAGTGCATGCGCGCCCGTCAGGCGCGTCAGGACGGCGCCGGCGATCGCGCCGAGCACCATGCCGCCCCAGGGCACGATCTGGATCGTCCATTCGACACGACGATCGCCGATGATCCAGCGGCCGATGCCGCGGCCGAAACGCGACAGGGCGCCGGTCACGTAGGTCAGCCCGATCGGCAGGCCTTCTATATGCTCGACGGCAGCGTTCACCATGCCCATGGAAAAGACGATCATGTAGAACCGCGCGAACAGCATGTTCTGCACCGTCATCATCGAGGCGAGCGCCAGAACCAGCCCGACGCAGCCGAGTACCACGAAGATCCGGCGCTCGGAGACATGGGAGATGACGACGCCAGCCGCATTGCCGAGCACGAAAACGACGATGGCGGAGATCAGGACCGCCGCGTGATAAAGATTGCCCTCACTCAAGGCCAGTGCGGCCCGCGTCGTGTTGCCCGTCATGAAGGAGACAAAGTCGCCGGTCAGCAGAAGACCGGTGGCATCAGTCATACCCGCCAGAAACGAGATCGAGCCGACCAGGGCGAGCCCGGTCAGGGTTCGTCGGGTCCGGATGATGCGGCGGCGTCTTGCTCTGGTCATTGGCTGAGGGTCCTGGAGCCGAATCGCTGAGATTCCAGCACCGAACATACATCCTCTCATTGAGGAATTGGCAAAGGCGATCGGAAGCGGGATGGGTGGACTTGAACGGCAAGACATTTTCGGCCATAGAAACGGCGTTGCTTCAGATCGAAGCTCCGTAAGCGTTTACGTCAATCAACGCGCAACCCGCCGATCGGCGCTGCGCAATTGTCTGATTGGCACCTTACGGAGATCAAAATGCCCAAAGGCAAACTCCCCAAACGTTACAATACGATCGTCATGCCGCTCATCCTCTCGTTATTGATGACATCAGTCGTCTCGGCGATCAGCATCGTCAGAGCACAGGGCCTGACCGCCCCTGCCCTTGCCATGTGGCCCTCCGCTTGGGCGCTCTCCTGGGCGATCGCCTTTCCCGTCCTGCTATTGATGCTGCCGGTGGTAAAGCGGGTGACGGCTGTTGTCGTCGAGATGTGAGGTGAGAGGCGCGCCGGCGGGCTTTGAGAGCGGCCTGCCGGAGGTGATGTAGGGCGGCGCGATTTCAAGTCACTCGTGACGCCAACCTCGCCCAGACAAGCCTACCCCAGGCCTTAGATCGTATACTCCGGTTCAGACAAGGTCTGGTCCATCGTGATGCCCGGAAGGTTGAAGTGGCGCTTGCCCACCTGCCTCGCCGGAATGCCGGCGACCGAAGTGTAGGCTGCAACAGTATTGATGACCACGCTGCCTGCACCCACCTTGGCGCCGACGCCAATTTCGATATTGCCGAGAATCTTTGCCCCCGCTCCGATAAGAGCGCCGCGCCGTACCTTAGGGTGCCGGTCGCCGGTATCCTTGCCCGTCCCTCCCAATGTAACATTCTGGAGGATGGAGACGTCGTCTTCGACGACCGCAGTCTCGCCGATGACCAGGCCGCTTCCATGATCGAGCATGATGCTCCTGCCCATCCTTGCGGCGGGATGAATGTCCACGCCGAAAACTTCAGAAATTCGGCTCTGGATGTGGCGCGCCAAATGGAGGCGGTCATGATGCCAAAGCCAGTGGGCGACCCGTTGTCCCTGCAACGCCACAAAGCCTTTGAAATACAGAAATGGCGTCAGGATTTCCGTGTTCGATGGATCGCGTTCCTTGATCGCGGTCAGATCGGCGGCGGCATCGGCGACAATATTGCGATTACCGACGAACGCCTGGGCGATCACCGCCAGCAGCTCTTCATGGTCGAGGTCGTGATTGGCCAGTTTGATCGCGACCCGCTGAGCGAGCGCCTGGGCGAAACTCGCATGATAAAGCACTGCGGAATTCATGGCGCGCGTGAGTGCTGCATCCTTGGCCGAAGCATTGACGGCCTCCGCGCAAAGAGCCTCCCATATCGCGGCAACCTGAGGCGAAGGGGATGGCTCCGTCGACAGATTGCTCACGCTGACCAGTGGAACCGTCATGCTAGCTTCCTTCTGCAGGCGGACGTCGCGACGTCCGGCATGCAGACGTCGGTGGGGAGAGGAGCACTACGCCTTGCCCTTGTGGACAACGTCGGCAATCGTCACCTCCTTGGGAATGAGCTTGAGTTTGAAAAAGGTGTCGGCGATATTCTGCTGCTGCGCGACGACGGTGTCGTCCAGGCTCTTGACCCCGTAGGACTGGCGCTCGAGCGCCTTGACGAGGACAGGTTCGGGGATGCCGACCGATGGTGAGAGCTCCGCAGCCGCAGCCGCGGTGTCGGACTTGGTCCATTCGTCGATCTCGGAAATGGCGTCGATCAAGACATCGATCGCCTCGGCGTGACCGTCGACCAGCGCCTTGGTGCCGAGATAGAACTGATGATTGGGAACGATGCCTTCGCCGTTTCTGAGTTCTCGCGCTTCGACCGCGACTTCCGCCGCTGCCTGGAAGGGATCCCAGATGACCCAAGCATCCACCGCGCCCTTTTCGAAGGCTGCGCGGCCGTCGGCCGGAGCGAGGAAGGATGATTCGACGTCCTCATAGTTCAAGCCGGCTTCTTCGAGCGCCTTGACGAGCAGGTAATGCACGTTCGAGCCCTTGTTGAAGGCGACTTTCTTGCCTTTCAGTTCCGCGACGGACTTTATGGGGCTGTCCTTCGGGACCAGTATGGCTTCGCCGCGCGGGGCGGGCGGCTCGTGTGCGATATAGACAAGCGGAGCGTTTGCGGCCTGGGCGAAGATCGGCGGCGTTTCGCCGGTCGATCCGAAATCGACAGCGCCAGCGTTCAGGGCCTCGAGCAGTTGAGGACCGCCCGGAAACTCGGTCCATTCAACCGTGTAGCCGATGGGTTCCAGTTTCTTCTCCAGCGTGCCTTTGCCCTTGAGAAGCACCAGCGTTCCATATTTCTGGTAGCCGATACGCACGACCTTGTCAGCGGCGCCGGCCAGCCGAACATGAGTCAAAGGTGTCGCGATGGCACCTGCCACCACTGCAGTAAAAGCTCGCCTTGTGATCTTCATCATACCCTCCGGAATAAGACGAGACCAAATTAAAAGCGTCTCTATATTTTTGATAGAATATACGTGCTCCGGTACACGCTTCTTCGGGATTCGCTTTTTTGTTCTGTTCCGACCGTGAGCAAAAAGAACTGCGCCGCGAAATAGAGAACACCGGGGCGTCGGGTCAGGGCGTGACGCGTACGATCAGCTTTCCGAAATTCTTCCCTTCCAGAAGGCCAAGAAAAGCCTCCGGAGCGTTTTCAAGGCCGTCAACGACATCTTCCTTGTACTTCAGCCGTCCTTGGGAGATCCACGCCGCGGCTTGCTGATAGAAGTCAGGACGGTGGTCGGCAAATTCGCGCTGTATGAAGCCTCGTATGGTGAGGCTTTTCCGCAGGATGGCACGCATCACAGCAGGAAGCTGATCACGTCCGCTCGAGACAGAGGAGGTTTCGTTGTAATGCGCGATGAGCCCGCAGACCGGTATGCGTGCGAAGTCGTTCAGCAATGGAAACACGGCGCTCCAGACGTGGCCACCAACATTCTCGAAATAGACATCGATTCCGTTCGGACAAGCGGCCGCGAGTTGTGCCGGAAAATCGCTCGCGTGATGGTCTATCGCGACATCGAAGCCGAGTTCCTGGCGTAAGTGGTCACATTTTTTGGACCCGCCTGCGATTCCGACAACACGCGCACCGTAAATCTTTGCCATCTGCCCAACTGCCGAGCCAACCGCGCCGCTCGCTGCAGCGACCACAAGTGTTTCGCCGGCTTTGGGTTTGCCGATATTGCGAAGTCCGGCATAAGCCGTGAAGCCGGGCATTCCCAGAATGCCGAGTGCTGTCGTGATCGGTGCAGTTTCCGGATCGAGCTTCTGCAAGCCCGTACCATCGGAAATCGCATAGCTCTGCCAGCCGGAATGCGAGAGGATGATATCCCCCGCCTTGAACGCCGTGTTGCGGCTGCGCGCGACCTGCGCAACCGTGCCCCCTTCCATCACACCGCCGATTTCGACCGGCTTGGCATAGGACTTGGCGTCGTCCATGCGGCCCCGCATGTAGGGGTCAAGGGAAAGATAGAGCGTCTTGAGAAGAATCTCGCCCTCGGCGAGATCCCGAACCGTCTCCCGCTCGAGCCGGAAATTCGCAGCCACCGGCTTTCCGGATGGGCGCGATGCAAGGACGATGCGGGTGGTAACGGGTTGACTAACCATGGGTGTTCTCCTCTTCGGATTTCTCCTTGGTGTATCAGGAATTTGCTTCAAGCAAACCGAGCGCTCGCCATCTGGGCACTACCGGCGCACCCCTTGTCGCCGTGTCGCGGGCGCGTTCACAACCAGCATGCCTGGAAATGTGACCGCGCTCAGTTCGCCCTTTATGACGCGCGTTCGCCGATCGAGTAGCGCGGAAAGCGCCGCGCTATATCAAGCTTCATGGTTGTTCCTAGTCCGGCCGCGCTCACGCGGCCTTTGCTTTCGGCTTGGCGGCCTTGACGTGGGTTACGCTGCGGCGGCCGTCGACGCTGATGGGGACGTCGCCGTCAACGGTGGCGCGGCGCACGACCCGGTGCTGGTCGCCGTAGTCGTTGACAGCGTAGTGCTGGGTCGCACGATTATCCCAGATCGCGACGTCACCGGCTCTCCAGTGCCAGCGCACGGTATTTTCCGGCGCGGTAACATAGGACTGGAACACCTCGTAGAGTTTTGCGGAGTCGCTCTTCGACAAGCCGACGAGACGCTGAACGAAATTGCCGAGCAGCAGCGATCTTTCGCCGGTTTCGGGATGGACACGCACGACTGGATGCTCGGTCTCGTAGATGGTCGACGTGAAAACTTCCTCGAAATGCTTCTTCTCGTCAGCGGTGGCGCGAGGGCGCACGGCTGCGTAGTCATAGGCATTGCTGTGAATGGCCCACAAATTGTCCGCCAGCAATTTGAGCGATGCTGGCAGACTTTCGTATGCGGCATGGGTGTTGGACCAGATCGTATCACCTCCAGCCGCCGGAATGACGACGCCGCGAAGGACCGAGAATTTGGGATAGGCATCCACGAAGGTGACGTCGGTGTGCCACTGGTCCGCCCTGCCGCCTCCGCGGCTGGAATCGAGATTGAGGATGGAAGCCGTGCCGGCCACCGGACCCTGAGTTGGATGAGGCACAAGGTCGCCCAGGCGGCGCGCGAAGGATTCCTGTTCGGAATCGCCAAGATGGTCCTGATCGCGGAAAAAGATGACTTTGTGTTTCAGGAGAAGCTGGTTGATGGCTGCGACCGTCGCGTCGGAAAGGTCTCCGCCGAGGCGAATACCCCTGATTTCGGCTCCGACGCGGCCGGTCAGCGGCACGACATCGGACTCGGGAATGATCTGATTGACGAGAACTGGATTGCTCATGGATATCTCCTGGCTGATCTTGGAAGAAGACGGCAAGTCACATGCGCCCAACGACGCATTCGCCGGACGTTCGAAAATCTTATTGTTAAAATCGACAGGGCTATGGAACGCTATAATCCATCAAATCAATAGACAAAATATTCTAATTTTGACTGTTTGCCCGAAACAGCCGCCTTCGATATTTTCTTATTGCCGGTGAATTCTCACTTGTGGCCTGCAGCGATGCATCTTTCCATCGCCAAGCGGCTTGCGCGTGGACCCAGTGGTCGGCGTTGCGCAACAGTTTGCACGGCGGTAGGCGGCACTTAATGGGAATCAGTCTTCCAATTGGCGAGGGCCACCCGGGTCCGGTTCGGCTGGACCAATCTCTTGCTGGCAAAAGCCCTGCCGGAATGCGATTTCAGATATGTTTCGAATTCAAGGGCTTTGAGTTTGTCGGGAAAGGCGCAATACCAGAGCAAATTCCATGGTGCGAATTTGGCAGTGTGGGCGGATTTTCCGGCATTGTGTGCCGCAAATCGTTGTTTCAGATCTGCGGTAGACCCGGTGTATTCCTGATCGGGAAAATCGACGCTGCGGAGAATATAGACGTACCACATCAGCGTTTCAGCCCGTCGTCGCCCTTCGGGCTATGCCGGGCACTGCTTCGGCCTAACGGTTTCTCGCGGCTGCGCCACGCGAAGCCCGTAAGGGCGAAGCGTGGTGGAGCTAAGCGGGATCGAACCGCTGACCTCTTGCATGCCATGCAAGCGCTCTCCCAGCTGAGCTATAGCCCCATCAAGGTGGTCCGGCTCGCGGCCGGTCCTGGGATACTCCTCAAGGCGTGCCCTTCGGAGTGGCGGCTTATTACTTCCGGATTCCGGAGATAGCAAGCCTAAAAAATCTGGCCCGGAGAATTTTTTCCTCGCCGGGCCGAAATGCGGTCTCAGACTTCGTCGTCGTCGCCGGTCACGCCGATGATATCGCTCATGTCGTCATCATCGTCATCTTCGTCGGGTGTGAGGAAGGTATCGTCGTCGTCGTCGCCCTCGATTTCGACATCGTCATCGCCGATATCGGGGATGTCGTCACCGCTGGCGGCGTCATCGGCATCTTCCAGCGAAACCAGTTCGACTTCGGTGTTTTCAGTATCGACTTCCGCGACCTCCTCTTCCTCGGCAACTTCGGCGATCGCCGAGGTTTCTTCGAAGAAGGACAGAGGGTAGGACTTGCCGGTATAAGGAGAGACGATCGGATCCCGGTTCAGATCATAAAACTTCTTGCCGGTTTCCGGATCGGTACGCTTGGTTCCAAGTTCCGCTTTCGCCACTATAAGCCTCGTGTGAATGACCGAATGCAAGATTCGGCAAATGCCGATCAAGCCGGCGTTCCATCGGAATTTATAAGCCGGTCCCCTTAATCGCTGTGGCTTCCCATGTCAAAGCCAAACTTTGCGAGCCGGGCGCCGGGTTTTTGGCAAGCCGACGGATGACCGCCCGGCGCGTTTATGTTAACGAGCCGCAACAGCTGCAGAAGCGGACGGGAATTGCGACCGGCCAAGCCTGTCTCGCGGCAAAAATAGACTGCATTTGCAAAGGATTGCGCCATGCTGAACGGCTCCGCGCCAAAGCCCGCCACCGCCCGCAAATCCGCCGGCCTTACGGGCAGCGTCCGTATTCCGGGCGACAAGTCGATCTCGCATCGTTCCTTCATGTTCGGCGGACTCGCCTCCGGCGAAACCCGGATCACCGGCCTGCTCGAAGGCGAGGACGTGATCAATACCGGACGGGCGATGCAGGCGATGGGCGCCCGAATTCGCAAGGATGGCGCGCAATGGGTGATCGAGGGCACCGGCAACGGTGCACTGCTTGCGCCTGACGCGCCGCTCGACTTCGGCAATGCCGGCACCGGCGTACGTCTGACCATGGGCCTCGTCGGCACCTACGATTTTCGCTCCACCTTCACAGGCGACGCCTCGCTTTCGAAACGGCCGATGGGCCGCGTGCTCAATCCACTGCGCGAAATGGGCGTGCAGGTCAGCGCCTCCGAGGGCGACAGGCTGCCGGTGACGCTCAGAGGCCCGGGAACGCCGAGCCCGATCCGCTATCGGGTGCCGATGGCATCCGCCCAGGTGAAATCGGCCGTGCTGCTTGCCGGCCTCAATACGCCGGGTATCACCACGGTCATCGAGCCGGTGATGACGCGCGACCATACCGAAAAGATGCTGCAGGGTTTTGGTGCTGCCCTTTCAGTCGAGACCGATAGCGAGGGTGTGCGCACAATCCGGCTCGAAGGGCGCGGCAAGCTGGCGGGCCAGGTGATCGACGTTCCGGGCGACCCCTCCTCCACCGCCTTCCCGCTGGTTGCGGCGCTGCTTGTTCCCGGCTCCGACATCACCATCGTCAACGTGCTGATGAACCCGACCCGCACCGGGCTGATCTTGACGCTGCAGGAGATGGGGGCCGATATCGAGGTGGCGAATGCGCGTCTTGCCGGCGGCGAGGACGTGGCGGATCTGCGCGTGCGCCATTCCGAGCTCAAGGGCGTCACCGTTCCCGAAGAACGTGCGCCGTCGATGATCGATGAATATCCTATCCTCGCCGTCGCTGCCTGTTTCGCCGAGGGCGCGACTATCATGAAGGGGCTGGAGGAACTGCGCGTCAAGGAGTCCGACCGTCTTTCCGCCGTCGCCGATGGCCTCAAACTCAATGGCGTCGACTGCGACGAAGGCGAGGATTTTCTCATCGTGCGCGGCCGGCCTGACGGCAAGGGCCTCGGCAATGCTGCCGACGGCAGGGTCAGCACACATCTCGACCATCGCATCGCCATGAGTTTCCTTGTCATGGGGCTTGCCTCGGAGCATCCCGTGACGATCGACGACGCGGCGATGATCGCGACCAGTTTTCCGGAATTCATGCAGCTGATGACCGGCCTTGGAGCGAAGATCGAGGAGGTGCCGGAATGATCTACCGGCCGCGGCAATCCGCGAAGACAAACTCATTCGCCGTTTCGGCGCTGCCGCAGGATTGATCATATGACGAACGAGACCTTCACCATCGCCATCGATGGCCCGGCGGCGGCCGGCAAGGGCACGCTTTCACGCCGCATCGCCGACCAATACGGCTTCCATCATCTGGATACCGGCCTGACCTATCGCGCCACGGCCAAGGCGCTGCTCGATGCCGGCCTGCCGCTCGACGACGAGGCGGTGGCGGAAAAGATCGCACGAGAGGTTGAACTCGCTGGATTGGATCGCGATATACTTTCCAAACATGAGATCGGCGAAGCTGCCTCGAAGATTGCCGTCATGCCCGCGGTGCGCCGGGCGCTGGTCGAAGCGCAGCAGCGGTTTTCGACGAAAGTGCCGGGAACCGTACTCGACGGGCGCGATATCGGCACGGTCGTCTGTCCGAAAGCGGCGGTGAAATTCTATGTAACGGCGTCGCCGGAGGTTCGCGCAAGACGTCGTTATGACGAGATCCTGGGCAAGGGTGCTGCGGCGGATTTCGATGCGATCTTCGAGGACGTCAAGCGGCGCGACGAACGCGACATGGGACGGGCCGACAGCCCTTTGAAACCAGCTGATGATGCGCACTTGCTTGATACGTCGGAAATGAGTATAGAGGCCGCGTTTCAAGCTGCTCAATCGATCATCGATGCGGTCTTGAGCCGAAATGCCTAAATTCAAGCGATTTTGCGTGCTCTGAGCATGGATCGCTTCTAATACAGCAAGCCTGAAATTCCGTCCAAGCGCCGGATTGCCTTCGTCAGAGAGGGCGGACTGGGTTCAGGCCCGTTCAACGCAAACCAACCGGCGCATACGTGTCCGCTTCCGTTTCAGGACACGCAGGAGATTTTATGTCAGTAGCTACCCCCTCCCGCGAGGATTTCGCGGCTCTTCTCGAAGAGTCCTTTGCCAAGAACGACCTGGCCGAAGGCTATGTCACCAAGGGCATCGTCACGGGCATCGAGAAGGACGTCGCCGTTGTCGACGTCGGCCTGAAGGTTGAAGGCCGCATCGCGCTCAAGGAATTCGGCGCGCGCGCCAAGGACGGCCTGTTGAAGGTCGGCGACGAAGTCGAAGTTTATGTCGAGCGCATCGAAAACGCGCTTGGCGAAGCCGTTCTGTCGCGCGAGAAGGCTCGCCGCGAAGAAAGCTGGGTCAAGCTTGAAGCCAAGTTCGAAGCTGGCGAGCGCGTCGAAGGCGTGATCTTCAACCAGGTCAAGGGCGGCTTCACGGTCGACCTCGACGGTGCGATCGCCTTCCTGCCGCGTTCTCAGGTCGATATTCGCCCGATCCGCGACGTGACCCCGCTGATGCACAACCCGCAGCCCTTCGAAATCCTCAAGATGGACAAGCGCCGCGGCAACATCGTGGTTTCGCGCCGTACGGTTCTGGAAGAATCCCGTGCCGAGCAGCGTTCTGAAATCGTTCAGAACCTCGAAGAAGGCCAGGTTGTTGACGGCGTCGTCAAGAACATCACCGATTACGGTGCGTTCGTTGACCTCGGCGGCATCGACGGCCTGCTGCACGTCACCGACATGGCATGGCGCCGTGTGAACCATCCGTCGGAAATCCTGAACATCGGCCAGCAGGTCAAGGTTCAGATCATCCGCATCAACCAGGAAACCCACCGTATCTCGCTCGGCATGAAGCAGCTCGAGAGCGATCCGTGGGATGGCATCCAGGCCAAGTATCCGGAAGGCAAGAAGATTTCCGGTACCGTCACGAACATCACCGATTACGGTGCGTTCGTCGAGCTGGAGCCGGGCATCGAAGGCCTGATCCACATCTCGGAAATGTCCTGGACCAAGAAGAACGTTCATCCCGGCAAGATCCTGTCCACGAGCCAGGAAGTCGAAGTCGTCGTTCTCGAAGTCGATCCGTCCAAGCGCCGTATTTCGCTCGGCCTCAAGCAGACGCTGGAAAACCCGTGGGCAGCATTCGCCCGCAGCCATCCGGCCGGCACTGAAGTCGAAGGTGAAGTCAAGAACAAGACCGAATTCGGCCTGTTCATCGGCCTCGACGGCGATGTCGACGGCATGGTGCACCTCTCCGACCTCGACTGGAACCGTCCAGGCGAACAGGTCATCGAGGAGTTCAACAAGGGTGACGTCGTCAAGGCCGTCGTTCTCGACGTCGATGTCGAGAAGGAACGCATCTCGCTCGGCATCAAGCAGCTCGGCAAGGATGCAGTCGGCGACGCCGCTGCTTCTGGCGACCTGCGCAAGAATGCAGTCGTTTCCTGCGAAGTGATCGCGGTCAACGACGGCGGCGTCGAAGTGAAGCTCGTCAACCACGAGGACATCACTTCCTTCATCCGTCGCGCCGACCTCGCCCGCGACCGCGACGAGCAGCGTCCTGAGCGCTTCTCGGTCGGCCAGGTGTTCGACGCCCGCGTCACCAACTTCTCCAAGAAGGACCGCAAGATCATGCTGTCCATCAAGGCTCTGGAGATTGCGGAAGAGAAGGAAGCCGTTGCCCAATTCGGTTCGTCCGACAGTGGCGCTTCGCTCGGCGACATCCTGGGCGCAGCCCTGAAGAACCGCGGCGGCGAATAAGCCTCGCATCCGCCTTTGAATTGAAGAACCCGCCGGAGCGATCCGGCGGGTTCTTCATTTTTAGGCGATGAGAATGTTATTCCCAGCCGACCATGCGCTGATAGAGCGCGTAGACCGGGTCATCGTCCGGGCGGCCTGGCTGATAAGCCGAAGGTTCGGCATCAATCATCCTCGGCGTCCTGCGCTCGGGTGCCGCATCGGTCGTTTCGGCATCGGGCTCGGCATCCTCGCCACCGGACTGTGCCTGTTGCTGATCCTCGGACCCATCGTCGCGCTGGTGCTGATGCTGGTGGTGCGTTTCGCCTGCCTTCTCGTTCGACGGTGTATCCTTGGCGAATTGGTAGGGCAGCTGGCTGTAGGCAAATCCCTCCGGCATCCTTGCCGCCAGCGGCAGATAGGAAGCCTCGGCCGTCTCGGGTATCGGCATCATCTGCGGTTGCGCGGAGATTTCTTTCGGCTGACGGGCTGCCGCCGCCGCGGCCTCATCCATCTGCGGTGGGCGGAGTGCTGCTGATTGGCGGGGATCGGGTGCGGTGAATTCGACCGGCTGCCTGGTCAAGGTCTCGGTCGCATCGCTGATGACGGCGTCGTCGAGGATAGTGTCGATCTCCACTGCCGCCTCGACGGGAACATCCTCCAGCACGGTTTCGATGTCCTGCTCGCGGATGATGGTGGCGATCATCTCGGAGACTTCTTCGGTCATGGAGGCGACAATTCCTGCCCAGTTCCTGGGAATGACAGGATCAACCTTTTCCGACATCGCGCTGGTTTGGATGGCAGCCGGCTCCGGCGTTGCCTGCGTATCGTCGGCCGCTGCGGCTTCCATCGGCAGCGGTTGCCCGGCTTCGATCTCCTGCGGCGCAGATTTTTCCGGGGCGATCTCTCTTGCCGTCGCCGGGGCGGATTGAGCCCGGTTCTCAGCCTTCGGCGCTTCGGGATCGGCAGCTTCCGCGGCTTCGGCGATGACCGCTTCCTCGGTCGTCGCCAAAGCTGCGGCCTCGATCAGCGAATCGGCTGACGCGGGCGTCGTGTCAGCCGACTGACGCATGGCGGCAGGCAGCCTGTCCTCATGCAGTCTTATCTCGGGCAGCCGGATCTCGGGGCGAGCTTCGGCGCGCATCGGCGATGCATCGTTCTGGCCATAGGAGCGGACGACGGCGCGGGCGGCGAGATCGCGATCCTTGTAGCGGACGATCTCCAGATAGGCGACGATGCGGGCGGCTTCAGGGCCTGTCGGGTTCTTCAGAGCCTCGGCGATCGTCCGGAGCGGCACGCTATGCCCCTGCTCGGTGAGCTGGCGCTCAACCTCGTCGATCCTGGCGGTTGGCAGCTGCCGGATGGCATCGGCGAGCCGAGAGGCGAAGGCAAGATTGCTCTCGTCCTCGCCACGATCCAGCGAGAGCGAGTGGCCTGCCGCGTCGATGACATCGAAAAGGGCTTCGACCATGCGTTCGCGCGCCGCAAGAAGCAGAATATTGAGCTTGCCGGCAATGGCGGAATTGAGGTCGGCGGCTTCGACGGCGTTGACAGGCGCGGGGGCAATTACGGAGTGACCGAGACCACTGGCGACGATCGCCGCTGTCTGACCCTGGGACGAAAAGCTTGCATTGGACGCTGCACGAACGGGAGTCAACATGGCATGCTCCTTTCGTAAAGTGACGATGAAAGCAGGCTCTAGAAAAGGACCGCGCTCATCCGGTCCCCTTGCATCCCAGCAGATCCTCCTGTCCGCATGACGCAGTTCCGGCGTCATCGAAATGCATAAAAATTAACAGGAATATTAATAAACAGGCGTTAACGAATCGCTAACGGCCGCGGGCAAGCCTGCCGCACGGCTATTAACAAGCGCAGAATGAAGGCAATTCGCTCAGCTATGAGCGAATATATCGGCCTCTTCCCAGCCGAGCAGGTCGAGCTTGGCGCGGGTCGGCAGGAATTCGAAGCAGGCCGTCGCATGATCGTAGCGGCCGTCGCGGATCAGCCGTTCCGTCAGCTTATCGCGCAACGCATGCAGATAAAGCACGTCGGAGGCGGCATATTCGAGCTGGGCCGGGGACAGCGTCTCGGCCGCCCAATCGGAAGATTGCTGCGCCTTGGAGACGTCGACGTCGAGCATCTCCTTGAGATTATCCTTGAGGCCGTGGCGATCCGTATACGTCCGGATCAGGCGGGAGGCGATCTTGGTGCAGAAAACCCGGGTCGTCGTGACACCGAAGGTATGGAAGAGCACGGCAATATCGAAGCGGCCGTAATGAAAGATCTTCTGATGGGTGGGGTCTTCGAGCAGGGCGACGAGATTGGGCGCCTCTTTCTGACCGGCGGCGATCCGGATGATATCGGCGGTGCCGTCACCCGGCGAAAGCTGGACGACGCAGAGCCGATCGCGGCGCGGCACCAGGCCGAGCGTTTCGGTGTCGATCGCAATCGCGCCGGTGTAGCGGGCGGCATCGGCCGCGGAAATATCGCCTTCGTGATAACGTATGGTCGCCGCCATGAGACTATCTTTCGTTCGAATGCATCCCCTACAGCGCCGCGCGTCTTTTCGAGAGCCGCAAAGGACGCTGTAGCACTTTGAATGGCTGCATAATTTTATCCTTGAATCGATTCCGATTTCAGGAATTATGCAGCAGCGCTATAGCGCAAAGGCGCAGAGTGCGAAACCGCTTTCCTGCCGCTGGAGCGCCGTACGTCCTCTCGGATGGACATAGGACACTCTGCCTCTTTTAATCTCCGCATCGTGCTAGCGGTTCAGAATGTCGGCGGCGTGTTGATCCAGAGAAGCACGGTTTCGCCATCATGGCGGTTGCGCCAGGAATGGTCGCGGCGGCTTTCGAAATAGAGTGAATCGCCAGGCCCGAGATCGAAGAACTGATCGCCGTCGAGCACCAGTTCGAGCCGGCCGGACAGAACATGCATGAATTCCTCGCCCTCGTGGCGATAGGCGCCTTCGCTGGCAGCACCCGGCGCCAGTACGAAACGATGGCAATCCATCATCCTGCGGCCTTCGGCAAGGAGCTGCACCGCGACACCCGGCGTCGTTTCCGGCCAGGCGCGCCATTCGCCGGCGCGCACATGCGCCGATACCTCCCCGCTTTCCTCACCGGAGAGGCGGGAGACGGTGGTGCCGTAATATTCGGCGAGATCATGCAGCGTCTTGAAGCTGACGCCCTGCGAGGTGCGCTCCAGCGTCGAGAGCGTCGACGAGGTGACGCCGATGTCGCCGGCCACCTGATCGAGCGTCTTGCCGCTCGCATGCCGCAGGCTGCGCAGCTTGCGGCCGAGGCCGGCATCCTGGCTTGCCTCGGCGCCATCGGCGGAAGGTTCCTCGCTCTCCAACGCCTCGCGGATTGCCGCGGGATTGAGCCCGCGCTCGACACGATACCAGGAGATGCGCTTCAACCGCGCCACATCGTCGGCGCTGTATTGCCGATGGCCGGTTTCGGAACGGCCGGGAACCACCAGACCCTGGCTTTCCCAGAGGCGCAGCGTCGAGGCCGACACGCCCGCCAGCCGCGCGGCTTCCGCCACCTTGTAGCGCACAGGCCCGTTATCGTTCATCCGCCAATATCCCTGATTCCAATCGCTCCAAAGCTTTCATCAAAAAACGTGATGTTTGAAGCAAAAAATGCCGCTTGTTTTCTTGCAGGAAAAATGTAGGTGTTTTGTATACATCTTGCAGCAAATATGCAAGATAGTTTTCAACCCCTTTTAAGCGGAGGAGCCATCGATGAACGCGACAAGCCTTACGGACCGGAAGAACGCCGCTATTTCACGTGGAGTCGGCATGACGACACAGATTTATGCGGATCGTGCAGAGAATGCGGAGATCTGGGACAAGGAGGGCCGCCGCTACATCGATTTCGCCGCCGGCATCGCCGTTCTCAACACCGGCCACCGCCATCCCCGGGTCATCGCAGCGGTCAAGGACCAGCTCGACCGCTTCACCCATACCTGCCATCAGGTAGTTCCCTATGAGAGCTACGTACACCTTGCCGAACGGCTGAACGCGCTGCTGCCTGGTGATTTCGAGAAGAAGACGATCTTCGTCACGACGGGCGCCGAAGCGGTTGAGAACGCCGTCAAGATTGCGCGCGCCGCAACCGGCCGCTCGGCCGTCATCGCCTTTGGCGGCGGCTTCCATGGCCGCACCTTCATGGGCATGGCGCTGACCGGCAAGGTCGTGCCCTACAAGGTCGGCTTCGGCGCGATGCCTGGCGACGTGTTCCATATACCTTTCCCGGTCGAGCTGCACGGCGTCACCGCCGATCAGTCGCTGGCGGCATTGAAGAAACTCTTCGCCGCCGATGTCGATCCGCAGCGCGTCGCCGCCATCATCATCGAGCCGGTACAGGGGGAAGGTGGCTTCTACTCCGCACCCGTCGCCTTCATGAAGGCGCTGCGCGAGCTCTGCGACCAGCACGGCATCCTGCTGATTGCCGACGAGGTGCAGACCGGTTTTGCCCGCACCGGCAGGATGTTCGCGATGGATCATCACGAGGTGGCGCCCGACCTGACGACGATGGCAAAGAGCCTGGCCGGCGGCTTTCCGCTCGCCGCCGTCACCGGCCGCGCCGAAATCATGGATGCGCCGGGACCGGGCGGGCTCGGCGGCACCTATGGCGGCAATCCGCTCGGGATCGCCGCCGCCCATGCCGTGCTCGACGTCATTGTCGATGAGAATCTCTGCAATCGCGCCAACCAGCTTGGCGGACGGCTGAAGCAGCGGCTGGAATCGTTGCGCGAGACGGTGCCCGAGATCGTCGATATTCGCGGACCGGGCTTCATGAATGCGGTTGAATTCAACGACCGGACGACGGGACTGCCGAGCGCGGAATTCGCCAACCAGGTGCGGCTGATCGCGCTCGATAAGGGCCTGATCCTGCTCACCTGCGGCGTCCACGGAAATGTCATCCGCTTCCTCGCGCCGATCACCATCCAGGACGAGATCTTCGGCGAAGCGCTCGATATTCTCGAGGCCTCCATGCTGCAAGCAAGCGCGGCCAAGTGATCGCACCCGAACTGGATTTCAATGGCTGCCGGCAACCGGCAACCGCACTCCCAAGGTGGATATGACATGGCTTTCACCAGCGCACTGACCAAGCACGTTCCCTTCTCCTCGCCCCTGCTGCGCGATGCCGGCTATATCGACGGCGTCTGGACATCAGGCGATGCCACTCGGACTTTCGACGTGCTGAACCCGGCAACCGGCGAGTTGCTCGCCTCACTGCCCGATATGGGCGCGGCCGAGACGCGGACGGCAATCGATGCGGCCCATGCCGCCCAGCCTGGCTGGGCGGCCCGTCCGGCCAAGGAGCGCAGCACGATCCTGCGCAAATGGTTCGACCTGATGGTCGCCAATGCCGACGAACTCGCGGCGATCCTGACCGCCGAAATGGGCAAGCCGTTCCCGGAAGCGCGCGGCGAGATCCTTTATGCCGCGGCCTATATCGAATGGTATGCGGAAGAGGCCAAACGCATCTATGGCGAGACGATCCCCGCGCCTTCCGACGATAAACGGATGATCGTCATCCGGCAGCCAGTCGGCGTCGTCGGTACGATCACGCCGTGGAACTTCCCGGCGGCGATGATCACCCGCAAGATCGCCCCGGCGCTTGCCGTCGGCTGCACCGTGGTCTCGAAGCCGGCCGAACAGACGCCGCTGACGGCGATCGCGCTTGCCGTGCTCGCCGAGCAGGCCGGCATTCCGGCCGGCGTCTTCAACGTCATCGTCGGCGTGGATGGCCCGGCGATCGGCCGCGAACTCTGCGGCAATGAAAAGGTGCGCAAGATCAGCTTCACCGGCTCGACCGAGGTCGGCCGTATCCTGATGCGGCAGTGCGCCGACCAGATCAAGAAGGTGAGCCTGGAGCTCGGCGGCAACGCGCCCTTCATCGTCTTCGACGATGCCGATCTCGACGCTGCCGTCGAAGGCGCGATCGCCTCCAAATACCGCAATGCCGGCCAGACCTGCGTCTGCGCCAACCGCCTCTACGTCCAGTCGAACGTCTATGACGCCTTCGCCGCCAAGCTTGCCGCCAAGGTCGCCGAGATGTCGGTCGGCGACGGCTTCAAGCCGGGTGTCGTGATCGGGCCGCTGATCGACGAGCAAGGCCTTGCCAAGGTGGAGGACCATGTCAGCGACGCGCTTGCCAAGGGCGCCAAGGTACTGACCGGCGGCAAGCGCATCGACGGCGCCGGCACCTTCTTCACGCCGACGGTCCTGACAGGCGTTGCGCGCGGCATGAAGGTAGCGCGCGAGGAGACCTTCGGGCCGGTGGCGCCGCTCTTTCGCTTCGAGACGGTCGAGGATGTCATCGCCCAAGCCAATGATACGGAATTCGGCCTCGCCGCCTATTTCTACGCCGGCGACCTGAAGAAGGTCTGGCGGGTGGCGGAAGCGCTGGAATACGGCATGATCGGCATCAATACCGGCCTGATGTCATCCGAGACGGCACCCTTCGGCGGCATCAAGCAATCCGGCCTCGGCCGCGAGGGCTCGCGGCACGGCGCCGACGACTATCTGGAAATGAAATATCTCTGCATCGGCGGCGTCTGATTGATCATCCTAATGAGACGGGCACGCGGCATTGCGCCGCGTGCCGTCAATAATGCGGCGGGCGGGTAATGCCAGGCGCTTCCAATGACTGCTCTTCCAGCGACAGGAAGCGTTCGGTGAGCCGGTCGAGCTTGGTGCGCATCTGCTCGACCGTCTTCCATTGCTCGGCGAGCTGATCGGAAAGCTCTTCGATCGTCTTTGCCTGGTGGGCCAGCATTTCTTCCAGCTGGGTGATGCGGTTCGTCTCGTCGGACATTAGAGCCTTTCCGGGTTAGATTGCAGCATTCTGCCGGAGCAGGTTTTCGTCGGGGCAAAGGCGATTGGCGACGGGCATACCTCTTGGTACGTCCGAGCCGATCGCCTTTGCCCTGGCGGAAAGATGCCCGGCCCTTCGGGTTGGCTGAAACGGGCCGGCTGATCGACCGGCCGGCTTGGCCGTAGAGCCGGGCTACGACGCGCGCCGGCCGGTCGACCATCCGACTCCGTTTGAGCCAACAGAATGATACAAGCTAACCCGGAAAGGCTCTAGATCCTCCTTTGCCGAAACCGGCAGAACAGATGGTTCTCCCAAAGCGGAAATAGGCCGCCGCGTCAATGCTTTCCATGCCCGGCGCGGCCATGCGCAAAACTGTACCGTTTGGTTACTAAAAGACCTTGCCGCGCCGGATGTTGTGGGGTAGGCCGTTATCCATCTGGGAGGAATACTGATGGATGCAGGAAACGGCTTTCTTCATCCGGACCGGCTTTTTCCGGCTGATCTGGCAACACGGACCATCGCGCGAGATCTCTACGAGACGGTGCACAATCTTCCGATCGTCAGTCCGCATGGGCATACTGAACCCTCCTGGTTCGCCGACGACAAGCCCTTTGAAGACGCGGCCTCGCTGCTGGTCATTCCCGATCACTATCTCTTCCGCATGCTACACAGCGTCGGCGTCACGTTAGACGAGCTCGGCGTGCCGCGGCTCGACGGCAAACAGGTGGCAACGGGACGGGCGATATGGCGGACTTTTGCCGCGCATTATCACCTTTTCCGCGGGACGCCTTCGAGCCTTTGGGTCGACCACGCCATGTCGGCCGTACTCGGCTGCACCGAGCCGCTGACATCTGACAATGCCGATGCGCTCTACGACCATATCAATGCCCAGCTTGCCCTTCCCGAATTCCGCCCGCGGGCGCTGCATCAGCGATTCGGCATCGAAACGATCGCGACGACGGATGGGGCGCTCGATCCTCTGGCGCATCACCAGAAGATGGCGGCCGACGGATGGATCGGCAAGGTGCGCACCACCTACAGGCCGGACAGCGTCACCGATCCCGATGCCGTCGGCTTCCGCGACAATCTCGTCAAGCTCGGAGAGATCACCGGCACAGAGGTGACGCGCTGGGACGGCCTGATCGAGGCGCATCGGCGACGGCGCGCCTATTTCCGCCAGTTCGGCGCCACCGCGACCGATCACGGCGTGCCCACAGCCTTTACCGCCGACCTGCCGCTTGCGGAAAAGCAGGCGCTGCTCGAGAAGGCGCTGAAGGGTCCGCTTTCGGCCGAAGAGGCCGAGCTCTTCCGTGGCCAGATGATGACCGAGATGGCCGGGCTTTCGGCTGAGGACGGCATGGTGATGCAGATCCATGCCGGCTCCAGACGCAATACCGACCGCGGACTTTTCTCGACCCGAGGCCCCAATATGGGCGCCGATATCCCGACAAGCAGCGACTGGGTCGGCGGCCTGAATGCGCTGCTTTCCAGATACGGCCATGCGCCGGGGCTGCGCGTGCTGCTCTTCACGCTCGACGAGACGACCTATGCGCGCGAGATGGCGCCAATGGTCGGCCATTGGCCCTGCCTGATGATCGGACCGCCCTGGTGGTTCCACGACAGCCCGAACGGCATCCGCCGCTACCTCGACCAAGTCGTCGAGACGGCGGGCTTTGCCAATATGGCGGGTTTCAACGACGATACGCGGGCGCTGCTTTCGATCCCCGCGCGGCATGACGTCTGGCGCCGCGAAGTCTGCCGCTTCCTTGCCCAGCTTGCCGCCGAGCACCGGATTTCCAAGCGGGAAGCCGAGATCGTCGCGGGCGAGCTCTCCTATGGCAACGCAAAGAAGGCCTACAAGCTGTGACCGAACGACTGCAGACCCTTTCCGGCCTCGCCTCGACGGCGAAGCTTCCCGCCTATGACCGCGACCAGCTGAAAAGCGGCATCCTGCATCTTGGGCCAGGCGCCTTTTTCCGCGCGCATTTCGCGCCGTTTACCGATGCCGCACTTGCCGCAGAGGGCGGAGACTGGGGCATCGAGGTGGCAAGTCTGCGCACTGCTGATGTCGCCGATCACCTGAACGAACAGAACGGCCTCTATACGATGCTGATCCGCGATACGTCGAGCACGGTGGCGCAGGTGACCGGCCCCATTTTGCGGGCACATGTGGCGACACGCGATCCGTCAGGACTGCTGGATCGTCTGGAAGATCCGACCATCCGCATCGTCAGCCTGACGGTGACGGAAAAAGCCTATGGCATGGATACCGCGACGGGAGGGCTCGATCTCAACCATGCCGATGTGGCGGCCGACCTTGCCAACCGCCATGCGCCGCGCGGCGTCATCGGCTATCTGGTCGAGGGACTGTCCCGGCGCCGGGCGAAGGGCATCGCCCCCTTCACACCGCTCAGCTGTGACAATCTTCCGAGCAACGGCGCCGTCCTGAAGCGGCTGGTTCTCGATTTTGCCGAACGCGTCGACCCCTCGCTTCGTCAATGGATCGAGGCAAATGTGCCCTTCCCCTCGACCATGGTCGATCGCATCACGCCGGCCAGCACCGAGGCGACTTACCAGGATGCCGAACGGCTGACCGGACGGCAGGATCTGGCGGCGATCGAGACCGAACCCTTCACGCAATGGGTGATCGAGGATGATTTCGCCAATGGCCGGCCGGCCTGGGACAAGGCCGGCGCGCTGATGGTCACCGATGTTTCGGCTTACGAGAAGATGAAGCTCCGGATGCTGAACGGCGCGCATTCACTGCTCGCCTATCTCGGTTATATCGGCGGCTATGAATTCATCCGCGACGTGATGGATGATGCCGGCCTGGCGGCCCTTGCCTACCGCCACATGCATGCGGCTGCGAGAACGCTCGATGCGGTTCCCGGCATCGACCTCGATGACTATGCCAGCGAATTGATAGCGCGCTTTGCAAACAAGGCGATCGCGCATCGCACCTATCAGATCGCCATGGACGGCACGCAGAAACTGCCGCAGCGGCTGCTGGAACCGGCAAGCGAGGCACTGGCGCATGGCGACAAGGCGGAGACCTATGCGATCGCCGTTGCGGCATGGATGCGCTATGCGATCGGCGAGCATGGCAATGGCGAGCGCTATGAACTGCGCGATCCCCGTGCGGCGGAAATTGCCGCTCTGATCGCCGATGTCCCGCGCACCGGCCTTGCGATTTCGGCAGCTCTTTTCACCCTTCCTGGACTTTTCCCGGCAGCTTTGACAGGAAATCGGGCGTGGACGCAGGATGTCTCCGACAAGCTGGAGATCCTGATTCAAGACGACCGGCTGCCGCTGTTCTGAGGCTTGGAGCCTCTGGCTCAGGCTCTTCTTTAGCCCAGGAGAGTCGTTTTCCGCAAATATAATAGGTCACGCCAACGCGGGGTGGCTGGGTTCTTGTAATGAGAGGGCGTGCCGTGGTCGCCCCCCTCTGCCCTGTGTCCAGCCGATAGATGGGTAACAGATTGAACCGAATAGATGGGTTACAGTTCTCCCCCTTGTAGACCAGTGTCCGCCCCTGCGCCGGCTGGTCGGGGTTGCAGGGCGCTGGGGCGGACAGGCCGCTTGGTCTTCTTGTCGATGATGCCGAGCGGATGGGCATGGAAGCGTAGCGTCCAGATGCCCGCTTCACTCTCCTCGATCGCCACGACCTCGCCGGCCAGCGCTGCTGCGACATAGACGAGGTCACCGTTCCATTTGATCTCGCCATTGGAGCGCACCCGGCGCACCGCCGCCTCGGCCGGATAGTCCGGTTCAGGCAGGCGGTCGGGCAGGCGCCGCAGTGATGGTCGGTAATGATCAGCAGGCACGTCCATAGCGAGCGCCTCGTGTGGACGCTCGGCGTTGTAATTCTGGCGAAATGCGTCAAAGACCGCCTGCTGCGCGGCATGGTCGACCTCCGGCGCCATGGCCAGCGGCAGCATCGTCAGATGGAAGCGTTCGTGGCGGCCGTTCTGCTGCGGTTTGCCCGGCTGGATGCGCTCGAGGCCGATGCCGAGCTTGATGAACCGTACAGCAAGCGTCGTCAGCCCGGTGACGCCGATCGCCGCGAAGGGCGAACCGTTGTCGCTGCGAAAGCGCTCCGGCAGTCCGTGCTCGGCAAACAGCCGCTCGAACACCGGCCAGGCCTCTACCTCGGCCGGCGTCGCGCAGGCTTCCAGCGCCAGCAGAAAGCGGCTCGCCGTATCCATCACCGTCAGTGGCTCGCAGCGCCGCCCATCGCGGGTCCTGAACCAGCCCTTGTAATCGGCGCTCCACACCGCATTGGGCCCGTTGGCCGGCGTGAACGGGCCGCAACCAGCCGCCCGCCAGCGATGCCGCCGGCGCCCGACCAGCCCGTGTCGCTTCAGGATCTCGCCTATCGTCGAGGCCGCCGGCCAGCAAAGCTGCGGCGCCGACCGCTTCAGCCGCGCCAGCACCTTCTTCGGCCCCCACTGCGGATTCGCCTCCTTCTCCGCCACGATCCGCGCCACCAGCTCCGCCGCCGTTGCCCGCCCGTGCTCAAGCGGCGCCCGCGGCAGGTCGATAAGCCCCGCAGGGCCGAGCGCCCGATACCGCTCCAACCATTTGTAGCCCGTCTTGCGCGATATCCCGTAGGCCGCACACAGCGCCGTCATCGTCTCCTCGCCCGCAAGACATTCCCCAACAAAGCGCAGCCGCTCGTCCATGATGCCAGTCTCTCTCCAAACCATCGCCGGGCCCTCCCGGCTGCTAGAGAACTGTCACCTATGTAAACGGTCCGTTCTGTTACCTATCTATCCGGGTCGGACACCTGCCGGGCATCTCCCCCACAGGTGGGGAGATTGGCTGGGCGCGACGGCTTCCCCAAACAACTGGTGTCACAGCAGGGCGAAACGGTAGATGGGCACGAAGGTTTAGCCACTTGTGATCTCCCCACCTGTGGGGGAGATGCCTGGCAGGGCAGAGGGGGCTCACACGGCGTGCCCTCTCCTCGTCATCTCTGTTCAAAGCTTCGCTCGAAAGCAAAGAATGAGAGAGTTCCGATCGTCAGGCCTTCACCCGCGCCATATCGGGATCGTAGAGCGGCGATAGCGACACCTTGCAGGGGATGCGCTCCCGCGCGACGTCAAGCTCATAGGTGCCGGAGAGGACGAAATCCTCGGTCAGGCCGTCGGGATTGCGGACGTAGCCGTAGCCGATTGGCTTGCCCAGCGTATAACCGAAGCCGCCGCTCGACAGCCAGCCGACGCGCTTGCCGTCGCGATAGATCGTTTCACGGCCGAGCAGCACGGCATCGGCATCCTCGGGAATGAAGCAGGCTAGGCGCTTCTTGACGCCTTCCGAAAGCTGCTGCTCGATCGCCTCACGGCCGCGGAACGGAATATTCTTCCGCATCTTCACTGCCCAGCCGAGACCGGCTTCAACAGGCGTATGGTCGGGACCGATATCCGAACCCCAGGCGCGATAGCCCTTTTCCAGGCGGCAGCTCTCGATGGCGCGGTAGCCGGCATTGACGAGGCCGAGCTCGCCGCCTGATGCCATCAGCACGTCATAGACCGTGGTCGCATATTCAATGGGAATATGCAGTTCGTAGCCGAGCTCGCCGACATAGGTGATGCGCAGGGCCCGCACGGGGCAGCCTGCAATGCCGACGGTCCTGACCTTGCCGAAGGGGAAGCCTGCATTCGAGACGTCGCTGCCCGTCACCTTTTCCAGCACGGCGCGGGAATTCGGTCCCATCAGCGACAGCACGGAATAGGCAGATGTGACGTCGACCAGCTCGGCCTGCATCGCCGCCGGGATATTGCGTGCGATCCAGTCGAAGTCATGGGTGGCGAAACCGGTACCGGTGACGATGTAATATTCGTTCTCGGCGATGCGGGCGACCGTCACGTCGCATTCGATGCCGCCCTTGTCGTTCAGCATCTGCGTGTAGATGAGCGAGCCGACCGGCCTTGCGACATCGTTGGAGGCGATCCAGGACAGCGCTGCCTCAGCATCCCTGCCCTTCAGCACGAATTTGGCAAAGGACGTCTGGTCGAAGATGACGGCCGCTTCACGCACCGCCTTGTGCTCGCGGCCGACCGCGTCGAACCAATTCTGCCGGGTGTAGCTGTAGACATCCTTCGGCTCCTCGTTGGCGAAGAGGTCGGCAAACCAGTTCGGCCGCTCCCAGCCGAGCTTTTCGCCAAAACAGGCGCCCTGCGCCTTCAGCCGGTCATAGAGCGGCGATTTGCGGCAGGGGCGGCCGCTCGAATGTTCCTCGAACGGCCAGGCCATGGTGTAATGTTTGCCGTAGGCTTCGAGCGTGCGTGTCCGCACCCAGTCGGTATCGAAATGCGGACGTCCGAAACGGCGGATATCGACCGGCCAGAGATCATAGGGCGGTTCGCCCTTCGTCACCCATTCGGCAAGCGCCATGCCGGCGCCGCCGGCCGAAGCGATGCCGAAGGCGTTGAAACCGGCGCCGACAAAGAAATTCTTCAGCTCCGGCGCTTCGCCGAGAATGAAGTTGCCATCCGGCGTGAAGCTTTCCGGGCCGTTTAACAGCTGCTTGACGCCGACATTTTCCAACGCCGGAACGCGGCCGAGCGCCTGTTCCATGATCTGCTCGAAATGATCGAAATTACTGTCCAGAAGGCTGTAGTGGAAACCGTCCGGGATACCGTTTTTCGCCCAGGGAATGGGGTTCGGCTCGTAGCCACCCATGACGATGCCGCCGACCTCTTCCTTATAGTAGGTCAGGCGATCAGGATCGCGCAGCGTCGGCAGGTTGGAGGGCACGCCGAAGGATTCGGTGATGATGTATTGATGCTCGACGGAGACCAGCGGCACGTTGACGCCGAAGCGGGCGGCGAAGGCACGCGTCCATTGACCGGCACAGACGACGACGCGCTCGCATTCGATGCGCCCTTGCGCCGTGATCACGGCGCGGATCTTTCCCTTGTCGATTTCAAGGTCGAGGACTTCGGTATCCTCGAAGATCGAAACGCCCGACATGCGGGCGCCTTTTGCCAGCGCCTGGGTGATGTCGGAGGGATTGGCCTGACCGTCGGTCGGGAGGAAGGCGGCACCGACGAGATCGTCGACCGTCATCAGCGGCCAGAGATCGAAGGCTTCCTGCGGCGTCAGCAATTGCATTTCGAGGCCGAAGGACTGCGCGGTGGTCGCTTGGCGCCTGACCTCGGTCCAGCGTTCCTCGTTGCAGGCAAGGCGCAGGCCGCCATTCATCTTCCAGCCGGTGCCGAGGCCCGTTTCCTCTTCCAGCCGCTTGTAGAGATCGACGGAATAGCCGAGAAGCTGGGTGATGTTGGCGCTCGTGCGCAACTGGCCGACGAGGCCGGCGGCGTGGAAGGTGGTGCCCGAGGTAAGCTTCTTGCACTCCAGCAGCACGGTATCGGTCCAGCCGAGCTTGCCGAGATGGTAGGCCGTCGAGCAGCCGATGATGCCGCCGCCGATGACCACGGCTTTCGCCGTCTTCGGTAATTCCTTCGTCATTTATTGTTCCTGTTCAAAGGCTTGATAGGCGCGCTCGAAGCGCGCGAGATTTTCGGCCGTATAGCCGGCGTAATCGAAATCGATGCTGGAATGGATTTCCGAAATCATGCTCCAGAGCGTCTCGCGCAGCAGCGAGGCGCATTTCATCGCGGCGTAGCGCCTGTTGAGATCATCGGTCAGCGGCCGGTCGAAATAGGTCTCCAGCATCGTGCGCTCAGCCGCTTGCGAGAACTCGTTGTTGGAGGCCAATCCGCCGAGATCGAAGAGCGGCGTGTTGAAACCGGCATAGTCCCAGTCGATCAGCCAGAGCCGCTTGCCGTCATCGAGAAAGTTGGCGGCCAGCAGGTCGTTGTGGCCGAAGGCGATCTCGAAAGGCCCTGCCGCTTCTTCCAGGGCCTCAGCCCTGCCGACGAGCCCCGGCAGCAGAGGAAGATAGCTGCTCGCCGACGCCTTCAGATTGGCGGCGTAATCTCGGATGACGTGGAAGACCCAGAAGATCATCGCCTGGCCGCGGAAATGCCGGGCGATGTCGCGATGGCAGGCGCGCACCAGCGGCAAGACCCGGGCGAGCATTTGCGGCGTCCTGATATCCTCCGGCGAAAGCGCCCGCGCCTCGATATATTCGAGCACCAGGACGCCTGGCGAATGGTGGATGACCGCCGGTGAAATGCCGGCTGCATGGGCGGCACGACTTGCGGCAAGCTCATTCTGCCTGTTGATGTGATGGATGGGAATATCGGTGCCGAGCCTGACCACGCAGCGCGCGAGGGCATCGCTGACCAGATAGTTTCTGTTGGTGATGCCGCCTGCTATCGGCGAGATTGCGATCGGCCCCTGCCAGATGCCAAGCGCATGAATCCTATCTTCAGGCGTCATGCTCAACCCCCTTGCGGCCCCTTGTGAAATGATGGGCCAGAGGAGGATCGGCTGTCAAGCAGCCGCTACAGCGCCGCGCGTCTTTTCAGACGCGCAATGGACGCTGTAACAGCTTTAAATTACTGCATAATTTATCCTTAAATCGATTCCGATTTAAGGAATTATGCCGTGGGGTCAGATCGTCTTGCCGGCCGCGTCGAAGACGTGACAGCGGGCCGGATCGAAGGAAGCCTTCACATTGGCGCCGCGCTCCACCTTCTGCTGGCCGTCAAGCGCGACGGTCAGGAGCTGGTTATCCGGCGTGGTGGTGTAGAGCATGGTGGCACCGCCAAGATTTTCGACGAGATCGACATTGACGGTCGAGAGCGTGATGGCGCCTTCGGCCAGCGAAAGATGCTCGGGGCGAATGCCGAAGGTGACCTCCTCTCCTGCCCCGCCTTTCAGCCGGCGCGGCAGGCGGACGGAATTGCCGCAGACATGGATGCTGGTTTCGGTCTCGCCGACCTGCTCGATGCGGGCCTTCAAAAAATTCATCTTCGGGCTGCCGATGAAACCGGCAACGAAGCGGTTGGCCGGGTTGTTATAGAGATCGAGCGGCGCGCCGACCTGCTCGATACGGCCGGAATTCAACACTACGATCTTGTCTGCCATCGTCATGGCTTCGACCTGGTCATGGGTGACATAGATCATCGTATTACCGAGGCTGCGATGCAGGCGGGAGATCTCGACGCGCATCTGCACACGCAGTTCGGCATCGAGGTTCGACAGCGGCTCGTCGAACAGGAAGATCCGCGGCTCGCGCACGATGGCGCGGCCGATGGCGACACGCTGGCGCTGGCCGCCGGAGAGCGCCTTCGGCTTGCGCTCCAGCAGCTTCTCGATCTGCAGGATCTCGGCGGCGCGCTTCACCTTCGGCTGGATATCGGCCTTCTTGTAACCCGCCGTCTCCAGGCCGAAGGCGAGGTTCTTGTAGACCGACATATGGGGATAGAGCGCATAGGACTGGAAGACCATGGCGATGCCGCGCTTTGCGGGCGCGACCTCGTTCATGCGTTCGTTGTCGAGCAGCAGCCCGCCGCCGGTGATCTCCTCGAGACCGGCGATCATGCGCAGAAGGGTCGATTTTCCGCAGCCCGAGGGGCCGACAAAAACGACGAATTCGCCGGGATCGATCGTCAGATCGATGCCATGGATCACATCCAGCGAGCCGTAGCGCTTCTCGACCTTCTGAAGAACGACACTGGTTGCCATCTTCTCAAACCCTCTCTTCTTATTTTACCGGTTACTTCGTTCTTGCGCGCCAATCGGCGTATTTCGGACTGTCGGGACCGACCGGCAGCGGCACGTCAGCGCCGCTGTCGGAAGACTGGTAGATGGCGGTGACGAGTTCCAGCGCGCGGCGAGCGTCCTTTGTCGTCACCGGCAGCGGCGCATGGCCGCTCAGGAAAGCGTGGAACTGGCCCATCTGCGTGGTGAAACGCGGCGCGACCGGCTGCCAGTCGCCAACCACCCGTTCGATCTGCTCCCGCACATCGTCATTCGCGGCGATGATCTTCCAGGGGTCCTTGCCGGGGGTATAGGGCTCGTGGCTGCTTTCGAAAGTGACATTCTCGAAGTGCAGCCTGAGCCGGCTAATCTGTTCCTGCGAACCAAGCGTACAGGACAGCGAGACAAAGGCGCCGTTTTCCATCAGCAGGCTGGCGGAGGCACAATCCTCGACCTCGATATCGTTGACGCGGGTGGCGACGCGGCCGAAGACCCTGGCCGCCGGACCCATCAGATGCATCAGCATGTCGTGCAGATGCAGGGCATGGGTGACGAGCACGCCGCCAAGCTCCGTCGCCCATTTGCCACGCCAAGGCACGGCGTAATATTCCGGCTTGCGCAGCCAGAAGGTTTCGACCGAAGCGGTATAGGGCTTGCCGGCAATACCGGCGTCGATGATCCGCTTGGCCTTCTGAATGCCGTCGCCGTAACGGTACTGGAAGATCGGCATGAGCACGCCCTTGGCGGTCTTTTCCGCTTCCATGATGGTATCGACGGCGGCAAGCGAGCCCGTCAGCGGCTTTTCGCAGACGACATGTTTACCGGCAGCCAGGGCCGCGACAACCTGTTCCAGATGGATGCCGGGAGGGGTGCAGATATCGATGATGTCGATCGTGTCGTCGGCCAGCAGTTCCGCAAAAGAGGTGGTGCGCCGTTCGATGCCGAACTCGTCGCCGACCACCGCCATGCGCTGCTCGTTCAGGTCGCAGATCGCCACGACCCTGAACTTATCGGAATGCGGCAGGTAACCTTCGACGATGTGGGAGCGGCCGATACCGCAACCAACGATCGCCACCGTCCTGATGCTCATGTCGCTCTTTCCCGTTATCGCCATCAACGCTTCATACCCGTCGTGGCGATGCCCTCGATCAGCAGGCGCTGGAAGAACAGGAAGAAGAAGAACACCGGCACGAGCGTCAGCGTCGACATGGCGAACAAACCGCCCCAATCCGATGCACTGGTGGAATCGACGAAAGTGCGCAGGCCGAGCTGGATCGTATAAGTGTTCATATCGTTCAGGTAGATCAGCGGACCGAAGAAATCGTCCCAGGTCCAGATGAAGGAGAAGATCGCAGCCGTTGCCATCACCGGCAGCGACAGTGGCAGCATGATCTTCCAGTAGATGCGCCAAGCGCTGCAGCCATCCATCATCGCCGCCTCATCGAGTTCGCGCGGGATGCCGCGGAAGAACTGCACCATCAGGAAGATGAAGAAGGCATCGCTTGCCAGGAACTTCGGCACGACAAGCGGCAGGATGGTGTTGACCCAGCCGAGATCGAGAAAGAGCACATATTGCGGGATCAGCGTCACGTGATAGGGGATCATCAACGTGCCGAGCATGATCGCGAACCAGAAGTTCCGGCCGACAAAACGCAGCCGCGCAAAGGCGAAGGCTGTCAGCGAACAAGCGATGACATTGCCTGTCACCACCAGCAGCGAGATGACCAGCGAATTCCAGAAGAACCGGCCGAAGCTGACATCGAGGCCGACCCAACCGCGCGCATAGGAGGAGAAATCGATCGACGACGGGATGAGCGAGGTCGACGAGAAGATCTCGTTTTCCGGCCTGACCGATGCCGAAACCATCCACAACAGCGGATAAAGCATCAACAGTGAAGCAGCGATCAGCAGGGCGTGGATGATCAGCGACGCCGGCAGGCTGCGTTTGGTGATGTCGGATGGCGGCCTGGCCGCAGTGACGGAAGCGGTCATCTCAGTCATCGTAGTGCACCCAATAACGCGAGGTCAGGAAGGAGAAGGCGGTGAAGATCGCGATGATCACCACCAGGATCCAGGCGAGCGCCGAGGCGTAGCCCATGCGGAAATTGCCGAAGGCTTCCTGATAGAGGTAGAGCGTGTAGAACAGCGTCGAGTTGATCGGACCGCCGGTGCCGCCTGATATGATGAAGGCCGGCGTGAAGGCCTTGAAAGCATCAATCGTCTGAACGACGGCATTGAAAAAGATCACCGGCGTCAGAAGCGGCAGCGTGATCTTGTAGAATTGCCGGAACTTGGAGGCGCCATCGAGGCTCGCGGCCTCATACATATCCTGCGGGATCTGGCGCAGGCCGGCCAGGAAAATAATCATCGGCGAGCCGAACTGCCAGACGGAAAGAGCCACCAGCGTGTAGATCGAATAGTTCGGATGCGAGATCCAGCTTGGACCTTCGATACCGAAATATGAAAGCGCGGCATTGACGAGGCCATCGCTGGCGAAAAGCTGACGCCAGAGCACGGCGATCGCCACGCTACCGCCCAGCAGTGACGGCAGATAGAAGATGGCACGATAGACCGACAGCCCACGCAAGCCGCGGTTCAGCGCCATGGCGACCAGCAATGCGAAGGTCAGCTTGAACGGCACCGAGAAGACGACATAGGTCAGGGTGACATGCATGGCGGCCGAGAATTTCGGGTCCGCCGTGGCGATGCGCACGTAATTCGCCATTCCCACCCACCGCGGCGACTGAAGCATGTCGAAGTCGGTGAAGGAAAGGTAGAGCGAAATCAGGGCCGGCCCGAGCGTCAGCCCGAAAAAGCCGATGAGCCATGGAAGAAGGAAGAGATAGCCGGGAGCATTGGCATTCCAGAGACGCCTGAAGCGTCCTTCGGCCACGGCCCCCTGATATCTTTCCACATTGATGGCCCCTGCGGGCGTGCGCATCGCATTGCTCATACGGGATCAGCCTCGTGCGAGAATCTGCGTGATTTCAGCGACAAGCTGTTTGCCGCCGTCGGAGGGAGACAGCTGTCCGAAGCCGACCTGTTCGGCGATGTTGCGTAACATCAACTCACCTTCACCGGCGCCGGCAGGCGGCGGCGGCGGCAATTTGCCGGCGAGATCGCCCAGGCCGCTGACATAGGCCAGCGCAACCTTGCCGTTCTCATCAAGCTTCGCCGCGACGACCTCACGCATGGCGCTCGATTCCGGAATGCCGCGTTCGACATCCAGAAGCAGCGCTGCCTCGGGGTTCTTGACGAAGAAATTGACGTAGTCCACGGCCAGGTCCACGGCTTTCGACTGGGCGGAGACCGAGAAGAACATCGAAGGCTTGCGATAGTGGCCGCCCTTCGATTCCGGCTTAATGCGCATGTAGTTGGTCAGCGCCAGCTTGTCCTTGTTCATTGCCTGATAGGCGACGAACTGGTTGGAATGGGCAAAACCGGCGGCCGACTTGCCGAGCGAAACCGTGTTGGTGTCGATATCGTTCTTGTCGAGAGCCTGGACATCGGCAGGAACGCAGGCGCCGGCCGCACGGAACTTGGCCCACATGTCGTACCATTCGGAGGCATCGTCCACGTCGAAGGCGATCTTGCCGTCGGCGGTATAAAGCGCCTTGCCGCGCTGACGCAGCCAGTTTTCGAACAGCGGTTCGCCGCCGCTGCCGTCGGCCAAGCCGAACATGCCCTTGCGTTTGCCTGCCTTGGTGATCTCCGCACCCATGCGGGCGAACTCTTCCCAGGTGGTCGCCTGGGTCGGCAGATCGACGCCGGCCTCCTTGAAGGCGGTGGTGTTCAGGACCGTGGCGGCCGAATTCGCCCCGAGGCTGACGCCGTAGAGATGGCCGTCGACGCTGCCGCCTTCGATCTGCGCCTTGTCGAAATCGTCGAGGTTGAGTTTGGCCGGCATATAGGATTCGAGCGGGGCGAGCGCGCCGCGCCGCGCATACTGGACGATATAGCGATAATCCATCTGGATGACGTCGGGCGCGTTGCGGCCGGCGACCTGGGTCGCAAGGCGCGGCCAGTAGTCGCCCCAGCCGAGGAATTCGCCGGTCACCGAGGTGCCTGGCTTCTTCGACTGATAGAGCTGCGACACCTTGTTGGTGCGATCCGCACGCGGCTGCGAGCCCCACCACAGGAGACGCAAGCGCGTTTCCTGTGCCAAAGCGCTGGTTCCCAGCGCCGAGAGCGAAAGAAGCGTCGCTCCTCCCGCAACGAAATTACGTCTGCTTACACGGAATGTCATTTCTTTTCCTCCTCCAAAGGGAAGCGCCTCCACACGCTTCCGGACCTAGTTACCCTTGCATAAATAACTAATTGGTTACAAGCTACGGGCAAAGCGGCGAGCGTGTCAAGCGGTGTCGCTCGCGGGCTTTTCAAATTCGGTTTTTACAATTTCGCACCGAAGGCTTATGAGCGCAACATGGGAAGGCGGAGGTGGAGAAATGAACGACAGCGGCGAGAACGGGGAAAAGAAAAGGTCTCGGCGCCCACCTGCCGAACGAACGGCCCAACGCGATCCGGAGCGGACGCGCGCCGCGATCCTTGACGCGGCAACCCGGGAATTTGCCGAAAACGGCATGGGCGGGGCTCGTGTCGACGCCATCGCCGAGCGCGCCGGCACCAACAAGCGCATGCTCTATCATTATTTCGGCGACAAGGAGCAGCTCTACCTCAGAGTGCTCGAAGAGGCCTATGTCGGCATCCGGACCGCCGAACGCGCGCTGCATATCGGCGACCGCAGCCCCGAGGAAGGCATCGGCGAACTGGCGCTCTTCACCTGGCGTTACTTCCTCCAGCATCCGGAATTCCTCAGCCTGCTCGGCACGGAAAATCTGCATCGGGCCCGCTGGCTGCGCCAGTCCGTCCGGCTCAAGGAATTGCATTCGCATTTGATCGGCGAGCTTTCGGACGTGCTCGAGCGGGGAAAGAAGCAGGGCGTCTTCATCGAGACCGCCGATCCCTTGCATGTCTACCTGACGATCGCGTCGCTCGGTTATTTCTACCTGTCCAACCAGTACACGCTTTCGACGATCTTCGGCCGCGATCTGATCGAGCCGACCCATCTCAATGCCTGGGAAAGGCATATCGTCCACGTGACGCTGACCTCGATCAAGCGCTAGACCCTTTCCGGGTTAGATTGCAGCATTCTGTTGGCTCAAACGGAGTCGGATGGTCGACCGGCCCGTTTCAGCCAACCCGAAGGGCCGGGCATCTTTCCGCCAGGGCAAAGGCGATCGCCTCGGACGTACCAAGGTATGCCCTTCGCCAATCGCCTTTGCCCTGACGAAAACCTGCTCCGGCAGAATGCCGCAATCTGACCCGGAAAGGCTCTGATCTCGAAATTCCGATTTGACTATTGACAGCCGCGCTGCTCTTCTGCCATCAAGTAACTGTTTAGTTACCGGCTCGGGAGGACCGGACGAGGATGCCCGCTCCCGCCGCAAAAATCTGCTGGGAGGAAAAAATGGCACGCTTGGGGATCATCTTGCACGGCGTCACCGGCCGCATGGGTTACAATCAACACCTGGTGCGTTCGATTCTCGCCTTCCGCGACGAGGGCGGCATTACGCTGAAATCGGGTGAGAAACTCGAGATCGACCCGATCATCGTCGGCCGCAACGGCGCCAAGATGGAAGAGCTGGCGAAGAAGCACGGCATCAAGCGCTGGTCGACCGATCTCGATGCGGCTCTCGCCAATCCCGACGACACGATCTTCTTCGACGCCGGCACAACGCTGATGCGGGCCGAGCTGCTGTCCAAGGCGCTCGATGCCGGCAAACATGTCTATTGCGAAAAGCCGATTTCCGACGATCTGCAGGTGGCACTCGACCTTGCCCGCAAGGCGCGCGGCTCCGGCCTCAAGCATGGCGTCGTGCAGGACAAACTCTTCCTGCCCGGCCTGCGCAAGCTGGCGCTGCTCAGGGATTCCGGCTTCTTCGGCAAGATCCTCTCGGTGCGCGGCGAATTCGGCTACTGGGTTTTTGAAGGCGATTGGGGCGTACCGGCCCAGCGCCCGTCCTGGAACTACCGCAAGGGCGACGGCGGCGGCATCATCCTCGACATGCTCTGCCACTGGCGCTACGTGCTCGACAACCTGTTCGGGGAGGTCAAAGCCGTATCCTGCCTCGGTGCTACGCATATTCCGCGCCGCATCGACGAGCAGGGCAAGCCCTATGACTGCGACACCGACGATGCGGCCTATGCGACCTTCGAGCTCGAAGGCGGCGCGATCGCGCAGGTCAATTCTTCCTGGGCCGTCCGCGTCCGCCGCGATGACCTCGTCACCTTCCAGGTCGACGGCACGCATGGTTCGGCCGTCGCCGGTCTGACGAAATGCTGGAGTCAGCACCGCGTCAACACGCCGAAGCCGGTTTGGAATCCGGACCAGCCGCAGACGATCGACTTCTACAAGACCTGGGATGAGGTTCCAGACACGCAGGCCTTCGAAAACGGTTTCAAGGCGCAGTGGGAAATGTTCATCCGCCATGTCGTCGAAGACGCGCCGTGGCCCTATGGCCTGGAAGCCGGCGCCAAGGGCGTGCAGCTTGCCGAACTCGGCCTGAAATCCTGGGCCGAGCGTCGCTGGCTCGACGTTCCAGCACTGGAGTTCTGAGCCGTGACGACGATCAATCTCCCTCTCGACGGCAAGATCGTTCCCTACACGCTGACCGGCACGCCGATCGTGCTCGCCAAGCGCGACGCCAAGGCCTTTCCGCGCATCGCCTTTGCCGCCGCCCATGTCGTCGCCGATCCGCTCGCCGACAACGATCCCTGGCTGACGCCGGCGATCGATTGGGAGCGCACGCTCGCCTTCCGCCATCGGCTCTGGGATCTCGGCCTCGGCGTTGCCGAAGCGATGGATACGGCGCAGCGCGGCATGGGCCTCGGCTGGCCGGAAGCGCGCGACCTCATCCGCCGGGCGCTCAGTGAGGCGGCCGGCCGCAAGGATGCGCTGATCGCCTGCGGCGCCGGCACCGACCATCTGACGCCGGGACCCGACGTCACTATCGACACGATCCTCAGGGCCTACGAAGAGCAGATCGAAACCGTGGAGGCGGCCGGCGGCCGCATCATTCTGATGGCAAGCCGGGCGCTTGCCGCTGCCGCCAAAGGGCCGGACGACTACATCCGCGTCTATGACCGGATCCTCCGCCAGGTCAAGGAACCTGTCATCATCCATTGGCTCGGTGAAATGTTCGATCCGGCGCTCGAAGGTTACTGGGGCAATGGTGATCATATCAAGGCAATGTCCACCTGCCTCGAGGTAATCGAAGCCCATGCCGAAAAAGTCGACGGCATCAAGATCTCGCTGCTCTCCAAGGAGAAGGAAGTGGCGATGCGCCGCCGGCTGCCGAAAGGCGTGCGCATGTATACCGGCGACGATTTCAACTATGCCGAACTGATCGCCGGCGACGAAGAGGGCCATTCCGACGCACTGCTCGGCATTTTCGATGCCATCGCTCCGGCAGCCTCGGCGGCCCTCGAGGCGCTCGGCCGCAAGAGCAACCATGAATTCTTCGACCTGCTGGAGCCGACCGTGCCGCTGTCGCGCCACATCTTCAAGGCGCCGACCCGCTTCTACAAGACCGGCGTCGTCTTCCTCGCCTATCTCAACGGCCTGCAGGATCATTTCGTCATGGTCGGCGGCCAGCAGAGCACCCGCTCGCTGACGCATCTGGCCGAACTTTTCCGCCTGGCCGACAAGGCCCGGGTTCTCGCCGATCCGGAACTCGCAACGGCGCGCATGAAACAGGTGCTTGCCGTCCACGGCGTCAACTGAAGCACGGGCTGCTGCATAATTTTGTCCTTAAGTCGGAACCGATTTGAGGACAAAATTATGCAGCAATTCAAAGTGCTACAGCGTCCTTTGCGCGTCTGAAAAGACGCGCGGCGCTGTAGTGATGGGAGGAGAATGACATGCAGGTCGAAGGACTTTCAATCAACCTGGCGACGATTCGCGAGCAATGCGGTTTTGCCGAAGCCGTCGATATCTGCCTCAAACACGGCATCACTTCGATTGCACCGTGGCGCGACCAGGTCGCCAAGGTCGGTCTCGACGAGGCGGTGCGGATCGTCAAATCGAACGGCATCAAGCTGACCGGCCTTTGCCGCGGCGGCTTCTTCCCGGCGGCGAACGATGCCGACTGGCAGAAAAACCTCGACGACAACAGGCGGGCCATCGATGAGGCGGCAGCGTTTTCCGCCGATTGCCTCGTGCTCGTCGTCGGCGGTCTGCCGGATAGTTCGAAGGACATCGTCGCCGCGCGCCGAATGGTGTTCGACGGCATCGCCGCCGTTTTGCCGCATGCGCAGGCTGCCGGCGTGAAGCTCGCCATCGAACCGCTGCATCCAATGTATGCCGCCGACCGTGCTTGCGTAAATACGCTCGGCCACGCGCTCGATATGTGCGAGCAGCTCGGCGAGGATGTCGGCGTTGCGGTCGATGTCTACCATGTCTGGTGGGATCCCGATCTTGCCAATCAGATCGCTCGCGCCGGGCGCATGAAACGTATTTTTGCCCACCACATCTGCGACTGGCTGGTGCCGACAAAGGACATGCTGCTCGACCGCGGCATGATGGGCGATGGTGTGATCGACCTCAAAGGCATAAGACGGATGGTGGAGGCCGCCGGTTTCTTCGGCGCTCAGGAGGTGGAGATCTTTTCGGCCGAAAACTGGTGGAAACGCCCGGCCGACGAAGTGATCGCCACCTGCGTCGAGCGCTTCAGGAGCTGCTGCCAGGCCTGATTTCAGTATCTGTTTCATCACGTATGCAGGAGGATCATTCGATGGAGAAACGCCGTTTTGCCTTGATCGGTACGGGAAACCGCGGCACCACCATGTGGGGCAAGGATCTGCTTGCCGGCTGGCGCGAGCATGTCGACCTGACCGCCATTGTCGAGAAGAATTCGCTGCGCGGCGAGCGCGCCCGCAACATGATCGGCAGTAATGCGCCGCTCTACGAAAACATCGATTCGATGCTTGCTGAGCAGAAGCCGGATCTCGTCATCGTCTGTACGCCCGACCATACGCATGACGATATCGTCGTGCGGGCGCTGGAGTCCGGCATCGACGTCATCACCGAAAAGCCAATGACGACCTCGGTCGAGAAGATTCGCCGGATTCTGGATGCCGAAAAGCGCACTGGTCGCCGGGTCGACGTGTCCTTCAACTATCGCTATGCGCCGACGGCCGCGAAGATCAAGGAATTGCTGAATGCCGGCGAGATCGGCCGAGTCACCTCAGTCGATTTTCATTGGTATTTGAACACTAAGCACGGCGCCGACTACTTCCGCCGCTGGCATGCCTATACGGAAAATTCCGGCAGTCTGTTCGTCCACAAGGCAACGCATCATTTCGATCTGCTGAACTGGTACCTCGACAGCGATCCCGATGCCGTCACCTCTTTCGCCGACCTGCAGAATTACGGCCGCAAGGGCCCGTTCCGCGGCCCGCGCTGCAAGCTCTGTCCGCACGCGCATGAATGCGACTATTATCTCGATCTCGAGGCCGATCCCTTCCTTGATTCACTCTACGAGGATCCCTCGAAGATCGACGGCTACTTCCGTGACGGCTGCGTCTTCCGCGAGGACATCGACATTCCCGATACGATGGTGGTGTCGCTCCGTTACCGCAACAATGTCCACGTCTCCTATTCGCTGAACACCTTCCAGCCGATCGAAGGCCATCACCTTGCCTTCAACGGCACCAAAGGGCGGATCGAGCTTCGCCAGTATGAAGCCCAGCCCTGGGAAGAGCCGAAGCAGGACACGATCCTGCTCATCCGCAATTTCCCTGATGGTAAGGAGGCAGTGGAGCGCATCGTTGTTCCGCATTTCACCGGCGGCCATTACGGCGGCGACGACCGGATGCGTAACATGATCTTCAAGCCCGATATGGAAGACAAGCTTGCGCAACGCGCCGGCACGCGGGCGGGCGCCATGTCGGTGCTTTGCGGCATTGCGGCGCTGGAGAGCTCGCGCACCGGCAAGGTGGTCAACATTGCCGATCTCATGCCCGAACTTGCCAATGACGGTTCGCCAAATTCGCTGAGGACGTCGCGCTGATACCCTTCGCCTGAGGCCGCCTCAGGCGATGTTTTCGAGATTTGCCTGGTGGATCTGGTAAAGCAGCGGCTGGCCGGTCACGAAGCGTTCTATTTCATCCACCGCCATCTCGCCGAGGCGCGCCCGTTCCAGCCCGATGGCGCCGGCAATATGCGGCGTCAGAAAGACATTCGGCAGATCGTAGAAAGCGGAGCCCGCCTCCGGGATCTCCGGGTCGGTGACGTCGAGGACCGCGTCGATACGGCGGGTCTTCAGCACCGAAAGCAGGGCGGCCTCATCGATGAGAATGCCGCGTGCCGTGTTGATGAGCGTCGCGCCGTCCTTCATCAGCGACAGCCTTCGCGCATCGATCATATGCTGTGTCGACGGCAGCGACGGCGCATGCAGGGAAACGATATCCGCCTGCCGCATCAATTCGTCGAGATCGACCTTTTCCGTTCCGAGGGCCGCTGCCTCGGCGGCATCAAGCGTCGGGTCGGCGAGCAGCAATCTATAGTCAAAGGGTTTCAGGAGCTCGATCACGCGCCGGCCAATGCGCGAAGCGCCGACGATGCCGACAGTGCGGCGGTAGTTTCCGATCGCTTCGCGCTGCATCAAATGTGTCCGGTTGCGATTTCGGTCGGCGACGTAGAGGTCGCGGAAACGGAAAACACGCTTGCCGGCGAAGATGATCGCCGCCAGCGTGAATTCGGCCACCGGCACGGCGTTGGCCTCGGCCGAATGGCTGACCGGGATACCGGCTTCGAAGATGGCGTCGTCGATGACGCCCTTTACCGTGCCCGCGGCATGGACGATGAGCTTCAGATGCGGTGCTGCGGCGAGGATTTCAGGCCCGACATAGGGCCCGCCCCAGCCGGTGATCAGGATTTCGGCTTGGGCCAGCAGACGCCTCGCACGCTCGTCGTCGAAGCGCTGTAGCGGCTCAGAATCCAGCAGGCGACCGATGCCGCCCAGGCGGCGCAGGACCTCATCCGGCAGGACATGCTGCGTGCGCGACGGTTGCATGGCAAGGATAATGGCCGGCTGGCTCATGGCATTTGTCCGGGCGCTTCGATGGCACTGACTGTCACGCCCTTTTCCCTCACCAGGGCCTCCAGCGCTGCAATCTCAGGCGCTTTCGGCGGTCTCGTCCAGGCAGACAAGAGGGCGGCGGGATCGTCAAGCGCCAGCACTGCCGTCATCAGGATGGTTTCACCGGTCGGAATCTGCCCGCGCAGCTGCGGCACGAGGGTTTTCGCGACGATCACATTGGTGTTGGGCATTGCCTTCTGGACAACACCCGAACGTTTGACCGAAGAGCCGAGATCGAGAATGCCTGTGAAGTCGGCTTCGCCGACCGCATAGGCAAACCCACCCGAAGCGGACAGGGTATCCAGCTCAAAGTCCCGGCGGCCGATGGCAAATCCGCCTTCGGCAATCCGTAGCGGCCGGCTTGTCCTGATCCTATGGAGGCGGATATGCCAAGGTGCAGCGGGCACGAGCCAGGTTTCAACGTCGACATCGGCAAAAGGCGACCATTTCGCATAAAGCACCTCCCCTGCGAGCTTGGCTTCCTCGTTCGTTTCGCGGACGCGGTAGTGCAGGCCGTCATCGCTGAAGGCAAGCGCTGAATCGAAGGCGGCAAGCGCAAAGGCACGCTCATCGGCCTCGACGCTGAAGCCGTAGCGGGCCGAATAGGCGAACTTCGCATATTTTTCCGTGCCGCACCGCATCTGCAGGTTTTCCTGGCCGGACGACAGCGCAATGACATCGCCGCCCGCCCGCATGATCACCATGCCGGGATGACGTTGGGGGACGATCTCAGGTGCTTGTTCCGGCACTTTCTCCTTCGCCGTCCAGAATGGGTGATCCTCAGCGATCGCCAGCGGCAGGAAGGCCTTGAAGGCCCAGTAAGGCGAGCCGGCGGAATTGTAACTCTCCGACATCAGCAGGTTCGGATAGCCGAAACCGATCGACAGCACACCGTCGCGATCGGCAATCGGCTTGTCCTTCCACCAGCGCAGATGCTGCAGGCAGAGATGCTTGACCTCGCCCCAGGGCAGAGCCTCGAGATCGGCAAAGGCGAGCGCCGACCAGAAGCCGGCGCAGGCAAAACGATAGGTCAGGCTGCGGCCGAAGGGGATCGTCGCCCCGTCGGCGGCAAACCAATGCCGGAAATCGCGAGCGAAGAGGACCGCGCGCTCGCGGTAGCGCTTTGCATAATCGTCGTCGACGAGCTTCGAATAGATCAGGCCATAGAAATGCATGGCGAAGGGAATGTAGTGGTCGATGCGGCGGACGTTTCCGTCGCGATACCAGCCGTCGCCGATATAAAAGCCTTCGAGCTCCTCAAGATATTGCCGCGTCAGGCTGCGGTCGAAATCGGCGCCGAGACGATCGAGCGCGATATCGACAAAGATCCGGAAGAATTTCCAATTGTTGTCGGCATAATCGAACTGCCGGGCATGCTTGAGATAGGCGATGACATTGCTACGGGCGCGCGCATCGAGCGGCTCCCAGATCTTTTCGGGCACCAGAGCCAGCGCAAAACCCAGAGCCGCAAGCTCGACCATCCGCTGGTCGCGGCCATTGACCGTTCCCCAATATTCGGGATGGGCGGGATCGGTGCCGTTTGCGAGACCTTCGGCAAAACGATGCCAGTGGGCGAAGTCGCCGTTGCCGGCGCCAAGCGGCGCCAATCCCCAGAGCGGGCGGGCGAACCCTTCCAGATCGGCCGCCGCCCGGTCGAAATGGGCGCCGCCGCCATTGAGCGTGACGCGGGCATTGCCGTTCGAGAAACAGGCAAGCAGCGGATCGAAGAGCGCAAGAAGGGCGCGGCTCATATCGGCGCGGGTTTCCAGCGGATTGCCGGCGAGCGGGTTGGCGCTGGCGGGATCATAGGGCATCGGTATCACTCACAGGTTCTAGAGCATGACGCCGAAAAAGTGTGAGCGGTTTTCGGACGCCATCATGCTCTAACTCTTTAATTTAGAACAGGATTCAGATTTTAGGCCTCGGCCTCAATCATCCTGTTCTAGGCGTTCGGAACGGTCCCTCCCGGAATGGGAACGACCGCCTGGCAGATGTGGCGCGCAGAGGCCGTCCTGTTGCGGAAACGGGACAGCATCAGCGAAACGGCCTCGCGCCCGAGGGCAGCGCGGTCGACACGCATGGTGGAAAGTTGCGGATTGGTCATTTGCGCGCAGGGCAGATCGTCGAAGCCGACAATCGCGAAATCCTCCGGCACACGCAGGCCGGCCTCGGTGACGGCTTCGAGCACGCCGACGGCGATGAAATCATTCATGCAGAAGGCGGCGGTAAAACCGGCATCCTCGGCAAGTGCTGCTACCGTGCGTTCATGCGCCTCTCGGCTGGCGCTGCCTTGAAGGGCCAGGGACAGGAGACGGCCCTCAGCGCCGGGGACGGCGGCGATCGCCGCCTCGAAACCGCGCACGCGCTCCCGGATCGTATGGCGGTGAGAACCGCTCAGATGCAGGATGCGGCGATGGCCGGCTTTTGTCAGCCGGCTGGTCGCCTCATAGGCACCAAAGAAATTAGCCGGCGAAACGCCATCGAACTGCATCCTCGGATCGGTGCCGTTGACAAGAACCGTGGGTGTCATGCTGGTTTGCAGCCAGTCGCGCAACGTCTCGTTCGGATCGATGCCGACGAGAAAGAGGCCTTCGGCGCCTGCCGTCTGCATATAGTCACGCACGGCATCCGGGGTGGTTCGGTCCTCGCGGACCAACCGGACTTCGAAAGGCATGCCCGCTTCGGCAGCGCCGGCACGCAGGCCGTCGACGATCGCTTCATAAAAGACGCTGAGAGTGCCGGTGACGCCGTCACTGGCAATCAGTGCCAGCCCCCCCGCAACGGCCTCGGAAGCAGGCTTGACGGGATAGCCGTTCTCGGCCGCCACCTTCAATATCTGGCGGCGCACCGTTTCGCTGATACCAGGTTCGTTGGCGAGCACGCGTGACACCGTGGAGACGGAAACGCCGGCCAATGTAGCTATATCGGCCTGACGCGGCCGTCTGATCTTTTGGTCGTTCATAGGCAAACATTATGCAAGTAATGCAAATTTGCAAGAAAATGGTTGCTTCTTGCAATAATATTTTTTTTGCGTAATCTGATTGCCGAAGTGCTCGATAATGCCGTTGGAGGATGGCAGCGGGCAGTTGGGACAAGGAGGATTATCAATGCAGGTCAATCGCCGTTCATTTCTGATGGGTTCAGCCGGTGCGGCCGCCGGTCTCGCCCTTGGTGCCGGAAGCGCCATTCCGGCTTTTGCCGAAGACGCACAGCTCCGCGCCATGTGGTGGGGATCCAACGACCGCGCCAAGCGCACGCTTGAGGTTGCCAAGCTCTATCAGTCGAAATCGCCTGGCGTCACTCTCGTCGGTGAATCACTTTCGGGCGACGGCTACTGGACGAAGCTCGCAACGCAGATGGCCGGGCGCTCGATCGCCGACATCTTCCAGCTCGAGCCGGGAACAATTTCAGACTACTCGAAGCGCGGCGCCTGCCTGCCACTCGATGAATTCGTCCCCTCCACGCTGGACGTTCAGTCCTTTGGCGCCGACATGCTGAAACTGACCACCATCGACGGCAAGCTCTATGGTGTTGGCCTCGGCCTCAATTCCTTCTCGATGTTCTTCGACACAGTCGAATTCGAAAAGGCAGGCATCCCATTGCCGACGCCCGACCTCACCTGGGATGAGTACGCCAAGCTCGCCGTCGAACTCGCCAAGTCTTCCGGCAAGGGCGGCGGCCCCTATGCGGCGCGCTACGCCTATGTGTTCGATGCCTGGCTGCGCCAGCGCGGCAAGAGCCTCTTTGCGAGGGAAAGCGTTGGGCTCGGCTTCACGGCTGACGATGCCAAGGAATGGTTCGACTACTGGGAGAAACTGCGCAAAGCGGGTGGCACCGTTGCCGCCGACGTGCAGACGCTCGATCAAAATACAATCGACACCAATTGCCTTGGTCTCGGCAAATCGGTGATTGGGATGGCCTATTCAAACCAGATGGTCGGATATCAACTGATCATCAAGAACAAGCTTGGCATCACCATGCTGCCACGGGACAAGAAGGGCGGTCCGTCCGGCCATTATTACCGTCCGGCACTGATCTGGAGTGTGGGCGCGACGAGCAAGCATGGCGAAGCTGCCGCGAAGTTTATCAGCTTCTTCGTCAACGATCCCGAAGCCGGCAAGATCCTTGGCGTGGAACGCGGCGTGCCAATGTCGCCTACCGTGCGCGAAGCCATCCTGCCGCAACTCAACCCGACAGAGCAGGAAACGGTCAAATACGTGAATCTGCTCAAGGATCAGGTCGGCGAATATCCGCCACCGGTGCCGATGGGCGCAACCCAATTCGACCAGCGCGTGCTGCGCCCGCTTTGTGACGAACTCGCCTTCGAACGGATTTCGCCCGCCGATGCGGCGACCCGGCTCATCGAAGAGGGTAAGGCAACGATCAAGGGATGATCGGTCGCCCGACATGCGGAGAGGCCCGCAACACCCCGGCGGGCCTCTCCGTTTTTCAAGCCTCTGTTTTCCGGACTATCAGTTGCCCAGGTTTTCGGCCACGCGCCAGTCCGGCCGGCCAAGATCGAACGGCCATGCATGCACATCCCGGTCGTTGAAATAGACGACCTCCTGCAGATTCGGGAAGGCGCTCTGCTTCAGTGTGGCAGTTTCGATCCACGGCCTGATATAGGCGTCGCCGCCTTCATAGCCCAGCTCCGCCACCCAGATTGGCTTTCCGTAGCCGGCGACGAGATCATATCCCTGCTTCAGCGCTTCCGAGAATGTTCGGTGCTCATTGTAGGCGAGTTCGTCGTAGCGCTGCAGGCCGAAGACCGAGAGCCCAACGAGGTCGACATAATCGTCGCCGGGATAATAGGCCTCAAGGCCAGGCTCTCCCTTTGGCGACCACATGAGCTCGGTGCTGGGCGCCTCCTGGCGGACGATGTCCATCATCCGCTTGTAGGCCGTGATATAGTCCTGCGGGCTCCAGCCGGACCATGAGAACCGCCCTGACTTGTCCTCCATCTCCTGTCCCCAGCGGACGATCACCGGGCTTTTCAGCTCAGATATCATATGCGCGATCGAACGCATGTTGACATCATAGTCACCGCGCAGAACCTTGGCGCGAAGCTCTGCGGAGGTCAGCCGCCAATCGACGTCCCAAGACCATGGCTCCACGGTGATCAGCAGGTTGCGGCCTCTGGCCTGCGCATAGGCATCGGCGACGCGCAACGTCTCGAGATCGACGTCCTCCCATGGCAGAAACAGGGCTTCGGTCGCGACATTCGCCTGCGCGCCGAAATCGCCGTGCGGATCGTAGGCCCCGAACTTAATGCCGTCGGTGTGAAGGACGGGGCGCTTATCGATGATCGTCCGCACGGCCGCCGCCGGGTTCGGGGCAATGCCGGCATATTGCACTTCGCTTCGGCCCGGCAGATCCGCGACGCACAACAGCAACAGCGCTAACGCGGCGGTCGAGAGGTTTTTTTTCATCAGCTTCTTCATGGCTCACCCTCCTTTTCGGGCTACTTCCTGGCTCAGCAGGATCTGCTTCACTTCGCTTGCCTTCGCGCTCACGGTGTCCATGGGAACGAGCTTGCCGAACTCGTCGTCCGGGAGTCCCGATGCATGGCGGAAGACGTACCACTTGCCGTCCGGCTGGCGCCGCTGATAGATCGTGTTGCCGATCTTGCGATGCCCGAAACAGGTGCTGGCGCGGGCCGCGCCCTCGGCATTCGTCCAGGTGGCGCGCATGCAGAGTTGGCCGAGATCGTCGACCACCCATCTGCCTTCGGCGAAGGACGGCCTCCCCTTATCATTGCTCCAGGCGACGAACCGTCGGCCCTCATCGAAGAAACGGCCGCCGCCGGTGTTCCAGGTCCAGGTCTTGTCGCCATAGATCCGATAGAGCTCATAGGCGCTGAGCGGCGTCGGCGCCTTCATTTTGGCAACCTCGGCGCCGTGCGCTGCCACCGGCAGGCACAGGCTGAGAGCAAGCGCTGCTCCCCATAGTCTCGATCCGATACCCATTACATCCTCCATACTCGACACCTGCCGGTTCCGCCGGCTCACGCACCCTGTTCGTCTCGGCCGGTTCTGCCGAAACCATTCCATCTCAGGTGGAATTTCACGATCCTGGTCTTGCCGCCGCCGAGGCCGGCGCCGGCCACGGCAAATTGCGTTTCGGTGAAACTGACAAACGTCTGGCCGTGCGAAAGAGCTTCGAGGCCGCGCAGGCCGTGGCTCCCCGCCTGCGTGCCGCCAGCGACGAAAATCGCCAGTCCGGTGGCTGTCGCAAGCCACAGCCCGCGCGATTGCGGCAGCAGCGGCAGATCGTTTTCGACCGCATGGCGAACGACGATCAGCACCGTCAGCGACAGGTAGACCGAGAGGTTGATCATGGCGAAAACATAAAAACCCTGGGCGGCCGCGGCATCGGTCGCAAACATCATTGCAGCGGCGGAAAGGGCAGCGAGCCCGATATAGGGCGCGATGACGCGCAGCGGCAAAGACCGCTGCTGCTGCTTTCCCTTCGGCGTGATGCGGAAATCGACGAAGGAGCCGCAGATATAGTCGCGAACAGCGGCAAGACTGCCGGCCAACGACCACGGCCAGCGCAGAAAGATGAAGGCAAGCCCTTCCCAGCCGAGCAGTTTCGCATCGTGCGGCCTGAAGGTTGCCGTTGCCCGCCAGAAGAAGGCAAACAGCGTCAGTACGATCGACATCGGCACGAAATGCAGCAGGAAATCCGGATAGGTGACATTGACGAAGACACGGCCCGTCAGCAGCGCGGCAACCGGCAGCAGGAACATCATGGCCATGAAGACGGAAAAGAGCGGGTACCAGAGCTGCGAGAACACGAACTGGAACCTCAGCCGCCAAGGCAGGTGCATGATGTGGCGGCGGGAATGTTGCAGCAGAATGGTGACCAGGCTGCGCGACCACTGGAATTCCTGGACGACGAGATCGGTGAAGCTCGCCGGTCCGTCGCCATGAGCGATCGCATCGACCGCATGCACGCCACGCCAGCCGCCGGCATTCATCATCAGCGTTGTCGAATGGTCTTCCGCAAGTTCTGGGCCGAGGCCGCCGATCTGACGAAGGGCTGATGTGCGAACCGCATAATGGGAACCGATGCAAAGAGGCGCCCAGCCATTGTTGTAACCCGTCTGCAGCGAACCGTGCAGGCTTGCCTCGGCATAGAGCCTGCCGCGCGCCGCCCAGCTTGCCCCGGCATTGGCATCGCAGATGCTGGGAGCGGAGACATAACCGATGCCGGGATCGGCAAAGGGGCGCAGGACTTCACGGAGGTAGGTCGGCGTCGGCACATGGTCGGCATCGAACTGGGCGACGAAATCGTAGCGCGCATAGCCGAAGTGGTCGTAGAAATAGGCGAGGTTGCCTTCCTTGCAACGCGTCCGGCGCGGCCAGGTGGTGCGATGATACTCCGCCACACCCTTTCGGGTGGAGATCAGCACGCCGTGCGCCGCACACCAACGCCTGGTTTCCTCCGAAGGGTCCTCGTCAGCCAACCAGACATCGAAATCGACGCCGATCTGGTCGAGCATCGCCTGCAAAGTGGTGCGGACGACGGCAAAGGGCTCGGACGGCGCCTTGGTGACGACCATAGCCACCCGCCCTTCCGGCAGCCCTGCGCGAGGGCTGACCGTCCTCGCATCGACAAAGATCAGGATGAAATAGGCCGGTACAAGCGTGATCCAGGCAAGCACGAGGGTGACGAGCACGAATGTGGCCCAAGAAATGATATGGGCGGACTGGCACCACCAGATCCAGAAAAAGCCGAGTGCCGTCAGCCAGCAGAGAATGCCGAAGCCATAGGCGACACGGTTCCAGCCGGTGAAAACAAGATCGAATGCATCAGCATTGACGGCTTTGGCGGTCCTGACGCCATGGCCGATTTGCGAAACATTGCTCATGCCCTCATCTCCAGCCCGAAGGTGGGGCCGGCAGTGCGGATGATCGTATCGATATCCGAGAAAACCGGCGCGAAGCCGAGTTCCGCTTTCGCCCTTGCGGTATTGGCAAAGAGGATCGGCGGATCGCCGGCGCGGCGGGAGCGATAACGCACGGGGACTTCGCGGCCGCTGGCGCGACGGATCGCCTCGAGAATCTCGCGCACCGAGGTGCCCCGGCCGGAGCCGAGATTGACGCTGAGCGAGCCGCCGTCCGCCATCAGATGATTGACGGCGGCGAGATGCGCCTGCGCGAGATCGCTGACATGAATATAGTCGCGAACGCAGGTTCCGTCCTCGGTTGCATAATCGGTGCCGAAGATATCAAGCCGCTCCAACCTGCGGGCGGCAGCGAGAAGGGCGCGCGGGATGAGATGGGTCTCGGGTTGATGGCGCTCGGCAAGCTCACCATCAGGGTCGGCTCCGGCCGCATTGAAATAACGCAATGCGGCAAAGCGGATGCCGTAGGCGGCGGCAAAGTCCTCCAGCGCCATCTCGAAGATCAGCTTGGTGCGCCCATAGGGATTGACCGGATGCTGCGGGCTTTCCTCCCGTATCGGCAATGAAGCGGGGACGCCATAGGTGGCGCAACTGCTCGAAAAGACGATCCGATCGATCTCCTGATCGAGGCAGGCCTCGAGCAACGTCAGACTGCCGACGACGTTATTCCGGTAATATTTCCTGGGCATGTCGACGGATTCGCCGACATAGGCATTGGCACCACAATGGATGACGCAATCGGGCGAAAACTCCGCAAGAGTCCGGCGCAACGCGGCGGCATCGGCAAGCTCAGCCCGGATGAGCGGCCCCCAGCGTACACTGTCGGCATGTCCCGTGGAGAGATTGTCGTAGGTAACCGGGATCATGCCGGCGCGCGACAGCGCTTTGCAGATATGACTGCCTATGAAACCGGCGCCGCCGGTGACGAGAATGTAGCGGGGCATCTCATAGGACCTCCGCCTTCTCTGTGCCGGCCAGCAGTCCGTCGAAATATTCGACGGTGCGAGCCAGGCCGGCTTCGAGCCCGATGCGGGGCTTCCAGCCAAGATCGGCCATGGCGCGGGAAATATCCGGTCGCCGCTGACGAGGGTCGTCGGTGACCGCAGGCAGGTGGACGATCCGGGAACGCGAGTTCGTCAGGTCCCGGATGATTTCCGCCAGGCGCCGAACGGACATTTCGGTTGGATTGCCGAGGTTGATCGGGCCGTTGCAGGCGCTGCCCGCGGCCGAAAAACGCAGGAAACCCTCGATGAGATCGTCGACATAGCAGAAAGAACGGGTCTGCTGACCATCGCCATAGATCGTCAGGTCGGCATTGCGCAGGGCCTGCACGATAAAATTGGAAACCACCCGCCCGTCGTCCAGGCGCATGCGCGGTCCGTAGGTATTGAAGATGCGGCCGACCTTGATGTCGACACCGTAAGTCCTGTGGTAATCGAAGAACAGCGTTTCGGCGCTGCGCTTGCCTTCGTCGTAACAGCCGCGCGGTCCGATCGGGTTAACATTGCCGCAATAGGATTCGTGCTGCGGGCTCTGGGTTGGGTCGCCATAGACCTCCGACGTCGACGATTGGACGACGATCGCACCGGTCTTTCGCGCGCAATCAAGGGTATTGACGGCGCCAAGCACGTTGGTGAGCAGCGTTCCCACGGGATCCCGTTGATAATCGGGCGGAGAGGCGGGGGAGGCGAAATTGAAGATGAGCGACGCGTCAATATCGAAGGGCTGCCTAACATCGTGCTCGACGATGCGGAAGCGGGTGTTCGACGCAAGATGAGCGACATTCGCACGACGGCCGGTCGAAAAATTATCGAGGCATGTGACGCTGTGGCCGCGCTGCAGGAGCCTTTCGCAGAGATGTGAACCGAGGAAGCCGCCCCCACCATTCACAAGAACGGTGCGTCGCCCTTGGAGCACCGGTATGCCTGACACTTTAGAATAGCCTTCGTTGGGAACGAAACTACGCATTACAAACTCCTTCCCAGGTATTTAGTCTTTTGATTTATTTATGCGCCTCAAGTCTTCCTTATCCGCCTGGATGTTCGTGAACCCTCCTATCAAGACGCTAATAACTTTGTAGTTATTCTTCGGATAACTGAATTACTACTCAAATGATAAGACGATTAGCGTGGAGGTCAACTTTAAAAATTCCAAGTATCCAAATAATTACACAAGTATTCTTCAAGATAACGAATGATTAATCACTCTAGTCATTTTCCGATCCGCAACAACGCCTCTCACTCGCCGCTTAAGCTTCACTCAATGCAGCTAATATACGAGGGAAGGCGGGAGATTGGCCGCGCTCAACGGCACGGCCGGTCTTGCATCCTGAAGCGCCATATGCGAGGGGTTTTGGCCATGTTAGAAAAACAAGATACACCGCAGCTGAAAGGCCGGCGTTTCCGCTTGGCGATGTTCGTCTGGGGAACGGCGCTCGTTGCAATCGGACCAACGGCTTGCGCGGTCGTTGATGACGATATCGCGGTCGTCGCGAAAAAGAACATCGTCGTGGTCGAGGCACCGCGCGTCTCGAAGGCCTATGCCTATCCGGCAAATCGGGCCGAGCGCCCGACTGCAGCAACGGCCCGCAGCGTAGCCTATCATGGCTCGGCGCCTTATATCTGCTCTCCAAGCGGCTTCGGACAGAAGTCACGTTGCTTTGCGCGTCCTTCGATCTGAAGCAAAAGAAAGCGTTAGATCAGTTGCGCCACCGACCGGACATGTCGCCTTCACCGGCGGAATGCTCATTGAAGAAGCGGGATGCAGCTTCCGTGCGGTTTCGGACGTTCATCTTCTTGTAGATGTTGCGGACGTGAACCTTCACGGTATTTTCGGAAAGATGCAGCTTGTCGGCGATGATCTTGTTCTGCGTGCCCTTGCATATGAGATCCAGAATCTGAACCTCACGGGTGGTCAAAGCAGAGATGCTGTCGCGTCTCAGCTTGAGCGCATTGCTGCGCGCCGCATCGACCGATTTTGTCTGATAGAGCGAAGGCTCCAGCTGGGCGTTGTTGTTGGTGAGGCGATTGAGAAGTGCTGACGGAAAATGTTCGCCGCCCTTCATTAGCAGATCCACTGCAGCCATAAAGACATCGAGCCGCAGGTTGAGTGGCAGGACGCCATCGATGATCCGCGCCTCTACCAGCCGGCTGACATAGGGCTCGAGCATATCGATCGCTTCGACGACAAGTCCAATCGAGGTTTCAGGGTGGTTTTCGCGGGCAGCCTGCAGCGCTTCATGAAGCTCCGGGCCGGGTATATGATAGAATAAAACAAGCTTAAAATCGCTGGTATCTTTTTCCAGCATCGGCTTTGTACTCGTTATGCTTGCCACTTCACAGTTCGGAAATTTCTTTGCCAGTGCTTCTACCATGCATTCCGAAAACAGATCCGCCTTGGCTACCACTAGTATAGTATCTCCGGACGTACTCAACTTTCTTCCCTGGTCAGAATTCTCCATCCCTGAGCCTGTCATGAACATATACGCCTCCCCTAGCGTTACACTTTACTCAAACGTGGAGCGATGGCGGGTATAAGATAGTAAGAAATGCCGACCCCGGATGTCACCGCTTTATTTTTTAGACATTTCTTAATTATGTTAATACGGATTGAGAAGGAAGGAAATGGCCCAAAGTGATTAGTTTTCGCGGACGAAAAACGATACGATACAATGCCTTGGTTGTATTTTCACTATGATATATACTTCAAGGCTATATTTGCTTCGACTATAGATGTTCAGTTGAATGTAATATTTCAGTACAAATTGTCATATTTTCGTCATGCAGGGTGGGTCGGATATGAGACAGGGAAACGTCGAAAGGTGCCCCTCAACCCTGCAGCGAATGCCGGGAGCCCCGGATTGTCGCCGCTCGCCGACGCCGCTGCCGAACAGATCTTAGTACTCCGACGACAGGGACTATCTGCGGGCTATCCGGACAGGGCGGATCCGCCTTAGCCCGAATTGGTGTCTATCGGATCCGCATTTTTTCCAGCATTCTGTGATCGTCGTCCAAGTGGCGACTGGAAAATCCAGGTATCGTCATGCGTTTTTGATACATGGCTTCCATTTAGGGCAACTCAACGAAAAGAAAGCCTGAATACTCCTTATCCTTTTCAGGATTCGGAGCTGGATATGTGCGGCCTTGTACTGAGTACGTACGTTCCCAATACCAACGATTTGATCAACAAATCGCGACGAAGCTGCAGATGACTAGTATCGAATACATCTGCCGATCTTAACCGTATCGGAGCGAGCGCGAGTAAAATCCCATTTGAGATGAGAGGGATTTCGAAAAGCTGCTCCGGTTTTTTCTGGAGAATGCAATGTCTGACGACACCGAAATCACAAAGGTCGGGGCGCTTGCCGACGGCTTTGCCAATAGCGCGATCAATTCGACTGAAATCGAAGACGATTCGACCGGTTATGTCGGCGGCGTCGCCAATGGCGACAATCGCGACAATACCGACAATAGCGTCGACGTGGACGTCAAGGCGGAGATCGACGTCGCCGCCAACAATGGCGACAACCGCGACAACGAATATGACTGGAGCTACAAGTCCGACGACGATACGAGCACCAAGACCACGACGATCACCGATACCGACACCAAGACCGACTACGACTGGAGCTATGACAGCAAGTCGTACAGCGACAACGACACCGACACCAAGACGATCACGGACACCGATACGAAAACCGTGACCGACACCGATATTAAGACCGTTACGGAGACGGATACGGATACGAAGACGGTCTCCGACAGCAACAACACCTCCGACAGCTTCAACAAGACGGACACAGACTTCGCCGTCATCGAGGACGTCAAGGACTCCAACCTCGGCGTTGCCGGACACGACCTCACCTTCGACCTCGGCGACGACTTCTCCTTCACTCTCGACGTCGACAGCATCCTCAACAATTCGCTGACCGGCGAAGGCAATGACAGCGGCTTCAGCGCCGTCCAGGCGAACCATCTGGCTGACCAGGATAGCGCCTGGAACGTCAAGATGGACAACGAAGGCGCTCAGAACAACCTGAATGCCAATGGCGGCACCGCCGACAGCGCAGAAGGCATGGAGATGGACGGCAAAGGCTGGGATCTCAAGGCCGGCGACGACGCCACTGGCTCGAGCGCGGCCGATGCTTCGGCAATCCTTGCCAATTCGGGCTTCCACCTCGAGTTCGTTCAGGGTGCGAACCTGCTCAGCAATACGGTCGACTCCAGCGTCATCGGCGGCAATTCTCATGTCTCCGACGTCGGCGAGGATACCGGCACCTGACACCGACCTCCAGCGACCAAGACGAACTGCACCGGCTCTAGCCGGTGCAGTTTGACTGCTTGAAAACGATTTGACGACCACACGACGGCTCCCGGCGGGTGCCTCCAAGGCCGATCGTCATCTCGAATGGGAGGGCCGAACCATGCATATCGAGAAGATTTCGGAAATCATTGCGCACTTCATCGGTCTCTTCGAGATGACGACCGACGAGATGCGGTTGCGTACGAACTATGCCGAAGGTGCAGGACCGGGCGCGGATGGACCGGCTCTGCCGGATCAGGATGCCTTTACCGCCGCCTTCTCTTCCGATCTCCAGCTCAAGGACTACGATCCGGGCATCATCTACAAAAGCGGCAGCTACGACATCGAATTTGGCCCGGCGCGCCATTTCGGCCGCGTCTTCGAAGAGAGCCTCGAGAAGCTGGCGGCGATTGCCGGAAAGGACATCCCGTTACCGCATTTCGGCGATCCTACGGATATCGTGCTCACGGATGAGCCGGAACTGACAGTCTTTGCCGGGCCTGGTTCGGCGATCAGTCATGTCCTCCAGGTCAACGTCCTCTACGACGACGATTATCTGGATATGACGGACGGCGTCCATCCCCTTCGAGACACGAGTTTCGTCATCGAGCGGCTCGCGGATTTCAGCACCGAGGCCGAGATCTTCACGCCTTTTGCGAGCCTCCACCGGACAGATACCTATGATGGCGCGCTGAAGATCGCCGAGGATCTCGAAAGCTATATCCAGAATAGCAAGGACAGTGGGCCGGCCTCGCCCAGCAGCGGCGACGCGACGCATGATTTCAGCACCACCGCCCCCAAGAACGACACGGTCTATGTCAACGGCGAGGAGACGACCGATATCCCTGTCCTCGACGACTTCCTGCCCGACCGCGGTCTCGCCAAGTTCCAGGAAGAACCAGACGACAGCAGTACATCCGTCGAGCAGACCGACCCGAGTGGCAACAGCCTTGATGTGACCGCCGGTGCAAACCTCCTTGTCAACGTCGCCTCGGTGATCAATACCGGCGTCATCGCCTCGGTCACGGCGGTGATGGGCAACTATCACCAGATCGACGCGATCTCCCAAGCCTTTGTCTACAGCGACAACGACGAGATTGCTTCGACGCTGCAGTCATCCGGCCATTCCGCCGATGACGCGGGAACGGTCGCCAAGAATATCGCCCTCTTCGAACACAGCACCTTCGAAGCATCGAGCCATGCCGACAACGATGCTGTCGAGCCGACTTTCCCGAACAGCTGGCGCGTCAGCGTCATCGACGGCGACGTCTCCTTCGTACAGTGGATCGAGCAATATCACTTCGTCACCGACAACGACACGATGACGGTCACCACTTCTGGATCCGAAGCCACGGTTCTGACCGGCGGCAATACCTCCATCAACTTCTCCTCCTTTTTCGGGATGGGCATGCAGTATGATCTGGTGATCATCGGCGGCAATGTGCTCGACATCAACAGCATCACGCAGATCTCGCTGCTCTACGACAATGACTGGGTGCGGGCCGAAGACGGCGTCGATCCCGGCGCCGACATACAGACCGGCAACAACCTGCTCTGGAATTTCGCCTCGATCCACAATGTCGGGACGGACAGCCCGTTCGCGGCCATGCCGGACTATATGGCCGCAACGCAGAAAGCGATCGAAGATCGCGATCCCAACATGCCGGAAGGGCTGTCCTTCGATATGAATTTCCAGGGCTATGCCGGCCTCAATGTGCTCTATATCACCGGCAATCTCTACGACATGACGATCATAAAACAGGTCAGCATCCTCGGCGATTCCGACGATGTGACCCTGGCGGCATCAACCATCCTCGAAAACAATCCCGACGCAACGGTTACGATCGACACGGGCAGCAATGCGGTCGTCAACATCGCCGAAATCGTCGACTACGACAGTTTCGGCCAGACGACCTATCTGGCAGGCCAGCTCTATTCAGACGCCATCCTCATTCAGGGCGGGCTGGTGGAGCATGACACGACACAGCCGCAGCCGGCCGACGACAGGCTCGCCAACGAAGTCATCGCCTTTCTCGACAACGACGATCCGGCGGGCGGCAATTGCGCTGACGGCGTCATCAATGCCGGGAATGATTTTTCATGGTCGTCGACGCACCCCGCCGACGTAATGCAAGCCATGGTCGCGTGACCTTGAGTATTGCGAGGGAACCACGATGAACCAGATTTCGAAACAAATCTTTGCGGCAGGCAGCGCCCTCGATCTGAGATCGGGCACTATTCCCTCCGCTGCCCCTTCGGAAGCGACGATGACCGATTTGTGCATCTCGGCGATCGACGAGGCGGTCGAGAACCTTCGCAGGCTGAGCGGTGCCGCTGCTTCGTCTCCCGATGGCGGCAAGCAGACGTCCGAAGCTGCAGCAACCGAGGCTGCCGATACCGGACGCGCAAGCGCAACGCAGGCGCCCCTCCCGGAAAAGACGGCGGTGCCGGAAGCTAAAGTGGAAACGGCGCCTGCTGTCGCGGTGGCGCAGGGCCCGGCGACAGCAAAACCGGCGGAAGCGCCGGCCCAGCCGCAGATCGAAGCACGGGTGGCCCCCGAACTGCCGACAGAGAAGACCGAGCTTAAATCGAGCCCGACGATGCCTTTCGGCAAGACCATCGAAGGAGAAAGCGGTCCGATCAGCGAGAACGACAGGCGGCTGCGCACCGGCGGCGGCGGAAACGGCAAGAATTCCGATCCCGGGGGCGGCGGGGGCGGGGGCGGGGGAAGCGGCGGCGGTTTTCACAAGCGCAGCGAGCCTGTGAATTTCGCCGCCAGCCTCTCGCGCGGGATGGCGGCGGTACGGCGCAACATGGTGGTCGTCATGGTGTTTACTGTCGCCATCAACGTCCTTCTGCTGGCGATACCGCTTTATCTCTTCCAGATATCCGACCGGGTGCTGACAAGCCGCTCCGTCGACACGCTCGTCATGCTCTCGATCGCCGTGATCGGCGCCGTGCTGCTGCAGGCCTTCATGGATACGGTGCGGCGCTTTATCCTGATGCGCACCGCGGTGGAGCTCGAAGTTCAGCTCGGCGCGCCGATCCTCAGCGCCGCGGCGAGGGCGTCGCTGCATGGCAGCGGCAAGGATTATCAGACGCTGCAGGACCTGCAGCTTTTGCGCGGCTTCTTGACATCCGGCACGCTGATCGCGTTTCTCGATGCGCCGCTGATGCCGTTCTTCGTGGTCGTCGTCTATTTCGTGCATCCGCATCTCGGCATCATCATCATGGTCTGCTGCGCGGTGCTTTTCGTGATCGCCTATCTGAACCAGAAATTCACCGCCCGGCAATTTGCCGAATCCAACGGCTATCTCAGCCGGGCAAATTTCCATCTCGATTCCATGTCGCGCAATTCGCAGATTATCAACGCAATGGCGATGATCCCCGAGGCGGTGAAGATGTGGGGCCGGGAAACGGCGGGCTCGCTGAAATCGCAAGTCGAAGCGCAAGACCGCAACATCATCTTCTCCGGCATATCGAAGGCTTGCCGCATGATCACCCAGATCACCCTGCTGGGCTGGGGTGCGCATCTGTCGCTCTCCGGTGAGTTGACGGGCGGCATGGTGATTGCGTCCTCGATCATCTCGGGACGCGCCCTGGCGCCGATCGAAGGCGCCATCGAAGGCTGGCATCAGTTCAACCGATCGGCAGCCGCCTATGGCAGGATCAAAGGACTGCTGTTGAACTCCCCATTGAACTTCCCGCGCCTGCGTCTTCCCAATCCCGAAGGCCGGCTGGATGTCGAACGCATTCTCTTCGTGCCGCCGCCGCAGAAGAAGGTCATTCTCAACGGCATCTCGTTCTCGCTCAGGAAGGGGGAATCACTTGCGATCATCGGTAATTCCGGGTCCGGCAAGACGACGCTCGGCAAGATGCTCGTCGGCTCGATCGTCCCGACATCGGGGAATGTTCGCCTCGACCTGATGGATCTGCGCAACTGGGACCAGCGCCAGTTCGGCGAAAGCATCGGCTATCTGCCGCAGGATGTGCAGCTCTTTCCCGGTACGATCAAGGCCAATATCTGCCGCATGCGTGACGACGTCGACGATCACCAGATCTATGAGGCCGCTGTGCTCGCTGACGTGCACGAACTCATCGCAGGCTTCCCGCAGGGCTACGAAACAATTGTGGCGGGTGACGGCGCTCCGCTTTCGGGCGGCCAGAAGCAGCGCATCGCGCTGGCCCGCGCCTTCTTCGGCAATCCGAAGTTCGTGGTCCTCGACGAGCCGAACTCGAACCTCGATACACAAGGCGAGGCAGCTCTTGCCAAGGCGCTGATACACGCCAAGAAGCAGGGTATCACCACCGTCACCATCACCCAGCGCCCGGCCCTTCTCCAATGCGTCGACAAGATCCTCGTGCTCAAGGAGGGTACTGTCGCCATGTTCGGGGAAAGGATCGAGGTGCTGCAGGCGCTTTCCAAGAACAACGGCAATAACGGTCAACAAGCACCGCGCATCGAGGGATGAACGACATGGGACGGAAAAATCAGGAGACGGCCGGTCCGGTGCAGCTCGAATGGTATATCGACGTGCCGCGCTCAATCCGGATGCACAGCATCGTCGGCCTGACGGTTCTCTTCACCTCGTTCGGAGGCTTCGGCTTCTGGGCGGCGACGGCGCCGCTCGCCTCCGCCGTTATCGCGCAGGGAAGCTTCGTCGCGACCGGCAACAACAAGATCGTCCAGCATCTGGAAGGTGGCATCATCAAGGAGATGCGCGTCAGCGAAGGCGATACGGTCAAGGAAGGCGATATCCTGCTGACCCTCGATCCTACAGCATCCCGCTCAAACGAGCGGATGCTGCAGCTTCGCCGTCTGCGCCTGGAAGCCATTGTCGCAAGGCTCCGTGCCGAAGCGCAGGGCCTGCGTGAACTCCAGCTTCCCAATATCGTGACGAAGGAGGCCAGCGATCCCGATATCAACGCGATCATCCAGAGCCAGAACGTCGTCTTCCACAGCAAGCAGATCAAGCTCGAGGAGCAGCTCAATCTGATCGGGAAGAACATCGCGTCGCTGGAATTCCGGTTCGCCGGCTATAGGGGCCAGAGAGATTCCTTCGAAAGGCAGCTGTCGCTGCTGACCGAGGAACGCGACTCCAAGGCTCGGCTGGTGAAGGTCGGCTATATGCGCAGGACGGATCTGCTGGCAATCGAGCGGGCGATCGCCGATGCGATGGGCGACATTGCTCGACTGAACGGCGAGCTCAACGAGAGCGAGGCCGAGATCGCCAAATTCCGCCAGGAAGCCGTCATCGCCGTCAACTCCAACAAGCAGGCGGCACTCGATGCACTCGAGACCGCCGAAACCGATCTGGACAGTGTGCGCGAACAGATGCGCGAGGCCGCCGGCGTGCTCGAACGGACCACTATCCGTTCGCCGGTGTCGGGCACGGTGGTGCGCTCCTATTTTCACACAGCCGGCGGTGTCATCACGACAGGAAAGCCGATCATGGAAATCCTGCCGTCGCATGTGCCGCTGATCCTGGAAGCGCAGGTATTGCGCACCTCGATCGACCAGTTGCATGAGGGAGAAACGGCCTCGATCCGCCTCACGGCGCTCAACCGGCGCACGACCCCTGTTCTGCAGGGCAAGGTCTTCTACGTCTCGGCCGATTCGATCGAGGAAAATTCGGGAGCTTCGGTCAAGGACGTCTATATCGTCCGCGTCGGAATACCCGATTCCGAGATTGCGCGGGTGCATAATTTCCATCCCGTTCCCGGCATGCCGGCCGAAGTGCTGATTCAGACGTCGGAACGCACCTTCTTCGAATATTTGAGCAAACCGATTACCGACAGCATGTCCCGGGCTTTCAAGGAGCGCTGATCGCTCGCGATCCGGCACGGGCGGACCTGTAGATATGACGGACTTGCGCGTTGTTCTAATGTAATGTCCACATGTCATCCCTTGAGGGATGGATTCCCTCCGGGGAGAAAGGGTCAAGCATGGCGGCGATGTCCGATGTCCTGCTGCGGGTCGGCCGCCTGAACTATGTCTGGACGAACACCGAAAGCCTGCTGATCTACATCATCGCCCATCTTCTCCGGGTGGAAAAGGATGCAGCAATCGTCGTTTTCCTGACGCTGAACACCACACGCGCACGGATCGATCTCATCGAACGGCTGTCCAAGCTCGCTTCGACCTCCCCTTCCGACCGGAAGGCGATCCTTTCAGCCATGTCGCGGTTGAAGAAAGAATCCAAGATACGCAACAAGTACAATCACTGCATCTATTCCTTCGACGAAAAGGGAGAGATCTCGAGCACACAGCTGATGCGGCTCGTCGAGGACGATAAGCAGATCCGCTACGGCAAGATCGAACAGATGGACGCGCGCGAGCTCGACCTTCTGGAAAAGTCGATCGCCGAGATCGTCGCCATCAGCCGGACGCTCTGGGCCTTCATCCATGCGAGCCCGCGGATCTCCGGCGAGCTCTGATCTAATCCTTATGTACTCATGTTCTCAAAACCGCTGCACACTTTCGGGCGAGGTCCGTTGAAGCTCGTTATCCTTCAGGACGCGTTTGGCTCTATCGCTTTGAATCTGTGTATGATTTTGACCAAAACCGATTGCGATTTTGGGTTATGCGCCGGGCTCAGGACTAATCCCATTTAGGCGCCTCAAATCATCCGGACGGTTTATTTGAAGATCGGTGTTTCCCTTTAGAATGAAACCTCCCAAGTGACGTATGGGGTATTGGGGGGCGGACATGCGCATAGATATCATCGATACCATTGCGGGGTTCGAGGCGGTGCGCGAGAACTGGGATCAGGTCTTCCTGGAAGATCCAGACGCGCAGCATTTCCTCTCCTGGATATGGCTGAAGAACTATCTGTCGCGCCGACGCCGCTGGTTCATCCTCGCCCTTCGCGAACGCGATCCCGAAGCACCCTATGTCGCCTTCCTTCCGCTGCGCCTCATCACGCATCTGAACGAAAAGACCGGGCTCTTCTATGACGAGATCATCATGGCCGGGAATTTTGCGGCCGATTATACCGGCTTCATCGTCAGGCCGGATTACGAGCATCACGCCATTGCGGGCTTTGCTTCGTTTATCAAACATCAAAACTGGACCGACCTGAAACTCGAATATTTCAGCGGTCCTGCCAGCCGGCGCGAGAAGATGATCGAGGCGCTGCAGGGACCGGAGGTGATGTTTCGCGACAGCTCGCCCAAGAACAGCGAGAATATCGACAATACGATCTGTCCCATCGTCCCCCTGCCGGCAAGCTTCGACGACTATCTCGAGCAGCGCATGAGCAGCCAGACGCGCCAGAAGCTCCGGCGGTTCCTGCGCAAGGTCGAAGGCGACGATATTTACAGGATCACGATGGCAACTCCCGAGACCATCGATCGGGACCTGGACACCCTCTTCAATCTCTGGCGGATCAAATGGAGTGCCCGCAAAGGCGCAGAGCGGACCGAGCGGCTGATCATCACCACGCGCGAGATGCTGATGGACAGCTTCAACTGCGGCAATCTCGAGGTGCCGGTCCTTTGGTATGGCGACCAGCCGCTCGGCGCGCTGGCGAATATCGTCGACCGGCAGAAGAAGGCCATCCTCTTCTATATCACCGGCCGCGACGAGAACTGGAAGACGCCGTCTCCCGGCCTCATCCTGCATGGCTACTGCATCCGGCGGGCGATCGAGCAGGGCTTCAAGACCTATGACTTCCTGCGCGGAAACGAACCCTATAAGTACATGTTCGGGGTGGAGGAAAGGCGGATCAGCTGCACCCTGTTCCGCACCCGCAACGGCCAGAACCTGCATGGCGCGCTCAACCCGCGCAGCATTCGTTTCGTCTATGAACAGGCGCTCGACATGTACCGCAATGGAGCCCGGAGCAAGGCGGAGATCGCCTTCAACCAGGTCCTGCAATCGGCGCCAGGCCATACCGGCGCGGAATTCGGGCTCGCCAATCTGCTGTTCGACCGAGGCAAACTGACGGAGGCATTGACTGCCTACAAGGCTCTCGTCGAGCAAGCACCCGACCCGACACCGATCCAAATGCGGCTTGGCGACACGCAACTTGCGCTGCATCAATATGAGCAGGCCGCAGAGACTTTCCGTCAGATCGGCGAGATCGGGCCGCATCTCATCCAGGCGCATTACAAGCGTGGTATCGCCCTTGCGGCGAGCAAACGGCTGGCCGAGGCGGAGGCGGTTTTCGCCGCGATCCAGGACGTGCATTCGGACGATCCGACCGCACTCGATTATGCCGCCAAGGCGGGCGTTGCCCTCGAACGCCTGCGCTCGATCACCGAGCCCGCCGCTGGCAAGACGGACGTCGTGCCGGAGACCATCGCCCGCTGGAACCGAGGACGGCAGCTCAGCGAGCGACGCCGGCCACGTCTGCATTGATGTGGTTTCGCCATGGTGCGGAAATGCGGTCCGGCAGCTCCGGGACGCACAGTCACCATGGTCTTTGATTTTGCGCTGCGATCGTTGCTAAAAGAAGCGCGAGCCTATTTTTGCAACTCCTCAGTGAGAAGTCATGCAGACGAATGCAGACGGCGCCGAAAGGGAACGGCTTCTGGCCATTCTCGATTTCTGGCACAAAATCGAGTTCTTCATTCCTTACGATCTCTCCAGTCGTATCGTCTCCGGTGAAGGCCGAAGTGTTTTCTGGTTGCATGCGAAAACGCTCGGCGATGACGGTGCCGCACTCAGTCGTCCAGCGATCCCCGAGGAGAAGCAGATCACGGGTTTTACCCTGTTCCTCGGCGTTTTCAGCAAATCCGAAATTGCCGATATTCGCAGACACTTCGATTGCGTTGCGACCGATACCGCCGAATATGACGACGCCGAACGCAGCGACCTCGATGGCGATACCTGCTTTGCCAGCTTGCAGCTCTCTCCCTTGGGACAGCCGCTGTTCGAAACATTTTCAGTTTCCACGCTGCCATGGGCTCTGGGACGGGTGCGGAAATCCGGCCTCTCCTCGCTCGGCTACCAGGCATTTGCCGACAGCAAGCGGCAACTCTCGGAATTGCTTCAAAACTTTCGGGCGCAGCGGCATCTGAGATCTTCATCCTCCGAGGACACGACCGATCAGCCGATCGATGCTGCCGAAATCCTGACGCTGCATGAATTGCTCTGCGATTGGGCCGGCTTTGCCTCGAAGCAGGAGAAACCCATTGCCGCTGTTGAAATGCGTTACCGGGACCGGGTGGAAAAATCAGAGTTCATCTCCTTGCCACCACCGCCGGAAAGCAATGCGCTCGATGCCGACGACGAGGAGGATGAGAGTACCAGTGCTGAAGACGATATCGGTATCTTGAACAGCTTCTTCATCGAGGACATCGAGCGGGCGATGATACGCGTCACGCATGGCGATATCCCCGCGCCGCTCAGGCAATATCTCACCGCGCTGGTGCATGAGAAACGGATCGACCTCTACTCGGAGGATGGACGCCGGGCGATCGTTCGGGCCTTGCATCCTGGAAAACTCAACCGCGGGCGCTGGCTCAGCGAACCTCACCACGCCATGAGCCTGATGCAACAGTTCGCGATCAATTCGGCAATCGACGAGCTGTCGGAAACGGGACTGTTCTCGGTCAACGGCCCGCCAGGGACGGGAAAGACGACGCTGCTTCGCGACATGTTCGCAGATAATATCGTTCGGCGCGCTCGCATCCTGGCCTCCTTGAAGACGGCGCGCGAAGCCTTCGATGGCGCGCCGCGCCGCATCATTTTCGCGGACCGGAGCACGGCCACGATATCGGCGCTGATCCCGGCCCTGGCAGGATTCGAAATGGTTGTCGCCTCCTCCAACAACGCCGCCGTGGAGAATATTTCGCGCGACCTTCCGAAGCGAAGCTCGGTCGCGAGAACGTCTTCCTTCCAATATCTGCAGACCATCGCGCACAAAGTCGCTTGCCAGAAGGACAATGGGGCGGTCGTCAGGCTCTCGGACGGCGACCGCCCATGGGGGCTAATCGCCTGTGCGCTCGGCAATTCCCGGAATCGCCGAGCTTTCAAGGAACGTTTCGCCTTCATGGAGATCGCCGAAAGGCCGAAGCCCGGCTGGTCCGGTGCCGACAAACCACAGACCATCTGGGAGTGGTTAAAGGGTTATAAGGGACCAAACTTCGCCGAAGCATCGGCGGCATTTCAGGCCGCCGACAAGGTGGTTCGCGACAAGATCGGCGAATATGCACGCTATGCCGATCTCCATGACGAAATCGCCCTGGTTTCGCAGGATGGTTTCTGCCGCGAGGCGCTTGAAAAGGTCAGAGCAGGTGCGGCCGAACTTCGACACGCACAGGACCGATGCGATATGGTTGCCGCCGACATGCTCCGCCTCAGGGAAGGGTTGTCTCCTCTGAAGGAGGAGGAACTGCTGCTCGACCGAGGCGCTCCTGCGTGGTGGGAGAAAGTGCTGTCGACCAACCCTGCCCGGCAGCATCGGCACAATGTCGTCGCCAATGCACGAAGACAGCTGGAACTGCGCAAGGCGCTGGCGGAATGCGAACATCATCTTACGAAAACCCTCAGACCTGCGCTGGAACAGTCTTTGCGGAGACATCGACGTGCCGAACAGGCACTGCGGTCGCAACGAGAAATCTGGTCCAGAAAAAGGGAGGAGTTTGGCCGCCTAGGGGAAATTCTCAATCACCCCACCCTACCTGGTCGCCTGACCGATCTCGAGACCGATCAGTTCCAGATTGACGGTCTGTGGCATCAGGACGAACTGGCAGGTCTGCGTTCGGCATTGTTGGAAGCAGCGTTGACGCTGCATGAAGCGTGGCTGGCGGATGTGGGCAAGAAAGGCGGAGGTTTTGGAGGGAACATCGTCGCCATCAACAAACTGCTTTCCAACAACGGTCCCGCCGACGGCGAGCACATTGCGTTGATCTGGCAGAGCCTTTTCATGATCGTTCCCATCGTCTCGACAACCTTCGCCTCCTTTGCCCGGCAGTTCCACGGTCTCGACACCGGCTCGGTCGGCTGGGTCTTCATCGATGAAGCTGGTCAGGCGGTGCCGCAGGCGGCCGTCGGCGCCCTGTTGCGGGCGCGGCGCGTCATGGTGATCGGTGATCCCCAGCAGATCGAACCGGTCTTCACGCTGCCCAGCGCGCTGATCACCGCCACCTCGGCTCTCTCGCCGCATACGGCGGCAGGACAATATTCGCCGAACAGTGCGTCGGTGCAGATGTTGGCCGATGCCAACAACCGCTATGGGACGACGGTCTCGGGCGAGGAGGCCGATGGGCTCTGGATCGGCAGCCCCCTCAGGGTACATCGGCGCTGCATCGATCCGATGTTCGGCCTTGCCAACCAGATCGCCTATCAGAACAAGATGGTCTTCGGGCTGGAAGAGCGCCGGCCGGCCGGCGACGCTCCGCCGTTTTATGGCGACAGCGCCTGGATCGACGTCAGGGGAAGGGTGTCAGGCAAACAGGCCGTTCCAGAACAAACGGGCTTCATCGTCGATCTCCTCACCGCCACTTATCGCCGGGACGGCGGATTGCCGGACCTCTATATCATTTCGCCGTTCAAGGAGATCAAGAACAGTCTGAAGCAGGCTCTGGCCCATGCAACATGGGTTGATTGGAACGGAAATACGCGCTCGGCTCCGCCAAGACTGTCGAAGTGGCTGAAGGAAAGGATCGGCACGGTGCATACTTTCCAGGGCAAGGAAGAAGACGTGGTTTTCATGGTGCTCGGCGCCGATGCCGCTCATAGCGGGGCTGCAGCCTGGGCCGCATCGAAGCCGAACCTGTTGAACGTTGCCCTGACGCGCGCCAAACGCCGCTTCTATATCGTCGGCGATCGCACCCTCTGGGAAACCCTGCCTTACTTCAGGGAGACAGCGAGTGCCTTGAAGACAATACAGGCAGCCGAATTCCTGGCCCGGAATGAATTGAACTGAAGGATCCGAATCCGATTACTGATCCTGGATGCTTGCCTCGACCACATCTGGCCAAACGCAAAAGCCCGCACGAGGCGGGCTTTTGCGTATTATTGGGAATTTGGTTTCGGTTTGAGGCTTTGCCCCGTTGGGTCTTAAACAGTTCAGTGGACTGTTTTATCGGGCGGGCCCGATCGACCGCTCACCCTTCAGGTTATGGTGAGCTCTGCGAACGAGGAGCTACCATCGCCAGGGAAAGCGAAGCTTTTCCGCCAGCGATAAGAAGGTAGATGCTGATCTTTAAGAGGAAGGATTTGGTTTCGGGGGCAGGCTTTGTAGTTTTCTGTCCCGCTGCGTCGGCTTTGCCTTCTTGCGGGCCCCTGAAGAGGCGTCAACTCCTCGATCCGTTACCAAACAAAAAGCCGCCCTGAAGGCGGCTATTTGTTTGGTTGCGGGGGCAGGATTTGAACCTGCGGCCTTCAGGTTATGGTCCGCAGGACGAGGAGCTACCATCGCCAGCGAAGATGAAGTCTTCGCGCCAGCGATATTGCTCTCTTCTGGCAACACAAAAAGCCCCTGCATGGCAGGGGCTTGGGAGTATCTAAGGAAAGGATTGGTTGCGGGGGCAGGATTTGTAGTTTCTGTCCCGCTGCGTCGGCTTTGCCTTCTTGCGGGCCCCTGATTAGGCATTAAACCCTCGACCCGTTACCAAACAAAAAGCCGCCCTGAAGGCGGCTATTTGTTTGGTTGCGGGGGCAGGATTTGAACCTGCGGCCTTCAGGTTATGAGCCTGACGAGCTACCGGGCTGCTCCACCCCGCGTTATCCAGGCGACGCTTGCGTCGTCCGTCCAGGTTTTGCCATCTGGCAAAATACCGACTGCCCGAGCAAATTGCTTTTGCAATTTGTCTCGTGTTTTCCTGCCGATGCATTCTAACACAAAAGGCCGCTTGCGAGCGGCCCTTTTTGTTCGGCATGGGCCGCAGAGTTTGTGATGAGAAGATTGTTTTACATCAGTTGCGCTTTGCAGACCTGGCAGCGACCTACTCTCCCGCGTCTTAAGACGAAGTACCATGGGCGCAGGGGCGTTTCACGGCCGTGTTCGGAAAGGGAACGGGTGCAGCCACCCCGCCATAACCACCAGGTCGGCAAAGCGCAACTATATGTTTTGAGAAGCTGGTGAAGTGCTATGACTTCGTTTTTGAACACGTTTTAGAGCTCCAACCGGACGAACACTTCGTGTTCGCCGGGACCGGGCAAAGGCTGGCGCCTTCGCCTTGTCAGGACGACCGCTTTGCGGTCGCCTTGAGATGAGCATAGTCAATGAGAACGATCAAGCCAATCGAGCTATTAGTACCGGTAAGCTTCATGCGTTGCCGCACTTCCACACCCGGCCTATCAACGTGGTCGTCTTCCACGGCTCTGATAGGGAATACTCGTTTTCAGGTGGGTTTCCCGCTTAGATGCCTTCAGCGGTTATCCCGTCCATATGTAGCTACCCTGCTATGCCCTTGGCAGGACAACAGGTCCACCAGAGATATGTCCATCCCGGTCCTCTCGTACTAGGGACAGATCCTGTCAATATTCCTACACCCACGGCAGATAGGGACCGAACTGTCTCACGACGTTCTGAACCCAGCTCACGTACCGCTTTAATTGGCGAACAGCCAAACCCTTGGGACCTGCTCCAGCCCCAGGATGCGATGAGCCGACATCGAGGTGCCAAACAACCCCGTCGATATGGACTCTTGGGGGTCATCAGCCTGTTATCCCCGGCGTACCTTTTATCCGTTGAGCGATGGCCCTTCCACGCGGGACCACCGGATCACTATGACCGACTTTCGTCTCTGCTCGACTTGTCAGTCTCGCAGTCAGGCGGGCTTATGCCATTGCACTCGACGACCGATTTCCGACCGGTCTGAGCCCACCATCGCGCGCCTCCGTTACTCTTTCGGAGGCGACCGCCCCAGTCAAACTACCCACCATACACTGTCCCGGACCCGGATGACGGGCCGCGGTTAGACATCCATGACGATAAGGGTGGTATTTCAAGGATGGCTCCACGGAAACTGGCGTCCCCGCTTCAAAGCCTACCACCTATCCTACACATGCCGACACGAATGCCAGTGTAAAGCTATAGTAAAGGTGCACGGGGTCTTTCCGTCTGACCGCAGGAACCCCGCATCTTCACGGGGAATTCAATTTCACTGAGTCTATGTTGGAGACAGCGGGGAAGTCGTTACGCCATTCGTGCAGGTCGGAACTTACCCGACAAGGAATTTCGCTACCTTAGGACCGTTATAGTTACGGCCGCCGTTTACTGGGGCTTCGATTCAAAGCTTGCACCTCTCCTCTTAACCTTCCAGCACCGGGCAGGCGTCAGACCCTATACGTCGTCTTGCGACTTCGCAGAGCCCTGTGTTTTTGATAAACAGTCGCTACCCCCTGGTCTGTGCCACCCCATAATAGTTGCCTACCATGGGGTCACGCTTCTTCCGAAGTTACGCGTGCAATTTGCCGAGTTCCTTCAACATAGTTCTCTCAAGCGCCTTGGTATACTCTACCTGACCACCTGTGTCGGTTTCGGGTACGGTCTATACGGTGGAGCTATTTCCTGGAACCGCTCCGCTGCCCATCCAATCCAATAAGAATGAACAACTTGTGCAATCCGTCACTACCACCAGGCCCACGAATATTAACGTGGTTCCCATCGACTACGCATTTCTGCCTCGCCTTAGGGGCCGGCTAACCCTGCTCAGATTAACTTTAAGCAGGAACCCTTGGTCTTTCGGCGAGAGGGTCTCTCACCCTCTTTATCGTTACTCATGTCAACATTCGCACTTCCGATACCTCCAGGAGCCCTCACGGGTCTCCCTTCATCAGCTTACGGAACGCTCCGCTACCACGTGTATTGCTACACATCCTCAGCTTCGGTGCATGGCTTCAGCCCCGTTACATTTTCGGCGCAAAGACCCTTATTTAGACCAGTGAGCTGTTACGCTTTCTTTAAATGATGGCTGCTTCTAAGCCAACATCCTGGTTGTTTTGGGATCCTCACATCCTTTCCCACTTAGCCATGACTTGGGGACCTTAGCTGGAGGTTAGGGTTGTTGCCCTTTTCACGACGGACGTTAGCACCCGCCGTGTGTCTGCCGAGTAGTACTCCCCGGTATTCGGAGTTTGGTTAGGATCAGTAAGACGGTGAGTCCCCATAGCCCATCCAGTGCTCTACCCCCGGGGGTATTCGCTCGACGCTCTACCTAAATAGATTTCGCGGAGAACCAGCTATTTCCGAGTTTGATTGGCCTTTCACCCCTAGCCACAAGTCATCCCAATCTATTGCAACAGATGCGGGTTCGGTCCTCCAGTTGGTGTTACCCAACCTTCAACCTGCTCATGGCTAGATCACTCGGTTTCGGGTCTAATGCAACAAACTAAATCGCCCTATTCAGACTCGCTTTCGCTTCGCCTACACCTACCGGCTTAAGCTTGCTTGTTACACTAAGTCGTTGACCCATTATACAAAAGGTACGCCGTCACCCTTGCGGGCTCCGACTGTTTGTAGGCATCCGGTTTCAGGTTCTATTTCACTCCCCTTGTCGGGGTGCTTTTCACCTTTCCCTCACGGTACTTGTTCGCTATCGGTCATGCACGAGTACTTAGGCTTGGAGAGTGGTCTCCCCATGTTCAGACAGGATTTCTCGTGTCCCGCCCTACTCTAGGACAATCATGATATCTACGCGTACGGGGCTGTCACCCACTACGGCCGCACTTTCCAGAGCGTTCCACTTTAATCACAATTGCCACTGGCCTGGTCCGCGTTCGCTCGCCACTACTTGCGGAGTCTCGGTTGATGTCCTTTCCTGCAGGTACTTAGATGTTTCAGTTCCCTGCGTTCGCTTCTTACACCCTATGTATTCAGGTGTAGATACCTTATCACAATACCTAGAAACCATTCGGGTTTTCACTCACGCTCGTTCTGCACTTCGTGCAGCGCTGCGTTAGCGCGCCGGACGACCGGCGACGCACTCCGCACAGCATGGGAAACTCCCATACAGGCCAGAGGCCGTCGGCGATCGTTCGCCGTAATGTCGGATCGAAGATCCGACAACCAGAATGATTTTCTAGGTATTTAAGGTGGGTTGCCCCATTCGGAGATCCATGGATCAAAGCTCATTCGCAGCTCCCCACGGCTTTTCGCAGCGTATCACGTCCTTCATCGCCTGTGCATGCCAAGGCATCCACCAAATGCCCTTACGACACTTAATCGTTCTCATTGCCAATGCT
>NZ_CM172787.1:3915000-4460000 GCF_057653695.1 Rhizobium sp. SRDI943 | reverse complement strand
ATCACCATCGATGGCGTCAGGATCGTGATCGACAGCGGGCTGCAGCGTCTGCCGGTGTTCGAGGCGTCGACCGGGATCACACGGCTGGAGACGGTGCGCGTGTCGCGGGCTTCCGCCGATCAGCGGGCGGGCCGCGCCGGACGAACGGAGCCGGGCATCGCCGTCAGGCTGTGGCACCAGGGACAGACGGCGGCATTGCCGGCCTTCACACCGCCGCAGATCCTTTCCAGCGATCTCTCGGGGCTGGTGCTCGACCTCGCGCATTGGGGCGTTCAAGATCCGGCATCGCTTGCCTTCGTCGATCAACCACCGGAAACGACGCTGAAGGAGGCGCGGGTTCTGCTTGGCCAGCTCGGCGCCCTCGACAAGGACGGAGCGCTGACAGCCCGCGGCAAGGTGATGCGCGATCTCGCCTTGCCGCCGCGGCTTGCCGCTATGGTCGTCTCGGCGGGAGAAGTGGGACACGCTCGGGATGCGGCGATGATCGCCGTGCTTCTCACCGAACAGGGGCTTGGCGGAACGAGTGTCGATATCGAGGAGCGGCTGCGACGCTTCAAGGCCGAGCGGGCCGAGAGAGCGCAGGCCTCGCGGCGGCTGGCGGGACGGCTGGCGAGCGGCCTCGACAACGTTGCCTCAGCGGCGCCGGCGCTTGCCGGCCAACTGCTGCTGCATGCGTTCCCGGATCGAATCGCGCTTCAGCGTGGCGGGCGCGGTCGATTCGTGATGGCGAACGGCCGCGGAGCGGAGCTGCCGGAAACCGAGAGGCTGGCCGGCAGCCAGATGTTGGTGATTGCCGACCTGACCGGACGGGCGGCGCAGGCGCGGGTTCTGGCGGCAGCAGAGGTGACGCGCGGCGACATCGAAGCTGAGTTGCCCGGTGAGATCAAAACCGGCGACCAGATATTCTTCGACCGGCAGAGCCGACAAATCCGGGCGCGGCGGGCAACCCGGCTCGGTGCGATTGTCTTCGAAGAGACGCCTTTGCCGCGCCCGTCCGGGGCAGCAGTCACCCAGGCGCTGGTGGACGGGGTACGCGAACTCGGGCTCGATCAGCTTGCCTTTTCGAAGGAGGCCATGCAGCTTCGCGAGCGGATTGGATTCCTTCACCGGACGATCGGCGAGCCCTGGCCCGATGTCGGCGATGATGCCCTGCTTTCCCGGTTGGACGAGTGGTTCGCACCCTTTCAGACCGAGGCCCGCGGCCTTTCCGAGATTTCCGCAGCCGGGCTTTCGAACGGGCTGATGTCTCTGGTGCCGCATGAGCTGCAACGCGACCTTAGCCGGCTTGCGCCAACCCATTTCGAAGCGCCGACCGGCCAAAGGCATCCGATCCAGTATGAGGGCGAGGAGCCGGTGCTGACGATCCGCGTACAGGAGCTGTTTGGACTGAGGCAGCATCCTGCCATTGCCGGTGGCCGCCTGCCGCTGCTGCTCGAGCTCACCTCGCCGGCGCACCGGCCGATCCAGACGACACGCGACCTGCCGGGCTTCTGGGCCGGCTCGTGGAGGGATGTGCGTGCTGATATGCGCGGGCGCTATCCCCGGCATCCCTGGCCGGAGCGGCCGGAGGATGCGTTGCCGACGACACGGGCAAAACCGCGTGGTACATGAGGGCCGTTCAAGGAGCCCTCGGCATGATCGACAAGCCTGGCATGATCGACAACACGGAAGGCTATACGCTGGAGGACAGGCACAACAGCCGCAGGCTGCGCCTGCAGACATTGGTGCGGCTGCGCTGGCTTGCCGTCGGCGGACAGGCGCTGACGGTTTTCATCGTTGCCTTCTGGCTGAACTTTCCCCTGCCGCTGATTGCCAGCTCTTCGCTGATCGCCGCCCTTGCCTGGGTGAATTTTTACCTGACGATCCGCTATCCACCGACGCATCGGCTGGAACCGCCAGCCGCCTTTGCCCTGCTCGGCTTCGACCTTTTGCAGCTCTGCGCGCTGCTGTTCATCACCGGCGGCCTTGCCAATCCTTTCGCAGCGCTCGTCTGCGTGCCCGTTATCATTTCCTTTGCCTCGCAGCCGATCCGCTACAGCACCGCGCTGATCGGCTTTGCGATGGTCTGCATCACGGTGCTTGCCTTTTCGCCCTTCCCGCTGCCCTGGTTCGACGGGGTCGAAATCAATGTCCACAACGTCATGCAGTTCGGTGTCTGGTGCTCGATCGCCTCGACCATGGCATTCGCCGCCTTCTATGCCTATCGGGTCTCGATGGAAGCGAGCCAGCTTGCCGATGCGCTGGCTGCGACCGAACTGGTGCTGCAGCGGGAAAAACATCTGTCGCAACTCGATGGGCTGGCGGCCGCGGCCGCCCATGAGCTCGGTACGCCGCTTGCGACGATCAGCGTCGTCGCCAAGGAAATGGAGCGGGAACTCAAGGATGACGATCGTTTCCGCGAGGACGTCATGCTGTTGCGCAGCCAGAGCGAACGCTGCCGCGACATCCTGCGGCGGCTGACGACGCTTTCCTCCGAAGGCGAGGCACATATGCGCCGGCTGCCGCTTTCGTCGATGATCGAGGAGATCGTCGCCCCGCACCGAGAATTCGGTATCGCTCTCGAGCTCATCGAAAAGAGCCCGCGCAAGGGTGAGCCGGTCACCGACCGCAATGCCGGCATCATGTACGGGCTCGGCAACCTGATCGAAAACGCCGTCGATTATGCGCGGGAGAAAGTGATCGTGACTGTCGAGCACGATCACGACAAAGTCCTGATCGTCATCGAGGACGATGGCAACGGTTATGCGCCTGACATTCTGACGCGGATCGGCGAGCCCTATGTGACGAAGCGGCAGAAAGAGGATACGGCCGGCGGCCTCGGGCTCGGGCTGTTCATCGCCAAGACGCTGCTGGAGCGCTCCGGCGCATCGCTGATTTTCGAGAACCGCGATCCGGAAAGTGCGGGCGCGCGCATCCGAATCGAATGGCCACGCATGCTGATCGACGCAAATTCGACAAAATGACTTTGTCGGCATAAACAGGATATAGCGGTTGACGCAGATCGGGCGTTCAACCGCCGGGGCCGAGACGATGACAGAACAGAATCATGACAATTTCACCGCGTCGGACGAGGATCATATCGGTCCCGACGCCAGCCTGCTGATCGTCGATGACGACGGGCCGTTCCTGCGCCGCCTGGCACGGGCGATGGAGACGCGCGGCTTCCAAGTGGAGACGGCCGAATCAGTAGCGGAGGGCGTTGCGAAATCGAGAGGCAGGCCGCCGAAATATGCGGTGGTCGACCTTCGGCTCGGCGACGGCAATGGGCTCGACGTCATCGAGGCGATCCGCCAGCGGCGCGACGACACCAGGATCATCGTGCTGACCGGCTACGGCAATATCGCAACGGCGGTCACGGCCGTGAAGCTCGGCGCCGTCGATTATCTTGCAAAACCTGCGGATGCCGACGATGTGTTTTCGGCGCTGACACAGCGGCCGGGTGAAAAGGCTGAGCTTCCCGAAAATCCGATGTCGGCCGACCGGGTGCGCTGGGAGCACATCCAGCGAGTCTATGAAATGTGCGAGCGCAATGTTTCCGAAACGGCGCGCCGGCTCAATATGCACCGGCGGACGCTGCAGCGTATCCTTGCCAAACGCGCGCCGAAATAGACGCGCACCTCGCGCGCTTATAATTAGACGTCGTCCACAGTGAACGGTTTTCCGTTCGCCCATTCGGCCATCATCAGCCTTTGCGCGGCAGCACGCGAGAAGTTGAGCGTGACGGATTTGCGCGTGGCCGGCGCCATGCGGTGTTCCGGCGCCTCGCGAATCATATGGGCGCCATAACCATCCGACAGGAACAGTCCGCATTCCTCGGGAAAGATCTCCAGCGGCACATCCTGGTGAGTCGCAAAGAACAGGCGGTCGCAATGCAGCCTGTATTCCGGCCATTTGCGATCCACCCTGAAATCCTCGATCGAGGTCTTGATTTCGATGATCCAGACCTCGCCTTTTTCCGAAAGAGTGATCAGATCGGCGCGGCGGCCGCTGGCCAGCGGCAGTTCGGGCAGCACGGCGTGGCGCATTTCATGCAGCAATATCTGCGTTCCACGCCGCACCATCATGGCCCTGTCCGATTGCCGGCCATCGATTAACGGATTGTTATTGTAAACGCTCAAAATCGTCATGGATAACCATCAGAGGGGCTGGCGTGTTGTTGCAAAAAAACCATGCGCTTCTAATTTGCGCGGCAGACGGATTTGTCGCGCTGCAGTAGCCTTGCAAAGCGCAAGTTAATCGAAAATAAACCATAATCAACGATGGTCGAAAGACCGTTCTCCTTGCCCCAAAACTTCAAGAGTCATCCATGCGCATCTGCAATGCATTCCCTGTATTTGGCCTGCTGGCGACGCTCGCTCTGGCCGGTTGCTCTACGACATCAGACAGCGCATCCGTCGACGACAAGGGCGCAGGCCCGACGGTACAGACAGCACAGATCTTCAATGACGCCTACGGCGTGACGAAGGATGCCGGATACTCCCTGCCGGCGATCCCGATCGACAGGGTCAAGCCGCAGTTCCGCCGTCAGGTCGTCAGCTACCAGACCACCGAGCGCCCCGGTACGATCATCGTCAACACGCGCGAGCGCTTCCTCTATTACATCCTGGCCAACGGCAAGGCGATGCGCTACGGCATCGGCGTCGGCAAGCAGGGCTTCGCATGGGCCGGCACCGCCTACGTCGCCTGGAAGCAGGAATGGCCGAACTGGCACCCGCCGAAGGAAATGGCCGTCCGCCGTCCTGATCTCGCCAAGTACGTCGAGGACGGCATGGGTCCGGGGCTGACCAATCCGCTCGGCGCGCGCGCCATGTATCTCTTCAACGAGGACGGTAAAGACACGCTCTTCCGCCTGCACGGCACGCCGGAATGGGCCTCCATCGGCACCGCCGCTTCCTCGGGCTGCATTCGCCTGATGAACCAGGACGTCATCGATCTCTACAGCCGCGTTCGTCCCGGCAAGGGCACGTCCAAGGTCGTCGTCATTCAATAAGCTAATTGCCGAATTCGGTATAAAAAAGGCCGCCGGACTGTCGTTCCGGCGGCCTTTTCGCATTCTCCGGCAAGCGTCACGCGGCCTGTTTCGCCTTGAGCTCGCGGCGGCGGCGGTGAAGCACCGGCTCGGTGTAGCCGTTCGGCTGTTCCCTACCCTTGAGGACGAGATCGAGGGCAGCCTGGAAGGCGATCGAGTCGTCGAAATTGTCGGCCATCGCCTGATAGGCGGTATCCGACGCATTCTGACCGTCGACGACGGCGGCCATGCGTTTCATCGTCTCGACGATCTGAGCTTCGGTGACGACCTTGTGATGCAACCAGTTCGCCATATGCTGGGCCGAAATGCGCAGCGTCGCGCGATCTTCCATCAGGCCGACATTGTTGATGTCGGGCACCTTCGAGCAGCCGACGCCCTGATCAACCCAGCGCACGACGTAGCCGAGGATGCCTTGAGCATTGTTGTCGAGTTCGCGCTGGATTTCCTCCGGCGTCCAGTTCGGCCGCACCGCAACCGGCACGGAGAGAATGTCGGAGAGCTTGGCGCGAGCGCGATCCTTCAGCCCCTGCTGGACACGGGCGACATTGACGCGGTGGTAATGGGTGGCATGCAGGGTTGCGGCCGTCGGCGACGGCACCCAGGCGGTGTTGGCGCCGGCCTTCGGGTGGGTGATCTTCTGTTCGAGCATCGCCGCCATCAGATCCGGCATCGCCCACATGCCCTTGCCGATCTGGGCGTGGCCGGCAAGGCCGCATTCGAGGCCGATGTCGACGTTCCAGTTTTCATAGGCGGAAATCCACGCCGCCTGGCGCATGTCGCCCTTACGAATCATTGGGCCGGCTTCCATCGACGTGTGGATCTCGTCGCCGGTGCGATCGAGGAAGCCGGTATTGATGAAGACGACGCGCTCACGGGCGGCACGGATGCATTCCTTGAGGTTGACGGTCGTGCGGCGCTCCTCGTCCATGATGCCCATCTTGATGGCATTGCGCGGCAGGCCAAGCGCATCTTCGACCCGCGAGAAGATTTCGACGGCGAAGGCCACCTCTTCCGGCCCATGCATCTTCGGTTTGACCACATACATGGAGCCGGTGCGGGAATTCTTCCGCCGGCCGGAGGGACCAATATCGTAAAGCGCGATCAGGCCGGTGATAACAGCATCCATGATGCCCTCAGGCACTTCGTTGCCGTCGCGGTCGAGGATCGCCGGGTTGGTCATGAGGTGGCCGACATTGCGCACCAGCATCAGCGAGCGGCGGTGCACCTCGAAGGCGGCCCCATCCGGGCCGGCATATTGCAGATCCGGGTTGAGCCTGCGGATGAAGCTCGTTCCGCCTTTTGCCACCTCTTCCTGCAGGTCGCCCTTCATCAGACCGAGCCAGTTGCGATAGACCACGACCTTGTCCTCAGCATCGACAGCGGCAATCGAATCCTCGCAGTCCATGATCGTCGTAATTGCCGATTCCAGCCAGACATCGGAAATATCGGCCGGATCGGCGTTTCCGATCGTCGTCGTCGCATCGATGACGATTTCGATGTGAATGCCGTTGTTCTTCAGGAGAATATGCGTCGGGGCGGCGGGATCTCCGCGATAGCCGGCAAAATGCTTGCCATCCGTCAGCATGGCCTGCTCGCCATCGATCGATCTGACAGAGAGCGCTCCATCCCTGACGGCGAAGCCGCCAACGTCCTTCCACCGGCAGTCCTGCAGCGGCGCTGATGTATCGAGGAAATCGCGCACCCAGGCGATGACCTTCTCGCCGCGTTTCGGATTGTAGCCCTTGCCTTTTTCGGCGCCGTCGCTCTCGGGAATGGCGTCCGTGCCGTAGAGCGCATCATAGAGCGAACCCCAGCGGGCATTGGCGGCATTCAGGGCATAGCGAGCATTCATGACGGGAACGACGAGCTGCGGGCCGGCGATCGATGCGATCTCCGGATCGACATTTTCGGTCGAGACCTGGAAGTCCGATCCTTCCGGCAGGAGATAGCCGATGTCGCGGAGGAAGGACTGGTAATCGTCCATATCGGCCGGGGCGCCGTGCCGGCGGTACCAGTCGTCGATCTTTACTTGCAGCTCATCGCGTTTTGCCAGCAGCGCACGATTCTTCGGGGCGAGATCGTGGACTACAGCCGAAAAATCGGCAAAGAACTTGTCCGCATCGACCGCCAGGCCCGGCAGCACCTCCTTGACGAGGAAATCATGAAGGACGGTTTCGATGGCAAGACCGTTCTTATCAACGCGGCTCATGCGACATTCTCCCTGGCAACGACTTTTGAATGCTGCCACTTTGCCCGGCTTTCATTCATAGTCAATTCTGCAATAATTCGAAAGATTTATGCCTTCGTGGAAATTATGCGCGGGGTCACGCGCATCGGCAATCCGTTCTGTGGCTGCGTCGTCAGCTTCTGCACCGGCCAGGGGTTGGTCTGATCGGTGGAATCGAAGCGATAACGATGCATCAGGACAGCAAGCGCGATCACTGCCTCCTGAAGTGCAAAGGTTGCGCCGATGCAGACACGCGGGCCAGCGCCGAAAGGCAGGAACTGAAAGCGGCCGATAGAGCCGCGATTTTCCGGCAGGAAGCGTTCGGGCATATAGGCGCGCGGCCTGTCCCAGTGAAGTTCGTGGCGATGCAGCGTCCAGGGCATGACGAGCACCGTGACACCGGCCTCAAGCTCGACCCGCTCGCCCTTGGGGCTTGTCCAGGAATCATCCGATATAGCGGCGCGATTGATCGATGGCGCCGGCGGATAGAGGCGTAAAGCCTCTTCGAAGGCGGCGCGCGTCTGCGGCATCATATCCAGCCATTCCACAGGTTTGGCCCCAGTGGCGAGCACCGCGTCGATTTCTTCTTCCATCGCCTCGCGGATATGCGGGCTGTTCGATACGCAATACAGCGTCCAGGCCAATGCCCGGGCTGTGGTCTCATGTCCCGCGCCGATGAAGGTCAGGATATTGTCTTCGATCTCTTCCTTGGTCAGCCCGTCCGGGCCGGCCTGCTCCAGGAGCAGGGTCAGGAAATCCTCGGGCGCGCTGCTGCGGTCTGCCTTCATCTTTGCAAGCCGCATATCCATCGTGTTGCGCACGATGGCTCGGAACTTCTCCAGCACTTTCTGACCGCCGATGCGTGTCACACGTGGAACCCAGGAGGGTGCGCGCATCAGATCCATCGGATCGACGCGGCCCATGCGATGCAGGAGTTCATTGACGTCGTCGGCGAAATGGCCGCTCGATGTGACGATTTCGCCGGAGAACAATGTGTCAGCCAGAATCGCGAAGGTCAGCTCGGTCATATCGGTGCTGATATCGAAAATTGCGCCTGCCTCGCCGGAGCCCTCATATTTGCGGGCATAGTCTTCGGACTGGCGCAGCATCTGCCCGGCGAAGCCTTGGGCATGGCGGGGCGTGAAAATAGGCGCCACCGCCTTGCGCGATCTTTTCCAGACGGGACCTTCGGCGGTCAGAAGGCCGTCGCGGAGGATCGGACGCAGGACGAGCTGGCGCACATCCGACATGCGGTAATTATTGGCATTATCAACAAGCACGTGCTTGATCAGGCCGGGATCATTGACGATCAGCGTCCTTTGGCCGAAGAAATTGGTGCGGATCCAGGGCAGCGTATAGGACGGCTCGCCCCATAGCTCGAGCGGATTGCGCAGGATGATGCGAATGATTTCCAGCCGGCTCGGCGGCACGGTACGCGGCAGCGGTGCTGGCGGGACGAAGGGGTCCGGACGCATGTCCATCGTAAAAGCCTTTCGGGGAAGATCTAGGCCTTCCCGGCAAGCTTGAAGCTAGAGCAGGCCCTTAAGTTCGTCCAGCTTGTCGTTGATCAGCCAGCCGTAATAATTCTCTTCCGGCCAGATGGTCGTACCGGCGCCGCGGTTCTTCGCAGCAAGGGCTGCGGCGCGCTGGCGCGAATTGCCCACATTATAAAGCGTTGCCGTCAGGCCGGGATTGCCCGAGATATCCATGCCGGCGATCTCCTTGTAATCGTCGATCGACCTGCGGATCGAGGCCGCGACGAAGGCGAGCGAGATATCGGGATCCATGATGGCCTTGTAGACGGCGCCGGCATTCTTCTCGTTCAGCTTCGGATAGCCGGACACTCGGGACACGAGATCGGAGAGCATCAGCGCCGTCAGCGGATTGACCTGGCCGAGGCCGAAGGTTTGACCGGCATAGAAGGGCTGGAAGAAGACTGCGCTGAAGCGGTTGTTGGGAAAGCTCGTACCACCCACCGTCTTGCCGCGGAAATCGGTTTCCCAGACATCTTCGCGGCAGGACCAGAGCGTGTAGGAATCGCTCTTGCCCTTGCATTCGGCAAATTGCGGCCGCGCCACGAATTCGTCGACGTTTTCGCCGTCATAGGCGAAGCGGAAGCTTTCTCCGGCGTAGGAGGCAGCCTTGACATAATAGGCCTGCAGCCGGTCGTAGGCGTCGACATTATAGGTGTGTTCGCCGACGATCGCGCCGACGACATGAATGGGATTGATGCCGTAGGCGCTGGAGATCTTGCGGATCTTGCTCATCAGCTCGCGATCGGTCGCCAGAAGCTCATGAACCTTTTCGTATTTCAGATCGAAGCTGCTCTTGGTGCCCTTGGTGCGCCTGATGGAAGCGCCCGGAATATCGGGCTGCTCGGCGTGACGATTGCCGGCCGGCACCGTCTGCATTGCGAAGGCAGGCGCCGAATTCAGCAGGGCGACGGCAATCATAAGGCTTGTTAAAAGGCGTCGCACGATCCGTTATCCCGTCCGTTCCATCGTCCTGTTTGTGATGCGGCTGCCTGGACCAGAATCTTGGCCGAATAAAGCCGAGCGAAAACAAAACGGGCCTTCACTAGAAAGTAAAAGGCCCGTTGTCGAGAGTCGCGTTCGTTACAATCCGTCATTCATGCCGGGAAAGACATGAAGCGGTGCACCGATATCACAGAATGAAGCGCGAGAGATCGGTATTCTGCGCGAGATCTCCGACATGTTCGCGCACATAGGCGGCATCGATCGTTACGGCCGTCCCGCCCCGATCCGGTGCGTTGTAGGAAATTTCGTCGAGCACTCGCTCCATGACCGTCTGCAGACGGCGTGCGCCGATGTTTTCGACGGAGGAGTTCAAGTGCACGGCGACATCGGCAAGCGCGTCGATCGCGTCGTCGGTGAATTCGAGGCTCAGGCTTTCCGTCTCCATCAGAGCGCGATACTGGCGGATGAGGCTCGCTTCCGTCTCGGTCAGAATCCGGCGGAAATCATCCTTGTTCAGCGCACGCAATTCGACACGGATCGGCAGGCGGCCCTGCAGTTCCGGCAGAAGATCCGAGGGCTTGGAGACATGGAAGGCGCCGGAGGCGATGAACAGGATATGGTCCGTCTTGACCGGCCCGTATTTGGTCGAAACCGTCGTGCCTTCGACGAGCGGCAAGAGGTCGCGCTGGACGCCTTCGCGTGAAACCCCGGCGCCCATGCCACCGTCGCGGGCGGCGATCTTGTCGATTTCGTCGAGGAAGACGATACCGTCATTCTCGGTGGAGCGAACGGCTTCGCGCTGGATCACTTCGTTGTCGATCAGCTTGTCGGATTCGTCGAGGATCAAGTCGCCATAGGAGGCCTTGACTGTGGTGCGGACCTTCTTGGTGCGGCCGCCCATCGCCTTGCCGAACATTTCCGACAGGTTCAGCACGCCGATATTGGCGCCCGGCATGCCGGGAATTTCGAAGCCACCCATGCCGGAACCGGCATCGGCGACCTCGATATCGATTTCCTTGTCGTCGAGCTCGCCGTCCCGGAGCTTCTTTCGGAAGTTTTCGCGCGTGGCAGGCGATGCCGTGGTGCCGACCAGCGCATCGAGAACACGCTCCTCGGCGCTCACATGCGCCTTGGCCTGCACCTCGGCCCGCTTCTTCTCGCGCACCAGGCCGATGCCGACCTCGACCAGGTCACGGATGATCTGCTCGACATCGCGGCCGACATAGCCGACTTCGGTGAATTTGGTGGCTTCCACTTTGATGAAGGGCGCACCGGCGAGTTTTGCCAGGCGGCGGGAGATTTCCGTCTTGCCGACGCCGGTCGGGCCAATCATCAGGATGTTCTTCGGCATGACCTCGTCGCGCAGGCTCGGATCGAGCTGCTGGCGGCGCCAGCGATTGCGCAGCGCAATCGCAACGGCGCGCTTGGCATCATGCTGGCCAATGATGTAGCGATCGAGCTCGGAAACAATCTCGCGGGGGGAAAAAGTGGTCATTGTGTATCATTCTCCTGGCGGTCCAGGGCCATCAACAGCGCCCGGCCGTATTTCGTCGTTGTTTCGCCAAGTCCTTGAAAGCCCGCCTTGGTATAGGCTCTGATTGCGAATGCATTGTCAGGATGCGGATCGACCAGGATCCGCTGCGCGCCCTTTGCAAAGAGCATATCGCAGAACCCTATCACAAAGGCCGGTCCATGACCCTTGCCCGCGAGTTCCTCGATGCCGATGAACTGGTCGATGCCGTAGGTGCCCTTCGGCTGACCGGCGAGCGCTTCATCGTCCTCGTCGTCGAGATCGGCCGCCTGGATAAAGGCGAAGTCCTTTCCATTCAGCGTGACGATGAAACACGAGACGGAGACCGCATCGATATGCTTTTCCATCGAAGCCAGCGCCTTGGCCGGATCGCTCCACCAGCGCCTGACATGCCGGCTTTCCAGCCATTTGGCGAGGAGCAGCAGGTCAACCGCGGCAAGCGGCCGGAAGGCATAGGGTTCAGCCTTCGGCATCCAGCGATTCCACCACGACGTTGTGGTTCGTGTAGACGCAGATGTCGGCGGCGATATCGAGGGCGCGGCGGGCGATCTCCTCGGCTGATTTGTCGGTATCCATGAGTGCGAGGGCGGCCGCGAGGGCAAAATTGCCGCCGGAACCGATCGCCGTCGTGCCATGCTCCGGCTCCAGAACGTCACCATTGCCGGTGATCGCCAGCGTGATCGACTTGTCGGCGACGAGCATCATGGCTTCGAGATTGCGCAGGTATTTGTCGGTGCGCCAGTCCTTGGCGAGCTCGACGGCGGCGCGCATCAGCTGACCAGGATATTGCTCCAGCTTCTTTTCGAGCCTTTCGAGCAAGGTGAAGGCATCGGCGGTGGCGCCGGCAAAACCGGCGATGACTTCGCCCTTGCCGATGCGGCGCACCTTGCGGGCATTGCCCTTCATGACGGTCTGGCCGAGGCTCACTTGGCCGTCGCCCGCCATCACCACCTTGCCGCCTTTTCGAACTGTAATGATTGTTGTCATAAAACACCTGTCTGCCGGGCCGCATGCCGGCCCTGTTGAGCCCTATGTAAGTGGGCCGGAGCGGATTGCAAATGGGCCGGCTTTTCTCTTGCCCGGCTTCTGGATATTTCCCGATGCGCCTGATAAGGAACGGCCTTATTCCCGATGGAGGGCCATATGGCCGAGACCGCAGCAAGCCGCACGGGCAGCGTTTCCCGCAAGACCAACGAAACCTCGATTTCCGTTTCCGTCAATCTCGACGGCACCGGCAAATCGACGATCTCGACGGGCGTCGGCTTCTTCGACCACATGCTCGACCAGCTTTCGCGACATTCCCTCATCGACATGGAGATCGATGCCAAGGGCGACCTGCATATCGACGACCATCATACGGTCGAAGATACCGGCATCGCCATCGGCCAGGCGATCTCCAAGGCACTCGGCGACCGGCGTGGCATCACCCGCTACGCTTCGATCGATCTCGCCATGGACGAGACGATGACCAAGGCTGCGGTCGATCTTTCCGGCCGGCCGTTCCTCGTCTGGAATGTCGCCTTCAGCGCTCCGAAGATCGGCACTTTCGATACCGAGCTCGTTCGCGAGTTCTTCCATGCGCTCGCCCAGAATGCCGGCATAACCTTGCATATTCTCAACCATTATGGCGCCAACAATCACCATATTGCCGAGACATGCTTCAAGGCCGTTGCGCGTGCACTGCGCACGGCGACAGAGATCGATCCGAGACAGGCGGGCCGTGTTCCCTCGACCAAGGGCACGCTCGTCTGAGCCCTTCAAGGGAGCGGCGGCAATGACATCCAGCTATATCTTTCTGACAGCGCCCGGCAGCGCGAACGCGACGGCCGATGAGACGCGAACCATCCGTGATGGCTTCACGTTGCTCGGCTTCTTGTTTCCATGGGTCTGGCTGCTGGCGCATCGGCTTTGGCTGCATGCGGCCGCCGCCTTTCTGCTACAGGGGATTGGCGGTGCACTGATGGACGAACCGGGCCTCGGGCCGGCGGGAACGGCAATCCTGCTGGGCGTGAATATTCTGGTCGGTCTCGAGGGCCAGAATTTCCGTGTCCGCAACCTTGCTGCCAAGGGCTGGAACGAAGACTCGCTCATTGCCGCGGATACGATCGGCGTTGCCGAGCAGATCTATTTTTCGGACCGGGCGGTCATCGCCGCTAGTGACGACGCCGCGGCACCGGACTGGCAGAACAAGGCCCGTCCGATGGGCCCGCACGGCGATGCAACATCGCTTGGTCTCTTTGGTTTTGATGGAGGACGCTGACGATGCGCGTCGCGATTATCGACTATGGCTCCGGTAACCTGCGCTCGGCGACCAAGGCTTTCGAGCGTGCCGCCCACGAAGCTGGCATCGATGCCCATATCGATCTTACCGACAGGGCGGAGGATGTTGCCGCGGCCGATCGTATCGTGCTTCCCGGTGTCGGCGCCTATGCCGATTGCCGGCGCGGCCTCGATACCGTGCCTGGGATGGCCGAGGTGTTGATCGAGGCTGTCGAGAAGAAGGCGCGGCCGTTCCTCGGTATCTGCGTCGGCATGCAGCTCATGTCCTCGCGCGGCCTCGAGAAGACCGTGACGCGCGGTTTCGGCTGGATTCCCGGCAATGTCGTCGAGATGACGCCGGATGATCCCGCCCTCAAGATCCCGCAGATCGGCTGGAACACGCTCGACCTGAAGTGCCAACATCCGCTCTTCGAAGGAATTCCGACGGGGTCGCAGGGACTGCACGCCTATTTCGTGCATTCCTACCATCTTGCCGCCGTAAACGCCGAGGATGTTATTGCGACGGCGGACTATGGCGGTCCGATGACCGCTTTCGTCGGGCGCGACAACATGGCCGGAGCACAGTTTCACCCGGAAAAGAGCCAGAAGCTCGGCCTGGCCCTGATCGCCAATTTCCTGCGCTGGAACCCGTAGAGCATTGTTCACCCAATTCCGGAGACAAAACCGCTACACAGTTTTGCTGGAATTGCTCCAAGGGCTGGCTTTTAATACAGCCGCCTTATTTCCCTTGTATGGAAACGGCGGAACAGGAGTGAGCTCGATGCCGGCTTCACGGAAATCAGCCAAGGTGTTCTACACGTTGCGGCCCTCCAGGGAAGGCTTGCCCCCCTTTACCGATATCAAGCTTCCCGGCGGCACGATCATCCGCCGCGTCGACGAAGCCATCCATAGGAAAGCGCTTTCCAACGCAGCCAAGGCGCTGAAAGAAAGGCTGGACCGATGATCCATGAATCTTTCCCCGCAAACGACGGTCCGAGCCGGCGGCAAAACGGCGTCAGCGCCGGCGACATCGCCGAGGCCGTGCTGGAATTCTATATCGAAGGTGAGGACGATCTGATCGGCCTGCTCGCCTACGCACTCTACGAGCGGCAAAAGCGCGATTTCGTTCTCAGCCATCGCAAGCGGAACGCCGGCCGTTCGCCCGATGAGGCCGAGCTTGCCGCCGTCAACAGCAATTATCTCTCGACCGACCTGCGCAATACGCTGCGCGACCGCGCCTCGCAGATCCTTTCGAGTTATGCCGAAACCTATGTCGAGGCGATGGAGCCGCAGATCCGACTGACCGCCGTCAACAGCGATGCGTTGCGCCAGGTGCGAAACATCGAGAAATCGATCAAGAGGCGCCTGGGCTTCTGGCGTCAGGTCCGGGCCGGCTTTGCCGTCACCCTGCTGCTGCTTCTGCTCTTCGGCGCGGCTACCATTGCCGCTGTCTTTTTCCGCTCGGATATCGTAGATGCGTGGAATGCGCTGATGGTACCGACCAGTTTACGGACGTAAGACGAGATGATCCTTTTTCCCGCGATCGACCTGAAAGGCGGCCAATGCGTTCGCCTGAAGCTCGGCAACATGCAACAGGCAACGGTCTACAACACCGACCCGGCCGCCCAGGCGAGATCCTTCGAAGATCAGGGTTTCGAATGGCTGCATGTGGTCGATCTCGACGGCGCCTTTGCGGGACATTCGGCCAATGGCGATGCCGTCGAAGCGATCTTGAAGGCAACTGACAATCCCGTACAGCTCGGCGGCGGCATTCGCACGCTCGATCATATCGAGGCCTGGCTGTCGCGCGGGCTGCGGCGCGTCATTCTCGGCACCGTCGCGGTCAGAAATCCGGCGCTGGTGATCGAGGCCTGCCGGAAATTTCCTGGTCATGTCGCCGTCGGCATCGATGCCAAGGGCGGCAAGGTGGCCGTCGAGGGTTGGGCGGAGGCCTCCGAACTCGGTATCATTGAACTCGCCAAGAAATTCGAGGGCGCCGGCGTCGCCGCGATCATCTACACCGATATCGACCGTGACGGCATCCTGGCCGGCATCAACTGGACTTCGACGCTGGAACTTGCCGACGCCGTTTCCATTCCCGTCATCGCCTCGGGCGGCCTTGCCTCTCTCGACGATATCCGCCGCATGCTGGAGCCGGATGCTCGGAAGCTGGAAGGGGCGATTTCAGGCCGTGCGCTTTATGACGGCCGTATCGATCCCAAGGAAGCGCTGGCGCTGATCAAGGCGGCCCGGACCAAGGAGACCGTGTAAATGACCCTCAAGGCCCGTGTCATTCCCTGCCTCGACGTCAAGGACGGCCGCGTCGTCAAGGGCGTCAACTTTCTCAATCTCGTCGATGCCGGCGATCCCGTCGAAGCCGCGAAGGCTTATGACGCGGCCGGCGCCGACGAACTCTGCTTCCTCGACATAACCGCTTCCTCGGACAATCGCGAGACGATCTTCGATGTCGTATCGCGCACCGCCGACCAATGCTTCATGCCGCTGACGGTCGGCGGCGGGGTGCGTACCATCGCCGATATCCGCAAGCTGTTGCTGTGCGGTGCCGACAAGGTCTCGATCAATTCGGCAGCGGTCAGCAATCCCGACTTCGTCACCGAGGCGGCCGACAAGTTCGGCGACCAATGCATCGTTGTTTCGATCGATGCCAAGCGCCGAAGAACGCAGGCGGTCGGCGGCGACAATCTCAGCGCCTGGGAGATCTATACCCATGGCGGCCGCAACGCGACCGGCATCGATGCCGTCGAATTCGCCCAGAAAATGGTGGCGCGCGGCGCCGGCGAGCTGCTGGTCACCTCGATGGACCGCGATGGCACCAAGGTCGGCTACGATCTGGAGCTGACGCGGGCGATCGCCGATGCGGTGCGTGTGCCGGTCATCGCCTCCGGCGGCGTCGGCGATCTCGACGATCTCGTCGCCGGGGTGAAGGAGGGGCATGCCAATGCCGTTCTCGCCGCGTCGATCTTCCACTTCGGAACCTATTCCGTCAGCGAGGCGAAGCACTATATGTCGAAGTGCGGCATCGCCATGCGTCTCGACTGAACCTTGAAAGCAGACCTATGAGCGGATTTTCCCTTTCCGATCTCGAGAGCATCGTCGAAGAGCGATCGAAAGCCTCGCCGGAGCAATCCTGGACAGCCAAGCTCGTGGCTGCCGGTCAGCCGAAAGCGGCAAAGAAGCTCGGCGAAGAGGCGATCGAAGCCGTGATGGCGGCGGTGACCGGCGACCGCGACAACCTGACCTACGAGGCCGCCGATGTGCTCTATCACCTATTGGTCGTATTGAAGATTGCTGAAATACCGTTAGAGAATGTCATGGCCGAGCTCGAGCGCAGAACCGCGCAGTCCGGCCTCAAGGAAAAGGCCAGCCGGCAGAGTTCATGAGTATCGCGACTGAGATTATCGGGGTGCCGGAAACATTGGATCACTTCCAGTCGGAATCCTATTCGCCCTACCACTTCTTCTCTTCCGAACAATGGGCGAAATTCCGCGCCGATACGCCGTTGACGCTGACGAGCGACGAGGTCAAACGGCTGCGTTCGATGGGCGATCCGATTGATCTCGACGAGGTCCGGCGCATCTATCTTTCGCTGTCGCGGCTGCTCTCGGCACATGTCGAATCCTCGCAGATGCTGTTTGAACAGCGCAACCGCTTCCTCAGCCTGTCTGATGTGACGAAGACACCCTTCGTCATCGGCATCGCCGGCTCGGTCGCTGTGGGCAAATCGACCACCGCCCGTATCCTCAAGGAGCTCTTGGGGCGCTGGCCTTCCAGCCCGAAGGTCGATCTCGTCACCACCGACGGTTTCCTCCACCCCAACGCCGTGCTGCAGCGGGAAAAGCTGATGCAGCGCAAGGGTTTTCCGGAAAGCTACGACACGGCTGCGATCCTGCGTTTCCTCTCGGCGATCAAGGCCGGGCGACCGGATGTGAAGGCGCCCAGCTATTCTCACCTCGTCTACGACGTGCTGCCGGATGAATACAAGATCGTCGACCGGCCCGACATCCTGATCTTCGAAGGCATCAACGTGCTGCAGTCGCGCGACTTGCCGGCCGGCGGCAGGATCGTGCCGATGGTCTCCGACTTCTTCGACTTCTCGATCTATATCGATGCCGCCGAAGACGAGATCCATAACTGGTATGTCACGCGCTTCATGCGGCTGCGCGAGACCGCCTTCCGCGATCCGAATTCCTATTTCCATCGCTATGCCTCGATCAGCGACGCGGAAGCGCTTGATATCGCCGAGGATCTTTGGGCAAACATCAACCTGAAGAACTTGCGCCAGAACATTCTGCCGACGCGTCCGCGCGCCGATCTCATCCTGAAAAAGGGCAAGGATCACCTGATCGAACAGGTTGCGCTGCGAAAACTATAGCAGGCTCTAGGGATTGACGCGGCGGAGCGTCAGATTGATGCGGCCGCCATTCTTCAGCAGCGTCGAAGTCGCCGGATGGATACGGTCGACGCCATGGAAGCACAGCCTCCCCTCGCCGCCCAGTACGACCAGGTCACCGCTCGAAAGCTTGAAAGATAGCGTGCGATCATTTCGGCTGAGGCCGCCGACGCGAAAGAGGCAGCTGTTGCCGAGCGAGATCGAGACGACAGGCGCCTTGAAGTCCTGTTCGTCCTTGTCCTGATGCAAGCCCATGCGCGCTTCGTCGGAGTAGAAATTGACGAGGCAGGCTTCCGGCGGCCTGTCGTACCCTGAAATGTCATTCCAGATATCGAGCAATTGCTGCGGCATATCAGGCCAGGGTCTGCCGGTTGCTGGGTGTGTCGGCTGGTAGCGATAGCCGTGCTCTTTGTCCGTCACCCAGCCGAGCGGCCCGCAATTGGTCATGCGCACGGACATCGGCTTGCCGGTGCCGGGCATGGCGGGCACATAAAGCGGCGCTTCGGCGACGACGGTGCGGATCGCCTCGACCAATGCCTCCTGACGCGCTCGATCGAGGTAACCGGGGAGATGGCGGATGCCGCTCAAGAGCTCCGGCATATCACTCACCGCTGCCGCCGCCGGGGCGGCCGCGCATTTTCTTGACTTCCGAGCGACCGGACTTTTCCTTCAGGCGGCGTTCGACCGAACCCTTGGTCGGCCTGGTCTTCTTGCGTGGCGGCGGCGGCGGCTTGGCGGCCTCGAGGATCAATTCCTTCAGCCGGTCGCGCGCATCCTCGCGGTTGCGGTCCTGGCTGCGAAACCGGCTCGCCTCGATCATCAGCACGCCATCCTTCGACAACCGCCGACCGGCGAGCTTGATCGCATTGGTTTTGACACGATCATTGAGGGACGGCGAATTCGCGATGTTGAAGAACAGCTGGACAGCGGTCGAGACCTTGTTGACATTCTGCCCACCGGGACCGCCCGCCAGAACGAACTGTTCCGTCAGTTCCCATCCGGCGATGGTGATCCTGTCATCGATATAGAGTGCGTCGCTGGCCATGCGGCGTTCTATCTCACATCGGCGGCGAATTGAAAATATCGGCTGTGACATGGAAAACCCGGCGATCTTGCGATGCCGGGTTTCACGTGAGTCAGAGGTTTGATCTACTTATTCGGCAGCGAGCTTTATGCCGGGGGCCGCATCACGGACGCCGCCGTCGACGTGGTCCTCGAACTTGGCGAAGTTCGCAATGAACATCGAGACCAGCTTTTCGGCCTGCGCGTCGTAGGCTGCCTTGTCGGCCCAGGTCGAGCGCGGATCGAGAATGCTGCCGTCGACGCCGTCGACGGAGACCGGCACGGCGAAGCCGAAGTTCGTGTCAGCACGGAATTCCGCCTGTCCAAGTTCACCGCTAAGGGCAGCAGCGAGAAGCGCACGCGTCGCCTTGATCGGCATGCGCTTGCCGGTGCCATAGGCGCCGCCGGTCCAGCCGGTATTGACAAGCCAGCATTGGACGTCATGACGACCAATCAGCTCCTTGAGCAGATTGCCATATTCGGCCGGGTGCCGCGGCATGAAAGGAGCGCCGAAGCAGGTGGAGAAGGTCGCTTCCGGCTCGACGACACCCTTTTCGGTGCCAGCCACCTTGGCGGTGTAGCCGGAGAGGAAGTGATACATCGCCTGATCCGGCGTCAATCGGGCGATCGGCGGCATGACGCCAAACGCATCGGCAGTCAGCATGATGATCGTTTTCGGATGCCCGGCGCGGCCTGTTTCCGAAGCGTTCGGGATGAAATCCATCGGATAGGCGCAACGGGTGTTCTCGGTCAGCGACCCGTCGTCGAAATCCGGCTCGCGGCTTTCGTTCAGCACGACGTTTTCCAGCACGGTGCCGAAACGCTGTGTCGTCGCATAGATTTCCGGCTCGGCTTCGGCCGAGAGGCGGATGGTCTTGGCGTAGCAGCCGCCTTCGAAGTTGAAGATGCCGTTTTCGCTCCAGCCGTGTTCGTCATCGCCGATCAGCGTCCGGGCCGGATCGGCCGAAAGCGTCGTCTTGCCGGTGCCGGAAAGGCCGAAGAAGACCGCCACGTCACCATCCGGGCCGACATTGGCCGAGCAGTGCATCGGCATCACGCCCTTGGCCGGCAGCAGGTAGTTGAGCACGGTGAAGACCGATTTCTTCATTTCGCCGGCATAGGAGGTGCCGCCGATGAGGACGAGACCGTTGGTGAGATCGCAGGCGATCACCGTTTCCGAACGGCAGCCGTGGCGGGCCGGATCGGCCTTGAAGCTCGGCAGATCGATGATAGTCAGCTTCGGCACGAAGCTGGACAGCGCTGCGGTATCAGGGCGGATCAGCAGATTACGGATGAACAGCGAATGCCAGGCGAATTCGGTCACGACGCGGGTCGGCAAGGCATGGCCTTCCTCGGCGCCGCCGACGAGATCCTGGACAAAAAGCTCCTTGCCCGCGGCATGCGCCAGCATATCGTCGCGCAGCACGGCGAAATGCTCCGGCGAGATCGGCTTGTTGTTGTCCCACCAGATTTCGCCATCGGTATTGATATCGCGAACGACGAACTTGTCGCGCGGCGAACGGCCAGTGTGCTGGCCGGTGAGAGCCCGCAGTGCGCCCTGAGCGGTCAGTTCGGCTTCGCCCCGGCGGATCGCTTCTTCATAGAGCGCGGCGGCGGAAAAGTTGTAGCGAACGCTGGATGCGCCGCCCAATCCAACCGTTGCCAGCTCTATTGCCGGGTTATGAACTCCGAACATTTCCATGGCTAGTTCCCTTCACTCAGGCTCGTTGCCGTTAAAACTAATCGCGAAAATACGGGCAGAAATTTTAAAACACAAGATGGAAAAGCTGAGAAAATGCAGTGATATCAAACAATTAATCGATTTAAATTTATCGTTCTAATTTTAAATCGTTTGAATAGGTCGCGTTTAGACCATCGGAAGCACCACCTAAGATTGCCAGCGAATTTTACGGCAATCCTCCCCTTTATCTTTGCCACAATTTGTTCCACCTTTATCCTCCATAAGCGCATCCGGTCACTGAGACCGCCTGGGGAGAGCAAATCCGGGAGATTGCGCACTGATGACGGAGACCAACACCATGCCGACAATCGCGCTCGTTGATGACGACCGCAACATCCTCACCTCGGTGTCGATCGCACTGGAGGCTGAAGGATATAAGGTCGAGACGTATACGGACGGTGCTTCGGCGCTCGACGGCCTGCTGGCGCGACCGCCGCAGCTGGCGATCTTCGACATCAAGATGCCGCGCATGGACGGCATGGAACTGCTGCGCCGCCTGCGGCAGAAGTCGGACATTCCCGTCATCTTCCTCACCTCCAAGGATGAGGAGATCGATGAACTCTTCGGCCTGAAGATGGGCGCCGACGATTTCATCACCAAACCGTTTTCGCAGCGTCTGCTGGTGGAGCGCGTGCGCGCCGTCCTGCGCCGCGCGTCAAGCCGCGAAGCCGCTGCTGCCGGCACCAGCCCCACCGGCGCCCCGAAGACCGGCGCGGTCCAGCAGGCCCGCTCGCTGGAGCGCGGGCAGCTGGTCATGGACCAGGAACGCCACACCTGCACCTGGAAGGGTGAGGCAGTGACGCTGACGGTGACCGAATTCCTGATCCTGCATTCGCTGGCGCAGCGCCCCGGCGTCGTCAAAAGCCGCGACGCGCTGATGGACGCAGCCTATGACGAACAGGTCTATGTCGACGACCGGACCATCGACAGCCACATCAAGCGGCTGCGCAAGAAATTCAAGATGGTCGACAACGACTTTGATATGATTGAAACACTCTACGGAGTGGGATACCGCTTCCGCGAAGCAGCCTGAGCCCCGAGCGGCGCAGCGCGCTCCTGCATAATTTCCTAAATCGGCATCGATTTAAGGATTAAATTATGCAGCAGTTCAAAATGTCACAGCGTCCTTTGCGCGTCTGAAAAGACGCGCGGCGCTGTCGGAAATGTTGAGGGCTGCGGGCCGGTCCATCCGGCCCCGCCCTTCGAAAGGGCCTGTCATTGGCACAGTTGGTGCAGGAAAGGGATCTGGACGATGCGGAGGGCGTGAGCACCCGTCGCGTCCGAGGCCGCCGTTGGTCGCATCCCTTCACCCTGATCCGCCGGATCTTCGGCAATGCCGTCTTTTCGAGCCTGACACGGCGCATCCTGTTCTTCAATCTCGTTGCGCTGGTGGTGCTCGTCGGCGGCATCCTCTACCTTAACCAGTTCCGCGAGGGATTGATCGACGCCCGCGCCGAAAGCCTGCTGACGCAGGGCGAAATCATCGCCGGCGCCGTTTCGGCCTCCGCGTCGGTCGATACGAACTCGATTACCATCGATCCGCAGAAGCTGCTCGAGCTGCAGGCCGGCCAGAGCATCACCCCGGTGCCGAACGATGAGGACCTTGAATTCCCGATCGATCCCGAAAAGGTCGCGCCGGTCCTGCGCCGGCTGATCTCTCCGACGCGCACGCGCGCCCGTATCTTCGATGCCGATGCCAACCTGCTGCTCGATTCGCGCCATCTCTATTCGCGCGGCCAGGTGCTGCGCTTCGACCTGCCGCCGGTGGAGGAAGAGAAACAGACCTGGAGCGAGTGGTTCGCCACCCTGTTCAACAAGGCGCTGCAGCCCGGCAATCTGCCGCTCTATAAGGAAGCGCCGGGTGGCGACGGCTCGATCTATCCCGAAGTGATGAACGCGCTCACCGGCGTGCGCGGCGCGGTCGTGCGCACCACCGAAAAAGGTGAACTCATCGTTTCCGTCGCCGTGCCGATCCAGCGCTTCCGCGCCGTGCTCGGCGTTTTGCTACTATCGACGCAGGCGGGCGACATCGACAATATCGTCCATGCCGAACGGCTTGCCATCATGCGCGTCTTCGGCGTGGCGACACTCGTCAACGTGTTGCTTTCACTGGTGCTGTCATCGACCATCGCCAATCCGCTGCGCCGTCTTTCGGCAGCGGCCATCCGCGTCCGCCGCGGCGCCAAGACGCGCGAAGAGATCCCCGACTTCTCTGCCCGCCAGGATGAAATCGGCAACCTTTCCATCGCATTGCGCGAGATGACGACGGCGCTCTACGACCGCATCGATTCGATCGAGAGTTTCGCGGCCGATGTCAGCCACGAGCTGAAGAACCCGCTCACCTCGCTGCGCAGCGCCGTCGAAACGCTGCCGCTTGCCAAATCCGACGATTCCAAGAAGCGGCTGATGGACGTCATCCAGCACGATGTCCGCCGCCTCGACCGGCTGATCAGCGATATCTCCGACGCCTCCCGTCTCGACGCCGAACTCGCACGCGTCGATGCCGGCTCCGTCGACATGGAGGTGCTGCTGCGCGACCTCATCGAGGTTTCGCGCCAGGTCAGGAGCACCAAGAAGCAGGTGGAAATCGAATATGCGATCGAACGCAAGCCGAACGTCAAGACGCGCTTCGTCATCAACGGCCACGATCTACGCATCGGCCAGATCATCGCCAACCTGATCGAGAATGCCCGCTCTTTCGTGCCGGAAAAGGGCGGCAAGATTATCGTGCGGCTGGTGCGGACGCGTTCGCGCTGCGTCACCACGATCGAAGACAACGGCCCCGGCATCCAGGCGGAAAATATCGACCGCATCTTCGAGCGCTTCTATACGGACCGACCGGAGGCGGAAGGCTTCGGCCAAAATTCGGGGCTCGGCCTTTCGATCAGCCGGCAGATCGCCGAGGCGCATGGCGGGTCGCTGAGAGCCGAAAACATCACCGATGCCGAGAGCGGGCATGTGCTCGGCGCGCGCTTCATCCTCTCTTTGCCAGTCGGCGCCGCAGCATGACCGAGGCAGCCTTCAACATCCATGCGACGGCGATCGTCGTCGGCAAGACGGGGCTGTTGTTCAGCGGCCCCTCCGGCTGGGGAAAATCGATGCTGGCCTTCACCTGCATGACCGAGGCGCGCCGCCTCGGACTGTTCACGGCGCTGGTCGCCGACGACCAGGTTCTTCTCTCAGCGGAGGCCGGCGCGGTGATCGCCACGTGCCCGGCGTCGATCACCGGGCTGATCGAGCTTCGCGGCACCGGCATCGTTCATCAGGACCATATTCCCAAGGCGACCATGCATTATGCCGTGCTTCCAGGCAGCGCTACCGGTGAAAACCGGGTGCCTCCCGAGGGCGAAATGGTGAGCCTTGTCGCCGATTTTTCGCTCCCCGCATTGCGGTTGCTCACAGGCGTCTGCTCACCCCTTGCGATCCTGATGGCAAAAGTGCCGGATATCGGGCGCTGAGGTCTTCCGGATTGGTCAATCTGCCTTATATATTCGCATTTTTATCTTGCACTTCGGCTTTTCATAGCCAAGATGTGCCCCCACCGGTGGACGTAATTGCTGCATTGCGATATTGGGTCCACCGTTTGCGTCTATGGGAGCAGTAATATCATGATCGGACTTGTGCTTGTCACGCATGGCAAGCTGGCTGAAGAGTTTCGTCATGCTGTCGAGCACGTCGTCGGTCCTCAGAAATTCATCGAGACGGTCTGTATCGGCCCCGAAGACGACATGGACCAGAGACGGCAGGACATTCTGGAAGCGGTTTCCGGTGCCGATGATGGTCATGGCGTGGTCATCCTGACCGACATGTTCGGTGGCACGCCGTCCAATCTCGCCATATCAGTCATGAGCAGCGGCCATACCGAAGTCATTGCCGGCGTCAACCTGCCGATGTTGATCAAACTTGCCGGGGTGCGCGGCGAGAACAACATGGAGAAGGCGCTGGTGGAGGCCTCCGAAGCTGGGCGGAAATATATCAATGTCGCGAGCCGTGTGCTCAGCGGAAAATAACGGGCCTTCATGACATCGCTCTCCCGGGAACTCCTTATCATCAACAAGCGCGGTCTTCACGCGCGCGCTTCCGCCAAATTCGTGCAGATGGTCGAGACCTTCGATGCCGCCATCACCGTTTCCAAGGATGGAATGACGGTCGGCGGAACCTCCATCATGGGCTTGATGATGCTTGCGGCAAGCCCCGGCTCGAGCGTCGTCGTCTCGGCGAGCGGCAGCCAGGCCGAGGAAGCGCTGGAGGCCCTGGACCAGCTGATCCAGAATAGGTTTGGCGAAGAGATGTGAGCTCCGATCGAGCTCATATAAACATATAAAGACTTCTTTATATCCTTATTGCCATCACCGGCGAAGCCTGCTAAACGGCCAACATGCCGTGCGCTTGCACGCGGGTTATTTTCGCGCCTGCGCCAATTTTGAGACGTTTTCAGCCTGGAGGCCTCTATGAGCACTGAAAAAGATTATGTCGTCGCCGATATCGGGCTTGCGGATTTCGGCCGCAAGGAAATTACGATCGCCGAAACCGAAATGCCGGGCCTGATGTCCTGCCGCACCGAATTCGGCCAGACAAAGCCGTTGAAGGGCGCGCGCATCACCGGCTCGCTGCACATGACCATCCAGACGGCCGTGCTCATCGAAACGCTGGTCGCGCTCGGCGCCGAAGTCCGCTGGGCCTCGTGCAACATCTTCTCGACGCAGGATCATGCCGCTGCCGCGATCGCCGCTTCCGGCGTGCCTGTCTTCGCCATCAAGGGTGAGTCGCTCGACGATTACTGGGTCTACACCGACAAGATCTTCCAGTGGGCCGATGGCGGCCTTTCCAACATGATCCTCGATGACGGCGGCGACGCCACCATGTACATCCTGCTCGGCGCCCGCGCCGAAGCCGGCGAGGACGTGCTGTCTCATCCGCATTCCGAAGAAGAGGAAATCCTCTTCGCACAGATCAAGAAGCGCCTTGCCGCTTCGCCTGGCTGGTTCACCAAGCAGCGCGACGCGATCAAGGGCGTCACCGAGGAAACGACGACTGGCGTCAACCGCCTTTACCAGCTCAGCCAGAAGGGCCTGCTGCCCTTCCCGGCGATCAACGTCAACGACTCGGTGACCAAGTCGAAGTTCGACAACAAGTACGGCTGCAAGGAATCGCTGGTCGACGGCATTCGCCGCGGCACCGACGTCATGATGGCCGGCAAGGTTGCCGTCGTCTGCGGATACGGCGACGTCGGCAAGGGTTCTGCCGCTTCGCTCTCCGGCGCCGGCGCCCGCGTCAAGGTGACAGAAGCCGATCCGATCTGCGCATTGCAGGCTGCGATGGACGGTTATGAAGTCGTTCTGCTCGAGGACGTCGTTTCCTCGGCCGATATCTTCATCACCACCACCGGCAACAAGGACGTCATCCGCATCGACCATATGCGGGCGATGAAGGATATGGCGATTGTCGGCAATATCGGTCACTTCGACAACGAAATCGAAGTCGCTGCACTGCGCAATCTCAAGTGGACCAACGTCAAGCCGCAGGTCGACCTGATCGAATTCCCCAAGGGCAACCGCATCATCCTCCTTTCCGAAGGCCGTCTGCTCAACCTCGGCAACGCCACCGGCCATCCGTCCTTCGTGATGTCGGCTTCGTTCACCAACCAGACGCTGGCGCAGATCGAACTCTTCACCAAGCCCGACCAGTATTCCAACCAGGTCTATATCCTGCCGAAGCATCTCGATGAAAAGGTCGCACGCCTGCATCTCGACAAGCTCGGCGTCAAGCTGACTGAGCTTTCTGCGGAACAGGCTGCCTATATCGGCGTCTCGCCGAAGGGGCCGTTCAAGTCCGACCACTACAGATATTGATCTGATCGTTAATATCCACAAGATGTAGAAGCCGCGGCATTGACAAATGCCGCGGCTTATTTTTTGGACGCTCCCTTCCCGCCGATTCCCTTCCGAAGTATTGTTTTAAGACTTGATTCGTGACGCCGGACCCTGTCCGGCCGCTGCGAAAATGGGATGTCTTGTCGTAATGCGGCACATTGAAGGACGGAGACATACCGCGGATGTCGGAAATAAAAAGCAGCCTGCCCGGTCAGGCGGATGATGGCGCACGCGCCCATCGCCGTCCGCTGATGGCAGGTCAAGGATATAAATCTGCAACGGCACACGAGGCCGCAAAGCAAGAGCACGGACCATTGGCGCGCTTCCTGAAAAGCTGCGCGGCCGGCACGGCGCTTGCCGCGCTGGCGCGGCCGGCCCTGGCACAGGCGGAGCAGCAGGCGGCGGCGACGGCTCACCTCTTCACATCCTCGCAAGTGATCGGTGTTTCCGTCGTCATCGGCGTCATATCGGCAGCACTGCTGTCGACGCTGTGGCTCGTGCGTCAGCGCGGCAACCTGGAAAACGAGAGCCGGGAAATCCGCTCGGCGCTCTCCGATGCCCAGCAGCGCATTTCGCAATACCAGGCTCTGATCGCCGACAAGAACCGGCGGATCGTCATCTGGGACGGCAATGCGCGCCCCGAACTGCTCGGCCAGCTTCCGCCTGAGACCGGCGCGCCGCAGGACGGCGAATTCCTGGCCTTCGGCCTGTGGCTGAAGTCACGTTCGGCTTCCGAGCTGGAAAAAGCGATCGACCGGCTGCGCGACGAGGCGCAGAGCTTCGACATGGTGGTCGAAACCATCCGCGACGAAATCCTCGAGGCACAGGGCCGGGTTTCCGGCGGGCGGGCCTTCGTCCGTTTCGTGGCTCTCAACAATCTGCGCGCCGAACTCGCAGAACTCAGGATCGAGCGCGACCGGCTGATGACCTCGATCTCCGCCTTCCAGACCATGCTCGACGCGATCGACATGCCGGCCTGGCAGCGCGATCCGGTGGGTCGCCTCACCTGGGTCAACCAGGCTTATGGCGAGGCGGTCGAAGCGCGATCGCCGCAGCAGGCGATCAATGAAGGCCGCGAGATGCTGACGACCGTGGCGCGCGAACGCATTCGCGCCACGACGACGCCGGAGTCGCCCTTCCACGACAAGATCTCGACGGTCGTGCACGGAAACCGCACATTCTTCGACGTCGTCGACGTCAGGGTTCCCGGCGGCTCGGCCGGCATCGCGATCGATGTGTCCGACATAGAGGCCGTGCGCGCCGAGCTGGAACGGACGCTGAAGAGCCATGCCGAAACGCTCGACCATCTCGCCACGCCTGTTGCCATCTTCGATGGCGACCGCCGGCTGCAATTCTACAACCAGGCCTTCGTCGCGCTCTGGGAGCTGGATATCGCCTTCCTCGAAGGCCGGCCCGACAATAGTGAGCTGCTCGAGCGGCTGCGGGCGGCCAAGAAGCTGCCGGACCAGCTCAACTGGAAAAGTTGGAAGGAAGCCGCACTTTCCGTCTATCGCGCGCTCGACACGCAAACCGATCTCTGGCATCTGCCGAACGGGCAAACGTTGCGCGTCTTTGCGACCGCCCATCCGCAGGGCGGCGCCACCTGGGTGTTCGAAAACCTGACCGAACAGGTCGATCTTGAAACGCGCTACAACACGCTGGTCAAGGTGCAGGGCGAAACGATCGACCATCTTTCCGAAGGTGTGGCGGTGTTCGGTCCTGATGGACGCATCCGCCTTTCGAACCCGGCCTTCCGCGCGCTCTGGGGGATCACCGAAACCGAAGCCAAGCCCGGCACCCATATTCGTGCGCTGGGCGAGGCCTGCGCCCCGTCCTATGACCAGCCGGACGGCTGGAAGACCTTCGCCGAGCTGATCACCAGCTTCGACGACGAACGCCGCTCGGGCCGGGGAACGCTGGAACTCTTCTCCGGCCTGGTGCTCGACTACGCCGTCATCCCGCTGCCGAACGCGCAGACCATGCTGACCTTCGTCAACATGACGGACAGCGTGCGTGCCGAGCGCGCGCTGACCGAGAAAAACGAAGCGTTGCGCAAGGCCGACGAGCTGAAGAACGACTTCGTCCAGCACGTTTCCTATGAACTGCGTTCGCCACTGACCAACATCATCGGCTTCACCGATCTCCTGCGCACCCCGGGCGTCGGGCCGCTTACCGAACGGCAGGCCGAATATATCGACCACATTTCGACCTCGTCCTCGGTTCTGTTGACGCTCGTCAACGATATTCTCGACCTTGCGACCGTCGACGCCGGCATCATGCGCCTCAATTATGCGGATATCGATCTCAACGACCTGCTCGACGACGTCTCGATGCAGATCGCAGATCGCCTGCACGAAAGCGGTGTCGCGCTTGAAATCACCGCTCCTGCCTATCTCGGCTCGATCGTTGCCGATCCGCAGCGGCTGAAGCAGATCCTTCTGAAGCTTCTGTCCAATGCGGCGAATTTCTCGCCCGAAGGTACCTCGATCTCGCTGGAATGCCATCGCGAAGGCACGGATTTCGTCTTCGCCGTCAGCGATCGCGGCCCCGGCATCTCACCCGATATGATCGCGACCGTCTTCGACCGGTTTGCCACGGGGGCGAAAAGCGGCAAACGCGGCGGCGCCGGCCTCGGCCTCTCGATCGTCGACAGCTTCGTCAGTCTGCATCATGGCGATGTGACGATCGACAGCGAGCCGGGCAAGGGCACGACCGTCGTCTGCCGTATCCCCTCGGTCGATGTCCCGCATTCCGCCGCCGCCGAATGACGACCAGCGATGCGATCTCGCTTTTCCTGAAAGACGAGGCGGCTACCATCCGCCTCGGTGAAGACCTGGCGCTGGCGCTGAAGGCCGGCGATTGCCTTGCCCTTTCAGGCGATCTCGGCGCCGGGAAATCCTCGCTCGCCCGGGCGATCCTGCGCGCCATGGCCGATGACGAGGGGCTCGAGGTCCCGAGCCCGACCTTCACGCTGGTGCAATCCTACGATCTGCGCATCGCCGTTTCGCATTTCGATCTCTACCGGCTCGGCGATCCTGCCGAACTGACGGAGCTTGGCTTCGACGAGGCCCTGCAGAACGGTATCTGCCTCGTCGAATGGCCTGAGATGGCGGAGAGCGAACTGCCCGCGGAGCGCATCACCCTGACGCTGGCGCATGAAGGCAGCGGCCGCCGGGCAACGATCGAAGCCGCTGGCGCGCAAAATACACGCATCCGCCGCGTCCTGGCGATCCGCGAGTTCCTTGATACCGCCGGTTACCCCACTGCGAAACGCCGATTTCTGACCGGTGATGCCTCGCTGCGCGCCTATGAGGCGATCTATCCGAAGGCCGGGAACCAGCGCATCATCCTGATGGACTGGCCGCCGCTTGCTGAAGGCCCGCCGGTTCTCGACGGCAAACCCTATCCCAAAGTCGCGCATCTTGCCGAAAACGCTTATCCGTTCGTTGCGATCGCCGATACGCTGCGCAAGGACGGTTTTGCGGCGCCCGAAGTCTACAAGGTGGATTATGATCAAGGTATCCTGCTGATCGAGGATCTCGGCAGCGACGGCGTGCTGGATGCCCACGGACAGCCGGTTATAGAACGCTATCGCGAAAGCGTTGCCTGCCTGGCCAGACTGCACGCCCTGAAATTTCCGCAGGACATCTCCGTTGGAAAGGGCCATGTCCACCATATTCCTGATTTCGGCCGCACGGCGATGAAGATGGAGGTGCGGCTGGTGCTCGACTGGCACCTGCCCTGGAAGCGCCAGGGTGCACCTGCAACGGACGCCGAACGCGCGGATTATCTAGCGATCTGGGATGCGCTCATCGACGAGCTCGCAACGGCCGAGAAGAACCTACTGCTGCGCGACTTCCACTCGCCAAATATCATCTGGAGACCGCATGCGAAGGGCGTCGAACGGATCGGCCTCATCGATTTCCAGGACGCGATGATCGGCCCGACGGCTTATGACCTCGCCTCGATCGTCCAGGATGCGCGCGTAACGATCGAGCCGGACCTCTTCCGGCAGCTGATGGATGATTATCTGGGGCTTCGCCGCGCGCAGGGCGGTTTCGACGAAGCCGGATTTATGAAGGCCTGGGCGATCATGTCGGCGCAGCGCAACTGCAAGCTTGCGGGTCTTTGGGTGCGCTTGTTGCAGCGCGACGGCAAGCCGGGCTATCTGAAACACATGCCGCGCACGCTCGCCTATCTGAACGTCGCGCTCGAGCATGAAACGCTTGCCCCCTTGCGCGATTGGTGCGCAAGGGCTGGAATAGGCCAGAGCGAATCATAAGTTCCGGATCAGAATGACCATCAGACAAGCCATGGTACTGGCCGCGGGTCTCGGAACCCGCATGCGCCCGATCACCGATACGATCCCGAAGCCGCTGGTGAAGATCGACGGCAAGCCGATGATCGACTACACGCTGGATTGCCTGGTCGCGGCCGGCATCGAACGCGCCGTCGTCAACGTTCACCACCACGCCGACCAGATGCTCGACCATCTCGGGAATTATCACGGCCTCGACATCGTCATATCGGACGAGCGGGACGCACTGATGAATTCCGGCGGCGGCCTGGCGAAGGGGCTGAGGCTGCTTAGCCGCGACAATATCTTCGTCATGAACGCCGATCTTTTCTGGATCGGCGAACAGCAGGGGAGGCCGACGAACCTAGAACGCTTAGCCGGATTCTTTGACGCCGAACGCATGGATATGGCGCTGCTTTGCGTTGGGATCGAGGATACGACGGGTCACAACGGCAAGAACGACTTCAGTCTCGCGGTCGATGGCCGGCTGACGCGTTATCGCGATGATCCCTCCAATCCCGTCGTCTATGCCGGGGCGATCGTCATGAACCCGTCGCTGCTCGACGATGCACCGAAGGATGCCTTCAACCTCAATATCTATTTCGACAAGGCGATCGCGCGCGGACGGCTTTTCGGCATGGTGCTCGAAGGCCATTGGCTAACGGTCGGCACGCCCGACGCGATCGGCGAGGCGGAGGAAACGATCCGGCGACTGCGGACGTTTGCGTAAGCCATGGCGGAGCGGCACCAGCCACGCATCGTGACGATCCCCGCAGGCCTCTCCTTCCTGAAAACGCTGGCGACGACACTTTGCGACGGCCGATTGACGCCGATTTTCCGGCACGACGCCGATGATCCGCTATCGCTTGCCAAAGTCACGATCTACCTGCCGACCCGGCGCGCCGTGCGTGTGCTGCGTTCCGAATTCGTCGACCTGCTCGGCGGCCGCTCGGCGATCCTCCCCATGATCCGCCCGCTCGGCGAAACCGATGACGATAGCGGCTATTTCGACGAGGCGCTGCCGGCAACGATCGATCTCGCCCAGCCACTGTCGAATACCGGCCGTCTGCTGGAGCTTGCGCGCCTGATCCTCGCCTGGCGAAACAAGCTGCCGGAGATCGTCCGCCACATCCACTCGGACTCGCCGCTCGTCGCGCCGGCAAGCCCGGCGGATGCGATCTGGCTCGCCCGCAATCTTGCGGAATTGATCGATTCCATCGAGACCGAGGATCTTGACTGGTCGGAGCTGTCGAAACTCGATACCGGCGATTATGCCGCCTGGTGGCAGTTGACGGCGGAGTTCCTGCAGATCGCCAGCGCCTTCTGGCCCGAGCGGCTGGCCGAACTCGGCAAATCCTCGCCGGCGCGGCACAGAAACGCCATTCTCCGGGCCGAAGCAAGCCGGCTTTCGGCGACGAAACCCGCCGGGCCGATCATCATCGCCGGTTCGACGGGTTCCGTTCCCGCCACCGCCGATCTCATTGCCGCCGTCGCCCATCTGCCGGAAGGCGTGATCGTGCTTCCAGGTCTCGATCTCTCCATGCCCGAAAGGCACTGGCAGATGGTCGCGCCGGAACCGGCGCCCGGCCAACATGCCAATCCGGCAAGCCGGAGCCATCCGCAGTATGGTCTGTCTTCGCTGCTCAAGCGGCTGAAGCTGACGCGGGCCGACCTCACGCTCCTCGACAGACCGGAGGCCGATCTTGAGCGGCGTGCCGAAATCCTGTCGCAGGCCCTTGCTCCGGCGGAGGCGACCAGTGACTGGGGAGCTTGGAAAAACGACCTGCCGGCAGGCGCGCTGTCTTCGGCCTTCTCTGATGTCTCGCTGATTGAAGCCGCCAATGAGCGCGAGGAAGCAACCGCGATTGCCATCGCGCTCCGGCTGGCGCTGGAAAGACCGGGACAGGACAGCGAGAGCCGGGCAGCACTCATAACCCCGGATCGCAATCTTGCGCGGCGGGTGATGGCCGAGCTTTCCCGCTTCGGCATCCTCGCCGACGATTCGGCCGGTACGCCGCTTTCGGCCATGCCGCAGGGCACCTTGCTGCAATTGCTGCTGGAGGCAGCGCTGCGGCCGGGCGATCCGGTGGCGATCATCTCGCTGCTCAAACATCCGCTTGCCCGCTTCGGCCTGGAACGCGGCGCATTGATTTCCGCTACCGAGGCGCTCGAGCTGCTGGCACTGCGCGGTGGCGTGGCAGAGGTGGATATCAGCACGCTGGAACCGCTGCTCGCTCACCAACTTGCCGAACAGGCCCTGGACAGGCACGCGCCGCAATGGCGAAAAGCGCTTTCGCCCGAGGCCGCCGACGCCGCATACGACCTTGCCCGGCGGGTGACACAAGCGACCGAGCCTCTGGCTTCGGCGCTGATGCGGGAGCGGCCGGAAGATCGTGGAAGAACAGCGCGCTTCACATTGTCGGAATGGGCGAAGCGCACCGGCCGTTCGCTTGAAGCGGTCGCGGTTGATCCGCACGGCAATCTCGCCGATCTCTGGTCGAACGAAGCGGGAGACGCCCTCGCCGCCCTGCTTGGTGAAGTGATCGACACGGACGGCCAGATGGAGGCCGACGGACCGCAATGGATCGACATCATGGCAGCCCTTGCCGCCGGTCATGCGGTGAAGCCACGGGCGCTCAGCCATCCGAGGCTCTTCATCTTCGGCACGCTGGAAGCCCGCCTGCAGAGCGTCGATACGTTGATCCTCGGCGGCCTGAACGAAGGCACGTGGCCGGGACAGACCGCCAATAATCCCTTCATTCCGCGCATGATGAAGACGGAGATCGGCCTCGAGCCGCCGGAGCGGCGCATCGGCCAGCTGGCGCATGATTTCGAGATGGCAAACGGTACGCGCCATCTGATCTATTCGCGCGCGCTGCGCCAGGGCTCAACGCCAACCGTCGCCTCGCGTTGGCTGCAGCGGCTGCTGGCGCTCGGCGGAGAGACGTTCGAAGCGGAATTGAAGGGACGCGGTAACCGGTTCCTCCAATGGGCCGCTCTCATCGATCGAGGAGATGCTCAGGCGCCGGCGCAGCGCCCCTCGCCGAAACCGCCGCTGGCGCTGCAGCCGAAATCCTATTCCTTCAGTGAAGTCGGCCGGCTGCGCCGAGATCCCTATGCCATCTATGCCCGCCGTGTGTTGCGGCTCGACCCGGTCGACCCGTTCAATCGCGATCCAGGGGCGGCCGAACGCGGAACGCTCTACCACAAGATCATCGACCGTTTCATCCGCGAAGCCCATATCGCCGGCACGCCGGATGCGGCAGCGGCGATGGAGCACGTCCTTTCCGAGCTTTTCGACATGGAAAAGCTGCCGCCGCATATCGATGCCGTGTGGCGGCCGCGCTTTCGCGCGGTGGCCCGCGCCTTCCTCGAATGGGAGGCTGGACGCCGGCATGGCATCCTGAAAACGCTGACGGAGGTGCGGGGTGGCATGGAGCTGGAGCCGATCAATATCCGGCTCACCGGCGTCGCAGACCGGATCGACATAACAGGACCACACTCGGCCGACATCATCGACTACAAGACCGGCTACAATCCCTCGCCGGCGCAGGCACGCGTGCTTCTCGATCCGCAGCTTGCGCTTGAAGCGGCGGCCTTGAGCGCCGGCGCTTTTCGCGATGCCGGCAGCCTCGTGCCGCAGGATCTTCTCTATGTGCGTCTGCGTCCGGGAAGCCGCTTTCAAGTCGATACCGTCAACAACGAGAGCTCGGCCCGCAGCGACAAGGCGAAATCGGCGATGGATCTCGCCGCCGAATCGATCGACCAGCTGGTCAAATTCGTGGGGTTGCTGCAATCCAGCGAAAGAGGCTTTACCTCGCGGCTGATCCCGGCCCAGCAATTCGATTTCGGCGGCGACTACGATCATCTCGCCCGCGTTTCCGAATGGTCGACGGCCGAAACCGAAGAGGGCGGCGGCGATGAGTGATGTGACCGCCATTCCCAACGACGACGATCCGGGCGCCTGGATCGGCTGGACGACGATCCAGCAGGCGATTGCCTCCGATCCGCTGCGTTCGGCATGGGTCTCGGCCAATGCCGGTTCCGGCAAGACGCATGTGCTGACACAGCGCGTCATCCGGCTGCTGCTATCAGGGGCGCGGCCTTCCGCCATTTTATGCCTCACCTACACCAAGGCCGCAGCGTCGGAAATGTCGAACCGCGTCTTCGAACGGCTGGCGGAATGGGTGGTGCCTGACGATGAAGACCTCGGCCGTCGCATCACACAGATCGAAGGCATGGCTCCCGACGGACTGAAGCTTGCCGAGGCCCGCCGGCTGTTTGCCAAGGCGCTGGAGACACCAGGCGGACTGAAGATCCAGACGATCCATGCCTTTTGCGAGGCGCTGCTGCATCAGTTCCCGCTAGAGGCCAACGTTGCCGGGCATTTCTCGGTTCTCGACGATCGCGCGGCGGTGGCGCTGCTTTCCGATGCGCGCCGGGCGCTGCTGACGGCAACGGCGCCTGACGAAGACAGCGCCCTTTCCGAGGCATTCGCCTACGTGCTCAATCTCGGCGACGAATCTGGACTGGAGAACCTGCTCGGCGACATCGTCGCCAACCGCAATGCCATTCGTCGTTTCACCACGACGGCGGAACAGCAGGGCGGCGTCGAAATGGTTCTGCGCAAAAGGCTCGGCCTTGCCGCCGGCGACACGGAAGACCGGATCGCGGCGCAATATTGGCCATTGCCCGCGCTTTCGGGCGGCACGCTGGAGCTTTATCTCTCGCTCGCCGACCAGAAAGGCGGTGCGAAGGCGCAAGAGGTTGCCTATGGCCTCAGGCTCACCGGGCGGGAGCGCGACGACGCAAGGCGCGCTGAGATCCTCGAAAAAATCTTTCTGACCGTGAAGGGCGAGCCCAAGGCGGACTCGCAATTCTTCGTCAAGGCCATGCTTGCCGAGGCACCGCAGCTGGCGGAGGCTATCGCCATCGCCCGCGCGCATGTCGCAGCAAGCCGCGACCGGCTGAAGCTGATGCGGATGTACGGCGCCACGCATGCGGCGCTCGTGCTCGCCGATCGGCTGAATCACGACTATGAGGAGTTGAAGAAGCAGCGCAGCCAGCTCGATTTCGAGGACCTGATCACCCGCACCGCCGACCTCCTGACGAAAAGTGGCGTCGGCCCCTGGATCCACTACAAGCTCGATCGCGGCATCGATCATATCCTCGTCGACGAGGCCCAGGATACCAGCCCGATCCAGTGGAGCGTCATCCAGTCGCTCGCCGAAGATTTCTTCTCCGGCGAAAGCGCCCGGCCGATCGTGCGCACGCTATTTGCCGTCGGCGACGAAAAGCAGTCGATCTATTCCTTCCAGGGGGCGAGACCCGAGCGTTTTTCCGAGGAGAGCGACCGGACGCGGCGGCGCGTTTCCGACAGCGGGCAGAGTTTTTCCTCCGTGCGGCTGCCGCTGTCGTTCCGCTCGACCGCCGACGTGCTTGAGGCCGTCGACCACATTTTCAAGGCACCCGAGAACGCGCGCGGCCTCAGCGCGCTCGGCGAACCGGTCGTGCATCGCTCCAGCCGCATCGGCCATCCCGGCGCCGTCGACCTCTGGGAGATGGTCGCGCCGGAAGCGGTGATGAAGGAGGAGGACTGGACGGCGCCCTTCGACGCGACGCCGGAAAGCGCGCCGGCCGCGATCCTCGCACGGCGGATCGCCCATTCGATCGGCAGTCTCGTCGGCCGCGAAACGATCGTCGACAAAGGCAAGGAGCGCCCGATCGAGGCTGGCGACATCCTGGTGCTGGTGCGTAAGCGCGACGCCTTCGTCAATGCATTGACGCGCGCGTTGAAGCGGCGCGGCGATATTCCCGTCGCCGGTGCGGACAGGCTCGTGCTGACCAGCCATATCGCCGTGCAAGATCTGCTGGCGCTCGGCCGTTTCCTGCTTCTGCCGGAAGACGATCTTTCGCTCGCCGCCGTGCTCAAGAGCCCGCTTTTCGACCTTTCGGAGGACGACATCTTTGCGGTCGCCGCGTTGCGTGGCGACAATGAAAGCGTCTGGAGCCATCTCAAAAGCTTCGCCGCCGACGGCACCGAGCGTTTCCGCGCCGCCGTCGAGAGGCTGGAGCTGTTTCTCCGGCAGTCCAGGAGCCTTTCGGTTCACGATTTCTATGCGCGCGTGCTGGGCAGCTATGGCGGGCGGCGGCAATTCCTTGCCCGTCTCGGCACCGAGGTCAGCGATATCCTCGACGAATTCCTGACCTTCACGCTCGACCACGAGACCTCCGGCCTTCCCGGGCTGCAATCCTTCATCTCGACGCTGGAACTCGAAGCACCGGTGATGAAGCGCGAGCAGGACAAGGGGCGCAACGAGGTGCGGATCATGACGGTGCATGCCTCCAAGGGTCTTGAAGCACCGATCGTTTTCCTCGTCGACGGCGGTTCGAAGGCCTTCACCCATACCCATCTGCCGAAGCTTCGTCTGATCGAGACCGGCCCCGACGAACCGCCGATGCCCGTCTGGGTTCCTGTCTCCGATCTCGCCAATTCGCTGACCCAGGATGATGCCGCGCGTATCCAGATGCTGGCCGAAGAAGAATATCGTCGGTTGCTCTATGTCGCCATGACGCGTGCCGCCGACCGGCTGGTCGTCTGCGGCTATCGTGGCGTGCGTGTGAACAACGACACCTGGCACATGATGATTTCGACGGCACTGCGCGACGACCATCCGCATGTGGAGGCGACCACATTCTCCGGTCCCGATGGGGAATGGCCGGGCATCAAATGGCGCGTGCCGCGGGTGGAACGAAGCTTCGAGCGTATCGGCCGCAGCGAAGAGCGCGGCAGCGAGGAGACCTTGCCGGACGGCCTGTTGCGGCCATTGCCGCCGCAGGCTGAGCTGCCCCGGCCGCTCAGTCCTTCCGGCGCCGGGACGATTATCGATGAAGACGCGGGTGGCCTGCTGGTCGTCTCGCCGCTGTTCGGCGAGACGGAGCGCAGCGATCGTTCACTGGAGAAAGGCAGGCTGATCCATCGCATGCTGCAGGCGCTTCCCGAAATTCCACTTGCGGAGCGACCTGATGCGGCCAGCCGTTATGCTGAACGGGCAGCTCGATTCTGGCCGGAAGCCGAACGGCGCAAGCTTGTCGATTCGGTTCTGAAACTATTGGACGAGGAAGGTCTGCAGGCCGTCCTCGGTGCGCAGGCCCAGCCAGAAGTTTCGATCATGGGAACATTGACGCTCGAAGATCGGCGCTATGCCGTCTCCGGCCGCATCGACCGTCTTGCCGTCCTTGCCGATCGCGTCGTCATTCTCGACTACAAGACCAATCGGGTGCCGCCGGCAACAGAGGAGGCTATCCCCTTCGCGCACCGGGCGCAGCTGGCGATCTATCGCGAGATCCTGACGCCACTCTATGCTGATAGGCGTATCGATTGCATGCTTGTCTATACCGAGAACGCCTCACTCTTCACGCTGAGCGAAAAAGCGCTCGGTTTGGCGCTTGCAGCGGTCAAGACAAAGTGAAATACCGGACATTGAAAATTCGGCACCGCACCATCACATGTGGTTCAACACCCAATTCCGTTAAAGGAGCAGCCCATGGCTACCGTGAAAGTCGATATCAATAACTTCCAGTCGGAAGTTCTGGAATCCGCAGAACCCGTCGTCGTCGATTTCTGGGCCGAATGGTGTGGCCCGTGCAAGATGATTGCTCCGAGTCTCGAAGAAATCGCCGTCGAGATGGAAGGCAAGGTCAAGGTCGCCAAGCTGAACATCGATGAGAACCCGGAACTCGCTGCACAGTTCGGTGTGCGCTCCATTCCGACCCTTGCAATCTTCAAGGGCGGCGAAGTTGCCGATATCTCTGTCGGCGCAAAGCCGAAGACGGCTCTGTCGAACTGGATTTCGAGCGCCGCCTGATTGATATCGGCCAACTTATATTACTTGACGAAAAAGCCCGGTTCGACCGGGCTTTTTCATTTCGCGGCCTTCATTTCGGGGGCGTGCCGTTGTCGGCAAGCACATCGCCGACAAGATAGAGAGAGCCGCCGACCAGGATGCGCGGCGGCAATGCCTCCGGATCGACGACGGCTTTTATCGCTTCCAGCGCATCCCCGACCGTCGACATCGGTTCGGCAACCAAGCCGGCATCATAGGCGGCATTCGACAAGATCACCGGGTCGATCATCGCTTCACTGCCGCGGATCGGCACGCAGAATATCTTCTCGACCAAGCCGGCAAAGGCCTTGAAATAGCCGACCGGATCCTTGGTGTTGATCATGCCGATAATCAGAAAAAGTGGCCGAGACTGGCGCTCCTCGAAATTGGCCATGGCTTCGGCGATCACTTCGCCGGCACCCGGATTATGCCCGCCATCGATCCAGATCTCGGCGCCGGCGGGCGCATGCGACAGCAGCCGGCCCTCGCTCAGACGCTGCAGCCGGCCCGGCCATTCGACCGAACCCATCGCCTTTTCCATCATCGTCTCGGTGACGGTAAAACCCGCCGCCTTGACGGCCCGAATGGCGGCAGCGGCATTGGCATATTGATGCCGGCCGGGAAGACGCGGCAGCGGCAGGTCGGCAAGACCGAACTCGTCCTGGTAGACGAGCCGGCCATATTCCTCATGCGCCATGAAATCCTGCCCGAAGACGGCGCTCGGGCAATGCAGCCGTTCGGCCGTCGACATCAGCACGTCGAGAGCTGCGTCATATTCCTGATGACCGATGACAACGGGAAATCCCGGCTTCATGATGCCGGCCTTTTCGGCCGCGATCAGCTCGACCCTGTCGCCGAGATAGGGCTGGTGATCCAGCGAAATCGGCATGATCACTGAGACGGCCGGATCGGAAATGACATTGGTGGCGTCGAACCGGCCGCCGAGACCGACTTCGAGGATCGCGGCATCGGCCGGATGTTCGGAAAACAGGATGAAGGTGACCGCCGTCAGGATTTCGAAGACGGTGATGTGCTGTCCTGCATTGGCAGCGGCCACGCGACGCACGGCCTCGGCAAAGACGGCGTCATCGACAAGCTGCCCGCGTCCACCCTTGACACCAATGCGATAACGCTCGTGCCAATTGACCAGATGCGGTGAAGTGTGGACATGAGCACTGTAGCCGCCGGCTTCGAGCAAAGCGCGGCAGAAGGCGGTGACCGACCCCTTGCCATTGGTGCCGGCGACATGGATCACCGGCGGCAGTTTCCTGTGCGGATTGCCGAGCACATCGAGAAGACGGGTGATGCGATCGAGAGACAGATCAAAACCCTTGGGATGCAATCCCATGAGCTTGTCGATCTCCTGTGCTGCCTCACTCACCGCGGTTTGGCCTCTGGGTATCAATTCAGCACCCCGCCTGCTTGTCGGTTATCAGGCGCTCGCCGCCAGAGCAATCGCGCCGCCATTCATGTCGTTCGCCGCAGAAACCGGCTTCTTGGTCAGGATCTTCAAGAGGCGCGCCAGCGTTTCCGGAATATCGTGACGCTTGACCACCATGTCGACCATACCATGCTCCAGCAGATATTCGGAGGTCTGGAAGCCTTCGGGCAGTTTTTCACGCAGCGTCTGCTCGATCACGCGCTTGCCGGCAAAGCCGATTTCGGCGCCGGGCTCGGCCAGATGAATATCGCCAAGCATGGCATAGGAGGCCGTGACGCCACCGGTCGTCGGATTGGTCAGCACGACGATATAGGGCTGCCCGGATTCCTTGAGCATGTCGACGGCAACCGTCGTGCGTGGCAACTGCATCAGCGACAGGATGCCTTCCTGCATGCGCGCACCGCCGGAAGCGGGGAACATCACCAGCGGGCACTTTTCAGCCGTCGCGCGCTCGAAAGCCTTGACGATCGCCTCGCCGGCGGCCATGCCGAGCGAACCGCCGATAAAGTTGAATTCGTGCACGACGGCCACGAGTTTCAGTCCCTGCACCTTTCCGACACCGGCAAGGATCGTATCTTCCTGTTCGGTCTTCAGGCGGCTGTCGCGCAGGCGATCGCTATATTTCTTCGAATCGCGAAACTTCAGCGGATCCTGCGCGACCTTCGGCTGCGGCAGCGATTCGAACTCGCCATTGTCGAAAAGATCGGCCAGGCGGGCCTTGGCCGGCATCTTCATGTGATAACCGGACGCCGGAATGACCCATTTGTTGCCTTCCAGGTCCTTGTGGAAGACCATCTCGCCCGTTTCCGGGCACTTGATCCAGAGGTTCTCCGGCACTTCGCGACGGCCCAGCATGGAATTGATCCGCGGGCGAACGTAGTTGGTGATCCAGTTCAACTCGAATACTCCTGATAGTCTAAAAGCGCGTCGCGATCTTTCAGATTCGCTGCCACGCTTTAGGTCCTAGTTTCCCGCATGTCGTTGCCGCAAAAACGCTGCACACTTTTGCGCGACATGCTTTATTGCCAATGTGGGCAAACTATTCGGCAGCAACAAGGCGCGCCGAACGTGTTCCCGTGGAAAGGCCGCGCACCAGCGTGGCAACCGCCTGAACAGTGTCCGCCGTTGCCTTTCCGTCATGCGTCAAGCTGGTCGCGACCTGATTGACGATCGCGGTGCCGACGACGACGCCGTCGGCCGAACCGCCGATGACCTTTGCATGTTCCGCCGTCTTGACGCCGAAGCCGACGCAGACGGGCAGGCTGGTATGCTGCTTGATGCGCTCGACCGCGCCCGAAACCAGCGACGGATCGGGCAGCGCCGAACCGGTGATGCCGTTCATCGAGACGTAGTAGACGAAGCCGGAGGTGTTCTTCAGTACCTTCGGCAGGCGCTTTTCATCGGTCGTCGGCGTCGCCAGGCGAATGAAATTGATGCCCTTGCGGATCGCCGGAATGCAGAGTTCGTCATCCATCTCGGGCGGCAGGTCGACGACGATCAGGCCGTCGATGCCGGCGGCGAGTGCGTCGTCGAGGAATTTCTCGACGCCGTAAATATAGATCGGGTTGTAGTAACCCATCATCACGATCGGCGTCGCATCGTTGGTCTTGCGGAAATCGGCCGCCAGCTGCAGCGTCTTCTTCAGCGTCTGGCCGCCTTTCAGCGCGCGCTGGCCGGCCAGCTGGATCGCCGGGCCGTCGGCCATCGGATCGGAAAAGGGCATGCCGAGCTCGATAATGTCTGAGCCCGCCTCCGGCAGCGCCTTCATGATGCCAAGCGAGGTGTCGTAGTCAGGATCGCCGCCCATGAAATAGGTCACAAGCGCCGGACGGCCCTCGGCCTTCAGCTCGGCAAAGCGTTTGTCCATGCGTGCGGTCATGTCTTACAGTCCCATTCCCAGAAGCTTGCCGACGGTGAAGATATCCTTGTCGCCGCGGCCGGAGAGGTTCATTAGGATGATCTCGTCCTTGCCCATCGTCGGTGCCCGCTTGATGACCTCGGCAATCGCATGCGAGGGCTCGAGCGCCGGGATGATGCCTTCGAGGCGGGTCAGGGTCTGGAAAGCCTCGAGCGCTTCGTGGTCCATGATCGGCACATAGTCGACGCGGCCGGTATCGTTCAGCCAGGAATGTTCGGGGCCGATGCCGGGATAATCGAGGCCGGCCGAAATCGAATGGCCTTCCTTGATCTGACCGTCACCGTCCTGCAGCAGGTAGGTGCGGTTGCCGTGCAGCACGCCCGGCGAACCGGCGGTGATCGAGGCGCAATGTTCGTCGCCCTGCAGACCCTTGCCGCCGGCTTCGACGCCGACGATCTTGACAGAGGGATCATCCAGGAAAGGATGGAAAATGCCGATGGCGTTCGAGCCGCCGCCGACGGCAGCGATGACCAGATCCGGAAGACGGCCTTCGGCCGCCAGCATCTGCTCCTTCGCCTCGATACCGATCACCGACTGGAAATCGCGGACCATCTCCGGATAGGGATGCGGACCGGCGGCCGTTCCGATCAGGTAATAGGTATCCTCGACATTGGTGACCCAGTCGCGAAGCGCCTCGTTCATGGCGTCCTTGAGCGTGCCACTGCCTGCGGTGACCGGTTTGACTTCCGCGCCGAGCAGTTTCATGCGGAAAACATTCGGCGCCTGACGCTCGACGTCGGTGGCGCCCATATAGACGACGCAGGGAAGGCCAAAGCGGGCGGCCACGGTCGCGGAGGCGACGCCGTGCTGGCCGGCCCCGGTTTCGGCGATGATGCGGGTCTTGCCCATGCGCTTGGCGAGCAGGATCTGGCCGATGCAGTTGTTGATCTTGTGCGAGCCGGTATGGTTCAGCTCCTCGCGCTTGAAATAGATCTTCGCGCCGCCGAGTTCGGCCGTCAGCCGCTCGGCGAAATAGAGCGGGCTCGGGCGGCCGATATAATGCGCGCCGAGATGCTTCAATTCGGCCTGGAATGTCGGATCGTTCTTCGCCCTGTTCCACTCGTCCTGCAGATCCAGGATCAGCGGCATGAGTGTTTCGGCGACGAAACGACCGCCATATATGCCGAAACGGCCATCTTCATCGGGGCCGGAACGGAAGGAATTCGGTTTAGGCGTCTCGTTCACTCTCAACTCCCTGAGGCCATCATCGGCGCATTCGCCTTTTCGACCGCGTCAAAAAATTCATCGATCTTCGCGACGCTCTTCACGCCAGGCGCAGTTTCGACACCCGAGGAGACGTCGATACCCGGTGCCTTGGTGACGAAAAGCGCCTCGGCGACATTGTCCTTGTTCAGCCCGCCGGAAAGCATGTAGTCGACGCTGCCGTCAAGCCAGCTGAGAAGGCTCCAATCGAAGGAAATACCGTTGCCGCCAGGCAGTTCCGAACCCTTCGGCGCTTTGGCGTCGAAGAGGAAACGGTCGGCGATGCCGATATAGGCCTCGACGCGCTTCAGGTCGTCTGCCGTGCGGACCGAAAAGACCTTCATCACAGGCAGACCATAGACCGCCTTTATGGTCAGCACATGTTCGGGGCTCTCGTTGCCGTGAAGCTGGAGCATATCCGGCTTCAATATCGACACGATCTCGTCGAGTTCGTCATTGGTCGGATCGACGACGACGGCGACGATTTTCGCCTTGCCACGCGCAGGTTCGGCCAGTTTTGCCGCTAGGTCCGGCTCGATATAGCGCGGGCTCTTTTCGAAGAAGATAAAACCGATATGGGTCGCGCCGCGTTTCAGCGCGCGATCGACAGCGTCGGGCGTCTTCAAGCCACAGATCTTGATATCCGGTCTCATGGCAGCGAAGTGACACGAAATGCAGAAAGAGTCGAGCCAATTTGCGACAGACGCTGAATTTAGCGCGGCTCTCGGCCAGAGCGCTGCGCGTCCACAGGACATGCTAGGGACGCTCTATCACTTTATATCTGCGCGTAATCCTTTCCGAAAAATCGATTCCGATATTCGAGTTTATGCGCTAGTCGAAATCGATCGCGTGCAACTGGCTGCCATGCCGCTTGAGCCAGGATTTCGCCTCGTCCATGCCGGGGCAAAGTTTGCCACAGAGGGCCCAGAAGTGCGGGCCGTGGTTCATTTCCTTGAGATGGGCGACCTCGTGGGCGGCGAGATAATCGATCACCGACGGCGGCGCCATGACGATGCGCCATGAAAAGCTCAGATTTCCCTCCGACGAACACGAGCCCCAGCGGCTGCGAGTATCCTTCATCGAGATCGAGCGGATCGGCGCCCGGATCGCTGCGGCGTGCATCGTCGCCAGTCTTGCGAGATCGGCACGCGCCTCTTTCTTGAGAAAGGCCGCAATGCGCCGTCCGACATGTTCCGGCATGCCGCTGACGCGCAGCACCGGCCTGCCGTCTATTGAAACCGCCTCCGTCAGCCCGCGCAAGCTGCCGCTATGCTGGATGCGCTGGGAAACGCCGCGAAGGAGGATTTCGCCGCCGTCACGCAGGCCGGTATCGGTCGAAAACTTGGCAAGCTTGGTGAGCAGCCACCCCTGATGACGGTCGAGGAAGGCATTGACCTCGCGCGCGGCAAGGCCTTTCGGCACCGTCATCTTCAAGGCGCGGCCACCCGGCTCGATGCGCAGCGTGATTCGTGTCGCCCGGTCGTGCTGCTTAATCGTCAGCGGCATGAGCCGGCCGGCGACATCGAGCGTCCGCATTTCGGGCGGAGCCGGCTTTCGCGCCTTCGACATTGTTTTCAGAAGCGAGAACATGCGTGTTTTCTATACGATTCGCCGGCAAATCTAAATGATCGGCGGAAGGGCAGACATGGAAAAACCGGCATCGACAGATGCCGGTCATCATTTCATCGTTCAGGCGTTTACGGCGTCTGATATTCGGCGACCGGGCCGTTGTCATCGCGCTTGGCGTTCCTGCGGTCGCGCATGAAGCGGTCGAACTCTTCCTGATCCTTGGCCCGACGGAGCTCGCGCAGATACGAGTCGAATTCCTCGCGCATTTCGTCAAGCTTGCGGCGCTCTTCCTCCATCCGGTCGAGTTCGGCCTTACGCCAGTCGTCGAAGGCGCCGTTGCCGGTCGAGAAGTGTGGGCGGTGACGGCCATGCGGGCGGCGGCAGGAGGCGAAGAAGCCATCGGTCGCCTGGTTGACGTCACGCTTGAAGCCGCGCAGACGGTCGCCGAAGATGATGTAGGCAAGCATGGCAAGACCCAGAGGCCAGAAAACCATGAAGCCGAGAATCATCAGGGCAATGGTAGCCGGAGTCCAATCCGGTCGAAGCAATGCTGACTGGTTCATCGTGCGGGTATCCCTCGCTTTCCGCGCCCGGCAGAATACCGAACGCTGAAATCGATGTGGTAACCGCAATAAGCGCCTTCAAGACGATTGCCCGCGAAATCGGACAAAGCCTTGAATTCGTTTTGCTAATTCAGCTGCCCCTGATTCAGCCCGTCCGGCCGCCCTTGATGACACGCGGGATCGGAGGCTTGACGGCGGAACGGGAATGCTTTCGGACGAAATCGACGATGCGCGGCGCGATCTCGCGGCGGAAACGCGAGCCGTTGAAAACACCATAATGGCCGACATCCGGCTGGAGATAGTGCATGCGCATATCTTCGGGAATGTTCACGCAGATAGTCTGCGCCGCCTTTGTCTGGCCGACACCTGAGATATCGTCATTCTCACCTTCGACGGTCAGCAGCGCCACGTTACGAATTGCCGCCGGATCGACGCGTTTGCCGCGATGCATCAGTTCGCCCTTCGGCAGCGAATGCTTGATGAAGACTTCCTCCACCGTCTGCAGATAGAATTCGGCGGTCAGATCCATGACAGCGAGATATTCATCGTAGAAATCGCGATGTCTTTCCGGCTCGCCGTCGTTCTTCACGAGATGCATGAAGAATTCCTTGTGCGCCACGAGGTGGCGATCAAGATTCATCGACATGAAGCCCGAAAGCTGCAGGAATCCCGGATAGACCGGGCGCATGAAGCCCGGCTGCGGCCAGGGCACGTTCATGATGACGTTGTCGGAGAACCACTGCAGCGACCGCTCCTGGGCGAGCTTATTGACCGCCGTCGGGTTGATGCGCGTGTCGATCGGGCCGCCCATCAGCGTCATCGACGCCGGCGAAAGCGGATCCCTGGCTTCCTCCATCACGGCAGCGGCTGCCAGCACCGGAACGGAAGGCTGACAGACGGCGATGACATGCGTGTCCTGACCGAGGAAATGCAGCATCTCGATGACGTAGTCGACGTAATCGTCGAAATCGAACGTGCCTTCCGTCATCGGCACCATGCGAGCGTCGATCCAGTCGGTGATGTAGATATCGGCACTCGGCAGCAGCGCCTCGACCGTGCCGCGCAGCAGCGTGGCATAGTGGCCGGACATCGGCGCGACGATCAGGATGCGTGGGTCATTGCCGCGGGCGGCTGGAATACCGCGGGCGAAATGCAGAAGATTGCAGAAGGGTCGCGACCAGACAACCTCTTCGCGGACGGAAGCCGTCTTTTCACCGATCGTCGTCTGCTTCAATCCGAATTCCGGCTTGCCATAGCGGCGCGTCGTGCGTTCGAACATTTCGAGACTTGCCGCCATCGTCCGGCCGAACGGCGTATGGGAGAACGGATTCAGCGGATTGGCATAGGCAAATCGCATGATATCTGCCGCGGCGCGAAACGGCGCCATGGCGGCATGGTTCAATTCATAAAGCTGATAAAACATGGAAGGCGCCACCTTTCTCTATCGAAAAGATGACGCCGATTGAAAGACATCGACTCTTTTCGTAACGCAGGCACGTAGCGCAGACTAACAGTTTTTTGTTGCACAGCAACATTGACGAACCAGACCCACACAAAAAATGCCGGAGAATTGATCTCCGGCATCATAATCGACCTGAAAACTTAAGTTTCTCAGCAGGAAGCGTTATTAACGATCCGCTACGAAGGTCTGCTTCTGCGTGCCGAGACCTTCGATGCCGAGTTCGACCACGTCGCCGGCCTTGAGATAACGCGGCGGCTTGAGGCCCATGCCGACGCCCGGAGGCGTGCCGGTGGAGATCACGTCACCGGGATGCAGCGACATGAACTGGCTGAGGTAGGAGACGAGAAACGCAACCCCGTAAACCATCGTTTTCGACGAGCCGTTCTGCATCTTCTGGCCGTTGACCGTCAGCCACATGCCGAGGTTCTGCGGTTCGGCAATTTCGTCCTTGGTCACGAGCCAGGGGCCGATCGGGCCAAAGGTGTCGCAGGATTTGCCCTTGGTCCACTGACCAGACCGCTCGGTCTGGAAAGCGCGCTCGGAAACGTCATTGGAGACGCAATAACCGGCGACATAATCCAGCGCTTCGGCTTCCGTCACATATTTGGCGGTTTTGCCGATGACGACGCCGAGCTCAACTTCCCAATCGGTCTTTTCCGAACCGCGGGGAATAATGACATTGTCATTCGGTCCGACGATTGCGGATGTTGCTTTCATGAAGATAATCGGCTCGGGCGGCACGGTCGCACCGGTTTCGGCAGCATGATCCGAATAATTCAAGCCGATGCAGATGAACTTCCCAGTGCCCGCGACGCAGGCGCCGATGCGGCCGGGTGCGATTTCCGGAAGGCTCTTCGGATCGATCGCTGCTATCTTTGCAAGGCTTGCCGGTCCGATCGCTTCACCGCCGATATCGGCGACATGACCGGAGAGATCGCGGATCTTGCCATCGGCATCGAGAAGTGCTGGTTTTTCACTGCCTGCTTCGCCAACACGCATCAGCTTCATGGAACTTCCTCCTCATCGAAAACGGATTTGCAGCCACCTATGAACGAATTATTCATCGGTGTCATTACGGCTTTGCCGGGAAGCGGTACGGCTTTGCCGCGATTCGGATGATTTTCTGCCGAAAACCGTCCGTATCTTTCGGCATCATGCTCTGAAAATTTCCGCCAGATCAGGGCCGACGGGAACGATCTTCGTCGGGCTGAGGCTTTCGATCGAATAGTAGCCGCGCTTGATGTGATCGAGGTTCACCGTTTCGGCGATGCCCGGCCAATCCAGCATGCGGCGGCAGAAGGCGCGCAGCTTGGCATAGTCGGAAAGTCGGCGCAGATTGCATTTGAAGATGCCGTGATAGGCGACGTCGAAGCGCACCAGCGTTACGAAAAGCCGGATATCGCTCTCGGTCGGATGATCGGCGAACAGAAAAGACCGGCCCTCGAATTGCTGCTCGACCCAGTCGAGGCAGGAAAAGACATCGGCAAAGGCTTCTTCGTAAGCGACCTGCGTGGTGGCAAAACCGGCGCGGTAGACGCCGTTGTTGAGATCAGGATAGATGCGGTCGTTGAAAGCATCGATCTCGGTGCGTCTCTCCGCCGGGTAAAGATCGATCGGATTTTTTGCCAGACCGCCGAAGCCGCTGTTCAGCATACGCAGGATATCGGCGGATTCATTGTTGACGATGGTCTTTCTCTGCTTGTCCCAGAGCACTGGCACGGTCGCCCGGCCGGTGAAATCGGGTGCTGCCCCGGTATAGATTTCATGCATATAGGTTGCGCCGTTGACGTGATCCTTCGTCGCGCCGGGATAATCGCCGAAGCGCCAGCCCTGTTTGCCCAGCAGCGGTTCAACGACCGAGACGGAGATGACGTCCTCCAGTCCCTTGAGCTTGCGGCCGATCAGGGTACGTGAGGCCCAGGGGCAAATATAGGCGACATAAAGATGGTAACGGCCGGCGCTGGCTGCAAAGCCGCCTTCGCCAGTCGGCCCGGCGCTGCCATCCGGGGTCACCCAATTGCGGAAACTTGAGGTCTGGCGGACGAAGCCGCCCTTTTCGTCCTTTGCCTGGACGGGCTGCCAGTCTTCGGTCCATTTTCCGTTCACCAGCATGCGCAACTCCCCGAACGATTGACTAAACGGTTTATTATCCTGCTTCGACGCCGGCGTGAGGCCGCTTTTATGGAGACAGTCTGTACACCCCAACTGCGACGATGCTGCGCTTGCCAAGCCGGTGAAGCAGGAAATATGTCTCCGCTATACAAAATGACGTGGAGTTCGAAATGCATCTCTCGAAGGCCGTCGTGCGGACCGAACACGCAAGCCGCTACCTGCAGCAGCTCTGCAAACACTGGAGCCACAAGTTCAGCGTCGATCTTGATCCTCTGAAGGGCCGGGTGCCGTTCAGTGATACGGCCGAGGTAACGTTTGCGGCCGACGATGCGGCGCTGACCATGACACTTTCCGTCGCCGATTCCTCGCAACAGGAAAGGATGCAGCACGTCATCGACGATCATCTGAAGCGCTTCGCCTTCCGCGAAGAACTCGACATCGTTTGGACGGCCTAAACCCAGCCCCGGTCCAAATTTTCTCCCCCCAAACCATGGAACAAGCATGACGAAGAGCAATAGTCGCGAATCCGAATATCCCATCGATTCGATGTTTCTCGATCGCTGGTCGCCGCGCGCCTTCACCGGCGAAATCATCGAGGAAGCGCAGCTGCTCGGTTTGCTCGACGCCGCCCGTTGGGCGCCGTCCTCGGCCAACCACCAGCCCTGGCGCTTCGTCTATGGCCTCAAGGGTTCGGAGCATTGGGAGAAATTCGTCGCTTTGCTCAACGATTCCAACCAGGAATGGGCCAGGCATGCATCGGCGCTGATCTTCGTCGTGTCGCGCGCCTTCACCGGGGCTGCCGGCTCGGCTGAGGAAAAGCCGAGCTACACCCATTCCTTCGATGCCGGTGCCGCGTGGGGGCATCTGACGATCCAAGCGCGCCTCTCCGGACTTTACGCCCATGGCATGGGCGGCATCAAGCATGAGGAGATCAGGCAGGCTTTCGCCATTCCCGAGGGATACCGGGTCGAAGCAGGTGTCGCCGTCGGCCGGCTGGCCGATAAGAGCGTTCTTTCCGAACGCAATCAGGCACGCGAATTCCCCAGCCAGCGCAAGCCGCTCTCCGAGGTCGCCTTCAACGGCCGCTTCGTCGCGAATTGAGCGAAGCCAAAGGCCAAGCAGATATCCGGCAAACGAATGCCCCGCCATCCTAAAGATAGCGGGGCCATTTATTTTTGAAATATCAATTAGATATCGAGGTTTGCAACGCTCAGCGCATTCTCCTGGATGAATTCGCGCCGCGGCTCGACTTCGTCACCCATCAGGCGGGCGAAGAGACCATCGGCGTCGGTGGCGTCGTTGACCCTGACCTGCAGCAGCGAGCGAACGTTCGGATCGAGCGTCGTTTCCCAGAGCTGCTCGGCATTCATCTCGCCAAGACCCTTGTAGCGCTGCATGGTGAGACCCTTGCGCCCGCTTGCGAAGATCGCGTCGAGCAGGGCACGCGGGCCGGAGATTTCGACGTCGCCTTCGCGGCGATGCAGCGACGGCGGCGTCTGATAGATTTCCTTGAGGCGTGCCGTCAGCTGGTCGATGTGACGGGCATCCGAGGAACCGATCAGCGCCATATCGAGCACGACGAGTTCCCTGACGCCGCGGACCATGCGCTCGAGGCGCAGACCGCCATCGGTTGTCACATCGCCCCGCCAGCCGCGCTCGGTTTCCTCGGCGATGATGTCGAGGCGCCCAGCCACTTCGTTTGCCAGCGCCAGCGCTCTGGCCGGGTCGCTGGCGAGCTCGGCATTGAGGGCGCCGGCAATCGCCGCTTGTTCGACGGCGGAACGATTGTAGCGCGAATGGAGATTGTCGAGCAGCGCGCGCATACGCAGAGCATCGAGGATGACCTCGCGCAGATCCTGGCCGGCGCGAACTTCGCCGCTACCGAGCCTCAGCGAAGCATCTTCCAGGCCCTGGCTGATGAGATATTCTTCCAGCGCCTTCTCGTCCTTCAGATACTGCACCGACTTGCCGCGCGAGACCTTATAGAGCGGCGGCTGGGCGATATAGAGATGACCGCGCTCGATCAGTTGCGGCATCTGGCGGAAGAAGAAGGTCAGCAGCAGGGTGCGGATATGGGCGCCGTCGACATCGGCGTCGGTCATGATGATAATCTTGTGGTAGCGCAGCTTTTCGACGTTGAACTCGTCCTTGCCGATGCCTGTACCGAGCGCGGTGATCAATGTGCCGATTTCCTGACTCGACAGCATCTTGTCGAAACGGGCGCGTTCGACGTTCAGGATCTTGCCCCGCAACGGCAGGATCGCCTGGTTCTCGCGCGAGCGGCCCTGCTTGGCAGAGCCGCCGGCAGAATCGCCTTCGACGAGGAAGACTTCGGATTTTGTCGGATCACGCTCGGAGCAGTCAGCAAGCTTGCCCGGCAGCGAAGCGATATCGAGTGCGCCCTTGCGGCGGGTCAACTCGCGGGCCTTGCGGGCCGCTTCGCGTGCGGCGGCTGCCTCGACGACCTTACCGACGAGGATTTTGGCTTCGCTCGGATGTTCTTCGAACCAGGTGCTCAACGCCTCGTTGACGAGACTTTCGACAACAGGACGGACTTCCGAGGAAACGAGCTTATCCTTGGTCTGCGAGGAGAATTTCGGATCCGGCACTTTGACCGACAGAACCGCAGTCAGGCCTTCGCGGCAATCTTCGCCCTGCAGCGTTACCTTTTCCCTTTTGGTGATGCCGGAACTGTCGGCATAGGAAACGACCTGGCGCGTCAGCGCCGCGCGGAAGCCGGCCATATGCGTGCCGCCGTCGCGTTGAGGGATGTTGTTGGTGAAGCAGAGCACGTTCTCATGATAGCTGTCGTTCCACCACATCGCGACTTCAACGGTGATGCCGTCCTTTTCGCCGTGGATGGCAACCGGCTTGTCGACGAGCGACTTCTTGGCGCGGTCCAAATAGGCGACGAAAGCCTCGAGGCCACCGTCATAACGCAGCTCTTCCTGCTTGATGTCGGAATGGCGCTTGTCGGTCAGCAGGATGCGGACGCCTGAATTCAGGAAGGCGAGCTCGCGAAGGCGATGCTCCAGCGTGCCGTAATCGAACTCCGTCATGGTGAAGGTGCCGGTGCTCGGCATGAAGCTCACTTCCGTGCCGGTCTCATTCGGCGCGTCGCCCGTAACCTTCAGTGGAGCATCGGCCACGCCATGGGTGAAGCTCATTTCATGGATCTTGTCGTGACGGCGGATCTTCAGCTTCAACCAGACGGACAGCGCGTTGACGACGGAGACGCCGACGCCGTGCAGGCCGCCGGAAACCTTGTAGGAATTCTGGTCGAACTTACCGCCGGCATGGAGCTGCGTCATGATGACTTCGGCAGCCGACACGCCTTCGCCGGTGTGAATATCCGTCGGAATGCCGCGACCATTGTCGGTGACGGTCACCGAGCCATCCGAATTGAGGGTCACCGTGACGATGTCAGCATGGCCGGCAAGCGCTTCGTCGATCGCGTTGTCGACGACTTCATAGACCATGTGATGCAGGCCGGAGCCGTCGTCGGTATCGCCGATATACATGCCGGGGCGTTTGCGCACGGCATCGAGGCCCTTCAGAACCTTGATGGAATCTGCGCCATATTCGGTGCTTACGCCGTTTTCCGTCGCGGATGTATCGCTCATTCTGTCGAGATTTTCCCTGTTGTCGTAAAGCTGCGGCGCGCCTTGCGAATCACCGGCTTTCTTCACTCTCGTATATAGGTTTTTTGAACCCACTTCCCAATGGCAAGCCCCTAAAACAAGGCATAAAACAGGGGATTATGACGCTTTTCCGTCGCCTTTGCCGCCATTTTCGAGAAGAGCCGATAGCCGGCCTATCTCTGCACTGTCAAGGTTGCGAATCCGCCGGGCCAGCCGGTTGGCAAATTCGGTATATTCGGGGGGCAGTCCGGAGGTGTCGATCACGACGCGCGGGTCGGACGAGCGGGCGAGCAGGAACAGTTCCTCAGCCTCATCCCAGATGATGTTGAAATAGCCGGCGATGCGCTGCAGCAGATCGAATGTCGGCAAACCACGCTTTCCATGTTCGAGCGCCGAGAGATAGGCGGGGGAGACATTCAGTGCCTCCGCCATCTCCTTCTGCGAGACGCCCTTGCGCGCTCTCAGCCTGCGAACCGCCTCTCCGAAGGGTGTCATGGCCTTTCCCCATGCCGCCGCGACAGGCGAATGTAGAGCGCGCCCTCACCGCCATGATGCTGTGCGGCCGACTCATAGGAGGAGATCAGGTAACGGAATTCCGGCTTCGAGAACCAGAGAGGCACCGCCCGCTTCAGCGCACCCTCGCTGCCCATGGAGCTGCCCTTGCCCGTAATGACCAGCACATGGCGCATGCCGCGCTCATGGGCGCGGATCAGGAAATCGAGAAGGATGGCATGAGCCTGGCTCTGCACCAACCCGTGCAGGTCGATCCGCGCTTCGAGCGCCAGCCGGCCCTTGGCGATCTTCCGCTTGACCGGCTTTTCCAGCGGATGATGCACCCCGGCCGATGGCTTCGCCGTTGACGGTGCTGTCGCCTGCAGCGGCGTGGGTGTGGCTGGCGTCTGCTTTTCCTGTTCCCGTTCGGCCGCCGCCTCGGCCTCGGCAAGAAAGGCGTCGAGTTCGGTCAACGCCCCCGCCTTGCCGGGCATCGGCCGCGTGCTGCGGGCAACCTTGCCCCAGAGGATCCTCTCATCCGCGCTCAGCTTGCGATCCCTGGCCATCAGTCGAATCTTCCGGCGGCGGCATTGGGAATGAGGATGGTGAAATCGGCCTCGTTGCGGACGGTGCCGGCACTTTCCCCGGCCATGTCCCCCGAGCCGGTGAAGATATCACCCCGCGCCGGCCCGATAATCGCCGAGCCGGTATCGAGCGCCAGCATCAGCCGGTGGAACGGGCGGCCTTGGTCGAGATGGGTGAGACTTTCGGCGCGAATGAAAAAAGGAAAGCCGAAGGTATGGATCATCCGGTCGACCGCAAGCGCGCGCCCGGCGAGAAGCGGCACCTTGGCGGCCGCGATCGGGCCTGCCTGTGGATCGGCAACCGGCGCTTCGCGGAAAAAAATATAAGAGCGGTTATGCCATAATACTTCGTCGACGCTCTCGGGATTGCGCGCCAGCCAGGCACGGATCGCCTGCATCGAAATCTCCGCCCGATTGATCTCCCCGCGCCCGATGAGCAGCTTGCCGATCGCCGAGAAAGCATGGCCGGCCTTCGCCGCATAGGTGATGCGGCCGATACGACCATCCGTATAACGCAGACGGGCAGCACCCTGCACATGCACGAAGAAGACATCGACCTTCGACTTCGCCCAGGCAATTTCGAGGCCGCGGCCTTCGAGAAAACCCTGATCGATGGCGCGGCGGTCCGGATAGGCAGCGACGCGGCCCTCATGCAGACGGCCGAAAACATAGGCCTTGTCGAGCTCGGCGGAGCGATTGGCGTCGTCGAGATCGATCAGATCGCCCGGACGCCGGTAGAAAGGAAAACGGAAAATTTCGTCCGGCCGCTCGGCCACGTCGATATCGGGTTCGTAGAAGGCGGTGACGAAGCCGGAATTGCCATCCTTGCGGCGAATCAGAAAGGGCCGACAGTGCGTCTCGAAAAAAGCGCGCGCCGACGCCGGAGATGGCGGAGTGAAATCTTCGGCAGCGGCGAGAAGCGGAAGCAGGTCTTCCGAGCTCAGGCCCAGCGATCCGGTACGGTACGATTTGACATCGGTGATTTGCCGGCGGCAGCTTCGCATCACTTCAAAAAGGCCGGAGGGATCATCATCCTTCCAGCCTTCCAGAGTGTCGAAGCTTATGGCCTGCAGGACGAAGTCCGATGCGTGGTCACTCATGTTCCGATTCGGTCGCCACGAGTTTCCAGTTCGGATCGCGCGAGCGGGTGTCGCGGGCGAAGGTCCAGACGTCGTTGACCTCGGCGACGTTTTCGGCGTCGCCTTCAATCAGCACATCCGCCTTGTCGTAGGTGGCCGATATCAGCTGGCTGGCGATGCGCACGGTGATCTGCGCTTCGCTGCCCTTTGTTTCCGCATGGGTGATTTCGGCCTTGTCGATGCCGACGAAGGTGGACTTCACCTTCTCGCCCCGGGCTTCGCGCTCGCCGATCGCCGCATCGAACCCGTCATAGACTTCGCGGGACAGCAAGTTCTTCAGCGTTTTCCGGTCGCCATCGGCGTAGGCCATGACGATCATCTCGTAAGCCATGCGGGCGCCGTTCAGAAACTCCTTCGGGGTGAAGGCGGGATCGGCCTTGTTCAGCGCGCGCAGCGATTCGTTGAGCGGCGTTCCGGGTGCCGCGAAAGCATCGATGGCGGCGAAGCGATCCTCGTCCTCCGTCGTCGCATCACGCCGCGGCAGCGTCACTACCTTGCCGGCATCGGCGGCTTCGGCCGGAGCCGCATCCCGCGGCGTATAGAGATCGCGCGGCGGCTTCTCATTTCCTGTACGGCGCCCGAGCACGGAGCGGAGCTGAAAGAAAATCAGCACAGCCGCCACCAGGAAAAATAATGTGATGAAGTCGTTCGAACTCATATCGTATCGCAGCCGCCCGTTAACATCTCTGATTTGTACTCCCATATAGTCTGCCTATACAGATGATTCAAATGATGGCTGGCATCTTCGCCGGCGCCAAGAGGAGACCGGCGAGCCCGGGACATGACCGACATGCGTTTTTCGATCCTGCCAGCCTTCATTCTGCTGCTGCCGCTCGCCGAAATTGCCGGTTTCGTCGTGGTCGGCCGGGCTATCGGATTGTGGCTGACGCTGGCGCTCGTCATGCTCGGTTTCGTCCTCGGCGTGATTCTGCTGCGCCGGCAAGGCATCGGTATTTTGCGCCGCATGTCGAGCGAAGGACGAAACGGGGTGATGCCGGGCCGCGACCTGCTGCGGCCGGCGATGAACGTCATCGCCTCGCTGCTGCTGATCATTCCCGGCTTCCTGTCCGATATAATCGCGATCCTCATTCTTATTCCGCCGGTGCGCGATCTCGTCTGGCGGGCGATCGCCAAACGCTTCGTCGTCGTCAATGCTAAGGGCGCCTCTTCCTCGGGCCCGCAAGCCGATTTCCGCGACCGCAAGCCGAACTCGAAGGTGGTCGATCTCGACGAAGAGGACTATCATAGAGAGCCGGATCGCAACTCACCGTGGTCCGGCAAACATCTCGGCGATTGAGGCACTGCGGCTGATCAACCGCGCCAAGCGCCCAGGGTTGTAAGCCCTTCCCTGAAATGTTAGATGGCGGCACCATTCCCATGCCCCTCGAGGAAAAGCCAATGGCAGACGATAACAACAGCAACGGTGCGACCAACCCCACCCTTTCGATCCTTGCGCAATATACCAAGGATCTGTCCTTCGAAAATCCGGGTGCGCCGCGTTCGCTGCAGGCCCGCGACAAGGCGCCGACGATCAACATCAATGTAAACGTCAACGCCAACCCGCTTTCCGATACGGATTTCGATGTCGTGCTGTCGCTGAATGCCGAGGCCAAGGACGGCGACAAGACGGTTTTCCATACCGAACTCACCTATGGCGGCGTCTTCCGCGTTGCCGGTTTCCCGCAGGAACACATGCTGCCGGTTCTCTTCATCGAGTGCCCGCGTATGCTCTTCCCCTTCGCCCGTCAGATCATCGCCGACGTCACCCGCAACGGTGGTTTCCCGCCGCTGATGATCGACCCGATCGACTTCACGCAGATGTTCGCTCAGCGCGTTGCCGAGGAACAGGCCCGCGCCAAGGTTCAGGCCGTTCCGAACTGACCGGTCTTGCTTGTCTGAAATGCGGATGCCCGGGCTGGTCCCGGGCATTTTCAATTGAGGACCGGTTTAATCGAGGTTGGCGTATTTCGCCCAGACGCTTTTTTCACCGAGCTTGGCGACGAGAGCCTCATGTGCCTGCCCCTCGGTTTGGCTCAGGCGCGGGGCGAGCGGCCGGGGCCGCTCAAGCACTGCGGCAATCACCACGTCGTCTTCCATCGCCATGTCGCCGCGAGCTGCTTGGTTGGACCTGCCAACCATGCCGAGGCCGAGGGCTGCCTGTCTGCCACCGATCATCTCGATATAGACTTCGGCGAGCAATTCGGAGTCGAGTAACGCGCCGTGTTTGGTGCGGTGCGAATTATCGATGCCGTAGCGTCGGCAGAGCGCATCGAGCGAATTCGGTCCCATCGGGTGTTTGCGCCGCGCCATCGACAGGGTGTCGAGCACCCGTTCCGGCAGGATTGGCGGCAAACCGATCCGCGCTAATTCCGCGTTGATGAAGCCCATATCGAAGGTGGCGTTATGGGCAATCCACTTCGCGTCGCCGAAGAAGGTAAGGATTTGTTCGGCAACCTCCCCAAAAGGCTGCTTGTCCTTCAGGAATTCATCGGTGATGCCGTGCACGGCGAGCGCATCCGGATGAACCTTCTGATCTCCAGGATTGATGAAGATATGGATCGTGTTGCCGGTGGGGAAATGATTGAAGAGCTCGATGCCACCGATTTCGATGATGCGGTCGGCGCGGTTGTCGAGGCCGGTTGTTTCCGTATCGAAGATGATCTCACGCATTCCGGAAATCTCCCTTGGCAATCCGCGTTTTCAGGTCGGCGACGATTTCGAACACCCGTTCTCTCGTCGTCGCGATACTGTGACTGGTGTCGATCAGATAATCGGCCCGCCGCCGTTTTTCCGTGTCCGGCGTCTGGCGAGAGAGAATCATGTCGAATTTTTCCTCGGTCATGCCTTCGCGCGCAAGCACCCTTTGGCGCTGAATCTGTGGATCAGTGCTGACCACGACGATGACGTCCACTCTTGCCTCGGCGCTGGTTTCGAAAAGTAATGGGATATCGAGCAATACCATGTCGGCGCCGGCGGCGCGCTGTTGCTCCAGAAATTCCCTCTCGCGTCTGCGAACCAGCGGATGGACGATCGCTTCCAGGCGTTTGAAGCCGCCAGGATGAAGAGCGAGCTGGCGGCCGAGTTCATGCCGGTCGACTGCTCCATCCTTCATTGTACCGGGGAAGGCTGCATTCACCAGGGGTGCAGCCTCGCCGGCATAGAGATCGTGGACCACGGCATCCGAATCGTTCACCGGGATTCCAGCATCGGCGAAGAGCTTTGCCGCCGTCGATTTTCCCATTCCGATGGAGCCGGTGAGACCGATCTTCAGCATCAGTGTGCTTCCATATCCGCGATGATGAGCGCGCGTAGCGCCGCGTCGACGATGGGACGCCGGCCGAACCATTGCTCAAATCCGGGCACGGCCTGGTGCAAGAGCATGCCGAGACCATCGACGATGGGAAATCCTTGCTCTTCCGCCTGTGCCAGGATTGGCGTCTTCAAGGGCACATAGACGATATCGGTGACGACGGCATCGGCTGCAAGAGGCGAGAAATCGAGTTGCGGCGCCGCCTCGCCGTCCATGCCGAGCGAGGTGGTGTTGATGAAGAGGCCCGCACCTTTCATCACGTCGGCGAGCGCTCCAGCCGGATGGGCCTGAACACGCGGACCAAAGCGATCCGCAAGTTCACGCGCGCGTTCGACCGTACGGTTGACGACGTGGATCTCCTTGAAACCGCGATCACGGATTGCCTGGATGATCGCCCGGCTGGCGCCGCCGGCGCCAAAGACGACGGCCGTGCCATGCCGGTCCCAGCCCGGATGACATTCGTCGAGATTGGCGATGAATCCGCGACCGTCGGTATTCGTTGCATGCAGAGCGCCATCCTCCAGCCAGAGAGTGTTCGCGGCGCCGAGCTCGCGCGACAGCGCGTCCGGTTTGTCGGCGAGCCGGAACGCCAATTCCTTGTGCGGAATGGTGACGTTGCCTCCGGCAAAGCCGGAACTGCCGTCCTTCAGCGAGTGAATGAAATCGGCAAAGGCCTCGGGCGCCACTTCATGAGCGCGGTAGCTGCCCGGCAGGCCGAGCGTCTTCAGCCAATATCCGTGGATCAACGGCGAGCGCGAATGCTTGATAGGAAAGCCCGTGACAAATGCTTTCGGCCCGAATGTTTCACGTGAATCACCCATCGACTGCTCCGAGTTCTCGCAATTTTTTTAGGAGCGGCAGCATCGGCAAGCCGAGAATGGTGAAATAATCACCCTCGATCTTTTCGAAGAGCTGGATGCCCTCCCCCTCCAATTGATAGGCGCCGACGCTGGAAAGCGCCCGTTCACCAACCCGCGCCAGATGTCTGGTGATGAACTCCATCGTCAGCGGCCGCATCGTCAGCTCCGCATGCGCAAGATGTTCCCACAAGACCACGCCGGCGCTCACAATCGCAACGGCGCTGTTCAATCGATGGGTGACCCCCGAAAGGGCTTGAAGATGGCTAGCGGCGTCGGTCATGTCCTTCGGCTTGTGGAAGACGCTGTCGCCGAGCGACATCGTTTGATCCGAACCGATGACCAGGCTATCCGGAAAACGGCTGCTGACTTCTTCGGCCTTGGCCCTGGCCAGGACGAGGGCCACGGCATCAGGCTTGGTGCCGGCTTTTTCCAGCGGCGCTTCGACGGCCCGTTCATCGATCCTTGCGGCATGCGCCTCGAAGGACAGACCGGCATTTTCCATCAGCATCCGGCGATAGGGGCTCGACGATGCAAGGATGAGTTTCGGCGTCATGGGTTCCTCGGCGTGCCAGTTTTTCGCCAGCGCTTAGCGCAGCTTCGGCCGCAGGGCAACGATCGCCGCTGCTGTTTCCTCGATTGAGCGGCGGGTGACGTCGATCAGCGGCCAGTTATGACGGGCGCAAAGCGAGCGGGCATATTTCAGTTCCTCCGAAATCGCGGCGCGATCGGTGTAGTGTTCGCGATCGAATCCCTGCGTCACCCCGAGCACACGATTTTCCCGCACCTGGGAAATGCGGTCGGTGGTGGCGATCAGGCAGACGATCAGCGGTTTACTCGCGACGAAGAGGCTCTCCGGCAATGGCACGCCATAGACGATCGGAATGTTCGCCGTCTTGATACCTCGGTTGGCGAGGTAGATGCTGGTGGGTGTTTTCGACGTACGGCTGATGCCGATGATCACGACATCGGCGTCGTTGTAATCGTCGGGCATCTGGCCGTCATCGTGATCCATGGTGAAATTCAGCGCTTCGATGCGGGCGAAGTAGCCGGCATTCATCACATGCTGAGCTCCGACCCGACGGCGCGATGGAGCGCCGAGATAGATCTGGAAGGCATTCATCACTGGCTCCAGCACATTCACCGAGGCGACACCCATCTCGATGCAGCGCTCATCGATCAGGCTCGCAAGCTCCCGGTCGACAATGGTGTAGAGTACGATGCCGGGGGCGTCATCGATCGCCTGCAGAACCGGCAGCAGCTGCTTGCGATTGCGGATCAGCGGATAGACATGTTCAATCGGCTGCGCTGATCTGAACTGCGCCGACGCGGCGCGCCCGGCGGAGATCAGAGTCTCTCCCGTTGAGTCAGAAATCAGATGCAGATGAAAGAAGTTCGTTCTGTTCTCCACGCTATTTTCCGCTGCCTGTTGAAAACACTGGATGAAACAGAGCTACGGCGGCGAGGCAGTCTCCGGCAAGGGAAAACATGCCTGCTTATCCACATTTCGGATTTTGCCGAACGGTTTCGGTTGGCCCTGTGGACGATGGGGAAGGGGTGGGCTTCTTGAAAGCTCGTCCACAGCCTGTCCACAGCTATGAGAAAAATTGCCGATCCGGAAGGATTTGGAATCATTTCCCGATTCGGCTTCTCCCCGAAATTTGGACGAGATCGACAAATCTTTCCGATGTTGTTTTGCGGGCGCGCGACAAATGGCATCGGCGGTGGATGGATTTTAATCCTTGATAGTCACCGACTCTAAGAAATAGAAACCTTTTAAAATATCTTTGTTTTATTATAGGGAAGAAGCGCTTGAGCGATACGCGCCGAAAGATCATGAGGGTTTTGAGTGGCGAAAGTCTCTCCCCTCCTCCTCTCTGGCTGATGAGACAGGCAGGACGTTATCTCCCGGAATATCGGGAGACGCGGGCAAAGGCAGGGAGTTTTCTCGATCTCTGCTACACGCCTGACCATGCCGTCGAAGTGACATTGCAGCCGATCCGCCGCTATGGCTTCGATGCGGCTATTCTGTTTTCCGATATTCTGGTCATTCCCGATGCAATGAAGCGGAACGTCCGGTTCACCGAGGGTCATGGTCCGGAGATGGATCCGATCGATGAAGCTGGTATCGGCAGATTGAATGGCGAAGAGGTTGTCGACTATCTCAGGCCGGTTCTGGAAACAGTGCGGCGGCTGCGCGAGGAGTTGCCAGTCGAGACGACGCTGCTCGGCTTCTGCGGCGCGCCATGGACTGTTGCGACCTACATGATCGCCGGTCACGGCACGCCGGATCAGGCCCCTGCCCGTCTCTTCGCCTACAGGCATCCCCGCGCCTTCGAGCATCTGCTGATGCTGCTTGCCGACGTATCGGCCGATTATCTCGTCGCCCAGATCGATGCCGGCGCCGATGCCGTGCAGATCTTCGATTCCTGGGCTGGTGTTCTTGGCGAGAAGGAGTTTGAAGCGTTTGCGGTCAGGCCGGTTGCGCGGATGATCGCTTCCGTCAAGTCGCAACGGCCACATGCTCGCATCATCGCTTTTGCCAAGGGCGCCGGCTATCAGCTGAAAACCTATCGCCAGAAGACGGGCGCAGATGCAATCGGCCTCGACTGGTCGGTCCCGCTGGCCTTTGCCGCCGAACTTCAAAAGGATGGACCGGTTCAGGGCAACCTCGATCCGATGCGTGTTGTTGCCGGCGGCCGGGCGCTGGAAGACGGCATCGACGATATCCTGCAGCATCTCGGCAATGGTCCGCTGATTTTCAATCTCGGTCACGGCATTACACCGCAGGCCGACCCCGAGCATGTGCGTCTGCTGGTGGATCGTGTGCGAGGCGGGGCGTGACGATGGAAAAACAGACCGATCGCAGATCTGGCGCTTACGCCCGGCGCCGGGCTCATTTTGCGCTGGCCTTCTTTGCGCTGATGGCGATCGGGCTTTTTGCGTGGAACCCCGATAATCTCTACCTCTGGATCAAGGCGCTACACATCATCGCAGTCATTTCGTGGATGGCCGGGCTGTTCTATATGCCGCGGCTGTTCATCTATCACACCGATGCGGAGCCGGGTTCGGTGCAGTCGGAAACCTTCAAGGTAATGGAGCGCCGGCTGCTTCGAATCATCATGACTCCGGCGATGATGTTGACGTGGATTTTCGGCCTCTATCTCGCCTGGTCGGTTTATGGATTCCAGGGCGGCTGGCTGCATGCCAAGATCGGTCTCGTCGTATTGCTGACCGCTGTTCATATGTTCTTCAGCCGCGCCGTCGGAGCGTTCGAGCGGGATGAAAATCGCCGCTCGGCGCGTTATTGGCGGTTCATGAACGAGGCCCCGACAGTGCTGATGATCCTGATCGTCATCCTCGTCGTGGTGAAGCCGTTCTGAGGAAAATCGTCCTCAGGTTAAATTTGCTTCATTTTAAGCAGCCCTCTTGCGGCAGCGATTGCGAGTCGCTATTTTCCGCGCATCTCATCTACGTGGCATGTGTGTAGAGTTCAGTCGTCTGCGAGCCCTTTCGCGGTACCGAATACGACCCAACATCGCCTTTCCCCTTTGAAATTAAAAAGAGTATTGGTCACTTCATGGCTGAAATGAAGCTTCAGGAACTTAAGAGTAAATCCCCGACGGATCTGCTGGCATTTGCCGAATCGCTCGAGGTCGAGAACGCAAGCACGATGCGCAAGCAGGAGCTGATGTTTGCGATCCTCAAGATGCTTGCCAGCCAGGATGTCGAAATCATCGGCGAAGGCGTCGTCGAAGTGCTGCAGGACGGTTTCGGCTTCCTGCGGTCGCCCAATGCGAACTACCTGCCGGGCCCGGATGATATTTATATCTCCCCGTCGCAGATCCGCCGTTTCTCGCTGAAAACCGGCGATACGGTCGAAGGCCCGATCCGTGGACCGAAGGAAGGCGAACGCTATTTCGCGCTGCTCAAGGTCAACACCATCAATTTCGACGATCCGGAACAGATCCGGCACAAGGTCCATTTCGACAATCTGACGCCGCTCTATCCGAACGAGCGCTTCAAGATGGAACTCGATATTCCGACCACCAAGGATCTGTCGCCACGTGTAATCGACCTGGTGGCGCCGCTTGGCAAGGGCCAGCGTGGATTGATCGTCGCGCCGCCGCGTACCGGTAAAACCGTGTTGTTGCAGAACATCGCGCATTCGATCACCGCCAACCATCCGGAGTGCTATCTGATCGTCCTGCTGATCGATGAACGCCCCGAAGAAGTGACCGACATGCAGCGCTCGGTTCGCGGCGAGGTTATCTCCTCCACCTTCGACGAACCAGCCGTCCGTCACGTGCAGGTAGCCGAGATGGTCATCGAGAAAGCCAAGCGCCTTGTCGAACACGGACGCGACGTTGTCATCCTGCTCGATTCGATCACGCGCTTGGGCCGTGCCTATAACACGGTCGTTCCCTCGTCAGGCAAGGTCCTGACCGGCGGTGTGGACGCCAACGCTCTGCAGCGGCCGAAGCGCTTCTTCGGCGCGGCCCGTAACATCGAGGAAGGCGGCTCTTTGACGATCATCGCGACCGCGCTGATCGATACCGGCAGCCGCATGGACGAAGTGATCTTCGAAGAATTCAAGGGCACGGGCAACTCGGAAATCGTCCTCGATCGCAAGGTCGCCGATAAGCGTATCTTCCCGGCCATGGATATTCTGAAGTCCGGTACTCGCAAGGAGGACCTTCTGGTTCCGCGCCAGGATCTGCAGAAGATCTTCGTGCTCCGCCGCATCCTTGCTCCAATGGGCACGACCGATGCGGTCGAATTCCTGATCGACAAGCTCAAGCAGACGAAGAACAATTCCGACTTCTTCGAATCGATGAACACATAATCCTTAGCCGGATTCACCCCTTAAAGCTGGAGGCATCGTCATGACGCCTCCAGCTTTTCTATTTGAGAGGAATCGATTTCGATTCCAACCGATGAACCAGGCGATATGGCCATGTTGAATGATACCATATATGCGCTATCGAGCGGTGCCCTGCCTTCGGGTGTCTCGGTCGTTCGAATCAGCGGGCCGCTGACCAGCGACATATTGGTGAGCCTCGCCGGATCCGTTCCGGCAGCCCGGCATGCATCTCACAGAACGATTCGGACTCGTAACAATCAGCCGATCGATAGCGGGTTGGTGCTGTTTTTTCCTGCTCCGAATTCGTTTACCGGCGAGGATGTTGCCGAGCTGCAGATCCACGGCAGCAAAGCGGTACTTGCGGCGCTGTTTCACGCACTTGGCGATATTCCGGGTGTTCGGATGGCGGTCGAGGGTGAATTCTCTCGCCGAGCTTTCGAGAACGGCAAACTTGACCTCGTCGAGGTGGAGGGTCTGGCCGACCTCATCGGGGCGGAAACCGAGATGCAGAGACGCCTTGCGGTCGAACATAGCGCAGGCGGACTGTCCGCAATTTACGATTCGTGGGCGGAACGATTTACGCGCGCCCGGGCGCTGATCGAGGCGGAGCTTGATTTCCCCGACGAGGATGATGTTCCTAGCTCGGTATCGGATGTGGTCTGGGCCGATATGGCGAAGCTTCGCAGCGATATCGAGAATCACCTGGCAACAGCTTCGGCCGGGGAGATTATCAGGGACGGTTTCAAGGTGGTTATAGCCGGCGCTCCGAATGCTGGGAAATCGAGCCTGTTGAACACTTTGGCGCGCCGAGACGTGGCAATCGTGACGGAGATTGCCGGAACCACCCGCGATGTCCTGCAGGTTGATCTCGATATTGATGGTTACCTGATCAAGCTCTATGACACTGCGGGACTTCGCGAGGCGGACGACAGGGTCGAAATGGAAGGGGTGCGGCGCGCGCGCGCGGCGCTTAGTGATGCCGACCTTGTCCTGTTGCTGGTTGACATGACTAATCCTCTGGTTCCCGACGACTTGGAGCAAGCCTCTCCACATGTTACTGTCGGGACGAAGAAGGATCTCATCGGCATTGCCGAGGATCGGTACGACTTGCAGATTTCGACAACGACCGGTGACGGTCTGCCGGAATTGCGACGATTGATTGGCGACATCATCGACAAACGTTTTGCTGGTCTGTCTATGGCAATCCCCAGCCGGCAACGGCATAAGGATTCTCTGGCGAAATGTTTAGCGGCGCTCGATGCGGCGATATCGCAGGCAGATATGAATCTCGAACTGCGGACTGAGCAGCTGCGAATTGCCGCTGAGTATTTGGGCAGGATTACTGGACGAGTCGATGTTGAGCAGTTGCTCAGCGTGATCTTCTCAGAGTTTTGTATCGGTAAATGATTCACGTGAAACCTTGGGGCACTAAAACGCCCTAAATGGTTTCACGTGAAACGTCCGCCGCATGTGGAGTGCCTGAATGACGGATAATGTTTTCGATGTAATTGTGATCGGTGGCGGCCATGCGGGCTCGGAGGCTGCCAGCGCAGCTGCGCGCCTCGGGGCAAAAACCGCCCTCATTACGCATAGGCGGGGCACGATCGGGGTAATGTCCTGTAATCCGGCGATTGGCGGCTTGGGCAAGGGCCATCTTGTTCGGGAGATCGATGCGATGGATGGCCTGATGGGTCGCGTCGCCGATGTTGCAGGCATTCAATTCAGGATACTCAACAAGAAGAAAGGTGCGGCTGTCCGAGGACCACGGACGCAGGCCGATCGAAAGCTTTATCGCCTGGCAATGTTGGCGGCGATCGAAGCGACGCCTGACCTGGATATTATCGAAGGCGACGCCTTTGATCTGGACGTTGTCGATGGCTGTATCGCTGGCGTGATGATGAAGGATGGTCGAACCCTGAAAGCGCCGGCCGTGGTTTTGACTACTGGAACCTTTCTGCGCGGTCTTATTCATATAGGGTCGGAAAAGACGCCGGCCGGGCGCGTCGGTGAAGCGCCGTCGATCGGATTGTCTGCCACCCTCGCCCGGCTGGGACTGCGGCTTGGACGTCTGAAGACCGGCACTCCCGCCCGGCTGGACGGAAAAACGATCGACTGGCAATCCGTCGGTCGACAGGGGGCTGACGAGGAGCTTGTCCCCTTCTCCTTTATGACAGACACGATTACCACGCCACAGATCGAATGCGGGGTCACCAGGACGACTGAAGCGACCCACCGCATCATTGTCGACAACATTATGCGCTCGGCCATGTATTCCGGGCAGATCGAAGGGGTCGGACCTCGTTATTGCCCGTCGATCGAAGACAAGCTGGTGAAATTCGGAGAGCGGGATGGACATCAGGTCTTTCTCGAGCCAGAGGGACTGGACGATGACACGGTTTATCCGAACGGGATTTCCACCTCCCTGCCGGCGGAGGTGCAGGCAGCCTTCATCAAAACGATTCCCGGCCTGGAAGCGGCAAGAATACTGCAACCGGGCTATGCGATCGAATATGATCATGTCGATCCGAGAGAGCTGACTCCATCGCTGGAGGTTAAACGGCTGAGAGGCCTCTTTCTCGCAGGCCAAATCAATGGCACTACCGGCTACGAAGAGGCGGCCGCGCAGGGGCTGGCAGCCGGGCTGAATGCTGCATTGCGAAGCAGCGATTCGCATCCGTTCCATTTTAGCCGGACGAATTCTTATATTGGCGTCATGATCGACGATCTCACGTCACGCGGCGTTACGGAACCGTATCGAATGTTTACATCGCGTGCGGAGTATCGGCTGACGTTGCGGGCTGATAACGCCGATATGCGCTTGACGCCGCTGGCCATGCGGCTCGGGTGCGTCAGTGACGCGCGAGTGCAGCGATTCACATCCTATCGGGCGGAGATCGACTCCAGTCGGGCGGTGTTGCAGTCGCTGGCGCTTACACCGAATGAGGCGCGCCGCGCTGGCTTGAATATCAATCTCGATGGCCAGCGCCGAACCGCGTATGATTTACTGTCCTATCCGAATTATGATTTCGTCGCGCTCCGGCATGTTTGGCCGGAGAAGCTCGGCGTGATTGGACCGAAGATCGCCGAAGCGTTGGAAATTGAGGCCGGTTATTCGGTTTATCTGGATCGACAAGCCGCGGCGATTGTCGACCAGCAACGCGACGAGCAGCGGCAGATTCCGCCTGATTTCAACTATGACGCACTGTCCGGTCTCTCAAACGAGCTAAAGCTAAAACTTAGCGCTGCTCGCCCTTTCAGCATTGCTCAGGCCGCTATCGTTGAAGGAATGACGCCGGCAGCGGTGGCATTGCTGCTTGTGCATTTGCGTCGCCTATCCTCTGCCGAGCGTCATAGCGCTTGATTACAAGATTTGAGAGTCTTTCAGAATGGAATTAAACGGTTTGCGTGTTTCACGTGAAACACAGGAACGGCTGCAACACTTTGCAGTGCTGTTTCAGAAGTGGGCAAAAGCAATTAATCTGGTGGCGCCGTCGACACTCGATGATCTATGGCATCGACACATCGCCGATAGCAGCCAAGTTTTCCAGATCAATCCTCAAGCGATAAGCTGGGTCGACCTCGGTAGTGGCGGCGGTTTTCCCGGTGTTATCACGGCGATTTTTCTGGCCGAGCTGAAGGACGGATGGGTCCATCTGGTTGAAAGCAACCATAAAAAGGCGGCGTTTCTGCGGACAGCGTTGCGGGAGACAAATGCGCGCGGCAGCGTTCATATCCTGCGAATCGAAGACGCTTATGCGGAGGTTGGCGAATGTGATGCGATTTCAGCGCGCGCCCTTGCCGATCTTGATGGGCTTATCGAGTATTCAGCCCCCTGGATGCTTGGCAAGGAAAATTGTCGAGGCTTTTTTCACAAAGGCCGGGATTACCTGAGAGAAGTCAACAAAGCACGTGGTCGGTGGGAATTCGATCTGTTAGAACATAAGAGCGCCGTCGAGCAGGAATCTGTTATTTTGGAAGTATCAAATCTCCGGCGCTTGGTTTAACAGATCGGATATTGCGGCAATGGCTGGCGAACGACATCGGATTATCACCATCGCAAATCAGAAGGGTGGCGTTGGCAAGACGACCACAGCAATCAACCTGGCAACGGCGCTTGCTGCTATCGGCGAGCGCGTCTTGATTGTCGATCTCGACCCGCAAGGCAATGCCAGCACCGGCCTGGGTATTGATCGTCGTGATCGCAAGCTGTCCTCCTACGATCTGATGATTGGTGATCGTGGAATCCCCGAGGTGACTCTCGAAACAGCGGTTCCTAATCTGTTTATTGTCCCGTCGACGATGGATCTTCTTGGCATCGAGATGGAAATCTCGCAGCAGAGCGATCGAGTGTTCAAGTTGCGGAAAGCGCTGTCTTCGCCCGAAGCGATGGCGTTTTCTTATATTCTTCTGGATTGCCCGCCATCGTTCAATCTGCTGACGATGAATGCCATGGCAGCGGCCCATTCGGTCCTCGTTCCGCTGCAATGCGAATTCTTTGCGCTTGAGGGATTGAGTCAGTTGCTTGAGACCGTCAGCCAGGTTCGGCGGACTGTTAACCCGCGTCTGGATATTCAGGGTATCGTCTTGACGATGTTCGATGCGCGCAACAATCTTGCCCAACAGGTTGTCAATGACGTGCGCACGCATCTCGGCGACAAGGTTTATCACACGTTAATTCCGCGCAACGTCCGGGTTTCCGAGGCTCCGTCCTACGGTAAGCCGGCTATTCTCTATGACTTGAAGTGCGCGGGCAGCCAGGCCTATCTGCAGCTGGCCTCTGAGGTCATCCAGCGAGAGCGCCAAAGATTGGCCGCGTGATATCATTTAGGGGTGTAGGTGAGTGTAGATCATGAATGACGATGTATCAAAGAGGCGATTGGGCCGCGGCCTTGCGGCGCTGATTGGTGAAATGGATCAGCCCGTCCCGGTCGAAGCCGAGCGGGTTATCAGCGCCGACAGAATGATCCCGATCGAGTTCGTCAGCCGCAATCCCCGCAATCCTCGTCGGTTCTTCGATGACTCGGAACTGCACGATCTCGCAAGTTCCATTCGTCAACACGGCATTGTTCAGCCCATCGTTGTGCGGACGATGTCGCGGGATCGATATGAGATCATCGCCGGCGAACGACGTTGGCGCGCGGCTCAGCTTGCCGGGTTGATCGAGATTGCTGTCATTGTCCGTGATGTGGATGACAAGACGGCGCTGGAAATCGCCATTGTCGAGAACGTGCAACGCGCGGATCTCAATGCCCTCGAAGAGGCGTTGGGCTACGAGCAGCTTATCGCTGAATATGGTTACACCCAGAACGACCTCGGCGAAATCATCGGCAAAAGCCGCAGCCACGTTGCCAACTCGTTGCGCCTGTTGAAGCTGCCTGATCCGGTTCGCGATCTGCTTGCCTCCGGCAGCCTATCAGCTGGGCACGCACGCGCCCTGGTTTCGACATCCGACCCGGCAAGTCTTGCCCGCACGATCGTTGCCAAGGGCATGTCGGTGCGTGATGCCGAGAAGCTGGCGCAAAACAATATCAAGGCCCAATCGGAGCCACTGCGGGCGACGTTGCAGCGAGATCAGAAAGATTCCGACACGCTGGCGCTGGAACGGACACTTTCCGATGCACTCGGCCTTGATGTTGCGATCAATCACAAGGCAAGCGGCGGCCAGATCAAAATTTCCTATAAGTCGTTAGAGCAGCTCGAGGAAATCTGCCGTTTGCTTGAGAGGCGCTAGAGCGTTTTCGTTTTTCTCCGAATCACGGAAATATTCTATCTCTTTGTTTTCACGCAATTCCGGATGAAAAACCGCTCCGCACTTTTGCCGGAATTGCTCTAGAACGCCGTAGGACGTCTAATCCCTTGCATCTTTGCTTTCCGAAGATCGGTTCTGATTTTGGACCGATGCGCTGATCAGCCGGATTTCCGGCCGGATTGAAGGGTGGTGGAGAGAAGCGTTTGCATCGCAACGCTGTCCTCCAGCACCTGTCGCCGTCGGCTTTGCAGAATAGCGGCCTGCAGCCGATTGCATTCACGGGCGATGCTTTCCGCGGGCCATTGGCGTAGCGCCTGTTCGATGATCGGCTTGCGCCGGAAATGCAGATGCCGCCCCATCGTCTGCATAATCTGAGGTGTCTGCAGCCGCTTTTCATCCATTTCGGCGCGCATCGAATCGAGAAGCTGGAATTGTTTCAGGCATGCCTGCAGAACGAGAAAGATCGCGGTTTTCGAGCTGCTGATTTTTTGCATGGCGTGCAGAAAGGCGTTTAGATCGCCCCCGAGGATAGCGTCGACCGCGTCGTCAACCGAGATGGCGCTGGCGTCACCGATTATTTCGGTAACGTGATGTTCTTCGACGGTATCGAAACCCCGGCAGTAAAGAGCGAGCTTGCGCACCTCGTTGCGGGAAGCGATCCTGTCACCGCCGATCAAGGCGATCAGTGCTTGGCGCGCGGCCGGCGTAATGCCGAGCTTCTCTGCACCGAGCTCCGTATCGATCAAGCCATTCAGGGCGCGGCTGTCATCGGCGTAGGACGGGATCGTCATGACAGAACGGGCGGATTCCGCAGTCTTGCGCAGCAGGGAACCCTTCTTCAGGTCGCCGGCCTCGACGATCAGATAGGCTGCTTCGAGTGGTTTTTCGGCCAGCAGCGCCAGGGAATCAACGAGGTATTTCTCGTTGGCGGCGCCGCGGATCCAAATCAGTTTCTCACCGCCGAACAGCCCGATGGATTGGACCTCGTCGACCAATCGACCCGGGTCTTTCTGGAGGTCGCCAATATCGAGTTTCGTCAGCGAGAAGGGATCATCGAGAGCAACACCGCTCTTACCGGCAAGCTGGCTTGCCCGTTCGGAAACAAGGCCGCGATCCGGCCCGTAGATGACGAAAATCCGATAGTTCCGCGCCGATTTCTGCAGAAAACTCTCGAATTCGTGGGATTTTATCTCTGCCACATCTCCGCCCTCAGCGGCTGAGGGCGGCGGCGATATCGGCTCCCACGAATTCCGCCGTCTGATCGGCCGCGCGGTTCTGAGCATCGCGGATCGCCCGCTGCTTGGCAAATTCCTGCTCGGAGAAATCCACCAGCGCCGTGGCCTGGCGGCTGCCGGCCTTGATGACATGATTGTCGGCCGTGGCACGCAGCGTGTAACTGACGTTGACGGTCACACGGCCGGCCTTCGACGTGTCAGAGGATTCGGCCAGCAGCGTATCGGCTACAGCCGACGTGGCGTGTATTTCGACCAGATATTGCGGGTTTACCGCTTCGCCTGCACCGCGTGACGCAAGGAAGATCAGGCGATTGCGAACCTGCTGCTCGACCCGGCTGCCTGCCTCGGAAAAGCCGACCGAAGAAAGTTTTTCAACCACACCTGAACTCTCTGAATAGAGCGGACGGACCTGGCAGGCCGAGAGAAAAGCCGCGGAGGCAAGGATCATGGCGATGCCGGCATTGCGGGCCAGCTTGCAAGCGATATCAGACGACAATGTTTACAATCCTTTGGGGAACCACGATGATCTTCTTCGGTGCCTGTCCGTTCAACGCGCTCTTCACCGCATCCAGATTCAGCACGGCGTCGGTGACGGCATTCTGATCTGCATCGCGAGAAATTGTCAATTCAGCGCGTTTCTTGCCGTTGATCTGTACCGGCAGGACCACATCGTTTTCGATGACGAGTGTTTCGTCGTACCGCGGCCAGTTTGTCCGGGCAAGCAGGCCTTCATTGCCGAGCGCAGCCCAGCATTCCTCAGCCAGATGCGGTGTCATCGGAGAGACGAGTTGGATCAGGATCTCGGCGGCATCGCGCACCGCCGCGCGATAGGTGGCATTACCCTCGCCTGCGGCAACCCTCGTCATCGGTGCGGCCAGCGCGTTCACGAGTTCATAAATTCGGGCAACGGCCTTGTTGAACCAGAGTTTGTCATAGTCGTTCTCGACAGCCTTCAGCGTCTTGTGGGCGGCCTGCGAGATTGGCAACGCTTCCCCATCGGCAGCCGGCGCAGGTGCGACGGCGGAGAGCGCGTCCGCGGCTTCGGAAATCAGGCGCCACAGCCGCTGGGTAAAGCGATGGGCGCCCTCGACGCCTGCCTCGGACCAGATGACGTCACGCTCGGGCGGAGAGTCGGACAGAACGAAGAAACGGGCGGTATCTGCGCCGTAGGAGGCGATGATATCGTCGGGATCGACGACATTCTTTTTCGATTTCGACATCTTCTCGATCGAGCCGATCGCGACTTCCTCGCCCGACGTCAGCAGGAAAGCCCGTCGTTTGCCGTCGAGTTCGTCGATGCGGATATCGGCGGGTGCCACCCATTCGCGGCTGGCGCCGGCGCTGCGGCTATAGGTTTCGTGGACCACCATGCCCTGGGTGAAGAGACCCTTGAAAGGTTCGGTGGCCGCGACGTGACCGGTCTCGCGCATGGCGCGGGTAAAGAAGCGCGAATAGAGCAGGTGTAGGATCGCGTGCTCGATGCCGCCGATATACTGGTCGACCGGCAGCCAGCGGTTCGCCGCCTCCGGATCGGTCGGCCTTTCTTCCCAGGGCGCGGTAAAGCGGGTGAAATACCAGCTCGAATCGACGAAGGTGTCCATCGTATCCGTCTCGCGGCGAGCATCCTTGCCGCAATTCGGGCAGGAGACATGACGCCATGTCGGATGGCGGTCGAGCGGATTGCCGGGCTGGTCGAAGGTGACGTCGTCGGGCAGCTTGACCGGCAGGTCCGCCTTCGGCACCGGCACGACACCGCAATCATCGCAATGGATGACCGGGATCGGGCAGCCCCAATAACGCTGGCGGGAAATGCCCCAGTCGCGCAGGCGGAAATTGACCTTGCGCTCGCCCTGCGGCGCATTGCCGAGCGAAGCGGCAGATAGCCGATCGGCAACGATGTTGAAGGCTTCGCCGGTGGTCTTGCCGTCGAGGAAGCGTGAGTTGATCATCACGCCATCACCGTCATAGGCGGTGTCGCCGACGGAGAAGCTTGCGGCATCGCCATCCCTGGGCATGACGACGGCCACGACCGGAAGGCCATATTTGCGAGCAAAATCAAGGTCACGCTGGTCACCCGAGGGGCAGCCGAAGATCGCGCCCGTGCCATAATCCATCAGGACGAAATTGGCGATATAAACCGGCAGCTCCCAGGAAGGATCGAGCGGGTGCCTGACGCGGATACCGGTATCCATGCCCTTCTTTTCAGCGGTCTCGAGTGCTGCGAGCGAGGTCCCGGCGCGGCGGCATTCGTCGCAGAAGGCCTCGATATCAGGGTTCTTTGCAGCGGCATCCTTCGCCAGCGGATGATCGGCGGCGATTGCCAGGAAGGAAGCGCCGAACAGCGTGTCCGGCCGGGTAGTATAGACCGTCACTTCGCTCTCACCGGCAGGCGCCGTTTCCGGTACGATCTCCCAGCGGATCGTCAGGCCTTCCGAACGGCCGATCCAGTTCTTCTGCATCAGCCGCACTTTTTCCGGCCACTGGTCGAGCGTATCCAGTGCGTCCAGCAGATCCTGGCTGAAGTCGGTGATCTTGAAGAACCATTGCGTCAGTTCGCGCTGTTCGACGAGCGCACCGGAACGCCAGCCGCGGCCATCGATCACCTGCTCGTTGGCCAGCACAGTGTTATCGACGGGATCCCAGTTGACCTTCGACTGCTTGCGATAGACCAGGCCCTTCTCCAGGAAATCCACGAAGAGATGCTGCTGGTGCTGGTAATATTCGACGTCGCAGGTGGCGAATTCGCGGCTCCAGTCCAACGAAAGCCCCATGGCCTTCAGCTGCGCCTTCATCGAGCCGATATTCTGATAGGTCCAGGAGGCGGGATGCACGCCGCGCTCCATCGCGGCATTCTCCGCCGGCATGCCGAAAGCATCCCAACCCATCGGATGCAGGACGTTGTAGCCGCGGGCGCGTTTGTAGCGGGCCACGACATCGCCCATGGCGTAATTGCGGACATGACCCATATGGATGCGCCCCGACGGATAGGGGAACATTTCGAGGACGTAATATTTTTCGCGCGGATCGGCATTGTCGGTCTCGAAGACCTTGTCTTCATTCCATTTCTGCTGCCAGCGGGGCTCGGCATCGCGCGGATTATAACGTTCGGTGGCCATGGTATTCGTATTTCCGGAACATCAGGGGAGGTTGGTCGAGACCTTCACCATGAAACCACCGTAGCGTCAAGTTTTGCAGGCGCTGCAAGCGTCCGATCTTGATCGTGACAAGGCGATTTCGCCAAGGCGGGACTTGGCAAGCACAGATTGGCTCGTTAGGCATTGCCGATCCTTTCATGCGGATATGCCGAGGCAGATAGATGGAACTTCAAGAGCGCTTAGACGACGTGCGGTCGCGGATCGCCGCTGCGGAACGCGAAGCAGGTCGTCCGGCGGGTTCCGTTCAGCTCGTCGCGGTGTCGAAGACCTTCGAGGCGGACGCGATCCGCCCGGCCATCGAAGCCGGACAGCGTGTCTTCGGTGAGAACCGGGTGCAGGAAAGCCAGGGCAAGTGGCCGGCGCTGAAGGCCGAGCATCAGGATATCGCGCTGCATCTGATCGGACCGCTGCAATCAAACAAGGCGGCGGATGCGGTGGTGCTTTTCGACGTCATCGAGACGGTGGATCGGGAAAAGATCGCCCGCGCACTTGCCGAGGAGATGAGGCGGCAAGGCAAGGCGCTGCGGCTCTATGTCCAGGTCAATACCGGGCTCGAACCGCAGAAGGCCGGCATCGCTCCTGACGACACGCCAGCCTTCGTCGCTCTCTGCCGCGACGAACTCGGCCTTTCCATCGAAGGGTTGATGTGCATTCCGCCGGCCGAGGAAAATCCTGGGCCGCATTTCGCCCTGCTGGCAAAGCTTGCGCTCAAATGCGGCGTCGAAAAACTTTCCATGGGCATGTCGGGCGACTACGGGACGGCGATCGCCTTTGGCGCCACCAGCGTGCGTGTAGGGTCAGCGATTTTCGGCACGCGCTGAAACGCTGCTTTGGTCGGGCTTCCTGTTCCCCTTAATGCCGCCTAGATTGATATCGAGGTTTGCATGTCCTGGGGAGGAGCAGATGCGGAACGGCTATCATCAGGTCTATGCGGCCTGGAAACGCGATCCCGAAGCCTTCTGGCGCGAAGCGGCCAGTGACATCGACTGGTTCAAGCCGCCAGAGCGGATTTTTTCACCCAATGAGGGCGTCTATGGCCGTTGGTTCTCAGACGCGGAAACCAATACATGCCACAATTGCCTGGACCGGCATGTGGCTGCCGGCCGCGGCGGCGAGACGGCGGTCATCTTCGACAGCGCAATGAACGGCGAGAAGCGCCGTTTCACCTATGATCAGGTGCTGCGGGAAGTGATGGCCATCGCAGCAGCGTTGGTCGAGCGCGGCATCGGCAAAGGCGATCGTGTCATCCTTTATATGCCGATGGTGCCGCAGGCGGTCTTTTCGATGCTCGCCTGCGCCCGCATCGGTGCGGTTCACTCCGTCGTTTTCGGCGGGTTTGCCGCCAGCGAACTTGCGGCGCGCATCGACGATTGCGGTGCGAAGCTGGTGATCACCGCAAGCTGCGGGCTCGAGCCTGGTCGCATCGTCGCCTACAAGCCCCTGGTCGATCAGGCAATCGAGATCGCGCGTTCGAAGCCGGAGCACTGTCTGGTGTTGCAGCGGCACGAGCTTCGGGCAGATCTCGTCAGCGGCCGCGATCAGGATTTCGAGGCGGCGGTGGCGCAGCATCGTGGCGCTGAGATCGCCTGTGTCTCCGTCAAGGCGACCGATCCGCTCTATATCCTCTATACCTCGGGCACGACGGGCCAGCCGAAGGGTGTCGTGCGCGATAATGGCGGTCATATGGTCGCGCTCAACTGGTCGATGCGGAATATCTACGGCTTGAAGCCGGGCGAGGTCTTCTGGACGGCTTCGGATATCGGCTGGGTCGTCGGACACTCCTATATCGTCTATGCCCCGCTGCTATCAGGCGTAACCACGCTGATCTTCGAGGGAAAACCGATCGGCACTCCGGATGCTGGCACATTCTGGCGCATCGTTTCAGAGTATCAGGTGCGGGCACTGTTCACGGCGCCGACAGCATTCCGCGCCATCCGGCGGGAGGACGGTGACGGTGAACTGATGCGCCAATATCCCATGCCGGATCTGCGGGCGCTGTTTCTGGCCGGCGAAAGAGCGGATCCGGAGACGTTGAAATGGGCCGAGCGCATGCTTGGCATACCCGTCATCGATCACTGGTGGCAGACGGAGACCGGCTGGCCGATCGCCGCAAATCCGCTCGGTCTCGGCGCCCTGCCCATCAAGCACGGTTCGCCGACACTGCCGATGCCCGGCTATGATATTGCGGTGCTCGACGATGCCGGTCATCCGATCGAGGCGGGAACGCTCGGCAATATCGTCGTCAAGCTGCCCTTGCCGCCCGGCTGCCTGCCGACCCTCTGGAATGCGGACGACCGTTTTCGCTCGGCCTATCTCGATGAGTTTCCCGGTTACTATAAGACGGCCGATGCCGGCTATGTCGACGAAGACGGCTATCTCTTCATCATGTCGCGCACCGACGACATCATCAATTGCGCCGGGCATCGGCTCTCGACCGGGGCGATGGAGGAGGTCTGTGCGCGTCATCCCGATGTCGCCGAATGTGCTGTTATCGGCGTGATCGATGTGCTGAAGGGTCAGGCTCCCTGCGGTTTCCTGGTGCTGAAACGGCATGTTTCCCGTGACGCGACGGTGATCGAATCAGAGGTCGTGGCGATGATTCGTGATTCGATTGGACCTGTCGCCGCCTTCAAGACCGCCATCACCGTTAACCGGTTGCCGAAGACACGCTCCGGCAAAATCCTGCGCGGTACGATGCAGAAAATCGCCGACGGCATACCCTGGAAAATGCCTGCAACCATTGATGATCCAACGATTTTAGAGGAAATTGCCGAGGTGCTGCGTGGGCGCAGTTTAGGCTCCTTGCCGATGTGAATTAAACTTTCGGTAAGCCTGATTGAGGAATTGTTAACCATGTTGATGCAAGCATTTGTTAACGGCAATGGCTTGCATAGCAGGCTTTGCATGACGCGGTCGCCGTTACCGGCCTACTGCATAATTCCTTAAATCGGAATCGATTTAAGGGGCAAAATTATGCAGCAGTAGAAGTGCTACAACGTCCTTTGCGCGTCTGAAAGACGCGCGGCGCTGTAGTCCGGATTGCCCCTTTCTCAACGATTGTGGAACGGATCATGACAAGCATCCTTACCAACAACGCTGCTATGGCAGCGCTGCAGACTTTGCGCGGCGTAAACGATAGCCTCAAGGACACCCAGGGTCGCGTTTCATCGGGTTATCGTGTCGAAAAGGCGGCTGACAATGCCGCTTACTGGTCGATTGCTACGACCATGCGTTCTGACAACAAGGCGCTTTCGGCCGTCTCCGACGCGCTCGGTCTCGGCGCGGCCAAGGTCGACACGGCCTATTCGGCTATGGACAGCGCGCTCGATGTCGTCAGCGACATCAAGGCCAAGATTGTCGCCGCCACCGAAAAGGGCGTCGACAAGACGAAGATCCAGCAAGAACTCGACCAGCTGCAGGAGCAGCTGCTCAGCATCGCTCAATCGGCGTCCTTCTCCGGCGAAAACTGGGTTGCCGGCGCCTCCGGCACGAAGAGCGTCGTCTCGTCTTTCGTCCGCGACGGCAGCAATGCCGTCTCCGTCAAGATGACGGATTATGTGCTCGATTCGGGCTCGCTTGGAAACGTGCTTTTCGGCATGACGAGCACCGGTGCGATCGAGACATCAAGCGGTATCATCGGCACGGCCTTCAACGGAACCTATGGCAGCACCGTCATCGTCATGGCGTCAATATATGATCTCGACATCACCGGTTTCACCCAGGGTCAGCTTGACGCAGCCCTGACAGGCGTCGAACTGGTTCTCGGCGCTATGACCGCCGCCGGCTCGGCATTGGGCTCGATCTCGACCCGTATCCAGTTGCAGGAAACTTTCGTCAGCGGTCTTCACGATTCGATCGACTCCGGCGTCGGACGCCTGGTCGATGCCGATATGGAAGAGGAATCGAGCAGGCTCTCTGCGTTGCAGACGCAGCAGCAGCTCGCCATCCAGTCGCTCTCGATCGCCAATAGCTCGGCGCAGAACATCCTCACCCTGTTCCGCAGCTAATCGGAAACAGGCCATCTGCAACAAAAAACCCCGCCGGTCAGCTCATACCGGCGGGGTTTTTCATGAGATCGCTGATATCTCAGTACTGATCGTCGTCCTCGTCCTTCGGGGCCGAGCGCAGCGAGCTCAACTTGCGGAAGACGGCATCGGCGTCGATTTCCTTTTCCTTTTCCTCCTCGCGCTCGTAGCTCGGGGTCAGGCGTTCGGTTTCCTGTGCCGATTGCAGCGTCGCGCCAAGCTCGGCAGCGGTCGGCAGCGGACGGCCCTTGGAGGCCTTTTCCACTTCCATGTCGAGATCGATCTGGCTGCAGAGGCCGAGCGTGACCGGATCCATCGGCGCCAGGTTGGCGGAGTTCCAGTGGGTGCGCTCGCGGATCTGCTCGATGGTCGATTTCGTCGTGCCGACGAGGCGGGAAATCTGCGCGTCCTTCAGTTCCGGATGGTTGCGAACGAGCCAGAGAATGGCGTTCGGGCGGTCCTGACGCTTGGAAACCGGCGTATAACGCGGACCGCGGCGCTTGGATTCCGGCACCCGCACCTTCGGTTCGGAAAGCTTCAGCTTGTGGTTCGGATTGGCCTCGGCGCGGGCAATCTCGTCGCGGGAAAGCTGTCCTGTCGAGATCGGGTCGAGGCCCTTGATGCCCTGCGCCGCTTCGCCGTCGGCGATCGCCTTGACTTCGAGCGGATGCAGTTTGCAGAACTGCGCGATCTGATCGAAAGACAGTGCCGTATTGTCGACGAGCCAAATGGCTGTCGCCTTCGGCATGAGCAGTGTTTGAGCCATGGATATAGTCCTTCTATCGTCCGCGCCGGTCGCGGTCCGTGGATTGTCACCACAATGTCCGGGAAATATGGCGCTATATAACCGCACTGTCGCAGAATTGCAATTCTTCCGAAATGAAATGACCTTTGTCTAATTGCCGTGGCGATGCGAACTGCTATGAATTGCCGTGATTTCAAGTCCGGGCCCTTCCTAGCTCACGCGGCCCGTCGCATGTCCCATGAGGAGGAGTTGCATGTCGGAGAAGATCTATCCGGTCACGAAGCCGGTGAAGGCGCGCGCCCTGATCGATAAGGAAAAGTACCTGAAATGGTACGAGGAAAGCGTCGAGAACCCGGACAAGTTCTGGGGCAAGCACGGCAAGCGGATCGACTGGTTCAAGCCCTATACCAAGGTCAAGAACACATCCTTTACCGGCAAGGTTTCGATCAAGTGGTTCGAGGACGGTCAGACAAACGTCTCCTACAACTGCATCGACCGTCATTTGAAAACGAATGGCGACCAAGTGGCGATCATTTGGGAAGGCGACAACCCCTATATCGACAAGAAGGTCACCTATAACGAACTCTACGAGCATGTCTGCCGGATGGCGAATGTGTTGAAGAAGCACGGCGTCAAGAAGGGCGATCGCGTCACCATCTATATGCCGATGATCCCGGAAGCGGCTTATGCGATGCTCGCCTGCGCCCGCATCGGCGCGGTGCATTCGGTCGTCTTCGGCGGTTTCTCGCCCGAGGCGCTGGCCGGGCGCATCGTCGACTGCGAATCCACCTTCGTCATCACCTGCGACGAAGGCCTGCGCGGTGGCAAGCCGGTGCCGTTGAAGAACAATACCGATACCGCAATTGACATTGCGGCACGCCAGCACGTGATCGTGGAGAAGGTTCTGGTCGTTCGCCGCACCGGTGGCAAGACCGGCTGGGCGCCGGGTCGCGATCTCTGGCATCACCAGGAGATCGCCACCGTGAAGGCGGAATGCCCGCCGGTGAAGATGAAGGCGGAAGATCCGCTCTTCATTCTTTATACGTCCGGCTCGACCGGCAAGCCAAAGGGCGTGCTGCACACGACGGGGGGTTATCTCGTCTATGCAGCGATGACGCATGAGTATGTCTTCGATTATCACCACGGCGACGTTTACTGGTGTACAGCCGATGTCGGCTGGGTGACCGGCCATTCCTATATCGTCTACGGGCCGCTTGCGAACTGCGCAACGACGCTGATGTTCGAGGGCGTGCCGAACTTCCCGGATCAGGGTCGTTTCTGGGAAGTCATCGACAAGCACAAGGTCAACATCTTCTATACGGCGCCGACGGCGATCCGCTCGTTGATGGGTGCCGGCGACGACTTCGTCACGCGCTCCTCGCGTTCTTCGCTGCGCCTGCTCGGCACGGTCGGCGAGCCGATCAATCCCGAGGCCTGGGGAGTGGTATTACAATGTCGTCGGCGACAAGCGATGCCCTGTCATCGATACGTGGTGGCAGACGGAAACCGGCGGTCACATGATCACGCCGCTGCCCGGCGCCACCGACCTGAAGCCCGGCTCGGCGACGACGCCGTTCTTCGGCGTCAAGCCGCAGCTTGTTGACAATGAGGGCAAGGTGCTTGAAGGCGCCGCCGATGGCAATCTTTGCATCACCGACAGCTGGCCGGGCCAGATGCGCACGGTCTATGGCGATCACGAGCGCTTCATCCAGACCTATTTTTCTACCTACAAGGGCAAGTATTTCACCGGCGATGGCTGCCGGCGCGATGCGGACGGTTATTACTGGATCACCGGCCGGGTCGACGACGTGCTGAACGTCTCCGGCCACCGGCTCGGTACAGCGGAGGTGGAATCCGCTCTCGTCTCGCATAATCTGGTTTCGGAAGCCGCGGTCGTCGGTTATCCGCATCCGATCAAGGGCCAGGGCATCTATTGCTACGTGACGCTGATGGCCGGTCATGAGGGATCGGATACGCTTCGCCAGGAACTGGTAAAACATGTGCGGGGTGAAATCGGCCCGATTGCTGCGCCTGACAAGATCCAGTTTGCGCCCGGCCTGCCGAAGACACGCTCCGGCAAGATCATGCGCCGCATCCTGCGCAAGATTGCCGAAGACGATTTCGGCGCTCTCGGCGACACTTCGACGCTTGCCGATCCGGCAGTCGTCGACGATCTGATCGCCAACCGGCAGAACAAGGCGACCGCTTGATTTATCGAGCCGCTCCGGCCCGCGTCCGAGGGCGGCTCACTTCACTTCTACGCATTGATGCGTGGCTTGCGGCCCCCGTTCACGGTCGAAGCCACGAGAAAGATCACGTCCGTCTGTCAGAGTAACATTCGCCGGATGCGGCCAAATATTTGTCGCCAGAAAAGATCATTAGCCGGATTCTCGGCGAGCGGGCTGTTATATCCTCCAGCGCATGGCGCACATCCGGGTTCCGACCAGAGAAAATTGCTTAGAAATCAATCGCCCTGCCATTGATCTCGTAGTCGCCGAAGCGCGCCGGCTCGGCTCCGCCGCGGCCGCCGATCTCCGGCGGCAGCTCCAGCGGCTTCTGCTTCTGTCGCCGCTCCTCGGCTTCGGCAAGGGCGCGTCTGGCAGCCGGGGACAGCATCTTGCGCGGCGGCTCCGTTCCCTCGGCCATCGGCGTTTCGCTATTGTCGTTATCGGCGTCCTGCATGGCCGTCTCCTGCCGGAAATATTGAAAATGGCTGGTGAATAACCAAATCATAATGCGCCGGTGTCGGGATTGAAAGCTTGTGACGCCGAAATCGGAGATGGAGATCCGCCATGAACCTCGTTCGCACTGCCATGTTGCTTGCCTTCATGACGGCGCTTTTCATGTTTGTCGGCTTCCTGATCGGCGGCCGGGCCGGCATGATGATCGCATTCGTCATTGCCGCCGGCATGAATTTCTTCTCCTACTGGAATTCCGACCGCATGGTGCTTTCGGCCTATCGCGCGCAGGAGGTCGACGAGCGCAACGCGCCGGAATTCTTCCGGATCGTGCGCGATCTCGCCCGCAATGCCGGCCTGCCGATGCCGAAGGTCTATCTCTACGACAGCCCTCAGCCGAATGCCTTCGCCACCGGCCGCAATCCCGACAATGCCGCCGTCGCTGCCTCGACCGGCCTGCTCAGCGCCTTGTCTGCCGAGGAGGTCGCAGGCGTGATGGCGCATGAACTGGCCCACATTCAGAACCGCGACACGCTGACGATGACGATTACGGCAACGCTTGCCGGTGCGATCTCTATGCTCGGCAACTTCGCCTTCTTCTTCGGCGGCAACCGTGAGAACAACAGCAATCCCCTTGGCTTCGTCGGCGTCATCGTCGCGATGATCGTGGCGCCGCTTGCCGCCATGCTGGTGCAGATGGCGATCAGCCGCACGCGCGAATATTCGGCCGACCGCCGCGGCGCCGAGATCTGCGGCAATCCGCTCTGGCTCGCTTCGGCGCTCGGCAAGATCGCGCGCGGCGCTGCCCACGTGCCGAACGAAGACGCCGAGCGCAATCCGGCAACGGCGCATATGTTCATCATCAATCCGCTCTCCGGCGAGCGCATGGACAATCTGTTTTCCACACATCCGAACACGGAAAACCGCATCGCTGCGCTGCACGACATGGCGCAAAGCGGCATGAATGTCTCGACGTCGCCGGCTCGTGCTGCTAATCCGTCGCGCAAATCGCGCTCTGTTCCGGATACGGGTCTTGGTCGCGGTGGTTCGCAACCGCCAAAAGGTCCGTGGTCTTGAATTCAAACGGCACGAAGAAGCCATTCCGCAAGCATAAGCCCTCTACTGAGCGACCTGCGCCTGATAAGCCTGGCCTGCAGGCCCGGGCCGCGGCGGCAAAAATTCTTGCTGCCGTCGTCGACCGCAAGCTGCCGCTCGATGGCGCTCTCGATCATGAACACGGCAATCCGGCCTATAGGGCGCTCGGCGAAAGCGACAGGGCGCTCGTTCGCGCCATCCTGAACACGACGCTGCGCCACCTGCCGCGCATCGATGCCGCGATTGCAGGGCTGCTGGATTCGCCGCTGCCGGAGGGCGCAAGGGCGCTGCATCACGTGCTCGCAATCGGGGCGGCGCAGATCCTCTATCTCGACGTGCCGGATCATTCGGCTGTCGATCTTGCCGTCGAGCAGGCCAATCTGGATCCACGCAACCGCCGTTTCGCCAAGCTGGTCAATGCCATACTCCGCCGGCTCGGCCGCGAGAAGGAGCAGGTGCTTGATCAAATCGGCAAGGTCGCGCCGATGCCGGCCTGGTTCATCGCCAGGCTGGAAAAGGCCTATGGCCGGGACGCGGCGCTGGCGATTTCGGAATCCCAGCTCGAACCGGCGGCAATCGATCTGACCGTCAAGTCCGACCCTGAAGATTGGGCGAAGCGGCTGAATGGTGTCGTCCTGCCCACGGGCAGTGTGCGGCTCGCCGCCTTCGACGGCAGCATTCCTTCGGTCGAAGGCTTCGATGAGGGCGCGTGGTGGGTGCAGGATGCGGCGGCAAGCATACCGGCGAAGCTTTTTGGCGATCTCTTGGGCAAACGTACCGCCGATCTCTGTGCTGCGCCCGGCGGCAAGACGGCGCAGCTCATCCTTGCCGGCGGCGCAGTCACCGCACTCGACCAGTCGGAAAGCCGGCTGAGACGGCTGCGCTCGAATCTCGACCGGCTCGGCCTCAAGGCGGAGACGATTGCGGCAGATCTGACGACATTCGAGCCGGCGGAACGTTTCGATGCGATCCTGCTCGATGCTCCCTGCTCTTCCACCGGCACGACACGCCGGCACCCTGACGTGTTGTGGACCAAGGGACCTGAGGATATCGCCAGGCTGGCGGCGCTGCAGGAACGGCTGCTGCGTCATGCGCTGACATTGCTGACGCCGGGTGGTACACTGGTTTTTTCGAATTGTTCGCTCGATCCTGTCGAGGGTGAGGACGTCGTCGCCCGCGTTCTTTCCGATACGGATGCGGTCGAGCGCGTTCCGATCGGCGCCAGTGACTGGCCCGGCCTTGAGGCGGCGATCACGCCGCTCGGCGAATTCCGCACGCTTCCCACTATGCTGAAAATGCCCGAAGGCATTGCCTCCGGCCTCGACGGCTTCTATGCGGCTGTGCTGCGGCGCGTGGCCTGATTGCAAGGTTTTAGCGCTCGCGGCGATCTGGCCTATACGAGGTGCTGCATAGCCTCGTATCACGCATGCCGTTCTCTCCAAAAAGCCCCGCATGATTTCAGGTAAAACACGCTAATTTGCGTATATTCGAACCTTGTCACGAATTAATTCATTGCGGGCGATGAAATCGGCCGCTTTTCACCTATTCTTAACCACGAGGGTCAATAGACAATAGAATATGCAGTCCGGTCGGCGTTTTGCGAGCATGTATGTTCGGGAGGCTTGGCGGCGCGCCTTGCGCCGCGTCGCGTTGCTGCGCCTGAAGCTCTTTCGCCATTCGATCAAGGTGCCCGAGCGTCTGATCGTGGCGCCGACCGATCTCCGTAGCATCGATCCGCATGTGGCCGACGAAATCCTCAACGGACGGTTTCTCCTGGCCGGGCGCATGCTGGAAACGAACGGAAAGTCGCCCTTCACCTTCACCCTGCCCTCACGACCCTTTGCGACCCGTCTTCACAGCTTCGGCTGGCTGCGGCATATGCGCGCGAACAAGACGGAGCGCAACTCGGCTGCCGCCCGCGCGATCGTCGACAGCTGGCTTTCCATCCATGCCGGTCGCATGGAGGGGATTGCCTGGGAGACCGACGTCACCGCCCAACGCGTTATCGCCTGGCTGTCGCATTCGCCGGTGGTGCTGCAGAACGCCGACCGCGGCTTCTATCGCCGTTTCATGAAGTCGCTGGCGTTCCAGGTGAGGTTCCTGCGCCGCATGGCGCCGTTTACCCTCGGCGGCTTGGAGCTGTTTCGGTTGCGTATCGCGCTCGCCATGGCTTCCGTCGCCATGCCGACCCGCGCCTCTACGCTCAGAAGGGCGGCGCAGGCGCTCGACCGCGAATTCGATAGCCAGATTCTGCCGGATGGCGGCCATGTGTCGCGCAATCCGCGCGTCGGGCTGGAATTGCTGCTCGATCTGCTGCCGCTCCGGCAGACCTATGTCAATCTCGGCCATGACCTGCCGCAGAAGCTGATCTCCGGCATAGACCGCATCTATCCGGCATTGCGGTTCTTTCGCCATCAGGACGGGGACCTGGCGCTCTTCAACGGGGCGACCTCGACGCTCGCAAACGAGCTGATGTCGGTGCTGCGGTATGACGAGACCGCCGGCCAGCCGTTCAAGGCTTTGCCGCATTCGCGCTATCAGCGGCTTTCCGGGGGAAAGACGGTGATCATTGCCGATACCGGCACGCCGCCTTCTGGAGGCGCGCTTCGGACCGTCCATGCCGGCAGCCTCTCCTTCGAGATGTCGTCCGGACGCCATCGATTCATCGTCAATTCCGGTTCGCCGAAATTTGCCGGGCACCGTTATGTCCAGATGGCGCGCACGACGGCGGCGCATTCGACCGTCATCCTCAACGACACCTCGTCCAGCCGTTTTTCGCCCTCGCCCTTCCTTAACCACGCAATCACCGAACCGGTGAGGACAATCACCGTCGAGCGTGCCGAAACCGAGGACGGACGCGACGGCATCAAGCTCAGCCATGACGGTTATCTCAGGGTGTTCGGGGTGCTGCACGAGCGTGAGCTGACACTCAATGCCGCAGGCTCGATCGTGACCGGCCGCGACCGGCTTGTCGTCCGCGAAGGATATGAGCATGACGAACCGTTGAAGGCGGTCGCCCGTTTTCATATCCATCCTTCGATCGTCCTGCATCAGAGTGATGGCGAGTCCGTGCTGCTGACGGCGCCTGATGGCGAAAGCTGGCTGTTTTCCGCCCCTGGCAATGAAGTGCTGATCGCCGAGGACATCTTTTTTGCCGACAGCTCCGGCATCTGCGGTTCGGACCAGATCGAGATCGATTTCGATCTTGCCGAGAAGACGGAAATCCGCTGGTTTTTGTCCCGCAAAACCTAAAGGCGAATGGTTTTGGGCGAGTGGCCCGAGAATGGGATCGCATCCACATCAAGGGAGTAGAGTACGATGCCGTCCAAAAAAGGCTCGTGCTTTCGACATCTGCTCTGAGGCCTGTTTGCGCGGCGGCAAACCTGTGCTAACGCGACGCCAGCATGCGAACATCCCTTGCGGATGTCCTCCCGAAGCCCGAACGGAGAAGGTTTCATGGCCGTCATTTCCAAGAAGATCCCCGCCCCCGACAAGGTCGAAATCAAGACCGCGCTCATCTCCGTCTTCGACAAGACCGGGATCGTCGACCTCGCCCACGCCTTGTCTGCCAGAGGTGTGCGCCTGCTCTCGACCGGCGGCACCTATAAAGCGATCGCTGCGGCCGGTCTTGCCGTCACCGATGTCTCCGAAATCACCGGTTTTCCGGAGATCATGGACGGGCGTGTGAAGACGTTGCATCCGACGGTGCATGGCGGCCTGCTGGCGATCCGTGACGACAGCGAACACCAGGAAGCGATGAAACAACACGGCATCGAGGGCATCGACCTCGCCGTCATCAACCTCTATCCCTTTGAAGAGGTGCGCGCCGCCGGCGGCGACTATCCGACGACGGTCGAGAATATCGACATCGGCGGTCCGGCGATGATCCGCGCATCGGCCAAGAACCATGCCTATGTCACGACACTGACCGATCCGGCCGATTATGCCGAGCTGCTGGAGCAGCTTTCCGCAGATGACGGCAACACTGCCTATACCTTCCGCCAGCGTATGGCTGCCAAGGCCTATGCCCGCACCGCCGCCTATGATGCAATGATCTCCAACTGGTTTGCTGAGGCGCTGTCGATCGACACGCCGCGCCACCGGGTCATCGGCGGCGCGCTGAAGGAAGAGATGCGCTACGGCGAAAACCCGCACCAGAAGGCTGCCTTCTACGTGACCGGCGAGAAGCGTCCGGGTGTTTCGACGGCCGCTCTTCTCCAGGGTAAGCAGCTCTCCTACAACAACATCAACGATACGGATGCCGCCTACGAACTCGTCGCCGAGTTCCTGCCGGAGAAGGCGCCGGCCTGCGCCATCATCAAGCACGCCAATCCCTGCGGTGTCGCCACCGGATCGAGCCTGGTCGAGGCCTATCGGCGGGCGCTCGCCTGCGATTCCGTTTCCGCCTTCGGCGGCATCATCGCGCTGAACCAGACGCTGGATGCCGAAACGGCCGAAGAGATCGTCAAGCTCTTCACCGAAGTGATCATCGCGCCGGATGTCACGGAGGAGGCAAAGGCGATCGTCGCCCGCAAACCGAACCTGCGGCTGTTGTCTGCCGGCGGCCTTCCCGATCCGCGTGCCGCGGGCCTGACGGCAAAGACCGTTTCCGGCGGCCTGCTCGTCCAGAGCCGCGACAACGGCATGGTCGAGGATCTGGAACTCAAGGTCGTCACCAGGCGCGCGCCGACGGCGCAGGAACTGGAAGATATGAAGTTTGCCTTCAAGGTCGGCAAACATGTGAAGTCGAACGCCGTGGTCTATGCCAAGGACGGCCAGACGGCCGGCATCGGCGCCGGCCAGATGAGCCGGGTCGATTCCGCCCGTATCGCCGCGCTGAAGGCCGAAGAGGCTGCCAAGGCGCTCGGCCTCGCAGTGCCGATGACGCACGGCTCGGCGGTCGCCTCCGAGGCCTTCTTGCCTTTTGCCGACGGTCTTCTGTCGATGATCGCCGCGGGGGCGACGGCGGTTATCCAGCCGGGCGGTTCGATGCGCGACCAGGAGGTCATCGATGCCGCTAACGAACACGGCGTCGCAATGGTCTTTACCGGCATGCGCCATTTCCGGCACTGAATGAGGATTGGGCGCGGTCACACGCTCATCTCCGGTTTGATCGGGCTCGTTCCTATGCCCGGGCGGCCGGATAGGGTGTACGGAACAAGAGCACCAGTCCGCCGGCAAGAAAGAGGATCAGCGTTGCCATCCCGAGCCGCGGTGATCCGCTCATATAAGTCACCAGAGAGAAGAGCAGCGTCGCCATGAAACTGGTGGCGCGGCCCGAAAGCGCGTAGATGCCGAAGTAGCGGCCGGCTTCCTCCGGGCTGACGCTGCGGGCGAGATAGGAGCGCGACGAGGCCTGCACCGGCCCGAAGGCGAGCCCGATCAGCAAACCATAGAGGATATAGGCCTTTTCCGCGGCAGTACCGAAAAGGCCGCCGGAATCGGCCGTCGGCAGTGGCATCAGTCCGAATAGGGTGTAACCCGGTCCTGTCGAGATGATGCCGATGGTGGCGAGAAGCAGCATGGTGAGGCTGATGACGACGGTCACCTTCGAACCGACGCTCTTGTCGACGCGGCCGGCGATCAGGCAGCCGAAGATCGCGACAACATTCAGGATGATGCCGTAGATACCGATCTCGATCGTCGCCCAGCCGAACATGCCGGCCGCGAAGATACCGCCAAGGATCAGCAGGCCGTTGACGCCGTCCTGATAAATCATGCGGGCGATGAGGAATGTCAGGATGCCGCGGCGTTCTCTGAGTTCGCCAAGCGTGTTTCTGAGTTCCCGCAAGCCGGAGCGGACGGCGGTGCCGAAGGGAAGACCCCTGCCGACATCCGGCGTAAAGAAGAACATCGGCAGGATGAAGATCAGATACCAGACGGCCGAGATCGGCCCGGTGATGCGTGCATCCTGACCGGTCTCAGGATCGAGGCCGAATAGCGGATCGAGACCGAGGATGGTCTTGCCGGTCTCGGGGCTCGCCGCCAAAAGCGTCACGACGGCAATGAGCACAATGATGCCGCCGAGGTAACCGAGCCCCCAGGCGGTGTTGGAAAGCTTGCCGACTTCGTGCTTGCTGACCAGGCGCGGCATCATCGAATCATTGAAGACGATCGAAAACTCGGCCGAGATCGAGGCGAGGATCATGAAAATGACGGGATAGACAATAGGCGAACCGGGTGCGGCAAACCACAGGCAGGAGAGGCTGGCGATCTTGATGATCGCGAAGAAGCCGATCCAAGGTTTGCGTGCGCCGGACTGGTCGGCGATCGAACCGAGAACGGGTGAGAGCAGGGCGATGATCACAGAGGAGATCGTCGCCATGTTGCTCCACGTCGTCTGCGCGGAAACCGGGTCATCGGTCAGGCGGGAAACGAAATAGGGGCCGAATATAAAGGTTGTGACCACGGTAAAGAAGGGCTGTGCTGCCCAGTCGAAGAACATCCACCCCCAGATGCCCTTCTCCGTGGCCTTCGGCGGTTGCGTTCCTGTCCAGTCAATGCGATTCAACATCCGCTCCTTGTTTTGACGCGGACTGTCTCACCTCGCCCGGTCGCGCGCAAGATCGGTCAGGATACCTGCAGCAACGGTAATACGCGCGAGATTGGGATCGCCGCCGTCGCTGAGGCTTGAAAGCTCCTCGAGGATGCGGTTGATGCGGATGCGATCCTGCGCATGCCAGGCTTGAACGGGAAGCTTCTCCTTGCCGTGATCGGAAAGGGCCGAGATGACGATGTCGCGCCTTGCGCTGGCGATTTGGTCGATGCTGCGGGCAAGCGCCAGATTCTCGTAATGGTCTGAGGTGAGGATCCGCCCGCCCGCCGCCAGCAGCCTGCCGATACGGAAGGTCTGCGACACGGCGATGTAGTTCTCGGCGGCGCGCACCAGCGGTTCACCAGTGCGTTCTGCGATCTGCATGATCTCCGGCACCAGTGCGAAGATCGGGAGGCTGGCGATCTCGGCCGCAAGTTTTTCGGGCAGGCCCGCCTGGCTGTACTCCGCCTGGCGCACGGCGACCTCGCCGGCCACCTGTCCGGCGAAGGCGGTTTTCAGCTTCTTCAGGGCCGCCTGCAGCCGGCTAATCACTTCCGCCATATCGGCCTTGGTCATGCCCGTCTTCAGCAGCAGGCGCGTCAGCACGACAAAGCTGTGGCCGATCTCCTCGTAGATGCGGTTCTGCATCTCGCCTGCTATCTTGCCGTCCAGGGCGTCCGTCTCGGCCCAGAGGCGGGGCAGGTCGAAACCGTCGCGGGCAACGATTGCGGCGCGCACCACTTCCGGTGCCGAAGCTGCCGTCGCGTCCATCATGGCGACGGTGAAGCTTGGTCCGCCACGGTTGATCGCTTCGTTGGCAAGCACGGTCGCGACGATTTCGCGCTTCAGGCGGTGGCTGGTGATATCGCCGGCATTCGACTTCTGCATCTTCACAGGGAAATAATTCAAAAGCGTGGCGATGAAGTAGGGATCGTCCGGCAGATCGCTTGCGGCCAGCGCGTCGAAGAGTACGATCTTGGCATAGGATACCAGCACGCCGATTTCCGGCCGCGTCAGCGGCTTGCCGGCTGTATAGCGTTCGGCCAGGGTCTGGTCGTCCGGCAGCGTCTCGACTTTGCGGTTCAGCTGGCCGGCGCCCTCAAGCACAGTCATGAAGCGGCCAAGCTGCAGACCGTTTGCTGTGCCCTTGCGTTCTGTCAGTGAGATCGCCAGCGACTGCAGGTAGTTGTTGCGCAGCACCAAGGTCGCCACTTCGCCGGTCATCGAAGAAAGAAGCTGGTCGCGTTTTGCGCGTGTCAGGCGCCCGTCATGCATGGCGGCTGCCAACGCGATCTTGATGTTGACCTCGACGTCCGAGGTGTTGACGCCGGCCGAGTTGTCGATGGCGTCGGAGTTGCAGCGCCCACCTTTCAGACCGTAGGCGATTCGGCCTTTCTGAGTAACACCGAGGTTTGCGCCCTCGCCGATCACCTTGGCGCGCACCTCTGTCGCCGCGACGCGAATCGGGTCGTTGGCGCGGTCGCCGACTTCGGCATCGGTTTCCGACGGCGCTTTCACATAGGTGCCGATGCCGCCGAACCAGAGCAGGTCGACCGGGCTCTTCAGGATCGCCGTCATGATCTCGAAGGGCGTGGCCACGGCCTTGTCGATGCCGATAGCGGCAACCGCTTCCGGCGTCAGCGTCACCGATTTCGCTGCGCGCGAAATGATCATTGCACCCTTCGACAGTACGCTCTTGTCGAAATCCTGCCAGCTTGAACGCGGCAGGTCGAAGAGCCGCTGGCGCTCAGCCAGCGTCTTTTCCATATCGGGGTCGGGATCGATGATGATGTCGCGGTGATCGAAGGCGGCAATGAGTCGGATCTTCGCAGAGAGCAGCATGCCGTTGCCGAAGACGTCGCCCGACATGTCGCCGACGCCGGCGACGGTGAAAGGCGTCGTCTGGATGTCGATGTCCATCTCGCGGAAATGGCGTTTTGCGGTTTCCCAGGCGCCGCGGGCGGTGATGCCCATCTTCTTGTGGTCGTAACCGGCTGAGCCGCCGGAGGCAAAGGCGTCGTCCAGCCAGAAGCCAGCTTCCTGCGCCAGTGCATTGGCGGTATCGGAGAAGGTCGCGGTGCCCTTGTCGGCGGCGACAACGAAATAGGGATCGTCACCGTCGAGCCTGACCGTATCCTTCGGCGGCACGATATCGGCGCCTACTATATTGTCGGTGATCGAAAGCAGCGTGCGGATATAGGTCTTGTAGGCCTCGCGGCCGGCATTGAAGATCTCGTCGCGGCTGCCGCCGATGGGGAGCTTCTTCGGATAGAAGCCACCCTTGGCGCCGACCGGCACGATGACCGCGTTCTTGACCTGCTGCGCCTTGACGAGGCCGAGCACCTCAGTGCGGTAATCCTCGGCGCGATCCGACCAGCGCAGGCCACCGCGCGCCACCTTGCCGAAGCGCAGGTGCACGCCTTCCACCTCGACGCCATAGACGAACATCTCGCGGAAGGGTTTCGGCTGCGGCAGCCCGTCGACCAGATGCGGATCAAGCTTGAAGGCCAGCATCGCTTTCGGCAAACCATCCGGGTTCTTCTGGAAATAATTGGTGCGCAGCGTCGCATCGACGATGTTGACGTAGCGGCGCAGGATACGGTCGTCGTCGAGGCTCGGCACGTCGGCAAGCTCGGCCTCGATCGCCTGGTGCAGTTCGGCAAGCTTCTTGACGCGGATCTTCTCCGAAAGCCTGGTGTCGAGCGTGTCATGGAAGAGACGAAAGATAGTGGCGGCGACACCGGGATATTTGTCGAGCGTCGTCGCGATATAATCCTGCGAATAGGCGATGCCGGCCTGGCGGAGATAACGCGCGTAGGCGCGCAGCACGTTCGTCTCGCGCGCCGAGAGCCCGGCCGAAAGGATCAGCCGGTTGAAGCTGTCATTGTCGATCGTGCCGGCGAAGGCGGCGACGAAGCCTTCCTCGAGGGCGGCGCCGTAACGCTGCAGATCGATCTCACCGCCATTGCGGGCCTCGAGCTCCATGTCGTGCAGCACGACGAGTTTCTTTTCTCCATCGGCGGCCGGCACCCCGATGTCGAAAGTGCGTTCACTGACGACGTTGAAGCCGAGATTCTCGAGAAGCGGCACGCGGCGCGACAGCGCCAGCTGACCGCCGGCGTGGAAGATCTTCAAGGAAAGGGTGCGGCCCTGTTCTTCCTGCCGATGGTAGAACTGGATGCGCAGTGGTTCGCCGGCGGCGCAGGCACCGATATCGGCGAGGTCAGCCACGGTTTCCTCCGGAGTGAAGGAATCCTGGAAGGCTTGGTCGACGGATATCTTCGGCGCCTTGGCGCCTGCCAGCGCCTCGAAACGGTCGTCCCAGCGGGCGGTGATTTCGCGGATCACCTGCTCGAGCTTTGCCTGCGGAATGCGTGGCGTCTTGCCGCCCGAGCGGCCGATGATGAAATGCACGCGCGCCACGCCGCCTTCCGGGAAAGCCGGATAATAGGCCGAGACACGGCCGTCATAGACAGTCTTCAGATAGGTGCCGATCCGTTCGCGGACGATCGAGTCATACTCCTCGCGCGGCACGTAGATGATCACCGAGACGAAGCGGTCGAAATGGTCGATGCGCGGCAGGACGCGGACGCGCGGCCGATCGGCCAAGTCGTTGATCTGTTCGGCGAAACTTGCAAGCAGCGTCGTGTCGATCTGGAAAAGGTCGTCGCGCGGATAGGATTCCAGCGTGTTGTCGAGCATGCGGCCGGAATGGCTCATCGGGTCGAAGCCGAAATGTTCTTTCACCTTCTCGATCTTGGAGCGCAGCAGCGGGATTTCCGAGGCGAGCGAGGTATAGGCGGTCGAGGTGAAAAGGCCGACGATGCGCAGTTCGCCGGTGACGTTGCCCTCCGCGTCGAAGCGCTTGACGCCGACATAATCCATATAGGCCCGGCGATGGACGATCGATTTCACGTTCGCCTTGGTGACGATCAGGAAGTCCGGGCCGTCGAGGAAGGCAAGGATTTCAGGTGTCGTCGTCACGGCGTCCTTGCCGGTGCGCAGCACCAGAACATCGGGATTGGAGAGGATGCCGAGGCCAGCACCCTTGTCGCGTTCGACCCTGGCATCGGTCCCCTTGCCGGAATAGACGTATTCACGCATGCCGAGGAACGTGAAATTCTCATCGCGCAGCCAGGTCAGGAAAGCGACGGCTTCGTCGCGATCGGCCTTCTTCCGGCTGGCGCCATTGGCCGCAAGCTCTGCAATCACTCCGTCGATCTTGGAAAGCATCGGCTTCCAGTCGGAAACCGACAGGCGGACCTGTTCGAGGACTTTTTCGATACGTTTCACGAGATCGGCGGCCTGGGCGGAATTGAGCGGCGCGACATGAAGCTGGATATGGCTGACGCGGTTGACCGGATCGCTTGGGTGATCGGCGGAATAGTGCGCCGGCGCCTTGCCCTTTTCCATGATCAGGATGGGATGCACGGCCATGAACAGGTCGCGATAGGTGCTCGTGACTTCGCCCATGACCGATTCAAACAGAAAAGGCATGTTCTGGTCGGTGACTGAAAGCACCGAAACCGCGATGCCACCGGGCGTTACATCGGCAATGGTGTCGATGCTGACGCGAGGCGCCTTGCCGTTCCAGGCGTCGAGTTCCTTTGCCGAATGCACGGCGGAGAGTGCCAGCATTTCCGGCGTGTAGAGCTCGAGATCGTCATTGCTTGCCCGGCCGAAGAGAATTTCCGGATCGAGATGCGCCTCACCCGTCGCTTTGGCGATCTTGCGCGCGCTTTCGACCTGCTTTTCCCGTTTCGGATTGTTTCTGGCAGCCATGGATCGCCTCCCTCAATGTCTGATTTTTCGCAAGCTAGCAGAAGATTCCTCGAAAAAATCTCTAAAAGAGCGGTCCGAAGAGATGTTTTGGTGATTTTTGATGCTTGAAACGAGAGATTTTTAGAGATTTTCCGCTCTCGTCGCCATTCGAAAGGGAAGCCCGTCTGTGGTTCTTTTCGTTCTGCCGCACATTTCCATGCTCGCATGAAGAATGGTTGACAGCGTGGCGTCAAAAAGATCATCAACGGCGATCGTCATTCGGATATCGAGTATCATGTCGGAAAATGCAGCGGGCGCAGTCATCGTCATTTCCAGCCATGTTGTGCGTGGCTCGGTCGGAAACCGGGCAGCCGTCTTTGCTTTGGAGACGCTCGGTCATCCGGTCTGGGCCATGCCGACCATCGTGCTTCCCTGGCATCCCGGCCACGGCCGCTCGACGCGACTGACTTTTGCGGAAGCGGATTTCGACGCGGCGATCGACGACCTGATCCGCGCACCCTGGATCGGCGAAGTCAAGGCGGTGCTTTCGGGCTATTTCGGCAATGCTGCCCAGGCGCGCTCCGTCGCCCGGCTGATCGGTGCGCTCCGGCAAAACAATCCCGAGCTGCTGTATGTCTGCGATCCCGTCATGGGCGATCTCGGCGGCCTTTATGTGCCGGAAGCGACTGCAGAGGCCATTCGCGATCATCTTATTCCGCTTGCCTCGCTCGCGACGCCGAACCGGTACGAGCTCGCATGGCTTTCGGGGGCGGCGCTGGAAGACAACAGCACGATCATGGAGGCGGCGCTCGCGCTCGGACCATCGCGCATGCTCGTCACTTCAGCCGTTCCGATGATGGCAGGCGGTACCGGCAATCTTTATCTTTCCGGTCGCCACGCGCTTCTTGCCGAGCACCGTGTCGTCGAAAACCCGCCGAATGGTCTAGGCGACCTACTTGCCGCCGTCTTCCTGTCGCGCCTGCTTTCCGGGCTCGAGGACGAAAAGGCGCTGCAACTTGCCACGGCCAGCGTCTTCGAGGTGCTTGCGCGGGCCGTCAAGCGCGGCAGCAACGAGTTGATGCTGGCGAGCGATGCTTCCAGCCTTTCGACGCCGATGGCCATGGTGCAGATGCGCCGGCTCGTGCACCCGGCGCAGCGACGGAAAAAGTGACCCATCTGCCAATATGTTCATTTTGCGGTGCAGCAGTTGATCTTGTCGTCCGCGCGCGCTAATCCAGAAGCATGCAGCGTTTTCCAAACCCTCTTCTGGACGGCTATCGCAACTTCATGAACGGGCGCTATTCCGACGCCCGCGACAGGTATCGGCAGCTTGCCGAAAATGGTCAAAGTCCCCATACGCTTGTCATTGCCTGTTCGGATTCTCGCGCGGCACCGGAGCTGATCTTCGATGCCGGCCCGGGCGAGCTCTTCGTCATTCGCAACGTTGCCAACATGGTCCCGCCCTACGAGCCGGATGGCCATTTTCATTCGACGTCGGCCGCACTCGAATTTGCCGTGCAGGTGCTGAAGGTCTCGGATATCGTCGTGATGGGTCACGGCCGCTGCGGCGGCATCCGTTCAGCGCTCGATCCGAATGCCGAGCCATTGTCGCCCGGCGATTTCATCGGCCGCTGGATGTCGCTGGTCAAACCTGCCGCCGAGCAGATCCAGAGCAACGACGTGATGACGGCCGCCGAGCGGCAGACGGCGCTGGAGCGTGTCTCCATCCGCAATTCGATCAACAATCTCAGAAGCTTTCCCGACATCAAGGCGCTCGAGGAAGCGGGAAACCTGCATCTCCACGGCGCCTGGTTCGACATTTCGACTGGTGAACTCTGGGTCATGGACGCCGAGACACGCGACTTCATTCGTCCCGAAATCTAGGGACATGCCGGTTTATCAGTTTTTTAAGGATTGTTGTTAAGCTCGCCGTCAATTGGTCGCGCACGACCGACGTTTTGATCACCGTGGCGATTGGCGATGAAGTTCGAAACCATTAAAAAGGTTATCCTGGCCGCCATCATGCTGCCCTTCGTCTTCATGCTCATTGAAGGCGTCGTCGTCATACGTTCTTCGGTCAATCATTACTGGAACCTCGAAAAGGACCGGCAGTTCGCCGATGTGCTTGCCCGTGGCGGGTCGATCGCCGCCACGGAGATTCTGACTGAAATTGGCGCCACCCGCCGCTACCTCGCAGATCCCAGCGACATGACTGCTATCGACATGCAGCAAAGCCGGGTGACGCTCGATCGCGAACGCCGCGCTTTTTATGCCAGCCTGCCCTCCCGCGAGGCGCTCGACGAGGGGCTCGTCGGCGAATTATCGATTCTCAGCCTTGCCTACAGCCGTATCGTCGCGGCGCGCAGCGCCGTCGACCAGGGCCGTTATGCCGGCAGCGATCCCGGTTCCATTTACTGGTATGCGGCTCTCAAGCAGCTTGCCGTCGTCGATGCGCTTTCACCGCTGATCAGCGATCCGGTGCTGCTTGAGAAATCCAACCAGCTGATGGGCATCCTGCTGACCTATTACGGCGAAAGGCTGATCACCGGGATCGGCACCCGTTATCTCAACCAGGGGGTTTCCGCCAGATTGCCGGTCGAGCTCTTCGTGCAGGGCAAGGTCATGCTCGGCGAGGGCATGGATCACATGGTTTTCCATTCCTCCGCGCCGGTCGTGCGCAACATCGTCGCTTATCTTGGCAGCGCCAGCCAGGTAAAGGCGAATGCGATCACCGATGCCATTCTCGCCGGAGCGCGGCCGACACGCGCGGTGCATGACGTCTGGGCCGCCGCGCAGAGCGAGCGCATGAGCTTCCTGCAGCAGAGGATGATCGAGGCCGCACAGGATATTCACGAGACCGGCGAAAACCTGTCGACGCGCTCGCACATACACCTGACGCGGATCCTGGCGCTGTGTGCCGGCCTGCTGATTCTCGCCACATTGGTGCTGCTGCTGGCGGCAAAGGGCCTTCGCCTGATCGACCGACTGACCCAGGATCGGGAGACGCTGGTCGGCGAGCTGCGCAGCGCCGCCCAGACCGATCTTCTGACCGGGCTTTACAACAGGCGCGGCTTCGAGGTCGCCGCATCCGCACTTCTCACACAGGCCGAGCACGGATCACGCTGGATTTCCGTCGTGCTCTTCGACCTCGATCATTTCAAGAAGATCAACGACGTTCACGGGCATGACGCCGGCGATGCTGTGCTCCGGCATGTCGCGGGCGTCGCGCGTAAGAATTTTCGTTCCTTCGATCTGCTGGTGCGCCATGGCGGCGAGGAGTTCCTGGCGCTTCTGCCGGATTCGACGCCTGACGATGCTGCAATCGTTGCCGAGCGTGTGCGGCTGGCGATCGAGGCGGCGGAAATCCCCCTGCCGAGCGGCGATGTTCTCAAGGTGACGGCAAGTTTCGGATGCGCCGGACGGGCAAATGAAGCCACCAACCGGAACTTCGAGGATCTGGTCAAACGCGCCGACCTGGCGCTTTACGCCGCCAAGGCCTCCGGCCGCAACTGCGTCGTCTCGGGACCGACCCTGCCGGCCCCGGCCCAGGAGGAGCGACGCAAGGCGGTGTCGGGCGGTGGCTTTGATTCCCGCATATGAAAAACGCCGCATATCGCAGCGGCGTTTTGGCGTATTCAGTCGAGCTTATTTGCCGTCGATCTGCTGACCGATATAGGCGATCGCCTGCTGGTAGACGCTGGCGGCGTTCCAGCCCTGGATGGCGACGAAATTCGGCTCTCCCGGCTGATAGCCGGCGCCGGCGCGCCAGCCGTGGCCCTTGAGGAAATTCGCCGTTGAGGCCAGTGCATCGGCGCGGGAACCGACCATGTCGACGCGGCCGTCGCCGTCGCCGTCGGCGCCGAAGCGCACGACATTACGCGGCAGAAACTGCGTCTGGCCGATTTCACCATGGGCAGCGCCCTTGGCCTGTGGGCTCAGATAACCCTCGGAGACGAGCTGGAGTGCTGCATAGAGCTGGTCGGTGAAATAGTCCGAGCGACGGCAGTCATAGGCAAGGGTCGAAACAGCCGATAGCGTATGCTGGTTGCCCATATAGCTGCCGAAACCGGTCTCCATGCCCCAGATGGCAACCAGCGGGCCGGCCGGAACGCCGAAACGGCGCTCGATCGAGGCAAAAAGCGCCTTATTGGCTGCCTTCATGCTGCGGCCGCGGGAGATGACCGTGGCACCGCCGCGCTTCTGCATGAAAGCGTCGAAGGAGAGCTTGAAGCTCTTCTGGCCGCGGTCGGCGGCGATCGTCGGTTTGTTGTAATTGACGTTGGCGAAGGCGCGGTCGAGGACCGAGCGGCTGACGCCGTTTGCCGCCGCTTCCTGCTTGAAGTCGGCGACCCATGCACCGAAACCGCTGCTATTATTGCCGCATTGAGCGCCCTGGGCCGCTGCCGGCAACGCGTGGAGGACGCCCGCCGCCGTAAACGCCGCCAGAAAAAATGTTGTCATGCGCATGAGAAACCCCGCTCCGGTCTGCTGAAGCGCGCCGCGGCCGATCGGGGCCATGCGACGCGCTCAAAGTCTTCATTCTGTTCATGTCGCTGTCCCGAACCGCTGCACGGTTTTGGACGGCATGCTTTGGCTTGATGCCGGGCAGAATGCCAGCCGAAGGCGATCTTGTCACGGTCACCTTTTTCAGCAAGCGCTTATGGACAAGAAGCGTCCATAATTCGGCAAAAAGCCCGGCCTTCATCATCAGCAGGGCTTTAGCATATTATGGTTTACAAATGGTATCAGGCAGCCTGCTTGCGCGGCTTGACGAGACCACGATTGACGAGCAGCTCGGCGATCTGGATGGCGTTCAACGCAGCGCCCTTGCGCAGATTGTCGGAGACCACCCAGATGTTGAGGCCGTTTTCGACCGTCGCATCCTCACGGATGCGCGAGATGTAGGTCGCATCCTCGCCAGCCGATTCATAAGGCGTGATGTAGCCGCCATCCTCGCGCTTGTCGATGACGAGGCAGCCCGGTGCATCGCGCAGGATGTCGCGGGCCTGGTCGGCGGTGATCTCGTTTTCGAATTCGATGTTGACCGATTCCGAATGACCGATGAAAACCGGCACGCGCACCGCGGTGCAGGTCACCTTGATCTTCGGGTCGAGCATCTTCTTCGTCTCGGCCAGCACCTTCCACTCTTCCTTGGTGTAGCCGTCCTCCATGAAGACGTCGATGTGCGGGATGACATTAAAGGCAATACGCTTGGTGAACTTCTTGTTCTCGATCGGATCGGCGACGAAGACGGCGCGCGTCTGATTGAAGAGCTCGTCCATACCGTCCTTGCCGGCGCCGGAGACCGACTGGTAGGTCGAGATGACGACGCGCTTGATCTTGGCAAAGTCGTGCAGCGGCTTCAACGCCACCACCAGCTGGGCGGTCGAGCAATTCGGATTGGCGATGATGTTGCGCTTGGTGAACTGGCTGATAGCATCCGGGTTCACTTCCGGCACGATCAGCGGCACGTCGGCGTCGTAGCGCCAGGCCGAGGAATTGTCGATGACGATGCAGCCCTGCTGGCCGATCTTCGGCGAGAACTTCTTGGAGACCTCGCCGCCGGCCGACATCAGGCAGATGTCGGTATCGGAGAAATCGTAATTCTCCAGATTGGAAACCTTCAGCGTCCGGTCACCGTAGGAAACCTCGGTGCCCTGCGAACGCGAGGAGGCGAGTGCCACGACCTCATCGGCGGGGAAGCCTCGCTCGGAGAGGATATTGAGCATCTCCCGGCCAACATTTCCGGTCGCTCCCGCAACTGCTACTTTGAAACCCATTTCTCAAGCTCTCTTTCTCTTCTCTCCTCTTGTCCGGTGAGGGGAAAGGCGCGATTAATCGCGTCTTCCTGTCCCCAGCCGAGCCGGGGAGAGAGCGGCAGGCCAGAGACGTCAGACGGTTTTCGTCGTCGTTTTGGCCTTGGTTTTGGCAGAAACCGGAACGGCAATGTCCACCCCGGCAACCCGTGCCCGGTCATTGCATTCGGCAATGGCGTGTTCGTCGCGAACCATGGAGATTCCTTTTCCGAAGTTGCTCTTAGAAGGTTTTCCACAGGAGTCAAGGTTTTTGCGCTCAGAGCCGGCAGGCGAAGCGGCGGCCGCAATGCTGCGACGTTTTGTCATGCCGCTGTCATCCTCGGGGGGTATCCCGGCGCGGTTGTTAATGTCTGCAACGAAAACGGGGGTTTTCCATGCGTACGCTTCTTGCCGTCTTTGCGGCCACCATCATCCTTGCGGGCGCCGCTCAGGCGACGACGGTCTATCCGCTTGATCGCGCGACGATCCTTGCCGGTTCGCCGTTCGATTTCAAGGTCGAGCTCAACAAGCAGGTCAAGCCCGAAGACGTGAAGATCACGGTCAATGGCCAGGACTACAAGACCGTGCTTGGGGGCGAGGCGCAGTTCGTCGAACTGGAAAAGGGCAAGGACGACAAGGCTCTCGGCTCCGCTATCCTGCTGCGCGGCCTGAAGATTTCGGCTCCGGGCGACTACAAGATCGAAGTCGCTGCCGGCGACGAAACGAAGTCCGTCACCTGGAAAGTTTACGAAACAGCCGCCCAGCCGAAGGCCAAGAACATCATCTTCCTGCTGGGTGACGGGCTTTCCGTTGCGCATCGCACCGCTGCCCGCATCATGTCCAAGGGCATGACCGAAGGTAAGGCGAATGGCCGCCTGAATATGGACGATCTCGAGCGTATGGCTTTTATCGGCACGTCGGCGACGAATGCCGTCGATACGGACTCAGCCAACACCATGTCGGCCTACATGACGGGTCACAAGACGGCCGTCAACGCGATCGGCGTTTACGCGGACCGTACGCCGGCCTCCCTCGATGATCCGCGTGTTGAAACCTTCGCAGAAGCCGTTCGCCGCCTGACCAAGAAGTCGATCGGTATCGTTGCAACGGCCGAGGTCGAAGACGCCACGCCGGCTGCGGTCGTTGCTCACACCCGCAACCGCAACGACAAGGCCGACGTCGTCGGCATGCTGCTTGACGTCAAGCCGGAAGTCCTCCTTGGCGGCGGCTCGGCCTATTTCCTCGGCAAGGAAGTCGCCGGTTCCAAGCGCAAGGACAATCAGGACTACATCAAGCAGTTTCAGGATGCCGGCTATAAGCTTGCCACCGACAAGAACGAGCTCGCAGCCAATGCATCGGCTGAAGGCAATCTCCTCGGTCTCTTCCACACCGGCAATATGGACGTCACGCTTGATCGCGAGTTCCTGAAGAAGGGCACCGTCGACAAGTTCCCGAACCAGCCGGGCCTCGTCGCCATGACCAAGGTTGCGCTCGACCGCCTCTCGAAGAATCCTGATGGCTTCTTCTTGATGGTCGAAGGCTCCTCGATCGACAAAATGTCCCATCCGCTCGATTGGGATCGTGCCGTCTACGAAACCATCGAATTCGACCAGGCCATCGGCGTTGCCCGCGAATTCCAGAAGGCCCATCCGGAGACGCTGATCGTCGTCACCGGCGACCATACGCACGGCGTATCCATCATCGGTACTGTCGATGATGAAAAGCCGGGCACGGACATGCGCGAAAAGGTCGGGACCTATGCCGAAGCCGGCTTCCCGAACTACAAGGACGAAAACGGCGACGGCTATCCCGATAAGGTCGACGTCAGCCGCCGCCTGTTCCTGAGTGCCAACAATGGCCCCGATCACTACGAGACCTTCCGTCCGAAGCTCGATGGTCCGTTCGTTCCGGCTGTCCAGAACGAAAAGAAGGAATATGTCGCCAACGAGCAGTATAAGGATGTTCCCGGCGCGGTCTTCGTTCAGGGCAATATTCCGAAGAGCGGCGATAGTGGCGTCCACGCCGTCGATGACGTCGTTCTGCAATCGGCTGGTCCGGGCGCCGAAGGCTTCCATGGTTACATGGAACAGAGCGACGTCTATCGCGTGCTCGCCGACACCTTCGCTCTCGGCGCCGAGCAGACGAACTGATCTGCCGATCCGGCCAGGCCTGTTGCCGGCCTGGCCTCTTTTATCGATCAAGTCCCGGCCGTTCAGCGGCCGGGATTTCATTCTTGGAGATCGCCATGGAAAAGCTCCCTTCGCTGTATCTCAGCCGCCGCGGCCTGATCGGCACCATCGGCACGCTGGCCTTGGCCGCTGTTGCGCGCCCGAGTTCTGCTGCGGATTCCTTGATCAGCTTCGATGAACTTTACGGCAAGTTCGGCGTGCTCGGCCTCGAATTCTCCGACAAGGTGAAGCGCCTTGCCGGCGAAGGGATCAGCATGAAAGGTTTCATGGCGCCGCCATTGAAAGCCGAGGCCCAGTTCTTCGTGCTCACCGAGGTGCCGATGTCGCTCTGCCCCTTCTGTTCCTCGGATGCGGACTGGCCGGACAATATCGTCGTCGTCTATCTCGGCGAGAAGCAGACCTTCGTGCAGTCGCGCCAGACGATCGAAGTGCGTGGGACGCTTGAATACGGTTCGTGGACGGATCCGGAGACAGGCTTCGTCAGCCTGCTGCGGATCCGCCAGGCCGAATATTCCGTCGTCTAAACCGATATGCTCGCTCTCGATATCGAAAACCTGACCGTTGCCTTCCCGGGCCTGTCCTCGCCGGCACTGGCGATCGGCCGCCTGTCGATCGATGCCGGCAGCAGGGTCGCCATTACAGGCGCGTCCGGCTCCGGAAAGAGCACCTTCGTCAATATTGTTGCCGGGCTGGAGCGGACACGGCAAGGCCGCATCCGCTGGAACGGCGAGGATATCGCGGGTTTTTCAGAAAGCCGGCGCGACCGGTTCCGTGCCGCCAATATCGGCCTGGTCATGCAGGAGTTTCATCTCTTTGCCGGCCTGTCGGCGCTGGAGAACGTACTCCTGCCGGCGCGGCTTGCCGGCGCTGCCACGGCTGATGTCATCGAGCGGGCGCATGCGCTTTTGAGCACGGTCGGTCTTTCCCGCCCCGGCCAGAAAATCGAAACCATGTCGCGCGGCGAGATGCAGCGCGTGGCGATCGGCCGAGCACTGCTGCGCAAGCCCGGCGTCATCATCGCCGACGAGCCGACCGCAAGCCTCGATGCCCAAAGCGGCGAGGCGGTCGGCGATCTCATCCTCGATCTGGCCATTGCCGAAGGCAGCACGCTGATCGTCATTTCACACGACCACCGCTTGGCCAGCCGCCTCGACCGGCGCATCACCTTCGGTTCCGGCCGGATCCGCGAAGATTCCGCGGCAACGGCGGGAGAAGCTGCATGATCCGCTTCATCCTTTCCGATCTTCGTCGCCTCTGGGTGGGATCGCTGGTGGTCGTGCTGCTGGTGGCGCTTGCGACCGCGCTTGGCGTTTCTGTCGTCCTGCAGGAGCGGGCGCTTCGTCTCGGCAGCGCACGCGCTGCCGACAAGTTCGATCTTGTCATCGGCGCCGGCGGCAGCGAGACGCAGCTCGTGCTGTCCTCCGTCTTCCTGCAGCCCTCGCCTTTGCCGCTGATGCCAGGCGAGGTGCTGGGCAAGCTTGCCGCGGATCCACGGGTCGATTGGGCAGCTCCGATCGGCTTTGGCGATTCCTTCTCCGGCTATCCGATCGTCGGCACGACGACCATGCTGGCGCAGAACCTGTCCGGCGGCTTGGCCGAAGGCGAGATTTTCTCACACGAGGGCGAAGCCGTGATCGGCGCGGCCGTCAAGCTGTCGCTCGGCGGCGAGATCAAGCCGATGCACGGGTCGCTGGAAGAGGGCGGAGAGACCCATACAGAGCTTGTCTATCATATCGCCGGCCGCTTGCGGCCGACCGGCACCGCCTGGGACCGGGCGATTCTCGTTCCCATCCAGGCCGTCTGGCACATCCATGGCATGGAGGCGGAGGAACATGCGGAAGACGGTGAGCACGAGCATGAAGCGGCGTCCGGAACGGATAACGCTGAACCTGCTCATGCGCCTGAGAAAGCCGGCGCTGACCACGATGGGCATGAGCATCACGGCGAGGCCGATCCGGATGCCGCGCTCGATGAGAGCTGGACTGCGGGCGCTCCAGGCCTTCCCGCCATTCTGGTCAAGCCGAAGACGATTGCCGATGCCTACAAGCTGCGGCAGGACTATCGTAGCGGCAATACCGTCGCCGTTTTTCCCGGCGAGGTGCTGACCAATCTCTACGCCACGCTCGGCGACGCCAAACAGATCCTCGTCGCGGTCGCCTCCGGCGCGCAGGCTCTCGTCGCAGCCTCGCTGGTGCTGGTAACGGTCATCCATATCGGCCAGCGCCGTCGGCAGATCGGCGCGCTGAGGGCCTTCGGCGCCCCGCGCGGGGCGATTTTCGGCATCGTCTGGCTAGAATTCTTCTTCCTGATGGCGGTCGGCATCGCCCTCGGATTCGTACTCGGTTATGCCGCGGCTCTCATCTTGTCCGGCATGTTTTCGCAAACGAGCGGGGTCGCGATGCCGGTCGGCTTCGCCCGTGAAGACGCCTGGCTTGCGGCAGTGCTGCTTGCCTTTGCCACAATTCTCGCTGCGCTGCCGGCAGTGCTCGCCTATCGGCAATCGCCGGCGCAGGCGCTGAGAGCGTAACGGGTCCACATCACAAACCGCGTGAAACCTGCTTCGAAAGCTCCGGCAGCGCAATCCTCGCGGGCGGCGGCGGGCCTGATACGCATGAGAACCGCGCGTCATTCTTAGACTAAAGTCATAATCCGAAAGCCTCTCTCTTTTTGATCTGTCGTTTCTGGCACACTCCCGTCAGGCGTGTCGCGGCCAGGGGTATGCTTTGAGGAGAGTAGGTCGCGCGCGTGATCATCACTCTGTGGAGGACAGACAATGGCAAATGTCGCAAGCATCGACGGCGCAAAGGCCGGTCCGATGACCGGTGAGGAGAAGAAGGTCATCTTCGCCTCTTCGCTCGGCACCGTTTTCGAATGGTACGATTTCTATCTCTATGGTTCGCTCGCCACCTATATCGGCGCGACCTATTTCACCCAATATCCCGAGGCAACGCGTAACATCTTCACGTTGCTCGCCTTTGCCGCCGGCTTCCTGGTGCGCCCCTTCGGCGCGCTGGTATTCGGCCGTCTCGGCGATCTCGTCGGCCGTAAATACACCTTCCTGATGACGATCATGATCATGGGTCTGTCGACCTTCCTCGTCGGCATCCTGCCGGGTGCCGCCACGATCGGTATCGCAGCCCCGATCATCCTGATCGCGCTCCGTCTGCTCCAGGGTCTGGCGCTGGGCGGTGAATATGGCGGCGCGGCAACCTATGTCGCCGAACATGCGCCGAACGGGCGCCGCGGCTACTTCACCTCGTGGATCCAGACGACGGCAACGCTCGGCCTGTTCCTGTCGCTGATCGTCATCGTCCTGGTTCAATATCTGATGGGTGCGGCTCAGTTTGCCGCCTGGGGCTGGCGCATTCCGTTCCTGGTCTCGGTCGTCCTGCTCGGCATTTCCGTCTGGATCCGCCTGAGGATGAACGAATCGCCGGCGTTCCAGCGGATGAAGGCAGAAGGCAAAGGCTCCAAGGCGCCGCTGACCGAGGCCTTCGGGACGTGGAAAAATGCCAAGATCGCGATCATCGCGCTGCTCGGCGCCACCATGGGCCAGGCGGTCGTCTGGTACGGCGGCCAGTTCTATGCGCTGTTCTTCCTGCAGAACGTGCTGAAGGTGGACCTGTTTTCGGCCAATGTCATGGTGGCCATCGCACTTCTCCTCGGCACGCCCTTCTTCGTCATCTTCGGCGGTCTCTCCGACAAGATTGGCCGCAAGCCGATCATCATGGCAGGCCTTTTCATTGCGGCGGTGACCTATAATCCGCTGTTCAAGGCGATGACCTGGACGGCGAACCCGGCGCTTGCCGAAGCGCAGGCTTCGATTCGGGCAACGGTGACGGCCGATCCGGCTGATTGCAGGTTCCAGTTCAACCCGACCGGGACGACGAAGTTCACCAGTTCCTGCGACGTGGCAACGGCGTTCCTGACCAGGAACTCGGTGCCTTACGACGTTGTGCCCGGAACCGCCGGACAGCCGGCAACGGTGAAGGTCGGCAACGCGACGATCCCAAGCTTCGACGTCGTCGCTGCCGGCGACAAGGCGAAGGGGATGACCGCCGCCTTCGAAAAGAGCGTCAACATCGCGCTCCACGATGCCGGCTATCCGCTGAACCGCGGCGCCGTCAAGGTGCCGGATGCCAAGCTCGACGCCTTCATCGCAGCCAATCCCGAACTGTCGCTCAACGCCGATGCCGTGCGCGCCGGCGAGAAGGAAACCGTGCCTGCGGCCAAGCTGGTCGAGACCAAGCTGCTGACCGCGGATGAGGCCAATGGCGTCACCGACATGACGGTCTACAGTATCGCCAATGGCGGCACCTTCGCCATGGTCGCCGATCCGGCTCGCGTTAACTGGATCGGCACGATCGCCGTGCTGTTCGTCCTTGTCTTCTATGTGACGATGGTCTACGGCCCGATCGCCGCTCTGCTGGTCGAGCTTTTCCCGACCCGCATCCGCTATACCGGTATGTCGCTGCCCTATCACATTGGCAACGGCTGGTTCGGCGGCCTGCTTCCGGCGACGGCCTTCGCGATGAGCGCTGCCGCGGGCGATATCTACTACGGTCTCTGGTACCCGATCGTCTTTGCGACGATCACGCTGGTGATCGGCTTGATCTTCCTGCCGGAAACGAAGAACAGGGATATCCACGCCATGGATTGAGCGGCGGATTGAGCCAATCCTTGCTTAGAAAAGGCCCGGCGCTCACAAGGCGCCGGGCTTTTGCATATTACAGCGCCGCGCGTCTTTTCGGACGCAAAGGACGCTGTAACATTTTGAATCATGCAGTGCGAAACAGCCGCTTCGAGAGCGGCCAGCCATCCGGCGCCAGCTTGAAGAGCAAGCCGCAGCGGGCAAAGACGATCGCCGTCAGCAGTGAGAACCAGGCGCCGAAGGCAAGGCCGGCGATGACGTCGCTCGGATAATGGGCGCCGACCATGACACGCGTCATGGCGAGCCAGATGGCGCAGGCTATGAAGGCAACACGGTAGCGTGGAAACAGCAGGGCGAAGGCGGCGAAGAAGGCGCCGACCGTGGTGGAATGGCCGGACGGGAAACTTTCGAAAGCGGAATGGCCCGAAAAGGGCGTGAAGGAAAACATACCGTAGTCATGGAAATGATCGGGACGTGCCCTGCCGATCGCCCGCTTCAGCAGATTGGCGAGAAGCCCGGAGAAGACGACCGTGATGAAGAGATACGCGCCGATCCAGCTGACATAGAGCGCCTGAGCCTTGGAGCGCGCCGTCTTCACAAGCTTGTAGCCTGCCCGGCCCTGAAAGAACAGCAGGATGCTGGTGTAGATCAGCCAGGCGGAATCGCCGAAACCGGTCAGCATTTCGCCGAGGTGCTTCACCGGTGCAGGAGCCTTGCTGGCGCCGATCGGTGCATCGAAGAGCAGCATGGAAAGGATCACGGCATTCAGCGTGATGAAAAGGCAGGTCTGCCAGCGCAAAGGCGGCATGCCGGCATTGCTCCGGTGCCAGCGCCGGTTGAGGGAAGCCCAAAATGACCGCATTCCGTCGTCCGTTCGAATTTTGCTCTAGAGCGCCGCGCGTCCAACAGGATGCACTAAGGACGCTCTATCACTTTGAATTGGCGCACAATGCTTTCCGAACATCGATTCCGATTTCGAGGCTATGCACTGGTTAAAATCCGGCGCAAAAATACACGAGATTGTGGCCGAGGATAGTCTGCTTGGGATAATTCGACCGAGCCGATAGGGCTCGCGGTCTTGAGAAAAAAGCCCTCCGCAAGAATCCTGCGAAGGGCCGGAACTGTTTCACGTGAAATATCAGGCGGAAAGCGTCTTGAACTCGGCGAGGATCGCATCGCCCATCTCGATGGTGCCGACCTGCCTTGCACCATCGGCCATGATGTCACCGGTGCGGATGCCCTTGTCGAGCACGTTGGCGATCGCCTTTTCCAGATCGTCGGCTTCCTTCACCAGATTGAAGGAGTAGCGCAGGCACATGGCGAAGGAGGCGATCATGGCGATCGGATTGGCGATACCCTTGCCGGCGATGTCAGGGGCCGAGCCGTGCACCGGCTCGTAAAGCGCCTTGCGCTTGCCGGTCTTGCCGTCAGGCGCGCCGAGCGAGGCCGATGGCAACATGCCGAGCGAGCCGGTCAGCATGGCGGCGACGTCGGAGAGCATGTCGCCGAAGAGATTGTCGGTGACGATCACGTCGAACTGTTTGGGCTGGCGCACCAGCTGCATGCCGCCGGCATCGGCCAGCATGTGCTCGAGCTGGACGTCGGAGTATTTCGACTTATGCGTTTCGGTCACCACCTGGTTCCAGAGCACGCCCGACTTCATGACGTTGCGCTTTTCCATGGAGCAAACGCGATTCTGCCGCGTGCGGGCCATTTCGAAGGCGACTCCGGCGATGCGCTCGATCTCGTAGGTATCATAGACCTGCGTGTCGATGCCGCGCTTCTGGCCGTTGCCGAGGTCGATGATCTCCTTCGGTTCGCCGAAATAGACGCCGCCCGTCAGCTCGCGGATGATGAGGATATCGAGGCCTTCGACCAGCTCCGGCTTCAGCGACGAGGCCGCAGCAAGGGCCGGATAGCAGATGGCGGGGCGCAGGTTAGCGAAGAGCTGGAGATCCTTGCGCAGGCGTAGCAGGCCGGCTTCCGGGCGTACTTCATAAGGCACGCTATCCCATTTCGGACCGCCGACGGCGCCGAACAGAACGGCATCGGCGGCAATCGCCTTCTGCATGTCGGCTTCCGAGATCGCAGCGCCATGCGCATCATAGGCGCAACCGCCGACAAGGCCTTCGTCGGTGACAAAACCGGCATTCATCGCCTCGTTCATATAGGCGATGATCTTGCGGACCTCGCCCATGGCCTCGGGACCGATGCCGTCACCCGGCAGCAGGAAAAGATTGCGCGCTGTCATGAAACCCTCCTGGGAAAAACAAGTTGCGGTTTCTTAGACCCCGGAATTGGGCATTTCAAGCGACAGAAGCGGTGAATCGGTACGCTTCGCTCTGAGCAGTGACGGTTGCTCCTGCGTCCGCAAACGGATTAAACGGTTACCCTATCTTTATCCTGGATGGTTCCCATGCCTTTCGTACCTCTCCATCTCGAAACGCCCTTGGTTCAGACGGCACCTGGCTATAGCGCCAGCGGCAAACCTCTCTGGCTGAAGCTCGATGCTCTGCAGCCTTCCGGCAGCTTCAAGCTGCGCGGCGTCGGCCGGCTTTGCCAGCACGAGGTGGAAAATGGGGCGCGCGAGATCTTCTGCGCTTCCGGCGGCAATGCCGGCATTGCCGCGGCTTATGCCGGCCGGGCGCTCGGTGTGCCGGTCACGATCGTCGTGCCGGAGACGACGGCGGCCGATGTCCGGCAGACGATTGCCGCAACGGGTGCGAATGTCCTCGTTCATGGTTCGGTTTTCGATGAGGCCAATGCTCATGCAGTCGAACTCGCCCGGAGCCGCAAGGCAACCTATGTTCACCCCTTCGACCATCCGCTTCTGTGGGATGGCCATGCCACGCTGATCGACGAGGTGGTGGCGAAGGGGGCAAAATTCGATTGCGTCATTACCAGCGTCGGTGGCGGCGGGCTGCTTGCCGGCATTGTCGAGGGATTGAAGCGCAACGGGCTTTCCGATGTGCCTGTTATCGCCGTCGAAACGGAGGGGGCGGCCTCGCTGAACGCCAGCCTCAAGGCGAATGAGCGTATCACCCTTCCCGCCATTACTTCGATTGCCAATTCGCTCGGGGCGCGGCAGGTGGCGCAGCATGTCTTCGACTTGCCGAAGCAGCATCCGATCGAAAGTGTTGTCGTCAGCGACGCCGATGCCGTTGCCGCCTGCCTGAAATTTGCTGATGCGCAGCGCATTCTGGTCGAGCCGGCTTGCGGTGCGGCCCTTGCGGTTGCCGATGTACATGCCGGGCTGCTTCAGCGCTTCGATAATCCGCTTATCGAAGTCTGCGGCGGCATCGGCATGTCGCTCGAAAAACTCAGGGGCTGGAAAGAAAAATTTCTTTGACCCAACCAAAGAAAAAGCCGGGCGAAAGGCCCGGCTTGATCGGTAACCGATTGGATAGGTTCAGGCTGCCCAGGGGTGCGAAGCAGCGTTCTTCTTTTCGAAGCTGTCGATCGCCTTGCCCTTTTCCAGCGTCAGGCCGATGTCATCGAGGCCGTTCAGCAGGCAGTGACGCTTGAACTCGTCGAGATCGAACTTGATCAAACCACCATCGGGGCCGGTGATCTCAAGATTCTCAAGATCGACGGTCAGGACGGCGTTGGAGCCGCGCGAGGCGTCGTCCATCAGCTTGTCGAGATCTTCCTGGCTGACCTTGATCGGCAGGATGCCGTTCTTGAAACAGTTGTTGTAGAAAATATCGGCAAAGCTGGTCGAGATGACGCAGCGGATGCCGAAATCGAGAAGCGCCCAGGGCGCGTGCTCGCGCGAGGAGCCGCAGCCGAAATTGTCGCCGGCAACGAGGATCTTGGCATCACGATAGGCCGGCTTGTTCAGCACGAAATCCGGGTTTTCTGAGCCGTCTTCGTTATAACGAGCCTCCGCGAAGAGGCCGGTGCCGAGGCCGGTGCGCTTGATCGTCTTCAGATAATCCTTCGGAATGATCATGTCGGTGTCGACGTTGACAACCGGCAGCGGCGCTGCAACGCCCGTGAGCTTCACGAATTTATCCATGACCTATGCTCCATTTCAGCAAATCTACTTTCTGAATTTGCATCTAGTCCAGTTTTTCGCCGAAATGAAGGAGAATCTTTCACAGATGGCGGCCACGCGACGTTTCGCGCGGTCCGCCGATTGCGGCCTGTCCCTTATTTGGACGGTGCGTTCAACCCCCAGAGGACGCCGAACGGATCACGAAGCTGGCCATAGCGATCGCCCCAGAACATCAGTTCGACCGGCATGACGACTTCGGCGCCGGCGGCAACCGCGCGATCCCACCAGAAATCGATATCATCGATCACCAGTTGGATGGCAAAGCCTTCATGGCCTTTGAAGGCATGGCCGTATTCGGGATAGGCGTCCGACAACATCAGGGAACTGCCGTTGATGTAGAGATGCACATGCATCGTTCTGCCGCTCTCGTCGACCGGCACGAGATATGCCTCTTCGGCGACGAAAGCCTTCTTGTAGAATTCCGCAGCTTTCACCGCGCCATCGACCGTCAGATAAGGCAGCAGGCCATTCTTGACCGGCGGCATCTTGGTCGAGTTGCTCTCTGTCGTCGTATCCATGCTCGTCCTCCATACGTTTTTCACGAGCCGGCGGAATGCCTGGCTGTTTCAAGGACGCATGATGGAATCTGGAGCCGACAGTGTCGGTCAAAATTTTTGGAAAATCCGGTGATCAGAGATCGATGATCGTGCCGCGGCCGTCGTTCCACACGCGCATCTCACGCTTACCGTTGTTTGCCTTGGCGCGGACCGGAACGGGCTTCATCTTCATCGAAAGCGCACGTCCGACCATGAGCACGGTCAGGATGCCGCCGACGGCGAGCGTCACCGAAAAGGTGAAAAGCAGCATGGCCACGAAAACGGTGGCGCCGGCAAGCATGAGGAAGATGGAGCGACTGTTCTGCATGGTTAGAGACCTTTCTTCGGAAAGGAATGTGGTCCTTCTCCTTCCTCTCTGCAAGGCAAGCATGGCTTTTTGTTGTTCTGCTAGATGTTCTGGGGTGGGCTGCTTGCTTCGGCTTTCAAAGCTTGGCACTAATTCGCCATGAGCCGAAACCCCACGACCCGCTCCATGCGCCTGCGCCGTTCGGTGCTGAGCGTGCCTGCCATCAATCCCCGCGCCCTCGAAAAAACCCATGCGGTCGATTGCGATGCGGTGATCTTCGATCTCGAGGATTCCGTGGCGCCGGAAAAGAAGGCGGAAGCGCGGGAAAACCTGAGGAATTTCTTTTCGGCTCGACCGCTCGAAGGCAAGGAGCGGATCATCCGTATCAACAGCCTGTCCACCGATTTCGGCCTGGCGGACATGGAGCTGGTGACGGCGCTTGCTCCTGATGCCGTGCTGCTGCCGAAGGTCGACGAACCGCAGGATGTCATGGCGCTCAGTGACTTTCTCTCCGAGGCGGATGCGCCGGAAGATCTGCGCATCTGGGCGATGATCGAGACGCCGCGCGGCATCCTCAATGCGGCTGTTATCACCGAAGCCGGGCGCACGCCGGGCTCGCGGCTCGATTGCCTGGTCGTCGGGCTCAACGACCTGCGCAAGGAAACCGGCGTGCTTCCACAGCCAGGGAGGAACTATCTCGTGCCGTGGATGATGCAGGTCGTCCTTGCTGTCAGCGCCTACGGGCTCGATGCGATCGACAGCGTCTTCAACGATTTCAGGGACGAACAGGGTTTTGATGCCGAATGTCTGCAGGGCCGGGCCATGGGCTTTGCCGGCAAGATGCTGATCCATCCGGCGCAGATCGAGCCCGCCAACCGCCATTTCGGTCCGGATCCGGCAGCGATTGCGGAAGCGGAGGCGATCATGTCAGCCTTTGCCGACCCCGCTTCCGATGGGCTGAACGTCATCAATGCAGGCGGGCGGATGGTCGAGCGGCTGCATCTTGTCCAGGCGGAAAGTCTGGTCCATAAAGCCCGCCTGATCGCAGCCCGCCAGGCTGCAGCACGAAAGACGATGTGATGAAACTCTACCGCTTCCTGACCGGTCCTGACGATGCTTCCTTCTGCCATAAGGTCACCGCCGCCCTCAACAAGGGCTGGTCGCTGGAGGGCTCCCCGACCTATGCCTTCAATGCCGCAATCGGCGCGATGCAGTGCGGCCAGGCCGTCGTCAAGCATGTCGAAGGCAAGGATTACGATCCTGAGATGAAACTCTCCGAACAGTGAGGTTTTAGCGCATAACCCCGAAAATCGTAATCGATTTTCGGAAAGGATTATGCGTGATTGAAAGTGATAGAGCGTCCTTAGCGCGTCCTTGGACGCGCGGCGCTCTATCGCTCGGCTGCTTCCTCGGCGCTTGCCTCGATCCGCTCCATGTCATCGTCGCTCAGCCCGAAATGGTGGCCGATTTCGTGGATCAGGACGTGGGTGATGATATCGCCGAGCGTCTCGTCGTTCTCAGCCCAGTAATCGAGGATGGGGCGGCGGTAGAGGCGGATGCGGTTCGGCATCTCGCCGGTTTCCACCGTGAAACGTTCGGAAATGCCCCTGCCCTCGAAAAGGCCAAGCAGATCGAAAGGGGTTTCCAGCGCCATGTCCTCGAAAACGTCGTCATCGGGGAAATCTTCGATCTCGATCGTGAGGTTGGTCGTCAGCTGGCGGAATTCATCCGGCAGATGGCTATAGGCCTCCATCGCCAGCGACTCGAAGGCGCTGATCGTCGGCGCATGGCGGTCCCGCCAATCATCGCTCTGGTCTATGCGGGCCATGAATATTCCTTCCTTTGCGGGCCCATATAGAACCTTTATCGCCGATTTTCGAGTGCGGAATCAAAGGCAGGAATATTTTCATAGAAAATGGCCGTTGACTCTTCATTAGCTCTCTGGAATCTATAAGAACATAACAGGAACAAGACGGATTGGAGAACGCCATGGCGCAGCACGCCCTGGCGCGCGAGCGGCTTTTTGCGCTCCGCGAAACCATCGCCAGACTGGAGGGAAGGCCCGCGCCGGCGCTTGCCGCAGCGGAACGGGAAGCCCTGGCGGAAGGACGTAAGACCCGCCAGGGGCGCACGCTGCCGCCCCTGCCGTTTGGGGTGGAATTTCTCGACGGGGCGCTGGAAGGCGGCTTGCCGCTCGATGCGATCACCGAATTCCGTTCCGCTCTGTCTCGCGATGCCGGCGCTGCAAGCGGGCTGGCGATGGCTGTTGCCGCGCGGCTGCAAAAACAGGAAGCGGATGCCGGCCGTCTTCTGCCGTTGCTCTGGATCGGCGATGCCGTCGGCACGCTGGAGGCCGGCCGTCCCTATGCTCCCGGACTTCGGGATTTCGGGCTGAACCCGGAGCGGTTTTTCCATGCCGCGCCGCGCAGGCTGGACGAGGCGCTCTGGCTGGCGGAGGTGGCGGTGGAAAGTGCTGCCTTCTCGGCCGTCATCTTCGAAGTCCGGGGCAATCCCGCCCATTTCGGCCTGACCGAAAGCCGCAGGCTTAGTCTCAGGGCGCATGCTGCCCGCCGTCCGCTCTTTCTTGTCCGTCAGGCCGGGGCGGAGGAGGCAAGCAGTGCGGCCTTGCGTCTGCATGTCGAACCGGCCCCGTCCGCTCTGCGGTCGTTGCCGGATGGATCGAAACTTTCCGGCAGCATCGGCAATCCGATTTTCCGTCTGACGCTGGAGAAGAGCCGAAATCCGGCCCCGCTCTCCTTTCTTTTGGAGTGGAATCCCCATGAACGCGAATTTCTCCCTGTCGCCGAACCAAACCTCGTTCGTCCTCCAGGCGAACAGTCAGCGCATTCTGGCGCTCAGCTTCCCGCATCTGCCAACGGATCGCATCGCCCGCAAGCGATGGGGGCTCTCCTGGCGTTCGAAAGGGCGTCCTGAGACGCCGCCTATCGTCTGTTCCGGCAAGCTCAACAATGCCATGCGGCTGACGGCACTGGACGAGTTGGCCGAGAGGCTGGGGTTGAGGAAGGAGCTGGGCGTTGCCGAAGCGCGCGCCATGTACCCCATGCTCGAGGTCGCGGAAGAGGATCCGGCGGCCGACCGCCGGTTGCTGGAGGCAATTGCCGACTGGTGCGACCGTTATACGCCGCTGGTGGCGTTCGACGGCAAGGACGGCCTGTTTCTCGACATTAGCGGCTGCGCCCATCTTTTCGGCGGTGAAAAGGCGCTTCTTCGGGATGTGCTGTCGCGGCTTTTTCATATGGGGTTCGATGCCCGCGGCGCGATCTCATCGTCACCCGGCCTTTCCTGGGCCGCGTCCCGCTTCGGGCAAGGCGGCGTGATCGAGGAGGAAGAGACGGAACATGTGCTGGTGTCCTTGCCGGTTGCAGCCTTGCGGCTGGAAGGACGGACCGTCGATGCTCTGAAGAAGCTCGGTCTGAAATATATCGGCGACGTCATCGATGCGCCGCGAGCGCCATTGACCCGCCGGTTCGGCCCGGAGCTGCTTCTGCGTCTCGACCAGGCGCTGGGACGTGAAGAGGAGCCGGTCTCGCCCCGGCGTCCTGTTGCCAGCCTCTCGGCCGAAAGCCGGCTGATCGAGCCCATCGGGACGGAAGAACAGATCCTTGCCGTCACCAGGCAGGTGGCCATGTCGCTGCAGCCGTCGCTTGAGGCGCGGGGAGCCGGTGGGCGGGTGTTCGAACTGGTCTTGTTCCGCGTCGACGGCAGGGTCTTCCGTATCTCCGTCGGCGCTTCGCAGCCGCTTCGCGAACCAAAGTTCATCGCCGGACTTTTTTCCGAGCGATTGCAGGCGGTCTATGACGATCTCGATGCCGGCTATGGTTTCGAGATCCTGCGGTTGAATGTGTTGCGGCACGATCCCTTCAACGAGGCGCAGGGTGATTTCGAGGGCGACCGTCAGGGAGAGGTCTCGCTTTCGGCCTTCGTCGACCGGGTCTCGGCCCGACTTGGTGCGGATTGCCTGCAAAGCTTCCAGCTCCGCGAGAGCCATGTTCCGGAACGCGCCGTCATCACGGTTCCTGTGATGGAGAGCCTTCCCAGGCGGAAGGCAGCGCAGGACATCCAGCTTCCTTTCCGCGAAGAGCGCCCGCTGCGGCTCTTTGCAACGCCAGAGCCCGTCGAGACCATCCTTGCCGAAGTGCCCGATGGTCCGCCGCAGATCTTCCGCTGGCGGCGCATTCAGCATCAGGTGGCAAGAAGCGAAGGGCCGGAACGGATCGCCATGGAATGGTGGATCGATGGGAATGACGCCGAGTCGCGCGACTATTTCCGCATCGAGGATGAGACCGGACATCGCTTCTGGATCTATCGGCGGGGCTTTTATGGTCAGGCGCTTGATCCTCGCTGGTTCATGCATGGCGTGTTCGCATGACAATCGCGCGCGCATTCTTCGAGATCGGCACAAGGACGAATTTCTCGTTTCTTGAAGGCGCCTCTGGCCCGGAGGAGATGGTCGTGCAGGCTGCTCGTCTACGGCTCGGCGGTCTCGGGATTGCGGACCGGAATTCGGTTGCCGGCGTGGTGCGGGCGCATGCGCAGGCGGAGCAGCTTGAGGAGAGATACAAGAACAAGGATGCGATTCTGGCCCAAGCGAAGAAGGAAGGAAAAAAGGAGGAGATCCTCGATCCTATCCGGATTCAGCCGGGCGCCCGTCTCGTCTTTTCCGATGGAACGCCTGATATCCTCGCCTATCCCCGGAGCCGGCGAGGCTGGGCGAACCTTTGCCGTCTTCTGAGCGCCGGCAATCTGAAGGAGGAAGCGGTCAAGGGAAGCTGCATTCTGACGGAAGCGGAACTCATGGAATGGGGGGACGAGATGATGCTTGCTCTCGTTCCCGATCGCACCCTTGTCGGTCATCAGGCGGGTCAGCCGACGCTGGAAGATTACCTGGAACGGTTTCGCAGGCGCTTCCGCAAGGCTTTTTATATGGCGCTGGCGCCAGCCTATGATGGCCGCGACAGGCAGGTCTTTGCGGTGCTTGCCATGCTTGCCGCTCGAAACCGTGTGCCGCTGATTGCAACCAACCAGCCGCTTTACCATCATCCTGAACGCCGGCCGCTTTCGGATGTCGTGATCGCGATCCGGGAGCATGTGCAGATATCGCAAGCCGGGTTCCTGCTGGCGCCGAATGCTGAACGTTACCTCAAGGATTCACGTGAAATGGCCCGGATCTTCCGGGAGTATCCTAATGCGATCGAGAATACTCAGACATTCTTCGACAGGCTGACCTTTTCGCTGAAGGAACTGGAGCACAATTATCCGCCGGAAAACGATCCTGGTGAAACGCCGCAGGAGACTCTCGAAAGGCTGACGAGAGCGGGAGCCGCAAGACGCTATCCCAAGGGTATCCCGCCCAAGGTGGCGCCACAGATCGAGTATGAACTCGATCTCATTAAAAAAAAGAAATATGCCTCTTATTTCCTGACGGTTCACAGGATTATCCAGCACGCCCGCTATGAACTTAAGGTCTTGTGCCAGGGGCGCGGATCGGCGGCAAATTCGGTCATCTGCTATTGCCTCGAGATAACGGAAGTCAATCCTGAAAAGAGTACGCTTCTCTTCGATCGCTTCATTTCGATGGACCGGGACGAGCCGCCGGATATCGATGTCGATTTCGAGCATGACCGGCGTGAAGAGGTCATCCAGTTCATCTATAAAAGATACGGCATAGAACATGCTGGGCTGACGGCGGGGGTGACCACCTACCGTACGCGCTCGGCGGGCCGCGAGGTCTCCAAGGCCTTTGGGCTGTCGGAGGATGTCCAGTCGGCGATCAGCAGCCTCGTCTGGGGCTGGTCGGAGGATAATCTCTCGGAGCGGGACGCGAAGGCGGCGGGTCTCGACATCAAGGATCCGGTGACCCGAAACGTTCTTCAGTATGCGTCCGAACTTCTCGGCTTCCCGCGCCACCTCACCCAGCATGTCGGCGGCTTCGTCATCACGCGCGATAGGCTCGACGAGGTGGTACCGATCATGAAGACGGCGATGCCGGATCGCTACATGATTGAGTGGGACAAGGACGACCTCGATAACGTCAAGATCCTCAAGGTGGATGTGCTGGCGCTCGGCATGCTGACCTGCCTGCGGAAGGCCTTCTCGCTGCTTGAATTGCATTACGACGTGAAGAAGACGCTCGCAGACCTTGGTAACAAGGAGCATGGGGATGAAGGCGAGCCGGTTTACGAGATGATGGGCCGGGCCGATACGCTCGGCGTCTTCCAGATCGAAAGCCGGGCGCAGATGAGCATGCTGCCGCGTCTTAAGCCGAAGGTGTTCTACGATCTCGTCATCGAGGTGGCGATCGTGCGGCCAGGGCCGATCCAGGGCGACATGGTGCATCCCTATCTGAAGCGCCGGGAGCAGCGGGCCAAGAACATTCCGATCAAATATCCGAGCAAGGAGCTGGAAACGGTTCTGGAAAGAACCCTCGGCGTGCCCTTGTTCCAGGAACAGGCCATGCAGATCGCCATTACCGCCGCAGGCTTCAAACCGGCGGAAGCCGACAAGCTTCGCAGAGCGATGGCGACATTCAAGAGAACGGGTACGATCGGCAACTTCGAAAAGCGGTTCATCGAAGGAATGGTCTCAAAGGACTATGATCCGGAGTTCGCGAAGCAATGTTTCAACCAGATCAAAGGCTTCGGCGAATACGGTTTCCCGGAAAGCCATGCCGCCTCCTTCGCACTGCTCGTCTATGCCTCCTCATGGCTCAAGGCCTATTATCCCGACGTCTTCTGCACGGCGATGCTGAATTCCCAGCCGATGGGCTTTTATGCGCCGGCGCAGCTGGTGCGGGATGCACGCGAGCACGGGGTAGCGATCCTGCCGGTCGATATCAATGACTCGAACTGGGATTGCGGTCTGGAAGAGGCCGCTTTCGATCGGAATGCTATCGATTTTCGGCATCATGAGATGCGCGAGATCATCAAGACCCGGCATGCGGTGCGGCTCGGCTTCCGGCAGATCAAGGGCCTTTCGACAGACGATATGGAACGGCTCGTCAGCCATCGCGGCGAAGGCTACAGCTCGGTGCGTGATCTCTGGCTGCGGTCCGGTCTGCAGAAATCGGTCATCGAGCGACTGGCGGATGCCGATGCGTTCCGATCCCTCAAACTGTCACGACGCGACGCGCTCTGGGCAGTGCGGGCGCTGGATGTGAGGAGTGCGACCGAGGAGCTGCCGCTTTTCGAGCAGGTTCGTCATGTCGACCTCCAGGCCGAGCCTGCGGCAAAGTTGCCGGAAATGCTGCCCGGAGAGCAGGTTATCGAGGACTATCGTTATCTCTCACTGTCGCTGAAGGCGCACCCCGTCTCCTTCCTGCGTGAGGAATTGCGCAAGGCCGGCATCACACGCAATGTCGATCTGTTGAAGGTCGCGAACGGAAAGAGGGTGACGATCGCGGGCCTCGTGCTGGTGCGCCAACGGCCTGGTTCGGCCAAAGGCGTGATCTTCATGACGCTGGAAGACGAGACCGGCGTGGCCAATGCGATCGTCTGGTCGAAAATGTTCGACAAATACCGCTCGGTCGTGATGGGCGCTCGGCTGGTGAAAATCCGCGGCAGGCTGCAATGCCAGAGCGGGGTGATCCATACCGTCGTCGAGCATATCGAGGACATGACGCCGGCACTCGGTATCCTGCAACGCGAGGCCCGGCGTTTCGGAGTTTGCGAGCGAGCAGACGAGGTGCTGAGGCCGGGTGCCGATCAGCGGCAGAAAAAGCTTGTAAATGCGCAGGAGAGGGCGGACCCGGAAAAACGCATGGTTGCCACAGGCCGCCATGCGGGCGCGGCGGAAACCGCTGAGGTGATGCCGCGCGGACGCAACTTTCATTAAAAATGCATCGCACCGATCGAGACCATGCGGCGCACCTTCATTTGGCTTATGGCGTCATCATCCTGAAACCGCTGCATAATCCCGAACGACATGCATGGAGGCCTCACCATACATCGCTGTTTGACGCTGTGGGACTCGAATTTTTTCTTGACAGCCACCATCTTCTTTAGCAGAAAACACGATAGTCAGTGTCATGTTTGGAATGAAGACGTGCTTGTCTGCAGCTGCAATTATATAACCGATAAGCAAATCCGGGAGGTTATCACCAACCTTCTCGATGAAGACTGTTGGCAGCTTATCGTGCCTGCGAAGGTCTACCACGCCATGGAAAAACGCGGCCGCTGCTGCGGCTGTTTCCCCAACGTCGTCGACATCATTATCCAGACAACCGAGGAATATCACGCCCGTCGCCACTCGACGGAGACCGAAATATTTGATTTCATGTCCCGCTTGAAACAATTCCATGAGGAAAACAGGAGAGCGGACATTGAAAGGCGACAAAAAGGTCATCGAGCGGCTTAACGAGGCATTGTTCCTCGAACTCGGTGCGGTCAACCAATACTGGGTTCATTATCGTCTTCTTGAGGACTGGGGCTATACCAAGCTCGCCAAGAAGGAGCGCGCCGAATCCATCGAAGAGATGCACCATGCCGACCGGCTTGTTGCACGCATCATCTTCCTCGAAGGCCATCCCAATCTGCAGACCCTTGCACCTCTGCGCATCGGCCAGAACGTCAAGGAAGTTCTGGAAGCCGATCTTGCCGGCGAGTACGACGCTCGCGCGGCCTACAAAAAGTCGCGCGATATCTGTCATGACGCCGGCGACTACGTTTCCATGAAACTTTTCGAGGAGCTGCTGGCGGACGAGGAAGGTCATATCGACTTCCTCGAAACACAGATCGACCTGCTCGGGAAAATCGGCGAGAGCAAATACGGCCAGCTCAACGCCGATTCCGCCAACGAAGCCGAATAATATTCGAACGAGATGCCGGCCGCCGATGGCGGCCGGTGTTAGCTATCGAATTATCAGCTGCCGTCCACCGCGATCGGCTGCATCAAACCGGATCGAAACCGGTGTCCCTCATTTCCATCTGCTGAAATCAAAACGGACCTGATCAATCGCGATCATACAGTATCGATCAGTCTTCCGATTGTAGTGCTGCCAGATGCTGGAACTCGGCCACCACCTGGTCATAGACGGCGCGCTTGAAGGGCACGATCAGCCCCGGCAGTTGCTGCATCGGCTTCCATTCCCAGGCATCGAATTCAGGCTCATGGCCGCCAGGCGGCGGATTGATGGCGATCTCGCTGTCGTCGCCGTCGAAGCGGAAGGCGAACCAGCGCTGCGTCTGGCCGCGAAATTTCCCCCTGAGCCCGATGCCGATCAGTGCCGGCGGCAAATCATAGTTGATCCAGTCTCTCGCTTCGGCAAGCAGGGTCACCGTCTTCATACCGGTCTCCTCGTAAAGCTCGCGGTAGGCAGCGTCCAATGGATCCTCGCCCTTGTCGATGCCCCCCTGCGGCATCTGCCAGAGCTGCGGCGAGCCGTCATATTCGGAATTGCCGACGGAGATGCGCCGTCCTGCCCAGACGAGGCCATCGCGGTTCAGGATCATCACGCCAACGCAGGGGCGGTAGGGCAGATCCTCGGCTTTCACAGTCGCCTGGCTCATCATCTTCTCCGTTCAGGAATTCTTCTCAGGGATATCTCTCAAGGATCCATCTCAAGGATACTTTCAAGGATTCCGGGGGTCGTTGGAAAGGGCGGCAACGCCGACGATCTCGATGCCGCGCATCGCGGCCTCCTCGCTCCATTTGGCGATGGCGTCAACGCTCTCATCGAAAGCCGAGGCGACGCCGATTGCCTGGCCGTTCTTGCGGGCGATGCGCTCAAGCTCGTCGAGCTTCTTCAGGACAGCATTGATATCAAGCTGGCCGTCGAGCTGCAGGTCGGCGAAGGCATAGGGCAGTTCGGTTCCCTTGGCGATCGCCGCCGTCTTCGACTGCGCCGAAGTGCCGTCGTCGAGAAACAGCAACCCGCGCTTGCCGATGTCGCGCATGACAGGTTCCATGGCGGCGGGATCGGACAGGAAACGGCCGCCGAGATAATTCATGACGCCGGTATAGTTGGTGATCTCGCCCATCGCCTTGTGCAGGTTCTCGATGTTGCGGGCGGCAGGTTTCGTGGTCAGCAGCGTTTCGGGGCCCGGATCGTTCGCCGGGTAATCAAAGGGTTCGAGCGGCACCTGGAGGAGGATTTCGTGACCGCCGCGGCGGGCTTCCTGCATCCAGCGCTGCAGGCTGTTGCCGCTTGCAGCAAAAGCGAAGGTGATCTCCTCCGGAAGCTCCGCGATGGCGCGCTGCGTTCCGGTCTGGCTGAGCCCGAGGCCGCTGACGACGATGGCGATGCGGACGCCGCGCGCGCCGGACGAAGGACGCGCATATTGATCCATCGGCCGCCGGCCATCCGGGCCGACGATAGGCAGCCTGCCAAAAGGCGTCTCTTCGAGCAGCGCATCATTGGGTTGGGCTGCCATGCGCGGATCCTGGCCGATCTGCATGGCGTCGACCAGCACCGGCCCGCCGCCGTCACGCGGGCGGGGACTGTATTTGGTGACGACCGAGCCGTCGCCGGTGACCATCTGCTCGACATTGGCGCCCGAGCGCGGGTCGGCGCGGGGCATGCCGTCAGCAGTTTGGCCCGTGGTGGCCGTCGGCGGCTGAGGCGTATTGGCAGGGGGGGTTGCGGCTTGTTCGGCCGCCGGCGGTTTGGTGCGTTCGAGCCCATCACCGCGAAACGCCGTATAGAGGGAAAAGCCGCCTATGGCGAAAAGGCAAAGACTGGCGGCGATGCGGCCAAGGCGCAGAAAACCCGGACGCTTGCGGCCGGTTTTGCGGTTGCGGCCCAGAGGCGTATGCAGGTCCGTTCCCAATTTTTCGCCCGCTCCAAAACCGGGAAACAGCAGAAAGGGTCAAGGCCGGGCGAGGTGCCCGGCCTTGACGTGATCGATTACTTGGCGACGACGGCCTTGTCAGGATTCGGCGGGAAGGCCGGATCAGTCTTCTTGCCGCGCAGAAGGTCGAGCGCGTAATTCAGCTGAACGTCGTCCTTCGGGTCCGGCGGGACGTAGGCAACGGAGCCCGAACCTTCGTCGGTCTCGCTTTGGCCCTTGATGTGGCCGCGCAGGCTGGATTCGCCTTCGGTCACCATCTTGCCCTGCAGTTCCTGCGGCAGCGGCTCCTCGACCTTGATGTCGGGGGTGATGCCGGTGCCCTGGATCGAGCGGCCCGACGGCGTGTAGTAGAGCGCTGTGGTCAGGCGCAGCGCGCCGTTTTCGCCGAGCGGGATGATCGTCTGGACGGAGCCCTTGCCGAAGGAGCGCGTACCGAGAACGGTGGCACGGCGCAGATCCTGAAGAGCGCCGGCGACGATTTCCGATGCGGAAGCCGAACCGCCGTTGATCAGCACGATCACCGGCTTGCCATCCGTCAGGTCGCCCGGGCCGGCATTGAAGCGGCGGGTTTCATCCGGATTGCGGCCGCGGGTCGAAACGACTTCGCCGCGCTGCAGCAGGGCATCGGAGACGTTGATCGCCTGGTCGAGCAGACCGCCCGGATTGAGGCGCAGGTCGAGAACATAACCCTTCAGCTTGTCGGCCGGAACGGTGTCCTTGATCTTCTTGATCGCCTTTTCCATGTCAGGATAGGTCTTCTCGGTGAAGGAGATGATGCGGAGATAACCGACATCGTCCTCGACACGCGACTTGACTGCCTGGACGGCGACGACGTCACGGACGATCGTCAGCTCGATCGGCTTGTCGGCACCCTTGCGGATCAGCGTCAGCTTGATCGGCGTGTTGACGGCGCCGCGCATCTTCTCGACTGCGTCTTCCAGCTTCAGGCCGCGCACGGATTGGCCGTCAATCTCGGAGATGTAGTCACCGGCGAGAACACCGGCCTTGGCGGCGGGCGTATCGTCAATCGGGGTAATGACCTTGACGAGTTCGTCTTCCATCGTGACTTCGATGCCGAGGCCGCCGAACTCACCCTTGGTCTGGGTGCGCATGTCCTCGGCGTCCTTCGCATTCATGTAGCTCGAATGCGGATCGAGCGAGGAGAGCATACCGTTGATGGCGTTCTCGATCAGCTTGTCTTCCGCAGGCGGTGTCACATATTGCGCACGCACACGCTCGAAGACATCTCCGAAAACCGAAAGTTCCTTGTAGGTCGAGGATCCGGCCGCTTCTGCCGGCACACCCGCCGAGTAAATGACGCTCATTGCGGTCGCACCCATCAATGCGCCGACCAGAACAAGAGAAGCCCTACGAATCATTGCGTGCCTTTCCAGTGTCTTTGGCGGTCCACCACGGCCGGGAATCGACCGGTTTACCGTCCTTTCGAAATTCAATGTAAAGCGTTGGCCGGTTCGTTTCCAGCGCCAATGCAGTTGCGCTTGCCACTCTTTTCGCGCCCATCACGGCAAGCGGCTCGCCGGAGAAAACGAATTTTCCCTGACGGGTATTGATCGTATCCATTCCCGAGAGAACCAGGTGGTATCCATCACCCGTGTCGAGGATGATCATCTGGCCGTAACTGCGGAATGCGCCGGCGAAAACCACCAGACCATCCGCAGGCGCCGTCACCACTGTCTCTGGATTGGTGGCGACCGTCATTCCCATGGCCTCGTGCCCGGTGCCGTCGGCATCGCCGAACTGGCGCAGGATATCACCCGTAACGGGCACCTCCAATTTCGCCTTCAATTCTCCGAAGGGATATGCGGGCGCAATGCGGTTTTTATCGGGCACGCCGCTGTCGGCAAGCGCCTTGGCCTGGGCGCGCTGCTCGTCCGTCATAAGCTTGCGGTTCTCCTCCGCCAGGCGGGCGGCAGCGGCGGCATCCCGCACCGAAGCGATCTCGGATTCCATTGAGGCGACCAGACCTTCAAGGCTGGTCGCCTTGCCTGCCAGCTCCTCGGAACGTTTCCTTTCGGCCCCGAGTTCGGTGGCGTTGCTGCGGCTGAGCTTGTCGTTTTCGGCAAGCAGCAGGTCCATGCGCCGCTCTTCCTCGATATCGTTGGTCATCGTCCCGGTCAGCGAGGCCTTCTCGGCAGCACTTGCGGTCTGCAATGCGGCAAGGCTTGCGAGGTCTGCGGCAAGCTTATCGGTCTCCTTGCGGATACCGGGCACGACGGCGCCGAGCAGAATGGCGCTGCGCACGGAGCCGAGCGCGTCATCGGGGGTGACGAGCAAAGCGGGTGGCGGGTTGCGGCCCATCCGCTGGAGTGCTGCCAGCACCTCGGCCAGCAGGCCGCGGCGCTCGTGCAGGGAACGGCGGATGCCATCCTCCTTGACGCCGAGATCGGCAAGCTTCTTCTCGCTTTCGAGGATCTGCTTTTCGAGCGCCTTGCGGCGGGCAGCGGAATCGATCAGTGCCTGGCGGACGCTTTCCGTGCTCTTTTCCAGATCGGCGATGCTCTGCTGAAGCGCGCTCACCTTGTCGGTGGAGAGGCTGATCGTCTTCGACAGGGTTTCGAGTTCGGCACGGGTCTGATCACGCTTGGCGGCAAGTTCGGCCGCCGGATCGGGCGGCGGCGGCTCGGCTGCCGGCTGCGGTGCGGATTGTGCCGCCTCGGGCGCGGCATCCTGCGCCCGGACGATGAACGGATTTGCCGACACGACAATCACCGCCACACCGACGCCGGCCGCGATAGCCGGCAGGATCATGCGGTGTCGCCTGGTGGATGCTCTCGACATGCGTGTTGGGGCACTTTCTCAAATCGCGCGGAGACTAAGCTGATTTGGTGCACTTTGCCATAAGGTTTGCAGGAGAACGGGTGGCCAAGCAAACACGGCTGCGTGACATTGCGACGCATTGCCGGGGTATCGGGCCGACGCATCAGGCCGATGCGGCATCAGACGCGGTGATAGGGGTGACCGGACAGGATGGTGACGGCACGATAGAGCTGCTCGGCGATCAGCGTGCGCACGAGTTGGTGCGGCCAAGTCATCTTACCCAGGCACAGCGTCGCGTCGGCACGGTCGTAAAGCGAGGGATCGAGGCCGTCGGCGCCGCCGATCGCGATGGTCAGCTCGCGTTTGCCCTGGTCGCGATAGGAGCCGAGCAGGTTTGCAAAGGATTCGCTGTCGAGCGCTTTGCCGCGTTCATCGAGAAGAATGAGGATGCTGCCATCGGCAAGCGATTTCAGAAGCATCGCCGCCTCTTCGCGCTTGCGGGTCTCCGCATTGGAGGCCCGGCTTTCGGCAACTTCGGCAACGCGGGTCAATTCGAGGCCGACGGCAGGGCCGGCCTTGGCGAAACGGTCGAAATAACGGGCGGCAAGATCCTTTTCTGGGCCGGACTTCAGCCGTCCCACCGCAAGAAGACCTATTCGCATTCATCCGCTCCCGCTCATGCAGCACATCGGGCGCACGTTACGCCACCGGCCGGCTTGTGATGTTTGCCGGCCAGCCAATGCCACGTCTCAGGCGCCGGACAAAATGCCGGCCCGCCTGTCAGTGCCGTGTTTCTTCATCCATATCCGGAGCCGCCCACATCTTTTCGATGTTGTAGAACTCGCGGATTTCGGGACGGAACACATGCACGATAATGTCACCGGTGTCGATCAGGACCCAATCGCCGCCTTCCTGACCTTCGACGCGGGCCGTACCGAGGCCGTCGTCCTTGAGGTCGGTGAGCAGGTGATCCGAGATCGCCATGACATGCCTATTCGAGCGGCCGGAGACGACGATCATGTAGTCTCCCAGCGCCGATTTTCCGGCAATGTCGATGGTGACGATATCTTCAGCTTTGGAGTCCTCGAGGCTGGCGAGGACGGTTTCTAGGGCACGGGCGGCGGCATCGGCGCCACGTTCCGCACTCTTCGGGATAACGGCGAACGTTTTTCCCTTGGCGTGTACTGTTGTCAGTGCTTTCCCTTTCCTGGAATGACAAACTATGCACAACACAGATCCGATCGCGACCGGATCATGGTTAAGATAGGCATCAAACCATTAATGTTTCAAGACATGCTAAGGTACAGAACGGCCGAAAATCCGATCTGCCGTTCGAATTGAAGTATTTGACTGCTCGGGGCGGCCTCGTGCGGGCGGTGTACAGTTTCCATGCCGCAGCGTAAAGTGCGGCAAATTCCACGATCTCCAGATTCAATGACCGACTCAGCCGCAAAAACACTCGTGCCCGTCCTGCGAATCAGCTTCCCGGATGAGGATCGTCTCGGCCATGGCAAGATGGAACTGCTGGAGCATATCCGCCAGACCGGATCGATCTCGGCGGCCGGGCGGGCGATGGACATGTCCTATCGGCGGGCATGGCTGCTGGTCAGCGAGATGAACCGGATGTTTAACGAACAGGTGGTGGAATCGCAGCGCGGCGGGCAGAAGGGCGGCGGTGCGGTGCTGACGCCGTTCGGCGAGGAACTGCTCGAGCGTTTCCGTCGGATGGAAAAGACGGTGCGGACCAGCCTTGCTGAGGACCTCGCCTGGCTCGAGGCCAAGCGCAACCTGCAGCAGGGCGAGCGCAACTGATCAGGCCTCCAGGGCAACTGTCTTGATGACGGCGAAGACCGCCCTTCCCGGTCGAAGATCCAGACGCTCGCAGGACAGCGTCGTGATCCGGGAAAGAATGATATCGCCGCCGCAATCGAGCCGGATTTCCACCGTTCCGTCCTCGGTCGACGAGATCCCCTCTATCCTTGCTTCCAGGATATTCAGCGCGCTGAGCCCCTCGGGTCTTGCGGTCGCCAGCATGACATCGCGGGAGGGAATGCGGATGCGGACCGATTTGCCGGGCGCAAGGGCAGCGCCCGGAATATGGAGCTGACAGGATTTCAGCGCCACCGTCGATAGACGATGACTCACATCGAAGCTTTCCACTGTGCCTTCCAGCAGTGCGCCGGCCTCGCGCCGGTCGGAGATGGTGGAGGGGCGGCTCAATATGTCGACGGCGGGGCCTGTCGCTTCCACCTTGCCGTCACGCATGACGACGACCTGGTTTGCCAGCCGCGCCACCTCGGCGATCGAGTGGCTGACATAGACGATCGGGATGTCGGTCTCGTCGCGCAACCGCTCGAGATGAGGCAGGATCTCGGCCTTACGCAGCTCATCGAGGGCGGCGAGCGGCTCGTCCATCAACAGCAGGCGCGGCGAGGAGAGAAGCGCGCGGCCGATGGCGACGCGCTGCTTCTCGCCGCCTGAGAGTTTCGAGGGGCTGCGCTCCAGCAGCGCCTCGATGCCGAGCAGGTCGACGATGTGGTCGAAGCTCTCGCCGCGCGCCGTTCTCGCCGCGAACCATCGCCCGTAGAACAGATTGGCGCGAACGCTGAGATGTGGGAAAAGCCGCGCTTCCTGGAAGACATACCCGAAGCGGCGGCGATGTTTCGGGACGAAGATGCCGGTTGCGGTTTCGGTCAGGGGCTCGCCGTCGAGGACGACGCGGCCTTGGTCCGGGCGGGCAAGGCCGGCGATGATGCGGATCATCGAGGTCTTGCCGGAGCCGGAGCGGCCGAACAGCGCGGTGACGCCACGTTCGGAGGTGAAGGCGGCATCGAGCGAAAAGGCGCCGAGCCGCTGTTTTGCCTCGACGATCAGCGTCATTCCGGATCGATCCTCCGGCCTGCGAGATGGGCGAGGAATTCGGAGGCGAGCAGGGCGGCCATGGAAATGACGACGGCGACGAACGTCAGGCGGAGCGCGCCGGCATCGCCGCCCGGCACCTGGGTGAAGGTGTAGATCGCCGACGACAGCGTCTGGGTTTCGCCGGGAATGTTGGAGACAAAGGTGATCGTTGCGCCGAATTCGCCCATCGCCTTAGCAAAAGAAAGGATCATGCCGGCGATGATGCCGGGCAGGGTCAGCGGCAGGGTGATCGTCAGGAAAACCCAGGCAGGGCCGGCGCCGAGCGTTCCGGCCGCCTCTTCCAGCTTGCGGTCGACCGCCTCGATCGACAGGCGGATGCTGCGCACCATCAGCGGAAAGGCCATGATGGCGCAGGCCAGTGCAGCACCCGTCCAGCGGAAAGACAAGACGATGCCGAAATACTGGTCGAGCAGGCTGCCGATCGGACCGCGGCGGCCGAACAGGATGAGGAGAAGAAAACCGGTGACGACCGGGGGCAGGATCAACGGCAGATGAACGACGCCATTCAGCACCGACTTGCCCCAGAAGCGGCCGCGGGCAAGCAGCAGGGCGACGAGGATGCCGAAGGGCAGGCTCGCCAACATGGCGACAATCGAGACGCGCAGGCTGAGCAGGATCGCCGTCCATTCCTCATTGCTCAAGCCCAATATGTTCAAATGCGATGGTCTCCCTGGAAATCCGGCATCACCCGATGCCTGCCCCTCATCCGCCTGCCGGCACCTTCTCCCCGCTCGCGGGGCGAAAGGGAATAGCCGCACCCTCTCCGTCCCTCGCTAACGTCTCGCTGGGCACGTCCCCTCGCCCCGTTTACGGGGAGAGGGTTAGGGTGAGGGGCAACATCGGCACGAACCAGACTGCTATCTGCGGCTCGCCTTATTGAGTCTTCACGCTAAGCGGTCACTGTCGATTCCGCAATCATCTCAACTTCTCAATCATTTCAGGATGGTGAAACCCTGCGCCGTGAAGAAGGCGGCCGCCTTGTCCGATTTCAGAAAATCGAGATAGGCTGATGCATCCGAGTTCTTGCTCTCGGCGAGGATTGCAATCGGATAGATGATCGGGGGATGGGACTCGGCGGGGAAAGTGCCGACGATGGCGACACCCTTATCGGCTGCGGCATCCGTCTGGTAGACGATGCCATAAGGCGCTTCGCCGCGGGAGACGAGGGCCAGGGCGGCGCGCACGCTTTCAGCGCCGGCAACCTTGGTTTCGACCGATTTCCAGACGCCGAGCTTTTCGAGCGCGGCCATGCCGTATTTGCCGGCCGGAACCGATTTCGGCTCACCCATGGCAAGCTTGCCGTCACCGAGGAGTCCGGCAAGATCGAAGCCCTGTTTGATCTCAACCGGCTTTGCCTTGTCCTTTTCGGCAACGAGCACGATCTTGTTGCCGAGCAGATTGGAACGGGTATCGGCTTTGATTAGGTTCTTCTTGGCGAGATAATCCATCCAGTCGAGGTCGGCCGAGATGAAGATATCGGCGGGTGCGGCACTTTCGATCTGCTTGGCCAGCGCGCCGCTCGCCGCATAGGAGGCGACGGCTTCCTTGCCGCTTTCCTTTGCCCAGGCGGCATTGGCGGCGTCGAGCGCATTCTTGAGGCTCGCCGCCGCAAAGACGGTGAGCTTTTCGGCTGCGGCGGCAGGCGCCGGCAGCGCTGTGGCGCCAAGCCAGAGGCCGGCGATCGCAGCGGTTGCCAGTTTCATCCATTGGCGGCGGTTTTGCATGACTTGTTCCCCAGGGTTCGAAATATTGCGACGAATATAACGGGCGAGGCATCTTGGCTAGGGATATATCCAGGAAAATATAACCGTATCGGGTGCTCGCGTTCGCAGCGGCGCAATGTTCACGCATTCGTGAGGTGCATGGCTTCCGGCGAAAGTCAGATCAGCATGGCGAAAATACCCAGAGTCAGTTTGCCAACCGCAAGGACTCCGGGCAGCGGGGGACGTTTCCTTAATTTTTGCTAATAAAAGCGGCAATGATGAAGCCAAATCCGCCTCGAGATTTGCGCACAATGCATTGCTGCAATGCACCAATCGATGTTCATCTTCCTGCGAAATATGGTACAACATACTCATCGAACGGCTTCTCCTCCTCCCATAGCCGTTCGATAGGGTCGACAACACTCCTCCTCCCAGTTGTCGATCGAGTTTATAAGCCCGACGGATCCTCCCCCGTCGGGCTTTCTCGTTTTCGGGATCTTCTGAAATCAGGCCGGCGCATGCGTCTTGCTGGGCGGCGGCGCTCTATTCGACGTCGCCGTGCGACGAGCCGTTGCGGATTGCCGTCGAGCTCAGGCCGGAGCGTGGTCCGTGGATGAAGGTCCAGGCCGGTGCACGTTTCTTCCAGAGAACACGGGCATCATCCTCGTCGACACGGGCGAAATCGAAGGTCCTGGCCATTTTCGAGGACAGGAAGGACAGCGTCGCGCCCGGCCGATCGATCACCGCGATCGGGAAGGTGCGGGCAATTTCCTGCCATTTCTGCCATTTGTGAAAGGTCTGCAGGCTGTCTGCGCCCATGATCCAGATGAAATGCACATGTGGATTACGCGCCTTGACGCGGGCAAGCGTGTTGGCGGTGTAGCTGGTGCCGAACGCCTGTTCGAAGGCGGTGACCTTGATGCGGGGATCGGCGGCAACACGTTCGCTTTCGGCGAGGCGCTCGGCGAGTGGTGCGAGCTGGTTGCGGCTCTTTAGCGGATTGCCCGGGGTGACCATCCACCAGAGCTGGTCGAGGCCGAGCCGCTTGAGAGCGATTTCGGCGACGAGCGCGTGGCCCTGATGCGGCGGATTGAACGAGCCGCCGAACAGACCGACGACCATGCCGCGCTCGCTGTGCGGCATGCGGAGATAGTGCCGGTCCACATTCTCGATCGCTACGTCAGGCTCGGTCGTCACGTCAGGGCCGCGTCTGTCCGGCACCGTGCACCCGATATTTGAAAGAGGTGAGCTGTTCGACGCCGACGGGGCCACGGGCATGCATCTTGCCGGTGGCGATGCCGATTTCCGCACCCATGCCGAACTCGCCGCCATCGGCAAACTGTGTCGAGGCATTGTGGAGCAGGATCGCCGAATCGACTTCGGTGAAGAAACGCGCCACGACGTCGGGGTCCTCGGCGATGACGGCCTCGGTGTGGTTCGAGGAATATGTCTGGATATGGGCGATAGCGCCCGATATGCCGTCGACGACGGCAACCGAAATGATCGCGTCGAGATATTCAGTCGACCAGTCCTCCTCGGTCGCGGGCTTCAAACCCGGTGCGACCTTCAGCACTGTTGGCGAAGCGCGGATCTCGCAGCCGGCCTCCGTGAGAACCTCGAGCAGCGGCGTCAAATGCGTACCGATCGCGGCGCCATCGACAAGCAGGGTTTCGGCTGCGCCGCAGATGCCGGTGCGGCGCATCTTGGCATTGACGATGATCCTCTTCGCCATCTCGATATCGGCCGAGGCATCGACATAGATATGGCAAAGGCCTTCGAGATGGGCGAATACAGGCACGCGGGCCTCGCTCTGCACGCGGGCAACCAGGCTCTTGCCGCCGCGGGGCACGATGACGTCGATCGCCCCGTCGAGGCCGCGCAGCATAGCGCCGACGGCAGCGCGGTCGGTGACCGGCACAAGCTGGATAGCATGCTCTGGAAGTTCCGCCGCCTTCAATCCTTCGACAAGGCAGGCATGGATAGCCAGCGATGAACGGCGCGAGTCCGAGCCGCAGCGTAGGATGACGGCATTGCCCGCCTTGAGGCAGAGGGCGCCGGCATCCGCGGTGACGTTCGGGCGGCTTTCGAAGATCACGCCGATGACGCCGAGCGGGGTGCGGACGCGCTCGATTTTCAGCCCGTTCGGCCGGTCCCAGGCAGCGATGACTTCGCCGACCGGATCTGCAAGGGCGGCGATGGCGCGGATTCCCTCGGCCATCTCGGCGACGCGCTTGTCGTTCAGCGTCAGCCGGTCGACGAAGGAAGCGAGCGTCTCGGTGCCTTCGATATCCTTCAGGTCCCTGGCGTTCTCGGCAAGAATATGCGCCTTGTTCGCTAGGATCGCATCGGCCATGGAATTCAGCGCGCTGTTCTTCGCCTCAGTGGACGCAAAGCTCAGCGGTCGCGCGGCAGCCTTTGCCTTGCGGCCGATGTCGTTCATCAGCACGTCAATGTCAGGGCCCGGCGCAACGGTATCAAGCATAGCTCGCGTCCTTCTTCTGCCTTTCCGATTTCGGACCGATCTGCGCGGTCATCACCATGTCGTCGCGATGGACCATGGCGGCGCGCCCGGCATAACCGAGAATGGCCTCGATCTCCGCCGACTTGCGGCCGGCAATCCGACGGGCGTCGTCGGCATCGTAGCTTACAAGGCCGCGGGCGATCTCGCGGCCGGCCGGGCCGATGACCGCCACCGTATCGCCGCGGCTGAAGAGGCCGGAAACGCTGCGAACGCCAGCAGGAAGCAGGCTCTTGCCGGCGCCGAGGGCTGTGACGGCGCCGTCATCGACATGCAGTTCGCCGGCCGGTTGCAGCTGCCCAGCAATCCAGGTCTTGCGGGCGGTAACGGGTGTGCCCGACGGCGCAAACCACGAGGAACGCGCGCCGTTTTCGATTGCCGACAGTGGGTTGTCGGTCTTGCCGGAGGCGATGATCATGGCGCAGCCTGATGCCGTCGCAATCTTGCCGGCGTCGATCTTGGTGCGCATGCCGCCGCGCGAAAGCTCGGAGGCCGCACCGCCGGCCATTGCCTCAATCTCCGGGGTGATTTCAGCAATCGTTTCCAGGAACGTCGCGTTCGGATCGAGATGCGGCGGCGCGGTGTAGAGGCCGTCGATATCGGAGAGAAGAATGAGCAGATCGGCGCCGGTCATCGTCGCGACGCGGGCGGCCAGGCGGTCATTGTCGCCATAGCGAATCTCGCTGGTGGCGACGGTGTCGTTTTCATTGATGATTGGCACGGCGCCGATTTTCAAAAGCTGATTGATGGTGGCGCGTGCATTGAGATAACGGCGGCGCTCCTCGGTATCGCCGAGCGTCAGCAGGATCTGGCCGGCGACGATCTCGTCGCGTGACAGGCTTTCCGACCAGGCACGCGCCAGCGCAATCTGGCCGACGGCCGCCGCCGCCTGGCTTTCCTCCAGCTTCAGCGCGCCCGAGGGCAGGTCGAGCACCGAGCGGCCGAGCGCGATTGCGCCCGAGGAGACGACGAGCACGTCGATGCCCTTGGCCTTCAGGCCTGCGATATCGGCGCACATGGCGTCGAGCCAGGCTTTCTTCAGCCCGGCCTTGCGGTCGACCAGAAGCGCAGAGCCGATCTTGATGACAATGCGGCGGTAGCGGCCAAGCGGCTTACGGCTGGTCATCGCCCTCGTCCCCACCCTTGTCCTCGCCCTCATCGGTGACGACCATGTCGCGATGGCGCAGCTTCGGCACCTTGGCCGGCTTCTCCTCGGTATTGGCTTCGACGATGATGTCGCGCAGCGCACGCAGCACCTCGGTCATGCCCTTGCCGGTGACGGCCGAAATCTGGAACGGCGTCTTGCCGCAGGCCTTGGCCAATTCCTTGGTCTTCTTTTTCAATTCGGCATCATCGAGCACGTCGATCTGTGATAGCGCCACGATTTCAGCCTTGTCGGTCAGATCGTTTCCATAGGCTTCGAGCTCGTGCTTGACCGTCTTATACGCCTTGCCGACCTTTTCCTCCTGGGCGGAGATGAGGTGGAGCAGCACGCGGGTGCGCTCGACATGGCCGAGGAAACGGTCGCCGATGCCGACACCTTCATGGGCGCCTTCAATCAGGCCCGGAATGTCGGCAAGGATGAATTCGCGCTCGTCGATGGTGGCGACGCCGAGATTGGGATGCAGCGTCGTGAAGGGATAGTTGGCGATCTTCGGCCGTGCGCGGGTGACTGATGCCAGGAAGGTCGACTTGCCAGCATTCGGCATGCCGACGAGGCCGGCATCGGCGATCAGCTTCAGGCGCAGCCAGATGGTCTTTTCCTCGCCGGGCAGACCGGGATTGGCCCAATCCGGCGCCTGGTTGGTCGAGGTTTTGAAATGGGCGTTGCCGAAGCCGCCATTGCCGCCATGGGCAAGACAGTAACGCTGGCCTTCGACAGTCAGGTCGCAGATCAGCGTTTCCTGGTCTTCCTCGAAGATCTGGGTGCCGACCGGAACTTTCAGCGTCACGTCGCTGCCGTTGGCGCCGGTGCGGTTCCTGCCCATGCCATGGGTGCCGATCGTCGCCTTGAAATGCTGCTGAAAGCGGAAATCGATCAGCGTGTTCAAGCCGTTCACGGTCTCGACCCAGACGTCACCGCCGCGTCCGCCGTCGCCTCCGTCAGGGCCGCCGAACTCGATGAATTTCTCGCGTCGGAAGGAAACGCTGCCGCCGCCGCCGTCCCCGGACTTGATATAGACCTTTGCTTCGTCGAGAAATTTCATTTTACTTCCAATATTCAGTGGCAGTTGGACGGCCGTCTTGGCCCATTCGATATAGGCGGTTCCGACGGAGGTCAAAGATTATCGTGAATTTTGCGAGCTATAACATACAGTACGGCTTCGGTCTCGACGGCAGATACGATCTGGCGCGCATTGCCCGAAGTCTCGAGGGAGCCGATGTCATCGCGCTGCAGGAGGTGACTCGCGGCTTCTCGCGCAACGGTTTTGCCGACATGGCAGCCGATGTTGCAGCCTTCTTTCCCGACTATTTCTGGGTGTATGGGCCGGCTTGCGACATGCATGTCGAAGCTGATGAAGGCGGGCTGCAGCCGGCGCGCGGCACGCGATTCCAGTTCGGCAACATGGTGCTGTCGCGCTGGCCTGTTGTCTCGACCCGGACGCTGCTTCTGCCGCGCAGCCGGACGATCGGCAAGATCAACCTGCAGCGTGGCGCAACCGAGGCGGTGATCGCCGCACCCGGCGGCGCGATCCGCGTCTACTCCGTGCATCTCGACCATGTCTCCGCCGACGAGCGCATCCGCCAGCTGCAATTTTTGAACGCGCATATCAATGCCTTCGTCCAGGAGGGTGGGTCGCTGACCGGGGGTGGTGAATTTGATCTGCCGGAGCCGCCGCTGCCGGAGGATTACGTCATCATGGGCGATTTCAACATGGAGCCGGAATCGCCGGAATATTGCGCGCTTGCCGGCGCTGGCCACGGATATTACGGCCGCGTGGCGAGGATCGGCACGCCGGTCGACGCTTTTGCGGCGCTGGAGGCTTACTCTCCGGAGACCTACAGCTGGATGGATCCCGAAGATCACGGCAAACGCATGCATCTCGATTATTGCTTCGTCAGTTGCGGCCTGCAGAGCCGGTTGAAATCCGCCCGGATCGATACGCAATCCGTCGGTTCCGATCACTTCCCTCTATGGGTCGAGATCGGCGTTTGATGGAGACGCCGCCACTACGGCGACGTCTGCTTTCTAGACCTGGAGCATGATGTTGTCCGAAAACCGCATACACTTTTCGGCATCATGCTCTATCAGGCGACCTTCCGCGGCTGCAGCATGCCCGGCTGCAGCACGGTTTCGATGTGCGACACCATCGTGTTGCGGGCGAAACAATAGATTTCGCCGCAACCCGTCATGTGGAAACCGAGCTTCTCCTGCAGTCGCAGCGAAGCCGGGTTGTCGGCGAAGACGCCGGAATGAACCGGCGTCTCCGGCATGCGGCGCGAGAAGCGCTCGATGATCGCCGCCACCGCCTCACTCATATAGCCGCGCCGCCAATAATAGCGGTTCAGCCAGTAGCCGAGGTGCCAGCGACCGTGGCGCAGCTCGATCGAGACGTTGCCGATATGGACGTCGTCCTTATCGGTGATCGCCAGCGGCCAGTCGGGCAGGGTGCCCGAGGTGACCGGGATCAGCCAGTCCAGCGCATCCTGCCGGTCGAACGGCGCGGGTACGCGGGACAACATGCGCGTGACCGCGAAATCCGAGAGCGATTCCGCGATCGCAGGCGCATCGCTCAGCCGGTGGGGGCGGAGCGTCAGCCGGGCGGTCGAGATAACCGGCGCGGGGCCGGGCATCATCGGCTTGACCTCCGGCCTTTGCATCGCAGTCGTGCTCATGCGATGTTCCCCCAGCTTCGGAGGGACATCCAGGTCTTGCGGTCGAGCCTGTACCATTCGACCGGCACGTTGCTGCCGAGCGCCAGCGAGGCGGCGAGCCCCGATCCCTGGAACTGGAAGCCGCACTTCTGGATGACGCGGCGCGAGGCAACGTTCATGACCCGGCAACGGGCGTCGATTTGATCGACGTCCTGACGGGTTCTGAACACCATATCGACCAGGGCATGGCAGGCCTCGGTCGTATAACCCTTGTTCCAATAGGGCTCGCCCAGCCAGTAGCCGATCTCGACGGTCTTGCCGTCTGTTTGCGGTTCAACACCGCAGCAGCCGATAAAGGCGCCGTTTTCGGCTTTGGTGATCGCATAGACGCACTTGCCAATCTCGCCATTTTTCGTGCGACGCACGAAGTCGGCAGCATCATCGGCGGTATAAGGGTGCGGCATACGCGATACCATGGTGGCGACTTTGGCGTTATTGGCGAGATGGGCAAGGGCGTCGATGTCTTCTTCGTGGGGCGCGCGCATGACGAGCCTTTCCGATAACAAGACAGGGCAATCGGTCCTTAACCGTTCCGGCCTCAGCCGCTCCGTGGAAGACCGCTGGTCTTCCTGGGGAGACCGTGATTGGTCTACCCTTAACAATTCGCCTTGCATGGTTCAGTCCTCCTTGAGGGGTAAAGAAAAAGGGGAGATGGCGCCCCATCTCCCCTGTTTTCTAGACTGAACCTGATACGGCCAGCCGGGTCGATGAGACGCCGGCTGTTTTTGAGCGCTACCGGCTTATTCCGCTGCTTCCGCTTTCGGCATAACAGACACGTAGACGCGACCGTTGGCCTTGGTTCGGTAGTTCACATTGCCGGCGGTAAGCGCAAAAATCGTGTGATCCTTGCCGAGGCCGACGTTGGAACCCGGATGCCACTCAGTACCGCGCTGACGCACGATGATGTTGCCTGCGATGACGGCTTCGCCGCCGAACTTCTTCACGCCAAGGCGCTTGGACTGAGAATCGCGACCGTTGCGCGATGAACCGCCAGCTTTTTTGTGTGCCATTGGAGTTCTCCTTTAAACCTTGTCCCGTTGATCTTACTTGGCAGCCACGATGTCCGTGATACGGACGACCGTGTGATGCTGACGATGGCCGCGCGAACGCTTCGAATTCTGACGGCGGCGCTTCTTGAAGGCGATGACCTTCCTGCCGCGGTTCTGTTCGACGACTTCTGCCTTGACAGAGGCGCCGGTTACGAAGGGCGCACCGATCGCAGCGTCGGCGCCTTCGCCGATCACGAGCACTTCGGTGAATTCAATGGAGTCGCCAGCGGTGGCTTCCAGCTTTTCGATGGTCAGCACGTCGTTGGCTGCCACACGGTACTGTTTACCGCCGGTCTTGATGACTGCGAACATTTTTTATCCTTTCATGTTCGTTCCAGCGCTCCCCGCTAATTGAGCAGGTGGCTGTCTTTTTATCAGTCGAAGTTAAGCAGGGATTTCAGAGGTCTAATCCTCGAACTCTTCCTGCCGGTGAAGCCCCGCGCAAGCGCGGGATTGCCAAGGCGCGGATTTCTCCAAACCTATTGCGCAGCCGAGATACGCGAGTGACAAAAAGGTGTCAAGGCAAAAGGATGGAATGCTTCGACTTTTCGGCTTGCCAGCCTGTCATTTGCCCGTTATGAGAACGCCCGCGCCGAACAAGCGCCGACCAGACCGCGGAGAGGTGGCAGAGTGGTCGAATGCACCGCACTCGAAATGCGGCATACCTGCAAGGGTATCGTGGGTTCAAATCCCACCCTCTCCGCCATTTTAACCTGCGCTGGCTGGGGCTTTGGCACGGCAGGTTAGCGTTGTATCGCTATCTGACGCCGCCAGATCGCTTGAGGATCACACCGTCGGCACGTCCTACTTCAACGTCCAAAGATGATGAAATCTATATGAACGCCGCAGCAAGCGTCTCAGTCTCTCTGATCCATCCCTCCGCGTGGATGCGCTGATAGCCTTCTGGGACGACGCCGACCCTGCCTTTTGCCCGGCCAATAATCTCTTTTAGCTGCCCAGTTAGAATTCTTATCAGGTCGGTGGGGATAGTGGTGCCTCGAGCATCGACGACTTTCACAATTTGGAGAAGCGTTTCGTAAGGATGGTGTGTTAGTTCCGAGTCACGCATTAAGCGGCCGACTATCTCGACAGCTTCTTTCATATCTCTGAAAAGCTCGACGCTCACGCGTCCGCCGGCAGCAGCGCGCGCAGTCAGAAATTTCGCTTTCCGGTCTTCTAGTTGTTTTCGAATGTATTTTTCGCCTCGCTTCTTTTCGAAGGCGTCCGCAGCCGTATATCCCATCTCAAGATATTCTTCTGCTTTCAACCAGCGTAACTGGGCGGCCATCGCCATGTGCCATTGCAGCCAGAAAAGCGGCATTTCGCGAAAATACGAAACCTTTGAGATATGGTCGAAAAAGCGATCTACTTCGGCATCGTCATCCACCACCGAGCTTAATATCGAATATCTCATAAGTTGTACAAAGATATAGTTTTCTAGCTCGCTCTTTCTGTATTTTGCATTTAGCTGTTCTAGTACAAATATAGTGGAATTTACTATATCTTTGTCATCTATTACGTGCGCCAGGATATTTCTTGCACCAATTGAGGGAACAGTTCTCACCGTGTCCCCGTCAACTCTGATCAATCTTAGCCCGTTGCTATCGACCGCAAGCTTATCAATCGTCGATACGAAATCATTTTCAAATATATCGCTAATAAGTGACACCGGAGTATCGAGCCCGATTCCGGTTATAATTAAGGCCGCGATTATCATGCTTCTATTTTGAGCATCGATCCCGGAAATTTTATTGTATTCTGCACGATATTTATCTCGCACATACTTCGAATTTAGCAATTTCAGCAGAATGCTAGGAAGAATTCCGTCGCACTCGCGCTCAATGAATCGCCGCCTGTCACCAGGGCTTAACGCCCCGAACTCTCTCCAGCCAGCGATCTGGTCTATTAACGCCGATAGTTCCTCAACTTCCCGTCCTTGGATTTTGCTCAGGCGAATATCCAGCACTGAAGGAACTGATTTGAGTGCTCGAAATTTCGATGATTCCGCCTCCGTCGCGATACTTCGCGTAGATAACAGTAAACCTCCTGCGCCCGCTGATATCTGGCGGACGACGGCTAGGAGACGGTCCTCGCGGAGCGTAAAACAGCTCTCGATTACTAAAACTGCATCCGGATACGTCGCCAAAATTGACGAAACCTCATTTAGGAGGTCCGAGTAGAAGTGTTTCATTTGGAAAACGGGGCGCCCGCTCGCAATTTGCGTCATCGCGCCTAGTATGGAAAGGCTTTTTCCATCGCAGATATCCCCATGTAAAATAGCAATGTTTCCAGGCGTATTCAGGTGCTCTACCACCTTGACTACTTCGCTGCGGATAATGTGGTAGTCCGATTTCTCTAGATCCCAATCGCGTTTGACATGAGCGCTGTTTATCTTTCCCCATATAAACAGGTCTTCAATGTCCGCGACCGGTGGAACCGATTGGCTAGCGTTCGGCAACAAGAAGCGCTCAAACGACGCAAGGCGGGGTTCAGTAGGTGCCTCAAGTTGGAGAATTCGCGATATTTGGTCAGCGAACGCTTCTCGACCGATGTAAAGCGCCTCCCCGAAATCCTCCTGAGTTGCGCGCTCGTCTGGGTCAGGAGAAGCTGTTGGATGATTGATAAAATATGCTTTTTTCTGAAGTCCTGTCACATTGAAAAGAACTTGCGATAAGTGAAAGTCTGCTGCGCTGAAGCCAAGGAAAACTACAATCTCCGCGCGCTCGATATCGAAGCGTAATCGCTCTAGCCAATTCCTGACCCCGCTTAGATGTCGATAAGAATCAGCGTCCAAAATGCAACTTTGTTCGAACGTTTCATCAGTCCAGACTTCAGCAAATCCGTGAAGGTGTATCACCGGCAGTCCGGATACTGGTGTATTCGGATCATCCAAGTTGTTGCATGGCGTATATTTCTTTCGAATGCCCTGCAATGCGAGTTCAAGACCATTGTCGTAATTGGTGGTGTAGACTGACGACCATGGGTATTCGGCGATAGTTTCAATTGACGACGATATCCGGCTCAAGTGGAAACGCGCTTTTAGCAGCTCCATCAGCCTGTGATTGCCAATGTCAGTCTTAACGCGTTTCGCGGCGTTGCGGATATCTTTGTAACCGCTCTGCTTCCCATTTTTCTTAAGCTCGGAATTTATCATCTCAAGCAAATGAAATGTGACGCCGAGAGGCAGCTCCTGGTCGAAGTTCAGGCAATCAGCCGTGAAGCCGGCACCGCAGAACAGAACAGCACTACCGTTTCGTCCATTTTGCAGTAGTTGCTGCAATTTTTCCACTACGCCCTCTTGTATCTGTTGCTCATGCAACCCTTCGCATGTTGATGATCTAAAGCAAAGGAAAAGTCCACGGGCTTGCACGTCCCGCGTTGTTGTGGATAGTCGATTGAGCAATTTTGGAACGGACACAAAAGGCAGTAACTCAGCGTCACGGAAATCTTAACTGTACGCGTGACGAAACGCTACTGGCACTCGCGTTATGCCTTCGTTGAAAGGCCAAGCTCCCTCGCCAAAGTCAATTGAGATCAGGGTGCTGTTAGAGTTGCTTCGGTCTCTCCCTATCATGCAGAGGTGGCAAAGCGGAGCACCCCAGCGCCTTCTTCACCCAGGATCCAACCTCATCGCCGCTGCTCATGTCGGGCTGCACCAGCCCGTCGATCATAAAGGTCGGCGAGACATGGATGCCGTTCTGCCGGGCATATTTGCAGTGCCATTTGATCTCCCGGTCGAGATCCGGAATTGCGAAGGCTTCCTTCAGCTTGACGCCGCTGTAGGCTTCCAGGCGTTCGATGATCTGGTTCGGCGTCACATCCATATTCGCGCCGCCGGCATGGCGTTCAAACTCGAATTCCTCGCGATGGGCGGCGATGGCAGCCATCACCTTCTTTGCAGTTTCCTTGCCACCTTCCAGCGTCGAGGCTGCGATGATGCAGCGGACGAGGACGCCCGAACACATGTGCCAAGGTTGCGACTGCAGGCGGATCTTCACGGTGATCTTGTCTTCGCCAGCCTGGCTCAGCAGGTCATCGAGCTTGTTGAACGTTTTGACCGAATAGGGGCAAGTCGGCTCCAGAAAGGCTTCGAAGATGCGGGGTCCAGTGCCCCAAGTCAGTGGATCGGCGTGCCAGGCGGTGGTCGTCATGGAATTCCTCCGAAGGTGATATATCTGAAGCGACTTAGGTCACCAGGCTCCAGAAGCCATGCTTCTTGCCGTGCCCACGTTTGAGTTCCGCGACATAGATGTCATGGGATCTTGTGTTGCCGAAGTCATTGATATGAGGCGCAAGCGATGCGCAGTCCGCAAGATGCCTCGCAGCATGTTTATAGCGGCTGGACCGGCCGCTATCGAGCGCGAAATCGATCATGGAGCGCAAGAGGATGGTTGCCGCAAGCGGATGTTTCTCCGCCAGAGCTTCGGCCGCCGGCGGCATCAGCTCATAGAGATTGCCATCCAGCTCCGCCTTCCGCCTCATCACGAGTTTCGCTGCCTCGGCGGGTGCCTGCCAATTCAGGAAAAATGTGAGCGCCTGGTGGACCTCCGGGAAAGCCTGGGCACAAGCGAATGCCTTCTCCTCGGCCTCAAGATCGTCGAAGTCCGGCAGTCGCTTGAGGAAGGCGCGGAGATGCTGATCGTGCAGCGACTGCTCGAAGCACGTCCATCTATAGGTTTGGGCCTCCTCTCGCCGCCCCAGGGCCTCGAGCGTCTCGACGCGCGCGAGTTGCCATTCGAATGGCATGCCGGCCTGGCCTGTCGAATCGACCTCATTCAGCACCTCAATTGCCTCCTTCGACCGGCCGGCCGAGACCAGGCGATTGGCGATGTCGGCCGCAATCATCGGCATCCTGCGCGTTTTCTCGGGTTGCTGAGCGATGTAGGCATCAACATCGCCCTGGGCGTCGGCAATTTCCTGCAAGGCTATGCGCACGGTCAGATCTCGCTGAGTGCCGTAGATCTCATCTCCGTAAAGGGGGCCCGCGCTACCCCAGCCGATGATCTCGCGCTTGTCATTAGCCGGCTTGTCTTTCGGCTCCTTGGACCATTCGACGAAGAGGGTTTTCAAGCAATCGAGACCATCCTTGCCGAGAGCTGGCGCCATCGCCGCAATCAGCTTGTCGTACTGGCCGTAACCATCGTCTTGCACGGCTTTGAACACCTTGTCGGCCAGGACATTGGAATCGATCTTGGCGGACACGGCGATTGCGGCAGCATCCTCGCAAGCCTGATGAAAACTTTGGATGAGAGAACTGCTGCTGTCGCTGGATCTTTCAAAGATCGGATTCGCCAATGCGAGGAACTGCCATATCAGTTCGAAAGCTTCCTGGGGATCATCGGCGGCAACCGTCTCTGCGATCGTCTTGCGCTGCGTTTCCAGATCGCTCTTCAGCGCTTTCACTTTGCGCCAGTTGATGACGGTGCGGGCGCGGGCAATGCTGACAAGTCGCTTTCGCACCTCACGCGCCACCTCGGCGCCGCCGTGATTGCCGGCAAGCTCCATTCGAAGCCGCCGCTTGTGGGCAGCACTGCCCATGCTGATCTCGATCAGCAGCTCGGCAAGGCGCTGCGCACCAAGGGATTCGAGATTCTTCGCATTGAGTGTCGTCTTGGCTGCCATCGGTCATCGCTGTCGTTTCTGCGGTTGACCCTACCCTGCAGGCGATACGAGGCCAAGGTCCCGGAATGTGTGCACGGGATAATCCCTCGGGCACCTCGGATTAGCTAAAAACTAACGCTGCCTCGTAACGACTCCTAAAGCCGGTTTTGGCACCTTGTTGTCTGTCGAATATTGCTTCCAAATTTCTCGCTGGGGTTGATTATGAGTCATAATAAAGACGCCTGGGTCAGCCAGCGCGCTTATTCACTATGGGAATCGGAAGGCAGGCCGGATGGGCGTGGGGAAAGCCATTGGGCGCAGGCGCTGAGGGAGTTCGAACAGCTGCAGCTGACGAAGGCCTCGCCTGATGGAAACGACCTCATCGAGAAGCTGAAGGCAGCCGGACGGCTGCTGCGGATTTATGACGAGGCGGCTCCCGCCGTCGAGAACGCCCGGCAGATCAAGGCGGCCCGCTAAGCCATATTATCAATCCCTGGGTTGCCGAAATATTCAGCGGCATTCCAGACGGACCACAGGTCTGGCCGGCAGGCGTCTTGCCACTTCGGTGAAACCGGCATCCAGAAACATCGATAGCGTTCCTGGATAAAGCTCGGCTCGGTTCGAAGCACGGGCTGCCTGGTCGACGGGATAGGCCTCGAGACATTCGGCGCCGTTTGCCGTCGCAAATTCGACCGCATTTTTCAGCAATAGTTGCGATAATCCCTGCCGCCGGAACGGCTTGCGGACGATGAAGCAATTGATCGACCAGACCGGCTTGTCATCGACCGGCGCAAAGGGTTTTGAACGGCGCAGCCGGTCGAAAACGATGCGCGGCGCGACACCGCACCATCCGGCCGGCTCGTTCTCATGATAGCCGAGAATGCCGGGCGGGCGCGGTTCGGTGAGTAGGCTTCGGAACCAGTTGCGATTTCCCTCGCCCCATCCTGCCTTGTAGTCGGCATTCGGAAGATACCAATAGGCGCAGCGACAATTCCGGCCGTCGGCGCAATCGTCGAAGACCGCTTCTATATCGGCCAGGCGGCCGGCGGTGGCGGGGAAGAAAGAGAAGCGATCCGGCATCCGGGCAAGTTATGGCGCGGGCCGACGATCGGCAAGCGGCCGGCCTCATGCCGGACGATCAGGCGAGGCTGCCCCTCCAGCTTGGGCTGCTCATTCTTCAGCCGCCGACGTCGCCGGCTGTCGCCGCCGATCCTCATCCGCGGGCATCGTCCTGGCGCTACTGGCGTGCGGCCCAGCTCAGGCCACGGCGCAGGATGAGGGGCATGTAGGGATGGTCGAATTCGGCCGCGACATGGCCGAGGGCGGAATAGAAGATGCGGCCGGCGCCGAAATGGCGCTTGAAGACGACGGGCATCACCACATTGCGGGCCGCCGGATCGTAGGCGCCGGTGAAGGTGGTGGTCGCGAGGATTTCGACGGTCGGATCGTAATGGAGATAATATTGCTCCGAACGATAGTCGAAATCGGGAATGCCCTCCATGACGGGATCGTCCTGGCGGGTGACAGCGACGCGGAAGTCGATGATGTTGCCGGGATGGGCGACCCAGGTGACGCCGGAGACATAGCGGAAAGGTGCGCTTTCCTTGAAGGACGTGGCGAGCGCGCCGTGATGGCCGGCAAGCCCGAGCCCGCCGCGCACGGCTTCGACGAGGCCAGCGGCATGCTCCTTCTCAAGCTTTTCGCCGGTGATGATCGGCACCAGCAGATCGGCCTTCGCCAGCGTCGGAGATCCGAACACGCCGAGATCGCCGGTTACCTCGACGGTAAAATCGTCCTCGCGCAAGAGATCGGCGACGATATCGGCACATTGCTCCGGCTCATGGCCTTGCCAGCCGCCCCAAACGACCAATGCCTTCCTCATTCGCGCTCTCCCTGCCTGATGGCTGCGGACCGTTGATCATCACATGGTGGTGCAAGCGCCTTAGATCGGGCCGCCATGCAAATCACGCGAATAATTTGTGTTTCTTCCTGATCCGGCACAAATTGCGCAAGTGTCGGATCGCACCTGATCGAGCGTGGCTTCGGCATTTGACGTATTGTCCGTTGACGCCGATCGCAGTTCCTTCTTTTTATTGACGTGTATCTCGTCTAGGTTTCTCCCATCTCTCAACGAAAAATAAGGGTGGTGCATGGCAGGTGAAACGGTTCTTGTCGTCGGCGGCGCCGGCTATATCGGCTCGCATACGTGCCTCGACCTGGCGAACAAGGGCTATACGCCTGTCGTCTTCGACAATTTTTCGAACGGCCATCGCGAGTTCGTCAAATGGGGGCCGGCCGAGGAAGGCGATATTCGCGATCGCGCCCGGCTGGATGAAGTGCTGGCCAAACACAAGCCGGCGGCGATCCTGCATTTCGCGGCGCTGATCGAGGTCGGCGAATCGGTCAAGGATCCGGTTTCCTTCTACGAGAACAATGTGATTGGCACGTTGACGCTGCTTTCAGCTGCACAGGCGGCCGGCATCAACGCCTTCGTCTTCTCCTCCACCTGCGCCACCTACGGCCTGCCGCAGAGCGTGCCGCTCGACGAGACGCACCGGCAGGTGCCGATCAATCCTTACGGGCGGACGAAATATATCGTCGAGCAGGCGCTTGCCGATTACGATCAGTACAGGAGCCTGCGCTCGGTGGTGCTGCGCTATTTCAATGCGGCCGGCGCCGATTTCGAGGGCCGGATCGGCGAATGGCATCAGCCGGAAACGCATGCGATACCCCTTGCGATCGACGCGGCACTCGGCCGCCGCCAGGGTTTCAAGGTGTTCGGCAGCGATTATGAGACCCGCGACGGCACCTGTGTGCGCGACTATATCCATGTGCTGGATCTTGCCGATGCACATGTGCGCGCCGTCGAATATCTGCTGAGGGGCGGCGATTCCGTCGCGCTCAACCTCGGCACCGGCACCGGCACGACGGTGAAGGAATTGCTCGGCGCGATCGAGGAGGTGTCGAACCGGCCTTTCCCGGTCGAATATATCGGCCGTCGCGAAGGCGATTCGCATACGCTGGTCGCCAATAACGACAAGGCCCGCGACGTGCTCGGCTGGGTTCCGCAGTATGATCTGTCCGAGATCATCCGCTCCGCCTGGGACTGGCATGCAAAATCCAACCAGCATTGAGCCAACCAGCATTGAGAAAGCGCGCCGGCCGAACATCCTGCTGATCACGGCGGACCAGTGGCGCGGCGATTGCCTGTCGGCTGTCGGTCATGCTTGCGTAAAGACGCCGGGTGTCGATGCGCTGGCGCGCGAAGGCACGCTCTTCCGGCGGCATTATGCCGGCGCGGCACCCTGCTCGCCGGCGCGTGCCACACTCTATACCGGTCTCTATCAGATGAACCACCGCGTCTGCCGCAACGGTTCGCCGCTCGATGCCCGCTTCGACAATCTGGCGCTGGCGGCCCGGCGGGCAGGATACGACCCGACGCTGTTCGGCTATACGGATACGGCGCCCGATCCGCGCGGGATGGATACTGGCGATCCGCATCTGACGAGTTATGAAGGCGTGCTGCCGGGTTTTACCGCCCGTCAGCTTCTGCCGGAGCATGAAAGACAGTGGCTCTCCTGGCTGAGGTTCCGTGGCCATGTCGATGCCGTCAGCCGCGATATCCATATTCCCGTCGGTGCTAGAGCCGGAGACATTTCCGATGCGGCGCCGGCCTATTCGCGCGACGAGACCCAGACGGCTTTTCTGGCCGGCGAGTTCATCCGCTGGATGGGCGAACAGGACAGGCCGTGGTTTGCGCATGTCTCTTTCTTACGTCCGCATCCGCCGTTCTCCGTGCCGGAGCCGTTCAACCGAATGTTCAAGCCGGGCGAGGGACCGGCTTTTGCCCGCGCGGCAAACCGCGAAGCGGAACAGGTCAGCCATCCCTACCTCGCCTATGCCATGCCGCGCGCTGACAAGGGCAGCTTTATCCACGGCGCAACGGGGCCGCTCAGCGGCTGGAACGCCGAGGATTTCGCCGCAATCCGGGCGATCTATTATGGCATGATATCAGAGGTCGATGCGCAGCTCGGCCGCATCTGGCAGGCCCTCAAGGATGCGGGCGCCTGGGACGACACGATTGTTGTCTTCACCTCTGATCACGCCGAGATGGCGGGCGATCACTGGATGCTCGGCAAGGGCGGTTTCTTCGACGGCAGCTATCATATTCCTCTGGTGATCCGCGATCCCGCAAGCAGTGCTGCGGGTGGGGTCGTCGACAAATTCACCAGCGCTGCGGATATTTTTCCGACACTTTGCCAAAGGTTTGGCATCGACGCGAAGAACGGGCTCGATGGCCGGTCGCTCATGCCGTTCGTCAGGGGTGGCAGCGGAAAGGGCTGGCGGGACGCGGCATTTTGGGAATTCGATTTCCGCGACATTGCGCATGGTGAGGCCGAGCAGCATTTCCGGCTGCGGTCCAACGAATGCAATCTCGCGGTGATCCGCGACGCGCGGTTCAAATATGTGCATTTCACCGCCTTGCCGCCGCTGCTCTTCAATCTTGCCGACGACCCGATGGAACTCGACAATGTCGCGGCGGATCCGGCCTATGCGGCGATACGGCTCGACTATGCCGAGAAGCTGCTGTCGCTCCGCGCACGCCATCTCGATCAGACGCTCGCCTATACCGAGCTGACGGAAAGAGGGCCGGTGACGCACCGGCCCTGATATTACAGCGCCGCGCGTCTTTTTCAGACGCGCAAAGGATGCTGTAACACTTTGAATCGCTCCATAATTTTATCCTTAAATCGATTCCGATTTAAGGAATTATGCAGTGGTCTAGCCGGGCCGAACCGGGGGTTCAGCCGGGCCGAACCGGGGGTTCAGCCGAGATAATCGCGCTTGCCGATCGGAGCGCCCTGGTTGCGCAGGATGGCGTGGGCTGTCGCGACGTGGAAATAGAAGTTCGGCAGGGCGAAGGTGGCGATATAGTCGTCTCCCGGGAGCACGATACCACTCTTTCCCGGTAGGGTGATCTGGCGGGTTTGCGTGCCTTCCAATGCTTCCGCCGAGAAGCCGGCGAGATAGGCGTCGGTCTTTGCCAGGCGCTCGCGCAGGTCGTCGAACGTCTTTTCGTTGTCTTCGAATTTCGGGGCATCGGTCGCCGTCAGACGGGCGAGCGCAAATTTGGCGCTGTCGCTGGCGCGCTGATACTGGCCGGAGAGCGGCAGCATGTCGGGCGCCAGGCGAGCGGCGGCTAATATGGCGGGATCGATATTCTTTTCCTTCGCATAGGCTTCGGCCTTGTCGAGGTAGGTTTTCAGACTGGCGAGGCCGCGCTGGAACATTGGAACGGTGAGGCGATACATCGAAATGGACATTTGTCCTGTCTCCAAAATCTTCAAATGATTGGGTCGCGGCGAGAGGTCGAAGGCGCCTGCGGCCGTGAGCCTGCCTTCGATCCTCCCATAGATGGATGCTCGCTTGGTCTTTCACAACACGAGGAATGTGGGCGTCGGTCGTGAGGCCCTGTGGCATTTCGCTCTCATCCATATCTCGTCGCCGCTAAAGATACTTGACGCCGTTCCCAGAAAATGGAATGAATATTCCGCAGAACAGATTTAACGGTTTGTTTGTTCCGTTTTGCGAAGCGCCGCGGGAGAGGTGGCGCAGGGGAATTGCGGCTTCAGAGCAAATGCCTGGAGCTCCGGCGTGAGGAGGGTGCAGCCGGGCACCGCTTTGTGGAGGAAGTGAAAATGAAAAAGTTTATCCTGGGCACTGCGATGGCGCTCGTCATGTCGACGGCCGCTCACGCGGAAACTGTCGGCGTCTCGATGGCGAAATTCGACGACAATTTCCTGACGGTTCTGCGCAACGGCATGACCGATTATGCAAAGACACTGAGCGGTGTGACGCTGCAGGTCGAAGACGCACAGAACGACGTTTCCAAGCAGCAGAGCCAGATCCAGAATTTCATCGCCTCCAAGGTCGATGCGATCATCGTCAACCCTGTCGATACCGATGCGACTACGGCAATGTCGAAGCTCGCGGCCGATGCCGGCATCCCGCTGGTTTACGTCAACCGTCAGCCGGTCAACGTCGACACGCTGCCGGACAAGCAGGCCTTCGTCGCATCCAACGAACAGGAATCCGGCACGCTGGAAACCAAGGAAATCTGCCGCATTCTCGGCGGCAAGGGCAAGGCCGTCGTCATCATGGGCGAGCTTTCCAACCAGGCTGCGCGCATGCGCACCCAGGACATCCACGACGTCATCAAGACGGATGAATGCAAGGGCCTGGAGATCGTCGAAGAGCAGACGGCCAACTGGGACCGCACCCAGGGCGCCGACCTGATGACCAACTGGCTCTCGAGCGGCATCGAATTCGACGCCGTGATCGCCAACAACGACGAAATGGCGATCGGCGCCATTCAGGCGCTGAAGGCGGCCGGCAAGGATATGACCAAGGTCGTCGTCGGCGGCGTCGACGCCACGCAGGATGCGCTTGCCGCCATGCAGGCGGGCGATCTCGACGTCACGGTGTTCCAGGATGCCGCCGGCCAGGGCAAGGGCTCGCTCGATGCAGCGCTCAAGCTCGCCAAGGGCGAAAAGATCGAGAAGAAGGTCTACATTCCCTTCCAGCTCGTCACACCTGCCAACGTCAAGGACTTCGTCACCAAGAACTGAGGCGAACGCTAAGAGGATGCGGGCAAAGCCCGCATCCTTTTCGCCTACCCGTATCCGGAGGAGATGATATGGCCGTCAGTCCGACAACCATGGCCGCCGTGCGCGCGAGCGGCGCGGTCCCGAATGCGGAATATCTCTTGAGCGCCGAGGGTGTCCGCAAGGAATTTCCTGGTGTCGTCGCACTCGACGACGTGCAGTTCCGGCTGAAGCGCGCCTCCGTGCATGCGCTGATGGGCGAAAACGGCGCCGGCAAATCGACGTTGATGAAGATCCTCGCTGGCATCTACACGCCCGATAAGGGCGATATTCGGCTGAAAGGGATCGAGATCCAGCTGAAATCTCCGCTCGACGCGTTGGAGAACGGCATTGCCATGATCCATCAGGAACTGAACCTGATGCCGTTCATGACGGTTGCCGAAAATATCTGGATTCGCCGCGAACCGAAGAACCGCCTCGGCTTCATCGATCACGGCGTGATGCATCGCATGACCGAGGAACTGTTTACTCGGCTCAATATCGCCATCGACCCCGATATCGAGGTCCGCCACCTCTCGGTCGCCAACCGGCAGATGGTCGAGATCGCCAAGGCGGTTTCCTATAATTCCGACGTGTTGATCATGGACGAGCCGACTTCGGCGCTGACGGAGCGCGAGGTCGAGCATCTTTTCCGTATTATCCGCGACCTCAGGGCCCAAGGCATCGGCATCGTCTACATCACCCACAAGATGAACGAGCTTTTCGAGATCGCCGACGAGTTCTCCGTCTTCCGCGACGGACGATATATCGGCACGCATGCCTCGACCGACGTCACCCGCGACGACATCATCCGCATGATGGTCGGGCGCGAGATCACCCAGATGTTTCCCAAGGAAGAGGTGCCGATCGGCGAGGTCGTGCTCTCCGTCAAGGATCTTTGTCTCAAGGGCGTCTTCAACAACGTCTCCTTCGAGGTCAGGGCCGGCGAAATCCTCGGTGTGGCCGGCCTCGTCGGCTCCGGCCGGTCGAATGTTGCCGAAACGCTGTTTGGGGTGACGCCGGCAAGCTCCGGCTCGATCGAGCTCTACGGCAAGCCGGTGACCATTTCTTCGCCCACACAGGCCATCCGCAATCGGATGGCGTTCCTGACTGAGGACCGCAAAGATACCGGCTGCCTGCTGATCCTCGATATTCTCGAGAATATGCAGATCGCCGTTCTGCAGGACAGATACGTCAAGGGCGGCTTCGTGCAGCAGGGCGCAGTCGAGGCAACCTGCGAAGACATGGCAAAAAAGCTGCGCGTGAAAACGCCCAATCTTTACGAGCGGGTGGAAAATCTTTCGGGCGGCAATCAGCAGAAGGTGCTGATCGGGCGCTGGCTGCTCACCAATCCGCGCATCCTCATCCTCGACGAGCCGACGCGCGGCATCGATGTCGGCGCCAAGGCGGAAATCCACCGGCTGGTCACGGAGATGGCGCGAGATGGCGTGGCGGTGGTGATGATCTCATCCGAGATGCCCGAAGTTCTCGGGATGAGCGATCGCATCATGGTCATGCACGAAGGACGCGTGACCGGTTTCCTCAATCGCGACGAAGCAACGCAGATCAAGGTGATGGAGCTGGCTGCGCAGTGATGCGTTGACGGCGATTGCCCAAGGGAGGTTTGACATGACTACCAAGGCAGCAGAGGGCGCGGCTCCGCTCGCAACCCGGCAAAGGCGGCGGCGCATACCGACGGAGCTCAGCATTTTCCTCGTGCTCGTCGGCATCGCGCTCATCTACGAAGTTCTCGGCTGGATGTTCATCGGCCAAAGCTTCCTGATGAATTCGCAGCGTCTGACGATCATGATCCTGCAGGTCTCCGTCATCGGCATCATCGCCGTCGGCGTCACGCAGGTCATTATCACTGGCGGCATCGACCTTTCGTCGGGTTCGGTCGTCGGCATGACGGCGATGATCGCAACAAGCTTCGCTCAGTCCTCGACCTGGGGGCGGGCCGTCTTTCCCTCGCTGACCGACCTGCCGGCTTTCGTGCCTATCGTCGTTGGTCTGCTGATCGGGGCGGCCGCCGGCTTCGCGAACGGCGCGCTCATCGCCTACACGAAGATCCCGCCGTTCATTGCCACGCTTGGTATGTTCGTTTCGGCCAGAGGTGTGGCGAAGTGGTATACGAAGGGACAGCCGGTTTCCGGTATCACCGAGCAGTTTCATTTCATCGGAACCAAAGCCTGGCCCGTTGTCGTCTTCCTGGTCGTCGCGCTGATCTTTCATATTGCGCTGCGCTATACCCGTTATGGAAAGTTCACCTATGCTATCGGCGCGAATCCGCAGGCTGCGCGTGTTTCCGGCATCAACATCGAGGCCCATCTCGTCAAGGTCTATGTGATTGCGGGATTGCTTGCCGGCCTTGCCGGTATCGTCACGGCGGCACGTGCTGAAACCGCACAGGCCAGCATGGGCGTCGGATATGAACTCGACGCGATCGCCGCGACCGTCATCGGCGGCACCTCGCTCACCGGCGGTGTCGGGCGCATCACCGGCACCGTCATCGGCACGATCATTCTCGGCGTCATGACCTCGGGCTTCACGTTCCTCAGGATCGACGCCTATTACCAGGAGATCGTCAAGGGCCTCATTATCATCGCGGCTGTCGTCATCGACGTCTACAGACAGAAGAAACGCCGCAAGCACTGATTTCTGGCATGCAATGATTTTTTACGGGAGCTTCGGCTCCCGTTTCATTTCAGCATCGACGGATTTCTGAAAAAAGAGGTGGCGAATTCCGTCAGCTTTTCTATTCTGCCGCTTCATTCGCCCGCCCGGGCAGCGCAGGAAGACAGATGCAATTCGTATTTGACGGTCACAACGACGTTCTCCTTCGACTCTGGACACATTCAAAAGACGGCAGCGACCCGATCGCGGAATTCGCAGACGGCACGACGGTCGGCCATATCGATGCGCATCGGGCTAGAGAGGGCGGTCTTTCAGGCGGTCTCTGTGCCATCTATATTCCCTCGGGCGATCTCGTCTTCGCCGATCCGGATGCCCACGGCTGCTATATGACGCCGATGGCGGCCCCTCTCGATCCGCTGCCATCCCTTGCCATCGCCAATGAAATGGCGGCGATCGCGCTGCGGCTCGACCAGGCCGGCGCCTGGCGGCTCTGCCGGACGGTGAAGGATATCCGCGGCGCCATGGCGGATAACATTTTCGCCGCCGTCATGCATATGGAAGGCTGCGAGGCGATCGGTGTCGATCTCTCGGCGCTCGAGGTGTTCTACGCGGCAGGGCTGCGGTCGCTCGGTCCGGTCTGGAGCCGGCACAATGTCTTCGGTCACGGCGTACCTTTCGCCTTCCCGATGTCGCCGGACACGGCGCCGGGCCTTACCGATGCCGGCTTCGCGCTGGTCAGGGAATGCAATCGCCTCGGCATCCTGATCGACCTTGCCCATATCACCGAGAAGGGTTTCTGGGACGTGGCGAAGAAGACGGACCAGCCGCTGGTCGCCAGCCATTCCAATGCCCACGCCCTGACGCCGGTCGCGCGCAACCTGACGGACAGGCAGCTCGATGCGATCCGCGAAAGCCGCGGGCTCGTCGGCATCAACTATGCCACCGCCATGTTGCGTGCCGACGGCCGCTCGGACAGCGACACGCCGCTTGCCGACATGATCCGCCATATCGACTATCTTGTGAATCGCATCGGCATCGACTGCGTGGCGCTCGGATCGGACTTCGACGGGGCCACCATTCCGGAGGAAATCGGTGATGCAGCCGGTAATCAGAAGCTGATTGCCGCTCTCAGAGAGGTTGGCTATGCTGACGCCGACCTGGCAAAACTTGCCCGTGAAAACTGGCTTCGCATTCTGGCCCAGGCTTGGCGGGAGGACCACGCCTAAGCCTTTCGTATTCAATCAAAAAACAGGGGAACAGACCATGATGATGACCAAACTCAGCCGCAATTTTCGCCTGCTTTCCGCGGGAGCCGCTCTTTCGCTCCTGATGATGGCGGCACCCTCGGCCTTTGCCGAGACACCGAAGGATACGCTGGTCGAAGGTTTCGCCATCGACGATATCATCACGATGGATCCGGGTGAGGCTTTCGAGCTTTCGACCGCCGAAATCACCACCAACAGCTACAGCCTTCTCGTCCGTCTCGACATGGACGACACGTCCAAGGTGAAGGGCGATCTGGCCGAGAGCTGGAGCGTTTCCGATGACGGCCTTACCTATACGTTCAAGCTGAAGTCAGGCCTGAAATTCGCCTCCGGCAACCCGATCACCGCCGAAGACGTCGCCTGGTCGTTCGAGCGTGCCGTCAAGCTCGACAAGAGCCCAGCCTTCATCCTCACCCAGTTCGGTCTGACCGGCGACAACGTCGCCGAAAAAGCCAAGGCGGCCGATGCCGGCACTTTCGTCTTCACGGTCGATAAGGCCTATGCGCCGAGCTTCGTGCTCAACTGCCTGACGGCAACCGTCGCTTCCGTCGTCGACAAGAAGCTGGTGCTGGAGCATGTGAAGGCGGTGACGCCCGATGCCGACCACAAATACGACAACGACTTCGGCAATGAATGGCTGAAGACCGGCTATGCCGGCTCCGGCCCCTATAAGATGCGCGAATGGCGCGCCAACGAAGTCGTCGTGCTGGAGCGCAATGACAATTATTATGGTGACAAGGCAAAGCTCAACCGCGTCATCTATCGCTATATGAAGGAAAGCGCTGCCCAGCGGCTGGCGCTCGAAGCCGGCGACATCGATATCGCCCGCAACCTCGAGCCGGGCGACATCGACGCCGTGTCGAAGAATGCGGATCTGGCGACAACCAGTGCGCCGAAGGGCACGATCTATTATGTCAGCCTGAACAACAAGAACGAGAACTTGAAGAAGCCGGAAGTCCAGGAAGCCTTCAAATATCTGGTCGATTACGATGCGATCGGCGCAACGCTGATCAAGGGAATCGGCGAGATCCATCAGACCTTCCTGCCGAAGGGTCAGCTCGGCGCACTCGATGAGAACCCCTACAAGCTCGATGTCGCCAAGGCCAAGGAACTGCTGGCCAAGGCCGGCGTACCCGACGGTTTCTCGATCACCATGGACGTGCGCAACAGCCAGCCGGTGACCGGTATCGCCGAATCGATGCAGCAGACGCTGGCGCAGGCCGGCGTGAAGATGGAAATCATCCCCGGCGACGGCAAGCAGACGCTGACCAAGTACCGCGCCCGTACGCACGACATGTATATCGGCCAGTGGGGTTCGGACTATTTCGACCCGAATTCCAATGCCGACACCTTTACCGGCAATCCTGATAATTCCGATGCCGGCACGGTGAAGACGCTCGCATGGCGCAACACCTGGGAAGCGCCGGAGCTCGACAAGCAAGCCAAGGCAGCCCTTCTGGAACGCGACGCCGCCAAGCGCGCCGCCATATATCAGGACATCCAGAAGAAGTACCTGGCAAACAGCCCCTTCGTCTTCATCTTCCAGCAGACCGAGGTGGCCGGCTACCGCAAGAGCGTGAAGGACTTCAAGCTGGGTCCGAGCTTCGACACCAATTTCGTCGGTCCGATCGCCAAGGAATAGTCCGGCAGGATTAATCGCTTGAGCACCGTCGAAACAACACAGGCGGCGCGGCCCCGAAAGGGCCGGGCCGGCGCCTTTGCAAAGGCGCTAGGGCGGTTTCTGTTTGCCGCCGTCACCACCTATCTCGGCCTTCTGGCCGTGACCTTCTTCATCGGCCGCGTCGTGCCGATCGATCCCGTGCTCGCCATTCTCGGCGACCGCGCGCCCAACCATGTCGTCGAGCGTGTACGCCAGGAAATGGGCTTCAACCTGCCGCTCTATCAGCAGTTTTTCATCTATATCAAAGGCATCCTGTCCGGCGATTTCGGCAATTCGGTGCTGACGACCAATCCTGTGATGGTTGATATCCGCCGTGTGCTGCCGGCGACAATCGAGCTCGCGACGCTCGGAACGCTCATCGGCGCCTTCGTCGGCGTACCGCTCGGCGTTCTCGCCGCGGTGCGCCGCGGCAGCATCGCCGACCAGGTGGTGCGCGTCGTCGGTCTCGTCGGGTATTCGGTGCCGATCTTCTGGCTTGCGCTGATCTCGCTCGTCATCTTCTATGCGCAACTGCGCTGGGTGGCCTTTCCCGGCCGTATCGACATCGTCTTCGAATATACGTTCACGCCGATCACCGGCCTCTACCTGCTCGACAGTGCCTGGCAGGGGCAATGGGACGTCTTCTATGATGTCTTCCGCCACATCATCCTGCCTGCCTCGCTGCTCGGCTATTTCTCGCTCGCCTATATCAGCCGCATGACGCGCAGCTTCATGCTGAACGAGCTTTCCCAGGAATATATCGTTGCCGCGCGCGCGAAGGGGCTTTCGGAAACGCGGGTGATCTGGGGCCATGCGCTGCGCAATGCCGCCGTGCCGCTCGTCACTGTGATTGCGCTTTCCTATGCCGGCCTGCTCGAAGGATCGGTGCTGACGGAGACCGTCTTTTCCTGGCCGGGCATCGGGCTCTACATCACCAATTCGCTGCAGAACGCCGACATGAACGCCGTGCTCGGCGGCACGATCGTCATCGGTACGGTCTTTATCGGCATCAACCTTCTGTCCGATCTTCTCTACCGGACGCTCGACCCGAGGACGCGAAACCGATGACGGTTCCCGCCAGCCCATCCCAACCAATGAGCCGCCGCGAATGGCTGCTTTCCGACCGGCCGCAATCGCGCCTGCAGGCCCGCCTCGGCCGCACCTACGTCACCTGGCGTCAGTTCACGGCCAACAGGCTCGCCGTTGTCGGCCTGCTGATCATCGTGGCGCTGCTTTTTATCGCCGCCTTTGCCGATGTGCTCGCCACGCATAACCCCGTTGTCGGCGATCTTCGCAATGCCCGCCTGCTGCCACCCGGCACGGGCGAATTCTGGCTCGGTTCGGACGATCAGGGCCGCGATATCTACTCGCGGCTGATCTACGGATCGCGGTTGACACTGCTCGTCGTCGTGCTCGTCGCCGTCATCTCGGCGCCGGTCGGGCTGATCGTCGGCACGGTCTCCGGTTATGCCGGAGGCTGGGTGGATGCGACGCTGATGCGCATCACCGATATTTTCCTCGCCTTTCCGAAGCTGGTGCTGGCGCTCGCCTTCGTCGCAGCCCTCGGTCCCGGCATCCAGAACGCGATCATCGCCATCGCCATCACCTCCTGGCCGCCCTATGCCCGCATCGCGCGCGCCGAGACGCTGACGGTTCGGCGTTCCGACTATATTTCGGCGGTGAGGCTGATGGGCGCCTCGCCGCTTCGCATTATTGTGCGTCATGTCATGCCGCTCTGCATTTCCTCACTGATCGTGCGGGTGACGCTTGACATGGCGGGCATCATCCTGACGGCGGCCGGTCTCGGTTTCCTCGGTCTGGGGGCGCAGCCGCCGCTGCCGGAATGGGGTGCGATGATCGCCTCGGGACGGCGCTTCATCCTCGATCAATGGTGGGTCGCAGCGATGCCCGGCATCGCCATCCTCATCGTCAGCCTCGGTTTCAATCTCCTCGGCGACGGCTTGCGCGACGCGCTCGATCCAAAGGAGAGCGGCCAATGACGACGCTTCTGACGGTCGATAACCTCAAAGTCAGCTACCCCACGCGCACCGGCGTGATCGAGGCCGTGCGCGGCGTCTCCTTCACGCTCGGCAAGGAAAGGCTCGGAATCGTCGGCGAATCCGGTTCCGGCAAGTCTCAAACCGGACGGGCAATCATGGGCCTGACGCCGAAACACGGTATCGTTACGGCCGACAGGCTTAATTTCAACGGCATCGATCTCATCAATGCGTCTGCCGGCGAAAGGCGCAGGCTGCGCGGCAAGCGTATCGCCATGATCCTGCAGGATCCGAAATATTCGCTCGATCCCGTCATGTCGATCGGACGGCAGATCTGCGAAACGCTGCGCACGCATGAGAAGGTCGGCAAGGCGGAGGCGCGCGAGCGCGCGCTCGCCATGCTGGAAGCGGTGCAGATCCGCGATCCGAAACGTGTCTTCGACCTGCATCCGCACGAGGTCTCGGGCGGCATGGGGCAGCGGGCGATGATCGCCATGATGCTGATTGCCGGGCCTGAACTGCTGATTGCCGACGAGCCGACCTCGGCGCTTGACGTGACGGTGCAACTCGACGTGCTGCGGATCATGGACAGGCTGGTGTCCGAGCGCGGCATGGGGCTGATTTTCGTCTCCCATGATCTGAGGCTGGTCTCGTCCTTCTGCGACCGCGTCATCGTCATGTATGCCGGCAAGGTCGTCGAGGAGCTGGCGGCGGCCGATCTCAAACATGCGCAGCATCCCTATACGCAGGGGCTCCTGAACTGCATGCCCGAGATCGGTGCAAACCGCCATCCGCTGCCGGTGCTCGACCGCAAGCCGGAGTGGGCGGCATGAGCGCAGCTCTCGATATCGACGATCTCAGCGTCGTCTACGACCATTTTCATGCGCTGAAGGATGTCAGTATCGCCATCGAAAGCGGCGAATCCTTTGGTCTTGTCGGCGAGTCCGGCTCGGGAAAATCGACCTTGCTGCGAGCCGTTGCCGGACTTGCACCGATCAGCGGCGGGGCGATCAACATCGATGGTGAGCCGCTGAAAGGTTCGAAGCGCAGCAAGGCCTTCTACCGGCGCGTGCAAATGGTCTTTCAGGATCCTTACGGGTCGCTACATCCGCGCCAGACGATCGATCGGCTTCTGCTCGAACCGCTTGCAATCCACGGCATCGCCGACAGCGAGAAGCGCATCGCCCGAGCGCTCGACGAGGTCGGCCTCGGCAATGGTTTCCGTTTCCGCTACCCGCACCAGCTCTCCGGCGGCCAGCGCCAACGCGTGGCGATCGCCCGGGCGCTGATCGTGGAACCGTCGATCCTGCTGCTCGACGAGCCGACATCGGCGCTCGACGCCTCGGTGCAGGCCGAGGTGCTGAACCTGCTGGAAGAGATCCGACGCGACCGCAAGCTTACCTTTGTTATGGTGAGCCATGATCTCGGTGTCGTCACCCATATGTGTGAAAGGCTCGCCGTGATGCGCAACGGCGCCGTCGTCGAGCGGCTGAGCTCACAGGCACTGGCAGAAGGCGCGGTTCACGAGGACTATACGAGAAATTTGATGATCGCGAGCAAGGGTTTCGTCAAAGCGTGAAAGCCAATCTTTTCAAACCTTTGAAAAGAAAAGACCGGCGGCGGTGTTAAGGATAATGGTTTCCTAAAAGACGACCATTCAACTAGACTATTGACAGCTGCCTTGCTTCTGTCATGATCCTGTTAACGTTTGTTAGCTTTCGTGATCGATGGAGGTTGATTGCATGTTCTTTCTCGGTGGGATGACCATGGGTTACCTCGATCCTCCTGTTAAAGCCGATTGCCGGGAACAGATTTCGGCATCCATTCCTGCGGAAAAGGACCGTCGGCTGATCGAGACTTCCTCCAACCCGCCCCAGACCGAGAACGCTGTCGAGCGCTCGTTGATCTGGGCATGGCGCACGCTCTGCTAAAAGGTCTGGTTGAATTTTCTCTTTCGTTCGCCCTGGACGGAAATTTATCTCTACCTACTGATAGACAAAATACGAATATAAGCGCGAGCCGCACAACCGGCCGAACGAGAACAACGGAGGCGACATATGGCAGATCTGGGTATTTCGCATGCTCACGTGAACCAATATGGTTCCGTACCGACCAAGAAGCCGCTCACCACGCGCCACAGGCTTCAGACGATGCTCCATGGCGCGATCTTCACCGCAGCATTCCTGTTCGTCGTAGCCATGGTTTGCGGCGTCGTCGGGTAATCCGGCGGATGACTAGCGTCGGCAGGTGCCGGCGCTGCGGCGGTTTCCGCCTTTATTGAATTCCGGAACATTAATTTGTCTCGGTTTTCCGAGACTCTTCATCATCATTCTTCTGTACTTTTTCACGCCATCCAAAGCGCGCCACGGCGAACTTGCTCATGCGTGGCGCGCAAGCCGGCCCAATTCGCCGGCAGGCGCATGATCCGGCGATTCTTCTTTCCTTTTTCTGAAATCGAAGCCGTTGATCGCCGGGACCAGGTGCCGGCACTTTCGTCATTCCGACCGCCCACGCTAGCCCGCCGGGCGAGTGGCGAACGCCTCTTGACTTGAATTATCCCGATAGTGTCCAAATTTCCGACATAGCTTTCGCGGAGAGGGTATCGATGGTCTCGATCCCCTCGGGCCACGTCCTGAACCAGGGCTTGGCCCGTTTGCATCGCTTGGCCCGAGTGTCGTTCACCCCGGCTTCATCGATCTTTGAAGAATAGGGCTCCGTTCATGTAGCAGTCATGATAAGCAGTGCAAAAGGCTGAGCAAAACAGCCATAACTTCGTTTGGATCCAGAACCGAACCCATGTCTATTTCTCATCTTTCTCCGAGCCTTCCGCGCGAACCCGATATGAAGCAGATCGATCACAATGGTTCGATCCGTTCGACCTATCTGTCGATCGAAGACATCAAGGCGATGGGCGATGCGGTCGCCCGCAACGGCGTCGACCAGCTGCCGGCTTTCGCCCCCTTCGATTTCTTCGCGCGCCATAAGGAAAACGAGAAGGAAATCCTGCGCGTCTACCGGACAACGGCGACCGACGTCGAGGCCGGCGAGACGATCACGCCGGCGGCAGAATGGCTGCTGGACAATCACTATATCGTCGAAGAGGCGATCCAGGAGGTGCGGCGCGACTTTCCCCGCCGCTTCTACCGCGAATTGCCGACCATGGTCGTCGGTGGCGTCGAGGTGCCGCGCACCCTCGTGCTTGCCTGGCTCTATGTCGCCCATACCCACAGCACGATCTCGCAGGAAAGTTTGACGGCGCTGGTCGATGGCTTCCAGGCCAGCGAGACGCTCAGGATCGGCGAACTCTGGGCGTTGCCCTCTCTGGTGCGCTACGTGCTCGTCGAAAACCTTCGCCGCATTTCGAGCCGTGTCGAAGCCAGCCGCCGGCTGCGCCGCCGCGCCAACGAGGCAGCCGACGAATTGGTGCGCCTGACCGACCCAGCCGGGGCGGCCGCCTATCTAAAGACGCTGGAACCGCTTGCCGAGGACAATACCTTCTCGACGCAGTTCCTCTATCGCCTGCGCGACGGCTCGCAGACGTCGAGCCTGGCGATCACCTGGCTCGACGAGCGGCTGGAAGAGCTCGGCCGCAACACCGAAGAGGCGACGACGGCCGAACACAGCCGGCTTTCGTCCGGCAATGTGACGATGGGCAACATCATCCGCAGCCTTCGCGAGATCGATGATGCCGAATGGTCGGTCTGGGTCGAGCAGGTCAGCCATGTCGACAAGCTGCTCTGGGAGCATTCGGACTACGGCATCCTCGATTCCGGCTCGCGCAACAAATATCGCAAGCAGATCGAGAAGCTGGCCAAGCGCTCGCCGCTGTCGGAAATGGAAATCGCCCAGCTGGCGCTCGACATGACCGATGCCGCCAAGGCCTCCGACGAGCCGCAGCCGCATGAACCGAATGTCGGCGGCTTCCTGTCGGGCGCGCAGCGGCCGAAGCTCGAGGCGCGGGCGAACTATCGTCCGACGGTCACCCAGCATTTCGTGCGCGCCGTTCGCCGGTTCAACTGGCTGGCGATTGCCGTGCCCGTCATGCTGCTGACGGTCATCGCCATGGCAATCGTCGGCAAGTTCATGGCGAATGCCGGCATGGGGGCGGTCGAAATCGCCCTGCTGCTGATCATGTTCTCGGTGCCGGCGTCGGAGGGGGCGACAGGTCTCTTCAACACCTTGCTTTCCTTCTTCGTGACACCGGCGCGCCTCGTCGGCTACGAGTTCAAGGACGGCATTCCGGAAGATGCGCGCACGCTGCTCGTCGTGCCCTGCCTGATCTCGAACCGCGACAGCGTCGACGACCACGTGCGCAATCTCGAGGTCCATTATCTCGCCAATCCGCGCGGCGAGATCTATTTCGCGATGCTCAGCGACTGGCCGGACAGCGAGGTCGAGGAAACGCCTGCCGATCTCGAGGTTCTCGATTATGCCAGGCGCGAGATCGCCAATCTCTCCGCCCGTTATGCCTATGACGGCAAGACGCGTTTCTATCTGCTGCATCGCCGCCGCCTCTATAATCCCTCGGAAGGCGTCTGGATGGGCTGGGAGCGCAAGCGCGGCAAGCTGCACGAGCTGAACATGCTTCTGCGTGGCGACCGCGACACGACCTATCTGCCGGGTGCCAATACCGTGCCGGCCAATGTACAATATGTCATGACGCTCGATGCCGATACACGCCTGATGCGCGATGCCGTCACCAAGCTCGTCGGCAAGCTCTATCATCCGATCAACCGCCCGGTGATCAATCCGAAAACCGGCCGTGTCGAAAGTGGCTACGGCGTGCTGCAGCCGCGCGTCACCCCGTCGCTGACGACGGGCAAGGACGCGTCGGTCTTCCAGCGCGTCTTTTCGATCAACCGCGGCCTCGATCCTTACGTTTTCACCGTATCCGACGTCTATCAGGATCTCGCCGGCGAAGGCACCTTCACCGGCAAGGGCCTTTACCATGTCGATGCCTTCGAAGCGTCGCTGAAGGGCCGGATTGACGAGAACTCCGTGCTCAGCCACGATCTTCTCGAAGGCTCGATGGCGCGTTGCGCGCTCGTTACCGATCTCGAACTGGTGGAGGATTTCCCGATCCGCTACGAGGTGGAAACCTCGCGCCAGCATCGCTGGGCGCGCGGCGACTGGCAGCTTCTCCCCTACATGTTCAATCCAAAATATGGCGTCACGGCACTCGGCCGCTGGAAGATGTTCGACAATCTGCGCCGCTCGCTGACGCCGATCGCCTGGTTCTTCGCCTCCGTGCTCGGCTGGTATTTCATGGGTCCGCTCGGCGCGCTCATCTGGCAGATTCTGCTGATCTTCTGCCTCTTCGTCGCGCCGACGCTATCGCTCATCAACGGCATCATCCCGCGCACCAGCGATATCATCGCCCGCGCCCATCTCTATACGGTCTGGGCCGATATCACGGCTGCCAATGCGCAGGTTGCGCTGCGCATCGTCTTCATCGCCGATTCGGCTTGCATGATGGCGGATGCGATCGGCCGGTCGCTCTACCGCCTGTTCGTCAGCCGCAAGCTGATGCTGCAGTGGCGGACCGCCGCCAGCGTTCAGGCCGGCGGCCAGGGCACGCTGATTTCCTATTACAAGGCGATGTGGCATGCACCGGCGCTGGCGCTGCTGGCGCTCGGTTTTGCCGCTCTTCCCGGCGACAACGCCTTCCTCGTCGGCATTCCCTTCGCGCTGCTGTGGATCCTGTCGCCTGTTGTCGCCTGGTATGTCAGCCAGTCGGCGGAGACCGAGGACCGGCTCGAGGTCGCCGATTCCGTGTCGAGCGAACTGCGCAAGATCGCCCGGCGCACTTGGCGTTATTTCGAAACTTTCACGACCGCCGAGCAGAACTATCTGCCGCCTGACAATATCCAGGAAACGCCGCATGTGATCGTCGCGGCGCGCACCTCGCCGACCAATATCGGCGTCTATCTGCTTTCCGTCGTTTCCGGCCGGCATTTCGGCTGGTTCTCCTTCGAGGAGACGCTCGAGCGGCTGGAGCAGACGATCGCGACGATCGACAAAATGGAGAAATTCCGCGGTCACCTGTTCAACTGGTACCACACCGATACGCTGCAGACGCTTGGGCCCCGTTACGTCTCTGCCGTCGACAGCGGCAATCTCGCCGGCCATCTGATCGCCATTTCGTCGGCCTGCCGCAACTGGGCCGAGGCGCCGTCCGCTCATATGCAGGGCAATCTCGACGGCGTCGGCGACACGGCCGGCATTCTCCGCGAAGTGCTGGCGGACCTGCCCGATGACCGCAAGACCGTGCGCCCGCTGCGCCGCCGCCTGGAGGAGCGCATCGTTGGCTTCCAGAACGCGCTTGCCGCCGTCAAACGCGAGCACGAATTTGCCTCGATCCGAATCATCAACCTTGCGGTTCTCGCGCGCGACATCGAGAAGCTCGCCGCCAATCTCGACCATGAGGTCAAGTCGAAGCAGAGCGAAGAGGTCACCCAATGGGCGGCATCGCTGGTGAAGGTCTGCGAGGCGCATATTTCCGACAGCACCTTCGACCTTTCCAAAGTCGATGCGCTGAGGCCGCGCCTGGTGGCGTTGCGCGACAAGGCGCGCGATCTCGCCTTCTCGATGGATTTCGGCTTCCTGTTCCGGCCGGAGCGGCGTCTGCTGTCGATCGGCTATCGCGTCGAAAGCGGTGAACTCGATCAGGCCTGCTATGACCTTCTCGCCTCGGAATGCCGCCTGACCAGCCTCTTCGGCATCGCCAAGGGCGACCTGCCGACGGAACACTGGTACCGCCTCGGCCGCCAGGTCGTGCCCGTCGGCTCGCGCGGTGCGCTGGTGTCCTGGTCCGGCTCGATGTTCGAATATCTGATGCCGCCGCTCGTCATGCAGGAGCGCGGCGGGGGTATTCTCAACCAGACCAACAATCTGGTCGTCGTCGAGCAGATGAATTACGCCCGCAAGCTCGGTATTCCCTGGGGCATTTCGGAAGCCGCCTTCAATGCCCGCGACCATAACCTCAATTATCAGTACACGAATTTCGGCGTGCCGACGCTCGGCCTGAAGCGCGGTCTCGGCCACAATGCCGTTATCGCGCCCTATGCCTCGCTGCTTGCCAGCCAATACGATCCGCCGGCTGCGCTGGAAAACCTGCAGAGGCTGCGCAAGCTCGGCGCACTCGGCAAGTTCGGCTTCCACGACGCCGTCGACTTCACGCCGACGCGCGTGCCGGAAGGCAAGAAATGCGCGGTGGTCTACAATTATTATGCCCACCATCACGGCATGTCGATCGCGGCGGTTGCCAATGTCGCCTTCAACGGTCATCTGCGCGAACTCTTCCACGCCGATCCTGTCATCGAGGCGGCGGAACTGCTGCTGCAGGAAAAGGCGCCGCGCGACATTCCCGTCATGAGCGGCAAGCACGAATCCGATACGCCCGCCAGCATCCAGGACGATCTCCTGCGGCCGGAACTCAGGAAGATCAGCGATCCGGCTTCGCGCGACCGCGAACTCGTCTTCCTGTCGAACGGCCATTATTCGGTGATGCTGACGGCGACGGGCGCCGGTTATTCCCGCTGGAACAATCTTTCCGTTTCCCGTTGGAAGCCTGATCCGACTGAAGACCGCTGGGGCAGTTTCATCTTCCTGCGTGATACCGCCACCAACGAATGGTGGTCGGCGACATCAGAGCCGAAGGGCGTCGAAGGCGAAAAGACCATGGTCGAATTCGCCGACGAGAAGGCGCAGTTCACCAAGATTGTCGGCGACCTCACAAGCGAGGTGGAGTGCATCGTCGCCACCGAGCATGATGCCGAGGCCCGTCGTGTTACGCTGCTCAACATGGGCACGGAAGACCGTTTCATCGAGGTCACCTCCTATCTCGAGCCGGTGATCACCTCCGACGATACCGACAATGCGCATCCGGCATTTGCCCGCATGTTCGTCAAGACAGAGATCGGCAAGCGCGGCGACGTCATCCGTGCCGAACGCAACAAGCGCGATCCGAACGAGCCGAACATCAGCATCGCACATCTGATCGTCGACAATGCCGGCGACACCCGCCATACCGAATTCGAGACCGACCGGCGCAAGTTCATCGGCCGTGGCCGCAGTCTTGCCGATGCGGCCGCCTTCGACCCGGGCGCTACGCTTTCCGGCAGCGACGGCTTCATGCTCGATGCCGTGATGTCGCTGCGTCGCACCGTCCGCGTACCGGCCGGCAAGAAAGTCAGCGTGATCTTCTGGACGATTGCGGCGCCAAGCCGCGAGGAAGTCGACAAGGCGGTCAATCGCTACCGTCATCCCGACGCCTTCACCCACGAGCTCGTCCAGGCCTGGACACGCACGCAGGTGCAGATGCGCCATGTCGGCGTCACCTCCCAGCAGGCGGCGGCCTTCCAGCATCTTGGACGCTATCTCGTCTATCCTGATATGCAACTGCGCAAGGACGAGGCGACCGTCGAGGCCGGCCTGCAGTCGCAATCAGCGCTCTGGCCGCTGGCAATCTCCGGTGACTTCCCGATCTTCACGCTGCGCATTAACGACGACATGGATCTCGACATCGCCCGCGAGGCGCTGCTGGCGCAGGAATATCTGCGCTCGCGCGGCGTCACCGCCGATCTCGTCATCATGAACGAACGCGCTTCGTCCTATGCGCAGGACATGCAGCATGCGCTTGACGCCATGTGCGAAAACGTACGTCGCATGGGCCAGGCCGACGGGTTGCGCCAGCATATCTTTGCGGTTCGCAAGGACCTGATGGAGGAAGCCACTTATCATGCGCTGATCGCGGCTTCCCGCGTCACGCTGCACACCAAGAACGGCAAGGTGGTCGACCAGATCAACCGCGCCGTCGCGCTGTTTGCACCCTCGAAGGAGGAACTGCAGGAGATGGAACGGGCCGAGCGCAACAAGGCCCCCGTCAAGCGTATTGCGCCGGTGCCGCCACCTGTCGTGCCCGCCGTCGTCATCGAGGAGGAAGGCGATCTCGACTTCTGGAACGGCATCGGCGGCTTTGCCCGCGACGGACGCGAATATGTCGTTCGGCTGCCTGGAGGTCATGCGACGCCGCAGCCCTGGATCAATGTCATTTCCAACGACAGCTTCGGCTTCCACGTGTCGGCCGAGGGCTCGGGCTTCACCTGGAGCGTCAATTCGCGCGACTATCAGCTGACCTCCTGGTCGAACGATGCAGTGGTCAACCGTTCGGGCGAGGCGTTCTATCTCACCGATCTGGACAGCGGTGCTGTCATGACGCCGTTCGCAGCGCTTTCCCGCCGTCCGGACATCCGTTTCGAAGCCCGCCACGGGCTCGGCTATTCCGTCTTCTCCAGCGTTCAGCACGATATCGCGCTCGAGCTGACGCAGACGATCGACCGCGAAAAGCCGGTGAAACTGCAACGCCTGCGCCTGCGCAACACCGGTTCGACCAGTCGCAAGCTGCGTCTCTACGGCTATGTCGAATGGATCCTCGGCAGCAATCCGGGACGCACGGTGCCTTTCATCCTGTCGAGCCATGATGAGGAGACGGGGGCGCTATTTGCCACCAATCCCTACAGCATCGATTTTTCCAACCGTACTGCCTTCTTCGCGGCGAGCGAGACGCTTTCGAGTTTCTCGGCAAGCCGGCGCGAATTCCTCGGCAAGGCGGGGACGATCCAGGCACCGCAGGCCGTCATTTCCGCCGCCGCCCTTTCCGGCGCGACCGAACTCGACGGTGATCCGGCCGCGGCGCTTGCTATCGACATCGAGCTCGGTGCCGGCGAGGAGCGCGACTTCACCTTCTTCCTCGGCGATACCCCGACGGAAGAAGAAGCGCGGACTGTTATCGCCGATATCCGCAAGGCTTCGTTCGACGAGACCGTCGAGGCAAACCGCGCCTTCTGGCGGGATTTCACCGGCAGGCTGCAGATATCGACTCCGGATCGCGGGATGAACAATCTCGTCAACACCTGGCTGCCGTATCAGAGCCTCGGCTGCCGCATCATGGCCCGCACCGCCTTCTACCAGGCAAGCGGCGCCTTCGGCTTCCGCGACCAGCTGCAGGACACGCTGGCCTTCGTGCTGCACGAACCCTCGCTTGCCCGCCGGCAGATCCTGAATGCCGCTTCGCGGCAATTCCGTGAAGGCGACGTACAGCATTGGTGGTTGCCGGGAACGGGTGCGGGCGTGCGCACGCTGATCTCCGACGACGTCGTCTGGCTCGCTTACGCGATCCATCACTATTGCAGCGTCACCGGCGACAAAAACGTCCTCGATGAGGAGATCGCCTTCCTGGAAGGGCCAGCACTGCTCGAAGGCCAGCACGACTCGTTCTACAAGCCGGAAATTTCCGAGGACAAGGCGAGCGTCTACGAACACGCGGCGCTGGCGCTCGATCTTGCCATCGCTCGCAAGGGGGCAAACGGCCTACCGCTGTTCCTCGGCGGCGACTGGAACGACGGGATGAACCGCGTCGGCATCGGCGGGCGCGGCACCAGCGTCTGGCTCGGCTGGTTTCTGGCGGGCGCATTGCGCTCCTTCATTCCCTATGCCGAAGAGCGTGGCGACACGGCCCGCATGGAGCGCTGGGCGGCGCATCTTACTGAGCTCAAGAAGGCGCTCGAAACTGCGGCCTGGGATGGCGGCTATTATCGCCGCGGCACGTTCGACGACGGTGCACTGCTTGGCTCCAGGGAAAGCCCGGAATGCCGGATCGATTCGATCGCGCAGTCCTGGAGCGTGCTGTCGGGCGAGGGCGATCCGGACCGCGCCGTCACGGCGATGGAGGCTGTGCTCGACCAACTGGTCGACGAGGATGCCCGCATCATCCGGCTGTTCACGCCGCCTTTCGTCAATTCTGCCAGGGATCCCGGCTATATCAAGGCCTATCCGCCGGGTGTGCGTGAAAATGGCGGGCAATATACCCATGCGGCGACCTGGGTGGTGATGGCGCTGGCGGAGCTGAAGCGGGGCGACGATGCCTTCCGCTGCTTCCAGATCCTCAATCCGATCACCCATGCGCTCGACAAGGCTTCAGCGGAGCAATACCGCGTCGAACCCTATGTCGTGGCGGCCGACGTCTACGGAAACGAGCCTTATACGTCACGCGGCGGCTGGACCTGGTATACCGGGTCAGCCGGCTGGCTCTACCGCGCCGCCGTCGAGGGCATCCTCGGTATCCGGCTGAAGGATGGTCGGCTCTATGTGCGCCCGTCGCTCCCGTCGAAATGGGACGGTTTTGCGGCAGAGGTGGAGCAAGGCGGCGGGAAATACCGCATTTCGGTCTCAAAAGCGTCCAATGACAGCGGCTACACTCTGGCAATCAACGGCTGCGAAGTCACCGATCCCGAAGAGGGATATCCGCTCGGATAACAGCGTTCTCCACGCTGAAAAACACGGCGATTCGCGACGGCCAAAAGGGAACCCTTTTGGCCGTCGTCGCGTTTGCAAATCGGATAATAAGGAGAAACCCATGGCAAGCACGCCGACCCAAGCCATCGTCACGGGGCGCAGTTCCCTATCCGCAGCTGCGCCGGTGCGTGACACGAGGCTCGACGTCTTGCGCGGCGTGGCGCTGATCATGATCTTCATCAATCATGTTCCCGGACAGATCTTCGAATATGTGACGACGAAGAATTTTGGTTTCTCCGATGCCGCCGAAGCCTTCGTGCTGATCTCGGGCATTGCCGTCGGCCTTGCCTATGGGTCCCGCTTCCAGCCGGGCAACCGGCTGACGGTGGCGATCAAGGCGGTAAAGCGCGCCTTCACGCTCTATCTCGCCCATATGATCACCACCTTCATGACGCTGGCGCTCTTCATCTGCGGTGCCTGGCTGTTCCATCGGCCGGGCTTGCTGGTCGAGATTAATATCCTGGCGGTTCTGATGAACCTGAAGGAAGGCATTCCGGCGCTGCTCCTGCTCGGCCACCAGATCGGCTACAACAATATCCTGCCGATGTACGGGGCGCTGATGCTGATGGTGCCGATTATCCTGCTGTTGAATGCGCGCAGCCCTTGGCTGGCGCTCGGCGTCTCGGCTACGGTCTGGCTGCTTGCGGGCATCTATGAAGTGGCGCCGCACAACATGCTGATCGAGAGCTACTGGTTCCTCAATCCGCTCTCCTGGCAGTTCCTGTTTTCGATCGGCATCGTCTCGATGCTGCATATCAAGCGCGGCGGCACGATCCCGCAGCACCCGCTGCTGCTGACGGTCGCTGCCGGTTACGTCGTGCTGTCCTTCATCTGGGTGACCGGCCATCTCTGGATTTTCGGCAACTCGCTGGCGGCACTCGGCCTGCCGCCTGTCATCACCGGTTTCGACAAGACTTTCCTGTCGCTGCCGCGGCTGCTGCACGTTCTGGCGCTGACCTACCTCGTTATCAGCATTCCCGCGCTCTCGCGTATCCTGCGCCGTCCTGTGGACCATCCGCTGACGATCCTCGGCCGCCATTCGCTGAACATCTTCGTCGCCGGCACGATCCTCGCCATGATCGGCCAGGTGGTGCTCTACATCACCAACAAGGACCAACTGGTCGGTCCGCTCTTCGTGATTGCAGGGATCGCGATACAATTCGCCTATGCCTATTATCTCGAGCGCAAACGTCAGCAGGGCAAGGTTAGGGGGAAACTCGTCACCGATACCGCCACCATCCCCGTTCCCGTCCGCATTGGCGGAACGGCAAATGCCTATCGCCAGAATGATCGGAAATAGGGCTGGGATTTTGCTCGACATGAAGGAGCCGGTGGCCGATGGCCGCCGGCTCAATTTTTATGCATGAGGATGTTCACCAACTTGCCGAAGGGATCTCGGACATAAAAGCGTCTGACGCCCCAAGGCTCATCGGCCGGGCCGTACTCGATCGGGAAGCCTGAAGCCGACATCGCCTCGAAAGCGTCATCGAGGTCATCAACCTCGATCGAGAGGTCCGGCACCTCCGTTCCGGAACCGCCTTCACTGGCGATGCTGAGCTGAATATTCATTGAGCGTGCGGCGCCGAACGTCGTGATCCAGCCGTGGTCCATGATGACGTCAAGACCGAGGATATCCTGATAGAAGCGCCGGGCCGGGGTGATATCCGCTGCCTGGATATTGGCGACGATGCGCAGGACCTTCATGGGTTTTCTCCCTATGCTCCGTTGACTGGCGAAGGATAGGGAAGATCGGCGGGGTGATCAATCATGTGGGTTGGAGCGGAGATGTTGTGCCGTGCACTACCCCCTCTGCCCTGCCGGGCATTTCCCCCGACAGGTGTACGGTCTTGATGCATACGTGACAGATGTTCGGAGACATGCCTGACACTTCCGCGATGATTTGTCGGGAGGTTCGGCATGGTTTGGCGGAGAGATGCGCGGCAGGGCGCGACGCCCGTCTCTCGGTTTTTCGAGAACGGTCTGAGGCTATGACTGCCTCGGCTTCCATCTTTGCGATCGTTGCGCGCAAGGCATTGCTGTCATAGGCTTTATCGCCCAGATGGCTTGAGCTGTCTGGTTATTGAGCTTGCGTGATGTCGCGACCTGGCCGGCCATCGTGATGAAGAGCAGGGGCGCTCGAGCGTATCGACCGGCATATGGGCCTTGGGCCGTCAGTCCACCTCTGGAACGCCCCAGCGCCTGATCCTTGGCCCCCCTTTTCCGCTCGCCGCCTGTTGATGGGCACGCACGATGGTACTGTCGATCATTAAGTACTGATTGTCCCGGTCAGCAGTGAGGGCATCAAAGACCCGCTCCCATACGCCGGCATGGCACCAGCGACTGAACCGGCGATGGACCGTCTTCCACTTGCCATAGCGCTCCGGCAGGTCCCGCCAGTGCGCGCCTGAGCGCAGCACCCACAAACACCCGTTCACAAACAGCCGGTTATCTACCCCCGTCCGACCTGGATCGCTGGCCTTGCCTGGCAACAAAGGCGCAATTCTCGACCATTGCGCCTCGTTCAACTCGTATCGCTTCACGCCCCTCAAAGGCCTCCGTGCTGCACACGGTACCTTATGAATCAGTGATCAACCGATTTGGGAATCCTGAATGTCGATCGGTCCTCAGCCCCAGAGCAAACGAAAAGGCCAGAAGGAGTTACCCTTCCGGCCTTTATCTCGAACCCAAACCGATCAGGCGGCTTCGGTGGTATGGGCCTTGCGGACCTCTTCGTCCGTCAGGATGCCGCTGGCGCGCAGCAGGGCGGCGAAGCGGCCGTTGCTGTGGCTGAGTTCGTCGAAGCTGCCCTGTTCGACGACACGGCCGTCATCCAGGAAGAGCACCATATCGGCTTCGCGGACCGTCGACAGGCGGTGGGCGATGATGAAGGTGGTGCGGTTCTGGCGCAGATTGTCGATTGCGGCCTTGACGCGGTTTTCGGTTTCGACGTCGAGCGCCGAGGTCGCCTCGTCGAGCACCAGGATCGGCGCGTCCTTGAGGATGGCGCGGGCAATCGCGATGCGCTGGCGCTCGCCGCCGGAGAGCTTGTTGCCGCGTTCACCGACATGCGTATCGTAGCGATCCTCGCGGGTCTCGATGAAGTCGGCAGCGGCGGCGGCTTCGGCCGCACGGCGCATTTCCTCTTCACTGGCGCCCTCGCGGCCAAGGCGGATATTGTCACTGATCGAACGGTTCAGCAGGCCCGCATCCTGGAAGACGGTGGCGATGTGGCGACGCAGCGACTTGCGGGTCACCTTGGTAATATCGGTTCCGTCGACGAGAATCTTGCCGCCCTGGGCATCGTAGACACGCTGCAGCAGGTTGACGAGCGTCGTTTTGCCGGCGCCGGTCGGGCCGACGATCGCGACCGTCTGGCCTGCCTTCACCGAGAAGGAGACGTTGTGCAGGCCCTGTGAGCTGTTGCCGAAGCCGAAGGAGACGTCGCGGAATTCGATCGCACCCTTGACGTCCTTGATCTCGCCGTTGCCGGCCGGCTCTTCACGTTCACGTACCGAGTCTTCCAGCGCATAGAATTCCTCAAGCTTGGAACGGGCCTCGAAAATCTGCGTAGCGAACTGGCGCATCAGGTCGAGACGGCCGATCAACAGGTTGGCAAAGCCGATGAAGGCGATGACTTCGCCGACGCGCAGCTGGCCGGCCTGGACGAGCATGGTGCCGATGATCAGAACCACCATCATCGCGATGGTCGACGCCATGCGGTTCAGTGCGCCGGCGATCGCCCACCAGTCGAGCACCGGATACTGGGCTTCGAGCAGACGGTCGGCGAAGGATTTCAGCGCCCTGGTTTCGGCCTCGATGCGGTTGTAGCTGTGCAGGACAGAAACGTTGCTAATCGAGTCGCTGACATGCGAGAAGACGGTGTGATAATGGTTCTCGACCGAAGCCTGGCCGTCCTTGGTGCGGCTCATGACGACGCGGCCGATCAGCCAATAGGCGATGGCGAGCACCATGAGTACTGCGGAAAGGCGCAGATCCATCGACATTGCGGTCGGTATCAGAAGGGCAAGCGCGATGACCGTCGACAAGTGGTTGCGCATGAATTCCAGCCAGAGGCCGAACAGTGTCTCGCAGGCGCGCAGCAACGTATGCAGCGCGTTAGAGGTGCCGCGCTGATGATGCCAGCCGAGCGGCATGGAAATGATGCGGCCGAAGGCTTCCGTCAACAGCGTCGCTCGCCGGCCATGGGCCAGCCTGTCGGCCTCGCGGGCCACCAGAACGAAGGCAATGGTGTTGAAGACGGCGAAAGTCGCCCACATGAAGAGGATGGGCTTGACCTCACCCTTGCCCGAAATCGCATCGATGATGCGACCGAACAGGATCGGCTCCGCGATGGTGATCGTCGCAAGAACAATGTTTGCGACAACGACTAGGGATACGCGCAGCTTGTAGGCGCCAAGATAGCGCAGAGCCCTTGCATAGACCTTGAATAGCGTCACGTCGAACCTCTTTGCATCTGCGAAAACGGGATGATGCGATGCTACAAAAGGCTACCTGAACGGGCGATTAACGGAGTATTCAGGGTTCGATCGATGTGATGATTGCCGCGATCATATTATGGCAGGATCCGACGAGTGGCCATGACGCCGAAATTGCCGCCTGACTATATCTCGCAACAATTTGCGCTTGCATTTTATTAAATGTTTAGCGCAGCATTAAATTACAGACTGCATTTATTGAATAAGACCGTTTCGCGACCAGTTTGACCAGCCGCCAGCGGCCTCATGCGGGCATCAGGTCCGGGCAAGGGGCATTTTTGTGAATATTAATTCGTTAATTCAATTGCTTGTAATTCTGGAAGAATGCTCAAATCCTGAAGCTGTCATCACCGAACTGGAGCAGATCCTCCGCGGTTGCGGCTTCGAATATTACGGCTTGCCGCACCATTTGCCGCAGAGCCCGCTGCAGCAGAATCCAGAGCCTTGGGCTGCGGCGCTTGCCGGCCGCTGGCCGGAACAATGGCCGCAAATATATGCCGCGAAAAAATATGCGCTGATCGATCCGATGGTGCGCTATCTCGCCCATGCGCAGCGGCCTTTCCGCTGGCGAGAGGCGATGGCGGCCTTCCGCAAGGACGCCTATCATCGGCGCATGGAGCAGATGATGGTCGATGCCTTCGGGCACGGGTTGGAGGACGGCTACATCTTTCCCATCCACGGACGCAGCGGCATTCTCGCCAGCCTTAGTCTCGCCGGCAAGCCGATTGAGCTGTCGCCGGTGGAAATCGCATTGCTGGAGGCGGTGGCGCGCAAGGCCTTCTGGCGGTTGCTCGATCTGAAAGGTGAGGCGCAGGCACTGGAAACCGTGCTGCCGGCCGATACGCCGCTGACACGGCGCGAGATGGAAATCCTGCATTATCTCGCCGAAGGCATGACTTCGATGGAGATCAGCAAGATGCTGAAGATCTCAAACCACACCGTCGACTGGTATATGAACGGCCTACAGGACAAGCTGAAGGCGAAAAACAGGCAGCATGCGGTGGCGCTTGCCTTCCGTCATGGCCTGATAAGGTAGAGAAACTCCGCTTCTCATCGAAGCGGAATTGCTCTGGTTTTTTATTTTTGCGCAACTCCGAACGGAAAACCGCTTCGCACTTTTCGCGGAGTTGCTCCAGCATGTCGAAAAATTGCATTTCGCAGTCGCAAGATAAATTGAACTTTCTGTGACAAGAAGTTAAGAATTTCCTTCGCGGGTGCAGCAATCCCGCGTCTGAACGTCTGAGGAGACCGTTTTGCCCATTTCCAAGATTCTCGTTGCCAATCGCTCTGAAATTGCCATCCGCGTGTTCCGCGCGGCCAACGAGCTTGGAATAAAAACCGTGGCGATCTGGGCGGAAGAGGACAAGCTGGCGCTGCACCGCTTCAAGGCGGACGAGAGCTACCAGGTCGGCCGCGGCCCGCATCTGTCCAAGGACATGGGCCCGATCGAGAGCTATCTGTCGATCGAGGAGGTGATCCGCGTTGCGAAACTCTCCGGCGCCGATGCCATCCATCCCGGCTACGGCCTGCTGTCGGAAAGCCCCGAATTCGTCGATGCCTGCAACAAGGCCGGCATCATCTTCATCGGCCCGAGGGCCGATACGATGCGCCAGCTTGGCAATAAGGTTGCGGCGCGCAACCTGGCGATCTCGGTCGGCGTTCCCGTGGTGCCGGCCACAGGGCCGCTGCCGGAGGACATGGCCGAAGTGGCGAAGATGGCGGAGGGGATCGGCTACCCCGTCATGCTGAAGGCCTCCTGGGGCGGCGGCGGGCGCGGCATGCGCGCGATCCGCGATCCAAAGGATCTCGCCCGCGAGGTGACGGAAGCCAAACGCGAGGCGATGGCGGCCTTCGGCAAGGACGAGGTCTATCTGGAAAAGCTCGTCGAGCGCGCCCGCCATGTCGAAAGCCAGGTTCTCGGCGATACGCACGGCAATGTCGTGCATCTCTTCGAGCGTGACTGCTCGATCCAGCGTCGCAACCAGAAGGTCGTCGAGCGCGCGCCAGCGCCCTATCTCTCGGAGGCGCAACGCCAGGAGCTCGCCGCCTATTCGCTGAAGATCGCGGCCGCGACCAATTATGTCGGCGCCGGTACCGTCGAGTATCTGATGGATGCCGATACCGGCAAATTTTACTTCATCGAAGTCAATCCGCGTATCCAGGTCGAGCATACGGTGACCGAAGTCGTCACCGGCATCGACATCGTCAAGGCGCAGATCCACATCCTCGACGGTTTTGCGATCGGCACGCCGGAATCGGGCGTGCCGCGCCAGGAGGATATCCGTCTCAACGGCCATGCGCTGCAGTGCCGCATCACCACGGAAGATCCGGAGCATAATTTCATTCCGGATTACGGCCGCATCACCGCCTATCGCTCGGCGTCCGGTTTCGGCATCCGCCTCGATGGCGGCACCTCCTATTCGGGTGCAATCATCACCCGCTTTTACGATCCGCTTCTCGTCAAGGTCACGGCATGGGCGCCCAATCCATCCGAAGCGATCGCCCGCATGGACCGGGCGCTGCGCGAATTCCGTATTCGCGGCGTGGCAACCAACCTGACCTTCCTCGAAGCGATCATCGGCCATCCGAAATTCCGGGATAACAGCTACACGACACGCTTCATCGACACGACGCCGGAACTCTTCCAGCAGGTCAAGCGCCAGGATCGCGCCACGAAGCTCCTGACCTATCTCGCCGATGTCACCGTCAATGGCCATCCCGAGGCCAAGGATAGGCCGAGGCCGCTGGAAAACGCTGCCGAGCCGGTGGTTCCCTACGCCAACGGCAATGCGGTCAAGGATGGTACAAAGCAGCTCCTCGACACGCTCGGCCCGAAGAAATTCGGCGAATGGATGCGCAACGAGAAGCGCGTGCTTTTGACCGACACGACGATGCGCGACGGCCACCAGTCGCTGCTCGCCACCCGCATGCGCACCTATGACATCGCCCGTATTGCCGACACCTATGCGCATGCGCTGCCGAACCTTCTGTCGCTCGAATGCTGGGGCGGCGCGACCTTTGACGTCTCCATGCGCTTTCTGACCGAGGATCCGTGGGAACGCCTGGCGCTGATCCGTGAGGGCGCCCCGAACCTTCTGCTGCAGATGCTGCTGCGCGGCGCCAACGGCGTCGGCTACACCAATTATCCCGATAATGTCGTCAAATATTTCGTCCGCCAGGCAGCCAGAGGCGGCATCGATCTGTTCCGCGTGTTCGATTGCCTGAACTGGGTGGAGAACATGCGCGTCTCGATGGATGCCATTGCCGAGGAGAACAAGCTCTGCGAGGCGGCAATCTGCTATACCGGCGATATCCTCAACTCGGCGCGTCCGAAATACGATCTGAAATACTACACCGATCTTGCAGTCGAGCTCGAGAAGGCAGGCGCGCATATCATCGCGCTCAAGGATATGGCGGGTCTTCTCAAACCTGCGGCTGCGAAGGTTCTGTTCAAGGCGCTGCGTGAGGCGACCAGCCTGCCGATCCATTTCCACACGCATGATACATCGGGTATTGCGGCCGCGACCGTTCTTGCCGCCGTCGATGCCGGCGTCGATGCCGTCGATGCGGCCATGGACGCACTTTCCGGCAATACCTCGCAGCCCTGTCTCGGTTCGATCGTCGAGGCGTTGCGCGGTACGGAGCGTGATCCGGGCCTCGATCCGGAATGGATCCGCCGTATCTCCTTCTATTGGGAAGCGGCGCGTAACCAATATGCCGCCTTCGAAAGCGATCTGAAGGGGCCGGCATCCGAAGTCTATCTGCACGAAATGCCGGGCGGCCAGTTCACCAACCTCAAGGAACAGGCCCGCTCGCTCGGCCTCGAGACCCGCTGGCATCGGGTGGCGCAGGCCTATGCCGACGCCAACCAGATGTTCGGCGATATCGTCAAGGTGACGCCGTCTTCCAAGGTCGTCGGCGACATGGCGCTGATGATGGTGTCCCAGGACCTGACGGTCGCCGACGTCGTCAGCCCCGACAAGGAAGTCTCCTTCCCGGAATCGGTGGTCTCGATGCTGAAGGGCGATCTCGGCCAGCCGCCGTCGGGATGGCCCGAAGCGCTGCAGAAGAAGGCGCTGAAGGGCGACAAGCCCTATACCGTGCGCCCCGGCTCGCTGCTCAAGGAGGCTAATCTCGATGCGGAGCGCAAAGTTATCGAGACGAAACTCGAGCGCGAGGTCAGCGACTTCGAATTTGCCTCCTACCTGATGTATCCGAAGGTCTTCACCGACTTCGCGCTCGCCTCCGATACCTACGGCCCGGTCTCGGTGCTGCCGACGCCCGCCTATTTCTACGGTCTCAAGGACGGCGAGGAACTGTTTGCCGATATCGAGCGCGGCAAGACGCTCGTCATCGTCAACCAGGCGATGAGCGCCACCGACAGCCAGGGCATGGTGACCATCTTCTTCGAGCTCAATGGCCAGCCGCGCCGCATCAAGGTGCCGGACCGGGCCCATGGGGCGACGGGTGCGGCCGTCCGCCGCAAGGCCGAACCGGGCAATGCCGTTCATGTCGGCGCGCCGATGCCGGGTGTCATCAGCCGTGTCTTCGTCTCGCCCGGCCAGGCCGTCAATGCCGGCGACGTGCTCGTCTCGATCGAGGCGATGAAGATGGAAACGGCGCTGCATGCGGAAAAGGATGGCACGATTTCCGAAGTGCTGGTACGGGCCGGCGATCAGATCGATGCCAAGGACCTGCTCGTCGTCTACGCAGGCTGAAGCGCTGCCATCCTTGGCAAAGGCGCCCATCGGCCGGCTTTTCGAGCGGGCTCCATTCACTCGATTGTGTACGATCGGCCTGTCAAAAAGCTGATTTTTCGAAGCCTTCGCGCCTTGCCCGGCGCGGAGGCTTTCTCATAAGCTTGCGCTCCCACCATCCGCCCCCAAGACCAATCAGGAAATGATATCAATGAGCAAGTTGAAGATTGCCGTTATCGTCGGCAGCACGCGTATTGGCCGTTTTTCCGAGCATCCGGCCAAGTGGATTGCCGCTATCGCCGCCGAACGGCAGGACATTGAGGTCGAGGTTCTCGACCTGCTCGACTACCCCATGCATTTTTTCGGTGAGCAGCGTGCCACGACCGCTGAAAGCGAAACGGCAGAGCGCTGGAAAAAGAAGCTGCGTGAATTCGATGGCTTCATTTTCACAGTTGCCGAGTACAATCACGCGCCGACTGCGGTTTTGAAGAACGCCATCGACCTCGGCGAGTTCATCCACAAGCCGGTCGGTTTCGTCGGTTACGGCGGCGTTGGCGGCGCACGTGCGGTCGAGCATCTTCGCCTGATCTTCGTGGAAATGGGGGCGGCTTCGGTGAAAACGGGCGTGCATATCGCGCTTGGCGAATATCTCGGCGTCCTCAAGGAAGGCAAGAGCCTCAGCGATTACGCCCATCTCAACGAAGCGGCGAAGAACCAGCTCGATCAGCTCATCTGGTGGGGTAATGCGCTGAAGGCGGCGCGTGCCGTCGTCACGGCCTCCTGATTGGAGTTCCAGCCATGCCGGGATCTTCGCATCCCGGCATTAGATCCGGATGATTTTAGGCCAGGTCGGCCTAAAAATCTGCATCCGGATCTAAATCAAAGAAATAGAGCATGATGTCGTCCGAAAACCGCTCACACTTTTCGGCATCATCTCTAGCTCAGATATCGTAAGTATGGGCGGCGTTGATCGTCGAGATGAAACGTTTGGTGCGTTCGCGCTCCGGCGCGCTGAAGATCGCTCTGGCGCTGCCCGTTTCCACGACGCTCCCGGCTTCCAGGAAAACCACGTCATTGGCGATCTTCGAGGCGAGCCGGAGATCGTGGGTCGCCATCACCATCGTCGTGCCTTCGCTGGCCAGCTTGCCGAGTACATCGACCACTTCGGCCGAAAGCTCGGGATCGAGGGCGGATGTCGGCTCGTCACAGAGAAGCACGCGCGGCGACGGCGCCAGCGCGCGGGCGATCGCGACGCGCTGCTGCTGGCCGCCCGACAGCGTCGAAGGCCATGCATCGGCCTTGTGGGTCATGCCGACCTTTGTCAGCAATTCCATCGCACGCTCGCGGGCCTTTTCCCTCGGCCATCGCAGTACCGTCACCAGGCCTTCCATGACATTCTCGATCGCGGTCTGATGCGGGAAGAGCTGGAAATTCTGGAAGACCATGCCGGTCTGGCGGCGGATCTTCTGGATCGCCGGCCAGCTCGTTCGTTTGCCCGGTGCAAAGGCCAGCTTCTCCTCTCCGAGGCGGATGGAGCCGGCGGTCGGAATTTCGAGTAGGTTGATGCAGCGCAGCAGTGTGCTCTTGCCGCCGCCCGAAGGCCCGACCAGCGCGGTGACGCTGCTTTCGGGAATACGGATGCTGATATCCTTGAGGATGACGGCGTCGCCGAAGCGCTTTTCGATGTTGGAAAGCTCGATCATGCATTTGCCTCCAGCATGCCGCCATAACGCGCGAAGCGGCGTTCCAGCCGCACCTGCAACTGCGAGAGGACGGAGCTCAGGACGAGATAGATCAGCGCCGCCTCGATATAGAGGATCAACGGCTCGTAGGTGGTGGCGACGATGCGCTGCGCCGCCTGGAAGAGCTCGGGCACGGTGATGGCGGCGGCAAGCGAGGTGTCTTTGACCAGCGAGATGAAGGTGTTCGACAAAGGCGGCACGGCGACGCGGGCGGCCTGCGGCAGGATGGTGCGGCTCATCGCCTGGCGCCAGCTCATGCCGATCGAATAGGCGGCTTCCCATTGGCCCTTCGGCACCGAAGAAATGACGGCGCGGATGATCTCGGAGCTGTAGGCGCCGATATTCAGCGTGAAGCCGATGAGGGCGGCCGGAAAGGCATCGAGCAGGATGCCGAGGCTCGGCAGGCCGTAGAAGATCACGAAGAGCTGCACCAGCAGCGGCGTGCCGCGGATGACCCAGACATAGAAGCGCGCGACGGCCGAAAGCGGCATCGGCCCGAAGAGCCGGGCGATTGCGGTGGCGAGCCCGAGGGCCAGGCCAAAGACGAAGGATAGCAGGGTCAGCGGAATGGTGAAGATCAGCCCCGCCCACAGGAGCGAGGGTAGCGATTCCGCCATCAGTTGGAGCCAGTGCGCCAAGGGAGTTGCCTCTCGTCAGTTGGGTCGTGATATCCGAAATACCCCTCCCCCACCCCTCCCCACAAGGGGGAGGGACTTATCCAGGTGCCGGCTCACACGAAATAGCGACCGAGCGGCAGGCCGAAACGTTTATTTGAAGATGAGACGGCCCGCCGGCTAAGCCCCTCCCCCTTGTGGGGAGGAGTTTGGGAAGGGACTTTTCTTCAGTTGAACTTACTTGGAAACATCCTGGCCGAAATACTTGTCGGCGATCTTCTTATAGGTGCCGTCGGCCTTGATATCGGCAAGCGCCTTGTTGATTTCGGCGAGAAGCTCCGGCTCGTTCTTGCGGATGATGACGCCGGAGTAATCGGCGTTTTCCTGCTCGGCCACGATCTTCACCGGCGCGTCCGGCTTGTGCTTCTTGAAATCGAGGAAGGAGAGGCTGTCGTTGATCGTGGCGTCGGCGCGCTTGGTCAGCACCAGCTGGATCGACTGATCGAAACCGTCGGTGCCGACGAGCTCGGCACCGGCTTCGGTTGCGAGCTTGCCGAAGTTGCTGGTCAGCGACTGGGCGGCCTTCTTGCCCTTCAGGTCGGCGAAAGACTTGATGCTGTCGTCGCCGTCGCGGGCGATCAGTACGGCCTTGGAGGCGATATAAGGCTCGGAGAAATCGTATTTCTGCTTGCGGGTTTCGGTGATGCCGACCTGGTTGATGACGGTATCGTAGCGCTTGGCATCGAGGCCGGCGATCAGGCCATCCCACTTGCCTTCGACGAACTCGGCTTTGACACCGAGCTTGGCGGCGATCGCTTCGCCGATCTCGACATCGAAGCCGACGAGCTTGCCGCTTTCGTCATGATAGGTGAAGGGCGCATAAGTGCCTTCGGTGCCGATCTTGAAGACGCCGGCCGATTTGATGGCGGCGAGGTTTTCACCGGCATGGGCAGGCAGGAGGGCCGCGGCTTGAATGAGGGCGGCGGCGGCGACGGTTTTCAACCAGTTCATTGTTTCATCCATCCTTGGGAGGTTGTTATCGGATGGGGATAGTTGGCAGAAAATTACGGCGCCGGAAGCGTAGAAAACTGCGAATAAAAGCAGCAACTGCAAATATTTTTCTCAAACGGCCGCTCGAACCATGAAACCTGCAGAAACAGGCATCATGCCGCGATGCGGCGGCGCAGTTTTTCGCTGACGATGATGATCAATCCGGCGCCGAGGATCATCGCCGCGCCGACGACCACATTGGGCGTGGGGATATCGGCCCAGATCAGATACCCCAGGAGGAAGGCCCAGATGAGAGAACTGTATTCGAATGGCGCAAGCACGGAGACGGGCGCCTGGCGCATGCCTTCGAAAAGGGCGAACTGCGCGCAGCCCGCAACGACGCCGGTGGCGATGAGGAGCGCGAGCTGCGCCATATCGGGTGTCCGCCAAGTGTAGAGAACGGCAACGCCGGTCATGGCAAGAAAAAAGACGTTGGAAACGGCGAGCTGGATAATCGTCTTTTCGTGCAGCGAGGTCTTGCGCAGCAGCACCATGGCAGAGGCCCAGAGCACGGCCGCCTGCAGCGCCAGATAGACCGGCCAGGAGATGGTGAGGCCGACCGGATTGCAGGCGATGAGGACGCCGACGAAGCCGACGCCGACCGCCAGCCAACGCGCCGGCGTGACCTTCTCCTTCAGGATGAACCAGGCAAGCAAGGTGCCGACAACAGGTGCGGCGTAATAGAGCGTGGTCACTTCGGCAAGCTGCAGGCGGCTTGCGGCGGAATAGTAGGAAAGCCAGGCGCAGAGAAGAAGGATGCTGCGGGCAATCATCGGCTTGATGATCGGCGATGTCATCGTCTGGTGGACGAGCTTGCCGCGACCATAGGCGAGACAACCGACGAGGATGGTGAGACTGCGGAAAAACAGGATCTGCCAGACGGGAATGCTTGAAGCCAGGATCTTGATGATCGCGTCATGGAAGGTGAACGCCATATAGGCGAGGCTCGTGAGCAGGATGCCCAGGCTGACGGAGTTTTTCACGGGGAGAACGGACCAGGTGGCGGATATGCCGGCGGGAATCGGGAATGACCAATCGATATTCCCGCCTCCCGGGCCGGTCAATAGGGCATATTCGCTCTGGTGGTGGAGCTTTATTTCCGAACGTCAGAAAACGTGTGACCGTGCATATTGCCTGCATGATCGTAAGCGTTTATGCACGTTTTCGGTTTGTGAGGTCTCGATCCGGTAGGAACATGCAGGATTTTCTGTTGCGAGAGCGCCAAGGCGTGATTTCCGAGAGGCTGCGGCTGAATGGCCGCGTGCTGGCGACGGAGCTTGCGCTCGAATTCGGCGTCTCCGAGGATACGGTGCGGCGGGATCTGCGGGAGATGGCGGCGGCAGGGCTCTGTGAGCGGGTCTACGGCGGCGCATTGCCGGTCTCGCCGGCGCACGGAAGCCTGACGCAGCGCATCGGCTTTGCCGCTGACCGGAAACAGGCGCTGGCGCGCGCTGCAGCAAAGCAGATTGCCGCCGGCTCGACTGTGTTCTTCGATGCCGGCAGCACCAATCTGGCGATTGCCCACGCATTACCGGTCGAACTTGCACTGACGGCTGCGACCAATGCGCCGGCGATTGCCGCAGCTCTGATCGACAAGCCTGCCGTCAACGTCATTCTGATCGGCGGGATGGTGGATCGGCAGACGGGCGGCTCGCTCGGCGCCAAGGCCTTGCGGGATATGGAGCAGATTTCGCCCGATCTCTGCATTCTCGGCGCCTGCGGCGTCGATCTCGAGGCCGGCATCACGGTGTTCGGCTTCGAGGATGCGGAGTTCAAGCGGTTTGCGACATCCAGGAGCAAAAGGGTGTTGGTGGCTGCAACCTCGGAGAAATTCGGCACCGCTGCCCCCCATAGCATCCTGCCGGTTGCGCATTGCGAATGCCTGGTCGTCGAGCACGATGCCGATCCGGCCATTCTCGCCCGTTACCGCGAGCGCGGATGCAGGACTGTTCTCGCCGAGAAAACGAACTGAGGCGACGTCATAGAGTTTAGGGAAACCGGGCCAAGCAAGCCCGGCAATGAGGAAAGACCGGAAATGGATAGTCATGTGAGTACGCCGGGAGCCCGGAGCGGCTTCATTACCAGAAGCAGAGCGGCGGTTTCCCTGCTCTTTCTCATGAACGGTTTTGTCGTCGGCTGCTGGGCGCCGAAGATCCCTGATTTTGCCGAGCGTCTGGCGCTGACCAAGTTCGAGCTTGGGCTGATGATCCTGGTTTTCGGCGTCGGCTCGCTGGTCATGATGCCGATCGCCGGTGCACAGATCGCCAAACACGGTTCGCGTATCGTCGTTCAGATACTGGCCGTCTGCGTGCTACCGTTGCTGTTGGCATTGACGCTGGCGCCAAATGTGCTGACTGGAGCGATCACGCTCTTCCTGTTCGGCGGCTTCATCGGTGCAATGGATGTGGCGATGAATGCCAATGCGGTCTCGGTCGAGAAATCCATGCGCCGCGCCATCATGTCGTCCTGCCACGCTTTCTGGAGCCTTGGCGGACTGATCGGCTCAGGTCTCGGCGGCATCGTGATCTCCAAGCTCGGTATTCTCGGCCATGCGCAACTGGCGACGGTGCTGGCGGCGATCTTCCTTGCCGTCGCCTGGCCGATGATCCTTGCGGATCCGCCGCATCCCGACGCCAAGAAGGAAAAGACGAAGCTCCCGATGGTGCCGCTGCCGTGGCTGCTCGGATTGATGGCGCTGTTCAGCATGGTGCCTGAAGGCGCTGTTCTCGACTGGGGCGCGCTCTATCTCCGGCAGGAAATGGGTGCATCCGTGGCGCTTTCCGGCCTTGGTTTCGCAGCCTTTTCGGCCACCATGGCAATCATGCGCTTTGCCGGCGACCTGGTGCGCGACCGCCTGGGCGGCGTCAAGACGCTACGCATCTGCACTTTGTTTGCCATTGTCGGCATGCTGCTTGCCGGCCTGGCGCCCAATGCCGAGCTTGCCATCCTGGGCTTTGCGTTTTGCGGTATCGGCATTTCCAACATGGTGCCGATCGCTTTCTCGGCGGCGGGCAATATTCCCGGACTCAAGCCCGGCATCGGCATCTCGGTGGTCACGACCATGGGCTATTCCGGCATGCTGGTTGCGCCATCGTTGATCGGCTTCGTCGCCGAGCATATCGGTTTTGCCGTCGTTTTCATGGCGCTGCCGGTGCTGCTCATCGTCGTTCTGCTGCTCTCCAACCTGGCCCATTATGCCGATGAGACCTCCGGAGGCGGTCACTGAGCCGCCTCCCAACAAAAGTGATATCAGGGGCGGTTGACAAGCAGCCGGCCTTGATCCACCTGAAAAGCACCGTTTCTAAAGCGCGTCGCAATCTTTCAGATTTGCTCCTCACGCTTTAGGTTTTTATTTTTCGCATGTCGTTATCGCAAAACCGCTGCACACTTTTGCGCGACATGCTTTAGGGGTGCAAGAACTCTCCATGTTGTCAGCCGCCGATTTTGATCCGAAACCGCGCCGCGCTTCCGTTGCCGTCGATGTCGGCGGCGTCATCGTCGGCGGCGGGGCGCCGGTCGTCGTGCAGTCCATGACGAACACCGATACGGCCGATATCGATTCCACCGTCGCGCAGGTCGCCGCTCTCCACCGGGCGGGCTCGGAACTGGTGCGCATTACCGTCGACCGCGACGAGAGTGCAGCCGCCGTGCCGAAGATCCGCGAGCGGCTTCTGCGCCTCGGCATGGACGTGCCCTTGATCGGCGACTTCCACTATATCGGCCACAAGCTGCTCGCCGATCATCCGGATTGCGCCGAAGCGCTGGCGAAATACCGCATCAACCCCGGCAATGTCGGCTTCAAGGACAAGAAGGACAAGCAGTTCGCCGAGATCATCGAGATGGCGATCCGCTATGACAAGCCGGTGCGCATCGGCGTCAACTGGGGCTCGCTCGATCAGGATCTGCTGACGGCGCTGATGGACCGGAACGCCGAAGCCGGATCGCCGCTTTCGGCCCGGCAGGTGACGCGCGAGGCGATCGTGCAGTCGGCGCTGCTGTCGGCAGCCCTTGCCGAAGAGATCGGCCTGCCGCGCAACCGCATTATCCTGTCGGCCAAGGTCAGCCAGGTGCAGGACCTGATCGCCGTCAATTCCATGCTCGCCGAACGCTCCAATCATGCACTGCATCTCGGCCTGACTGAAGCCGGCATGGGCACCAAGGGCATCGTCGCCTCGTCGGCGGCGATGGGCTTCGTGCTGCAGCACGGCATCGGCGATACGATCCGCGTGTCGCTGACGCCGGAGCCGAACGGCGATCGCACGCGCGAAGTGCAGGTGGCGCAGGAAATCCTGCAGGTCATGGGCTTCCGCCAGTTCATACCCGTGGTTGCGGCATGTCCGGGCTGCGGACGTACGACGTCGACGGTATTCCAGGAGCTTGCCCAGAACATCCAGAACGACATCCGCAAGAACATGCCGGTCTGGCGCGAGAAATATCCTGGGGTCGAGGCGCTGAACGTCGCCGTCATGGGCTGCATCGTCAACGGGCCGGGCGAAAGCAAACATGCCGATATCGGCATTTCGCTTCCGGGCACTGGCGAAACGCCGGCCGCCCCCGTCTTCATCGACGGCAGGAAGGCGCTGACGCTGCGCGGTCCTAATATCGCCGCCGATTTCGAGGCGCTTGTTGTCGACTATATCGAGAAGCGTTTCGGCCAGCGGACGGCGGCGGAATGACCGCCCGCAAGTTCGGATGAGCCGGTACTGGTCGCCTATCGTCAGCAAGCTTCGGCCCTATGTCGCGGGCGAGCAGCCCCGTATCGCGAACATGGTCAAGCTCAATACCAACGAGAGCCCTTACGGTCCGTCCCCGAAGGCGCTTGAGGCGATCCGGGAAGCGGCGGACGATCGTCTGCGGCTCTATCCCGATCCCACCGCCACGGAATTGCGCGAGACGATCGCGGCGCGTTTCGGCCTGACGGCGGAGGAAGTATTCGTCGGCAATGGCTCCGACGAGGTTCTCGCGCATGCGTTCCAGGCGCTGCTGAAACATGAGCGGCCGCTTCTCTATCCTGATGTGACCTACGCCTTCTATTCGACCTATAGCCTGCTATACGGCGTCGAAGCGATCGAGGTGCCTGTTGACGATGGGTTCCGGATCCGGCTGGACGATTACGACAGGCCTTGCGGCGCGATCATCATCCCCAATCCGAACGCGCCGACCGGCATTGCCCTGCCGCTCACCGGCATCGAGGCACTTCTTGCCGCCCATCCGGATGCGGTCGTCGTCATAGACGAGGCCTATATCGATTTCGGCGGTGAGAGCGCCGCCGGGCTCGTTTCAACCTATCCCAACCTACTGGTGATCCAGACCCTGTCGAAGTCCCGTTCACTTGCCGGTCTGCGCATCGGATTCGCGCTGGGGCAGCGGCCGCTGATCGAGGCGCTGGAGCGGGTCAAGGACAGCTTCAATTCCTATCCGCTCGATCGTCTGGCGCAGCTTGCCGCGACGGCAGCGATCAAGGACGAGGCGTGGTTCGAGACAGGCCGGAGGAACATCATCGCCAGCCGGGAAAGCCTTGTTAGGGAACTCGAAGCGCTGGATTTCAAGGTTCTGCCGTCCCAGGCGAATTTCGTTTTCGCAAGGCACCAAAGCCGTTCTGGCGCAGCATTTCAAGCCGCTCTGCGGGAGCGCGGCATTCTCGTCCGGCATTTTGCCAAGCCGCGTATTTCGGACTTCCTGCGGATCAGCATCGGCACGGATGACGAGTGTGCCCGTCTGGTCTCCGCTCTCCAGGAGATACTGGCAGCCTGACCTGCTGGGGTCAGCTCTTCCGGTCGGCGATGAAATGCGCTGCAGCGATGAGGGTCGAGGCGCGGGGGCCATAGGGGGCCAGCAGCGCCTCGGCATCGCGGACATGCTCACGGAGCTGGGTCTCGGCCCATTCCATGCCGCGCAGGGCCACAAGCGTTCCCTTGCCGCGGGCCGCATCCTTGCCGGTCGCCTTGCCCATGGTCGCCGCATCCGAAGTCAGGTCGAGAATGTCGTCGGCAAGCTGGAAAGCAAGGCCGATCTTTTCGCCGAAGGCGCGCAGGCGGCGGCGATCTTCCGGCAGGCTTGCCGAGATGATGGCGCCGGCTTCGCAGGCGAAGCGGATCAGCGCGCCTGTTTTCATCGCCTGCAGGCGGATGATGCCGGCCTCTTCGGGGGCCTGCTTTTCCGCCGCGAGATCAAGCGCCTGGCCGCCGGCCATGCCGCCGAGACCGGCTGCGCGGGCAAGGGCCAGCACCAGCGATGCCTTGTTCGTATCGGCAAGGGTCGTTTCCGGCGCGGCGATGATGTCGAAGGCATAGGTCAGCAGGCTGTCGCCGGCAAGGATCGCCGTCGCTTCGTCGAACTTGATGTGTACCGTCGGTTTGCCGCGGCGCAGGTCGTCATCGTCCATGGCCGGCAGGTCGTCATGCACGAGGGAATAGCAGTGGACGCATTCGAGCGCGGCGCCGACGCGAAGTGCCGCCTCAGCGTCGCCGCCGAGAAGGGCTGCACTTTCGACGACGAGAAACGGGCGCAGCCGCTTGCCGCCGTTCAGCACGGCATAATGCATGGCATCGCGCAGCCTCTCGGGCCTGGCGATTTCATCGGAAAGGGCACTCGGTGAAAGCAATGCGTCGAGCAGCGCCTCGATGTCGCGGGCGTTGTTCTTCAGCCTCGTCTCGAAAGTGTCCGGGTTCGCGTCCATGGGCGCTGTTTGGCATGAGCGCCCCCGGGCTTGCAACGGAATTGTCGATGGCGGCAGCAAGATTCGCCGCGCACTCTGGCATAAGCTCTGCACAGGCGTTATGAGAACGACAGGAGCGAAATCGGACTGGGGACATTGGATATAGCGCCAGAGAGAGAGGACAGCGTCGACATGCCGGCTCGTCGGCGATGGTTCGAAGACAGGCGTGTGTTGAAACGCATTGTTCTTGCCGTGCTGATCGTGCTGATCCTTCCCTATGCGCTGATCTTTCTCTATCTGCTGCCGTTCATTCATCCCGTCTCGACACTAATGCTGCGCGATCTCGTGCTGCTGCGTGGTTACGACAGGCAATGGGTGTCGCTTGATAACATCGCCCCTGTTGTGGTGCAGTCGGTGATGATGTCGGAGGACGGGCAATATTGCTTTCACGGCGGCGTCGACTGGGCGGAAATGCGCATGCTGGTCGAGGATACGCTGAAAGGTCAGGCGACGCGCGGCGGCAGCACGATCCCGATGCAGACGGCGAAAAACCTCTTCCTCTGGAACGGCCGCTCCTTCGTGCGCAAGGCGCTGGAACTTCCGCTCGCGGTGAGCACGGATTTTGTCCTGTCGAAACGACGGCTGATGGAAATCTATCTCAATATCGCCGAATGGGGTCCCGGCATTTACGGTATCGAGGCGGCGGCCCAGCATCATTTCAAGGTGCCGGCCTCGAAGCTGACGCGGCGCCAGGCATCGCTGCTTGCCGTCTCGCTGCCGAACCCCATCGACCGCAATGCCGGCAAGCCCGGACGAGGTCTTCGCCGGCTCGCCGGCGTGATCGAGAGACGCGCACAAGGTTCGGGCGATTACATCAGGTGCATCTATGATTGAGATCAGAACTTATCGCTAGAACAGGATGTCGTCCGAAAACCGCTCACACTTTTCGGTATCGTGCTCGAGACGTGGCAAGTGTCATCTGACATTCTTGGTTCTGCCATATGGGCGAATGCAGTCCAACCAGAGCCCCCGAGTCGCCCATGACCATCACGACATTTTCGCCCGAGCTTCTCTTTTATTCGAAGAGGCACAATCCAACCCCGCCCGCCCATCTCGGCAGCCGTTATCGCAAGGTCGGCGGCTTTCTGCCGGAAGCCGGCAACACCATCGTTTGCCATATCGAGAAGGGTTCGCAAACGCAGGCGGTGCTGATCGAGGCGCGTGAGAAATATCTGGCGATGCCCGAAGCCCCGCAGTTCCTCTTCACGCCGATATCAAGCATTCACATGACACTTTTCGAAGGTGTCATCGAGACCAGGCGCCGCCAGGATTGCTGGCCGGGCGATCTACCTCTCGATACGCCGATCGACGACATGATAGCGCTGATGGCGGCCCTGCTCGAAGGTTTCTCGATGGCCGATCCCTTCAAGGTCGCCATCGTCGAAGCTCGCCCGTCGGGCCTGCTCGTCGACGGGGCGACGGAGAGAGACCGCAAGGTCATGCGCGCCTGGCGCAATGCGCTGGCCGAGCTTCTGGGCTATCGCCAGCCGAACCATGAGGACTATAAGTTCCACATGACCTTCGCCTATGCGATCGAACGGTTGGAAGACGAAGCCTTGCCGCGCTGGCAGGCAATGCTCGACAACGTCGCCGACGATGTCCGCCGCAAGGCCCCTGTTTTCGAGCTGACCCCGCCGGCATTCTGCGTGTTCGAGGACATGAACCATTTCCACGAATTGTTGATCTTCGATTTCGAGGCATGAACGGGAGAAGCCCATGGATAGACCGACGCTCTACATCGCCAACAAGAACTATTCTTCCTGGTCGTTCCGGCCGTGGATGGCGCTGACGGGCGCCGGCGTCGATTTCGAGGAAGTCCTGATCCCCTTCGACTATCCTGGTGGCAATCCCGATATAAAGGCGGTCTCACCGACCGGGCGAGTACCACTTCTGCAGCATGGTGCATTGAAGATCTGGGAATCGCTGGCGATCATCGAATATGTCGCCGAGCTTTATCCGGACGCCGGCCTTCTGCCGAGGGATCGCGCCGAGCGGGCGCTCGCCCGTTCGGTTTCGATGGAAATGCTGTCAAGCTTCCGGGCGCTGCGCGGTGCCTGCCCGATGAATATCCGCCGGCCGAAGGGCAAGATCGCGTTGCCGGATGGTGTCGACGCCGATATCAGCCGCATCGAGACGATCTGGCGCGACCTCCTGCAGCAATCCGGCGGACCGTTTCTGTTTGGCGCGTTCAGCGGGGCGGATGCGATGTTTGCGCCTGTCGTCAACCGGTTCGAAATCTATGATCTCGTCAGCCAAAATGATACGCTGGCCTATATGGAGACCATGAAGGCGCATCCGGCCTGGCGGAAATGGGAAGAGGCGGCCCGCGCCGAGCCTTGGATCGTGCCGGAAGACGAAGTCTGAGCCTGGAATCATCGGCTTTGCAAAAAATACGCATGGGGACTGGTCAAGGTCACCCCTTGCATGTATAAGCGCGCCAAATTCCGAAATCGCGACATGTCCGTTTCGGCCGCCCGTGTGGCCGTGGGAATGTTTTGCCCGCAAGTGGAGTAAGAGAAATGGCTGTACCGAAGAGAAAAACAAGCCCGTCCAAGCGCGGCATGCGCCGTTCGGCAGACGCCCTGAAGGCTCCGACCTACGTCGAAGACAAGAATTCCGGCGAACTGCGCCGCCCGCATCATATCGATCTGAAGACTGGTATGTATCGCGGCCGCCAGGTTCTGACGCCGAAGGAAAGCGCATAATTTCCCGATCCGGCTTGTCCGATCGAAGTTTCAAGGCCGGCGTCACGCCGGCCTTTTGCATTTCGGCAATATAATATTTGCAATGACTTGCAGTGGGGCAGCGACTTACGGCAGTATTCTTTCGGCGCCGAGGAGATTTGCCGATGATAAATGCCATGCCCCTGATGATTATTCCGTTTATTCTCTACAATCTGGCGATGCTGGGCCTGATGGGCGATGGCGGCATTCCGGCACTGCAGCATGATATCATCGTGCTGTCGATGATCTCGGGCGCGATCTGGAGCATGGCGCTCGGCGACCTTTTTATCGTCATCGCACTTGTCGTGCTGTTCTTCGAAATCCTCAAAGCGACCAGAACCGGTCCCGGCAATCTCGTCAACCACATGCTGTCAATGCTGGTGTTCATCGCTTTCCTGGTCGAGTTTCTGCTCGTCCGGGATGCTGCGACGCAGGTCTTCTTCATTTTGATGACGATCGCTCTGATCGATGTCATCGGCGGTTTTGCCGTGTCGATCCGAAGCGCCGGGCGGGATGTCTCGATCGGACTATAGGTTGTCGAGTTTGTTCTGAAGGGCGCGGAGCTGTTCCTTCAGCTCGTCGATATCCTTGGCCTCGGCCTTGCGGCTTTCCTTGGCAGGCGGCGTCATGAAGGGCGAGAACATCTGCATCGCCTGCTGAAACAGCTCGGTGTTGCGGCGAACATGGTCCTCGACCATCTGCATCGGCAACTGCAGGTTCTTGCCGAGCGGCGTTTCGCCGAAGGCGCGGTTTACTTGCTCGCGCATCTGGGACTGCTGTTCGGTGAAGGAGCGCATCGAATGTTCGAGAAAGCTCGGCACCACCATCTGCATCTGGTCGCCGTAATAGGTGATGAGCTGGCGCAGGAAAGAGATCGGGAGCAAGGTGTTGCCGGTCTTCGATTCCTGTTCGAAGATGATCTGGGTCAGCACCGAATGGGTGATGTCATCTCCGCTTTTTGCATCTTGTACGTTAAATTCTTCGCCCTTCTTCACCATCTCCGCCAGGTCTTCCAGCGTCACGTAGGTGCTGGTGCCTGTGTTGTATAGGCGGCGATTGGCGTATTTCTTGATAACAATCTGACCCTCATGCTTCGCCATATCAGTCTCCTGAACCCCCGTCTGATTTATGGATATTCCTCCACTTGAGACTGTAAACGCAAAAGAAGGCCGGTGACAATCTCTTTGTGCGATGCGGCAAACCTTTAACAGAGCAGATGAATTGGGCTTTGACAGGCTTTGCCGAAAAATGAGAGCAGCCGGTCTTCGCGTTTGACTTGTGCTCCAAGCTTTGCCAGTTTCCACTTATGTAAGTGAGACGAAAACGAGGAGCGTCCCCATGAGCAATCCATCCATCGTCATCGCCAGCGCAGGGCGAACAGCAGTCGGCGCCTTCAACGGTGCTTTCGCGACGGTCCTCGCGCATGAGCTCGGGGCGGCCGTCATCAAGGGCGCGCTCGAGCGTGCGGGCGTCGATGCCGGCGAGGTGGATGAGGTGATCCTCGGCCAGGTGCTTGCCGCCGGCGAAGGTCAGAACCCGGCCCGCCAGGCGGCGATGAAGGCCGGCATTCCGCAGGAAGCAACGGCCTGGGGCGTTAACCAGCTCTGCGGCTCGGGCTTGCGCGCCGTCGCGCTCGGCATGCAGCAGATCGCCACCGGCGACGCCAAGATCATCGTTGCCGGCGGCCAGGAATCCATGTCGATGGCCCCGCATGCCGCGCACTTGCGCGGTGGCGTCAAGATGGGCGACATGAAGATGATCGACACGATGATCAAGGACGGCTTGACCGACGCTTTCCACGGCTACCACATGGGCATCACCGCCGAGAATGTTGCGCGCCAGTGGCAGCTTTCGCGCGACGACCAGGATCAATTCGCCGTCAGTTCGCAGAACAAGGCGGAGGCAGCGCAGAAGGCCGGTCGCTTTACCGACGAGATCATTCCCTACATCATCAAGACACGTAAGGGCGACGTTACGGTCGATGCTGACGAATATATCCGTCACGGCGCGACGATCGAGGCGATGGGGAAGCTGCGCCCGGCCTTCGACAAGGACGGCACGGTTACGGCCGCGAACGCGTCCGGCCTCAACGACGGTGCCGCTGTGGCGGTGCTGATGAGCGAAGCGGAGGCAGTCCGGCGCGGCATCCAGCCGCTCGCCCGCATCGTTTCCTGGGCAACGGCGGGTGTCGATCCGCAGATCATGGGCACCGGACCGATCCCGGCTTCGCGCAAGGCGCTCGAGAAGGCCGGCTGGTCGGTCAACGATCTCGATCTCGTCGAAGCCAACGAGGCCTTCGCGGCGCAAGCCTGTGCCGTCACCAAGGATCTCGGGTGGGATCCGTCGATCGTCAACGTCAATGGCGGAGCGATCGCGATCGGCCATCCGATCGGCGCCTCCGGTGCACGCGTTCTCAACACGCTGCTGTTCGAAATGAAGCGCCGCGGCGCGAAGAAGGGTCTTGCCACGCTTTGCATCGGAGGTGGCATGGGTGTGGCCATGTGCTTTGAAGCGCTTTAAATAGCATACGATCCATGTTTGATTGAAGATCCCGCCACGCGACGGGGCGAAAAACAAAAGGGGAGCGGAACATGAGCAGAGTGGCTTTGGTCACCGGGGGTACACGCGGCATCGGCGCGGCAATATCCATGGCACTGAAAAATGCCGGATACAGGGTCGCTGCCAGCTATGCCGGCAACGACGAGAAGGCCAAAGCCTTCCACGACGTTACCGGCGTTCCGGTGTTCAAATGGGATGTTTCGGATTACCTCGCCTGCGGCGAGGGAATTGCCAGGGTCGAAAGCGAGATCGGCCCGGTCGAAATCCTCGTCAACAATGCCGGCATCACCCGTGACGCGATGTTCCACAAGATGACGCAGCAACAATGGCACGAGGTTATCAATACCAACCTCACCGGGCTGTTCAACATGACGCATCAGGTCTGGACCGGCATGCGTGACCGCAGCTTCGGCCGTATCGTCAATATTTCGTCGATCAATGGGCAAAAGGGCCAGATGGGCCAAGTGAATTATTCGGCGGCCAAGGCGGGCGATCTCGGTTTTACCAAGGCGCTGGCTCAGGAAGGGGCGAACAAGAACATCACCGTCAACGCCATTTGTCCCGGTTACATCGGAACGGAAATGGTGCTTGCCGTGCCGGAGAAGGTGCTGAACGAACGTATCATTCCGCAGATCCCCGTCGGCCGGCTCGGCGAACCGGAAGAGATCGCGCGCTGCGTCACCTTTCTCGTCTCCGACGATGCCGGCTTCATCACCGGTTCGACGCTGACGGCCAATGGCGGACAGTTCTTCGCCTAGGCATTTCTGTTTTCACGTCGACAGTAGGAATTTAGATTCAAAGCGATGGCGCGTCCGGCAGGATCGCGCCATCGCTGTTTATGGCGTGTCTTCTCTGTGTGCTGCTGGCGCGATCTTGTGGCCGGTTTAGTGGCGCTGTTTTGAGAAGATCAAGAGCGACGGTCTGTGTTCGGACGTCGCTGTGGCCGAACTCTGGCCGGCACTTTGCGCGGCGAAAGAGCATCGGTGCTGAGGGCTGATATTGCGGTCGTCAGGAAAGCCGACACGATGAGAACGGCGACGAAGGAATTCAGCAAAATCTGGATCATGGAAGCGTTCCTTTTCCGGTGCGCCGGGCGGCTCGGCCTGCTCATTGCGCTCGTGAAGGAAATATGTGCCTGCCTGTTGGGCGGCGCTAGACTTGACTTTAGCAACCGATTGTCAACGTCTCGTTGACGGATACGACCGGCAAAGAAAACGGGCGCCGAAGCGCCCGTTGGGAGTCCGATATGCTTGTGCCGATCAGCGGCAACGAGCCTCATAGCGGCGACCGTAGCGGTCGCGATAGACGCAGTAGCCGCGGCGTTCGACCGACTGGCCGATCAGAGCGCCAGTCAGACCGCCGGCAACGGCGCCGACGGCGGCACCACCCCAGCTGTTGGTGACGACACCGCCGATAACCGCGCCGGTGCCGGCGCCGATCGCCGTGCCTTGCTCGGTCGCTGTGCAGGATGCGAGCGCGCCGACGAGCGCACCAATAAGAACAATCTTCTTCATCATGTCGTAACTCCCCAGGTTAGTTGGCCTTTAGACGCGGCCCATTAGTACAAGGATAATGATAATCACGAGAACTAGCCCCAAACCGCCAGAAGGTCCATAGCCCCAGCCACGGCTATAACCCCAATTCGGCAAGGCTCCGATCAAGAGCAGAATGAGGATAACAAGTAGTATCGTGCCAAGCATGGTGTGTTTCCTTCATTTCATCCGCAATTTGGATGGACTAGAAACACGTATTGGCGATTTTTGTTCCCGGTTAAGCTCTGGAAATGTGACGAAGCCTGATTCAGGGTTTAATTTCCGTCATTTCCGAAAATTGCCGCTATGGTTAAAAAGACATTTAAATACAATATGTTGCGGTGAACAAAGCGGGAAAATCGCGATGTCGCCGATTCGTCAGCGATTCGTTCCGTTTTTGATCGGCGCGCCACAATTGGCCGTCCCCGACTTAACGCCGTCTGAATCCGGCTCCCAAAAAGATTAATTTTGGTGCGGCGGAGCGGGACGAAGGGCTCTGCCGCTGATCCGCGTCTAGTGCCGGGGCCTGATAGCGCTACCAGATGTGGCCGTGAACGAAAGGCGAAAACGATGGAGTGAGCGATTCGTCTCCGATTCGTTCAGGCTTTGGTCGAGAGGTTAATTTCGGGCGGATTTTTGCCTGTTCAAAATCGGGCGAAGATTGTCGCTCACGACGGCGAAAGTGCGAACAGGAGAGAGTCTCGCGATTCAGCATCTAGTGGGAAAAAGTGATTCAAAATCAATACTTAGCCGTGAACAAAAGCTGAATCAGCGAGAATCATCGATTCGTCGCTGATTCGTTCTTGCGCTGTTCCGAATCGGAAATTCGGGCGTTCCGCAGGACTCGCAAAGGTCGTAATCCCCGAGGCATTTTGAAATCTGCCCTTGCGTTTGCGACGGCAGCTGTCCATGTGTTGTCCAGCTTCCATCGAGGAGCCGAGATTTTCTGGGGCCACCCCGCCTCATTTGCATGGACTCATGACTCTGATTTCGCAGCCGATGATTCTGAGTGGGCGCGGTGTGACCGCGGTGCTCGGACCGACCAATACCGGCAAGACCCATTATGCCATCGAGCGCATGGTTGCGCACGGGACGGGCGTGATCGGCCTGCCGCTCCGGCTGCTGGCGCGCGAGGTCTATACGCGGGTGGTGGAGAAGGTCGGCGCACAGAATGTGGCGCTGGTCACCGGCGAGGAAAAGATTTCGCCGCCCAATGCGCGTTTTTCCGTCTGCACTGTCGAAGCGATGCCGCGCGAGACCAGGGCCGCCTTCGTCGCGATCGACGAGGTGCAGCTCGCCGGCGATCTCGAGCGTGGCCATATCTTCACCGACCGTATCCTGCATCTGCGCGGCCGCGAGGAAACGCTGCTGCTCGGCGCGGCGACGATGCGGCCGATCCTGCAGCAGCTCCTGCCCGGCATCACTATCGTCGAGCGGCCGCGGCTTTCGCATCTTTTCTATGCCGGGCAGAAGAAGATCACCCGGCTGCCGCAGCGCTCGGCCATCGTCGCCTTCTCTGCCGACGAGGTCTATGCCATCGCCGAGCTCATCCGCCGGCAGCGCGGCGGCGCGGCGGTGGTGCTCGGCGCGCTCAGCCCGCGCACCCGCAATGCGCAGGTGGCGCTTTATCAGGCGGGCGACGTCGAATATCTGGTGGCGACCGATGCGATCGGCATGGGCCTCAACCTCGATGTCGATCACGTCGCCTTTGCCCAGGACCGGAAGTTCGACGGTTACCAGTTCCGCAATCTCAATCCAGGCGAACTCGGCCAGGTCGCCGGGCGCGCCGGGCGGCATGTGCGGGACGGGACCTTCGGCGTCACCGGACAGGTCTCGCCCTTCGACGACGAACTGGTGCAGCGCATCGAGGGGCACGAATTCGACAACGTCAAGGTTTTGCAGTGGCGGACGACGGAGATGGACTTCTCCTCAATCGCATCGCTGCGCGCCAGCCTTGAGGTGGGACCGCGCGTGCCGGGGCTGACGCGGGCGCTGCCTGCGGTCGACCAGCAGGCGCTGGAACAGCTTTCGCGCTATCCCGAGGTCATCGATCTCGCCGACAGGCCGGCGCGCGTCGAAAAACTCTGGGAGGCTTGCGCGCTTCCCGATTATCGGCGTATCACCCCAGCACAACATGCCGATCTTATCGCGACCCTCTTTTCCGATCTTGTCCGCTATGGCACGGTGAATGAGCAGTTTCTTGCGGAGCAGGTTCATCGCTCCGATCGAACAGATGGGGAAATTGACACGCTTTCGGCGCGAATCGCGCAGATAAGGACCTGGACCTACGTTTCGAATCGGCCCGGTTGGCTTGCCGATCCGACACACTGGCAGGAAAAGACGCGGGAAATCGAAGATCGATTGTCCGACGCGTTACATGAAAGGTTGACGAAACGCTTTGTTGATCGCAGGACATCTGTGCTCATGAAGCGCCTGAGAGAGAATGCGATGCTGGAAGCTGAAATCAGTGTGAATGGCGATGTCTTTGTTGAAGGACATCATGTAGGGCAATTGAGCGGGTTCCGTTTCACGCCGGTGGCGGGAACGGACGGACCGGATGCCAAGGCGGTTCAGGCTGCGTCGCAGAAGGCGCTCGGGCTCGAGTTCGAAGCCCGTGCGGCCCGGATGCATGCCGCCGGCAACAGCGATCTGGTGATCGGTTCGGATGGGTTGATCCGTTGGCTGGGCGACCCGGTGGCGCGGCTTTCGGGCAGTGATCATATCATGCGTCCGCGCGTGATCCTGCTGGCCGACGAACAGCTGACGGGCAATGCCCGCGATCACGTTGCCGCCCGCATCGAGCGCTTCGTCAATCATCATATCAGCACGGTGCTGAAGCCGCTCGATGATCTGTCGCGCGCCGAAGATCTGCAGGGCCTTGCCAAAGGGCTTGCCTTCCAGCTCGTCGAGAATCTCGGGGTGCTGTTCCGCCGTGACGTGACCGAGGAGGTGAAGTCGCTGGACCAGGAGGCCCGTGCCTCCATGCGCCGCTACGGCGTGCGTTTCGGCGCCTATCATATCTTCGTTCCCGCACTTCTGAAGCCGGCGCCGGCCGAGCTCATCACGCTGCTCTGGGCGCTGAAGAACGACGGTCTCGACAAGCCCGGCTACGGCGATCTCATTCCGGTGCTTGCCGCCGGCCGCACCTCCGTCGTCACCGATCCGACCTTCGAGCGGATGTTCTACAAGCTCGCCGGCTTCCGTTTCCTCGGCAAGCGTGCCGTACGCATCGACATCCTGGAACGCCTGGCCGATATCATCCGTCCGCTGCTGCAATGGAAGCCCGGCCAAAACAACCGTCCGGAGGGCGCCTATGATGGCCGCCGCTTCACGACGACGACGGCGATGCTGTCGATCCTCGGTGCGACGCTCGAGGACATGGAAGAAATCCTCAAGGGTCTCGGCTATCGCGCCGATGCCGTGAAGGCGGAAGAGGCATCACTCCATCTTGCGGCGCAGGATGTGGCCTCGGTGCCTGCCGCCAGCGCACAAACGCCTGCGGAAGAGACAGCCGAGAAGGCCGATCACGACGATGCCGATGGCGCGGCGGAAGAGACTGCCGCCGAGCCATCCGCAACCGAGGCGGCTTCGGCGGTCGCCGAAGCGCCGGTGACGGAAGCAGGCGAAAGCGACGCTCCGGCCGAAGCGATCGAGGTATCGGCTCCGGCGGAAGCCTCTGCTCCCGGGGAAACCTCCGCTCCTGCGGAAGCGGTATTGGCTTCCGATGAAGCAGTAGCTGCTTCTGGGGAAGCCGGCGAGCCGGCGGAACCGAAGCCGGTTCTTCTGTGGCGTCTTGGGGGTCGCAACGACAATCAGCGCCAGGCGCGGGGCGGGCATGGCGAACGCCGTGGCGGCCAGGGCGAGCAGCGCGGTCAGAACCAGGAGCGCGGCGACCGCAATCGCCGGCCGGGCGGCGGTGAAGGCGGCGAGGGCAATCGCAATGGCGACGGCCGCGACAACAATCGCCAGAACCGCGGCAAGGACAGCGGCGGGCGCGATGGCGGCCGGCCGCAGCAGGCAAGAGGCGACCGCAACAACCAACCACGGGGCGACCAGCCGCGCGGCGACCGGCAGGACCGTGGCGATCGCAAGGATCGCGGCGATCGTAACGATCGTAACGACCGCAACAACAATCGTGGTGGCTCGCAGCCGCTGCGCTTCGAGGCCAAGCCACCGCGCAAGGAGAAGCCGATTGATCCGGATTCGCCTTTCGCCAAGCTCGCAGCTCTCAAGGAGCAGATGAAGAAGTAATCATGAGCGGGGAGACACAGCCGACAAGCGGTTCGCGCCAGCGCATCGACAAGTGGCTGTTCTTCGCGCGCATGGTGAAGTCGCGCTCGCTGGCGCAGAGCCATATCCAATCGGGCCATGTGCGCATCAACGGCGAGCGCTGCAACCATCCGAGCCAGATGGTCAAGCCGGGCGACCGTATCGAGCTGAAGCTGGAGCGGCGCGATGTCGTTCTCGTCATGCGCCTTGCCGGCGAGCGGCGCGGTCCTTACGAGGAGGCGCGCCTGCTCTACGACGACCAGTCTCCGCCGCCCGATGAGGCAAAACGTCTCACCCCCTACGAGCAGGCAATCCGGGCGACCGGCACCGGCCGTCCGACCAAAAAGGAAAGACGTGCAATCGACAGGCTGATGTCGGACGAGGATTAGAAAACTCTGTCTGCGGCGTCGGCTTTTGCAGATCGTTTATCCTTGAAATCCGGCGATAAAGCCGATACGTCACTGACAACCTGCCGGAAGCGTGCTTGCCTCCCAAGCGTGCTCACGCTTTTCCTCCGGCACGGGGATAGGCGCGACGTTCCAGGTTGCCCGGCCCCATCCGCATGGAAATCCTGGAGTTCTTCATGACCTATGTCGTGACCGACAATTGCATCAAGTGCAAATACACCGATTGCGTGGAAGTCTGCCCTGTCGACTGCTTCTATGAGGGCGAGAATTTCCTCGTCATCCATCCCGACGAATGCATCGATTGCGGCGTCTGCGAACCGGAATGTCCCGCCGAGGCGATCAAGCCCGATACCGAGCCTGGCCTCGACAAATGGCTGAAGATCAACACCGAATACGCAACGATCTGGCCGAATATTACGGTCAAGAAGGAGCCGTTGCCTGAGGCCAAGGACATGGATGGCGAGACCGGAAAATTCGAGAAGTATTTTTCCGAAAAGCCCGGTTCCGGCGATTGAGACAGCGCCTACATTCGGTCACCGGGTTCGGGCGAACGTAGGGCAAAACGTTTTAAAAGCTGCGTGAGGCATATGGGTGACATGTGTTGCCCGCATGACTCAAGCGAAGCAAATTATTGATTTCCTCATATTTTTATGATAGGTTTCGTCTACTGTTCCATTTGTGGCATGACGCATGCCCAAAACCATCACGAAAGCAAAACAAATCCGTACACGGTTTCCGTGACATATCAACGCTTTGAGCGCCGGGTCCCAAGATCGTGCGCAAGAAGTCTTTGCTTTTGCCCGATGGGACCAGAGTGAAGTCACCCGACGGATACTACCGTCTCACCCGGGCCTGACTGACCCGGCTCCGGCCGCCGCCGGAAGCGTAACAGGGAGTTTTTGAATAGAATGACGACTCAGCAGAAAAAACCTTCTACAGCACGTCACGGCTTCAAGACCGGTGAATCGATCGTCTACCCCGCTCATGGCGTCGGTACCATCACCGCTATCGAAGAGCAAGAAGTTGCCGGCATGAAGCTCGAACTTTTCGTTATTGATTTCGAGAAGGACAAGATGCGTCTGAAGGTTCCGGTCGCGAAGGCGATGAGCATTGGTATGCGCAAGCTTTCGGAAACGGATTTCGTCGAGCGTGCTTTGAAGGTCGTGCAGGGCAAGGCGCGCGTCAAGCGCACCATGTGGTCCCGCCGCGCCCAGGAATATGATGCCAAGATCAATTCCGGCGACCTGATTTCCATCGCTGAAGTCGTGCGCGATCTCTATCGTGCCGAGAACCAGCCCGAGCAGTCCTATTCCGAGCGCCAGCTTTATGAGGCTGCGCTCGACCGCATGGCGCGCGAAATCGCCGCGGTCAACAAGATGTCGGAAACCGAAGCCGTCCGCCTCGTCGAGACCAATCTCAACAAGGGTCCGAAGCGTGGCAAGGCCATCGAAGAAGACGATTCACAGGACGAAGCCGCATAAAGCGACCCTGTTTTTCTGTCAAAAAACCCGGCCTTCGAGCCGGGTTTTTTTATTGGAACTTTTTGCCGACTGCCGCGTTTATCACACGTAATTGCGGACTGCTCGTCGGGCAATGGCCTCACGGGCGAACTGCTATTCCGTCAATGTTCGATGAGGAGCGGATCATGCCTTTTCTATATTGCCCATCCGGCAAGGTGAAAAAACAGGTCCTGCCCAGCCGTCTTACCGGCACATGATGAAAAATAGGGCCTCCCCCTGAAAAGTCCAGGGGCGAGGTTTTTATGCATTCAGAACCCCATTGAATCCGGACAGCGATGTTCCGGAAGATGAGTTTTATTGTTCATTTCAGGGCGAGAGGCCTGTTTCGGGAGATCGAAATGAAGAACATGTCTGCAGATCGGCGCATGATCAAAATCGCGATGGCCGCGCCTTATCTCGCTCGTCAGGAAGAGCACGATCTCGCCACCCGCTGGAAGGATCACGACGACCGCGGCGCGCGCAACCAGATCGCCATGGCCCATATGCGCCTTGTCATATCCATGGCGGGCAAGTTCCGCAATTTCGGCCTGCCGATGAGCGATCTGGTGCAGGAGGGCTATGTCGGTCTGCTCGAGGCCGCCGCCCGCTTCGAGCCGGAACGCGACGTGCGTTTTTCCACCTATGCAAGCTGGTGGATCAGGGCGTCGATCCAGGATTATATCCTGCGCAACTGGTCGATCGTGCGCGGCGGCACGAGTTCGGCGCAAAAAGCGCTGTTCTTCAATCTGCGCCGTCTGCGCGCCAAGCTCGCCAAGGGCGACACGCAGCTGACGCTGCAATCCATTCACCAGGAAATCGCCGCGGCCCTCGGCGTCAGCCTCTCGGATGTGCAGACGATGGATGCCAGGCTTTCCGGCAACGACGCCTCGCTGCAGGCGCCTTCGGTCTCCGGCGATGCCGAGAGCGCGGAGAAGATGGACTTCCTCGTCAGCGACGATCCCCTGCCGGACGAGCAGGTGTCCAACATGATCGACGGCGAGCGCCGCCGCGTCTGGCTCGCCTCGGCGCTGAAACATCTCAACGAACGCGAGATGAAGATCATCAGCGCCCGGCGACTGGCGGAAGATGGTGCCACGCTCGAAGAGCTCGGTGCCGATCTCGGCATTTCCAAGGAGCGCGTGCGTCAGATCGAAAGCCGGGCGATGGAGAAACTTCGCAGCGCGCTCGTCAGCGCCGATCCGCATATGGCGGCCTACGCCTGAACCGAAAGCGCGTCGCGCTTTCGGTCATTGTCGCAAAACCGCCGCACAGTTTTGCGCCAGATGTTTATCCCCTCCAGCAGCACAAACTGGCCCGGCGCAAGCCGGGCCTTTTTTATTCGGCGATGATCTTGACGCGATCGCCTGTTGCAACGGCTGCACCCGTGGGCAGGGCGTTGATGAGCTTGAAGAGATCGAGCTTGCGGTCTGTGCCCATCATGCGGGCGGCGAGTGTCGAGATGTTCTCGCCCGGCCGAACGGTGACGACGCGGATGCGCAGCGGCTTCAGCGAGGCGGCCTCTGCCGGCGTCATGCGCCGGAAACTCGCGCGCAGCACATTCGCCGTTGGCTCAAGGGCGCCGCTGCCTTTCGGCACGGCGGTCAGGAAACGGAAGATCTGCGAATTGTTGCGGATCACGGTCACATCGAAATCCCAGCGGTCGGCGCTGGCGCGCGCGGTGGCTGCTTCCATGCCGTTGATGGTGATCGGCTGGATGGTCGACGGGTCGAGGCCGGTCACCCAGCCGCTGGAGATATAGTTGGTGAGGCTCTGGTTCTGATTGTCGGCGACGCCGTCGAAGCGGACGGCAATGTCGTTCGGGCCGGTGGCCATCACCGCTTCGACCTTGTTGTCGATGTGGAAATCCGGCGGCACGTCGAAGCGGATGCCGAGACCCCCATGCAGGAAGGTCTGGCCGCGCACATAGCCTTCTTCCGGGCTGTCGCCGTAGAGCAGTCCGTCTATGCCGTCGAGATAATAATCGCGGCCCTTGTCGCCGACCGAGCCTTCCTGGCCGAAGGCGCGGGCGTGGGTGCGGGCAAGCTCGATGCGTTGCGCCGAATTCGGATGGCTCGACAGGAAGTCGAGGCTCTGGTCGGCTTCGGGATCAACCGACATGAAGCGACTGTAAGCCGCCATCGAATCGAGGAAACGGGCAGCGGCATAGGGATCATAGCCAGCTTCGCCGAGCATGCGCACACCGATGACATCGGCCTGCAGCTCCTGCTGGCGGGAGAAGGCGGCGAGCCGCAGCTTGCCGCGGGCAAGCGCCTGCTTGCCGGCGATGTCGCTGGAAAGGACTTCGGCGACGACGCGGCTGGCGATAACCTCAGCCTCTTCGCGCTTCTGCCGCTCGATGCCGTGGTTCGCCGTCACATGGCCCATTTCGTGCGACAGCACGGCGGCAACTTCCGAAGCGTCGTTGGCAAGGGCGAGCAGGCCGCGGGTGACGTAGAGATAACCGCCCGGCAGCGCAAAGGCGTTGATCGCCGGCGAATTCAGGATGGTGATGCGGTAGGACTGGCTCGGATTTTCCGACACCGCCGTCAGCGCGCCGGCGATGCGGGCGACGAGGCGCTCGGTTTTGGCGTCCTTGTATTCGCCGCCGTAGCTTGCCACGATGCGCGGATGCTCGCGGGCGCCCATCGCCGCGCGCGGGTCGTTTTTCTGCACCTCGTCGACGATCTGTGGATTGGAAGACGGCGAAACACTCGGCTGATAGGATTGGTCGATCAGCGTTTGGCAGCCATTCAGCGCCATTGCGACGGCCGAAAGCAGCATCATGCGACGCGCGAAGCGCCGCGGCGCGGAAATGGCATCACTGGAAAGCGCGGGGGATTTCCACGTCGTCAAGCTGTCCAGTCTGTTTCTCCGCATCATGTCGCTGTTTTGCCGGTTTGCCGCAGATTCGGACCGACCGTGGCAAGGGGAATTCAACAGGTGCGCACCCCTGATCTCGCGCTGCACAATCGGCCAATACAAGTCGTTGCTGTAGCTGATTTACGCATCGGTTGCATAGCGAGACTCTGTTTAAATGTGGCGCCGTTGCATTTTAGCAAGCCTCAGGCATTAAGGCTTCCCTTCGCTCGGATGAAATTATGGCGAAAGTTCCGTCACAAAGCCGAGATTCGTCGGCGGTGCGGAAAAAGAACGGCCCGATTGAAGCAACCGGCTCGATAGCGACAGTCTTGCGAGAAAATCGCAACCTTTGATGTATGCACGTCGAGAGAGAACGCCTCCTGATAAAGCATTCTCTCGCGTGACGATTCGACTATTCGGCAGCTTCCGCCGTCGCCGGTTGCGGCTTTATCGTCTCGCCGGCACGGGGCAGTTGCACGGGTTTCAGCATGATGGCGGCGGCAAGGCCGATCAGCGCAATGGCGCAGGAGGTCATGAAGAGCGGCGAGAATGCGGCGGCATAGGTATCGGCGACCGCTTGGCGGCTCGCTTCGGGAAGGGCGGCCATCATTTTCGGCGTCAGCTGCTTGATATCGGCGACGCCAGGAATGGAGACGCCGACCTTGCCGAGCTCAGAGGCGATGATGGCGCCATAGATGGAAATGGCGATCGAGGCGCCGCCCATGCGCGACAGCGTCACCGAGCCGGTGGCGGCGCCGACGTCGCGGGCGGGTGCTGCATTCTGTACGCCGATGACGGGAACCTGCTGGGCAAGGCCGATGCCGATGCCGTGCAGCATCATGACCGCGCCGATGAAGGCGATCGGCGTTCCGGCGTGGATCTGCGACATCAGCGCAAAGGCGATGGCGCTGCAGGTGAGGCTGGCGATGGCGAAGGGCTTGTAGCGCCCCGTCTTCGAGATGATGCGGCCTGCGGAAAGCGACCCGCAGACGAGGCCGCCGGTCAGAAGGATGAAGAGCAGGCCGGCGGCAGACGGCGAAAGGCCGGTCGTTGTCTGCAGAAAGAGGGCGAGATAATTGACCATGCCGATGGCGATGGCGCCGCCCATGATCGAGATCACCAGGAGCAGGCTGAAGGTCGAATTGCGAAACAGCTGCAGGGGAACGATCGGTTCCGGCGCGCGGCGCTCGACGAACACCCAGGTGACGGCGCAGACGACGCCGAAGGCGACGATGCCGATACTCTCCGGCGAGATCAATGCGCCGAACAATTCGCTGCTGTCGGTGGCAAGCACGATGCTTGTCGTCGTCATGGCAAGCAGGAGCGCACCGGCATAATCGATCTTGGGGCGACGATGCGGTTTGCGGTACGGCAGCATGAAGGCAAGGCCGGTGAGCACGATGAAGCCGATCGGCACGTTGACGAGGAAGATCGAGCGCCAGCCGAAGAGATCGCTCATCGTACCGCCGAGCACCGGGCCGATCGCGCCCGATGCCATCAGCACAAGGCTGGAATAGCTTTGGTAGCGCGCCCGCTCGCGCGGCTCGAACAGGTCGGCGTTGACGGCGAAGATCGACACCATGATGCCGCCGCCGCCAAGACCCTGCAGCACGCGGGCGGCGATCAGCGTATTCATCGAGACCGCAAGGCCGCAGACTGTCGATCCGACGGTGAAGATCATGATCGCCGTCATCATCACGTATTTTCGGCCGAACAGGTCGCCGAGCTTGCCGTAGACCGGCATGACGGCGCTCAGCGACAGGAGATAGGCCGAGCCGATCCAGCCGAAGCGCTCGAGATGGCCGAATTCGCCGACGATCGTCGGCAGCGCCGTGGAGACGATCTGATTATCAAGCGTCGCCATGAACATGGCGGTCATCAGGAAGAAGAAGAGGATAAGCCGACGACGAGGATCCGTCACGAGCGGCGCAGGCGCGAGTTGCATGTCCATGGGAGGCATCGTTCCGGGTTGATGTGCTTTTATGTGCTAACAGCATATAGTTGTCAATGGCACATTAATGACATCGGCATATTCAATTTTTGAATCGGCTCTGTTATGGTCCTGTGATGAGCGACGTTCTGACCAAGACCCCTTCTGTGGAGCCGGCCGAGCCGGATCGTGAAAACGTGCCGCGTATCGGCCGGAGCATGGCGCGCATGCGGCTGATGACCGGGCGGCGGCTGATCGGCCGCCTGGCGATCCAGAGTGCTGCACCGGGCCTCGAGCTTTCGCATCTCGACGTGCTCGATGCCGTGCGCAGGGCGCAGCCTGCCGGCGAGGTCACGGTCGGCATGATCGCGGAGATGCTGCGCATCGATCCGTCACGGGCAAGCCGGGTGGTGGCCGACATGGTCGGGCGCAACGTGCTGCGCCGCGAGGCCTCGCAGGCCGATGCGCGGCGGATCGTCGTCGTCATGACCGAGGTTGGCCAGGACCTGCTTGCCGAGATCGTCGCGCAGAAGCTTGCGATCATTTCCGAGATCGTTTCCGACTGGCGACAGGAGGATGTCGAGCGCTTCGCAGCGCTTTTCGAGCGCTTCATCGGCGGCTACGAGGCGGTTTTCCTGTCGCGCGACAAGGATATGCCGGGCTGAGGCAGACGCCGGCGTTCGCCGGCCCTTCCCCTCGACCCCTCGTTTGCGCTAAGGGCAATGCCCATGAGCCAATCCACCTTCACCATTCTCCTTGGCGGCGAACTCAGCCTGACGGAGCGCCTGCGCGATGCCATCGAAAACAGCCGCTTTATTGCCCGATGGCGGCATGCGGCATGCGGCAGCACTCGGTATTACGCCGGAGCTCTGGGTCGGCGATTTCGATTCGACGCCTGATGATCTCGCGGGTGCATTTCCCGATGTGCCGAAACAGCCTTATCCGGCCGCGAAGGCGGCGACGGACGGCGAAATCGCCGTGGCGGAAGCAATCGCGCGGGGCGCGCGGCGGCTCATCCTGGCCGGTGCGCTCGGCGGTGAACGCTCCGACCACGCGCTTCAACACCTGTTGTCGGCCGTCAGCCTGGCGGAAGAGGGTTTCGACCTGCTGCTGACCTCGGGCAAGGAAGAGGCCGTGCCGCTGGTTGCCGGTACGATCGAACTGGACCTTCCCAAAGGCAGCCTGTTTTCCGTGCCCGGATTCAGCGAGCTGAGAGGGCTTTCCCTCGAAAATGCGCGTTATCCGCTCACGGATTTCCATCTGCCTTTCGGCTCGTCGCGCACCATTTCCAATGTTGCGGAAGGCAAGGTTCGCTTTTCGCTCCGCAGCGGCCGGGCAATCGTGCTCGCCCGGCCCTATGATCTTTCCGGAGTCTGATTTTTGGCCCCTCCCATTCTGAAACTCGACGATATCTTCCTGAGCTTTGGCGGCGCACCGCTTCTGGCCGGTGCTGGCCTGCAGATCGAGCCCGGTGACAAAATCTGTCTCGTCGGGCGTAACGGCTCGGGGAAATCGACGCTGCTGAAGATTGCCGCCGGCTTGGTCGAGGCGCAGTCCGGCGAGCTCTTCCGCCATCCGTCCTCGACGGTGCGTTATCTCGAACAGGCGCCGGATTTTGCCGGCTTCAACACGGTGCAGGCCTATGCCGAGGCCGGCCTCGGGCCAGGCGATGACCCCTATCGTGTCACCTATCTGCTGTCGCATCTCGGGCTGAGCGGCGATGAAGACCCCAAAATGCTGTCCGGTGGCGAATCACGGCGCGCAGCCCTTGCCCGGGTTATGGCACCGGAACCGGACATTCTTCTGCTCGACGAACCGACCAACCATCTTGACCTGCCGACCATCGAATGGCTGGAAGGCGAGCTGCAAAAGACGCGCAGCGCCTTGGTGCTGATCTCGCACGACCGGCGTTTCCTCGAAAAGGTCTCGACGGCAACCGTCTGGCTCGACCGCGGCACCTCGCGCCGGCTCGAGAGAGGCTTTGCGCATTTCGAAGCCTGGCGCGACCAGGTGCTGGAGGCCGAGGAACTGGAACAGCACAAGCTCGGCAAGTCGATCGAGCGCGAGGAGCACTGGCTGCGCTACGGCGTCACGGCGCGGCGCAAGCGTAACATGCGCCGTCTCGGCGAGTTGCAGACGATGCGCTCGAACTATCGCGGCCACAAGGGACCGCAGGGCACGGTGCAGGCGACGGTTTCGGACGCGCAGGAATCCGGCAAGCTGGTGATCGAGGCCGACAAGATCACCAAGAGCTTCGGTGAGCGGGCTATCGTCACGCCGTTTTCGATACGCGTGCATCGCGGCGACTGCATTGGTCTCGTCGGACCGAACGGCGCCGGCAAGACGACGCTGCTGAAGATGCTGACCGGGCAGCTTTCACCCGATAGCGGCATCGTCAAGCTCGGCACCAATCTGGAGATCGCGACGCTCGACCAGAAACGCGAGGATCTCGACCCCGAGGATACGCTTGCCAACTATCTGACGGATGGGCGCGGCGAAAACCTGCTCGTAAACGGCGAGCAGCGCCATGTCACCGGCTACATGAAGGAATTTCTGTTCCAGCCGGAACAAGCGCGTACGCCGATCAGAAACCTCTCCGGCGGCGAACGCGCCCGGCTGATGCTGGCGCGCATCCTTTCGCGCCCGACGAACCTCTTGATCCTCGACGAGCCGACCAACGATCTCGATATCGAAACGCTCGATCTCCTGCAGGAGATTGTCGCCGGCTTTCCCGGCACCGTCATTCTCGTCAGCCACGACCGCGATTTCCTCGACCGCACCGTGACCTCGACGATCGCACCCGCTGTGCCGGATGCGCCTGATGGTCGCTGGATCGAATATGCCGGCGGCTACTCGGACATGCTTGTACAGCGCAAGGGCGCGCTCGAGGAGCGTAAGAGGGCCGAGAAGGCGGCGGAGAAGCCGAAGACCCAGCAAGCAACAGCTTCAAGCAGCTCGAAGGTCAAGCTCTCCTTCAAGCAGAAATTCGCACTGGAAAACCTGCCAAAGGAAATGGCGAAGGCCGAAGCGGAAATCGCAAAGCGCGAACAGGTGATGGCAGATCCCAATCTTTTCACGCGCGATCCCGCAGCTTTCAACCGGCTTGCCGGCGAGATGGAAAAACTGCGCGGCAGCCTGACTGACATGGAAGAGGAGTGGCTGGCGCTCGAAATGCTGCGGGAAGAGCTGGAAGGGTGAGATTTTCTCGAGGCTGGAGGCTCACTTTTCCTTGATTCGTCAGTGTGTCGCCCGGCGGCATAAGGTGCCGTCCGGCAGCCGGGGATATTGCCGATCGCAATGGCGACAAGGAAAAGTCATATGTCTCGCAAGCCTTATTCCGGAATTCTCACGGCGTTTGTCGCCGGCAGCCTCATGGCGCTTGCCCTGTCGCAAGCTGCACAGGCGCAGGATGCCCAGCGCATTCGTGTTCGCGGCGCCATAGAAAGCCTCAGCGGCGATACGCTCGTCGTCAAGACGCGCGAAGGCAGCGATGCGACGGTCGCGCTGAAACCCGGCTGGAAGGTCGGCGGCATCAAAAAAGCTTCGGTCGAGGATATCAAACCCGGCGATTTCGTCGGCGTCGCTTCGCTTCCGAAGGGCACGGGCCCGGACGGGGCGATCGAGGTGCTGATCTTTCCGGCGTCGATGAAGGGAACCGGTGAGGGCAACCGTCCCTGGGATGCGCAGCCGAACAGCCAGATGACCAACGCGACTGTCAGCAACGCCGTCAAGTCCGTCGACGGCCACACGATCACGCTGACCTATCAGGGCAAGGAAAAGACCATCACGATTGCCGATGGCACGCCGATCGTGACGTTGGCGCCTGCGACCAAGGATGATATGAAGGCCGGTGCCGGCGTCGTCGTCACCGGCGAGAAGGCGGCGGATGGCAGCATCTCGGCCAGCCAGATCGCCGTCGGCCTCAACGGCGTCATACCGCCGATGTGACCAGCGGCTCAAATCCTCGTCTTATGCATGCCGACATCCCAAAACCGCTCCACATTTTTGGACGGCATGCATTAAAGCGCCGGCGCGGGCACGGCGGCAGCGCCCGCACTGGCGCTGGCGCCGGTCTGGACGGCAGGCGGCTCCTCGGATGCTGACGGCAGCGCCTGCAGATGCAGCACGCGCGGCTTCAGCGCCTCGAGATAGGCCTCGGAGCGGCCGATATAGATCATGCCGCTTTCGGGCATCGAGGTGAGCAGTTTGGCCATTGTTTCCTGCAATTCCGGCTCCATGCCTTCCAGCACTTCGTCGAAGATGATCCAGCGCGGGCGCTCGAGAAGCAGCCGGGCAAATCCGATCGCTTTCTGCTGGTCGCTGTCGAGCAGCTTGTCCCAGCGGGCGCGGGTTTCGAGCCTTGCGATCAGCGAATGCAGACCAACCTTGTCGAGGGCCGCCTCGACGTCGGCTTTCTCGTAGGCTTCGGGACGTTCGGGAAAGGCCAGCGCCTCGCGCAGTGAGCCACCGGGGACATAGGCGAGCTGGGGAACGAAGAGCATGTCGTCGATCGGCGGCAGGCCTATCGTGCCGCTGCCGCACGGCCAGAGGCCGGCCATCGCCTGGAAGAGCAGCTTGCGATTGACGCTGTGATCGCCGTTGATCATGATTTTTTCGCCGGCTTTGATCACGACATTGGTTTCACGCAGACGGAAACCGCCGCATTCCTCGATGTCTTCACCGATCTTGGCGACGATCACCACGTCCTTCAGCGTCAGCGTGTCGGGCGCGGCGTTTTCATAGGCGATGCTGTCCTTCAGGTCGAAGTCCTCTTCCATCTCGACCAGCGCCTGGCGGAAATCGGTGACGCGCATCAGCGTGGCGCGCCATTCGGCGATCGGGCCGAAATTGGACACATACCAGCGCAGCGCCGTGTTGACCTGGTTGAAGGCACCGACGGACATCATCAGCTGGCCGAGGGTGAGTCCGCCGGAGAAATAGGCGGGGGCGGCAACGATGATCGGAATGACGATCACCAGCCAGCCATAGCCGGCCGAAACCCAGGTGAGATTGGTATTGGCCATAGCAAGCCGCTTGACGACTGTCAGGACCGAGCTGATATCGGTGTTGATGCGCCGACGCTCGTTCTCCTCGCCGCGGGCAACGGTAATTGCCGGCATGTTCTCATTGGCATGCATCAGCGTGAAGCGAAGCTCGGCTTCTTTCGAAAAACGGTCGGCATTGAGCTTCACCAGCTTGCGGCCGACCACCTGGCTGAGCACCGAGGCGGAAGCGGCATAGAAAATCGCTGCCCAGACCATGTAGCCTGGAATGGAGAAGCTATGGCCGCTGATGCGGAAGATGAAGCCGCTCGAAAGCTCCCAGAGCACGCCGATGAAGCTCACCAGAAGAATGGTAGACTGCAGCAGGCCGAGAACCAATCCCGTCGTGCTTTCGGCAAGGTTGCGGGAATCCTCGTGCAGACGCTGGTCCGGATTGACGCCGATCAGGCCGCTGGAGGCGAGCCGCAGCGCTCGCTTGCGCTTCAGCCACTGGTCGACCAGGTCGCGCGACAAACCTTCGCGCATATAGAGCGCCGTCATCTGATTCAGCCAGGCCTGCAGCACGTTGAGCAGCAGCAGCGTGCCGGCGATCATCGCGAAGATTTCGAGCTGGTGGAAGAATTCGCCGAGGTCGCGGCGCTCCAGCGAGTCGTAGAAAGGAGCATTCCACTCGTTCAGGATGACCTGGCCGTAGGACGTCGCCAGGATGACGAGGATCAGCACGGTGGCCAGAAACAGCACCTTGCCACGCACTTCCGAATTCCAGAATGCTGAGAACATGACGCCGAGGCGATATGTCAGGCTTAAATCATACCCTACCCTATCCTGCCTTCCGATGCCCGGCTTCCTCTCGATCTTATCTGCCATTACGCTTTTCCAAATCGCCCATGCCCCTATAAATAACATGGTGGCGTTACCGGTCTATCAACAGATTCTATCAGTCATTAAAGTGTGATGATGCTTGCATGAGTTTCTCCTGCATGTTTTCGCCAGTTGATTCGCAATCAGACTGGGTCTAATTAAGGCCTCCGTGGTGATTTGGCCGGCCGGCTTGCAGCCACGTTAAAAAAGTCGCTAAAGGGCCGCGTGCGGACCGGTAGCGATTTTTGTCGCCGCCGGTTTTTTGTTTTTGATCGAGTGACCGCAATGCCCATCAAGATCCCCGATACGCTGCCCGCCTTCGAAACCCTGGTTCAGGAGGGTGTGCGGGTGATGACCGAGACGTTGGCGATCCGTCAGGATATCCGACCGTTGCAGATCGGGCTGCTCAATCTCATGCCGAACAAGATCAAGACCGAACTGCAGATGGCCCGCCTCGTCGGCGCCTCGCCGCTGCAGGTGGAGCTGTCGCTTGTCCGTATTGGCGGCCACAAGGCGAAGAATACGTCCGAGGACCATCTGCTTGCCTTCTACCAGACCTGGGAAGAAGTAAAGCACCGCAAGTTCGACGGCTTCATCATCACCGGGGCACCGATCGAGCTTTTGCCCTATGAGGACGTCACCTATTGGGCGGAGATGCGGGAGATTCTCGACTGGACGGAAACGAATGTCCATTCGACGATGAACGTCTGCTGGGGCGCGATGGCGGCGGTCTATCATTTTCACGGCGTTCCGAAATACGAGCTGAAAGAGAAGGCCTTCGGCGTCTACCGCCACCGGAATCTGAAACCTTCCTCGATCTATCTCAACGGCTTTTCCGACAATTTCGAAGTGCCGGTGTCGCGCTGGACCGAAGTGCGCCGCGCCGATATCGAGAAATCCGAAAGCCTGGAGATCCTGATGGAGTCGAGCGAAATGGGCGTCTGCCTCGTGCACGAGAAGAGAGGCCGGCGGCTCTACATGTTCAACCATGTCGAATATGATTCCACCTCGCTTTCCGACGAGTATTTCCGCGACGTCAATGCCGGGGTGCCGATCAAGATGCCGCACAATTACTTTCCGCATAACGATCCGGCGCTTGCGCCGCAGAACCGCTGGCGCAGCCATGCGCATCTTTTGTTCGGCAACTGGATCAACGAAATCTACCAGACGACACCCTTTGATGTGGAAGAGATCGGCACCGACCTCTGACCGTTGCCGAGCGCGCCGCGAGCTGGTTCCGCCGCATTGCTGCTGCGGCTTTTCTTTCTGATCCGCCGGTTGCGGATCGAAGCAAATCCGGGCAGGTTCCTGTCCTGAACCCTACCACGCCGCGCGTCTTCGTCGGACGTGCAATGCACACTTTGAATCGCTGCAAATTCCCCAAATCGATTCCGAATTGCGGAATTTGCAGCAGAGATAGAATGGACGGACGATCATGTCGGATAAGTTGGAGCGGGACGTTTTCGGGCAGACGAAGGCGGGTGAGACCGTCTATCGGGTCGAGATCAAGGGCGGCGGGCTGACGGCCAAGATCCTGAGCTGGGGCGCGGTCATCCAGGATCTGCGTCTCGAGGGACATGACGCGCCGCTGCAGCTCGGCTTCGACGATTTCGACAGCTACCCCCTCTATTCATCCTATTTCGGCGCGACGCCCGGCCGCTGCGCCAACCGCGTCGGCGGCGGCAGGTTCACGCTTGACGACAAGGACTATCAGCTCGAACTGAATGAAAACGGCGTGACGCATCTGCATGGCGGCAGCGACAATATCGCCAAACGCAACTGGACGATCGTCGAGCATGACGTCGACCGCGTAGTACTGAAGATCGTCGATCCCGATGGCCGCGCCGGCTATCCCGGCAATTGCACCATCCAGGCGACTTTCTGGGTGCATGGCAATGGTGAACTGTCGATCACCTACGAATCGACCAGCGACCAGCCGACGCTCGCCAATGTCTGCCAGCACGCCTATTTCAATCTCGACGGCCGCGAAGATGCGCTTGGCCATGACATCATGATAGCCGCCGATCACTATCTGCCGACCGATGAGAAGCAGGTGCCGACCGGTGAAATCCGTCCCGTCGAGGGCACGGAATTCGATTTCCGCGAGATGGCGCCGATGAAGCGTTTCGTCGGCAGCGAACAAGTGTCCTACGACCATAATTTCTGCCTGTCCGCCGAGCGCACCGCCAAGCGGAGCGTCGCGCTTGCCCGCAGCCTCTATTCCGGCGTGTCGCTGGAAGTGCGCAGCACCGAGCCAGGCGTGCAGTTCTATGCCGGCTTCAAGCTTGACACCGGGGCTCCGGGCATCGGCGGGCGCAAATACGGTCCGTTCGCCGGCTTCTGCCTGGAGACGCAGGTCTGGCCGGATGCCATCAACCACCAAGGTTTTCCGAATGCGGTTCTGCGCCCCGGCGAAGTGCTGCGTCAGGAGACGGATTATATCTTCACCAAGAACTGAGCATCCTCCAGCGCCGGCGCGTTTCTAAACGCGCGGCGCTGCGGACGCACGACTGTCAAATTTGAGCGCTATGAAACCCTTGCCGGTCCGCCCGGCGAGGGTTTTTTGATTCCATGCTCGATTCCGACTTGCCGATTGGTTCTATATAGGTTCTATTGTGTGCCCATGGATAGAACCAGTCTGATAGCGGAACTGAACAGCCGCGGCCTGCGTGACGAGGCACTGACCGGGCCGCTTTACAAGCGGCTGGCGCAGACGCTGACTGGCCTCATTCAGGAAGGGCTACTGAAGCCCGGCACGGCGCTGCCGGGCGAGCGCGACCTTGCCGAGGCTCTGAAGCTCGGCCGTGTCACCGTGCGCACCGCCTATCGCGATCTGATGGCATCCGGTGCACTGGAATCGCGCCATGGAAGCGGTACTTTCGTATCGAGCAGGGTGGAGCGCATGGAACAGTCGCTGTGGCGGCTTTCCTCCTTCTCCGCCGACATGCGCTCGCGCGGGCGTCTGCCGGCCGCACGGATATTGTCGCGGGCGGTCAATACGCCGTCGCCGGAGGAATCCTTCCTGCTCGGCCTCGGCGGTGACGAGCCGGTGCTGAGACTCGACCGCTTGCGCCTTGCCGACGGACTGCCGCTGGCGATCGAACGCGCTGTGGTGCCGATCAAGTTCCTGGGGCACGATGCCGGTGGCGAGGGATCGCTCTACGATGCGCTAACGGCCAGCGGCCACCGGCCCGTGCGCGCGCTGCAGCGGCTGACGGCGGTCACGCTCGATCCGTCCTCCGCGGCGATCCTGAACGTCAAATCAGGCGCGCCGGCGCTTCTGATCGAACGTGTCTCGCGCCTGGAAGACCAGCGCGTCGTCGAATACACCCGCTCGCATTATCGCGGCGACGCCTATGATTTCGTTGCCGAATTGAGAATCGGAGATGACCTATGAATGACAACCAGTCACTGATGCTGCAGGAAGCCGGCCAATCGCCCGAGGTGGTGGCCACGCTGCTCGAAAAGGAAAAACCGGTCTTTGCCGAGATCGCCCGGCTGTTTTCGTCCGCCCGCCCGAGCGTGGTGACGACGGCGGCGCGCGGCTCCTCGGACCACGCTGCCACTTTTTTCAAATATCTCTTCGAGATCACCTGCGGCGTTCCGGTCGCCTCGGTCGGCCCGTCGATCGCTTCCGTCTATGGTGCGGCGCTGCATCTGAAGGGCGGTGTCCATTTCACCGTCTCGCAGTCGGGTGCCAGCCCCGACATCGTCGCGCTGCAGGATGCGGCGAAGAAGGGCGGAGCGATGACGATCGCCGTCGTCAACGTCACCGACAGCCCACTTGCGAAGCAGGCCGATATTGTTCTCGGTCTCAATGCCGGCGCGGAAAAGAGTGTCGCGGCGACAAAATCCTTCATCGCCTCGGTTGCAGCCCTTTCCGGGGTAACGGCTGCGATCGGCAGTGCGTCCGATTTGGCGGCTGCGCTCGGCAAGCTGCCGGAGGCACTGTCGGCGACCGCCGGGATCGACACGGCGGCAGCCGAGGAGGTGCTCTTCAACGCGACCTCGCTTTATACGGCCGGCCGCGGCCCGGCTTTCGCGATCGCGCTCGAAGCGGCGTTGAAGGCCAAGGAAACCTCCGGCCTGCATGCCGAGGCCTTCTCGCTGGCGGAACTGATGCATGGTCCGATGCGTCTGGTGCAGCCGGGCTTCCCGATCGTCGCCTTTGCGCCCGACGATGCGGCCTTCGCCAACAATGTCCAAGCGCTGGAACGCCTGCAGAAACTCGGCGCCACCACCGTCGGCTTCTCGACGCAGCCGCTCTCCGGTGTCCATCTGCGCGTGCCGACGACGGGCAACGGCCTCGTCGATCCGCTGGTGTCGCTGCTCGTCTATTACCGGCTGATCGAGTCGGTGACGCGCCGCAAAGGCTTTGATCCCGACAAGCCGGCAAACCTGCTCAAGGTGACGGAGACGGTCTGATGGTCCGCAAGATCTTCCTCGGCGCCCGCATCTTCGACGGCGAGCACTTCCATGACGACAAAGCCCTCATCGTTGCCGGCGGCCGCGTCGAAGCGATCGTCGCGAGAAACGATCTGCCGGACGGCGAAGTGGTGACGCTTGCCGGTGGTGTTCTGTCGGCCGGCTTCATCGATGCGCAGGTCAATGGCGGCGCCGGGCGGATGCTGAACGACGAGCCTTCCGCCGCCTCGATGGACATTATCGCCGGCGGGCACCGGCCCTATGGTACGACGTCGCTGCTGCCAACGCTGATCACCGATACATCAGAGGCCTCCATTGCCGCGATCGAGGCGGCCAAGGAGGCAGTGAAAATGAACCGCGGCGTCGCCGGTCTGCATCTCGAAGGTCCGCACTTGGCGCCTGCGAGGAAGGGCGCGCATCTGGCCGAACTGATGCGGCCGGTGGAGGACCGCGACGTCAAGGCTTTCATCCGGGCGCGCGAGGCGATCGGCACGCTGCTGGTCACCATGGCCGCCGAGCAGGTGACGGTTGCCCAGGTGCGCGAACTTGCGGAAGCCGGCGTCACCGTCAGCATCGGCCATTCCGATTGTTCGAGCGAGGCGGCGGAAGACCGTTTCGATGCCGGCGCGCTGGGCGTCACGCATCTCTTCAACGCCATGAGCCAGCTGGGACACCGTGCGCCCGGTCTTGTCGGCGCGGCAATCGATCATCCCTCAACCTGGTGCGGCATCATCGCCGATGGCCATCACGTAGATCCGAGGGCCTTGCGCACAGCGCTCCGCGCCAAACGCGGCGAAGGCAAGCTGTTCTTCGTCACCGACGCGATGTCGCTCGTCGGGTCGGAGAAGGATTCGTTCACGCTGAACGGGCGCACCGTCCGGCGTGAAAGGGGCGGCTTTTGCTCGAAGCTGGTGCTGTCCGACGGCACGCTGGCCGGTTCCGATGTCGACATGATCTCGACGATCCGTTACGGCGTCACCTATCTCGACCTGACGCTCGCCGAGGCCTTGCGCATGGCGACCCTTTATCCCGCGCGGTTTCTCAGGCTTGCCGATCGCGGCCATCTCTCGCCGGGCGCGCGTGCCGATCTCGTGCATCTCACCGATGCGCTTGCCGTCACCGCCACCTGGCTCAGCGGCGAAGCGGCCTAAAATCAAGGAGAAGTGGGATGACCGACATTACCGATGCCTATTTCTCCAACCTCATCGGCCGGCTGGAGGAACTGAAGCAGACGCTTGCCCAGCCGATGGCGCAGGCAGCAGCCGCCATCCTCGATGCTGCCCGAGGCGACAAGCGTGTCTATGTCTTCGGCACCGGCCATTCGCATATGCTGGCGGAAGAGGTGCACTATCGTGCCGGCGGGCTCGCCTTTACCGTGCCGGTGCTCGTCGGCTCGGCCATGTTGCATGAGGGCGCGGTCATCAGTTCGGTTTATGAGCGCACGCAAGGCCTGGTGCGGCCGATGCTGGAGCGTTACGGCATGCAGCCGGGCGATGTCATCATCATCGCCTCCAATTCGGGCGTGAACGCCGCGCCGATCGAGGCCGCCGACTATGCGCGCGAAATCGGCGCAAAGGTGATTGCCATCACGTCGATCGCCTATTCCTCAGCGATCGCCAATGGCCGCCGGCGGCTTGCCGACGTGGCCGATGTGGTGCTGGACAACGGGCTGCCGCCGGGTGACGCCGTTGTCGATCTCGAAGGCACGGGGCTCCGGGTTGGGCCAGTCTCGACGGCCGTCGGGGTGACCGTCATTAATGCGATCTTCGCCGAAGTCGCCTCGGAGCTTTCGAAATCCGGCGATGCGCCAATTTATCTCAGTGCCAACATGCCGGGTGCCGCCGAGATCAACCAGAAGCTCGTCAAGAAATACCGTCCGCGCAACCCGCATCTCTAAAGCATTTCCGTTTTTCTTCGAATCACGGAAGTGCTCTATCTCTTTGTTTTCACGCAATTCCGGACGCAAAACCGCTGTGCACTTTTGCTGGAATTGCTCTAGAGTATGATGCCGAAAAGTGCGTGCGGTTTTCGGACGACATCATGCTCTGATTATTTAATTGAGACGGCGGATACAAAAAAGGCCGGCGCGAGCCGGCCTCTTCGATAGGCTGAAACCGGGATCAGTCCTTGGCGCGTTCGACGTAGGAATTGTCTTCCGTGGCGATGACGACGCGGGTGCCGGCATTGATGTGCGGCGGCACCATGGCGCGCACGCCGTTCGACAAAATCGCCGGCTTGTAGGAGGACGATGCCGTCTGGCCCTTGACGACCGGTTCCGTCTCCATGATTTCGAGCGTGACGTGGCGCGGCAGTTGGAGCGCCAGCGCAATACCTTCATGCATCGAGAGGATGCAGGACATGCCTTCCTGCAGATAAGCCTTGTCGTCACCCATCGTGGCGACATCGACGACGACCTGATCGTAGCTCGCCGGGTTCATGAAGTGGAAGCCTTCGCCGTCTTCATAGAGAAACTGGAAGGAGACGTCTTCGACGAAGGCGCGCTCGACCTGTTCGGTGGTGCGCCAGCGCTCGGAAACCTTCACGCCGTCGACGATGCGGCGCATGTCGACCTGGGTGACCGGCGTGCCTTTGCCCGGATGAAAGTTCTGGGCGGTGAGAACGACGTAGAGCTTGCCGTCGACATCGAGAACGTTGCCCTTGCGGACCGAAGAGGCGATGACCTTGACCATAAGACTTCCTTGTAACTCGGCTTTCGGCGTCGTAAATGACTGTCGAGACGCCCCCGAAGACGCAAATGTTTTTCTTTGGGGCGCAACTAACCTAAAATCCGGGAAATAGCCACCCCCCATGCCGGCCTCTCCGGCGAAGAAAGCTTGGAATGAACTCTTCGGCGAAAGCGTCCCCCTGGTGGACCCCGTCCGTGCATGCAGACCGCCGTCCGTTCCTGATCGGACGTAATGCGATCCAGGCGGCGTTGCGCGGGTTTTTCGCGCGCGAGGATTTCATCGAGGTGGATACGGCGGTGCTGCAGGTTTCTCCCGGCAACGAGGCGCATCTGCATGCCTTCGCGACGGAAGCGCTGACGACGAATGGGCAAAAGGCGCCGTTCTACCTCCATACCTCGCCGGAATTTGCCTGCAAGAAGCTGCTGGCGGCGGGCGAGGAGCGCATCTCGTGTTTTGCCCATGTCTTTCGCAACCGCGAGCGCGGGCCACTGCATCATCCTGAGTTCACCATGCTCGAATGGTATCGGGCCGGCGAAAGCTACGAGAGCCTGATGATGGATTGCGTGCGGATCCTGGCGCTGGCGACTGAGACGGTGAAGACCGGGAAGCTTGCCTTTCGCGGCGCCGAGAGCGATCCCTTCGCCGGGCCGGAGCGGATCAGCGTTGCCGAAGCGTTCGAGCGTCATGCCGGCATCGATCTTCTCGCCTCGGTCGCCGCCGACGGTTCGACTGACCGCGACCATCTGGCGGCCGAGACGAAGCGCGTCGGCATGCGTGTTGCCGATGACGACGGCTGGGCCGATCTCTTCAGCCGGGTGTTGGTCGAAAAGATCGAGCCGCATCTCGGCTTCGGCCGCATCACCATCCTCGACGAATATCCGGTCTCGGAGGCAGCCCTTGCGCGTCCCTCGGCGCGCAACCCCAGGGTTGCCGAGCGTTTCGAGCTCTATGCCTGCGGCGTCGAGCTTGCGAACGGCTTCGGCGAACTCACCAATGCTGCCGAACAAAGGCGACGGTTCGAGATCGAGATGGCCGAGAAGGCGCGGGTCTACGGCGAGACCTATCCGATCGACGAGGATTTCCTCGCCGCGCTGTCGCTGATGCCTGATGCAAGCGGTATCGCGCTCGGCTTCGACCGGCTGGTGATGTTGGCGACGGGAGCATCGCGCATCGACCAGGTGCTCTGGGCGCCGGTGGCGGAGTACGGACGATGAATGTCGTCAAACCGATCAAGAGCGTCGACGATCTTCTGAAGGCGGGGCTGGTCGCGCCTGCCGATCGCGTAGCGCTCGAGGAGGTGGCGGCGCGTTACGCGGTTGCGCTGTCGCCTGCGATCAGCAAGCTCATCGATCGAGCCGACCCCGATGATCCGATCGCTCGGCAATTCGTGCCCGATGCAGCCGAACTTACGATCGCCCCGGAAGAACGCGCCGATCCGATCGGTGATCATGCCCACAGCCCTGTCGAAGGTATCGTTCACCGCTACCCCGATCGTGTGTTGCTCAAGGCCGTGCATGTCTGCCCGGTCTATTGCCGCTTCTGTTTCCGGCGCGAAATGGTCGGGCCGCAGGGCCTCGGCACGCTCGATGCGGCGGCGATGCAGGCAGCTTTCGATTATATCCGCAGGCAAGAGGAGATCTGGGAGGTCATCCTCACCGGCGGCGATCCGCTGGTGCTTTCTCCGCGCCGGCTCGGCGAGATCATGGAGGCGCTTGCCGGGATCGCGCATGTGAAGATCATCAGGTTCCACACGCGTGTTCCGGTCGTCGACCCCGAGAAGATCGATGCGGCGCTGATTGGCGCGCTGAAGGCGAGCGGCAAGACGGTCTATGTCGCGCTGCATGCCAACCATGTCCGCGAACTGACGCCGGAAGCGCGGGCCGCTTGCGCCCGTCTCGTTGATGCCGGCATCGCCATGGTCAGCCAGTCGGTGCTGCTTAAGGGTGTCAATGACGATCCAGACGTGCTGGCGAAGCTGATGAAGGCCTTCGTCGAAATCCGCGTCAAACCCTATTATCTGCATCATCCGGATCTGGCGCCCGGCACCAGTCATTTCAGAGTGACGATCGAGGAGGGGCAGGAGATCGTCGAGGCGCTGCGCGGGCGGATTTCCGGTCTCTGCCAGCCGGCCTACATCCTCGATATCCCCGGCGGTCACGGCAAGGCCGTCATCAGCGGAAGCGCGATGCGGGCGACAGGCGACGGATGTTATTCCGTCACCGATTATCGTGGCGGCGAGCATTCCTATCCGCCGGCCGATTGAGACAAACGCGGCGTTTGCGTGTCATTTCTGTACTCTCCACGCCAGAAACCAGACTGTGTCGCAGTATCGAAATTATCTTAAGTCATTGATATAATATGGTTGTTTACGACAATCCGGGAATGATCGCTAAAATCGTAGCTATGAGCCTCAGTCATATTTAACTCAATAAATTAGCGGAATGTTCTGTTTTCCGCACTAAAAGAACGCTCATGACAAGGCGATGAACGCCGGTTCGGGATCATGAGAATCTTGGAGTGATGGGATGAATAAGGCAATCCGCGACCTCGTAGCCAAATTCGGCAAGCTTCCTGGGTCGATCGACCAGGTCGCCGACGACGCCGATCTTTATGCGGCAGGTTTGACGTCCTTTGCTTCTGTGCAGTTAATGCTTGGCATCGAAGAGGCCTTCGACATCGAATTTCCCGACAATCTCCTCAACCGCAAATCCTTCGCGAGCATCTCGGCCATCGCCAGGACCGTCGATCTCATCCGGGACAGCCGGAAGGTCGCCTGATGAATTTCCCCGTCAAGATCATGCAGGACGGTCTTGTTGCAAGGGTGGCCCGCGTTGCTGAAATCGCGGCGAAACACGCCGATGCCGTCGACGCCGACGCCCGTTTCCCCAGGGAAGCCGTGGACGCGATGAAGGCCGAAAGGCTGCTCGGCATCCAGGTGCCGCGCCATTTCGGCGGCGAATCCGCCTCGATCACCGAGATCGCCGAATTGTGCTCGATGCTCGGCCAGGCCTGCGCCGCGAGCGCCATGGTCTTCGCCATGCACCATATCAAGCTATCGAGCCTCGTTGAACACGGCGCCGACAGCGAATGGCATCGCAGCTTCATGCGCCGCATCGCCGCCGAACAGTTGCTGATCGCATCCGCCACCACCGAAGGCGGTATCGGCGGAAATCTGCGCAACAGCATCTGCGCGGTCGAGGTCGATGGCGACACGTGCCGCCTCGAAAAGGATGCGACTGTCATTTCCTATGGCTCGCACGCCGACGCCATCCTTATCACCTCGCGTGGCCACGCGCAGGCGGCTTCCTCCGATCAGGTGCTGACGGCCTTCCTCAAGGACCAGTACACGCTCGAGAAAACGCATGTCTGGAATACGCTCGGCATGCGCGGCACTTGCTCCGACGGCTTCCTGTTCAAGGGCGAAGCGCCGGCTTGCCAGATCCTGCCGAAGCCTTTCGCGGAGATCGCGGCGCAATCCATGCTTGCCTCCTCGCACCTCTTATGGAGCGGCGTCTGGTACGGCATCGCCGTCGACGCCGTTGTGCGCGCCCAGGCTTTCGTGCGTGCTGCCGCCCGCAAGGCGCCGGATGCCCAGCCGCCGGGCGCGCTGCGCCTCGCCGAGGTTTCGAACCTGCTGCAGATGGTGAAATCCAACGTGGTTGCCGGCCTCAAGGCCTATGAGGATGCCAAGGCCGATGCCGACAGGCTGTCTTCGATGGGATTTGCGGTGGCGATGAACAACGTCAAGATCGCCTCGTCCGAGATGATCCTGGAAATCGTCAACCATGCCATGCTGATCTGCGGCATCATGGGCTACAAGAACGGCACGCCCTTCAGCCTCGGACGCCATCTGCGCGACGCGCATTCCGCACAGCTCATGATTTCGAATGACCGCATCCTCGGCAACACGTCGAGCATGCTTCTTGTCCATAAGCAGGACACTAGCCTACTGGGGTGACAGTCATGGATATGCAGACCTCGTTTCTGGACCGGCTTTTCGAATCCGGTCTGCTGATCGATACCGGCATCGACGGGCTCTACGGCCGCAGCGGCCAGTTCGAAGACGTGATCGCTGCCTTCGAGCGCCTGATCGACACGTTCGGCGGCGCCGATGGTGCCGAAGCCATGCGCTTTCCGCCCGGCATGAACCGCGCCTTCTTCGAGAAGAGCGGCTACATGAAGAGCTTTCCGCAGCTCGCCGGCACGGTGCACAGCTTCTGCGGCAGCGAGCTCGATCATGTCAGCCTGCTGCAATGCATGGAAGTCGGCGAAGACTGGACCAAGGGGCAGGAGGCGACCGACATCGTGCTGACGCCGGCTGCCTGCTATCCGCTTTATCCGACGATCGCCAAGCGCGGCAACCTGCCGAAGACCGGCGGCCTCTTCGACCTGCAATCCTATTGCTTCCGCCATGAGCCGTCGAAAGATCCTGCCCGCCAGCAGCTGTTCCGCATGCGCGAATATGTGTGCATGGGCACAGAGCTGCACGTTACCGACTTCCGCCAGCGCTGGATGGATCGCGGCGTCGAGATGATGAAGGCCGTGGGCCTCGAGGTGACGATCGACGTTGCCAATGATCCGTTCTTCGGCCGCGCCGGCAAGATGCTCGCCAATAATCAGCGCGACCAGAACCTGAAGTTCGAGCTTCTGATCCCGATCACCTCGACTGCCAACCCGACCGCCTGCATGAGCTTCAACTACCATCAGGATGCCTTCGGCACGAAATGGGGTCTCAATCTCGAAGACGGCAGTGTCGCGCACACCGCCTGCGTCGGCTTCGGACTGGAGCGCATCGCCCTTGCCCTCTTCCATCATCACGGGCTCGATGTGAAGCAATGGCCGGCCAGCGTACGGAAAGCGCTGTGGGGCTGAGCAAATCGATGACGTCGTTATTTTCGGGGGTATTTTCGGGAATCGACCCGGAAACCTACCGGGCGCATGCGCTGCATTCCGGCGAGCGCGCCTGGCCGGAAACCAATTGTTATGTCGATCTCTGGATCGAGGTTCTGGCGACATCAGGCGTTGCGCCAGAGGCGATGCTGGGTTTTACCCTGACGCAGGATTTCGAGGGCGACCAGTTCACCTTCTTCAAGGTGCCGCTCGAGGATCTCGAAGCGCTCTACGGCATTCGTGCGACTGAGCTTGCCATCTACGACCGTGTCGAACGCCATGTCGAGGTTCAGATCGCGCGTGCCCGCCTTTGCCTGATCGAAATGGATTCTTTCTACATGCCGGATACGCGCGGCACCGCCTACCGGCAGGAGCACGGCAAGACGACGGTTGCGATCAACCGGCTGGATGTTGCGGCCAAGCGCGTCGATTATTTCCACAATGCCGGTTATTTCCGTCTCGAAGGCGAGGATTTCGACGGGCTGTTTCAGCTGCATCTGACGGAAAACGACGCGCCGTTTCTGCCCTATACGGAATTTGCACGATTCCCGGAAAGGCCGGCAGACGACGCGCATCTGCGCGCGACCGCGCGGCGACTTGCCGGTTTTCATTTTGCCCGGCGTCCCCGCGAAAACCCGATCCGCGCCTTTGCCAGCGTCTTTCCGCAACAGGTCGAAGCGGTGGCGGAACGGCCGTTCGGCTTCTTCCATAAATACGCCTTCAACACGCTTCGCCAGGTGGGCGCCAATTTCGAGCTGGCGGCCGATTACCTCGCCTGGCTTTCCCCTGGTGAATTCGCGGCTGCCGCCGAGCATGCCGGGCGTATTTCGGAGGTGGCGAAATCGGTGCAGTTCCAGCTTGCCCGCGCCGTCACCCGCAGGAAGTTCGAGCCGTTGCAGGCAGCACTTGATCCGGCCGCCGATGCATGGGATTCCATGATGGCGTCGCTTGCGGGGCGAATCTGAGGCCGGAGATCTGACCATGCGGGGGCGTTTGGCGAGCATCGGTGCCGAGGAAAGTCTACTTTCCGAAGGCTGGAACCTGATCCTGACGGAGCCGGGCGCCTGCGCCGTGCCGCACGACATCCCGCTCTCCGCACAATTCATTCCAGCACCCGTTCCCGGCACCGTCGCCGCCGCGCTCGAAAAAGCCGGGCTCTTCGACCGGGAAAATCCCGAGCCGCTGAACACGCGGGATGCCTGGTATCTCTGCCGGCTTTTCGATGCCGAGCCCGGCGACGCGATCCTGCGTTTCGCAGGGCTGGCAACGCTCTGCCATGTCTTCCTGAACGGCCAGGAAATCCTGTTTTCCGAGAGCATGTTCACGGCGCACGAGATTCCGGTGACGCTTTCGGGCGGCGACGAACTGGCGCTGTGCTTCCGGGCGCTTGGGCCCCGCCTGTCGGAGCCAGGCCCGCGCGCGCGCTGGCGGCCGCAGATGATCACGCCGGCGGGCTTGAAGAATTTCCGCACGACGCTGCTCGGCCATATGCCGGGCTGGTGCCCCGATATCCATGCCGTCGGGCCATGGCGGCCGATTTCGATGGTGCGGCGTCATCCCGTCTCGATCGACAATGTCTCCATCCGCGCCGTATTGGAGGAGAGTGGCGTCGGCCGTCTCAGCGTGTCCCTGCATAGCAATGCCGAGGATCCGGCGATGCTGCTGCGCTGCGGCGGGATGGAGCAGCCCTTCGAGAAGGTCGGCGACAGTCATTACTCGGCTATCCTCAAGCTTTCCGGCATCGAGGCCTGGTGGCCGCATACGCATGGTGCTCCGCGTCTCTATGCGCTGACACTGGTTTCGGACGGGGTGGAATATCCGCTCGGCAGGACCGGCTTTCGACGTATCGACGTCGACCGTGGTGCCGATGGCGACGACTTCGCGCTTCTCGTCAACGGCGAACGCATCTTCTGCCGTGGTGCCGTGTGGACGACGGCCGATATCGTGCGATTGCCGGGCGGGCGGGCGGATTATGAGCCGTTCCTGCGGCTTGCCGCTGCAGGCGGCATGAACATGATCCGCATCGGCGGCACCATGGCCTACGAAACGCCTGATTTCTTCGCACTCTGCGACGAGCTCGGTCTGCTCGTCTGGCAGGACTTCATGTTCGCCAATTTTGATTATCCACGCAACGACAAGGCTTTTCTTGGTCACGTGCATGCGGAGGTCGAGGAATTCCTCCACGGCGTGCAGGCGTCGCCTTCGTTGGCCGTGCTCTGCGGCGGCAGCGAAGTCCACCAGCAGGCGGCAATGCTCGGCCTGCCGGCGGAATTCTGGAGCGGGCCGGTCACCGATGAAATCATCCCGGCGGTCGTCGCGCGCATGCGCCCCGATGTGCCCTATGTGCCGAACTCGCCCTATGGCGGAGCGATGCCCTTTTCGCCGAATGCCGGTATTGCCCATTATTACGGCGTCGGCGCCTATATGCGGCCAATTGCCGATGCGCGCCGCGCCGATGTGCGTTTTGCCTCCGAAAGCCTCGCCTTCGCGCATGTGCCGCAGCAAAGGACGCTGCAGCGTCATCTCGATGTGCCCGCCGTCCACAGTCCGCTGTGGAAGGCCCGCGTGCCCCGCGACCGCAGCGCATCGTGGGATTTCGAGGATGTTCGCGATTTCTACCTGCAGCTTCTCTACGGTTTCGATCCGGCCGAGCTGCGCCGCGAAGATCCGGAACGCTATCTCGATCTCTCCCGCGCCGTTACCGGCGAGGTGATCGAGGAGACTTTTGGCGAATGGCGGCGCAAGGGCTCCGCCTGCAACGGCGCGCTCGTCTGGACGCTGCAGGACCTGTTGCCCGGCCCCGGCTGGGGAGTGATCGATTCCACCGGAGAGCCGAAGCCTGTCTGGTATGCGATGCGCCGTGCATTCCGGCCGGTGCAAGTGGTCTTCACCGACGAGGGAACGAACGGTCTCGACGTGCATGTCGTCAACGAGACGGATGCCGCGCTTGACGTCGAGCTCGAGGTCGTCTGCCTGCGCGACGGAAAACAGCAGGTCGTCAGCGGCAGCAGGGCCTTCAAGCTGGCGGCAAGGGACACGGAGCGCCTTGCCTGCACCGCGCTGTTCGGCGCCTTCTTCGATACGACCTATGCCTTCCGTTTCGGGCCGCCGGCGCATGATGCCAGTGTGGCGCGCCTGCGCTCGCTGGCAGACGGCGCCATTCTCGCCGAGAGCTTCCACTTCCCGTGCGGACGGGGGAAGGCGCTGCATGACGCAGGGATCGAAGCATCATTCACCAGAGACGGCGACGACTGGTTCGTCGATCTCACGACCGACCGGCTGGCGCAATCGGTGCATATCGACATCGAAGGCTATCGGGCCGACGACGACTGGTTCCACCTTGCCCCCGGTGCGATGCGGCGCGTGAAGCTCCACGCGCTGTCCGGCTTGGAAAGCGATATTCCGCCTGCGGGCGAGATCAAAAGTCTAGGCAGTTCGCATCGCGTCGCAATCGAGGGCTGACGCCTGTGCGAAGGATGATGCCGATCCATTGGGAAAGACCGTGATTTGAGAACGATATACCGCCTTCTGCGCGCCCATGTCCTGCAGCGGCTGATCCCGCGGTCGCGTCTTGCCTTCAATCCGCGCAGGCCGGTGGAAGTCGTCGGTTATCTCTCGATGGCGGTCGGCGTTGGCGAATCGGCAAGGCTCTGCGCCGGCGCATTGACGGAAGCTGGGCGGGCGATTTCGCTCTCCGACGTCAGCACGCATCCTGACGAGAATTCCTTCGCCGGATGGACACCGTCGCATCTCTCCGCCGAACCCGCGGGGAGCCGGATCTGGCATCTCAATCCGCCGATGCTGCCGCGCGCGATCCTGAAGAAGGGCGTTGCGAATTTCACCCGCGCTTTCAACATCGGCTATTTCGCCTGGGAGCTCGAAGTCGTGCCGGCGGAGTGGCGCAATGCGATGCATTACATGAATGCCGTGTTCGTGCCGTCGGAATTCACCAGGCGGGCGATTGCGCCCCTCACCACGGCACCGGTCATCGTCGTTCCGCATCCCGTCACCGAGAAGCCGGCGACCGAAGGCATGCGCCGGCAATTCGGCATCGAGGAAGACGCCTTTCTCGTCAGCTTCATCTTCAGCGCCGGCTCCTCGATCAACCGGAAAAATCCGCAGGCCGTCATCGAGGCCTTCAGGATATTTGCCGCCGAATGCCCCAGCGCCTTCCTGTTGATGAAGGCCAGCGGCAATATCGACAAGGATGAAGGCCTGCGAGAACTGATCGGCTCGGTCGCTGGCGACAGCCGGATCAGGATCGTCACCGACAGGCTGTCGGACTCCGAGATCAACGGCCTGATCCGCTGTTCCGACGCCTATCTTTCGCTGCATCGTTCCGAGGGTTTCGGGCTGACGGTAGCCGAGGCGATCATGCAGCGTACGCCGGTCGTTTCCACGGCCTGGTCGGGCACGGTGGATTTCTGCGATCCCGACAATAGTTGGCTGGTTGCCTCTCCCCTCATTCCGGTGGTCGATACCCATCCCGAATTTGCCGGGCTCGAAGGCGCGGTCTGGGCCGATCCCTCACCCGAGGCAGCAGCCGGGCATCTGAAGGATATCTTCCTCGCGCCTGAGCGAGCGCGCAAGAAGGCCGAGAAGGCGCGGGAGTTCCTGCTGCGCTACCTCGCCGAGAACAGCTATGACAAGGCGCTCAAGGCGCTGGAGGCGATGCAGACCGCCTAAGGTGACGTCGTCACTCCGCTTTATTTTAACATTTTCGCATTAGAGATGGCAGGTATGCGGCGGTAGGCCGATCCTGACGGATGGACAGATGTCGAAGGGTATTATCGCAAACTCGGTGATGAACGGGGCGGCAGGCATGCTGCTGCTTCTGACGGGCTTTGTTTCATCGATCATAACCGCACGGTTGCTCGGGCCGGAAGCCAACGGCATCGTCGCCTTTTCGCTCTGGCTGGTGGTGACCGGCGCCTCGATCGCCGAGCTCGGCTCCAGCATCACGCTCTTGAAGACGTTGCCGCAACTTTCGGCGGAAGGCTTCGACGCGCGCCGCCGGCGAGGTTTTGCCGCCATCCTCGTCAGCTTCATGATGTTCTCGACCGTCGTGCTGCTGGCGCTCTACGCGCTGTTCTTCCTGACCTCCGAAAAGATGCACTGGGCCGACACGGCGCCATCCGTCGCTCTGGTCACGGGCGTGCTGTTCTTCGTCCAAGCGATCGGTTCCTTCGTCAAATTCTACCTGATCGGCGAAAAGAAGCTGGGCGCCTTCTTTAAGCTGACGGTCGCCGTCTCGATCGTGCAGCTTGCCGGCGTTGCCGTCGGCGCCGTTTTCTACGGCGTCGAAGGCGTACTCGTCGGCTATGCGCTCGGCCAGCTGGTGCTGTTTTTCGCCACGCTGCCGATCCTTCTGGCGCGGCGCGACTGGTGCGGGGTCTCGCTGAAATATCTCGCCTCCTCCTCCGTCATCCTGTCGATCCAGTTCATCATCGATTCCATTTTCCTCAACCGGCTCGAGCTGCTCTTCCTGCAGCAGTTCTGGTCGGTGGAGATGGTCGGCTATTATGCCGTCGGCCTGTCGATCGCCAATATCGCGCTGCAACTGCCGATCCAGATGACCGGCAGCCTGCTGCCCTATTATTCCGAGCGACGGCACAGCAGCGACGATTCGACATTGCCGGTCGAGGTCTTTACCGCCGTTACCCGCAGCATGGCCTATATCGTGCTGCCGATGAGCCTCGGGCTTGCCGCGATCTCTAGCGAACTGGTGCTCGTGGTGTTCGGCGAAGCGTTCCGCCGCAGCGGGACGGTGGTGGCGCTGCTTGCGCTTGTTGCTCCCGCCTATACCTTCATGCAGATTCTCAGCCTCTACCTGCTGTCGATGGACAGGGCCCGCTCCCGCCTGAACATCAGTGTGATAGGTGGCCTACTGATGGTAGCGGGTTGTTTACTGATCGTACCTAGGCTTGCGGCCGAGGGTGCCGCACTCGTGCGCATCCTCGTATTCGTAGCGATGTCGGTGATGATGATCAGACAGACAGGATTCGGATCCCAGCTTTCGGGTCTCTACGCAAGCTTGACGAAGGTGACGCTCGCCTCCGTGCTGTGTGCTTGCGGAGCGATTTCCGTGCTGGAATTCGTCCATGGTCCGGCCGGATTGGTCGGCGCGATCATCGCCGGCGCATTCGCCTATTTTGCAGCACTCCGGGTGCTGCGCGCCGTGCCAGGCGAGGATGTCGAAGTCATGCGCTCCATTCTCGAGAAGATGCCATCCCTGCTGCGGCGACCGGTCGGCCAGGCGATCAATTTCATCGCGCCACGGCTTCCCGGCGATCCCGATCGCGCCAAGGTCGCGCCCGGCGAATTCTCGCTGGAACCGGCCGAGGGCGCGGGACGCAGCGCCGCCCTGCCTGTGGTCTTCGAGGGCACGATCGGGCTGTTCATGCCTGAAAATCCTCTCGCCAAGAAACGTTCGGCCGCCGTGCTTTTCGTCAGCCCCTGGGGCTTCGAGGAGATGTGCAGCCGCAAATTCTTCCGCGTCGCGGCCGAGCACTTCTCGGATATCGGCGTGCCGAGCCTGCGCTTCGACTATCGTGGCACGGGCGATGCGCTTAATTTCGACGCACTGCCGGCGAGGCTGGAAACCTGGGAAGATTCGATCCGCGCGGCCGCCGACAAGTTGAAGTCGCTGAGCGGCTGCGACCGTATCATCCTCATCGCACAGGGCCTCGGCGCGACGCTTGCCCATCGCGTCGGTTCCTCGATCGAAGGCGTCGACAGCCTCGTCATGCTGGCGCCGGTACTGAGCGGCCGGGCCTATCTGCGCGAACTCAACATGTGGTCCAAGATCATCGATGCCGATCTCGGCCTCGGCAAGGAGCATGTCCAGACCACCAAGGTGCAGATCGCCGGGCTCGTCATGCCCGAGGAAATCGCTGCCGAGCTCGGCAAGCTCAACATCGCCTCGCCGCAGGGGCTCGCGACCTCCCGCTATCTGATCCTCGAACGCCCTGCCAAGGCCGACGATACCGGCTTTGCCGATGCGCTGAAGGCGCTTGGCGCCGATGTCGAGCAGACGGCCTTCGAAGGCTATGACGAGCTCGCCACCAATCCGCTGTTTGCCAAGACGCCGATGGCTGTCGTCGGGCTGCTGACGACATGGCTGGAGACAACGACGACGCAGACATCCGCCGCCCATTCGCCGGCGGCGATCGACAACCCGCTGCTTGCCGGCGATGATTTTGCGGAAACGCCGGTCCGTTTCGGAAGCCACAATCATCTCGTCGGCGTCGTCAGCCGGCCGCTCGGCGAGATCAAGGGTAACGCCGTGCTCTTCCTGTCGACAGCCTATGACCGGCATGCCGGCTGGGGACGGACGACGGTAGACATGGCGCGCGAGCTCGCCCGCCAAGGCGTCGTTTCGCTGCGCTTTGATTCCGCCAATGTCGGCGACAGCCCGCCGCGGCCGGATGCGCCGGAACAGGTGCTTTATTCGGATACCCAGACCGGGGACGCGGTCGCCGCGCTCGACCTGCTCGAAAGCGTCGTCGCCGGCCCCGTCATGGTCGCCGGCCGATGCAGCGGCGGCTATGTCGCCTTCCGCGCCGGCGTTGCCGACGAGCGCTTGAAGGCTGTCGTGTCGATCAATCCGTTCGTCTATTACTGGGATCCTGACATGCCGGTGCGCAGGGAGCATGTCGTCTCCGTTCCCCGCAGCCTCGATGATTACAGCCAGCGCCTGGCGCGGCTCGACACGCTGAAGCGGCTGCTGCGCGGCCAGGTGGATGTCGTCTCGGCGTTGCAGAACATCGTCATCGCCGCCGGCCGCCGGCTGTCGCCGTGGATCGCGCCGGTGCTCGAGCTGCTTCCCGACCGGCGCCATATCGCCCGCGAGGTCCGGCACTCCTTCGCGCTGTTCGGCAAGCGCAAGGTGCCGCTGACGCTGATCTACAGCGAGGGCGATGTCGGGCTCGACCATGTCTACTTCCACTTCGGGCCGCGCGGCGCCAGGCTTTCCCGCTATCCGAACGTGCGCCTGCTGATGCTGCCGGATGCCGACCACAATCTGACGCCGCCGCAATCGCGCAAATTCGTGCTCGACGAGATCATTCGTCTCGCCAGAGCATGACCGGATTTCAGCTAAAGCATGTTGCGCAAAAGTGGGCAGCGGTTTTGCGCCGAAGACATGCGGCAAACAAAGACCTGAATTCCGGCAAGCGAATCTGAAAGATCGCGGCGCGCTTTAGGCGGGATCAGCTGCTTTCCGCGGCAACGACATCAAGCGATCTGTAGAGATCGATATAACGTCCGGCGACGATATCCCAGGAATAGCCGCGGGCGGCGTCGAGAAGCTCGGTGCGAACGGTCTCCGGCTGGCGCGAAAGGCCTTCATAGGCCGCTTCGATCGCCGTGGCGGCGCTCTCAGGATTGGTGAAATCGGCAAGCATGATTGCGGGATGCCGGGCGGCAAGCGTCGCAAAGGCATCGTTGGCGTTCAGCACCGGCAGGAGGCCGGCGCTCATCGCCTCCAGCGCCACCAGGCCGAAACCTTCATATTCCGAGGCGGAGGCGAAGAGCGAGGCTTCTGCGATGATGCGCCGGATGGTGTCGTTCTCGGGCGACACATGCAAGGTGACGCGGCCGGAAAGATGACGGCTTTCGATTGCGCCTTCGACATCCGCCCGGTTCAGGTCGGATTCGGCGCCGACAATGTCGAGATGCCATTCCGGGTCGCGGGTCTTCAGCTTGGCCATCGCATCGAGCAGGTGATCCAGCCGTTTGTTTACCGAAAACCGGCCGATCGTGACGATGCGGCGCTTTGCCCGACGCGAAGCGGTGTCGGCGAATTTGCCGATATCAGCGCCATTTTCGATCAGAAGGCTGTCGGGCACGATCTCGGAAAACTGCTTGAGGTCGGAGGCGCTGCAGCAGACGACGCGGCGGTAAGCCATCGCCGAAGCGCGGGTCAGCGTCCGGAACCAGATCTTCTTGATCGTCGCGTATTTCCGCGTGTGGAAGAAGCCGCCATGAGTGGTGACGATCATCGGCTTGCCGTGCAGCAGCCGGCCCCAGGCGAGCGCATCGAAGAAGAAGTCGATGGCATGGACATGGACTAGATCGGCATCGGCGAGATGGCGGAAAACCTCAGGCGCCAGCGGATAACGGCTGGTGCCGAACCAGGGAATGCGCACCACCTCGATACCGTCGATACCTTCGCGAGGCGGCAGCTTATCCTCTGGGGCGGTGAAGAGCGAATCCAGCGTGACGACGCGCACGCGATAACCGCGGCGTACCGTCTGGCGGGCGAGATTGGCGACCACGTCTTCGAGGCCGCCGCGGTTGGGCAGGAACTGGCGCACGACATGGACGATCAGCGGGGCTGTTTCCAACTGCGGCTTCGCGCGCGCCCAATCTGCCTCGACGATCGACATTTTCCACCTATCGCTGCACGTGCCGGCCTGCGCTGACGCGGGCCCGTGATAGCAACGACCAGACATGCCCGGCGTTAAGGCGCGGTTTAGGCGACGTCCTGCCAAGGCGATTCTTCGCGAAAAAGGTTAACCGTGTCTGACGGGGATTCAGAGCGTTTCCGTTTTTCTCGAATCACGGAAACGCTCTATCTCTTTTGTTTCACGCAATTCCGGACGCAAAACCGCTGCGCACTTTTGCTGGAATTGCTCTAGAACGCCTTGAAGGTTAGCGTCGTCAGCGAGCGGATGATGCCGGGAATATTGGCGATGTTGTCGTTGATGAATTTGCCGATATCCTGGCCTTCCTCGATATAGACCTTCAGCAGCAGATCGTAGTCGCCGCTGGTCGAATAGAGCTCCGAGACCAGTTCGGTCTGGTAGATGGCGTCGGCGACATCATAGGTCTTGCCGGGTGCGCATTGGAGCTGGACGAAGATCGGCTTCATGGAGATTTCCTGCAAAGTTGTTTGGATCGCATAATGGTCGAAAGCGCCATGCCGATGCAAGCCGTTCGTCACGCAGTCAGATTGGCGGCCGCTTCGGCGACGATCCAGTCGCGAAAGGCGGCAAGTGGCGCATAATCGGCACGCTCGGGCGGAAAGGCGAGATAATAGCGCTCGCGGCTCTCCATTTCACGGTCGACAGCGGCGACGAGATCGCCGCGCCTGATCTCCTCCTGCATCAGGAATGTCGGCAGCAGGGCGACGCCGAGGCCGGCGATCGCCGCCTGCGCGGCGGTGGCGAACTGATCGAAGAGCATGCCGTGCACATTTTCGAAGGAAACGCCGTTGCCGGCGAACCATTGCTCCCAGGCGTCAGGGCGCGTCGTCAGGTGCAAAAGCGGAGCAGCGAGCAGATCCTCTGGCGCTTTGATCGCATATCGCTTCAGAAAATCCGGACTGCAGGCCGGCACCGTGCGCTCCGACATCAGAAGCGCGAGTTCGGCGCCCGGCCAGTGCGGGTGGCCGAAATGGATGGCGGCGTCGATCGAATCGAGGCGAAAGTCGAAAGGCGAAAGCCGGGTCACCAGATTGATGGTCACGCCGGGATTGGCGACGAGAAAGCGTCCCAGGCGCGGCGCCAGCCAGCGCGTGCCGAAGGTCGGCAGGATGGCGAGATTGAGCGTGCCGCCATGCGGATTGGCGCGCAGGTTCAGCGAGGCGCTCGATATCCGCCGCAGCGCTTCGCGAATCTCGCGGGCATATCCGTCACCGGCAAGCGTCAGCCGCATGGTCTGGCGTTCGCGCAGGAAGAGCTCGACGCCAAGCTGCTCCTCCAGCGCGCTGACCTGGCGGCTGACGGCGCTCTGCGTCAGATCGAGTTCGCGCGCCGCTGCCGTCACGCTGCCGGTGCGGGCAACCGCCTCGAAGGCGGCGAGATGCGAGATCGATGGCAGAAAACGTCTAGACGTCAGCATGGTCATTCCGTTTCAGAATGGGCTATTTCCGAAATAGCGATATTTGCCGCTTTCTGGCGCGTGTAAAGAGGTTCATCCTGCAAAAACGGAATGAGCCGGAGTTTCCCAATGCCGCAAGCCTTCGTTTCCCCAGACCGCATCCGATCACTGTTTACCGAGTCGATGTCGCAGATGTACCGGGCGGAGGTGCCGCAATACGGCACGCTGATCGAACTGGTGGCGGATGTGAATGCCGGCTGCCTCGAAAACGATCCTGACCTGCGCGATCGCCTGGCCCGCGCCGGCGAGCTGGAGCGCATCGATGTCGAGCGTCACGGCGCTATAAGGCTCGGTACGGCCGACGAGCTTTTCACCATCCGCCGGCTGTTTGCGGTCATGGGCATGCAGCCGGTCGGCTACTACGATCTTTCGGTCGCTGGCGTGCCGGTTCATTCCACCAGCTTCCGGCCGATCGACGAGGCAGCACTCAACGTCAATCCATTCCGCGTCTTCACCTCGCTGCTGCGACTGGAACTGATCGAGGACGAAGGGCTGCGCGGCGAAGCCGAAGCCATTCTGGCGAAACGGCGGATCTACACGCCGCGCGCCGTCGCCCTGATCGAGCGCCACGAGCAGAACCGCGGCCTGACCGAGGCGGAAGCGACGGAATTCGTCGCCGAGGCGTTGGAAACCTTCCGCTGGCATGGCGAAGCGACAGTCAGCGCCGACACCTACAAGCGCCTGCACGACGCCCATCGGCTGATCGCCGACGTCGTCAGCTTCAAGGGACCGCACATCAACCATCTGACGCCGCGCACGCTCGATATCGACGCCGTCCAGGCCCGCATGCCGGAACGCGGCATCACGCCGAAGGCTGTCATCGAAGGGCCGCCGCGCCGTCATTGCGATATCCTGCTGCGACAGACGAGCTTCAAGGCGCTGGAAGAAACGATCGCCTTTACCGATGATGACGGTGCGATTCAAGGGACACATACCGCCCGCTTCGGGGAGATCGAACAGCGCGGCGTGGCGTTGACGGCGAAGGGCCGGGTGCTCTACGACCAACTGCTCGCCTCGGTTCGCGGCGAGGTGCAGGTGGGCGCCGGCGGCGCCAAGGCCGGCGCCTACGATCACGAACTCGCTGCGCGTTTCAAGGCACTGCCGGATAGTTGGGACGAGCTGCGCAGGGCGGGTCTGGCCTTCTTCCGCTATTCCGCGACGCCTGCGGGCATTGTCGCCGCGGCCGGCAGCACGCTGCCCGGCGATCCGGAGGCGCTGATCGCCAAGGGTTATCTCGCCTTCACCCCGATCGTCTACGAAGACTTCCTGCCCGTCAGCGCGGCCGGCATCTTCCAGTCGAACCTCGGTACCGACCAGCAGCAGAACTATGCGACCCGCTCGAACCGTGACGCCTTCGAGGCGGCACTCGGTGCTACCGTTCAGGACGAGCTGGCGCTTTACGCCGAACGCCAGGCCGCATCGCTGGATTCGGCGCTGGCCGCGCTCGGCCTTGCGGGCCTGCCGTTGAAGACCGTTGCGTGAAATGGCAGGTTCAACACTTTCTTTTTTGCATTAGAGTATCCGCGATTTCGCTCTGATCGGACTGAGCCATGCTGAATGATCCGCGCTCCCACGGCCTCTGGGAAAAGACAGCGCCCGAAGCGCCGACGACCTCGCCTCTCGACGGCGCGGTATCGGCCGACGTCGTCATCGTCGGCGGCGGTTACACCGGCCTCTCTTCCGCCCTGCATCTTGCCGAAGCCGGGTCGAAGGTGGTGTTGCTGGAGGCGAAGGAGATCGGCTTCGGCGGTGCCGGGCGCAATGTCGGGCTGATCAATGCCGGCATGTGGGTGATGCCGAACGATCTGCCCGGCGTGCTCGGCCCGGTGCATGGCGAACGTCTGCTCGATCTGCTCGGCAATGCGCCGAAGCTGGTCATGGAGCTGATCGACAAACATCAGATTGCCTGCGAACTCGAACGGAACGGCACGCTGCATTGCGCGGTCGGCGCGGGCGGTCTGAAGGAGATCGAGGATCGCGCGGCGCAATGGTCTGCCCGCGGCGCAGCCGTGACGCTGCTCGACGCGGCGGAGACGGCAAAACGCATCGGCAGCGATGCCTATTCGGGTTCGCTGCTCGACAAACGCGCCGGCACGCTGCAGCCGCTTGCCTATGCGCGCGGCCTTGCCCATGCCGCCGTCAAGGCCGGCGTCGCCATTCACACATCCAGCCCGGTCATCGCGACGGAGCGCAATGGCAGCCGCTGGACCGTGAAGACGGCAAGCGGCGAGGTCAGCGCGGAGTGGATCATCGTTGCAACGGATGCCTACAGTACCGGCCCGTGGGAACAGGTGCGCAGCGAACAGGTGCATCTGCCCTATTTCAATTTCGCCACCGTGCCGCTGGGCCACAATCTGCGCCAGTCGATCCTGCCTGGGCGAGAAGGCGCATGGGATTCCAAGGAAATCCTCTCCTCCTTCCGCATGGACCAGGCCGGCCGTCTCGTTTTCGGCAGTGTCGGGGCGCTGCGCAATACCGGACTGGCCGTACACAAGGGCTGGGCCAAACGCGCATTGAAGCGGCTCTTCCCTGTAATCGGCGACGTCGAATTCGAGTGTGAATGGTATGGCCAGATCGGCATGACCGACAATGCGCTGCCGCGCTTCCACAAGTTCGCACCTTGTGTCGTCGGCTTTTCGGGCTACAATGGCCGCGGCATTGCCCCCGGTACGGTCTTCGGCCGTACGCTGGCGGAGCATATCCTCGGCCGGCTTCCGGAAGCCGATCTGCCGTTGCCGCTGACTTCGCCCACCGAGCCAAGCTTCCGTGCACTCAAGGAAATATGGTACGAAGCCGGCGCTCAGGTCGCCCATTTCGCCGATGCCCGCTTCTGAGAAGCGATGCACGCTTCTGAGAATAATAAGATTGGAAACACGACAATGACCATCGCCGTCCTCGATCTCGCCACCGAAACCGCCAAGCTGCTTGCCGAACTCGGCGTCGATGCCGGCCGCTATCACGGCGGCACGCTTGCCGTCACCTCGCCGGTCACCGGCAAGGAAATCGGCAAACTCAGGGAACATTCCGTTTCCGAGACGAAGGCGGCGATCGAAGCGGCGCATCAGGCCTTCCTCGAATGGCGTGCCGTGCCGGCGCCGAAGCGCGGCGAACTGGTCCGCCTGCTGGGCGAGGAACTGCGCGCCTCCAAGGCGGCGCTCGGCCGTCTCGTTTCGATCGAGGTTGGCAAGATCACTTCGGAAGGTCTGGGCGAAGTGCAGGAGATGATCGACATCTGCGATTTCGCGGTCGGCCTTTCCCGTCAGCTTTACGGCCTGACGATCGCCACTGAGCGATCCGAGCACCGGATGATGGAAAGCTGGCATCCGCTCGGCGTGATCGGCATCATCTCCGCCTTCAACTTCCCTGTTGCCGTCTGGTCGTGGAATGCCGCACTTGCGATGGTCTGCGGCAATTCCACCGTCTGGAAGCCCTCGGAAAAGACGCCGTTGACGGCGCTTGCCGTGCAGGCGCTGTTCGAAAAGGCGCTGAAGCGTTTCGTCGCCGAGGGCGGTAGCGCACCGGCCAATCTGTCGACGCTGATCATCGGCGGCCGCGAGGTCGGCGAAGTGCTGGTCGATCATCCGAAGATCCCGCTGGTTTCCGCCACCGGCTCGACGGCCATGGGCCGCGCCGTCGGTCCGCGCCTGTCGCAGCGTTTTGCCCGCGCCATTCTCGAACTCGGCGGCAACAATGCGGCGATCGTCTGCCCGTCGGCCGATCTCGACCTGACGCTGCGCGGCGTTGCCTTCTCCGCCATGGGCACGGCCGGCCAGCGCTGCACGACGCTGCGCCGTCTCTTCGTCCACGAGAGCGTCTACGATCAGCTGGTGCCTAGACTGCAGAAGGCCTACGGCTCCGTCACCATCGGCAATCCGCTCGAAACCGGCACGCTTGTAGGACCGTTGATCGACGGCCAGGCTTTTAAAAACATGCAGGCAGCGCTTGGCGAGGCGAAGTCGGCCGGCGGCACGGTGACCGGAGGCGACCGCGTCGAAAGCGGTTCGACCGAGGCTTTCTACGTTCGCCCGGCGCTCGTGGAAATGCCTGATCAGACCGGACCGGTGGAGCACGAGACCTTCGCGCCGATCCTCTATGTGATGAAATACAGCGATTTCGACGAGGTGCTGGCGCTGCACAATGCCGTGCCGCAGGGGCTGTCGTCGTCGATCTTCACCAACGACATGCGCGAGGCCGAAACCTTCGTCTCCGCCCGCGGTTCGGATTGCGGCATCGCCAACGTCAACCTCGGGCCATCGGGCGCCGAGATCGGCGGCGCCTTTGGCGGCGAGAAGGAGACCGGCGGCGGCCGTGAATCCGGCTCGGATGCCTGGAAGGCCTATATGCGCCGCTCCACCAACACGATCAATTACGGCAGGACGCTGCCGCTGGCGCAGGGCGTCAAGTTCGACGTCGAATAAGCTGGCGGCAAAAGGCTGCAAAAGAGAGGCGGCGCTCGGGAAGCGCCGCCTTTTTTGCCAAATCGAGATTTATTCCCCTGTAATATGAAATATTTAGTCAAGATATTGTGATGGCTTTTCCGACCAAGCCAAACTTGAAATCGGCAGTCAGGAAAAATATACGCCTCTCATCGCCCTTGGAGAGCTCGGGTGACATCGTCACGGAGGCCATCATGAAAATTGCTCTTAACCGTTTTTCGCTCGCGCTTGCCGCTTCGCTTCTCTCCGCCACCGCGCTCGCAGGCAGCGCCCAAGCGCAGGACGAAGGTCTCGTCGTTTACAATGCCCAGCACGAAAGCCTCGGCCGCGAATGGATCGACGCCTTCTCCAAGGAGACCGGCATCAAGGTCACCATGCGCCAGGGCAGCGACATGCAGTTCGCCAACCAGATCATCCAGGAAGGCGACGCCTCCCCGGCGGATGTCTTCCTGACCGAAAATTCGCCGGCAATGACGCTGGTCGATGGCGCGGGCCTCTTCGCCCCCATCGAAAAGGAAACGCTGGATCAGGTTCCGGATCAGTATCGCCCGGCTGACGGCATGTGGACCGGCATTGCCGCCCGTACCACCGTTTTTGCCTATGACAAGACCAAGCTCACCGAAGACAAGCTGCCGAAGTCGATGCTCGATCTGGCAGATCCCGCCTGGAAGGGCCGCTGGGGTGCAGCACCTGCCGGTGCAGACTTCCAGGCCATCGTCGCTGCCCTGCTGCAGCTCAAGGGCGAAGATGCCACCAAGGCATGGCTGAAGGGCCTGAAAGACAATGCCACGCCCTACAAGGGCAACAGCGTCGCGATGAAGGCCGTCAATTCAGGCGAAGTCGAAGGCGCTGTTATCTATCACTATTATTGGTTCGGCGATCAGGCCAAAACAGGCGAGAACAGCAAGAATGTTGGTCTGCACTACTTCAAGAACCAGGATCCGGGCGCTTTCGTCAGCGTTTCGGGTGGCGGCATCCTGAAGTCCACGCAGCACATGAAGGAAGCCCAGGCTTTCCTGAAGTTCCTGACAAGCAAGGCCGGCCAGGCAGTCCTCAAGGACGGCGATTCCTATGAATATGCCATCGGCAAGGATGCGCCCTCCAACGACAAGCTCACTCCGCTTGCCGATCTCAATGCCCCGAAGGTCGAAGCTTCGACCCTCGACAGCAAGAAAGTCGTGGAGCTGATGACGGCTGCCGGCCTGATCTAAAGCGTGGCGCGCCACACTTAAGATCTTTCGTTTTCCGCATGTCGTCGTCGCAAAACCGCGGCACACTTTTGCGCGACATGCTTAGACCTTTCTGCCGCAGGCGTCTTCCGGCCAAAACTATTGCATTTGGCTCAAGAAAACCTTAGGGCATGACGATATCCGGCAACCGCCTTTCAAAGGCGGTTGCCTTCCTTTTTCAGCGTGTAAAGGCATCGGCCTTGCTGCAGGACAACAGATTGCTCGCATCCGGCAACCAGGCGCCGGTCGCGCCGAGGGCCACGCGAATGGCTTTGCCGCGCGGACGCATGCCGCACGCTTCGGTGATCCTCCTCGCAACCGTCGTCGCGATCTTCAGTCTCGTGCCGCTCGGCTTCATCGGCTGGGTAACCTACGATGTCGGCTGGGAAACGGTGAAGGCCCTGGTCTTCCGGCCACGCGTCGGCGAACTTCTCATCAATACGGTCCTTCTGGAATCGATCACCATCCCGGTGTCGATCGCGCTTGCGGTGACGCTCGCCTGGCTGACCGAGCGGACGGACATTCCTTTCGGCCGGCTCTGGGCCTGGCTGGCGATCGCTCCGCTCGCCGTGCCTGCCTTCGTGCACAGCTATGCCTGGGTCAGCCTCGTTCCCGGCATGCGCGGTCTGCAGAGCGGTGTCTTCGTCTCGGTCATCGCCTATTATCCGTTCCTCTACCTGCCGGTCGCCGCAGCGCTGCGCCGTCTCGATCCGGCTATCGAGGATGCCGCGGCCTCGCTGGGCCTCAATCCCTGGCGCGTCTTCTTCCGCGCCGTGCTGCCGCAGCTCAGGCTCGCCATCTGCGGCGGTTCTCTGCTGATCGCGCTGCATCTGCTTTCGGAGTACGGCCTGTTCGTGATGATCCGGTTCGACACGTTCGCGACGGCAATCGTCGACCAGTTCCAGTCCTCCTACAACAGCCCGGCCTCCAACATGCTCGGCGGCGTGCTCGTCGCCTGCTGTCTTTTTCTGCTCGGATTCGAGGTGCTGGTGCGCGGCAACGAACGTTATGCCCGCGTCGGCGCGGGTTCGCCACGCCCGACGGACCGCCGCCGCCTGGGCTGGTTGGTGGTGCCCGCCGTTTTGCTGCCTGTCCTCCTGGCGGTTCTGACGCTCGGCGTCCCGTTGGTGACGCTTGGCCGCTGGCTCTATCTCGGCGGAACCGATATCTGGCGCATCGAGGTCGGCAGCGCCTTCCTGCAGACGATCGTGCTTGCCATTGTCGGCGGCGTGCTGGCGACGATTGCTGCAGCACCGATGGCCTGGCTTTCCGTGCGGGCGCCCGGCCGCCTCCAGCGCGTGCTCGAAGCCTGCCATTATTATGTCGGCTCGCTGCCGGGCGTCGTCGTGGCGCTGGCGCTGGTGACGATCACCGTGCGTCTCGTGCTGCCGCTCTATCAGACCTTCGCAACGCTGCTCGTCGCCTATGTGATGCTTTTCCTGCCGCGCGCCATGGTCGGGCTGCGCGCCAGCATTGCCCAGGCCCCGGTGGAGCTGGAGCGCGCCGCGATGGGCCTCGGCCGCACCCCGGGCCAGGCGGTGCGGCAGATCACCATGCGGCTTGCCGCACCGGGAGCGGCCGCCAGCGTCGCGCTGGCCGCACTCGGCATCACCAATGAACTCACGGCGACACTGATGCTGTCGCCCAACGGCGTCGATACGCTGGCGACGAAATTCTGGTCGCTGACCAGCGAGATCGATTATGTCTCGGCCGCCCCCTACGCCTTCATGATGGTCGTGCTGTCGCTGCCGCTCACCCTGATGCTCTATACCCAATCGAAACGGACCGCCGGCCAATGACGCTGCTCACGATCGAAAACATCAGCAAGCGCTATGGCCCCGTCCAGGCGCTGAAGGATATTTCGCTCGAGGTTTCGGCCGGAAGCCGCACGGCCGTCGTCGGCCCGTCCGGTTCAGGCAAGACGACGCTGTTGCGCATCATTGCCGGCTTCGAGCAACCCGATGTCGGCAGGGTGACGCTGGATGGCGACCTGCTCGCGGACGGTCCGGCGACAGTACCGGCACACAAGCGCGGCATCGGTATTGTCTCGCAGGACGGCGCGCTGTTTCCGCACTTAAGCGTTGCCGAAAATATCGGCTTCGGCTTCGAACGAGGCGCAGCCGATCGCGAGAAGCGCATCGTCGAGTTGCTCGATATGGTCGAGCTCGACCGCGGCATGCTGGCGCGGCGTCCGCATCAGCTTTCCGGCGGGCAGCAGCAGCGCGTGGCGCTCGCCCGCGCGCTCGGCCGTAAGCCGCGGCTGATGCTGCTCGACGAACCTTTCTCGGCACTCGATACCGGCCTGCGTGAAAACATGCGCAAGGCGGTTGCGCGCGTGCTGCAGGCGGCCGGCATCACCACCATTCTCGTCACCCATGATCAGGAAGAGGCTCTGACCTTTGCCGATCAGGTCGCGGTTCTGAGGGAGGGACGGCTGATCCAGGCCGGGTCGCCGCAATCCTTGTACCTGCATCCGCGCGATCGCGAGACGGCACTGTTTCTCGGCGATGCCGTGCTGCTTCCCGCCATCATCCGCAACGGCTTGGCAGACTGCGCCCTTGGCCATGTCGCCGTCGAAGGCAGCCGTCAGGGCAAGGCGGAGATCATGCTGCGTCCCGAGCAGATTCGCGTCGTTGCCGATGAAGGCGATCGCAACTATGGCGGGCGTGTCGTCGAAGTGGAATTCGGCGGCGCAGTCTGCACCGTCGCCGTCTCGCTCGAAGGCGTGGCGTTGCCGCCGATCCTTATCAAGACCTCGAGCGTCGCTCTTCCGGCGCGGGGAGACCTCGTTCGCCTCGATATCGCCGGCAAGGCGCATGTCTTCGAGAACTGATACCATGCGACAGCTCTAAAGCGCGTCACGATCTTTCAGATTCGCTCCTCGCACTTTAGGCCTTTGTTTTTACGCATGTCGTTGTCGCAAAACCGCTGTACACTTTTGCGCGGCATGCTCTGGACCTAGCCGACCTTGCGTACCACTTCTTCGGGCTCGATGCCTTCGAGCCAGCCACCGGTAAAGCCGGCGCGCTCGAGCCCGAGGCGGATGACCGGCGATTGCCGCATCAGTTTCCAGATGAAATCCGAACGGTCGTTCTCGATGGTCATGACGACAAGGCCCTGGTCGATGCCGACGGTGCGGTCGTCGACCCAGCCTTCCGGCCGCTTGGTCTTGACCGTCGGATTGAAGCCGCCGGGAAAACCGCCTTCCAAGAGCAGGTTCGGATAGGTGGTCAGAAGCGCCTTGGTGCCGTCGAGAGCCGCCTGCTTGTCGTAGGGCAGGCAGGCAAGGGCTGCCCAGGGTGCGATCGTGCCGTCATCCGGGCCGAGCGGCGCTCCGCGGGCGGCGTAACCCAGAACCTTCGGCTGGCGGCCGCCACGCATGCGCCGTGTCGGCGGCGGGCCGTCACAGGCAGAGAAACCCCAGATATTCCTGTTGTAGCCGACGAACTGGCCGGGATTGCGTTCGGCATAGTCACGCTGGACGTTGATCATCACCTGCGTGTTGCGGAAATAGTCCCAGTTTCGCTCCGCCATCGGCTTGTCCTGAATGGTGCGGAAATCGATCCAGGCATGCGAGAAGAGGTGGATGAACAGCGGCCCGGCATAGAGATAGGACTGCTCGCCATGCAGCATCCAGGAATAGCTTGACGTAAAGGCGTCGTAGCTCGATTGCGGTATCGGGTGCGTCGGCGAAGCGAGCGCCAGCGTATAGAGGATGATCGCCTCGTCGAAGCCATGGTAGCGCCAGCGCAAGAAGCCGGAAGAGGGCTTCCAACCCATGGCAATAGTGTCGCCCTTGTTCAGCGCCCAGCGCCAGTCGACCCGCTCGTAGATGAAGGTCGCGAGTTCCCGGATTTCGGTTTCCGTCTCGTCGTCCTCGCGATTGAAATATTGCGCAGCCGTCAGGATGCCGGCGACGAGCAGCGCCGTGTCGATGGTCGAAAGCTCGCTGTTCCAGGCGCGATGGCCGGTATCCATGTGCAGGAAGTGGTAGAAGAAGCCGCGGTGGCCGGTCGCGTGGCGTTCCTCGCCCTGGCGCGCCTCGGCAAAGAACCGCAGCGTATTGACCGTGCGTTCGGCTGCCTCCTCGCGGCTGATCCATAAACGCTCGACACCAACAGGATAAGAGGAAAGCGCAAAGCCGACGGCTGCGATGCTGCACGGAACCCCGTCGATCGAGGTATCCGCCACCAGGCCATTTTCGGGATTGGTATATTTCAGGAAGTACTTGAACGCCGAATGCTGCAGCCTGTCGACGAGCGCTGCATCAATGTCTTCAATCCGTTGCAGCATAGGCTCCTACCCAACTGTTGCATCGCCCCATGCTTCAACATGGGGGCCGTCCCCGGGCAAATCAAACCTTTTTGATTCGCAAGGATAAGAGAACACAAAAGGGTGGAATCGGTCGTTAATAATTATCGGCAAAATAATATCTAGCAGAAGTCATATAAGCGGTGCAGCAAAAAAGACGGTCCGCGCGCCACCGGCGCGGGTTATTTTCCCGCAATACTTGTTTTCCTGATGCTTTGGAGAGTGGGTTTTCCCGCTCAGGCGGCTTCATCGAGCCGCACCAGATGACCTGCCGTCACTTCCCGGTACCGGCGCGGCGGCGCGACGTAGCCAACCGGGCGAACGGGGCTCTTGAGCTCGTCGGTTCCGAGGTTGCGCTTGATGCCGCGCCGCGAGGGGTCGGGAACGGGCACGGCTGCCATCAGCTTCTTCGTGTAGGCGTGCTGCGGATTGCTGAACAGTTCCGCGCGCGGGCCGATCTCGACGATTTCGCCGAGATACATCACCGCGACGCGGTGGCTGACGCGCTCAACCACAGCCATGTCGTGGGAAATGAACAGAAAGGCGAGGTTGAGGCTTTGCTGCAGGTCCATCAGCAGATTGCAGACCTGCGCCTTGATCGAGACATCGAGGGCTGAAACGCTTTCATCGGCGACGATCACCTTCGGATCGAGTGCGAGCGCGCGGGCGATGCAGATGCGCTGGCGCTGACCGCCGGAGAATTCGTGCGGATAGCGTTTCATCATGTCGGGCTTCAGCCCGACGCGTTCGAGAAGATCGGCCGCCTTGTCGCGGGCCTGGGCGCCGGTGCCGAGGCCATGTTCGGTGATGGGTTCGGCGACGGCGGCGCCGACGGTCATGCGCGGGTTGAGGCTGGCGAAGGGATCCTGAAAGATCATCTGGATGCTGCGGCGCATCCGTCTGAGACTGGCCGCGTCAAGGCTCAGCACGTCATAGCCGTCGAGGCTGACGCTGCCGCCGTTCGGCTGGACGAGACGGGTAATCGAGCGGCCGGTGGTCGACTTGCCGCAGCCGGATTCGCCGACGAGCGACAGCGTCTCGCCCTGGAGGAGATCGAAGGAGACATCCTCGACCGCATGGATCGCGCCGGTCTTGCGGCCGAGCAGGCCGCCGCGGATATCGAAACGGGTAACGAGGTTCTTGACTTCGAGGATCGGCGTCCGGCGGCGGTCGACGGTATCGGCCACCTCGATCGGCTCGCGGCGTTCGCCGGTCGTGGTATCGACGACAGGGAAACGCAGCGGCCATTTCCGGTCGGCCATCGAGCCGAGGCGCGGCACGGCCGAGAGCAAAGCTCGGGTATAGGGATGCCTGCCGCGATGGAAGATGTCGTCGGTCGTGCCGGTTTCCACCGCCTCGCCGCGATACATGACGATGGTGCGGTCGGCGATTTCGGCGACGACACCCATGTCGTGGGTGATGAAGAGCACGGACATGCCCTCTTCTTCCTGCAGCATCTTGATCAGGTCGAGGATCTGGCCCTGGATCGTCACGTCGAGCGCCGTCGTCGGCTCATCGGCGATCAGCAGTTTCGGCCGGCTGGCGAGCGCCATGGCGATCATTACGCGCTGGCGCATGCCGCCTGAGAACTGGTGTGGATATTCGTCGAAGCGAGACGCGGCGTTGGGGATGCGGACCTTTTCCAGCAGGCGCACGGTTTCGGCCCGCGCCTCGGCCTTGCCGATATCGCCGTGGCAGGTCAGCGCTTCGGAGATCTGGCGGCCGATGGTGAAGATCGGATTGAGGGACGTCATCGGCTCCTGGAAGATCATGGCGGCGTCGTTGCCGCGCACCCGGCGCATCTCCTTTTCCGAAAGGGTGAGAACATCCTTGCCGTTCAAGGTGATGGCGCCATCGATGCGGCTCGATCCCTTGGCGAGAAGCCGCATGATCGAAAGGGAGGTGACGCTCTTGCCCGAGCCGCTTTCGCCGACGATAGCCACCGTCTCGCCTGGCATGACGTCGAAGGAGACGTCGCGCACCACCGGCTTCCAGTCGCCATCGACGAGGAAGGAGGTCGTCAGGTTCCTGACCGAGAGAACCGGGGAGGCGGGGGCTGAAGAAACATCAAGCATGTCGTTGCCTTGTTCTATCTGGTTCACGTCTTCAAAGGCGTGGCGAAGGAGGCCGAAGGCCTGCCTTCAGCAATGCGGGCCGCTTCCAGCGCCGCGATCTTTTCATCGATCTCGCGCCTGTCCGTCATGCCGTTCGGATTTTGCCGCGTCGCCATCGTCTCGGCGACATGCAGGTAACGTTCACCCGCCACCGCGTGCAGGCGAACAAGTTCGGCGAGCGGATCGGGATGATCGTCGGCGCGGAGGCTGAGCCACGGATAATCCTGGTCGCGATGGATGATGAGGGCGGCGGACTGCCTGCCGCGCTTGTCGCCGCCGGCATCCTCGCCTACCTGCATCGCCAGCAGCAGGCGTTCGGCCAGCGGCTTGTCCATTGCCTTGTTGTAGGTGGCAAGTGTTTCGGCGACGACGTCGGGACCCGCGAGCATGTTGCCGGCGACCGAGACGTTTTCGTCGATCAGATGCCCCGCCCAGTCGATGCATGCGGGACCGGTGAAGGCGGCGTTGCGCCCCTTCGCATCGATGAGGTGCAACTGCCGCTGATTGCGGCCGGCGTCACGCCCAGTGAGCTGGGTGATGATCTCCTCCGGCGCCTTGCCTGCAGCCAGCAGCGACAGGCCGTCGACGCCGTAAAGCGGGCTGACGAAGGCCTGGGTAGCAACGGCGCCGATGCCGCCGCGAATATGCGGCACCAGGGCGCCGACGGCAAAGAAGCGGCTCGCGACGGCGATGCCGAGATGACTGGTCGAGGGATCACGGGCGACGATAGACCAGGTCATGACTATCTCCCGATCGCATAGGCCTGCATCAGGCGCGGGGTGGCTGCAGCGCGCAACAGTCCGTCGGCATCGCGTCTCGCGGCGGTCAGCCGGCCGATCGTCCAGGGATCGGCGACCGTCAGCTTGTGACCCTTGCGACGCAGGGCATCAAGGACATCAGGGCCGAAATTCGCTTCCGCCATCAGGCTGCCGGGTTCGCGGGTGCGCGGATAGAAAGAGCCCGGAAAATGCGAGGTGTGGAACAGCGGCTGGTCGATCGCCGCCTGCAGGTTCAGCTTGTGATTGATATAACGCAGGAAGAAGGAAAGCTGCCACTGCTCCTGCTGATCGCCGCCGGGTGTGCCGAAGGCCAGTGTCGGGCGGCCCTCATAGAGGCCGAGCGACGGTGTCAGCGTCGTGCGCGGCCGCTTGCCGGGCGCAAGCGACGTCGGCAACCCTGGTTTCAGCCAGAACATCTGGGCGCGGGAATTGAGGCAGAAGCCGAGGCCGGGCACGGTCGGCGAGGATTGCAGCCAGCCGCCTGATGGCGTGACGGAAACCATGTTGCCGTGGCGGTCGATGACGTCGATATGCACGGTGTCGCCGCGCTTTTCGGAAAGATGCGCCATGGTCGGCTCGTAGACGGCGCCGGTCTTGGAATCCGCGCCGAGCATCTTCATCGTCAGATCATGCTGCGCTTCGAAGCCAGGCACGATGCCGGGGCGAAGATCGAAGGAGGCGTCTGTGCCGACCAGCTTGCGGCGCTCGGCGGCATAGGTCTCCGACAGCAGATGCGCGATGGGAATCTCCGAAAAGTCAGGATCGCCGTAATAGACTTCGCGGTCGGCGAAGGCGAGCTTCATCGCCTCGACGACGGTGTGGACGAAATCGGCGCCAGCGGGATCCATCGCGGCGAGATCGAAGCCTTTGAGGATCGACAGGGTCTGCAGGAAGACCGGACCCTGGCCCCAGGGGCCGATCTTGGCGATCGTCCAGCCATGATAATCATAGGTCAGCGGCTCCTCGATCGTCGCCGACCAGTTCGCCATGTCGGCGGCAGTCAGGACGCCCTTGTGGCGGCTGCCGCTTGCATCCATCACCTCGGCGGTCTTCAGATAATCGTCGATCTTCTCGGCAACGAAGCCGCGATAGAAGGCGTCGCGGGCCGCCTGCACTTGCGCTTCCCGGCCGCTTTTCACTTCCGCCTCGGCGATGACGCGCTTCCAGGTTTCGGCAAGCACCGGATTCCTGAAATTCGCATGCGCTTCGGGCGCGCTGCCGCCTGGCAGCCACGTCTCGTAGGAGGTCGGCCATTCCTTCTCGAAGAAGGCGGCGAGCCCCTTGATGGTGGCGGAGACGCGCGGCAGCATCGGATGGCCGTGCTCGGCGTAATAGATCGCCGGTTCCAGCACATCGCGCACGCTCATCGAGCCATAGTCGCGCAGCATCAGCATCCAGCCATCGAAGGAGCCGGGGATGACGGTCGCAAGCAGCCCGTCGCCGGGGATCAGGCTCAGGCCCTCTGCCGTATAGTGTTCGATCGTCGCACCGGCGGGGGCAGGGCCTTGCGCGCAGATGACCTCGACCTTGTCCTTCTTCTTCGAATAGATCACCGCCGGCATATCGCCGCCCGGACCGCAAAGATGCGGCTCGACGATCTGCAGCACGAAGCCCGTCGCCACTGCCGCGTCGAAGGCATTGCCGCCCTTTTCGAGAATGCTCATGCCGACGGCCGAGGCGATCCAGTGCGTCGAGGTGACGACACCGAAGGTGCCGAGGATCTCGGGACGGGTGGTGAATGCGGTCATGTCAAATGTCCTTTCGAGAAATCATGCTTCGCGCGGATCGAGCGCATCGCGCAGGCCGTCGCCTAAAAGATTGAAACCGATGACGACGAGGAAGATCGCGGCACCCGGCCACATCGCCATCCATGGCGCCTGGGAGAGGAAATTCTTGGCGACGTTCAGCATCGAGCCCCAGCTCGGCGCCGGCGGTTGTTGCCCGAGACCGAGAAAGGAGAGGCTTGCCTCGGCGATGATCGCGGTGGCGATGGTCAACGTCGCTTGCACGAGGATCGGTGCAAAGACGTTCGGCAGGATGTAGCGGGTGATGATGCTCGAGGACCGGAGGCCGATCGAGCGGGCACCCTCGACATATTCTTCGATCTTGACCGAAAGCACCTGGCCGCGCGTCAGCCGCACGAAGACGGGCATGGCGGAAAGGCCGATCGCAATCATCGCATTGGTCAGGCTCGGGCCGAGAAAGGCTGCCAGCGCGATCGCGGTGATGAGGAAAGGCATGGCCAGAAAGGCTTCGGTGATGCGCGAGATCACCATGTCGATCCAGCCGCCGAAATAACCGGAGATAAGGCCGAAGGGCACGCCGATGACAACGGCGATCGCCACCGAGAAGACGCCGGCCATCAGCGAAGCCTGCGCGCCCCAGATCATTCGGGAAAGAACGTCGCGGCCGATGTCGTCGGTGCCAAGCCAATGGGCGGCGGACGGGGCCTTGCGGATCGCCGACCAGCTTGTGGCGTTCGGATCGGGAATCGGAAGGAGGGGGGCGGCAATGGCGAGGATTGCGAAGAAGGCGATGATCGCAAGGCCGACGAGCGCACCCTTGTTGGCCTTCAGCTTGCGCCAGGCACGGCTCGGCGAGCGGTCGATCGCAGAGGGAATGACGGTCTCTCCGATCGCGGTCATAGGGCGGCCCTCATGCGTGGATTGAGCAGGACGTAGAGAATGTCGGCCAAGAGGTTCATCAGGATGAAGCCGATCGCGGTGCAGATCACCACACCCTGGACGACGGCGTAGTCGCGGTTGAAGACGGCGTCGACGATGAGCTTTCCGAAACCCGGAATGGTGAAGATCTGCTCGGTCAGCACGGCACCGGCAAGCAGTTCGCCGAAGAGCAAGGCAGTCAGCGTCACGATCGGCAGCATGGCATTGCGGAAGCCGTGTTCGAGCACGACCGAGCTTTCAGCCAGCCCCTTGGCGCGGGCGGTGCGGATGTAATCGGTGCTGAGGACGCTCAGCATCGCCGAGCGTGTATGCCGCATTAGGGTCGCGGCCAGCGCATTGCCGAGCACGAAGGAGGGCATCAGCATGGTTTCCAGCGAACGCAGCGGATTGCTGAAGAAGGGTTCGTAACCTGATGCCGGCAACCAACCGAGATTGACCGAAACCAGCAGGATCAGCATGATGCCGAGCCAGAAATTCGGGATCGACAGACCGGTCAGCGCGATGATGTTGGCGAGATAGTCGATCATCGTGTTCTTCTTGACGGCCGCCAGGATGCCCATCGGCACGCCGATGACAAAGGCGAAGATCATCGACATGATGGCGAGCTGGATGGTGACCGGCAGCTTTTCGGCGATGAGCTGCAGAACCGGCTGGTTGGTGCGCAGCGAAATGCCGAGATCGCCTTGCAGGGCCGCACCCAGCCAGCGGACATATTGATAGGGCACGGGATCGTTCAGCCGGTATTTCTCGCGCAGGAATTCGAGAACCTGCGGGTCGCGTTCCTCACCGGCCATGGCGAGGATCGGATCGCCGGGCAGCAGCTTCTGCAGCGAGAAGACGAAGACCGAAATGATCAAAAGCGTCGGTATGGCGACCAAGAGCCGTTTGGCGATGTAGGTGTACATGGGCGATCCTGACACGACTGGGGTCATGCGGCGGAGGGTTTCCGCCGCATGATTTGCTGGATCAAAAAGTAGAGCATGATGTCGTCCGAAAACCGCTCACACTTTTCGGCATCATGCTCTAGGGATCAGCCGGCTTTCTTGACGCCGACGAGGCGGATCATGCCATCCGGCGACGGAACGAAGCCGGTGATGTTCTTGTGCAGCGCCCAGATCCAGGACTGATGGCCGAGATAGATGATCGGCAGATCGTCGTTGAGGATGACGGCGGCGGCATCGTATTTCTGCTTGCGCACGGCATCGTCGGTCGAAGCACGAGCTTCGTTCAGCAGCTTGTCCACCTCGGCGTTGCAGTATTTCGTGTCGTTGATGCCGCCCTTGCAGGTGATGAACTGATGGATATTGCCGTCGGGATCGACGCGGCCGGACCAGTCGGAACGGCTGAGCTGATAGTTGCCGGCGGTCTGCTCGCTCAGCAGCGTGGCGAATTCCGTCGACTTCAGGCTGACGTCGAAGCCGGCTTCGCCGACCATCGACTGGATGATCTGCATCATCTGCATGGCAACGGGATTGTTCGGGATCTGCAGCTCGATCGGCACGCGGTCGAAGCCGGCTTCCTTGATCAGCGCCTTGGCCTTGTCGAGATCGCGGGCGGGGACGGGAATATCCTTGTCGAACCACGGGCTGCTCGGCGGGAAGGGCTGGTTGCCGGAGACGGCCGTGCCTTCATAGACGATCTGGTTGACGGCATCGCGGTCGATCGCCAGCGAGAAAGCCTGGCGCAGGCGTTTGTCCTTGCCGAAAGGATTGTCGGCACGCGCGCCGTTGCCGATATTGGTATAGAGCGCCATGTAGCCGGTGCCGACGGCGTCGGCATAGACCAGGCTCGAATCCGCCTTCACGGCTTCAGCATCGGTCGCGGCCAGGCGCTCGATCATGTCGAGATCGCCGGAACGCAGATTGGCGAGGCGCACCGTCGTATCCGGGATCGGCAGATAGGTGAGCTTGTCGATGAAGATCTTGTCCTTGTTCCAGTAGTCCTGGAACTTTTCGAGCACGATGCGATCCTGCTGGATGCGTTCGACGAACTTGAACGGACCGGCGCAGACCGGGTGATCGCCGAACTTGGCGCCGAGCTCCTTGGCGGCCTTCGGCGAGACGATCATGCCGGCGCGGTCGGAAAGCTGGGCAAGAAGGGTGACGTCAGGCGCCTTGAGGGTGAACTTGACCTCGTATTCGCTTGTCGCCTCGACCTTTGCGACCGAGGTCAGCTCGCTCTTGCGGCGTGATTCCGGCAAGGTGATGTTGCGCTCGATGGTGGCGACGACGGCTTCGGCGTTGAACGGGGTCTCGTCATGGAACTTGACGCCTTGGCGCAGCTTCATGGTGAGCTCTTTGCCGTCGGCCGACCAGCTCCATTCGGTGGCAAGCTGCGGCACGATCTTCAGATCCGGCGAGACGTCGACCAGCTTGTCGCACATTGCAGTATAGACGATGCGGCCGACGAAGGTGCGTGACTGCGCGGGATCGAGCACGTCGGCATCGTCCTGCAATCCGATCTTCAGGTCGACGGCGAAGGCAGGAAGCGCAAACAGCGCGCCGGCAACGGTGGCGGTCAGCAATTTGGCGATCTTCATTCCATTCTCCTCTGTTCTGTTTGTTTGGTTTTGGCTTCCATTCCGGCGGTTATGGCCCGCCCGTCTCTCTTCTCCCTGCTCACCTCGCTGTTCAGGCGAGGGTCTTGTCGACCTCCGTTTCGCTATGATCGAGCGAGGTGATGCGGATGAGGCTTTCCTGCAGCGTCAGCAGATGCTGGCGCATCGCTTCGCCCGCCCTGGCAGGATCACGAGCGGCGATCGCATCGACGATCGCCGTGTGCTGACCGAAGGTGACGGGCCGCGTCCGGCTGGCGCTGCGGGCGCGCTCGCGGATCGTCTGCCAGGCCTCGTCCTGGCGCACCCGGTTGATGACGTCGAAGATGGTGAGGAAGAAGCCGTTGCCGGCGCATTGGGCGATCTGGCGGTGCAGCGCCCCGTCCCAAAGTTCGCGGCCGTCGGCATCGGTGCTTTCGTAGATCTTCTTCACCAGATCATACATGCGCTCGATATCGGCGGCCTTGGCGCGCATGGCGGCAAGCTGGGCGAGCTGCGGTTCGATGCGCAGGCGCACTTCCATGACTTCCATGAGATCGGTGCCGGCAACGATCGAGCCGACATGATCGCTCCAGCCGTCGGGGCGCGGGCCGGCATAGGTGCCGGAGCCTTGGCGGCGCCAGATGCGGCCCTCAGCCTCCAGCACTTCGAGGGCACGGCGGACGGCACGGCGGCCGACGCCAAGCATTTCCGAAAGGGTGCGCTCGGTCGGCAGCTTGCCGTCGGCGTCGAGACTGTCGGACCGCAGCAGAGCCCTCAGCCTCTCCAGCGCATAATTCGAATTGCCCTGCGTCTCATCCATCGGCATTCGCTTAAATGGTCCGTACCAATTTTCTATTGGTTCAGTCCAAACCAAATAGCGCCGACCGTCAAGCGCTTTTTTGTGCAAATCCAAATCTGCCCGTTTTTTGCTCAAATCCCGCTATTGCCGCGATACGGGAAAGCAGTCGATCGCGGCGACAGGGCGGCGCCGCGATCGACAATGTCATCCAGAAAATGCAATTGGTTCAGCTGAAGCTCAGGCCAGCGTCGAGCGTGCGGAGAGAAAAACCTGCGGCTCGAAGGCAAAATCCTTGTCGAAAGGATAGGTCGGACGCTGCTTGCGCAGCCGCGGCAGGCGCTCGACGAACTGATCGACGACCCCTGTTGATAGCGCCATCAGGTTCGGATTGGCGATCGGCGCCAGTTCCGGCGAGAGATAGCCCGATTTGACGACGATGATGCTGGCCTTGTGTGGGTCGAGGCCGAGCCGGGTGAAGTCGACGATGTTGTGATAGGGCCGACGCTTGGCGGAGAGCACGAGATCGATACCACTGACCGAAACTACCGCCTGGCGGTCTGTGGGATCTGATGTCTCATGCAGGAACTTGACCGTGAAGCGGCCGTGAACGGGCTTGCTACCCTGGGTGTCGAGCGAGGCGCCGACACTGAGCTCCAGTTCCGCACCGATGCCAGCGGCATAACAGGCCTCGGTCGCCGCCTTGTCGGCGATGCCGGCAAAGACGACGCCGGTGGCGCCCCTGGCAATCAGCTCTGCCAGCACATCAGCCCGGTCCCCAACGCCGCCGCCGGTCGGGTTGTCGCCGGATTCTGCAAGCACCACAGGAGCGGTCGGGCTTGCGATCGCCCTTTCGACACATTCCTCGAGCGTGCCGGTCTTGCAGCCGAAGACAAAGTCTTCGCGCGCATCCCAATAAGCCCTCGCGAGGCGTTTGGCCTCGCGCTCCAGCACGGTGCGGTCGGTGCCGGTCATGATCGCGGCGGCGGTGGCGCGCGGTTCGTCGGCCCAGACATAGCCGACCATCAGCGATGCATCCCAGACGCCGTCGATCGCATCGATCCCGGGCAGCATGTCATAGAGGCTCTTTGCCGGCTCATCGACGGTGCTGGTGCGCTCGCCGGGCAGCACGACCGGGATCGGCACCCAGAGCACGACCGGCCTCTCGCCGGTTTTCAGGCTCTTTACCAGCATGGAAACGGAGCGGCGCATCGTCTCTTCGACATCGATATGCGGCGCAGTGCGGTAGGTGGAATAGATATCGAGCGCATCGATGATGCGTTGCGTGACGTTGCCGTGCAGATCGTAGCTTGCCGAGACCGTGCAATCCTTGCCGACCAGCGCACGGGCCGCGCTGATCCAGTCGCCTTCCGCATCCTCCATGCCCTCGACATACATGGCGCCGTGCATGGCGAGATAGAGACCGTCAAGCGGCAGCATCGGCTTCAGCCGCTCGAGGAATTCACCCTTGAAGGCCTCGTAGGTGGCACGCGAAACCGGGCCGCCGGCGATGGCGCGGGCATGGATCGTCGGCAGAAATTCGGCAGCGTAATCCCTGAGGAAGGCGAAATACGGCGCTTCCAGCAGCGCCGCGCCGCGCAGCACGCGGAAATCCTTCTCCTCGTTCAGGACGGGGTTGTATGTGCTGCATTCGATATGAATGCCACCGACGGCGATGCGCATGGGAAACCTCAGTTGATGTTGGGAGCAGTCAGAAAGTTATGGGCGATGCTGGCAACCCGGCTCCAGCGCCGGTATCGACGCGCCGGGTGCGGATCTGTGTCGGTCGACTGAGTTGTGCTGCGATAAACTGAACATTCGGGATCCGATCCGCAGACGCGTCCTTTTGCCTCGACAATAAGTTTACAAACGAACCAATCAACCAAAATAAATTACAATCTTGATCTTCTAAGCCGGCGTCGAGGTCGAAAGTGCCGTAATCGGTGAGCCTCCGACCGGTTCGGTTTCTTCCGTCGGATGCCGCGGGCCGATTGTTGCCGACAAACGCGGCCGCATCGCCATAAAGAAAAAATCCCACTTCGGGATCCCGAAATTCGTCGCGTTTTGGGTGGTGTCGCCGCGAGGAAACATCCAATGATTTCAACACCGCAACCAATTTCGGGATTCCGAAGTGCTATATAGATTATGGTGGGGGTCTGGCTGGCCGATGAATTCAGCGCAGCGCCTCGACAGGTTCGCCGAACAGTAAGTCGATGCGCCCACCCACTCAGAGGCTATCGTCGTATTCTTCGAGAATGGTTATCCAGCTCATGGATTCCTGCCAAAATGAGCTCGGAGCAGCGCAAGGCGTCAAATCTGCTCTTGCCGTGCGTTGGCGCAAGGGCGTCTATCCCGGCGCTAAGCAGACATTTAATTTTATTTGAGAAACTGGAGCGGGCGAAGGGATTCGAACCCTCGACCCCAACCTTGGCAAGGTTGTGCTCTACCCCTGAGCTACACCCGCTCAATCCACATCGGTCCGGGGTAGTTGTTGGACCGTGGGCGCCGCCTCGCGGCGACCGGCGCTATATGGCCTAACGGGTTTTCAAATGCAACAGGGAAATGACGGAGAGGCGAAGAAAAATTCTGGTGTTCGCTGACGCCCGGCAGAAAGGCCGCAAATGCGGGGCAAAGCGTCGGTCGCAAAGATTGCCAAACGATGTGGACCGCCTTAATCAGGACGCCTCGCTTTTTTCCCTTCCTGTCCAATGGATTGCCCGATGTCCGAAAATGCCCCGAAGACAAGAGAAGAATTGTTTGCCTTTCTCGACGGGCTCGGGATCGCCCATAAGACGGTCGATCATGCGCCTGTTTTCACCGTGGCGGAATCGGTGTCGCTGCGCGATGAAATCCCCGGTGGCCACACCAAGAACCTGTTCGTCAAAGACAAGAAGGACAGGTATTTTCTGCTGACCGTGGAGGAAAATGCTGCCGTCGACCTCAAGCAGGTGCATAATGCGATCGGCGGGTCGGGCCGGGTTTCCTTTGGCAGACCGGAGAAGCTGATGGAGTATCTCGGCGTCGCTCCGGGTTCGGTGACGGCCTTCGGCGCGATCAACGATACCGCTGAGAATGTCACCTTCGTGCTCGATGCCGAGCTGATGGCGTACGAGATCGTCAACTGCCATCCGCTATCCAATGATGCGACGACCTCGATTGCGAGCAGCGATCTTATCCGTTTCATGGAAGCGACGGGACATAAGCCACTTGTCTTGAAAGTGACGTCCTGACATACGATTTTAGCGCTAAAGCGCGTCTCGATCTTTTAGATTCGCCTGCCGCGCTTTAGTCTTTGGTTTTGCGCATGCCTTTATCGCAAAACCGCCACACAGTTTTGCGCGACATGCTTTAGCAAAGACGCCGGCAGGATCGGCGCGGCGGGAGATACCTATGAGCGGCAGCGACAACCCCTATAATGCTTCCTTCGGAAATCAGATGACGGCGACGACAAACTTCGGTGCTGCGCCGGAACCCGCGGCTGCGGCCGGCAGCTACATCACGGAGACGACGACCGCGAATTTCGCCAAGGACGTCATCGAGGAATCGCGCAAGCAGCCGGTACTGGTCGATTTCTGGGCACCCTGGTGCGGCCCGTGCAAGCAGCTGACGCCGGTCTTGGAAAAGGTCATCAACGAAGCCAAGGGCCGCGTTCGGCTGGTCAAGATGAATATCGACGACCATCCCTCGATCGCCGGTCAGCTCGGCATCCAGTCGATCCCCGCCGTCATCGCCTTCGTCAACGGCCGTCCCGCCGACGGTTTCATGGGCGCGGTGCCGGAAAGCCAGATCCAGCAGTTCATCGACCGGATCGCCGGTCCGGCCGGCGCCGACGAGGCGGCCGAAATCGAAGCGGTGGTTGCGGAAGCGGCGGAACTGCTTGCCACCGGCAATATCGACGAGGCCGCTCAGCTCTACGGCGCCGTGATGCAGGCCGATCCCGAGAATGCCAAGGCGCTTGCCGGCATGGCCGAATGCATGATCGCAGCCAACCAGCATCAGCGGGCGCGCGAAATACTGACGGAATTGCCGGAAGAGCTGGCGAAAGACGCCGGCATCCAGGCCGTGCTGATGAAGCTCGAGCAGATCGAGGAGGCCCGCAAGCTCGGTGATCCCGTTGCGCTCGAGCGTGAACTGGCCGCCAATCCCGATGACCACGAAGCGCGGATCAAGCTTGCCAAGATCCGCAATGTCGAAGGCCGGCGCGACGAAGCGGCCGACCATCTGCTGCTGATCATGCGCAAGGACCGTGCCTTCGACGACGACGGCGCCCGCCGCCAGCTGCTGCAGTTCTTCGAGGTCTGGGGCTTCAAGGATCCAGCGACGGTTGCAGCGCGGCGCAAGCTTTCGGCGATGCTGTTTTCCTAGGGCGCCGCGCATCCGCAGCACGCGCCACGGTCGGTCTATCGCATTGAATCGGTGCAGGATCTTTTCCGAGAACCGATTCCGATTTTCGGCGTACGAGTTAAGTTTCGAGCATCTGCCCTTGCGTTTTCGGACGAGGGCACCACATTCTCGTCAGGACGGGCAAGCCCGTTACAAGAATGCGGGACGGTTTCATGCAAGTCGGGAATGCCAGATACCTGAAGCCGGGCGATCTGCCTGATGCGATCGCTGTCTTCCCCCTGACCGGCGCCCTTCTGCTGCCGGCCGGGCAGCTTCCCCTCAACATTTTCGAGCCGCGCTATCTGGCGATGCTGGATGCAGCACTGACCGGAAACCGTCTGATCGGCATGGTGCAGCCGGCATTCGGCGAACACGAGGACAAGGGCGGCGAGCCCAACCTTGCCGCCGTCGGTTGCCTCGGCCGCATCACCTCTTTCGCCGAGACCGGCGACGGGCGCTATATCGTATCGCTGACCGGCGTCTGCCGCTTCCGGCTGCTGGAGGAGAAAGCGACCAGCGATCCCTTCCGCATCTTCCGTATCGCCCCTTTTATCGCCGACCTCTCGGCCGCGAATGAGGAGGAGGCGGTCGATCGCGCAGCGCTTCTGACCGCCTTCAAGGCCTATCTCGATGCCAACAAGCTCGAGGCCGACTGGGAGAGCGTCGAACGCGCGAGCAATCTGACGCTGGTCAATTCGCTGGCGATGATGTCGCCCTTCGGGCCGGCGGAAAAGCAAGCGCTGCTGGAGGCGCCTGACCTGAAGACGCGAGCCGAGACGCTGATCGCCATTACCGAAATCGTGCTGGCGCGCGTCTTCGGTGACTCCGATACGGTTCTGCAGTAGACTTCAGCCATGGACGAAAAACTCAGCCGCGTCGATCCAAAGCTGCTCGATCTCCTGGTCTGCCCGCTCTCCAAGGGCCGGCTTTCCTATGATCGCGACCAGAATGAACTTGTCTCGGAAAAGGCGCGGCTTGCCTATCCGATCCGCGACGGCATTCCGATCATGCTGGTGTCAGAGGCTCGCCGTCTTGATGAATAGAGCGTCCTTAGCGTTTCCGATTTCGAGTTATGCGCAAGCGCCTCTTTAAATCGTCTCTCCGGCAAGCAGCCGCGGATTGTCCTTTGCCGTCGTTCCGGCCGCCTGGCCGATGAAGAAGGATTTGAGGCGTGGCAGCCGGTCGACGATGCCGAGTCCGACGTCGCGGGCGATGCGGATCGGCGTTGCGTCGTTGGAGAAGAGCCGGTTCAGCACGTCGGTCGTCACCCCCATACGGAAAGTGTCGAAGCGGCGCCAGGTTTGGTAGCGCTCTAGGATATTGATCGAGCCGATATCGAGGCCGAGGCGATCGGCATCCACGATGGTTTCGGCAAGTGCCGCCACATCTTTGAAGCCGAGATTGAGGCCCTGCCCCGAAATCGGGTGGATACCATGGGCGGCGTCGCCAGCCAGCGCGAAACGCGGCGCGACGAAGGAGCGGGCGAGCGTCAGGCCGAGCGGGAAGGCACGCTTGTCGCCGATCACTTTCAGGCTCCCAAGCTTGTGGCCGAAGCGGCGTTCGAGCTCTTCCTCGAAGATCAGGTCGTCGGCGGCGACCAGCCGGTTGGCATCCGGCGTGCGCTCCGTCCAGACGAGCGAGGAGCGGTTGTTCTTGAGCGGCAGGATGGCGAAGGGGCCGGCCGGCAAAAAGTGTTCCTCGGCGCAGCCGTCATGCGGCCGCTCGTGTTCGACGGTTGCAACGATGCCGGACTGGCCGTAGTCCCAGGTGACGGTCCTGATGCCGGCGAGATCGCGCAGTTTCGAGCGCACGCCGTCGCAGGCAACCAATAGCTTGGTTTCCAGCGTACCACCGTCCGAAAGCGTGACGGTGACATGAGTGTCGTGGGTTTTCAGCTCCGTGGCGCCGAGCCCATGGCGGATATCGATGCCGAGCCGCTCGCAGGCGCCGCGCAGGGCTGCGACCATGGCAACATTCGGGATCATGTGGGCGAAGGGCCGGCCTTCGGAGACTTGGCCGTCGAAGGTCAGAAAAACCGGACGCACCGGATCGGAGGTCTTGGAGTCGGTGACGATCATCTTGGTGATCGGCTGGGCTTCCGGCTCGATCTCGTTCCAGATGCCGAAGACCTCGAGCATCTTTGCCGCCGCCGCGATGACGGCGGAAGCGCGCGTATCGTTTTTCCAGACATGCTCGGGGGCCGCCTCGACGACGGCGACATTCAGATGGGGTGCTGCCTGTTTGACCGCTACAGCGGCGGAAAGGCCGACATAACCCCCGCCCACAACCAGCATGTCCAACATCGCGCCGCTCCCGTACCTTGTGCCTCAGATGTGCTCTATATAGATCATCGCAACTTCACTTCCTACCGCCGGGAGACATAGAAATGACGCGCGAGACATCAGAGCCTTCGGCGATGGAGACGCTGCTTTCTACGCTCGACCTCGAGCCGATCGAGGTCGATATCTTCCGCGGCCGCAGCCCGAAGGTCGGCTGGCAGCGGGTCTTCGGCGGCCAGGTGATCGGCCAGGCGCTGATGGCGGCGCAGCGCACCATCGAGGGCGAGCGTTTCGTCCATTCGCTGCATGCCTATTTCATGCGTCCCGGCGATCCCTCGGTGCCGATCATCTACCAGGCGGAACGCATCCGCGATGGATCGAGCTTCAATACGAGGCGCGTCGTCGCCATCCAGCACGGCAAGGCGATCTTCGCGCTGTCGGCCTCCTTCCAGGTGGAGGAGCCGGGCTTCGAACATCAGATTACGATGCCCGATGTCGAGATGCCGGAGGCGCTGCTCGGCGAGCAGCAGATCAAGGAACAGTATCTCGCGCACGCGCCGGAGGCGATCCGAAAATACTGGCAGCGCGAGCGGCCGATCGAGATCCGTCCCGTCTCGCTGACGCATTATTTTTCCGACAGGAAACTCGATCCGAAGCAGGATGTCTGGGTGCGCGCTACCGGCCCGGTTCCCGACAACAGGCTGTATCAGGCGGCCGTGCTTGCCTATCTTTCGGACATGACGCTGCTCGATACGTCGCTCTATGCGCACGGAACGTCCATCTTCGACCAGAGCCTGCAGGTGGCGAGCCTCGATCACTCCATGTGGTTCCACAGACCCTGCAAACTCGACGACTGGCTGCTTTATACGCAGGACAGTCCGTCGGCTTCTGGCGCCAGAGGATTAACCCGGGGTAGCCTATTTACGCGATCGGGTGAGCTGATTGCCTCTGTCGCGCAGGAAGGTCTGATTCGGAAAAAGGCAAATGAATAAATAATGTGCATCTTTTTGAATTTGCGCGTTATTTGTGCGCTTATCGGCCGGTCATTTGCCTGTTTATTGGCATTATTTATTATAACCTTTACTTTTCAATAACTTACGATCTGCCTTGAATCTGGCACGCCCCTTGAATGTATATCGCCGGTCGCTGTTCAGGAACGTCAGCGGCAAGGAGAGTCGGCTCCGTGCCGAGGATAACGAAGGATGGGAAACCAGATGAAAATTGTGATGGCCATTATCAAGCCGTTCAAGCTCGATGAGGTCCGCGAAGCCCTTACGGCGATCGGTATTCAGGGGCTGACCGTAACCGAGGTGAAGGGCTACGGGCGCCAGAAGGGGCACACCGAAATCTATCGCGGCACCGAATATGCAGTCAGCTTCCTGCCGAAGCTCAAGATCGAAATCGCTGTTGCATCGGAACTCGTCGACAGGGCGGTCGAGGCCATTGCGGCATCGGCCAAGACCGGCCAGATCGGCGACGGCAAGATCTTCGTCTATTCGATCGACCATGCCGTGCGCATCCGTACGGGCGAAACCGATTCAGAAGCGCTGTAAGAACGGCAGATCAAGGAGCTTTTTCCAATGTCAATTTCGAAGTTTTCTTCCACCTTTGCGCGGCTTTGCGCAGCTTCGGCCGCCCTTCTGGCGCCGGCCGTCGCTTTTGCGCAGGAGGCTGCACCAGCTGCTGCCACCGCTGCTGCTGCTCCTGCTTACACCATGGACAAGGGTGACAATGCCTGGATGCTCGTCTCCTCGGCGCTCGTCCTTTTGATGACCATCCCCGGCCTTGCGCTTTTCTACGGCGGTCTCGTCCGCGCCAAGAACATGCTCTCGGTGCTGATGCAGGTATTCATGATCACCGCCGTCGTGGCGCTGATCTGGGTGACTTACGGCTATTCGCTCGCCTTCACCGACGGCGGCTCGCTGAACAGCTTCGTCGGCGGCTTCTCCAAGGCCTTCCTCGCCGGCGTCAACACGTCGTCGCTCGCTGAAACCTTCTCGAAGGGCGTCGCCATTCCGGAATACACCTTCATCGTATTCCAGATGACCTTTGCCTGCATCACGCCTGGCCTGATCGTCGGCGCATTCGCCGAACGCATCAAGTTCTCGGCCGTCATGCTCTTCGTCGTGCTCTGGGTCACCTTCATCTACTTCCCGATGGCACACATGGTCTGGTTCTGGGGCGGTCCGAGCTCCTACACCTCGCCGGCCGGACTGATCTTCTCCTATGGCGCAATCGACTTCGCCGGCGGCACGGTCGTTCACATCAATGCCGGTATTGCGGGCCTCGTCGGCGCCATCATGCTCGGCAAGCGCACGGGCTATAAGAAGGAAATCATGGCTCCGCACTCGATGACGCTGACCATGGTCGGCGCCTCGCTGCTCTGGGTCGGTTGGTTCGGCTTCAATGCCGGCTCCAACCTCGAAGCCAATTCCTACGCCTCGCTTGCCTTCATCAACACCTTCGTCGCCACGGCTGCCGCCGCTGTGTCCTGGTGCATCGTCGAAACCCTCACCCGCGGCAAGGCTTCCATGCTGGGTGGCGCTTCCGGCGCGGTTGCCGGTCTCGTCGCCATTACCCCGGCGGCAGGCTTTGCCGGCCCGATGGGCTCGATCGTTCTCGGCCTGATCGTCTCACCGGTCTGCTACTTCTTCGTCGACGTCGTGAAGAACAAGTTCAACTACGACGACAGCCTTGATGTCTTCGGCGTCCATTGCGTCGGCGGCATCATCGGCGCTCTCGGCACCGGTATCCTCGTCAACCCGGCGCTCGGCGGTGCAGGCATCGTCGATTATTCGACCGCCGATTTCGCAGCCTCCTATGCCGGCACGGCAACCCAGGTCTGGGCTCAGGCCAAGGGCGTGCTGACGACGCTGCTGTGGTCGGGTATCGGCTCGGCGATCCTCTACAAGATCGTCGACGTCGTCATCGGCCTGCGTGTCACCGTCGAAGCCGAGCGCGAAGGTCTCGACCTCTCGACCCACGGCGAAGCCGCTTACCACTCTTCCTGATCACAGGGTTTGCGGCGCCCGGCAGAAGGGCGCCGCTTCACGGCCCGTCGCGGCCTATCTAACCATAGACCGCATTTGGCCCGGACCTTCCAAGGTTCGGGCTTTTTTCATTTCCCGGTCTAGAATTGTCGTCCAGCCATGCATGGTTAACATCGCTTTAACCCGGCTCTGATTAGGTAGAGTGGACGCATTTTGGCACGGCGAAGCTTCAGCGATTCGCGTGTCCTCAGGCATTGGACGGGTTAGACACATGGCAAGAAGCACGTCGCCGGCAATGGATGGCCGTCCGGATCGGTTCTCCTTCTCGGCATTCATGCTGCGGCAGATCCAGGCGCTCATCGGCTTTGCGATCTTTCTGCTGCTGGCGTTCTGCGTCGCGGCGCTGGCGACATGGAATGTTGCGGATCCGAGCTATTCCTATGCGACCGCTAACCTGCCGACGAATATTCTCGGTTACAGCGGGGCTGCCTTTGCCGATATCGTCATGCAGTTCCTCGGGCTTGCCAGCGTCGTTTCGATGCTGCCGATCGTCGCCTGGGCGCTGACGCTGATCTCGGGTCGCCGCTTCAGCCGTATTCCGGCCCGTGGCGGCGCCTGGTTGGCCGGTTCGGTGCTTTCCTGCGCCATCATCGGCTGCTTTCCGCCGCCGCTCACCTGGCCGATTCCGAACGGCATCGGCGGCGTCGTCGGCGACATGATCCTGCGTTTTCCCGCACTCTTCGTCGGCGCTTATCCCACAGGCACCTTCGCCATGGTCGTCGGCTGCATCTTTGCCGCGCCGACCGCCTGGATGATGCTCTTTGCCTCCGGCCTGGTCGGCCGCAGCGACGCCGACGAGGAGGTCGAGGAGGAGTACGTCGATACGCGCAGTAGCAAGGCCCGCGTCGTCGGAGACGAGGACGAGGAGGAGGACGAATCCCGCTGGGTCGCTCTCAGCGGTGCCGTGACGCATGCCTGGTATATGAGCCAGGGCCGACTGCGCCGGCTCTTCGGCATGGGGCCGCGCAAGCGGCGCCAGGGCGATTACGAATCCCCTTATGATTTCAACGATGACGAGTTCGGCACGCTGAACGAACCCGTGCGCGCCAAGGCGCCGACCGCTCGCGGCGAGCGCATGGAACCGTCGATGGAGCCATCGATGGGAGCAAGGACGGCTTCGCCGCGGCGCGTCGTTTCCGCGCCGTCGCTGTCCATCGATGACGACGACGATAATGACGACGACCTGCCCTTCGATACCGATATGCCGCCGCGCCCGGCCGATATCCTGCCCGACGACGATGACGAGGACTGGATGATCCGCGCGCCGGCAAAGGCCGCCGGCAAGCCGGAACCGCGCGTCATCCCCGTGGTCGCACGTCCGAAGCCCAGCGCCCGCATCGAGCGGGAGGCGCAAGGCTCGTTCATCCGTCCCGAGGGTTTCCAGCTTCCGTCGATGCATCTGCTCGCCGAACCAAAGAATGTCGTGCGCGACTCCACGCTTTCGGCCGATGCGCTGGAGCAGAACGCCCGCATGCTCGAAGGCGTGCTCGAAGATTTCGGCGTCAAGGGCGAGATCATCCATGTCCGCCCCGGCCCGGTCGTCACGCTCTACGAACTGGAGCCGGCACCCGGGATCAAGTCGTCGCGCGTCATCGGCCTTGCCGACGATATCGCCCGCTCGATGAGCGCCATTGCCGCCCGCGTCGCCGTCGTGCCCGGCCGCAACGCGATCGGCATCGAATTACCGAACCAGACGCGCGAGACCGTCTATCTGCGTGAACTCATCGCCTCGAGGGATTTCGAGGGCAGCAAGGCGAAGCTCGCCATGGCGCTCGGCAAGACGATCGGCGGCGAAGCCGTCATCGCCGACCTCGCCAAGATGCCGCATCTGCTCGTCGCCGGCACCACCGGCTCCGGCAAGTCGGTCGCGATCAACACGATGATCCTGTCGCTGCTCTACCGCATGACGCCGGAACAGTGCCGGCTGATCATGATCGATCCGAAGATGCTCGAACTCTCCGTCTATGACGGCATCCCGCACCTGCTTTCGCCCGTCGTCACCGATCCGAAGAAGGCCGTCGTCGCGCTCAAATGGACCGTGCGCGAGATGGAAGAGCGCTACAAGAAGATGTCGAAGATCGGCGTGCGCAACATCGACGGCTTCAACACCCGCGTCGAGCAGGCGCTGTCGAAGGGCGAGGCGATCTCGCGTACGGTGCAGACCGGATTCGACCGCCACACCGGCGAAGCGATGTACGAGACCGAAGAATTCGATCTGCGGCCGATGCCCTATATCGTCGTGATCATCGACGAGATGGCCGACCTGATGATGGTCGCCGGCAAAGACATCGAAGGCGCCGTCCAGCGTTTGGCGCAGATGGCCCGTGCCGCCGGCATACATGTGATCATGGCGACACAGCGTCCGTCGGTCGACGTCATCACCGGCACGATCAAGGCGAACTTCCCGACCCGCATCTCCTTCCAGGTGACCTCGAAGATCGACAGCCGCACCATCCTTGGCGAACAGGGCGCCGAGCAGCTGCTGGGCATGGGTGACATGCTCTACATGGCGGGCGGCGGGCGTATCCAGCGCGTGCACGGCCCGTTCGTTTCGGATGTCGAGGTGGAAGAGATCGTCTCCTACCTGAAGACCCAGGGCTCGCCGCAATATCTCGACGCGATCACCGCCGATGATGACGAGGATGGCGATTACGGCGGCGGCGGCGGCCCGGCCGGCACGTCCAATCTTTCCGAATCGGAAGATCCCTACGACCAGGCGGTCGCCATCGTGCTGCGCGACGGCAAGGCATCGACATCCTACGTCCAGCGCCGCCTCGGCATCGGCTACAACCGCGCTGCCTCGCTCGTCGAGCGCATGGAGAAGGAGGGCATCATAGGACCGGCCAACCATGCCGGCAAACGCGAGATCCTCGTTCCCACAGAAGGCGACATCCTCGACCGCTGACAGAACAGGCATATATTTCCAATACAGCCGCTTTTGCGGAAACCTGATAGCGCCGAAGCCGTTACCTCTCGCAGGCCGATCGCAACGCCTTGAAGACGCCGCCTTTCGGCAGCATGCAGATCGCATAAAGGAGATTTAGATGAGTCACTCCGATACCTTCCTCTCCGGCCTGACGGTAACGCGCCGCGACCTTCTCGGCGCCTTTGCCGTCGCTGCGATAGCGAGCGCCATTCCCCTTGGTGCTTATGCGCAGGCGGCAGCTCCCGCCTCCGGCACGGCGCAGGCGATCGCCGATCATTTTTCCGGCGTCACGACGATGCAGGGCGAATTCGTGCAGTTCGGCCCGCGCGGCGAACAGACCGGCGGCAAGTTCTTCATCCAGCGCCCCGGCAAGCTGCGCTTCAACTATGACGATCCGTCGCCGATGCGGGTGATCGCCGACGGCAAGAACGTCGCCATCGGCAATATGAAGCTCAAAACCTGGGATCTCTATCCGCTGTCCAAGACCCCGCTCAGCCTGCTCCTCGCGCAGCATATCGATCTGTCGGCGGGCATGGTGAAGGGCGTGAAGGAAGAGTCTGACCTGACGACGATCGCGCTCGGCAACAATACGGTGTTTGGAAACTCCACCATTACCATGATGTTCGACCCGAAGACTTACGACTTGCGTCAGTGGACGATCACCGACAATCAGGGCAAGGACACCTCGGTGATGATCTTCAATGTCAAAACCGGCATGCAGTTCGAGGATCGCGTCTTCCGCGTGCCCTATGAGACCATTCCAGGCACGCCGCAGTCGCGCGACTGAGAGCTTTTCGGTTGATCGCCGGCCGCTTTTACCAGATCCGGATGTTTTCAGGCCGATTGGCTTGAAAACATCCGGATCTCAATCAACGATTTGAGCATGATGTCGTCCGAAAACCGCTCACACTTTTCGGCATCATGCTCGTGGCTGGTTCCCTCGCGTCCGCCTTTGTTTTAAAGCCCTTCATGAAAGCGCGTCGCGTCGAGCTGCGGTTCGGCCGGCATGCAGGCATTGGACGCGAGAGGGTATGGGGCATGGGTTTTTCGATCACCACCTGGAACATCAATTCGGTGCGGCTGCGCATGCCGATCGTCGAGCAGCTCGTTCTCAAGCACAGGCCCGATATTCTCTGCCTGCAGGAAACCAAGGTGACGAACGACCTGTTTCCGGCGGCACCGCTCAGGGCTTTGGGCTACAATCACATCATCATCCATGGCCAGAAGGGTTATCATGGCGTGGCGATCGCCTCGCGCATTCCGTTGACCGAGGATCACCGGCAGGATTATTGCGGCATCGGCGATGCGCGTCACATCTCGGCGATCTTCGAGCGCGGCAATCGTCGGGTTCGGCTGCATAATTTCTATGTCCCGGCCGGCGGCGACGAGCCGGATCGCACGATCAATCCGAAATTCGGCCACAAGCTCGATTTCATCGAAGAGATGAAGCTGCTGAAAGCCAATGGCGAGGCCAACACTTCAGCCATCCTCGTCGGTGACCTCAACATCGCGCCGCTGGAGCATGACGTCTGGTCGCACAAGCAGCTTCTGAAGATCGTCAGCCATACGCCTGTCGAAACCGAGGGGCTGCTCGAGGTGATGAAGCGCGGCGCCTGGCTCGATCTCATGCGTCAGCATGTGCCTGAAAACGAGAAACTCTACACCTGGTGGAGCTACCGCGCCAAGGATTGGGAGGCCGCCGACCGCGGCCGCCGTCTCGACCATATCTGGTCGTCGTCGGATCTCGGGCCGCATCTCAAGCGAATCGAAATCCTGAAAGAGGCGCGCGGCTGGGACCGGCCCTCCGACCACGTACCGGTGACGGCGCATTTCGATTTCTAGGGCGATTCGGTCCAGCTTTTTGTAAAGGGCAGAAGCGCTCTAACTGGGGTCAGTTGAAGCGATAGAATTGACTTGCGGCCTTTGCCGCGAGTTCGGCGAGATTGTCGCGGATGCGGTTCTCGATCAGCCGGGCTGCGTCCGGATATTCTTCGATCAGCCGGTGGAAGAGGGCGCGGGTGATGCGGATGATGCTGGTGTCCTCGCGCGCTACCGCGGTGAACTTGCGCTCCACCAGGGTTACCAGCGCCAGCTCGGAAACCAGGGTTCCGGGACCGGCGATCCCCTCTGTCCTCTGCATGCCGTCGCTGCTCGTCGCGCTCAGCTCCAGGCTGCCGCTGAGGATGACATAGGCACTCTCGGCGGGTGAGCCCTGGCGAAACAGCATCTGGCCGGCAGCGATCATGCGCCGGTCGGCGCCAAAGGCGATCAACCGCAGCTGATCCTCGTTCATGTCCTTGAACAGAGGAAGCTGCGCGAGCATGTGGATGTCGTCGGTCAGCGCCATGCGGGCTTTTCGCCTTAGAGCAATTCCAGCAGAAGTGCGTCGCAGTCTGCGTTCGGAATTGCATGAAAACAAAGAGATAGGCATTTCCGTGATTCGGAGAAAAACGGAACTGCTCTAGGGTATGATCTTGTAGCCGCCGTTTTCCGTGACGAGGATTTCGGCATTGGAGGGATCTCGCTCGATCTTCTGGCGCAGGCGATAAACGTGGGTTTCCAGCGTATGCGTCGTTACGCCGGAATTATAGCCCCAGACCTCTTCGAGCAGCACGTCGCGGGTGACGACCTTCTGTTCGGCGCGGTAGAGATAGCGGATGATCGCCGCTTCCTTTTCCGTCAGTCGGATCTTCTGGCCGTTATCGGTGGTCAGGAGCTTCTGGCTGGGCTTGAAGAGGTAAGGGCCGACGGTAAAGGTCGCGTCCTCGCTCTGCTCATGCTGGCGCAGCTGCACGCGGATGCGGGCGAGCAGCACGGCGAAGCGGAAGGGCTTGGTGACATAGTCGTTGGCGCCGGCTTCGAGGCCGAGGATCGTGTCGGAATCGGTATCGTGGCCAGTCAGCATGATGATCGGCGCCTTGAAACCGCCCTTGCGCAGCAGCTTCACTGCCTCGCGGCCGTCCATATCGGGCAGGCCGACATCCATGATCAGCAGATCGATCGGCGTCGCGCGGGCGGTCGCGACACCTTTGCCGGCGTTGGCTTCCTGCAGAACCGTGAATTCCTCATACAGCGACAATTGCTCCGTCAGCGTCTGCCGAAGGTCATCGTCGTCATCCACCAGAAGAATGGTGCGTGCGGTCATGCCGTTTGCGTCCTCATGTTAAGTCCCCTAGTCCTACGCCAAATTCCTGGTTTGGCAAGGATCGGGCAGCGGGCTGTTGCCGGGTCGGTTTCGATATGATTTCAATCGAAGCCCCAGACAAGGCACGACATGCGAGAAAAATGGAAAAAGCAAGGCAGAGGCGGGGTATGACGCTGTCGACGATGGTGGTGCGTGCTGCGCCGGGGCGCAAGAATCGGGCGATCGTCCGGCTCGGCGCCATCACCGTGCCCGCTGCGATCGGCCGCTCCGGCCGCACAGTGATGAAACGCGAGGGCGACGGCGCCACGCCGATCGCCTCGATGAGGCTGATATCAGGCTTCCGGCGCGGTGAGCGGAATGGCCGGCTCGTCACTCCGCTTTCCATCCGCCGCATCCGCCCCGACATGCTCTGGTGCGATCAGTCCGACAGTGCCAGCTACAACCGCCTCGTCCGGGCGCCGTTTTGCGCAAGTCATGAGGAAATGCGGCGCAGCGACGGGCTCTACGATATCTGCCTGGTGATGGACTGGAACATCTCCTCGCGTGCGCGCAATCGCGGCTCGGCGATCTTCTTCCATCTCATCAGGCCAGACTACGAGCCGACGGCGGGGTGCGTGGCGGTGAGCCTGCGCGACATGCGCCGCCTGCTGCCTCATCTTCGAAAGGGAACGATTGTCCGCATCGTCTGATTGTCTTCCGGATGCGGTCGCCTATATGCTGTCGGTGACCGAACGCTCCGGCTGAAATGCGTTCAGGGACGTCCGCAAGCGCGGGCGCAATTCATGCCTCGTCCAATTCTTCAAACTCCCGGAGATATATTGTGACCGCTCAACCCATCATCACTTTCCATGACGGACATTCCATTCCGCAAGTCGGCCTCGGCGTCTGGCAGACGCCGCAGGATATTGCCGCTCCCACCGTGCGCACGGCGATCGCCGCCGGCTATCGTCATATCGATACGGCTTCCGGCTACGACAACGAAGAGGGTGTCGGCGAAGGCATCCGCTCTTCCGGCCTCGACCGCAAAGACATCTTCGTCACCACCAAACTCAGGAATACCGATCAAGGCTATGACAATACGCTGCGTGCATTCGAGGGCAGCCTGAAGAAGCTCGGTTCCGAGTACGTCGACCTCTACCTCATTCACTGGCCGTCGCCGCATCGCGGCCTCTATACAGAGACCTGGAAGGCTTTCGCCCGAATCCGGGAAGAGGGTCGTGCCCGTTCGATCGGCGTGTCGAATTTCAATCCCGAACATCTCGAGCGTATCATCGGCGAGACCGGCGTCGTTCCCGTCATCAACCAGATCGAGCTGCATCCCGATTTCCAGCAGAAGGTGGCGCAGGAGGCTCATCAGAAGCTGAATATCGCCACCGAATCCTGGAGCCCGCTCGGCCAAGGTAAGTTCATCTCGAACGCCGATATCGGTCAGATCGCCAAAAAACATCAGAAGACGCCGGCTCAGGTGATCATTCGCTGGCACATCGATACCGGCCTCGTCGTCATCCCGAAATCGGTGACGCCGTCGCGCATCGAGGAGAACTTCCAGGTGTTCGACTTCAAGCTCGATGCCGACGACATGGCCGCGATCGCCAAACTCGACAGCGCCGGTGCCCGCATGGGACCGGATCCGATAACGGCGACCTTCTGATCGTCGTCTCAATCATTGCCAAGGCAATCAACGGCCGCCTCGGGAGAGATTACCCGCGGCGGCCTTTGTATGACGGGCCTGCCGCTTCAATAATTACATTTGGACGAGCCGTTGGTCGGGGTAAAACCGAAGTTGCAGGCATTGTTCAGGCGCTGCGGACGCCCGATCGAACCGGTATAATCGTCCGAAGCGAAGGCGCGCGAGGGATACCAATAGCCATTCGAGCTCTTGATATAGCCGGGCCGGGCGCTGCTATAGCCACGATAGCCATTGAGAGACGGTGCCTTGTTTTGCGCGACCTGTTGCCACAAGCCGGAAGAGACCGTGATCGGCGGTGCTGCCGGATGGATCGGCGCAGCCGCGGCGGCATCGATCGATGCCAGCGATACGAACAGGCCCAGGATGGTTTGCGGCAGGCGTCCTGCCATTTTCTGTCTCATGGCTATTCTCCCAGATCACACAACGCGGAACTTTGCTCCTGCATGATTCCTCAAATCGGAATCGATTTAAGGATGAAATTATGCAGCAATCCAAAGTGTTACAGCGTCCTTTGCGCGTCTGAAAAGACGCGCGCGCTGTAGCGCCGCCAGGCCAATGATCGCCGAAACCGGCAATGGACGCCCGAAAGCGTGTCTGTCGAAAGTCGCGCGAGATGCGTCTGAAAGCGCCATCTCGATGAAGCCACAGGCACCCTCCGATGTCGATTGCCCGAACGGGTGAAATCGAGAACGCGGGTCATTCACTGACGAGCCCATGGGAGCATTATCCACCAGGTGCCGAAGGCACGGGGTGCCATAAATGCGAAGCCCACCGATGCGCAGGGGCATCGGTGGGCTTTTGATTGTTATCCGTTTCGACGGATCAGTTCCACTCGCGGATATCGACGAAGTGCCCGGCGATCGCGGCTGCAGCGGCCATTGCCGGCGAGACGAGGTGCGTGCGGCCCTTGAAGCCCTGACGGCCCTCGAAGTTGCGGTTTGAGGTCGAAGCGCAGCGTTCGCCCGGCTTCAGACGGTCGTCGTTCATCGCAAGGCACATGGAGCAGCCCGGTTCGCGCCAGTCGAAACCGGCGGCCTTGAAGATCTTGTCGAGGCCTTCGGCTTCCGCCTGTTCCTTGACGAGGCCGGAACCCGGCACGATCATCGCGTCGACGGTTGAGGCAACCGTCTTGCCTTCGACGACCTTGGCGACTTCGCGCAGATCTTCGATGCGGCCGTTGGTGCAGGAGCCGATGAAGACGCGGTCAAGCGTGATGTCGGTCATCTTCGTGCCCGGCTTCAGGCCCATATAGTCGAGCGCGCGCCACTTGGAGGTGCGCTTGGTTTCATCCTGGATGTCATCCGGGTTCGGAACGATGCCCTGGACGGAGATGACATCCTCGGGCGAGGAGCCCCAGGAAACGATCGGCGGCAGGCTGGCGGCGTCGAGGACGACGACGCGGTCGTAATGAGCGCCCTCGTCGGTCTGCAGCGTCTTCCAGTAGGCGATCGCCTGTTCCAGCGCCTCGCCCTTCGGCGCGCGCGGCTTGCCCTTGATGTATTCGAAGGTCTTTTCGTCCGGGGCGATCAGGCCGGCGCGGGCGCCGCCCTCGATCGTCATGTTGCAGACGGTCATGCGGCCTTCCATCGACAGCGCGCGGATCGCTTCACCGGCAAATTCGATGACGTGGCCGGTGCCGCCGGCCGTGCCGATCTCGCCGATGATGGCAAGGATGATGTCCTTGGCGGTGACGTGCGGCGGAAGCAGGCCGTCGACCCGCACCAGCATGTTCTTGGCCTTCTTCTGGATCAGCGTCTGGGTCGCCAGCACATGCTCGACCTCGGAGGTGCCGATGCCGTGCGCCAGCGCCCCGAAGGCGCCATGCGTCGAGGTGTGGCTGTCGCCGCAGACGATGGTCATGCCAGGCAGGGTGAAGCCCTGTTCCGGACCGACGATGTGGACGATGCCCTGGCGCTTGTCGCTTGCCGAATAATATTCGACGCCGAATTCGGCGGCGTTGGTGGCCAGCGCTTCCACCTGGATGCGGCTTTCCTCGTTCTTGATGCCGAGATGGCGGTCGGGCGAGGTCGGAACGTTGTGGTCGACGACGGCGAGCGTCTTTTCCGGCGCGCGAACCTTGCGGCCGGTCATGCGCAGGCCTTCGAAAGCCTGCGGCGAGGTGACTTCGTGGACCAAGTGGCGGTCGATGTAGAGAAGACAGGTGCCGTCCGGCTGTTCGTCGACCAGATGATCGTCCCAGATCTTGTCGTAGAGGGTACGCGGTGCGCTCATGGCGTTAAGTCCGTTTTTCTGAAGCTTTTGGAAAATCGAGAATGGCAGATCAGGCTCCGCCGGCCGTCATTCGATCAACGAAGTCGGCTGTTGAGCGCACCAGACACACACGCAAAAAACCGCGCCGGCAGGCGATAGTGATCCTGCAGCACGAAAATATGCGCGCCAATGCATCTGAACTTGGATTCCATGGCCCTGCATATAGCGATTTTTCGCGGCGGCTTCAATTTGAATCATCAGCAGGCGCTCTGCGGCCTCTCAGCGGCGCGGCGGGGATTGATCGCTTACCGCGACTTCATCCATTTCTCCGTCCGCCGGAGCGCTAGCGACAGGCCGATCGTCAGGATCAGATAGATATAGGTGACGATCGAATAGGTCTCGAAGAAGCGGAAGGAGCCGGCGGCATAGACCTTGCCCATCTGGGTGATGTCGGCGACGCCGAGCACGGAGACGAGCGAGCTGTCCTTCACCATCGAGACGAAATCGTTGGAGAGCGGCGGGAAGATCACGCGGATCGCCTGCGGGAAGACGACGGAGCGAAAGCGCCGGTAGCGCGACAGTCCGAGCGCCTTGGCCGCCTCGATCTGGCCGAGATCGACCGACTGGAAACCGGCCCGGAAGATTTCGGCGATGAAGGAGGAATAACCGACCGTCAGCGCGATGATCGCTCGCCACATCAGCGAGAGGTCGCGCACCAGGATGGGCTCGGCCATACCTGACGTCACCAGCGGCGAAATCAGGAAATTATAGGCTGCGACCAGAGCCGGCGCGCCGACGAAGGCGACGTAGAACAGCAGCACGAGGATCGGTATACCGCGGATGATCTCGATGTAGAATCGTGCGATCTGCCGTAGCACCTGGCTGTCAGCCATGCCGAGCAGGCAGATGCCGAGGCCGAGCACGGTGGCGAGCACGAAGGCGACCAGCGTGACGAAGACGGTGACGCCGACACCGTTGACGACGGTGCGGAAGACCTGGGCATAGATATCGTTGGCGACGATGACGACGGCAAGGACGATGCCGATCGTGACGAGGGCGACCAGCCACCAGGGATAGTCGTCCTTGACGTGTCTGTCGGGAGATGGTCGCAACGCCATCAGCAGCTGCTCGGCGTCATTTGCCCATCTTGTAGTCGAGGAACCACTTCTTGTTCAGCCCATCCAGCGTGCCGTCGGCCTGGAGTGCGGCGATGGCGGCATTGACCGGGGCGACGAGGTCGGAGCCTTTCGGGAAGATGAAGCCGAAATCCTCAGTGCCGAGCGGTCCGCCGATCAGCTTCAAGGCGCCGTTCGAGGCATCGACATAGCCCTTGCCGGCGGTGCCGTCGGTCAGCACGACGTCGACGTCGCCGGCCTTCAGGGCCTGGACGGTGGCGCCGAAGGTTTCGAAGAGTTTGATGCGCGGGTTCTGCTCGTTGCCATCAAGCACTTCGTAGACCGCGGTGTAGAAGGGCGTGGTGCCGGCCTGCGCGCCCACCAGGCCGTCCTTGAATTCGCCGAAGGACTTGGCATCGGTGAAGCGCTTCTCGTCGCCGCGCACCAGCATGAACTGCTGCGAGCGCATGTACGGATCGGAGAAATCCACCTTTTGCTTGCGGTCTTCCTTGATGGTGATGCCGGTCATGCCGATGTTGTACTGGCCGTCGGACACCGCCTGGATCATCGCGTCCCAGCTGGTGTTCTGGTATTCGACCTTGAAATTCAGCCGCTTGGCGATCTCGTTCATCGCATCATATTCCCAGCCGATCGCCTTGCCGGATTTCGGATCGACGAATTGCAGCGGCGGATAGGCATTCTCGGTGACGACGACGACGCTCTTGCCGCCGAGATCGGGCAGCTCGGCCGCCGATGCGGCGAGGGGTAGAAGAGCAAGGGCGGCGAAGCTCGCAAGAACGGTACGACGAAACAACATTGAACGGTTCCCCAAATTGAACGGCAAAAACTGTCACGGAAGATAGGCCCGAGGCAAGGCCGCCCACTGCGTGCCCGCGCAAAAAATAGAAAAGGCGACCCGAAGGCCGCCTTTCCAAGCAAAGAATTTTGCGTGGCGCAGATCTTATTCTGCTGCCGGTTCCGCTGCAGCGGCGGCTGCTTCTGCGGCGGCCTTTTCAGCAGCGGCCTTGGCTTCCGCAGCTTCTGCTGCTGCCCTCTCGGCGGCGAGCGCCTGAGCTGCTGCAACCTTTTCAGCTTCGATGCGTGCCTTTTCCTCGGCAATGGCGGCGCGCTCGGCGTCGTTGAGCTTGCGGGCGCGGACGCCGGTGTCTTCAACGATACGGGCAGACTTGCCGCGACGGTCGCGCAGGTAATAGAGCTTGGCGCGACGGACCTTACCGCGGCGAACGACGTCGACGCTTTCGATCATCGGCGAGTAGATCGGGAATACGCGCTCGACGCCTTCGCCGTAGGAGATCTTGCGGACCGTGAAGTTTTCCTGCAGGCCGCCGCCGGAGCGGGCGATGCAGACGCCTTCATAGGCCTGAACGCGGGTACGGGTGCCTTCCGTGACCTTCACGTTGACGCGGACGGTGTCGCCCGGGGAAAATTCCGGAAGCGTGCGCTTGGCTTCGATCTTGGCGGCCTGTTCGGCCTCAAGCTGCTGAATGATGTTCATCGTCTTAACCTTTGGTTCTTCTGAAACAGCCAGAGCGCTCAACACTGATCCTTCGGAACTGGCCTCAGGACTTTGCCCGTCAAGGGCGGGAGCGGATTCGCCATTCTTTGTTTGCTGGCAGACGGGGATAAACCCCATTTCCGCGTGCGCCAATACACGAAAGGCCAGGGCTTGTCATCCCTTGGACGGCATTTTTGTGAAAAGGGCTGCAAAATCAGCCGTTTTTCTCACTTTACAGCGCCGATCGTCTTTTCAGACGCACAAAGGACGCTGTAGCATTTTGAATCTACGCATCGCGCTTTCCGATATTCGATCCCGAGTTTCCGGCCGATGCACCAGCCTTTTCCAGCAGATCCGGCCGCCGCTCCCGCGTCAGCTGCACCGCTTCCTGATGCCGCCATTTTTCGATGGCGCCGTGGTTGCCCGAGGTGAGGATCGCGGGAATCTCCCGGCCTTCCCATTCCTGCGGCCGGGTATAATGCGGATGTTCCAGCAGTCCGCCTTCGAAACTTTCGTGCAGGCCGGAAAGATCGTTGCCCATGACACCGGGCAGGATGCGGATAATCGCATCGAGCACGATCAGCGCCGCCGGCTCGCCGCCTGATAGGACGTAGTCGCCGATCGAGACCTCTTCCAGCTCGCGCGCCTCGATCACCCGCTGGTCGATACCCTCGAAGCGGCCGCAGACGATGATGACGCCGTCGCCCGCCGCGAGCTCGCGCACACGCTCCTGCGTCAGCGGCCGGCCGCGCGGGCTCATCAGCAGTCGCGGGCGGGTATCGTTTTCTGAGGCGCTGTCGATCGCACGCGCAAGAACGTCGGCCTTCAGCACCATGCCGGCGCCGCCGCCTGCCGGGGTGTCGTCGACGGTGCGGTGTCTGTCGGTGGCGAAGTCGCGGATCTGCACCATGTCCAGCGACCATTGCCCCCGCTCCATCGCCTTGCCGGCGAGCGAGAAGCCCAGATGCCCCGGAAACATTTCCGGATAAAGTGTCAGCACGCTCGCCCGGAAAGCCATCACTTCTTCTTTTTCGGCTTGTCGGGAGTGAATTTCGAAAGCTCTTCGGGATCTTCGACCAGCCCCGCCGCCAGCGGATCGATCAGCAGCGTGCCGGCCTCGAGGTCGATCTCCAGTACCGAGGCTTCCGAGAAGGGGATCAGCACCGGGCGTTTGCCCGGACCTTTGAGTTCCAGCAGGTCGCCGGCGCCGAAATCGAACACGCCGGTGACCGTGCCATAGCTGACACCCTTGTCGTCACGCGCCTCGAGCCCCTCGAGGTCGGCGTAGTAGAACTCGTCGTCCTCCAGCTCCTCGTCCGGCAGGTTGTCCCGCTCGATATAGAGTTCAAGCCCGTTCAGAGCCTCGGCGGCATTGCGGTCGTTGACGCCGCGGAAACGGACGACGACGACATTCTTCATCTCGCGGATTTCGAGGACTTCGAAGCTGCGGCCGTCCATGCTGTGCAGATGGCCGTAGTCGCCAAGCGCGCCGGGATCGGCCGTATAGGCCTTGGCGCGCACCTCGCCCCGGAGGCCTTGCGCGCCACCGATCGTCGCCATCAGAACGGGGTTTTCAAGCTTGGTCATGGGTTCCTTCATGTGAAGCCGAAAGACAGGTTTCTCATAAACGAAGTGCAGGCGATTGGAAACGAAAACGGGCGGCATGTCGCCATGCCGCCCGCTCGAAGAGAATGTCGCGATTATTCCGCGGCGTCGGCAGCAGCAGCCGCAGCGTCGGCGACCTTCTGAGCCTTTTCGGCGGCGCGTTCCTGGGCGCGCTTGCCGGGCTTTGCCTTGACCGGGTTGTTCTTGACTTCGCGCTTGGCAACGCCGGCCTCATCGAGGAAGCGCAGAACGCGGTCGGTCGGCTGAGCGCCGTGTTCGATCCAATGCTTGATGCGCTCGGCGTTCAGCTGAACGCGCTTCTCATCGTCCTTGGCAAGCATCGGGTTCCAGGAACCGAGGTTTTCGAGGAAGCGGCCGTCACGCGGGCTGCGCGCATCGGCGAGAACGACGTGGTAATACGGGCGCTTCTTGGAACCACCGCGGGCGAGACGAATTTTCAGTGCCATGTTCTTTACTCCTTGGGCTTTTCTTGACCGCTATCTTGAGCGGTACGGGTTATCGGGCTGCAGCGCTCTGTTCAGCGTGATCCGCAGCGATCTGCTCATGATGCCGGATGACTTCCTTGATGACGAAGTTCAGAAACTTCTCAGCGAAATCCGGGTCCAGATTGGCGGCTTTCGCCAGCTGGCGAAGGCGTTCGATCTGGTATTCCTCGCGCGCCGGGTCGGCCGGCGGCAAATTGTATTTGGCCTTCAGCACGCCGACCTCTTTGGTGCAGCGGAAGCGTTCGGCCAGCATGTGCACGAGAGCGGCATCGATATTGTCGATCGACTGACGATAGCTCGCGAGCTGGGCTTTGACGTTTGGATCAATCATGGGGCAAGCGATCCTTTCACTTCTTCTTCGGCAATCCGGGCAATCCCGGGAAACCACCGCCAAGGCCCGGCAGCTTGGCGCCGCCGAGGCCCGACAAACCACCCGGCAGACCGCCGAGACCGGGCATGCCCCCACCCGGTTTTCCAAGCCCCGCCGCTTCCGCCTGCTTCTGCAAGGCCTCGAGCTGCCGGGGATCGATATTCGAGAGATCGGGCATGCCGCCACCCATGCCGCCCATGCCGCCGCCGAGCCCCATCTTGCCGGCAAGGCCGCCCATCATCTGTTTCATCATGCCGCCTTTGCCCTTGCCGCCCATCATCTTCATCATGTCCGCCATCTGGCGGTGCATCTTCAGAAGCTTGTTGATGGCGGCGGCATCGGTGCCGGAACCGGCGGCGATGCGCTTCTTGCGCGAATGCTTGAGCAGGTCGGGATTGGTGCGCTCGGCTTTGGTCATCGACTGGATGATGGCGATCTGGCGGCCGAAAAGCTTGTCGTCGAGGCCGGCTGCGGCCATCTTGTCCTTCATGCCGGCCATTCCGGGCATCATGCCCATGATGCCGCCCATGCCGCCCATCTTCTGCATCTGGCGCAGTTGGTCGGCGAGGTCATCGAGATCGAACTTGCCCTTGGCCATCTTGGCGGCCATGGCGGCTGCCTTCTCGGCGTCGATGTTTTCCGCCGCGCGCTCGACGAGCGAGACGATGTCGCCCATGCCGAGAATACGGTCGGCGATGCGGCGGGGATGGAATTCCTCCAGCTCGTTCATCTTCTCGCCGACGCCGATCAGCTTGATCGGCTTGCCGGTGACGGCACGCATCGAAAGAGCGGCACCGCCGCGGCCATCGCCGTCCATGCGGGTCAGCACCAGACCGGTGATGCCGACGCGTTCGTCGAAACTGCGGGCGAGGTTGACGGCGTCCTGACCTGTCAAACTGTCGGCGACCAACAGGATTTCATGCGGGTTCGAGCGCTTCTTGATGTCGGCCATCTCGACCATCAAGGGCTCGTCGATATGCGTACGGCCGGCGGTGTCGAGGATGACGACGTCATGGCCACCAAGCTTTGCGGCTTGAACGGCACGAGCAGCGATATCGGTCGGCGACTGGCCTGATATAATAGGCAGCGTGTCGATATTGGCCTGAGCGCCGAGCTGGCGAAGCTGCTCCTGCGCGGCCGGACGGCGCGTGTCGAGCGATGCCATCAGCACCTTCTTCTTCTCGCGGGTCGACAGGCGGTGGGCGATCTTTGCCGATGTCGTCGTCTTGCCGGAGCCCTGCAGGCCGACCATCATGATGACGACAGGGGCAGCGGCATGAAGGTCGACGCCGACCCCTTCGCCGCCCAGCATCTCGATCAGTTCGTCATGCACGATCTTGACGACCATCTGGCCGGGCTTGATCGACTTCAGGATCTCGGCGCCGACAGCCTTTTCACGCACGCGGTCGGTGAAGGAACGCACGACGTCGAGCGCGACGTCGGCCTCCAGCAACGCACGGCGAACCTCGCGCAGCGCTGCGGAAACATCGGCTTCCGAAAGCGCGCCACGGCCTGTCAGTCCATTCAGAATGGATCCAAGACGGTCCTGGAGGTTTTCAAACATCGGCTCTTCCTTGATACGTTTCGGGCGGGTTTTTATATGCCCGGAAACGTCGTGCTTTTCCTTGACGAAAACAAGACGCAAAGCCAAAAAGCACCCGAGGGCGCATCGCGCTGTCGGGTGTTGACCTCCGGGATTTCAGGTCCCGGTCGGCGGCTCGGAGTCATGCGGCTCGTCGCGGATTGGGCGCGATAAACAGGAAAGCCGCGCGAAAGTCAAGGCGATGCGGACAAATGACCGCATGACGGACTTCTCAGAACCCGTGTGACGAGAGGGCGGTGGCGTTCGCCGTCGTCTCAATCAGCGGTTGTGGCAAAAGTACACATTCAAGCAAATCGATGTAATGGCTCGCGCAATCCCCCAGGGTTTAAGGTTTTGACGATAAATATTCCAGTCGGGGCCTGAATTCGCTGGCAACGCCAGTTGCAAATTATTCGGCGTGTGATTCTACTTTCTACTTAAGTGCGTCCTGTAAGATGATTCGTGAATATCCTTGATGCCGAATGAATCGGCGGAGATATCGAATGTTAAATGCTGATATTGAGAGCTGGGCGCTGGCGCGGGCCCATCATATTGTCCTGAACGAAGGCCTGAATCTTGCAAAGGCGGCACAGGATCTGGATCGCAAGCGGTCCCGCTCGCTGGTCTACGAGCTGAGAAAAGTCATCACCGCAGCGATTGTTGAAGCCCATGCTGCGTCCTTCGATCCCGACGGGGCACAGCGGTAAAAGCCGAACTGCTGCCTCGATGGGTCAGCGGGCTGCAACGCCTGCCCGGCACTCACCCACTGGTAATTCCTTCGCATTTCCGCCATATACACCGGAAAGACAGACGGAATGGTACCATGAGCGCAACGGTCGAATTCGCGAGGATGAACGGGCTTGGCAACAAGATCCTGGTTGTCGACATGCGCGGCCGGCCGGACAAAGTGACGCCGGCGGCAGCGGTCGCGCTCAATGCCGATCCGCACACGGAGTTCGATCAGATCATGGCGATCCATGATCCGAAGGCCGAAGGCACCGATGCCTTCATCGATATCCTGAATTCCGATGGCTCGAAGGCCCAGGCCTGCGGCAACGGTACGCGCTGCGTGGTGCAGGCGCTTGCCGCCGAGACCGGCAGGAAGGTCTTTACCTTCCAGACGGTCGCCGGCATCCTCAACGCCGTCGAGCACGAGGACGGGACGATCTCCGTCGATATGGGTCGGCCGGTCTTCGATTGGGACAAGATCCCGCTGGCGGAAGAATTTCACGACACCAGCCGCATCGAGTTGCAGATCGGTCCGATCGACAATCCGGTGCTGCATTCGCCTTCGGCAATGTCGATGGGCAATCCGCATGCGATCTTCTGGGTGGACAGGGACGTGATGTCCTATGACCTCGCCCGTTTCGGACCGCTGCTCGAAAACCATCCGATGTTTCCCGAGCGCGCCAATATCACGCTGGCGCAAGTGACCTCTCCGACATCGGTGACGACGCGCACCTGGGAACGCGGCGCGGGACTGACGCTTGCCTGCGGCTCGGCTGCATGTTCGGCTGCCGTCAGTGCTGCGCGCACCGGCCGCACCGGCCGCACCGGCCGCAAGGTGACGATCAATGTGGCAAGCGCCAAGCCACCGGCCACACTTTCCATCGAATGGCGCGAGCGCGACGATCACGTGATCATGACCGGTCCGGCCGAATGGGAATGGTCGGGCAGGCTCGATCCTTCGACCGGTCTCTGGTCGCACGAGGGTACCCGAGAGGCGGAGGCGCAGTGAGCGGCATCGAGGTCATTACCTTCGGCTGCCGCCTCAACACATATGAATCCGAAGTGATGAAGGCGCAGGCTGAGAAGGCCGGGCTCAACAACGCCATCCTGGTCAACACCTGTGCCGTGACCGGCGAGGCCGTGCGCCAGGCCCGCCAGGCGATCCGCCGGGCACGGCGCGACAATCCGCATGCCCGCATCATCGTCACCGGCTGCGCCGCGCAGACGGAAAAGCAAACCTTCGCCGCGATGGCAGAGGTCGATGCCGTGCTCGGCAACGAGGAAAAGCTGACGACCGCTTCTTATCGCGGCCTGCCGGACTTCGGCGTTTCGGCCGAAGAGAAACTTCGCGTCAACGACATCATGAGCGTCAAGGCGACGGCGCCGCAGATGGTCAGGCACATCGACGGCCATGTGCGTGCCTTCATCCAGGTGCAGAATGGTTGCGACCATCGCTGCACCTTCTGCATCATTCCCTATGGCCGCGGCAATTCCCGCTCGGTGCCGATGGGAGCCGTCGTCGATCAAGCCCGCAAACTGGTCGACGGCGGTTATCGCGAGATCGTGCTGACCGGGGTCGATGCCACCAGCTATGGCTGCGATCTGCCCGGTGCCCCGACGCTCGGGCTTTTGGCCAAGACGCTGCTGAAACAGATCCCTGATATCCGCCGCCTGCGGCTTTCCTCGATCGACAGCATCGAAGCCGATGCCCATCTGATGGATCTCATCGCCGACGAGCCCCGTTTCATGCCGCATTTGCATCTGTCGCTGCAGCATGGCGACGACATGATCCTGAAACGCATGAAGCGCCGGCATTTACGCGCCGATGCGTTGCGTTTCATCGAGGATGCGCGCCGCCTCCGCCCCGAGATGAGCTTCGGCGCCGATATGATTGCCGGCTTTCCCACCGAAACCGAAGAGATGTTCGACAATGCCGTGCGATTGGCGGAAGAAGCCAATATCGCTCATCTGCATGTCTTCCCCTATAGTCTGCGTCCGGGCACGCCGGCCGCCCGCATGCCGCAACTCGACCGGTCGCTGGTCAAGGATCGTGCCGCAAAGCTACGCGCCGCTGGACATAGGCTGCATCAATCCCATCTCGATCGGATGATCGGAACCCGGCAATGGCTGCTTGTTGAAAACAACGGCCTGGCGCATACGGAGAACTTCACGCTGGTCGCAGCCCCCGGCCTTCGTCCCGGCGAACTTGTGCCGGTCACGATCACCGGCCACAATGGCAAGCATCTCGACATGCAATTGACGGCCGCAGCAGCGGCCTGACTTTCACGGAATCCCCATGGCGCTCAGTTTCATCAAAAAGGTCTTCACCTTCGGCAAGCCGGCTGAAGAACCTGTGCCTGCGGCCGTGGAAAGGGAGCTGGAGCCGCGTTCGCGCGACGAAGATCTGCCGGTTGCCGACGATCCGGTGCTGGCCGAGGAAATGGATACGGCCGGCGGACCGGCTGCCGATATTGACGAGGGCGGGGTCGAAGCAGCGGTTGCTGAAGATGATGTCGAATCCTCAATCCTGCCCGCCGCCGACCAGCTGAACGACATGGGTGTCGTGCCGCTCTCATTGCTGGAAGCCGAGGCAGCAGCGGAGGCGGAGGCGGAAGCTGAAATCCAGGCGGTCGCCGAACCCGTTGCGGAAATACCCGCTTCTGTCCCTCTGGAACATCTCCCGCACGAGGCGGCAGATCCTGTGGAGACCGGAGCGCTCGAACAGCCGGCTGACCTCGAAGAGATCGTCGAAAAGCTTCCGGAAGAGGTTCCGGCTGAGCCGGAAGAGATTCCGACTGAGGATGATGCAGGGCTGGATTCGCCCTCCCAGCCAATCTCCCCACCTGTGGGGGAGATGCCCGGCAGGGCGGAGGGGGATAGCCCCGCGGCAGAACCGGAGATTGGCTCTCCCATCCTCCCCAGAGGCTTTGCCACCGGCCCGAAGGTCGTCGAGCCGGAGCCCGTTGTCCTGCAGCCAAAACTCAGCTGGTTCCAGCGCCTGCGCAATGGCCTTGCACGCACCTCTTCGCAGCTGACCGGCCAGATCACCGCGCTCTTCACCAAGCGCAAGCTCGATGACGAGACGCTGCAGGATCTCGAGGACCTGCTGATCCAGGCCGATCTTGGTGTCGAGACCGCCATGCGCGTCACCGACACGCTCGCCTCTGAGCGCTATGGCAAGGATGTCACCGGCGAGGATGTCAGCCGGATCATGGCGTCCGAAATCGCCAAGGTCCTGAAGCCGGTCGCCAAGCCGCTGCAGCTCGACCTCTCGCACAAGCCGCATGTCATTCTCGTCGTCGGCGTCAACGGCACGGGCAAGACCACGACGATCGGCAAGCTTGCGGCAAAGCTTTCCGGCGCCGGGCTGAAGGTGATGCTGGCTGCCGGCGATACGTTCCGGGCGGCGGCGATCGAGCAGCTGAAAATCTGGGCCGACCGGACGAAATCCGAATTCATCGGCACCAAGCTCGGCGCCGACGCCGCCGGCCTTGCCTATGATGCCTTCGAACAGGCGAAGGCAAAAAAATGCGACGTGCTGATCGTCGATACCGCCGGCCGCCTGCAGAACAAGGCAGAGCTGATGGCCGAGCTCGAGAAGATCGTGCGCGTGCTCGGCAAACTCGATCCCGATGCGCCGCATACTGTGCTGCAGACGCTCGATGCCACGACCGGGCAGAACGCGCTCAGCCAGGTCGAGATCTTCCGCAACGTCGCCGGCGTCAACGGGTTGATCATGACCAAGCTCGACGGCACGGCGCGCGGCGGCATTCTTGTTGCCATCTCTGCCAAGCACAAGCTGCCGGTCTATTTCATCGGCGTCGGCGAGGGCGTCGAGGATCTGGAGCCGTTCGAGGCCGAGGATTTTGCCCATGCCATTGCCGGACTTGGGCAATGATGCCACAGATATGCCGCCAAAAGCCTGCAGGCCACGGCCGCGACAGGTTTCCAGGAAAACAGGTTTGAAGAACGCATGAGCACCGAGAGCGATATCACCCCGTCTGCTGCCGACCGGCACCATCCGCTGCTGAAACTGGCGCTGGAACTCGGGCCGCTGATGATCTTCTTCTTCGCCAATCTGCGCGGCCAGTGGCTGGTGGAGACGTTTCCTGCTCTTTCCGAATTGGGCGGACCGCTGTTCGTTGCGACCGGGCTGTTCATGGCGGCGACGATCATCTCGCTGATCGTGTCGAAGATCGTGCTCGGCCATCTGCCGATCATGCCTTTTGTATCCGGCATCGTCGTCGTTATGTTCGGGTCGCTGTCGATCTGGCTGCAGAACGAAACCTTCATCAAGATGAAGCCGACCATCGTCAACGCGCTGTTCGGAGTGGCGCTGCTCGGCGGGCTGGCCTTCGGCAAGTCACTGCTCGGCTACGTCTTCAACGCCGCCTTCCAGCTCGATGCCGAGGGCTGGCGCAAGCTCACCATTCGCTGGGGCATCTTCTTTCTCTTCCTTGCCGTGCTGAACGAAGTCGTCTGGCGCAACTTTTCCGACGGTACCTGGGTCGCCTTCAAGGTCTGGGGCACGATGCCGATCACCATCATCTTCACGCTGGCGCAGATGCCGCTGGTGCTGAAGCACAGCATCAACCTGGAAACGGAAGGCGAGAAGTGAGCGCTGCAGAGGCCGAATACCGCGTAAGACACCAGACCTTTTGGTTCGCCGCCTGCCTTGCGGTTCTGATCATTCAGATTGCCGCCGAATATATGATGGGCCGCGTGCCGATCTGCGCCTGCGGCACTGTCAAGCTGTGGGAGGGTGGGGTCAATACCAGCGGCAATTCGCAGCATTTGTCGGATTGGTATACGCCGTCACACATCATCCACGGCTTCCTGTTTTACGGGCTCGCGCATCTCATCCTGCGCGGCAAGCCGCTGGCGGCAAGGTTGCTGCTGGCGCTCGTCATCGAATCCGGCTGGGAGCTGCTCGAGAATTCACCTCTCATCATCGACCGCTACCGCACGGCAACGATCGCGCTCGATTATTACGGCGACAGCATACTGAATTCGGCGATGGACACCGTCTTCATGTGCGTCGGCTTCTTCTTCGCGCGGCGCGCGCCGGTGGCGCTCACGGTTGCGATCGCCATCTTCTTCGAGATTTTCACTGGCTACGTGATCCGCGACAACCTGACGCTCAACGTTGTCATGCTGATCTGGCCGGTGGAGGCGATCAAGGTCTGGCAGAGCGGGCTTTAAGGCTTTTCCGGAGACGAAACTACGAAGCCGGCTTGCCGAGCGCCTTTTCCATCGCTGGAAAAAGCCCTTCCTTCAGGCTGATATCGTCGAAGGGGCCGACGCGCTTGTAGAGGATCGTGCCGTCAGGCCCGACCAGATAGCTTTCCGGAATGCCGTAGACACCCCAGTCGATCGCTGCCTTGCCGTTCGGATCGACGCCGATCGCCCGAAAAGGGTTGCCGAGCTCGCCGAGGAAACGCAGGGCGTTGGCGCTCTGGTCCTTGTAATTGATGGCGACGATATTCAGCCGTCCGTCGTTTGCCAGTTCTTTCAAGACCGGATGTTCGTCGCGGCAGGGGAGGCACCATGAGGCGAAGACGTTGACGAGGGTCAGTTTGCCCTTGATTGCCGCATCGGTCAGCGCCGGCAGGTTGGCGCCGTCGAGAGGCGGCAGGTTCAGCGCCGGTGCCTTGGTGCCGATCAGGGCGGAGGGAATTTCTGCGATGTTCTTGCCATGGAAATCCTGGTCGTAGAGCATCTTTGCGGCCGTGGCAGCGATGCCGCCGAAGACGATGAGCGGCAGCAGCGCCAATGCGTAACGGCTCAGCCCGCGCGGCTTGGCGGCGGTGTTTTCCGGCGTGTCGTTCATTCGCCATCCCCCACGCTGTCCTTGGGGCGCGCCGAACGGCGGCGGATGCCGGCAGCCTCAAGGGCTGCAAGTTCCCTGCGGCGGGCGCGGCCGTCGGCCCAGGTCCAGGCCGTGACGGCAATCGTCACCAGGGCTGCAAAGCCATAGGAAGCGTAGACGTAGAAGGCATGCGTCACGGCTATTCCTCCCGGCTCGCCATGCGGGCAGCAAGACGGCGCTGGGCGGCAATGCGGCGGCGCCAGATCTCGTTCCTCATCGCCATGATGTGCAGCGTGAAGAAGAGCAGGGTGAAGGCGATCGCCATGACGAAGAGCGGCCGCAGGAATTCCGGATCGATCGCCGGGCCGTCGAGGCGGAGCACGCTTGCCGACTGATGCAGCGTGTTCCACCACTCGACCGAGAATTTGATGATCGGGATGTTGACGAAGCCGACGAGGATGAGCACGGCGCTGACGCGCGCGGCCTTCGACGGATCGTCGATGGCGCGGCCGAGCGCAATCAGCCCGAGATACATCAGGAAGAGAACGAAGACGGAGGTCAGCCGTGCATCCCAGACCCACCAGGTGCCCCACATCGGCTTGCCCCAGAGCGAACCGGTGACGAGTGCAAGCAGGGTAAAGGCGGCGCCGAGCGGGGCTGCGGCTTTGGCGGAGACATCGGCCAGCGGATGGCGCCAGACCAGCGTGCCGATCGCCGAGACGCTCATGATCGTATAACACATCATCGAAAGCCAGGCCGAGGGCACATGCACATACATGATGCGCACGGTCTCGCCCTGCTGGTAATCGCCTTCGGTGGCGAAGCTTAGATAGAGGCCGACCGCGAAACAGAGTGCGGTGATGCCGGCCAGCCACGGAATGGCGCGCGCCGCCAGCGCCAGAAACCGCGTCGGGTTGGCGAGGTCACTGAATTTGCTGATGGCAAGGCTCGTTTCGCTCATGTCCGCTTCCTTACCTTGAACCGGCTTTTCCCGCAATCGAACGGCCCATCAATCCGCTGTGTTTCGTAGCGCCAGGGCGGCGGCTGCCGGGCCGATGACCGCGAAGAAGAGCGTCAGGGCAATGAGGATCAGGAAGGGTGGCAGGAAGGGGGCGGGATCCTCGACTGCGGCATAGGTGGCGCTGACGCCGAAGATCAGCACCGGAATGGTCAGCGGCAGCACGAGGATCGAGACCAGCAGGCCGCCGCGGGGCAGCGCCACGGCAACGGCAGCACCCACGGCGCCGATGAAGGTGATGGCGGGCGAGCCGACCAGCAGCGTCAGCATGGTCGCGCCGATCGCCGTCTCGTCCATGTTCATGAAGAGGCCGAGCAACGGCGAGGCGATAACGAGCGGCAGGCTGGTGGCCGTCCAATGGGCAAGGCATTTGACCAGCACGGTCAGGACCAGGGGCGTTTCCTGAATCAGCATCAGGTCGAGCGATCCGTCGTCGCGTTCGGCCTGGAACAGGCGGTCGAGGCCGAGAAGGGCGGCGAGCAGCGCGCCGATCCAGACGATGGCGGGGCCGATACGCGACAGCAGTTTGAGATCGGGACCGACGCCGAAGGGAATGACGGCGACGATGGTCAGGAAGAACAGCACGCCGATCAGCGCACCGCCGCCAGCGCGAATCGAGAGCTTCAGGTCGCGGAGAAAGAGGGCGGTCATGCGCGGCGGCTCTCTGCATGTGCGGTGGACGGGGTAGCTACGTCGAGAAGCATCAACCCCATACCCCATGATCGACCCCGGCAAAGCCCGTCATCTTCAATTCCTGCGAATTCCTCAGCCCCAGCGGCTGATGCGTTGCCGCCAGCACGATGCCGCCCTTCTCCAGATGCGCTCCAATCAAATCGGCAAACAGCCGGTCGGCGCTGGCATCGAGTGCGGCGGTCGGTTCGTCGAGGATCCAGACGGGGCGGTGGGCGACGAGCAGTTTGGCGAAAGCTATCCGGCGCTGCTGGCCAGCGGAGAGATAACCGAAGGGAAGGTGGGTGATGCCGGAAAGACCGACGGCGTCAGTGGCGTCCTCGACGGAAAGGGCGGCGGCGCCTGTATTGCCGAGAAAGCTGCGCCAGAAATCGAGGTTTTCTGCAACCGTAAGTTCATTCTTCATCGCATTTCTATGGCCGAGGTAGTGGCTGACCTCGCCGGCATGTCTGTCTGCCCCGCTCTCTCCATCGTGAAATTTGACGGTGCCTTTTTCCGGCCTGAGGAGGCCGGCCACGACACGCAACAAAGTGGACTTTCCCGATCCATTTCTACCGGTCAGGACAAGCGCCTCGCCGGCTGCCAAGTGAAAGGAAATGTTAACGAAAATGAGATCCTCACCGCGCCTTGCAGCCAGATTTTCGGCGGTGAGATGCATGCGTCGGCTCTTTCTTGGTTTCGGCTCGCGGCGGGGTCAAAAAATGTCCGATTTTGACTGTCCTCGGGTATGGCAAGTTTTTAGGAAATTATCTATAAGACCTGCAACCACGCCAGCGGTCGGCGTGAATTTCATCCTTGCGCCGAACTTGGAGCGTCTGTTCCACGTGCGGACAGCGGAAATGGCCGTACCCGCATCCTGATGTGCATTAAGTGCATAGGCGTTCGCACGACTGTGTTGGCTATCAGAAACGGGGTATCTCGTGTCTAAATCTCTTGACAGTTTCAATTGTCGTTCCACGCTTTCCGTCAACGGGAAGGACTATGTCTATTACAGCCTGCCCAAGGCTGAGGCAAACGGTCTGGCCGGCGTATCGAAGCTTCCCTATTCGATGAAAGTCCTGCTCGAAAACCTGCTGCGCTTCGAAGACGGCCAGTCGGTCACCAAGGAGCACATCCTGGCCGTTGCCGAATGGCTGAACAATAAGGGTGCAGTCGAAAACGAAATCGCCTATCGCCCGGCGCGCGTGCTGATGCAGGACTTCACCGGCGTTCCCGCCGTCGTCGATCTTGCCGCGATGCGCGACGCGATGGTGTCGCTCGGCGGCGATCCCGAGAAGATCAACCCGCTCGTTCCCGTCGATCTCGTCATCGACCACTCCGTCATCGTCGACGAATTCGGCACGCCGCAGGCCTTCGCCCGCAACGTCGAGCTGGAATACCAGCGCAACGGCGAGCGCTACCGTTTCCTGAAGTGGGGCCAGCAGGCCTTCAAGAATTTCCGCGTCGTGCCTCCCGGCACCGGCATCTGTCATCAGGTCAATCTCGAATATCTCGGCCAGACCGTCTGGACCAAGGAAGAGGACGGCGAGACGATCGCCTATCCGGATACTTGCGTCGGCACCGACAGCCACACGACGATGATCAACGGTCTCGGCGTTCTCGGCTGGGGTGTGGGCGGTATCGAAGCGGAAGCTGCGATGCTCGGCCAGCCGGTCTCGATGCTGCTGCCCGAAGTCATCGGCTTCAAGCTGACCGGCAAACTCAAGGAAGGCGTCACGGCGACCGACCTCGTTCTCACCGTCGTGCAGATGCTGCGCAAGAAGGGCGTCGTTTCGAAGTTCGTCGAATTTTTCGGCCCTGGCATGGACAACATGCCGCTCGCCGACCGCGCGACGATCGGCAACATGGGCCCGGAATACGGCGCGACCTGCGGCTTCTTCCCGGTCGACGGCGAAACCATCAACTACCTCACCATGTCCGGCCGCACGCATGACCGGATCGCCCTCGTCGAAGCCTATTCGAAGGCCCAGGGCATGTGGCGTGAGGGCGACGGTTCCGAGCTCGTCTTCACCGATACGCTGGAACTCGATCTGAACGACGTCGTGCCGTCGATGGCCGGCCCGAAGCGTCCGGAAGGCCGCATTTCGCTTGAGAACATCGCGACCGGTTTTGCCGGCTCCATGGATGCCGACTACAAGAAGCCCGGCCAGTTGAACAACCGCTATGCCGTCGAAGGCACCGACTTCGATCTCGGCCATGGCGATGTGGCGATCGCCGCCATCACGTCGTGCACCAACACCTCCAACCCGTCAGTGCTGATCGCCGCCGGCCTTCTTGCCCGCAACGCCGTTGCCAAGGGCCTGAAGACGAAGCCGTGGGTGAAGACCTCGCTGGCTCCTGGATCGCAGGTCGTCGGCGAATATCTCGCCAAGTCGGGCCTGCAGGCCGACCTCGACAAGCTTGGCTTCAACCTCGTCGGTTTCGGCTGCACCACCTGCATCGGTAATTCCGGCCCGCTGCCGGCACCGATCTCGAAGACGATCAACGACAAGGGCCTTATCGTTTCCGGCGTTCTGTCCGGCAACCGCAACTTCGAAGGCCGCATCTCGCCCGACGTGCAGGCGAACTATCTCGCATCCCCGCCGCTGGTCGTCGCTTATGCGCTTGCCGGCACGGTGCAGACGGATCTGACCAAGGAGCCGATCGGCGAGGACCAGAGCGGCAACCCGGTTTATCTCAAGGACATCTGGCCGACCTCGAAGGAAGTTCAGGAATTCATCCTGAAATACGTGACCCGCGAGCTTTACGAAAGCAAGTATGCCGACGTCTTCAAGGGCGACGTCAACTGGCAGGCCGTTCAGATCCCGCCGGGCCAGACCTATGCCTGGGACGACAATTCGACCTATGTGCAGAACCCGCCCTACTTCGTCGGCATGGGCAAGAAGGGCAGCGGCGTTTCCGACATCAAGGGCGCCCGCGTCCTCGGCCTGTTCGGCGACAAGATCACCACCGACCACATCTCGCCCGCCGGTTCGATCAAGGCGGCATCGCCGGCCGGCGCCTACCTCATCGACCACGACGTCGCCGTTGCCGACTTCAACCAGTACGGCACGCGCCGCGGCAACCATGAAGTGATGATGCGCGGCACCTTCGCCAATATCCGCATCCGCAACCACATGCTCGGCCCGAACGGCAAGGAAGGTGGCTACACCATCCATTACCCGTCGAAGGAAGAGACCTCGATCTACGACGCCGCGATGCAGTACAAGCAGGAAGGCGTGCCGCTCGTCATCTTCGCCGGTGTCGAATATGGCAATGGCTCCTCCCGCGACTGGGCTGCCAAGGGCACCAACCTGCTCGGCGTCAAGGCGGTGGTCGCCCAATCCTTCGAGCGCATCCATCGCTCGAACCTGGTCGGCATGGGCATCATCCCCTTTGTCTTCGAAGAGGGCACGACCTGGCAGAGCCTCGGCCTCAAGGGCGACGAACTCGTCACCATCGAAGGTCTGGAAAAGATCAAGCCACGCGAGAAGAAGATCGCCAGGATCACCTATGGCGACGGCACCGTGAAGGAGGTTCCGCTGCTGTCGCGCGTCGATACGCTCGACGAGGTAGTCTACCTCAACAATGGCGGCATCCTGCAGACGGTTCTGCGCGACCTCGCTGCCTGATTTTTAAGACACTCACATGATAATGGCCGCCGGAGAGCAGTTTCCGGCGGTTTTTCTTTGCGGCGACAGTCTTTAAACGGGGCTCACGATGATTTGTTTTACGCAAGTTCCCGTCTAGCTACGTCTCACCCGTTCGTGACTTTTCGTTTGGACCCGGAAGGATTATTCGTACGTTCATATGTCAGGGCCTCCGGTTCCAACATGCCGTCGGCGCTGAAAAAGAGGTGCAGGTGAATGTCCCCCCGTTTTTTGATTCCGCTGATCGCCGGCGTTGTTCTCTCAGGCCCGTTGCAGGCCGAAGACGGCACACCGAAAGGTGTCGTCGAACTCTTCACGGCGCAGGGCTGCTCCTCCTGTCCTCCTGCTGATGCCGCTTTCCGCAAGCTGGTGAACCAGGGCGATGTCATCGCGCTCGCCTATCATGTCGATTACTGGAACTATCTCGGTTGGGCCGATACGCTGAGTTCCAAGGAAAATACCGAGCGGCAGTATGGCTATGCCAAGACAATGGGCCGCAGCAACGTCTACACGCCGCAGGCGATCGTCAATGGACGCGGCCATCTGGCTGGCGCCGATCTCAATGGCATCAACAGCCAGATCAACACCTATAGCAGCGAAGGCAATGGGCTGACCGTTCCGATCAGTGCCGCGATGCGCGGCGATGAGCTGGAGATCAAGATCGGCGCGGGACAGGGCAAAGCCAATGTCGTGATGGTCTATTTCGACAAGGAAAAGACCATCGACGTCGAAAAGGGCGAGAACAGCGGCCAGAAGATCTCCTATCTCCACAGCGTCACCAATGTCGAAACCGTCGGCATGTGGGACGGCAAGGCGACCAGTCTGACGCTGCCGGCTAGCGTGCTGCAACGGCCGCAGCTCGAGGGCTGCGCGATTCTGCTTCAATCGGCAACCGCAGACGGCGATCCGGCTGCGATCCTTGGCGCGACCGTGGTGATGGCTGGCAAAAATATCTGAAATTTCATCCGGCTGCGGATGAAATGCTGGGGCGGCCCGGCCGAGCGTATTCGGGGCTGGGGTTAAGGTCGATACGCTCCGCCGGGCCCTTTGGCGCGCTGGCGCCAAACTGGAGCTCATAAATCTCCTGCAAATGAGGCGCTGTTTTGACTGAAATGCGGCGCTGCGGAGAAACCGTTGGCCTGCCCAGCGCCCTTGCGCGAGAGACGCGCGGCGCTGTAGTGCGGCTGAATGTGACAGCCGGCACTCTTGCAATTTGCGGCAGCTCGGGCAAACTGTCACTCTCCTGTCATATGTGGAGGCCTTGTGAGACTGATGACAGATCAGCCGGATTTGCGACACGGCGAAAACCGTTCCGTCGACCACAGTTCCTCAGTCGTCGTCGATCTCAGGGAATACAAGCAAAGCAAGGACCCGCTTCCGGTGACCTTCCACCGGCGCGAACTGGACGCGATCCTCTGGATCTACGGTCGGATGGTCGGTGATGGTGAATGGCGCGACTACGCCATCGATCACCTGAAGGACAGGGCGGTCTTTTCCGTTTTCAAGCGTTCCGGCGAAATGCCACTCTTCCGCATCGAGAAAAACCCGAAGCTCGCCGCCAAGCAGGGCGCCTATTGCGTGATCAGCGTCAACGGCACGATCCTGAAGCGCGGTCACGAGCTGAACCAGGTGCTGAAGGTGTTCGACAAGGCCCTGAAGCTCGTCGACAAATAGGGCGCATTACAGCGTGCCGGGATAGGCTGACGGGTCCGGATCTGTGCTCGTGCCTTCGCCGAGGGGGCGCTGCATGAACATCGTATCCAACCAGCGGCCGTGCTTGTAGCCGGTGCCCTTCATCAGGCCGACCTCCTCGAAGCCAGCCTTGCGATGGAGCGCGATCGAGGCGGGGCTGGCGCCACCGATGACGGCTGCCATCTGCCGAAAGCCGAGGGTGGTGCAACGGATGATCAGTTCGGCGAGCAGCGCCTTGCCGATACCGCGGCTGCGGGCTTGCGGCGCCAGATAAATCGAATCCTCGACCAGCCAGCGATAGGCAGGACGCGTGCGGAAGGCCGAGGCATAGGCGTAGCCGAGCAGAGTTCCATCCGCATCGGTTGCGGCAATATAGGGATATTGCTGGCCGACGATCGCCGAAAAACGTAGTGCCATCTCGGCCTCGGAGGGCGGGACGATCTCATAGCTCGCGACGCCGTTCAGGACCGATTCGCGATAGATATCGGCAATGGCGGGAATATCGGCGTTCGAAGCATCGCGCAGGAGGAAGGACATTTTGGCGGCAGGTCCGTTGGCGAGGATGTGTCTTCCTAAAACCATCCCGCGAAAGCCTGCGCAACAAAAAAGGCGGCCGAAGCCGCCTTTTCGATCTCAGTCGGTCCTGCTTATTTACGGTTGCCCATGAACTGCAGCAGGAACATGAAGAGGTTGATGAAGTCGAGATAGAGCGTCAGCGCACCCATGATCGCCTTGCGACCGGCCACGGCAACGTCATCGGCTTCCAGGTACAATTCCTTGATCCGCTGGGTATCGTAGGCGGTGAGGCCTGCGAAGATCAGGACGCCGAGCACCGAGATGGCGAACTGCACGGCAGACGACGCCAGGAAGATGTTGACGATCGAGGCGATGATCAAGCCGAAAAGACCCATCATCAGGAACGAACCCATCGCCGACAGATTACGCTTCGTCGTGTAGCCGTAAAGCGACAGCGCGCCAAAGGAGGCGGCGGTGACGAAGAAGGTCTGAACGACGCTCTGACCCGTGTAGATCAGGAAGATCGATGAGAGCGACAGGCCGACGAGCGCGGCGTAGACCGCAAAGGTCGTCTGGGCGGCGGCCACCGTCATCGTATTGATCCGGAAGCTCAGGAAGAACACCAGAGCGAGCGGCGCCAAAATGACCACCCACTTCAGCGGGCTTACATAGATCGCCTGACCGAAAGCGGTCAGCTCACCATTGGCGAAGGCGAATTGGAACGACAGATATGCGGCCACACCGGTGATCGCCAGACCCAGCGCCATCAGGTTGTAGACCTTGAGCATATAAGCGCGCAGGCCTTGATCAATCATCTCGCCGGTCTGAGCGCGGCTTTGATAGTTACGAAGATCAGCCATAGTTTCCTCTTACAAGCTCCGATGGAAATACGGTGTCGGGGTTTTCGACCCGGGCGCCGCTGCGGAGCTCCAGCATGCCTGCGGATAATATGAGGCTTTCGTCCTTTGCAAACAAGAGGCTTGCAAAGGCTCGGTCGGTTAAATCGCCGTAAGGTGAAGGGTTTGGGTGCCGCTGCCCGGTCAAAGCTCGCGCAAGACGCGGGCGGCCTTCTGCCCAAGGATGCGCCAGGTGCCGATGAGGCCGATGCCGACGGTGAGGACGAGCGCGGTCACGAGCGTCAGTCCCGCCACGTCGGGCAGAAAGGTCGACGGCAGACGCATGATGCGGGCGACGATGAACCAGGCGGCGACGCTGCCGGCGATCAACGCGAAGATCGCAGTCGCGAGGCCGAGGATCAGATATTCGTAGCTGAAGGCGCGGATCAGCATGGCGCGCGTGGCGCCGAGCGTCTTCAGCACCACCGCATCGTGGGTGCGCGCCCGGTTTCCGGCGGCAAGCGCGCCGGCAAGGACGAGGATCGACGCGATCAGGGCGACCGAGGCCGCAGCGCGGATTGCGGTCGCGAGCTGTGCGACCAGCTGGTTGACGATATCGATCGCGTCCTTGACGCGCACACTGGTGATCGTCGGATAGGTGTTGGTGACGGATTTCAGGATCGCCGCATCTTCGGCCGGTGTCGAAGAGGGATCGGTCAGCGTCGCCAGCCACGCATGCGGGGCGCCGCGGAAGGTATTCGGCGAGAAAACCATGACGAAATTGATCGACAGCGATTCCCACTCGACGCGGCGCAGATTGGCGATCTTCGCCGTGATGTTGCGGCCGAGCACGTTGACGGTCACCGTATCGCCGAGCTTGAGGCCGAGTTCATGCGCCTCTTCCGAGGAGAAGGAGACAAGCGGCTCACCGCTGTAATCCTTGTCCCACCATTTGCCTTCGGTGAGGGCGGCGTTGTCAGGCAGGGTTTCGGCATAGGTGATGCCGCGATCGCCGTTCAGCACCCAGCGGCCGGCGGCCGGAACGTTCATCTTGGTGACGTCCTCGCCGTTGAAGGCGATGATCCGGCCGCGCAGCATCGGCACTTCGACGAGCTTGCCCTGCGGCGCTTGGCTCTGGACGAGATTGCGGAAGGCGCCGACCTCGGCGCTTTGGATATCGACGAAGAAGAAGTTCGGCGCACCCTCGTTCATCCGGCCGGTCAGCTGCCGGCGCAGGTTCCCGTCGATCAGGGTCAGCGTCACCAGCAATGCCAGGCCAAGGCCGAGCGAGAGCACGACTGAGGGCGTCAGTGCGCCGGGGCGGTGAATGTTGCCGATCGCAAGCCGCAGTGCCGGCGAACTGACGCGCGGGCTGCGGCGCGCGAGCCAGGCGATCAGCGCGGCGACCAGGCGCAGGACGACGAAGGCGAAGACGATCGCGCCGACGAAGACGACGGCGATGAAGCGGTCATAGGCGGTGAGAATAGCAAGCCCTGCAAGGGCGGCCATGAACAGGGCGGCAAGCAGGATGTAGGGCCAGGAGGGCAGGTGCCGGGCCTCGAAGCCCTGCTCGCGGAAAAGTGCGGTCGCCGGCACTTCGCGGGCGTGGCCGAGCGGCAGGATGGCGAAGGCGAGCGTCGTCAGGATGCCGAAGAGCGTGGCGAGCAGCAGGGCGCCGGGGTAGAGGGTCGGCGCGGTCGAGACCGGCAGGAATTGCGCCAGGAACTGCGCGGCCAGCATCGGCGACAGGGCGCCGATGACGAGGCCGATCAGGATGCCGCCGAGAGCGATGATGGCGATCTGGAAGAGATAGATCAGAACGACGACCTGCGCCGGCGCACCGAGACATTTGAAAGTGGCGATGGTGGTGCGCTTGGCATCGAGGAAGGCGCGCACCGCATTGGCGACACCGACGCCGCCGACGATCAGTGCGGTGAGGCCGACCAGCGTCAGGAACTGCGAGAAGCGGGTGATGTTTTCGGTGAGCGAGGGCGCGGCACGGTCGCTGGTGCGGATCGCCCAGCCGGCGGAGGGGAATTCCTTCGAGGCGCGCGCCTGGATGCCCGACATCGCGCCCTTGTCGCCCAGCCGGATCTTATAGGCATGTTCGACCAGGCTTCCGGTCTGGATCAGTCCGGAGGCTTGGAGCGCCTGGCGGCTGACAAGCAGGCGCGGCGCAAAGCCAAAACCTTCCGACAGTGCATCCGGCTCGGTTTTCACCGTGCCGGTGATGCTGAGCTTGACGTTGCCGAGCAGCAATTCGTCGCCCACCGCAAGCCCGAGCCGATCGAGAAGCAGTGGCGCTGCGACCGCACCATAGGTGCCGCCTTGGCCCGAAAGCAGGGCTGCAAGCGAATAGTCCGGCTCGGCCACGAACTTGCCGTAGAGCGGGTAAGCGTCATCGACGGCCTTGACCTCGACCAGCGCCTGATCGGAACCGTCGGGCTTGCGGGCCATTGAGCGCAGGCCCGTCGACACTGAAACGGTGCCGAGGCCTTCGAGGAAACCCAACTCCTCAGGCGTGGCTTCGCGGTTGTTGAGTTCGAAACGGACGTCGCCGGCCAGCAGTTCCTGCCCCTGCGAGGCGATTGTGTCGGTGATCGACTGCGAAACGGAATTGACGGCGGCAATCGCGCCGGTGCCGAGCGCGATGCAGGCAAGGAAGATGTAGAAGCCGCGGATGCCGCCGCGCAGCTCACGCAGCGCCAGGCGAAAAGCGAGCGAGACGCGTGGCGTGATGATCCTCATGCGATCGCCGCTTCGCTGCGGCGGGCGGCGCTGTCGCCTTCGATCCGGCCGGAGCGGACGCGAATCTGGCGCGAGCATCGGTTTGCGAGCGAGACGTCGTGGGTGACGAGAAGCAGGGTCGTGCCGCGTTCGGCCTGCTTGGCGAACAGGAGGTCGGCGATCTGGCGGCCGGTCTCGGTATCGAGATTGCCGGTCGGCTCGTCGGCGATCAGCAGGGCAGGCGAGGGGGCGAGCGCCCTGGCAATCGCCACGCGCTGCTGTTCACCGCCGGAAAGCTGACCGGGATAGTGGTTCAGCCGTTCGCCGAGGCCGACCGACTTCAGCTCGCGATGAGCGATCTCAAAGGCGTTGCCGACATTGGCGAGTTCGAGCGGCACGGCGACGTTTTCCAGCGCCGTCATATTGGCGATCAAGTGGAAGGATTGGAAGACGATGCCGATGTTGCGGCCGCGGAAATCGGCGACCTGGTCCTCACTGAGGCTGTGGAGGGGCGTATCGTTGATGTTGATCTCACCGCTGTCGAGCTTCTCCAGTCCCGCAAGCACCATCAGCAGCGTGGACTTGCCGGAGCCGGAAGGACCGACGATGCCGACGGATTCACCGGCCGCGATATCGAGATCGATGCCCTTTAAGACATGGACGGAGGCGGCTGCGCTGCCGAGGGTCAGATCGGCGCCCTTCAACTCGATAATGGTTTTTGCCAACAGAAATCGCCCTATATAAGTCCGTAATCGAATGGCCGCATAACGGCACTTCGCCAATCTAGGGAAGCTGGAATGAGATTTAAAGTTGCCGCCCTTCAATTCACCGTCATCGCAGTCTCGCTGATCCTTGCCACTGCAGCCAATGCCCGGACGATCAATCTCGTCGGTTTTGGGGACAGTTTGATGGCGGGCTATCAGTTGCCGCCCGGCGACGGCTTTCCGGAAAAGCTGCAGGCGGCCCTGAAAGCGAAGGGCCTCGACGTCGCCATCGCCAATGCCGGGGTCTCCGGCGACACGACGACAGGGGGCCTTGCGCGCATCGACTGGTCGGTACCCGACGGCACCGATGGGGTCATTCTCGAGCTTGGCGCCAATGACGCGTTGCGCGGCATCCCGCCAGAGGAGAGCGCGAAGAATCTCGATCAGATGATTACCCGGCTAAAGGAGCGTGGGATTGCCGTACTGCTCGCCGGTATCATAGCGCCGCCGAACATGGGAGCGGATTATGCCGCACGATTCAACCCGATCTATCAGAAGCTCTCGGAAAAACATGGGCTTCCGCTCTATGCCTTCTTCCTCGACGGCGTCGCACTGGAGGCTGGGTTGAAGCTCGACGACGGCATGCATCCAAATACGAAAGGTGTCGACGTCATGGTCGAAAAGATGGAGCCTGCTGTCACAAATTTCGTCGAAACGATTTCTTCTGTGAAGAAATAGGGGCTTGCGCGGTTATTGATTGCATGATTCCGTGTGAGCACCTGCAAAAGATTCGGGGAGTGCTCGTGATGCCGAGACTGTTTACCGCCCTCGAAATTCCGCGCAATGCGGCGATGAGTCTTTCATTGCTGCGCGGTGGCCTCCCCGGAGCACGATGGATCGATGTGGAGAATTACCACATCACCCTGCGCTTCATCGGTGATGTCGACGGCCGCACGGCCGATGAAATCGTTGAACGCCTCGACCGGATCGACCGGCCGGAATTCCAGTTCCGGCTGGAAGGCATCGGCTCATTCGGTTCGAAGAAACCGCATTCGGTCTGGGCCGGCGTCTCGCAATCGCCTGAAATGTATGCCCTGCAGGGCGAGATCGAGCGGATCTGCCAGCGCATCGGCCTGCCGCCGGATCCCCGCAAATTCATGCCGCATGTGACGCTGGCGCGGCTGAAATCCTCGCGGCTCGACGACGTCGTGCAATATCTGGCCGGACGCGGCAACTTCCACACAGCAACCTTCACCGCACCGCGCTTCGTGCTGCTTTCGTCACGCGAATCGGTCGGTGGAGGGCCTTACCTCACCGAGGAAGTGTTCCCGTTGCACGAGGCACGCTCGACGCCCAGCGTTTCGAGCAGCCTGCAGCAGCCGGTCAAGAGCCTGGTGTAGACCAGTTCGAAACCTTCAGGACCGCCATAATAGGGATCGGGAATATCCTCTCCCGTTCCCAGCGCGGCATCACCGAAAAGGTGGATATTCGCCCCATGCGGCGCGCTCTTTTTGAGCGCCGCCAGGTTGTCGCGGTCCATGGCAAGGATCAGATCGAAATCCATGAAATCCCTCGACTGAATGCGCCGGGCGCGCTGCCCCGATATGTCGATGCCGTGGTTTTTCGCGGTGGCGATCGAACGCCGGTCGGGCGGATCGCCTTCATGCCAGCTGCCGGTGCCGGCGGAAGCGACCGTAAAATCGCCGGTCAAGCCGGCCTCGGCGACGAGGTGGCCAAAAATTCCCTCCGCGAGCGGAGAACGGCATATATTGCCCATGCAAACGAAAAGGATGCTGATGCGTTTCATCGGTGAACCTGTCGGACAGAGAAGAGGAGCATGGCATGAAAATGGAAAAACTGGAACGGACGGCGGTTGAGGCTGAGCTGACCGAGCTTTCGGGCTGGGCGCTCAATGATGCGGGTTCGTCAATATCGAAGACGTTCAAGTTCGCAAATTTCGTCGAGGCTTTCGGTTTCATGACGCAGGCAGCACTTGCGGCCGAGAAGCTCAACCACCATCCCGAATGGTTCAACGTCTATTCCAGGGTGGATGTGACGCTGAACACGCATGATGCCGGCGGGCTGACGGAGCTGGATTTCAAGCTCGCCAAAGCCATGGAGAAGGCTGCGGCGCGACGTGTTGCTTGAAAGCGGGGCCGATTGAAAGGGGCCGATTGAAAGACTGGGCGCCGTCACCATATGTTCGCATGGACAAAAGGGATGCAGGGATGGACGAGGTCAAATTCGGGGAAATCCTGTTGCCGGGCGACGAGGACACCCAGAGCCGGCGCGAGAAGACCGTCAGGCAGAAATTCTGGCCGACATTCCGGCGGGCCGTGCGGCAGATCCCGTTCTCGCGCGATGTCGTTGCCGGTTTCTATTGCGCGCTCGATCCGCAGACGCCGACGAAGGTGCGCGGCGTACTGCTTGCAGCACTCGCCTATTTCGTCATGCCGATCGACATGATCCCGGATATTTTCGCCGTCATCGGCTTTTCCGACGACATCGCCGTGCTCTCGGCTGCCTTCGCCATGGTGCGCGGCCACATCCGGCCGGGCCACTACGAAGCGGCCGACCGCGTTCTCGCCGATCGGCCGGAAGAAGCGATGAAGACGATCTAAAGCGCTCTAGTCACGCTTTAGATCTTTGATTTTCCGCATCACGTCCTACCAAAACCGCTGCCCACGTTTGGGCGACATGCGTCAGGCGATTTCGCGTTCCAGCACCTTGCGGAGCTTGCCGAAGGCAAGCCGGATACGCGACTTCACCGTGCCGAGCGGCAGTCCGGTCGCTTCGGCGATCTCCGAATGCGATTGACCGAGGAAGAAGGCGGCTCGCAGCATGTCGCGCTGTTCCTCCGGCAATTGGCCGACGGCGGCGCGTATCTTGGCGTCGCGATCGTCATTGGCGATGATTTCTTCCGCGCCGATATCGGCCGGCGGCTGCAGGGCCGGATCGGTCTCATCGAAGATGCGGGTGTTGGCGCGCCGCTGCATGTCGATGCGGCGGTTACGGGCAATACGGAAAAGCCAGGTCGAGAGGGAAGATCGCGTGGCATCGTAGAGCTCTGCCTTGTGCCAGAGCACGATCATGATCTCCTGGACCAGTTCCTCAGCCTCGCCTGATGTCATCCTCTGGCGCATCAGCCAGGCTTTCAGGCGGGGTGCGAAATAGTCGAACAGGATGGAAAAGGCCTGCTGGTCGCGATCGTTCGCGACGGCCTTCGCGAGGGCAGCGAAACGCTGTCTTTCCTCGGCATCCATATCCCCTCACCAGCCCCCTGCGGCAATAATTTCGTCTCGGATTTCCAAGTCTTACTGAGGTACAACGGATTTGGGAAAGGTCAAACTCTTGCCTGAATCTTTGTGTCTTAAATTCAGCCGAACGGACGGCCAGTGCCATTGGGGCACGGTGTCGCGGTCGATACCGTCAAAGGGGCGAAAATTGACACTCGAGCTGAAATGACACAGGCACATACAAATCGCAGCTATCGTTGACCATTTGGTAACCTGAATTAAGTCAAAATAAAGCAGATCGTGATTATGCGGCGCCCGCTATGATCGCTTCGGGCCTTGAATCGCAAGAACCGGCAGGAATCCATGTTTGTAAAAAGTATCGTATCCGCTCTCGCACTCACCCTTGTTATGGCCGGAGTTGCGACAGCGCAGCAGGCCGCGCCGAACCGCATCCAGCAGTTCCAGGCATGGGGCGCTTACTCCTACAAGTCGGGCAGCAGCACCGTCTGCTACGTGCTGTCCGTTCCGACGGCAAAGCAGCCGGCAAGCGTCGACCACGGCGACAATTTCTTCATCGTCTCCCAACGTCCGGGCCAGAACATCTCCTACGAGCCGCAGGCGATGATGGGCTACACGGTCAAGGAAAATTCGAAGATCAACGTCGTCATCGACAACAAGACCTTCGTGATGTTCACCAAGGACAAGGCCGGATGGGTCGAGAACGCGGCGCAGGAGCCGGCCCTCGTCGCCGCGATGAAGACCGGTCATTCGATGACGGTCAATGCCGTTTCGCGCAAGGGCACCGGCACCTCCTACAGCTATTCGCTCTCGGGTATCTCGGCTGCGCTGAAGCAGATCGAAACCTGCAAGTAAGCTTTTTTGTTGTCAGAGCTTCGAGGGCCGGCCTTGCGCCGGCTCTTGTCGTTTCCATCTATAGTGACGCGCGGGCAAAATGATGCTAAAGGCCGCGCAACAGCGGACAGATCGCGATATCAGTCGCCGTTCCGCCATTCAATTTCTGCCAATGTGCCGTCATGCACCCGCCAGTCTTCCGGCTTAGCCCTGAAGTTCGCAGGGTTTGCGGGGCGGTTACGTGTTCGAATTCGGGATGAAAGACTATGTCCGTCATGGATGCGATTGATGTCATCACGCCTCGGGCGCCTCGTGCCGCTTCCGGCTTCGAGAAGCCGTCCCTGATCGGGCTGTCACGCGAGGAGATGGGGGCGGCACTCCGGGAAAAGGGTGTGGCCGAGAAGCAGATCAAGATGCGCGTCTCGCAGCTCTGGAACTGGATCTATGTGCGCGGGGTCTCTGACTTCGACCATATGACGAATGTCGCCAAGGACATGCGGGAGATGCTGAAGCAGCATTTCACCATCGAACGTCCCGAGATCGTCGAGGAGCAGGTCTCCAACGACGGCACGCGCAAATGGCTGCTGCGCTTTCCCGCCCGCGGCGCCGGGCGTCCAGTCGAGATCGAGGCCGTCTACATTCCGGAAGAGGGCCGCGGCACGCTCTGCCTTTCCAGCCAGGTCGGCTGCACGCTCACCTGTTCCTTCTGTCATACCGGGACACAGCGTCTGGTGCGCAACCTGACGGCGGAGGAAATTCTTTCGCAGCTGCTGCTTGCCCGCGACCGGCTTGGGGATTTCCCGGACCGTGAAGCGCCGCAGGGCACGATCATGCCTGCCGAGGGCCGCAAGGTCAGCAACATCGTCATGATGGGCATGGGTGAGCCGCTTTATAACTTCGATGCCGTCAAACAGGCATTGCTGATCGCCACGGATGGTGACGGCCTGTCGCTGTCCAGGCGCCGCGTGACGCTTTCTACTTCTGGCGTTGTGCCGGAGATCTTCCGCACCGGCGAGGAAATCGGCGTCATGCTGGCGATTTCGCTGCATGCGGTGCGCGACGATCTGCGCGACCTTCTGGTTCCGATCAACAAGAAGTATCCGCTGAAGGAGCTGATCGAAGCCTGCCGGACCTATCCTGGCCTTTCGAACGCACGGCGCATCACCTTCGAGTATGTGATGCTGAAGGATGTCAACGACAGCCTGGAAGACGCCAAGGGGCTGATCAAGCTCCTGAAAGGCGTGCCGGCGAAGATCAACCTCATTCCGTTCAATCCTTGGCCCGGCACCAATTACCAGTGTTCGGACTGGGAGCAGATCGAGAAGTTCGCCGATTTCATCAATTCGGCAGGCTATGCCTCGCCGATCCGCACACCACGCGGTCGCGACATTCTTGCCGCCTGCGGCCAGCTGAAATCGGAGTCGGAACGCATGCGCAAGACCGATCGTTTGGCCTTCGAGGCGATGATGATTGCCAATCACGGCGCCGACGACTGATCAGCAAGTTTGATCCTCGCTACAATTCTCCGCGATTGATTTCAGGGGGCACTTTTCCTAAAAGTGCCCCCAAAATCATTCAGGAGAATCCCCATGCGCCCGATTTTGCTCGCTCTTGCCGCCACTTTGGCCCTTTCCCTGCCCGCAAAGGCCGATGATGTCACCGTCGCCGTGACGGCGATCGTCGAACATCCGGCGCTGGATGCGGCGCGCAAGGGCGTTCTCGATGCGCTTACGGCTGCCGGCTACAAGGAAGGCGAGAACCTGAAATTCGTGTTCGAATCGGCGCAGGGCAATCCGGCGACGGCAGCCCAGATCGCCCGCCAGTTCGCCGGTGACGAGCCCAATGTCATCGTGCCGATCTCGACACCCTCGGCCCAGGCCGTCGTCTCCTCGACGCGCGACATTCCTGTCGTCTTCACGGCCGTGTCCGATCCGCTCGGCGCCCAGCTCGTCAAGAACATGGACAAGCCCGGCGGCAATGTCACCGGCCTCTCCGATATGTCGCCGGTCGCCGAGCACCTCGCGCTGATCAAGGAAATCCTGCCCGATGTGAAAACCATCGGCTATCTCTACAATTCCGGCGAGGCGAATTCCGTTTCGCTGCTCGCCGTGTTGAAAGCTGAAGCCGAAAAGGCTGGCCTGAAGGTAGTCGAATCGGCTGCCACCAAATCGGCCGAGGTCCAGGGTGCGACACGCGCGCTCGTCGGCCGCGCCGATGTGATCTACATTCCGACCGACAACACGATCATCTCAGCGCTCGAAGGCGCTGTCGCGGTGGCCGAGGAGAGCAAGCTGCCGCTCTTTACCGCCGATACGGATTCGGTTTCGCGTGGATCGATCGCCGCCCTCGGCTTCAACTATTATGATGTCGGCAAGCAGACCGGCGAGATCGTCGTGCGTGTGCTGAAGGGCGAGAACCCGGGCGACATCGCGGTCAAGACTGCCGCCGGCAGCGACCTCGTCGTCAACAAGGCGGCGGCCGAGAAGATGGGGGTCACACTGCCGCAGAGCGTGCTTTCCCGCGCTAGCAAAGTCATCGAATAAACAAGGCGACTGCCGTCGCTGATCGAGTTTGCAGCCGCTCCCGTTCCACACGGGGGCGGCTGATGGTATTAAAAGCCTGATGTTTCGCGCAAGGCGCGGAGCGGAAACGGACAGAAGAGGGGCGGAAGCCTTGAGCCAAATCGCATTCTGGGGGGCCGTCGAACTCGGACTGGTCTATTCCTTCGTCGCTCTCGGCGTCTATCTCGCCTTCCGTGTTCTAGACTTTCCCGACCTGACGGTCGACGGCTCCTTTCCGCTTGGTGCGGCGGTGACGGCCGTGCTGATCATTGCCGGCGTCAATGCCTGGCTTGCAGCGCTGATCGCCATGGCGGCCGGTGCCGCCGCGGGCATGGTGACGGCGCTGCTCAACGTGCGCTTCAAGATCCTCAATTTGCTCGCCTCGATCCTGACGATGATCGCATTGTTTTCCGTCAATCTGCGCGTGATGGGCAAACCCAATGTCGCGCTGATCAATGCCGACACGATGATCAGCCCGTTCTTCGGCCATGGCCTTCGCGATTTCTACGTGCGGCCGCTTTTCGTCGGTGTTCTGGTCGTCATCGCGCTCATCCTGGTCTGGCGTTTCCTCGAGAGTGATGCCGGGCTGGCAATGCGGGCGACCGGCGCCAATGCAAGGATGGCGCGGGCCCAGGGTGTCGATACCAGCCGGCAGATCTATCTCGGCATGGCGATCTCGAATGCGCTGGTGGCGCTCGGCGGCGCCCTGTTTGCCCAGACGAACGGCTTTGCCGACGTCACCTCAGGCGTCGGCACGATCGTCGTCGGTCTGGCCGCCGTTATCATCGGCGAGACGCTGCTCGGGCGCCGCGGACTGCTGATCGCGCTGATCGGCTGCGTGCTCGGCTCGATCCTTTATCGCATCGCGATCCAGCTGGCGCTTTCGAGCGACGTCATCGGCCTGCAGGCGTCCGACCTCAATTTCGTGACGGCCGTGCTGGTGACCGTGGCGCTCATCCTTCCCCGTTTGCGCGGAGGTGCCGCGTCGTGATCAACCTCAAGAACATCAAGGTCGTTTTCGGGCGCGGCACGCCGCTGCAGAAGCAGGCGCTTTCGGGTGTCAGCCTGACGATCGAGGAAGGCTCCTTCGTTACCGTCATCGGCTCGAACGGCGCCGGCAAATCGACGCTGCTCGGTGTGCTCGCCGGCGATGTGCTGGCGAGCGAAGGGCAGGTGCTGATCGGCAGTGCCGACGTGACGCGCAAGACGACGGCGGCGCGCGCCGGGCTGGTCGCCCGTGTCTTCCAGGACCCGCTGACCGGGAGCTGCGGCGCCTTGTCGATTGAGGAAAACCTGGCGCTTGCGGCGCGCCGCGGCGAACGACGCGGGCTCGTCTCGGCGCTTGGCGCAAAACGGCGCGACCATTTTCGCGCGAGGATCGCCGAGCTCAATCTCGGGCTGGAGAACCGCATGAAGGACCGCATGGACCTGCTTTCCGGCGGCCAGCGCCAAGCGGTCTCGCTCGTCATGGCGACGCTGGCGGGCTCGGAAGTGCTGCTGCTCGACGAACATACGGCGGCGCTTGACCCCGGCATGGCGGAATTCATCATGGGCCTGACCCAGAAAATCGTTTCCGAGCGCAAGCTGACGACGCTGATGGTGACGCATTCGATGCGCCAGGCGCTCGATTATGGCCACCGCACGGTGATGCTGCATGGCGGCGAGATCGTGCTCGATGTCGCCGGCGACAGCCGCAAGACATTGCAGGTCGAGGATCTGATCGCGATGTTCCGCAAGATGCGCGGCCAGACGCTGGATGACGATGCGTTGCTGATCGGCTAGGCCGACAGCGAGCTGATCGGTTAGCGGGCAGCTGATCGTTTCACGACTCCTCAGAAGCCAGGGGAACCGTCATCAAGAGCAGACTTCCACCAGCACGCGATGGCCGTACTGGTTGAGCCATTCCGGCTGGCATTGTTCCGGGTCATAGTCGTCATCGCCGAAGAACAGACGATTTCTATCATGGAAGGCGAAACGGCCGTCGCGGTGTCCGCTAAAATGGCCGGCTCCGCCGAAATGATGCGCTCCGAAGCCGCGATCGGCGAAATTGCCGCCGCCCATATGCGCACCACCGCCGAAATGGCCGCCATCCCGCGAGAAGCCGTCACCGCCATGGCCTTCGCCGCCGTGAGCTAAGGCAGGTGTTGTCGCTGTAAGGGACGTGGCGGCAAGCGTCAGCGCAACAACTCCTGCCGTTATGATATTGCGGAACATAATCATGGGCTTATCCTTTCAAGGCAGCTCTTCGAGCCGTAAAGGATATGTGGGCAGCGAAGGTGGCGTGGCCTAGCCACAATTGCCGACTTACGATCATATGTTGATCACAAGTAATCGCGCGAAAGGCATGGAATAAATTTGGAAGATGACGAAATTCGCGGTCACAGCCTGCTCCGGCGTGGCGTCTCGCGAATATTGGTGTAGCTGGCGGCGGATCGTTTCACGACCTCGGGCGGATCGATCAACCGACCTCGGGCGGATCGATCAACCGACCGCGGGCGGATCGATAAGCCGACCGCGGGCTATTTCGCCTGGGTGAGCAGGATCTTCGCAGCGAAGACCGAGAAGACGCCGGCGAAGGTGTAGTCCATGCCGCGGAGCACTTTCTTGTTGTTCTGCAGCCATGAGGCCAGCCAGTCGGCGGCAAAGACGACGCTGGCGTTGACCGGCATGCCGATCAGGATGAAGCAGAAGCCGAGAAAGAGCAGCTTTTGGGTGACGGCCGGATCGCCGGCGCTGACGAATTGCGGCAGGAAGGTCATGAAGAAGATGATGACCTTGGGGTTCAGAAGATTGACCCAGAAGCCCGAGGAGATGTTGGAAAGTGGCGTGCCCTTCTGCTCCTCGACCTTGGCGACGGTGAGCTTCGAGCCGAAGCGGATAGCCTGCACCGCCAGCCAGAGCAGATAGGCGGCACCGCCGGTCTTCAGGATCAGGAAGGCGGTCGGCGAGGCGGTGATCAGCGCCGAAATGCCGAAAGCGACCAGCATGGTGTGGACGACGATGCCGAGGCTGGTGCCGACGACAACGAAGAGCGCCGCCTTTTTGCCCTGGGCCAGCGCGCGGCTAATCGACAGCGTCATGTCGGGGCCTGGGGTCGCTGCAAGCAGCAGCGTCGCGGCGGCGAAGGCCAGAAGGGTCGGCAGGCTGGGCAGGAAATCCATGACACGCTCCGAAAGCCGGAAAGATCCGACGATCTCTTACCCGGCTTTCGGAAAATTACCAATCAAACCTTCTGATGGCGCCGATTACTTCTGGTCGAGGAAGGCCTTGAACTTGTCGGCATAATCCTTGTGCCAGCGTGACAGCGGCGGCCGGTTCTCGACGATATCGCCGGCTGCCCAGAGCATGCGGCGCTCGTCGACCGGACGCGCGACATCATTGTCGGGGCAAAGGATATAGAAATCGCCGCGTTCGAGGCTCACGACCATGAAATCGACGGTCTGCTCCGGCGTCCAGGCGGCGGCCGGTTTCTCCGCGCGATCGCCCTTGGTGAGGCCGGTGAAGACGAAGCCGGGGATCAGAAGATGGGCGGAGATCTTTCCGCCTTCGGTATTGCGAAGCTCATGCTGCAATGCTTCGGTGAAGACTTTCACGCCCGATTTGGAGATATTGTAGGCGGGATTGCCGGGCGGCGTGGTGATGCCCTGCTTGGAGCCGGTGTTGATGATCAGGCCCGGCTCGCCGTGCGACAGCATCTTCGGGCCGAAGGTGCGCGTGCCGTTGATCACGCCCATCAGGTTGACGGCGAAGATATTGTCCCAGTTCGCCTGCGGGCTGAAGATCGAGGTTTCCGGGCCGATACCGGCATTGTTCATCAGCACGTGCACACGGCCGAAACGCTGGAGGACGGCGCGCTCAAGCGATTCCAGCGAGTCTCTGCTGGCGACGTCGGTCTCGACCGCCATCACATTTTCCTCGCCGGCGATGGCCTTGAGTTCGTTGGCGGCGTCGGCCAGCCGATCGCCGCCGAGATCGGCAATGGCGACGCTCATGCCGCGTCCGGCGAAATATTTCGCCGCGGCAAGGCCGATGCCGGAGGCGCCGCCGGTGATGACGGCAACATTGGATGTCTTGAAAATGTCTTGAATATTCGTCACGGGGGCAGCCTCTCCTCGAGCATTTGCGGACGCTGGCGAATATGGGCTCCGCTTTCTCCCTGTCAAACGCTATCGGCACCATCACCGTCGCACTTGCCCTTGCGTCACGCGCCAATCTCGCTAAAAGTGCCGCGATACCGGGTTTTGCCGGCCTTTTATGCAACGGACCTCATCATCATGGCATCATACAAAGACGTGAAGAAAGTCGTTCTCGCCTATTCCGGCGGTCTCGACACCTCGATCATCCTGAAGTGGCTGCAGACGGAGCTCGGCGCCGAAGTCGTCACCTTCACCGCCGATCTCGGCCAGGGCGAAGAGCTGGAGCCGGCGCGCAAGAAGGCCGAGATGCTCGGCATCAAGGAGATCTATATCGAGGATGTGCGCGAGGAATTCGTGCGCGATTTCGTCTTCCCGATGTTCCGTGCCAATGCCGTCTACGAGGGCGTCTACCTGCTCGGCACGTCGATCGCCCGTCCGTTGATTTCCAAGCACCTGATCGATATCGCCAAGAAGACCGGCGCCGATGCGATCGCCCACGGCGCGACCGGCAAGGGCAACGACCAGGTCCGTTTCGAGCTCTCCGCCTATGCCCTGAACCCCGACATCAAGATCATCGCGCCGTGGCGCGACTGGGCGTTCAAGAGCCGCACGGATCTGCTCGCCTTTGCCGAACAGCATCAGATCCCGGTTGCCAAGGACAAGATGGGCGAGGCGCCGTTCTCGGTCGACGCCAACCTTCTGCATTCCTCTTCCGAAGGCAAGGTTCTCGAGGACCCCTCCCAGGAGGCGCCTGAATATGTGCATATGCGCACCATTTCGCCTGAGGCAGCCCCCGACAAGGCAACGACCATCAAGGTCGGCTTCGAAAAGGGTGATGCGGTTTCGATCAACGGCGTGCGCATGAGCCCGGCGACGCTCTTGGCTGCGCTCAACAATTACGGCCGCGACAACGGTATCGGCCGTCTCGACCTCGTCGAAAACCGTTTTGTCGGCATGAAGTCGCGCGGCGTCTACGAGACGCCAGGCGGCACGATCCTGCTTACGGCGCACCGCGCCATCGAATCGATCACGCTCGATCGTGGTGCCGCCCATCTCAAGGACGACATCATGCCGCGTTACGCCGAGCTGATCTATTACGGCTTCTGGTTCTCGCCGGAGCGCGAGATGCTGCAGGCGCTGATCGACAAGAGCCAGGAGCATGTCGATGGCGAAGTGACGCTGAAGCTCTACAAGGGCAATGTCATGGTCATCGGCCGCGAAAGCGAAAAGTCGCTCTATTCCGACAAGCTCGTCACCTTCGAGGATGATCAGGGCGCCTACGACCAGAAGGATGCGGCCGGCTTCATCAAACTCAATGCGCTGCGCCTGCGCACGCTCGCCAAGCGCAACCTCGCGAAGTAATCACGGTTCGCTTTTCGAACCGGATATGAGCCCGCCGGCATTGCCGTGCGGGCTTTTTCGTGGAGTGAGGTAGCAAACGCCACCAAATTCATAGAGCGTTTTGGATGGCCGGATTGCATCGACAACGGACATCGGCTCGGCTTGGATAGACGACCGCTAGGGGGCCGTTTTCTGAAGGTCCGCTATCCGCAGGGTGCGGCGGATAGCTGTCATTCGACTCTCCCCGAAGGCAAAGAAGCGAAGCTTTTAATCTCACCCTTTCCGACGCAGTTTCTCGCGGAATTTGGCAAGCTCGTGAACAGGTGGAGCGGTCTCCCCTTCCGGTATGATAACATCGTCGTCCGACCGTACGGCCACCATATCGACGTCATGCGGACCGATCTGCCAGGCTTCCCGCACCTGGAATTTTTGCTTGAGGATCGCGAGTTCCATGCGAAGTTCCGGCAGGCCCGACTCACCAAAAACAGCGGGAACGAGAAAATAAGCTCCGCAGGCCTTCAGGTGTTCGAAGAACATCTCAAGGTTCCGATGATTATCCACCATCATCGTATTCATACGGGACGTATTGACGAATACCTTCCCGGGTTCTCCTGACAGCGTGCCGAAGTCCTGTGTAATGTGCCCTCTGTAATGAAACGGGTTCTGGCGATCTATGCCTTTGATGACCGAAATATGAATTTCATCTTGGCTGTCTTCTCTGCCGAAACGGGCATGCCAGTCCTTGAAAATTGCTTCGCCCTTTGATGCATTTGCAAACATCAAGCCAAGAAACGGCGGTTCGCCCGGCACTGTCACTCCGTACATCATACCTTTCCACTCAGCAGCGTCCCAAAGCCGTGGATTGATGATTGCTCGAACGACCACATCACTGTGGCTGCGAATTTCACCGAAAACCTGCGGCACCTCTTCTTCATCGTCGCCTTCGAGCGCCGGTAGTTCTATTGCTGCTGGCCTCGCAGGCGCATCCGATGCCATTGGAAATTTCTGAATGATGTAGTCACCCCAATCGGAAATACGGCCTGCATGGGTTCCGAACACCCTGTTTCTGGAAATGCCGGCACGGCAAAACAATGTGGCGCGCTCGAACACGTTCTCGGTTCTCACCAATTCTTCGATGGTCTCGGCGGCATCGCGCAGCATAGCCACGCTCGCCAAGGCATGGATGCAGGAGAAAATTAGGTGTTTGTTGTACTTCCCGATATTGCCTATTTCAGCAAGCCGCCAATCCGCCGGGACACAAACCTCCATCATGAAATCATCATCTTCGGCGACCGATGCTTCCTGAATGTTGTCTAGCTGCCGAATCCGAACCCTGAACTTTTCTGTATGTGGAAACGCCCCGGCATTGAGCAGTGTTGCCGCAAATCCCTCAAATGCTGCGGCATACGTTTCGGCCTGTAGAACCCCTTCAAGCGTGTTCGAGGCCTCGATTCTAATCTCCACGCCCAGTATTTTGGTTCGAACGCCGCTGAACGCCTCATCAAAGAGTACGACTTTGTTCGGGAGGCTGCCACATGCAGGCTGTGAGGCCAGGAACGTCATCATTTCATGGATTTCGTGATCGTCTGTCTCTTCGGGAATTGAACCGTCCGCCTTCAGCTCATCAATGTGTCCGAGGCGGTAGAGCAGAGCCACACGTGCCGAAAACAGCGTCAACCCGTCCAGAACATCGGGCAAGCTCTCCAATCTGCGGATTTCTTCGGGCGGCTGAATTATGAGCAGGCAAGCGAGCAATTGATCAAACTGACTGATCTGGTTCTTCAGCCTCTCCCCGCTCTCATCATCCAGCGGAGCATTGCTTCCGATAGCCTGTAGAAAGCGAATGGCGCTGAGGACATCCATGATATGGCCTAGCTGCAAAGACAGCATTGCGAACAGGTTTAGCGCCGGGATCGTTTCGACCCGCAAATCTCCCTCAGTTTCCGACAACGCGAAATACTGGATGATTGAAGCCAGAGCAGCAGCGCGGGCTGCCCAGCGAAGACCGGCCCCGCGATAGCCTACCGCCAAGTAATAGAGCGCCTTGGCCTGATCCTCCCTGCTTTCGTCTTTCGAAAGATGTATGACGGCACGGCCAAGCCATTTTATGCCGTCAACAGGTTTTTCAGCAGCGAGCTTGCGTTCACCTTGCTGCAAATAGAGGCTTCCAGCCTTAATCTCTTTGCTCCGCTCGGCCATGAATTCCGCAAGCTTTTCGACCAGGGTATCGAAAGCTTTGCTATCTGGTGCGCTTCCACCAATTGCCTCGACCATGGTTTCCAGCAAATCAGCCGGAAACTCTGCCAAGCCCTCTGCTCTATCAATGATCCCGCAGAGGGCCTGCCAAATTTCGTCCAGATTTTCCCGCTCCGCGGAAAGGGACATTTCACTCATACGGTGAAAGACAAGCAGCGTCTCCGCATGCAAGGCATTGTTGGGGCGGGTTTCATCGGCAGCGAGTTCTAAAAGCTTTTCCTTCAGCCGTTTTGACCTATCAACAAAGGATAATTCTTCGGGGGTTTCATGACCTTGGAAGACCCTGCCCACCAAAAGCTGATGGAGATTGCAGACTTTGCTGATGTGGACGGCGTGCCCGCTCGCAAAGGCAATGGCCTCGACCTGTTCGTATTTATCCTGAATGGTCTCGATATCATCGAACCACCAAAACGCCGTCCAAGCATGCTCGTACACCGCACGTAGATGCTGGTAGCTCGCGCCGTATTTCTTTGCGTGGTCAATTGCTCGCTTAAAGCGGCCTTCTGTCTCAAACCGAGGCCTTTCGAGTTCTCTTGAGAGCCGTGCAGCTTCAAATGTATCAGAAACCGCCTGGGTCTGCTCTTGAGCGGTCGAGCCCAGTTTCTTCAGGCCGGCTTCCAGTTCATCCAGTGCCTGCTGGCGCTTGAAATCTCTCGGTCCGAGCTTGATGTTGTCGGGTTGATGTTCTCCGGCTTTCAAGTGCTCGTAGGCGAGGTCTTTATGACCGTGGGAAAATATGCGGTCAATGATCCACTCCCGGTCAAGAATTGCGACCTTAACGCCATGTTCCTTATGCAATTCGTCTTCTATCCGAAGACGATCACGCTGCCGTGCAGGGCGGTTTGTAAAGAAGATGATCCGGTCATAGCCACGCTCTGTTCCAACGATCCCTTTGACATCGGAACGCACCTTATCGGACCAGGCTTTCTTTGCGCTGAATGCAAATCCCCATCGCTCTGTGCCGCTTTTCCCGTCGCCAACATACCAACGTTCTGAAATTCGCTCATCAACCGGATAGGTCTCTGTGTCCACCTTGCCATCTCCCCCGCCTTCCGGCCCTGTTTGGGGGCGCAAGTTGGGGCAAAGTTCCCGCTCGCTCAATTTGCGGCAGAAGATTTCGAAATCCTTGTGCTGGTTGCGATCGGTGAGCGTGTCCAGATGGTGGCTCAGCTCGGATTCGCTCAGCCTATAGGCGTCAGTGCATTCGCTATCTGAATAGAGATAAGGGCGCCTGACCCGCATCATTTCAGACGGTGTGGGGAAGCGACTCATCTTTGTTTCCTCTACTCGAAAGCATAGCAGATTCCATTACCCTCACTCCATGATTGCAGTCCGGTTTTATTGCACATTTCTCTTTAGCCCACCGCCATAGCCGGATAGGGCACATTGTAGACCGGCCGTTGCCGACCCCCAGCTGTTGCTCCATCCCAGCTTATCCCGCGCGCGGCATTCTTTCATAAGTGCTCAGATGTTGCGGTTCCGAATGCGGGTCAGGAGCCGGCACGTTGCGCCTGATTGCTATGAGCAAATATAGATAGGCTTGACCGCTATCGTCAGGCTTGGCATACAGAGCATGGCCCTACACGCGGGCCGGTGTGCCCGCCACGCAAAGCTATGTCAGCGTTTAAATTCTAAAAGTGTCACTCCATGCCAACGGGCATGGGTCTGGCCATTAGCGGGCACATGGTCGGATCAATCCAGGATTTGGATAATGACCGAAACAAATGAATTTCGCAGACTTAAGGCTCTGGCAAAGCGATACGCGCGCGCAAACAGGATCGCGCAACATCAGGCCCTTGACCTGATAGCGGGGGAACTGGGTTTCCCTCACTGGACCAAGCTCATCGCTGCCAGCAAGAAAGGTTGGCAGATCGCTACCGAACAAATGGCGGGCCTCGAAACCTTCGTCAAGCGCCCCCTCCCGGCGGCAACCTTCCGGAACGGTGATCCCGAAACCATGAACCGGCGCTTCGCATACCTCGAACAGGCCGAACAAGGCATGATTGGGGATCATGCATATCGGCTTCAAGAGGTTTTTCACGACGTCATCATAGCAGGTGAAGGATGGAGCATCAGAGTGCCAGAGAACCCTGGCGTGCCCCCGATCGTCGAGACATTTGCGGATCAGGAAGCGGAATGCCCTGTCCTTGATCCAGAATTCTTGCAGAAAGCACTCAGTCTGGCCAGAGATCGGGCTCTTCAGGTTCGTGCGGAAATCTCTGCCGATTGGCCTCGACGGTCTACCAAACCTGACCTTAGTGGTGTGGTTCGACATCCGCTAGGCCGCGGCGAGTCGGCCGTGTGGTTCTGTCTACATTGCGATGGAAAGATCACCGGCGCCCAGATCGCTCAGAACCTCTGGCATTGCCCGGGATGCGGGGCATCGCCTCTCGACATCTTTGACACGCCATTCTGGTCTGATGATGACGGCAAGTCTTTCCTCCCGGTGAAAGCTGACGGTGCCGTGGATAGAGACGAGCCCGATTCCCGGATTGTCGATGGCAGGCCCAAGCTCGACCTGAATGAAGAGAAGATTATTCTGCTCATCCGCAGCGCTTTGCTTGATGACGCTACCAACATCAGCGAGAAGCTGGGCGCTCTTCAGGCTGAGATCAGTGTCGATGACGAGAATGGCGTCGGGATTGTTCTTGAGGAAGATTTGTGGCCGGAGGGCAAGGACCCCGTTCAGGCTCTGGCTGTAGCGGAGCTACTAGATCTCGAGGTTGAACTTGTCTCGAGTTGGTCCACGATACCTTTCGCCTGGCCGGGCCTGGGCGAGATAGCCTCTAGCACGAGTGAGTATACGCAAATGATGCTGGACGCCTATGCTCAGTATGGCGGCTCACCGGATCGGAAACCGAAGGAATCGTAATCCGACTGCGACCAACCCCCTTTGCCCACAGAGCTATGTTAATGGGTAGGCGCGTTGGTCGCGACCGCTCCCCGCCCCATCATCGACGATGAGGCGGTTTGAGCTGAAGGGCTGCTTTTGGGACATCGTGGAACTGGACTCAACGGCCGAGAAGAGAGCGCAAAGCAGCCGCATCCTTCAACAACGAACAGATGTCCGCCTCGGGCCGAAAGCCGCCTCCGGTAGCGTTTGCTACCTGATCCCACTCTTCGTGCCAGCGCACCACCCTTGACGAACGCCCGTGATCGCCTAGTCTGCTGCCATCATCCTCCGGAGCATTTCCATGACGCAGTCTTTGCTCTTCGGCGCCTTTCTGGCGGCGCTCTTTTATGTGCTCATTCCGGGACCCGCCTTTTTGCAGCTGCTCGGCATCGGCGCCGGGCAGGGGCGCAAGGCCGGCGCCTTCTTCATGATGGGGCATCTGGTCGGGGATCTCATCTGGTCGTCGCTGGCGCTGATCGCGATCGTCGGCGCAAAGACGATCGGAACCTTCGTCTTCGACCTGCTCGGCCTTGCCTGCGGTTTCTACCTTGCCTGGATCGGCTGGAGCGCCGTCAATGCCAAGCCGAAAGCGGAAGGGCAGGCGCTTGTTGTGGTCGAGCAGCCGTTTCGCCGTGGTCTGATCTTCGGCGTCACCAATCCGAAGGGTTATCCGGTGGCGCTCGCCACCTTCACCGCACTGGTTGCAGGCTCGGCCGGCGCGCTCGATTTCGAGGCGCTGCCGGTGCTGCTCGTCGTGTCGTTCGTCGGTTTCGTGACGGCCGACATCATCCTGATCGGCATCATCGGCGCCGGTACGGTGCGGCGCTTCTATCGCGCCCATGAACGGCTGATCGTGCGCTGCTCCGGCGTGCTTTTCATGGGATTTGCCGCCCAGGCGCTCTGGCACGCAACGCCCGGCCTGCTCGGCTGGCGCAAGGCCTGACCTAGATTTTCGGCATCATGCCCCGATCAGCCATCCAGGAAATTGACGATCGATTTCAGCGTCTGGACCTCGTCAGCATCGCCGATCGACATGGCGATCTGCAGCTGGTTCTTGTAATAGTCGAGGAAATTGAAGCTGGTGCCGTCGGTGACGCTGGAGAGATCGACGATGTTGCCGAGCGGATCGATCGCATGCATCGGCAGCGGTTCGGAGATCGCGGCGTAGGTGTTCTGATCGATCAGGCCGCTGTCGAAACTCTGGCGTGCGTAATTGCGCAGTTCCCCAGGGCTGACCGCGGTGAAATCCGGGCCTTCGCCAACTTCGTCTTCGAACTGGAACGAGGCCGGGGCGGGAGCTCTGGTCTCGATTTCAATATCAGAGGTCTTCGAACTTTTTGCGTTATTAGGATTGTTTTTAAAAAGCAAACTCTGAGAGGACCGCACAGAAAAAATTTCCATGGCGCATGTCCCCTTACAAGAAGAACATGAGGAACGTAGCGCTTACGCGTGATTCGCGTCAATCGTTAACGATTGGTTAATTTTCACGTATCAATTGTTGTCCACCAGATTTGATAGGCGAGCCAAAAAGGCCCTTCCGGCAACATACCAATTCTCTGACGGCTCTCCTATATTGACGATCCACTTGCATGCCAAAAAGGAATTCTTCGATGTCTTCTCCCCATGATTTCAATCCGGCGCTGGTAACCTGGGACGGTCTTCACGGCCTGCCGCGTTTCGACGCATTGAATGACGGCGATTTCGCCGCTGCCTTCGAAGCAGCGCTTGCCGCGCATGAAAGGGAGATCGATGAGATCGCCGGAAACGCCGATGCGCCGACATTCGAGAATACGGTCGCGGCGCTGGAGATTGCCGGCGACGCGCTGTCGCGTGTTTCGTCGCTGTTCTGGAACAAGGCGGGCGCCCATACCAATGATGTGATCCAGGCGCTGGAGCGGGAGATCTCGCCGAAGATGTCGCGCCACTATTCGAAGATCGGGATGAATGCAGCGCTTTTTGCCCGCATCGACACGCTCTGGGAGAGCCGCGACAGCCTCGGCCTGACGCTCGAACAGACACGGGTGCTGGAACGCCACTGGAAAGGCTTCGTCAAATCGGGCGCCAAGCTTGAAAAGGCCGAGCAGGAAAAACTCGCCACGATCAATGAAAAGCTTGCCGGCCTCGGCACGCAATTCGGCCAGAACGTGCTGGCCGACGAAAAGGCCTGGGCACTGGTCCTTTCCGACGGCGCCGAGCTCGAGGGCCTGCCGGAATTCCTTCGCGACGCGATGGCGGGGGCAGCGCGCGAACGCGGCGAGGAGGGCAAATATGCGGTGACGCTGTCGCGCTCGATCATCGAGCCGTTCCTCACCTTTTCGGAGCGCCGCGATCTGCGCGAGCAGGCATTCAAGGCGTGGGTGGCGCGCGGCGAAAATGACGGTGAGACGGACAATCGCGCCGTCATCAGGGAAACGCTGGCGCTGCGCCATCAGGTGGCGACGCTGCTTGGCTACGGCAACTTCGCCGAGTTGAAGCTCGACAATACGATGGCGAAGACGGCGGATGCGGTGAACGGCCTGCTGAGGGCCGTCTGGGCGCGGGCGGTGAAACGCGCCGGCGAGGAGGAGATCGATATCGCGGCACTGATCGCCGAGGAGGGCCGGAACCATGAGGTCATGCCCTGGGACTGGCGCCACTATGCCGAAAAGATCCGGGCGCGGAAGTTCGACTTCTCCGAAACCGAGCTCAAGCCTTATCTGCAGCTCGAGAAGATTATCGAAGCCTGCTTCGACGTCGCCGGCCGACTGTTCGGCGTCCGGGCCGTCGAGAAGAAGGGCGTCGCCGCCTATCACCCTGACGTTAGGGTGTTCGAAATCAGGGACCACGAAGACAAGCTCGTCGCCCTCTTCCTCGGCGATTATTTCGCCCGCAGTTCGAAACGATCAGGCGCCTGGATGAGCTCGCTGCAATCGCAGCACAGGCTGGAACTGAAGAACGGCCGCCACGGCGAATTGCCGATCATCTATAATGTCTGCAACTTCGCCAAGCCGGCGGAAGGCAAGCCGGCGCTGCTTTCGCTCGACGATGCCCGCACGCTATTCCACGAATTCGGCCATGCGCTGCACGGCATGCTTTCGAACGTCACCTATCCCTCGGTTGCGGGCACCGGCGTCTCTCGCGATTTCGTCGAACTGCCGTCGCAGCTCTATGAGCACTGGTTGACGGTGCCCGCTATCCTGAAGCGTTACGCCGTGCATGTCGAAACCGGCGAGCCGATGCCGCAGGCCCTGCTCGACAAGGTGCTTGCCGCCCGGACCTTCAATGCCGGCTTCAATACCGTCGAGTTCACCTCGTCGGCGCTGGTCGACATGGCGTTTCACACGAGAACGGCCGTCGAGGACCCGATGGCGGTGCAGGCGGAGGTACTGGCCGAGATCGGCATGCCGAAGTCGATCGTCATGCGCCATGCGACGCCGCACTTCCAGCACATCTTTTCGGGAGGCTATTCGGCCGGCTATTACTCCTACATGTGGTCGGAGGTGCTCGACGCCGACGCCTTTGCCGCCTTCGAGGAGACGGGAGACGCCTTCAACGGCGAGATGGCGCGCAAGCTCAAGGACAATATCTATTCCGTCGGCGGTTCGGTCGATCCGGAAGACGCATACAAGGCCTTCCGCGGCAAGCTGCCGAGCCCGGATGCGATGCTTGTCAAAAAGGGACTTTCGACCTTCGAGGAATTGACAGGCAGCGACGCCTAAGACAATTTGATGACATGCCATGGTGCGGCGGGGCGACAGCCCTGCCGCAGCTTTTGCGCGTTCCCCCCTTTCGCAAACGCAAAAAAAACTGTATGGACGCCCCAAACTAATAGGCGCGTCCTCTAGAGCGTGCGCCCCAGCCTCAGAGATTTCACATATGTCACTTCGCAATATCGCGATCATCGCGCACGTTGACCATGGCAAAACGACCCTGGTGGATGAGCTTCTCAAGCAGTCCGGCTCGTTCCGCGAAAATCAGCGTGTCGCTGAACGCGTGATGGACTCGAACGATCTCGAAAAAGAACGCGGCATCACCATTCTCGCCAAGGCGACCTCGGTGGAATGGAAGGGTGTCCGCATCAACATCGTCGACACCCCCGGCCACGCCGACTTTGGCGGTGAAGTCGAGCGCATTCTCTCGATGGTGGATGGCGCGATCGTTCTCGTCGACTCCTCTGAAGGCCCGATGCCGCAGACGAAGTTCGTTGTCTCCAAGGCGTTGAAGGTCGGTCTTCGTCCGATTGTCGCGATCAACAAGATCGACCGTCCAGATGGCCGCCACGAAGAAGTCATCAACGAAGTCTTCGACCTCTTTGCGAACCTCGATGCGACCGACGAGCAGCTCGACTTCCCGATTCTCTACGGTTCCGGCCGCGACGGCTGGATGAACGTCAATCCGGAAGGTCCGAAGGATCAGGGGCTTACGCCGCTTCTCGACCTGGTGCTCAAGCATGTTCCGGAGCCGACCGTCCACGAAGGTCCGTTCACGATGATCGGCACGATCCTCGAAGCCAACCCCTTCCTCGGCCGCATCATCACCGGTCGTATCAATTCCGGTTCCATCAAGCCGAACCAGGCCGTGAAGGTTCTCCACGCCGACGGCAAGACGATCGAAACCGGCCGTATTTCCAAGATCCTCGCTTTCCGCGGCATCGAGCGCACGGCAATCGACGAAGCGCATCAGGGCGACATTATCGCGATCGCCGGCCTTTCCAAGGGCACGGTCGCCGACACCTTCTGCGATCCTTCGATCACAATACCGTTGCCGGCGCAGCCGATCGATCCGCCGACCGTCACCATGTCCTTCATCGTCAACGATAGCCCGCTGGCGGGCACCGAAGGCGATAAGGTGACGAGCCGCGTCATCCGCGACCGTCTCTTCAAGGAAGCGGAAGGCAACGTCGCCCTGAAGATCGAAGAAGCCGAAGGCAAGGATTCGTTCTACGTGTCCGGCCGCGGCGAACTTCAGCTCGCTGTTCTCATCGAAACCATGCGTCGCGAAGGCTTCGAGCTTGCCGTGTCGCGTCCGCGCGTCGTGATGCACAAGGATGAAAACGGCCAGCTTCTTGAGCCGGTTGAAGAAGTCGTCGTCGACGTCGACGAAGAACATTCCGGTGTCGTCGTGCAGAAGATGTCCGAGCGCAAGGCTGAAATGGTCGAGCTGCGTCCGTCGGGCGGCAACCGCCTTCGCCTGCGTTTCTACGCACCGACCCGTGGCCTGATCGGCTACCAGTCGGAGCTGCTGACGGATACGCGCGGCACGGCGATCATGAACCGCCTGTTCCACGACTATCAGCCCTACAAGGGTGTGATCGGTGGCCGCGTCAACGGCGTGCTGCTCGCAAACGCTCCCGGCGAAGCCGTCGCCTATGCGATGTTCAACTTGGAGGATCGCGGCCCGATGATCATCGAGCCGGGCGAAAAGGTCTATGCCGGCATGATCATCGGCATCCATTCGCGCGACAACGACCTTGAAGTCAACGTCCTGAAGGGCAAGCAGCTCACCAACATCCGCGCCGCCGGCAAGGACGAAGCGGTGAAGCTGACGCCGCCGATCCGCATGACGCTTGATCGCGCGCTCTCCTGGATCCAGGATGACGAGCTGATGGAAGTGACACCGAAGAATATTCGTCTGCGCAAGATGTATCTCGACGCAAACGATCGCAAGCGTTTCGAAAAGACGAAGGCGGCGCTCTGAGCGCCATTCAAAGTGCTGCAGCGTCTTGGGTCTCTCGAAAAGAGGCGCGGCGCTGGAGAGAAATCCTTCAAAACCCCGGCCGTCACGCCGGGGTTTTTTATTGTGCGCCGCGTCGATTCCGTCTTGTGACAATCGTTAAAAAAGCGTTAACTTTTGATCGTCGTCCACATATCAAGTCTGTGGGCAATCGATCACAATGCCTCTGTGCATATGGTTAGTTGCCTTCGGCGGGACCAGAGTAAACGTTATGAAGACGTTGTCGATCGATGTCCGGCGGGCCGAGCCGCAAGATGCCCGAGCCATATCGGAAACACATAGGCTTGCCTGGCAACACACCTATGCAGGCATCATTCCCCATCGCGCACTGACGCAGATGATCGAGCGGCGCGGCGAAAGCTGGTGGCGCAAGGCAACGCGCGGACCGGCGACGCTGCTGGTTCTCGATGTTGCCGGGACAGTCGCGGGCTACGCGACGCTCGGCCTCAACCGGGCCCGCGCTCTGCCGCAGGAAGGCGAGATTTACGAGCTCTATCTTCGGCCAGAGTATCAGGGCATCGGTCTTGGCAGGATGCTGTTCGGCGAGGCGCGCCGTCTCTTGAAGTCGCTCGGCTGCAACGGGCTGGTCGTCTGGTGCCTCGAGGATAACGAAACCGCCAGCCACTTCTACCGCAATCACGGCGGCGTCGATTTCTGCGAAGGCATGGAAAGTTTCGACCACAGGCAATTGAAGAAGATCGGCTTCATCTGGAGCTGAACGGCGATTCAAAGTGCCACAGTGCCCTTCGGCGTCTGAAAAGACGCGCGGCGCCGGAGTCGGCGGTCGCCTATCTCCTATTAGAAACTTTTGATGTGAATGTGGCCCGGTGCAGTCAAGCATTGGTGCTGTGCGATGTTGCGTTGCCACATGAAACTGATTATCTGGCTGCCAGCACATTCAACCTCGCGGGAGCTTCTTATGCGCATCGACGCCATTGCAATCGGTAATAATCCACCTGAGGACGTCAACGTTATCGTCGAGGTTCCGGTCGGCGGTCATCCCATCAAGTATGAGATGGACAAGGAAGCCGGCACGCTGGTGGTCGATCGTTTCCTCTATACGCCGATGACCTATCCGGGCAATTATGGTTTCGTGCCGCACACGCTGTCGGAAGACGGCGACCCGATCGACGTCCTGATCGCCAGCACTCGCCCGCTGGTTCCCGGCTGCGTCATCAATGTGCGCCCGATCGGCGTCCTGAAGATGGAAGACAATTCCGGCAAGGACGAGAAGATCATCGCCGTGCCGTCGCCGAAGCTGACGCTGCGCTATGAGAAGGTGAAGGACTACACCGATCTTCCCGAGATCACGCTGAAGCAGATCGAGCACTTCTTCGAGCACTACAAGGATCTGGAACCCGGCAAGTGGGTGAAGATCTTCGGCTGGGGCGACTCCAAGGAAGCAGGCGAACTCATCCTCGAAGCCGTCGAGCGCGCCAAGAAGAAAGGCTGATCGTTCAGCCTAAAAATATCTCAAGCTTTTTTACCAAATCCTCCGGATCGCCGTCGATCCGGAGGATTTTTTTGCGGGCCGTGTCGCCGGAGATAAGGCTGACGCTGGATTTGGGGATGCGGAGCGACTGGGCGATCAGCAGGATGAGGGCCTTGTTGGCCTTGCCTTTCTCGGGCACGGCAGTGACGCGTGCCTTCAGGAAAGCTTCACCCTCGCCGTCGGCCTCAATGCCGTCGAGAGCGTCACGCCCGCCATTCGGTGTCAGCCGGACGGCGAGGCGAAGATGGTCATCGAAAAGGCTCCAGGGACGGCTCAAGCGACCAGCGGGTACAGCGTGGTCCAAAGCAGGGTGCGCAGGAAGAAGATGATCAGCAGCAGGATGATCGGCGAAATGTCGATGCCGCCAAGGTTCGGCAGCAGGCGGCGGATCGGCTTCAGCACCGGTTCGGTGACATTATAGAGGAATGTGCCGACCGAATTGACGAACTGATTGCTGGAATTGATAACATTGAAGGCATAGAGCCAGGAAAAAATGGCACTGCCAATCAGGATCCAGGTGTAAATATTCAAAGCCAAATCAATGGTTTGAAACAGCGCAAACATCATCGTCTCCAATTCGTTGTTGACAGACATGTAGACATTGGCGACTAAACGAGCAAGTGCCGTGTGGAAACGCACGGTGAATCATGTTTAACGGGCGGCTTTGCCGCTATTCCGGCGCCCGTCTCCTCGGAAAACCTCCATGTCGTTTTCGCCCACCGGAGACCGTTTTGCCGCGTTCCGGCACTCGTCCTATACGCGGTTCTTCTTCGCGCGCTTCCTGCTTTCCTTCTCGCAGCAGATCGTCAGCGTCGCCGTCGGCTGGCAGATGTACGACCAGACGGGCAGCGCGATCTATCTCGGTTTGATCGGTCTCGTGCAGTTCCTGCCGTCGCTGCTGCTCATCCTCGTCACCGGTTCGGTGGCCGACCGGTACAATCGCCGGGCGATCGCCGCACTCTGCTCGCTTGTGAGCGCGCTCTGCACGCTGGCACTGCTGGTCATGACTTTGATGGGAAGCTTTACGCCGCTGCCTGTCTTCGCGGTGCTTTTGATCTTCGGCATCGAGCGCGCCTTCATGTCGCCGGCAGTGCAGTCGCTGGCCCCCAATCTCGTGCCGGAGGAGGCGCTCTCCAATGCGATCGCCTGGAATTCGTCGTCCTGGCAGCTCGCGGCAATCACCGGGCCGGTGCTCGGCGGTCTGCTTTACGGTGTCAGCGCGCCGACCGCCTATACGGTGGCGGTGATCTTTTCCGTGCTCGGTGCGGCCCTTCTCTACATGATCCCGAAGCCGGTGCAGAAGACGACGGGCGAGACCAAGAGCTGGGCGATGATCCTCGGCGGCTTCAGTTTCATCCGCGCCGAAAAGGTGGTGCTCGGGGCGATCTCGCTCGATCTCTTTGCCGTGCTGCTCGGCGGGGCCACGGCGCTGATGCCGATTTTTGCACGTGATATCCTCACCCTCGGGCCCTGGGGGCTCGGACTGCTACGCGCCGCACCCGGACTTGGCGCCATCGTCATGGCGATCTTCCTGGCCGCCTATCCGCTCAGACATCGCGCCGGCATCTACATGTTCATCGGTGTCGCCCTGTTCGGCGTCGGAACGATCATCTTCGGCATATCGACCAATACCGAGGTCTCGATCGCGGCGCTGGCGCTGATGGGGGCGGCCGACATGGTGTCGGTCTATGTGCGCGAGAGCCTGATTGCGCTCTGGACGCCGGATCAGCTGCGCGGCCGCGTCAATGCGGTCAACATGGTCTTCGTCGGCGCTTCGAACGAGCTTGGGGAATTCAGGGCGGGCACGATGGCGGCGCTCTTCGGTGCGGTGCCGGCGGTCGTCATCGGCGGGATCGGAACGCTTGTCGTGGCGGCGATCTGGGCGTCGAGTTTCCCCAAACTGCGTGGGATCGATACGCTCGACGCGCCCAGCGCATCGTCGGAATCGATTTGAGGAAGGTTACGCGCGAAGAGCGATAGAAGACGTCGCCTTCGCCGCCTTTCCCTCGAAAACGATGTCGAGGAATTCGGTCAGCCAGGCTTTTAGCGGTGCGTCGAACAGCATGCGGCCTTCGAGATGTTCGCGGCCTTGCTGGGCGTTCGGCAGGATGAAGCGATGGGCGCCATGCACGACCCAGCGATGCATCATCACCCGAGTCAGTTCGGCATGGAACTGCAGGCCCCAGGCGTTGCCGTCGTAGCGGAAGGCCTGGTTCGGATAGGCATCGCCTTCGGCCAAGAGGTCGGCGCCACGTGGCAGCTCGAAGCCCTCGCGGTGGAAATGATAGACCATCTTCGGCCAGTGCATCAGCAGGCGACCCTTCTCGGTCGGGTGCAGCGGATACCAGCCGATTTCCGTCGAGCCGTCGGCATTCGACTGCACCTTGCCGCCGAGATGATGCACCAGCATCTGCGCGCCGAGGCAGATACCGAGATAGGGGCGCTTTTCCCGCAGCGGAACATCGATCCAGTCGATCTCCTTCTTGACGAAGTCATCGGGATCATTGGCGCTCATCGGCCCGCCGAAGACGACGGCGCCGGCATGGTCTTCAAGTGTTGTCGGAAGCGGCTGGCCGAGAACCGGGCGACGGATATCGAGGCGGTAGCCCTTTTCGACGAGCAATTGGCCGACACGGCCAGGGCTCGACCGCTCCTGATGCAGGACGATGAGGATCGGGCGCCCGTCGCGGTTCAGGTTTTGCTCAGTCGGTATCATCTTGCGCAACCTGGACATCTGTCACCCTGGCGGCGGCCTCCTGCCGCTTCTGGATGCGCTCGCGCGAGGAGACGCCGAGCAGATCGGCGATACGCCAGATCACATGGTCTTCCATCTCGCTGCGCTCGCCATCGGCATAGACGATGTCCCAGAGGACGCCGATCAGCTCGAGGCGTTGCTCGGTATTGAGATGGCGTTTCAGGTCGGCGGTGAAGCGATAATAGTCGACGGCGGAGCTTTCGGCCTCAAGGCCGGCGGCTATCAGAGCATCGAGCTGCTTGCCGTCGAGTGCATACTGCTCCTTCAGAAGCTTGCGCAGCCGCTTCTTTTCGCTGGCTTTGATCTGACCGTCGGCCTCCATGACCTGCATGCAGAGCGCTGCCACTGCGATGCGGGGATCATCAGGGGCAAAACCTTTCTTCGGGTGGTCGGCGGTGAGATTCTGGAAGAATGCCTGAAAGCGTTCGAACATGCGGTTTTCGTTCCATTTCAAAAAAGGCGGAGCCGTGTCTTGGGTTCCGGTTCCACCCTGGGATCGCGAACGCCGGGATCATCCGGCAGTCCGCCAAAGAAAGGTTTTGCCTCGCTCGGTGCGGGCGCCTTATCGCTTACGGCCGGTTCGACGGGTTTCGGTTTTGCCGATGTCGGTGCTGGTGCTGGTGCTGGTGCCGGTGCTGGTGTGGGGCGCACAGCCTCGGCAATCGTCGCGGCGCGTTCCAGCTCAATGATGCGATGGTCGTTAACCGGGCTTTCCGGCCTGACGTCACGCAGCGGCGGCAACGTCTTCAAAGCCGTTTCGATCGAGGCCGGCGCCGAACGGTCTTCGAGCGCACCCTCGATCTGGCCGAAGGGCGCCTTCCACTCGAAGGCATCGAGACGACCAGTCACCGGCGATACCGGCAGCCACTTGTCGGACACGAAGCCGTCTGCAACCCAGGCCGGATCGCGCGGCGCCTTGAGCGCCTGGGCCAGCCAATGGCGCACGCGACCCTGGTCTCCGGTTTCGGCTTCTTCGATGTCGGCCAGCAGCAGGTAGGCGGCTTCACGCGGCTGCATGCGGGCTGCCGCTTCCGCCTTGGCGCGCGCCTTGGCGAATTCCTGCGCGTCGAGTGCTGCCTGGGCGACGACGAGAAGGGATTCGACGTTGTTCGGGCGCTGCCCTTCCAGCCGCTCGGCGCGCTTCAGCCGGTCGAGCGTGGAATCGCCGCTGCGGGCCCTGACATAGGCTTGGCCGATCTCAGGATGAGGTGCGGATTTCCATGCCTGTTCGAGGATCGAGGCGGCCTTGCGCACGCCGCCTTCGCGGAACAGCGCCTTTGCGGCAATGAGGGCTGCCGGAATGAAATCGGCGGCAAGCTTCAACGCCTGCAGGGCGTCGTCGCGGGCACCCGTCGGATTGCTTTCCAGCTTCTCGCCGGCGCGCGCCGTTAGGAGGACGGCGTGCAGACGGTTGGCTTCGGCCTTTTCAACGACGCGGGCAGCCTTTTGCTGTTCGAGCAGGCGGATCGCATCGTCCCAGCGGCCGGCTTGGCTGCGATATTCGAGCGTCGCCTGTGCGGCCCAGGGAAGATATGGCGCGTTGTCGGCAGCCTTTTCGGCATATTGGCGGGCGGCCTCGTTGGCCCCGAGACGGCGGGCTTCCAGATAGAGGCCGCGCAGACCGAGTTCGCGTGTCTCGGGATCGTTGGCCATGGCCTCGAACTTGGCGCGTGCCTCATCATGGCGGCCTTCGATCAAGGCGGCCTGAGCCTCGAGCAGGTTGATCAGCGGTTCCTGATCGGCGCGGATCAGGCCGCGCGAGCGGGCAGCCATCTTGCGGGCGAGCAGCGCATTGCCGGCGCCGGCAGCGATCAGGCCGGTCGACAGCGCCTGATAACCGCGGTCCCGCTTGCGGGCGCGGAAATAACGCGTCACCGAATGCGGCGAGGTCCAGACGAGACGGACGAACCACCAGGCGATCATGACGGCGGCGACGAGGGCGATGATCGCGCTGGCGGCGACGATCAGCTTCGTCTGGTAGATCTGGCCTTCCCAGATCAGCGAGAGGTCGCCGGGACGATCGGCGAGCCAGGAGAAGCCATAGGCAAGAAGCAGCACGAAGAGGGCGAAGACGACAAGGCGGATCAGCATGGCCTCATCCCTCCTTGCCGGTGCCGGAGACCGCTTTCGACAGCGCCCCGCCGACCAGTTCCTCGACGCGGATGCGCGCTTCGAGCGATTGCTTGAAGGCGGCGGAGGCCTGCTTGCCGAGAGCCGGCAGGTTGTTCCATTCGGCGGAAGCACCGGGCAGGTCGCCGTTCTTCACCTTCTCCTCCATGCGGGCGGCAATGGCTTCGACGCTTTCGCCCTCGATATTGCCGACGGGACGGACGCTCACCAGCGACTTGGCACTCGACATCAGCCGGTCCGACCAGCTTTGATTGGGGTCCGGCTGGTTGACGGCTTCGACGATCGCGGTGGCGACATCGGGAACCTCGCCCACCAGCTCGGTGCGTGAGGGAATGCCGGTTTCGGCAAAGGCTCTAAGGTCGGCGACGGCTGGATCGTCGGGTGCGACACCGGCGAAAGTGTCGAGTTCGGCCAGGAACGGGCCACCGCGATCGATCGCCGCCTTCAGGGCGGCAGCCGCGATCGCCCGGGCAACGGCGACGTCCTCGCGCGGCTCGTTCAGCTTCTTTTCGGCCTCTTCGAGGCGCTTGGCGATATCGGCGCCGTTCGTCGTCTGCTGCTCGGATGACTGGGTAAGCGTAGAGCGCAGCTGGTCGACCTGACCGGTCAGCTCCGCAATCTTCTGGTTGAGTGCCTCGACATTTGCGGAATCGGCCGGTGCGCCGGCTGCGGGAGCTTTTGCAGCCGTTTCCAGCGCAGCGACGCGTTTCGCAAGCTCGCCGTCATCTGTGCTCGCCGGATTGGCGGCAAGGTTGGCGACGGACTGCTTCAGGCCGTCGATCTCACCGGCAAGATTGGCCGTCTCCGGCGAGGTCGTCTGCGGTGCGGAGGAGCCTGGGAGGTAACCGGCATACTGGATGGCGCCGGCGCCAAGCAGCGCCACGAGGCCGCCGAAGATGCCCGCGGCAATGAGACCGGAGGTGCCGGCGCTCTTTGGCTCAGGCTGTTCGGGAGGAGGGGTAAAGGACGGTTCTGGGGCTGCCGGTTCCTCCTCCGGGGCCTCCATCACAGGCTTCTCTTCATCTTCGGCATGCGACGCAGTCTCGGTTTCGGGCGGCAGGCCGACATCGGCGGCAGCGGTGCTGTCGGCGTCGGCAGTTTCATTGTTCACCGGTTTTTCGGTATCGGCCGCAGCGGCGAATTCCTGTGCATCGAGGTCGATCGTGACCGGTTCGTCGGCGCTCTTCGAATGGCGTGGCGGGTTTCCCGATACCATGAGGTCCTCTTTATCCTGCATTGCAACGAAACTAGACAGTGATGCCAGTTAAGGGAAGAGGTTAGATCAAATTTGGGCGGTTAGAGCATTCAAAGCAGCGACAGAAGACTTTTCTCATCCGCCATCGGTGAAATCTCGACGCTTTTTTTCAAAGCCGCCGGAATGGCCTCCGCAACGGCCTCGCTAAGGCAGAGAATGCGGATTCCGCTGTGTTCCGGCACGGCTGATCGCAGTTCCGGCACGCGAAAGAAATCCTCGGCCGTCTGCCGGGAATAGAAGAGAATGGCCTCAGGACGAGACCTTGAGAAAATCGCTTCGATCTCGGGCTGGCCGGGAACGATCGGCTGCATGCGATAGCATTCGGCGATAGAAAAGCGGATGCCGAGTTCGCGCAATCCTGCTTCGAAAGTTTCGGCGCGCGGCATGCCGGCAAGATAAAGCAACCCGTCCGCTCCCTGCGTCGCGACGAGATCGGCGAGATCGCGGCCATTGCCTTGGGATGAGGCGACCGATCGGAAGCCGAGGCTGCGCGCTTCTTCCGCCGTCGTTTCGCCGACCGCAAAAAGCGGACGGGCGAGATGCGGGTGAAGTTGCTCGCCGAGCGCGGAGAGGACCCTGATGGCTTCGGCACTGGTCACCGCGATTGCGCTGCCGGTGGCTGCAAGCGCGCCTGCGGCTGCGGCGCTGTCGTGCAGCGGCTGACGCAGCGGCAGCAGCAAGGGCTCATGGCCCAAATCGCGCAAACGTTGTGCTGTTCGCTCGGCCGAATGCGCGGGGCGGGTGACGAGCACACGCATGGCCGCTTCAGTGCCAGTCGTCGAAAAAGGCGCTGCCGGCCCTGGCGCGCACGTCCTGGCCGGCGCGGGTGCCGAGTGCCGCCGCATCGCGGCGGTGGCCGTCAGTCGTCACCGCATGCTGGTCACGGCCGTCGGGGGTGATGATGAGGCCGGAGAACCGGATCAGGTCGCCTTCGCAGACGGCATAACCGCCGATCGGCGTGCGGCAGGAGCCGTCGAGCGCGGCGAGGAAGGCACGTTCGCAGGAGACGGTGTCGAAAGTCGGGCCATCGTTAACTGGCGCCAGCAGATCGTCGACCCTCGTATCGCCGATGCGGCTTTCGATGCAGATCGCTCCCTGCGCCGGCGCCGGCGGGAAGGTATCGGGATCGAGGATATCGGTCAGCACGTCGACCTTGCCGAGACGCTTCAGGCCGGCAAGCGCCAGCAGGGTGGCATCAACCTCGCCCTCTTCGAGCTTGCGCAGGCGGGTTTCGACCAGGCCGCGGAAGGTGATGACGTTGATGTCAGGCCGCATGCGGCGGATCAGCGCCTGGCGGCGGAGCGAGGATGAACCGACGGTGGCGCCATGCGGCAGGTCGATCAGTTTGCGCGCGGTGCGGCCGATGACGGCGTCGCGGATATCCTCGCGCGGCAGATAGGCGGACAGATAAAGCCCCTCAGGCAACTTCGTCGCCATATCCTTGGCGGAATGCACGGCGAAATCGAGCTCGCCGGCGGCAAGCTTCTGTTCGAGCTCTTCGGTGAACAGCCCCTTGCCGCCGATCTCGGCCAGCGACCGGTCGGTGATGCGGTCGCCCTTGGTCGTCAGCACGACGATCTCGAACATGTCCTCGGGCAGATGATGCGCCGCCATCAGCCTGTCGCGGGCCTCATGCGCCTGGGCAAGCGCCAGCGGGCTGCCCCGCGTGCCGATCCGGAAAGGTTTTGTTTGCATCCGTTCTATTCCGTTGTTACCGGAGTTCTCGTAAACGGGTTTCCATCCCATCGCAATCAACGAACAGGCTTCATGGTTCCCTTTCTGCGCATCCTTGGCATCGAAACGAGCTGCGACGAGACCGCCGCGGCGGTCGTCGAGCGCGATGCTGAGGGGCATTCCAACGTGCTGTCGGACGTCGTGCTTTCCCAACTCGACGAGCATAGCGCCTATGGCGGCGTGGTGCCCGAGATCGCCGCACGCGCCCATGTCGAGGCACTGGACGAGCTGATCGAGGAGGCGCTGAAGCGCGCCAATGTGTCGCTCAACGATGTCGACGCCATCGCCGCCACCTCGGGGCCGGGGCTGATCGGCGGGCTGCTGGTGGGGTTGATGACCGGCAAGGCGATCGCCAGAGCTGCCGGCAAGCCGCTCTATGCGATCAACCATCTCGAAGGTCATGCGCTGACGGCGCGGCTGACGGACGGGCTTTCCTTTCCCTATCTGATGCTGCTGGTTTCCGGCGGCCATACCCAACTCATCCTGGTGCGCGGCGTCGGGCAATACGAGCGCTGGGGCACGACGATCGACGATGCGCTCGGCGAAGCCTTCGACAAGACGGCAAAACTGCTCGGCCTGCCCTATCCCGGCGGACCGGCAGTGGAGCGGATGGCGCGGGACGGCAATCCCGATCGCTTCGATTTTCCGCGGCCGCTGGTCGGCGAGGCAAGGCTCGACTTCTCCTTCTCCGGCCTGAAGACGGCAGTGCGGCAGGCGGCGCAGGATATCGCGCCGCTCAGCAATCAGGACGTGGCGGATATCTGCGCCTCGTTCCAGAAGGCGGTTTCGCGGACGCTGAAGGACCGTATCGGCCGTGGCCTGCAGCGGTTCAAGACGGAATTTCCCGCGACATTCCCTGCTACTGGCCCAGCGACTGGCGAAAAGCCGGCGCTCGTCGTTGCCGGCGGCGTCGCCGCCAATCTCGAACTGCGCGGCACACTGCAGGCACTGTGCGACAAGAACGGCTTCCGCTTCGTCGCGCCACCGCTGCACCTCTGCACCGACAACGCCGTGATGATCGCCTGGGCAGGACTGGAACGGATGGCGACCGGTGCCGCACCGGATACGCTCGACGTGCAGCCGCGTTCGCGATGGCCGCTCGATTCCAATGCGGAAACGCTGATCGGCTTTGGAAAACGAGGGGCCAAGGCATGAGTGAAAACATCGCCGTCGTCGGATCGGGGGCTTTCGGCACGGCGCTTGCCGCCGTCATCGCGCTTGCCGGCCGCAGCGCCGTGACACTCGTCGGGCGTAATCCGGCGCTGATTGCCGATCTGAAGAGCGAACGGCTGCATGATGCGGTGCTGCCCGGCATTCTCCTGCCCGATACGCTGGAATTTTCCGCCGAGGCGGATGCGATCGCTGGTGCCTCCATCGTGCTTTTTGCGATGCCGTCGCAGGCGCAGGCCGATGCGGCACGGCAATACGGCCCTTATCTAACCAAGGATGCTGTCGTCGTTACCTGTGCCAAGGGTATTGAACGGGCGACCGGCAATCTTTTGACCGACATGCTGCAACGGGAACTGCCGGACCATTCGGTCGCCGTGCTCTCCGGCCCGGGTTTTGCCGCCGATATCGCCAAGGGCTTGCCGACGGCGATGGCGATTGCGGCAGCCGACATGGAGATCGCGGAGCGGCTGGCTCAGGCCATATCAGGCCGGACCTTCCGGCTCTATGCCTCCAACGACCGGATCGGCGTGCAGCTTGGCGGCGCGCTGAAGAATGTGCTGGCGATCGCCTGCGGCATCGTTGAAGGCCGTGGCATCGGTGATTCCGCGCGTGCGGCGCTGATTGCGCGCGGGCTTGCCGAGATGTCGCGTTTCGTCGTCGCCAAGGGTGGCCAGGCGGATACGGTGCGCGGGCTTTCCGGCCTCGGCGATCTGGTGCTGACGGCAACAAGCCATCAATCGCGAAACTTGCGCTTCGGCATCGCGCTCGGGCGCGGCGAAAAGACCGATCCCCTGCAGGGTGCGCTGGTGGAAGGCGCGTTTGCCGCCTCCGTCGCCTCGCGGCTTGCGGCGGAATTGAAGGTCAGCATGCCGATCACCGATGCCATTTCCGCCATCATTGACGGCAAGCTCGATATATCAGAGGCGATAGAGCAGCTGATGACGCGTCCGATCACCACCGAATAGGAGACAGACATGCTTTTCGCCCTTCTCTGCAAGGACAAACCGGGACACCTGAACGTGCGCATGGATACGCGTCCGACGCATATCGAGCATCTGAACAAGCTGAATGCCGAGGGTACGCTGAAGATCGCCGGCCCGTTTCTCGATGACGACGGCAAGCCCTGCGGCAGCCTGATCATCGTCGAAGCGGAATCGAAAGAGGCGGCGCGTGCGCTTGCCGATGCCGATCCCTATGCCAAGGCCGGACTATTCGAAAGCGTCGACGTCAAGGCCTATAACTGGGTCTTCAACAAACCGGAGGCGTGAGCATGGCGCACTGGCTCTATAAATCCGAACCCGCCTCCTGGTCCTGGGAGCAGCAGAAGGCTGCCGGCGAAAAGGGCACGGAATGGACCGGCGTCCGCAACTATCTGGCGCGCAACAACATGCGGGCGATGCAGATCGGCGACAAAGGGTTCTTTTATCATTCCAATGATGGACTGGAGATCGTCGGCATCGTCGAAGTCTGCGCCCTGTCGCATCCCGATTCTTCCGCCAAGGGCGATCCGAAGTGGGATTGCGTCGACATCCGCGCCGTCATGGACGTGCCGAAGCCGGTGACGCTGAAGGATGTCAAGGCGAGCGAGAAGCTCGCCAAGATGGCGCTCGTCACCTCGATGCGGCTTTCGGTACAGCCGGTCACCGAGGAAGAATATCTCGAAGTCTGCCGCATGGGCGGACTGGACAACCCGCCGCGTTGAAGACTGATCCGCAAGCTTTTATCCGCGCCAACACCAGCCTGATGCCGCCACCGCATGTGCCGGAGATTTCGCTCTATCTGGCGAGTGAGGCGCATGAACTCTGGCTGAAGACGGAGGAGGAGCTGGAGGCGATCGGCCTGCCGCCGCCCTTCTGGGCTTTTGCCTGGGCGGGCGGCCAGGGACTGGCGCGCTACGTTCTCGATCATCCGGAAGCGGTGCGCGGCAAGCGCGTGCTTGATTTCGCCAGCGGTTCCGGCCTTGTCGGCATTGCGGCTGTGATGGCCGGTGCCCGGGAGGTCATGGCTAGCGATATCGATCCCTGGGCGGAGACGGCAGTCCGGCTGAATGCCGAGGCCAATCACGTTTCACTCGGATTTACCGGCGCCGATCTGATCGGGCAGGCCGTCGATACGGATATCGTGCTTGCCGGCGACGTCTTCTACGACCGCGCTTTCGCCGATGCGCTCGTTCCCTGGTTCGCCAAGCTGGCAGCCGACGGGAAGCGGGTGCTGGTCGGCGATCCCGGACGTAGCTATCTGCCGCGGGATCAGCTGGAATTCTGCGCGGTTTATGAGGTGCCGGTAACGCGGGCGCTGGAGGACAGCGAAATCAAAAAGACGACGGTGTGGCGCTTCGCTTCCTAGATCAAAAATGAGAGCCTGATGTCCCAGGCCATTCAGGGGGAACTAAAGCGGCCGTCGCTTCGCCGCCCGCTGCTCAAGCGACTGCTCAAGCCGACCCTCGATATCCAAAATGTTCCCGACGAACTTAACCTGACATCACCGCGCTGGCTTATGACGGGATAGCGTGCATATTCACACGGGCTATCCGCAGAGCGTTGATCAACGGGGGAACTTATGACGATCTACGACGAGCTTCGCAAAGCGCCGTTCAACCTCGACGACGCTGCGATATCCTGGATCCGCGATGTCTATGCCTCGCTCGATCTCGATGACAAGATCGGCCAACTCTTCACCTTGATCATGATCGGGACGGATGAGGAGGATTTCAAACGCATTGCTTCACTAAGGCCGGGCGGCGTAACCCGCTTCTTCACGGCTGACCTCGAGCTCGAGCGGCGGGTCATCTCTGACCTCGTGGCCAAGAGCAAAGTCCCGCCCATCATCAGCGCAGACCTTGAAGGCAGCCGTCATTCCTTCGCTTTCGGCACTCCGGTGCTGGGCCAACTTGGCCTTGCCGCCGTCGATGACGTCCAGGCGACCGAGAAAAGTTCAGAAATCTTGGCACGCGAGGGCCGCGCGATGGGGGTGCGCTGGTCCTTCACGCCAGTCATCGACATAAATACCGCGTTCCGATCACCGATCGTCGGTACACGATCATACGGCTCCGATGTCAACAAGATCGAGCGGCACGCGGTTGCCCATGTTCACGGTCTCCAACGAAATGGCGTTGCGGCGACCGCAAAGCACTGGCCGGGCGAGGGATATGACGACCGCGATCAGCACCTCGTTACGACGACCAATCCGCTTTCCATGGACGAGTGGAAGGAAACCTTCGGTCGGCTCTATAGAACGCTGATCACCGAAGGCGTGTTGGCAATCATGAGTGGGCACATTTCGCTTCCGGCCTATATTCGGTCGAAGATGCCAGATGCCGGGCTTGAGGCTTTCCGACCGGCCTCGGTTTCCCGGTTGCTGAACGTTGATCTTCTCCGAAATGAACTCGGCTTCAATGGCATCATCGTCTCTGACGCGACACCCATGGGAGGGTTGTCCGCCTGGGGCCACCACCTCGATACGCTGCCTGATATCATCGCGAATGGCTGCGACATGATCCTCTTCAGCGATGAACCTGAGCAGGATATGGCGGCGGTCAAGGGTGCCATCGAAGATGGGCGAATTACTCCGGAACGACTTGAGGAAGCGGTTCTTCGCGTGCTGGCGCTCAAGGCCCATCTCAAACTTTTTCAACCGTCAGACGTCCTCCCCGATGCGGCGGAAGCGCGCCACCTGCTTGCGCATCCAGACAATGTCGCAGCATCAAGGGAATACATCGGCCGCTCGCCTACGCTTGTGAAGGACGTCAATGGTATCTTTCCGCTCGATCCGGCGAAAACAAAGCGCGTGCTGCTGGTCGACGGCGGCATCATTCATCCGCTCATGCCGCAGCCACTGGAATTCTTGCTACCCGCGCTGTTGCGGAAGGAAGGTTTCGAAGTCACGATCGACCGACCGGACATCGTGCCGACCCCCGACGACTTCGACCTCGTCCTCTACGCGCTAGGCGACGAGTCGCTACTCGTGCGAGGTCGGATATTCGTCGACTGGCATAGGATGGGTGGTGGAGGCCTTTTCAAGGCCATGTACCGACCCTGGACGAATATTCCCTCCGTAATGATCTCCTTTGGGCATCCCTATCACCTTTATGATGCGCCGCGCGTACCGGCCTATATCAATGCGTACTCCACCATGGACAGCGTCCAGGAAGCCGTCGTTGATTGTATGCTCGGTCGCAAGCCCTTCCTCGGCATCAACCCGGTAGACCCTTTCTGTGGCCTTGAAGATGCGCGCTATTGAAGTCGTGGGGAGCAGAGGCTGCCGACCTATTGGAACGGGGCAACAGGCGCGTTCCGATCATTCGCGATCGCCCCGACCAGAAGATGTCAGCCGGCGATCAAAGGCGGCTTCATACACCATCGTGGCGGCAAGATCAGCCAACGCCGTTCCGACTGCCTTGTAGAGAGTGATCTCGTCGTTGGACGTTCGCGCGCGTCGGCGTGTTCGCATCATGGCCAGCGCTTTACTCACCTGAGGAAAGGGAGAATGATATCTGCAGTCCGGCGGTCTTTTGGTGAAGACCGCTTAGTCGGAACGATCAGCTTGCCGCACGTCCCATAGCGAGTTCCAAGGTTCAAAATGCAGCACTTCGACACAGATGCGCTGGCGACCTTCGTGGCAGTGGCCGACGCCGGTGGCTTTACTGCAGCAGGGACGAGGATCGGCAGGTCGCAAGCGGCCGTCAGTCTCATCATCGCCCGTTTTGAAGAACAGATCGGGCGGAAGCTGTTTGACCGGACAAGACGCGGCGTGCACCTGACTGAAACAGGCGAGATCCTGATTGGCTATGCCCGCCGTATCATTGCGATCGAGGACGAGGCGCTGGCAGCGCTCGATCCAGGTGCCATGCGCGGCTATGTCCGTCTTGGAATGCCGGACGACTACATCGAGCTGTTTGGCAAGCCTTTGATCGAAGAGTTTTCGCGCGCCAATCCCCGTATCCAAGTCGAGATCCAGTGCGACTTCTCCCGCTCCCTCGAGGCGATGGTCGAACACGGCACTATCAATCTCGCTATCATCACTCGTGCACCGGATTCGATCGTCGGCGAGTTGCTGCGTCGCGAGCCGCTGGTCTGGTGCGGACCTCCAGATGGGCAGATTGAGCGGCAGCGGCCTCTCCCTCTTGCCTTGTTTCCAGAGAAAGATTGTCGGGCACGGCCCCATATCGTCCACGCTCTCACCCAGGCCGGCATCGGATGGCGAGCAGCATGGACATCCTCACATCTGCCGTCGATTCAGGCGGCGCTGGATGCGGGTGCCGCGGTTACAGCTTTGCCGGCCTCGGTTGTGGCGTCGCGACACCGCCGTCTGACCGCGGAAGACGACGGCCTGCCGTTGCTGAAACCGCTTGAGATCGCCCTTCTCGTTCCACATGGCGCGCGCGCCGCTGTTCGCACGGTCGCCAGCTTCGTCCGCTCGCATTTTCAGCAGCTTTGACACTATCTACTGTCGCCGTGATCAGGGTCGCGATCCGGTAAACGGCCAGTTGCAAGGCATATGGTTTTCAGGATCCCAAAACAGCAAATTGGCTAAGCCGCCATGTCTCTTGCGGCGTCTTCAAAAATAGCGATCATGTCGTCGATAACGCCATCGGTGTGGGCATCGGAAAGATAGAGACGACCGAAGGCAAACGGCATGATCAACAGCCCGCGGCGGCGCAGCGCCTCATGAAGTTTGAGGGTCATGACGGCATTTGCCCTGTCCAGCGTCTCTGCGTAGTTCGAGGGCGGGCTATCGGCAAACCAGATTGTGAACACAGACCCCTCCCCAGAGGTTGTAACCGCCCTGCCATAACCGGCGAAAGCTGAATTTATGCCATGCCTTAACCGCTCGCCGCGCGCCAGCAAGGCAGCGTAATCGAGGTCTCTCAGAAGCTGAAACGTTGCGGTGACGGCGGCTGTGGCCACAGGATTGCCGCTGTAAGTCCCGGCGCGGTTGACTGTACCCTCTTCTGCAAGCGCCATGAGGTCGGGTCGACCGACGACAGCGGCCACTGCGACGCCACTGCCGATGGCTTTGCCGACGGTGGCCAGATCTGCTTCCACCTCCATGCTATGCCCCGTCAGCCCGAAACGCGTGCGAAATCCCATCAGCACCTCATCGAGAATGACAAGCGCGCCATGGCGCCGCGCCGTCGCTTCCACATGAGCAAGATATCCGGGCGCTGCCGGGATGCATCCCGCATTGGCCAGCATCGGTTCCAGGATAACGGCAGCGATGTCACTGTTTTCTGCGAACAGTTGATCGACATCATCGAAGTCGTTGAAGCGCAGCAGCGTGGTTCGCTCGTGCACCGGCCGTGCGTTTGTGAGCATTGCCGCATCGGCGGATCCCGCCTGGCCTAGCGTAACGTCGTCATACCAGCCGTCATAGCCGGCAGCCATTTTTGCGATATAGGAGCGGCCCGTGGCAGCGCGAGCGAGCCGGCAGGCGAGATGAACGGCCTCGCTACCGGTATTGGTAAAGATCGCCCGCGACAAATGCTGCGTCGCAGCGGTCAGCACGCCGGCAGCTTCCTCCTCTCCATCATGGGCAAAGGCCGGCATCGGCCCATTGCGCAGGGCGGCAGTGACTGCCTCGACAACCAGCGGATTCGCATGGCCGATCACCGTGGCCCCAAATCCGAGCGCCGTATCGATATACTGGCGCTGTCTGTCGTCCCAGATATAGGCGCCTTGGGACCGTCGGGCGACAAAGGGTTTGCCGTCCATGGGTGGCAAGGCCCGCCCGGCGCTGGAGATTCCCCCAACCAGATGTTTCGTCATCGTATTTGTCCATTCGTTGCGGCCACGGACGGTTGCTAGAACCCGAAGTAACGCGGAAGCCATTCCGTCGTCTCTGGAATGAAGGCGACGAGCAAAAGGCAGATGTTGCTGGTGATGAAGAACGGAATGAGTCGGCGAGTGACAGCGTTCACTCCAACCTTGGCGACGTTGCAGACGACGAAGATGTTGGTGCCCACCGGTGGCGTGAACAATCCAATACCCAGCGCCATTGTGAAGATCAGACCAAGTTGATATGGCTGAAGCCCTGCTTCGACGCCGATCGGATGAACGATCGGTGCAAGGATGATCAGCGAAGGCCCAAGGTCCGCCCAGGTGCCGACGAAGGTCAAAAGCGCCAGGATGAGCAGGATCGTGATGGTCGGACCGGCTCCCCAAGCATGAAGGAGCCCGGCGGTCCATTGCGGAATCTGCTCGACGGTCAGTATCCAGGAAAACGGAACGGAAACAGCCATGATGATCATGATCGCGCCGGTCATGCGTACCGTCTCCGCCCCGATCTTCCAAAGGCCGGCTAAGGTAATTTCGCGATAGAGGACACCTCCGACCAGAAGAGCCCAGACCACTGCCACGAAGGCAGCCTCCGTCGTTGTAGCAAGCCCACTCAGCATGGAACTGAGAACCGCAATAGGCATCATTAACGCAGGAAGTGCCCGCAAAAGGTGCTTGCTGAAGCTTGTTACGGTCGGACGGGTCTCCGACTTTGGAAAGTTCTCCTTCACCCCAACCCACCAGGCCGTGAGCATGAATGTGACCGCCAACATAAGACCCGGAATGATGCCTGCTGCAAATAGTCCACCAATCGACGTATCCGTTATGACCCCGTACATGATCATCACAACGCTTGGCGGCAGGATGATGCCGAGCGTGCCGGCTGCGGCCGTAACTGCTGCAGCGAAGTCTCTTGGATAGCCCCGTTCGGCCATCGCCGGGATCATGATGGCGCCGACAGCACCCGTGTCGGCCGTGGCCGATCCGGTAATTCCTCCATAAATCATGCAGGTCGCGACATTGACGACACCCAATCCTCCTCGCACCCATCCGACCATGTCATTGGCAAGGTCGATGATCCGGCGTGTCAGGCCACCCTCATTCATGATGCCGCCGGCGACGAGAAACAGCGGGATGGACGCCAATGAAATGGAATCGGCTCCCATATAGACCTGTTGCGCAAACCAGGAGGGTGGGAGCGGAACCAGACCGAAATAAATGACGACAAGGGTGGAAAACGCGATCGACCATGCGACCGGCACACCAGTGTAAAGCGTAATGGCGAAGACGCCGAAGAGAACCAGAAGCGTCATCGGACACGCTCCCGGAATGCCGAAACGATGCGCGCAATGGCGATGATGGCGAGAGTGGCGCCCATGAAGACGATGATGCTCTGAACGGTCCAACTCGGCGCGCGCATAACGGGGGTCGGAACAAATCCCGTGCGCGCAAGCATGGCCTTGCCGCTCCACAGAAAGGCGGCGGCAACGGTGAGCAGGATGAGATTGTGATAGATGCGAAACCAGCGGTTCCGGCCACTGGTGGACGTGTTGCCGTCGATGGAAACGTTTTCGCCGGCGACCTCCGACAGAACAGCACCAATCGCGGTCGTCCACAAGAACAGGATGCCGACCATTTCAAATGACCAAGTGATTCCGGAAAGACCGAGATACCGGCCTACGGCACCAAGCCCGGTAGAAAGGATTAGGGCGACGACAACGAGGACACCAACGATCGTCATCACGAAGACCGCTGAAGAAGCGAGGCGTTTCATGGGGCTTTCCATCAAAGGAGGACGTGGCTGCACAGGCAACGAATACGGCAAGGACACGTCGGGGGACCGATCGAATCCTCGCCGCAGGCATTGCCTATTTTCCGGCTGCTGCCGAGCGCACGGACGACACCAGATCGTCGCCCCATTCCGCCCCGAATTTCACATAGACAGGATCAACCATCGCACGGAAGGGTGTCGTGTCCACCGTCGTTACGGTGACGCCCTTCGACTTGAGGTCCTCAATGACCTGGGCATAGACTTCGTCGAGTTTTCCGCGGTACCAGATCGTCGTCTCTTCGACTGCCTTGGTCACCGCAGCCTGGTTTTCCGGGCTCAGAGCGTCGAAGCGCTCCTTGTTCATGAACCAGTAATTCGGCGTCCAGATATAGTTCGAGACCGATAGGAACTTCGCGCTTTCGTACCATTTCTGATCCGCGAAATCGCGTATTTCCGGCTCCACGCCGTCGACCACATGCGATTGCAGCGAGGTATAGACCTCCCCGAATGGAATCGATTGCGGCAGGGCACCCAGCTGTTCGATGGTTGCGAGAATGACGGGGTTCGGCGGCGTGCGCAGCTTCAGACCCTTGATATCCTCCGGCGTCGCGATTGATTTGCTGACAGTTGCAAATTGGCGGAAACCGGAATCAAGCGCGCCGAGCATCTTGAAGCCGTTGTCGGCACCCGTGTCGAAGACCTTCTTCCCGACTGGTCCGTCGAGAAAGGTGTGCGCTGCGTTTGCATCGGAAAACAAGAACGGCAAGGTGACGACGTTGAGCTTCGGATCGATCGCATCGGCAACGCCGCCTAACCCGATATCGATGGAGCCGGAGCCGACACCATCGGCGATCGGTCCCTCATCGCCCAACTGACCATCTGGAAAAATCTGGACGGTAAGGCCGCCCTTGGTTTCGCCGGCGAGCTTGTCGGCGAACATGACGACAGCCTCCTGAATGAGGCTCTTCGAGCTCGATGCGTGGGCGAGCCGAAGAGTTTCGGCATTCGCTTGGCCGGTGCAAAGCAACATGATGCCGGCGATGGTGGACATGGAAAGGCGACCGGCGTGAGCCCGCATGATATTGAATTCTAACATGTTACCCTCTTTGTCATTGTTATGACCAAGAGTATGTGCGGCCTTTCTCAGGGGTACAATCGGTAAAGCAACGTCTTCGATCAGGAAACGTTATGTTGCTATATCAGATCGTTATGCTGCGCCGCTTGTCACGCAACTGTCCCAAATTAACCCATTAATTAGCATTCACTTGCATGCGCGGACTGCGATGCTACCGTCGCCGGCATCGTGGGGGATCGCGCATGACGATTGAAGAGCTGATCGATTTACAGGAAGCAGGCTCAAGGGCGCGGGTGCTCGGCCTGAAGGCTCACGAAAACCCATACCTCGCCGCCCATAGGATGCCGACTGGTGATACCAGCGCCCTCGGGGATTGGCTTGCGCGTCACGACGCGTGGAAGTTCGGTTGGGAAGCGGAGGACGCTAGCCGCGAAGGTAGGATTGCTGCGCACTTCAAGGAGCTGATCTCGATTGCCAAACGAGGTGCGCTCGATGCGTAACGTTAGGTTTTCCTGCCTCGTCACGGCGAAGGATCGGCACCTCTTTCACCATCGGATTACCAGCGTTCAGGTCTATTCGAAGAGCGGCGAGATCACCATTTCCGGCACCAGCACCAGGCCCTTGTCGGTTATCCGGATTTCCGGGATGACCGACAGCGGGATAAGGTTGAAGCCCATATAGGCGATGGTGCAGCCTGCCTTTTCCCATTCGAGCTTCAAGGCCTTTACCTCGTCGGCGACCTGGTGCACGCGCTTGTCGGACAAAAGCCCGGCGATCGGCAGCGGCACCATGGCCGTCACCTTGCCGTCCATCACGACACAGACGCCACCCTGCTTTTCTTCGATCGCGTCGAGCGCCACCTGCATGTCCGCGGCATTGGTGCCGGCGACGATGATGTTGTGGCTGTCGTGGCCGACCGAGGATGCGACAGCGCCTTGTTTGAGCCCGAAGCCATTGAGCAGTCCGTGGGCGACATTGCCGGCAGACTTGCCGTGACGTTCTACCACCGTCACGAAGCAGAGGTCGTGCTTGTCGAAATGGGCTTGCCAGTCATTGGCCGGTTCCAGCGTGACGGTGACATGGCCGAGGGTGATGCCAGGCAGCTCCGTCTTGATCGTATGAGCGACGACCGTCTCTATCGGTAGGTCCGGTGTCAGCTTGAGATTTTTTGGCAGCTTGACCGTGTGGTAGGCGGCGTCCGGATAGCGATACGGTTTCGACAGGGCTTCGTCGAGGATCGGCGTGATCTTCTTGCCGTCGACGACGAGCTCGCCGCCATACCAGGTGCTAACAGGCGTAAGGTCGTCGCTGAGAAGCACCAGGTCGGCGCGGCGTCCGCCGCCCAGACCGCCGATTTCGCCTTCCATGCCGAACCGCGTCGCGCCGTGCAGCGAACCCATCGCCCAGGCCTGTTCCGGCCTCATGCCGTATTTCACGGCTTCGCGCGTTACCCAGTCCAGGCCGAAGGCGAGCAGATCTTCCGCATCACGGTCGTCGGTGCAGACGGCAACGCGCTTGTGGGAGGCGCCGAGCTCGGTGATCGTCTTGATCGCCTGCGGCAGCGAATGCCAGGGGGTCGTCGGCGGGCCGCCGCGCAGGAAGATCCACACGCCGGCTTCCAGCAGGTCGTCGGCAATGTCGCGGTCGATAGCTTCATGCGTGTCGGTGACGCCGGATGCGGCATAGGCGGCAACGAACTCCCGTCCGTAGACATGGCCCGACACCGGCCTGCCGCGCTCGAGTGCTGCAGCCAGGATCGCATGGCTGCGCTCGTCGCCCATTGCAACGGGGACAAAATCCATCTTCTCACCGAGAGCCACGGCTTCCGGCCACTTGTCGAACAGGGCGGCGATCTTGTCCGGTGTCAGGTCGCCACCGGCTGTTTCCAGATCCGGCGTCGTCGCCGGCACGGTGCTCGGCACGGTCAGGAAGATCGACAGCGGCGCCTGCCGTGCATCCTCGAGCATGGCCTCGACGCCGGCGACGTCCATGACATTGCCGATCTCGTGGCTGTCGCAGAAGATCGTCGTCGTGCCGTTGAGGAGCGCCGCTTCGGCATAGGCGCAGGCCGTCACCATCGAGGATTCGATATGGATATGCGGATCGACCAGACCGGGCGCGATGATGCCGCCCCTGGCGTCGTAGAGCTTGGCGCTCCCGCCTCTGTAGCTGCCGACCGGCTTCACGGCCGCAATGCGGCCCCCCGAAATCCAGACTTCGCGTCCGTCGAGAAAGCGCTCCGAATAGGTGGACAAGACGCGCGCGCCCTGGATGACCAGGTCGGGTTCGCGACGAGCGGAGGCGACATCGGCAAGGCGGCGGGTCATGGTCGAGAGCGGCTGAACGGAGAAGCGGGTAAGCGTGCTCATGTAAACCTCATTTCCAGGGCTCGGGGGAGGACTGGCGAGATTGTAAGGAACGCCGTCAGGGGAGGGAAGTACGAATAGTTCTTGTCTCTGGCCTCAAACGGATGCCGATCAAAGTTTCCCGCGAACTGCCAGAACCGCTTCCGCAAAGGTGTCGATCTGGCTGGCCTGCAACCCGGCGATATTGATGCGTCCGTCTTCAACGATGTAGATGGCGTGGCGCTCGCGCAGCATCACGGCTTCTCCGGGTGTCAGGCCGATCAGCGAAAACATGCCTTTGTTCCTGGCGAGGAAATCGTAATCGCTGCCATTGGTGAAACGCCGGAACGAGGCAGCCAACCCCTGGCGCAGCGACAGAATGTTGGAGCGCATTCCGTCCAGTTCGGCGCGCCAGTCGGCCGCGAGTGCGGGGTCTTCCAGGACGGTGCGAACGATAGCCGCGCCATGATCCGGCGGCATCGAATAGACGACACGGGCTTGCACCGTGAGTTGCGCCTTGGTTGCATCCGCTCGATCCGCGTTGGCGGCGAGAATGAATGCGGCACCTGTGCGCTCGCGATAGATTCCGAAATTCTTCGAGCATGACGAGGAGACGAGCATTTCCGGAACCATGCCGGCGAGCAGCCGTACCACGAAGGCATCGTCCTCGAGACCCTCGCCAAACCCCTGATAAGCGATATCGACCAGCGGAACGAGCCCGCGCTCGGCGATGATCTCTGCCAGTGCCTGCCATTGCGAACGGCTCGGGTCGGCGCCGGTCGGGTTGTGGCAGCAGCCGTGCAGCAACACGATGTCGCCCCGCTCCGATCGTGAGAAATGATCGAGCAGGGCGTCGAAATCCACCTCGCCTGTTCGGCGATCGAGGTACGGGTAAGTGACGACCCGAAGCCGGTTGTCTTCAAGGATCGACACATGGTTCACCCAGCTCGGATCGGGCACATGGACCGCAGCACCCGGGCGCGCCAGGGAGATCAGGCCGGCGAGCACCGTCAGGGCGCCCGCCCCGCCCGGCGTCTGGATGCCGCGAATTCGCTCCCACGGTGCGGCTTCGCCGAAGACAAGCCTGCCGACGAGATCGCAGAAAACAGGGTCTCCGGCCGGGCCGACATAGGCTTTGGTCGCCTGCGCGGCATGGATTCGTTTTTCTGCCTCTCTCACCGCCCGCGGGATCGGCGTCGTACCGGAGGCGTCCCGGTAGACTCCGACGCCGAGATCGATCTTGTTCGAACGACTGTCCTGCCGGAAAATCGGCATTAACGACAGGATCTTGTCGGCTGGCGGCATTATCAGATCATCGAACATGGTTCTCTCCGGTCAGGGGAATTGCAGGCGGCGATGAAATGCCGGCGCTTCATGATGCGGCGGCGGCGCAAATCAGCCGGCCCGCCTATTTCAGCGCGCCGATCTTGTTCTCGATGGCCTCGAGAAATGCGCCGGACCGCACGATCTCGAGAGCCGGTGTGGTCTGCTTGGGCATGTAGCTGTCCTCCTGCTGGAACGGGATCGCGTCGCGAAGCGCGTCATAGAGCGCCTGGCTGCCGGCTCCGAGCTTGTAGCCGCCGAGTGCCTCTTCGGTCAGGAAGATGGCGCGGGCCGCAAGCAGGCATTCAACACCAAGGATCTTCGGCATGTTGTCGACCACCTGACGCGTCTTGCGGCATGCCCATGTCGCCATCGAAACATGGTCTTCCTGGCTGCTCTTGGTCGGGATGGTATCGGCAACGGCGGGGAAAGCCAGCGTCTTGTTTTCAGATGCGACGGACGCCGCAGCCGTCGAGATGATGCCATAGCCGTAATTCAGGCCGATCGGCTTGCCGGCAAGATTCGGCGGCAGGCCGTAGTTCAATGTCGTATCGCAGAGCGAGAACAGGCGGCGCTCTGAAATATTGCCGATTTCCACCAAAGCGATCGTCAGCAAGTCCATGGCAAAAGCGATGGGTTCGCAATGAAAGTTGCCGCCGGACAGGAATTCCAGCGCGCCGAGTTCGTTCCAGAAGACGAGCGGATTATCGGTCGCGGCGTTGAGATCGCGCGTGACCAGCTCCTTGGCGTGCTCCAGCTGGTCGCGGCAGCTTCCATGCACCTGCGGCAGGCAGCGGAAGGAATACTGATCCTGGATCCGGGCGGTGTGTTTCGGATGCAGAATATCGTCCTCGAGGCGTACCGCACGTGCTGCCTCGGTCGTGCGACGGCTGCCCTCGATAATGCGACGAATATTTTCCGCAGTCGCGATCTGCCCGGGCTGCTTGCGCACGAGATGAATGCGGGGATCGAACGCCGCCTGCTCGCCGCGGATCGCCTCCAGACTGAGCGCACCGGCCGCATCGGCCGTCTTCATCAGCATCTCGGCGTCGTGGAGGTTGAGAACCGCCATGGCCGCGCAGAGGCTGTTGCCATTGATGAGGGCAAGGCAGTCTTTCGCCTTGAGATCGAAAACAAGGGGGAAAATGCCGGCCTTTTCCAGCGCCTGCGGCGCCGGCATGCGTTCGCCCTGGTAATAGGCTTCCGCCTCCTCATATCCGATCAGCACCGAAACCATGTGGGCGAGCGGCGCCAGATCGCCAGACGCGCCGACCGATCCCTGGATCGGCACGACTGGATGAATGCCGCGGTTCAGCATCTCAACGAGACGATCGACCACCTCGATCCGCAGGCCGGAAACTCCGAGGCAGAAGGCGTTGATGCGGACGGCCATCATGGCGCGGACGATTTCTTCCGATGCCGGTTCTCCGATGCCGGAGCAATGCGAGAGCACGATATTGAGCTGGAAGCGGTCGTTGTCGGCCTGGTTGATGGCATAATCCTTGAGCTTACCGACGCCGGTGTTGAAACCGTAGGTCGGCGGCGCGTTTTCGGTCAGCCAGTTTTCCTCGATATAGTTTCTCACCTTGATGATTTCGGCGCGCGCTGCATCGGCGAGCGCTACCTTGGCGCCCTGGCGCGCGATGCGAACGGTATCTTTGATCGTCAGGCTGTCACCGTCTAAAATTATGGCGTTCATCTCGATGTCCTTGAAGCTCGATAAGTGTGAGAAGGTAAGTGCCGAAATCGAACACGCGCGCCGGGAGCGCAGCCTGTCTCGATCGCAGCGGTAATGCCGCCGGTGACGGCGACGGAGTTTTCCGTGACACCTTCTTCGGTGACGATGGTTCCTGTCATGACGGCGTCGAAATCGCTCATGATGTCTTCAGATCCTCAGTGCGCATGATGGGGAAAGCCGCGGCAGATGGCTTTGGCGGCGGCTCGAAGCCGTCCGACCAACGTCCCTGCTTCGGGTTCCGGCATGGAAATCGTTTCGAGATAACGGGCTGCCAGCCCGCCCGGCCCTTCGAGCGGGAGAAAGTCGTCGGCCAGACGCCGGACCTGCAACCGTTCCGCCTCCAACTCCGCTGCCTTGATCTTCTCGTAAAATTCAATCTCTGCCGTGTTCCTGCGGCCTTGACGCAGGGTTAGCCGAAGATGTCGCAACGGCAGGACGAAAACCGCGCGCCATTCGCCGGCACGTTCCAGAAGCCGCTGCATGTCGCCGTCATCCGCGCCGTGTCCGTCACTATCCGCAAGAGCGAAGAACAGCAGAGACGGCACGTCCACCGCATGACTGTTCTGGGCTTCGAGGCACCAGGACGCGATGCCGGGTTCATCATAGAGCCGGACCATGACATCGAACACATTGGCACAGAAAGCAGCACGCCTCGCGGGTCCGGTATCCCGTTCTGAGCGCGCGTTGCCGCTTGCCACCGTTTTTTCTGCGAATGCATCAGGGGCTTTTTCCATCACGCTTGTTCCGCCGTCTTCATTCCGGGCGCCGGTTCGTCGTGAGGAAAATGGCAGGCCGCGAATTGGCCGTGGGGCATCGACGCAAGCTTCGGTTCCTCTCCCGCACAGACCGCCTGAGCGCGTGGGCAACGCAGGCGGAACCGACATCCGGACGGCGGCGCGCTCCGCGACGAGGCCTGCGTCGGCGTTGCGCTCGGCACGATCTTCCGGCTGGCATCGGGAACCGGGACGGCTTCCAGCAGCATGCGGGTATAAGGATGCGCCGGACGCTGATAGATGGCGTCGCCGGTTCCGATCTCGACGATCTTGCCCATGTAGAGGACGGCGACCCTGTCGCTGACATTGCGCACGACGGCAAGATCGTGGGAAATGAAGATCAGCGCCAGATTTCGATTCTGGCGGATATCCTGCAGAAGATTGATCACATGCGCCTGCACCGACACGTCGAGAGATGCAACCGGCTCGTCGCAGACGATCAGCTCCGGCCCAACGGCAAGCGCCCGCGCGATCGCAATGCGCTGGCACTGGCCACCGGAAAACTGATGCGGCCTGCGGCCCTCCACCATCGTCCTGCTCATGCCGACATCGTTGAGCGCACGATCGACCCTTTCCAGTCTTTCCGCTTTGCGGATGCCCTGGATCTCAAGGCCTTCTCCGACGATATCCTGCACCTTGCGGCGCGGATTGAAGGAAGAAATCGGGTCCTGGAAGATCATCTGCATCTTGCTGCGGATGGCGCGAAGATCGGAAGCAGACAGATCGGCAACATTCAGACCGTCATATTCGACGTCGCCGGCGACGCTCGTATCCGCCTTCGGCAGAAGCTTCAGAAGGGCACGGCCGATGGTCGTCTTGCCGCTGCCCGACTCTCCGACGAGGCCGAGCGTTTCTCCAGGAGCCACGTCGAAGGAGACGCCGTCGACCGCAACAAAGGTCTTGCCGCCGCGGCGGTATCTGACCGAGAGATCGCGTACCTTCAAAAGCGCGTCGTCGCGTAAGGAAGCATCGAAGGTATGCATTGCAGCACCTGTATCGACGGCCTGGCCGGAAGCCTCGTCATTCATGACTATGCCCTCCTTTCGACCGCGGCGTCGGTTGCGTCACCGGTTTGAACAGGCACATAGCAGGCGAAGCGATGCTTGCCGTCTGCACTGGTCGTCATCGGCGGCATCGAGGCATGGCAGCGGGCCTCGGCGGCGGGACAGCGCGGCGCGAACGGGCATCCGGGCGCGGGGTCGGCGAGATCGGGCGGACGGCCCGGGATCGTGCGCAGTTTCGTATGAGCCGGCTGGTCCATGCGCGGCATCGCCGAAAGCAGAGCCTCGGTATAGCGATGGCGCGGGTGGGAAAAGACGGTCTCCGTCGGACCGTATTCCACGACATGCCCGCCATAGAGCACGAGGATGTCGTCGGTGCGTCCCGCGACGACGCCCAGATTGTGCGTCACCAGGATCATCGACATCTGCCGCTGCTGCTGGATAACCTGCAGCAGATCGAGAATTTCCTTCTGAACCGTCACGTCGAGCGCGGTCGTCGCCTCGTCGGCGATCAAGAGATCCGGCTGGCAGGCAAGTGCCGTGGCGATCATGATCCTCTGCTTCATGCCGCCCGAGAACTGATGCGGATAATGCCCGTAACATTCCGCGGCATCGGCAATGCCGACGCTTGCCAGCAGTTCGATCGCGAGCGCCATCGCCTGCGCCTTTCCGAGCCGCAGATGGAAGCGGCTCGCCTCTTCGATCTGCCGCCCCACCCGCACGAACGGATTGAGGGATGTCATCGGGTTCTGGAAAACCATCCCGAATTTGCGGCCGAGAAAAGCGCGGCGTTTCGCCTCGTTGAGCGTCGAAAGATCGGTCCCGTCGGCAAGGATGCGGCCGCTGGTTTTCATGCCCTCCGGCGCAATCCCCATGATCGTCTTGACCAGCATGGATTTGCCCGCGCCGGATTCCCCGACAATGCCGAGCGTCGTGCGCGGCGGGATGCTGAAGCTGACGTCATGCAGCACGCGGATCGGCCCGAGCGGAGACCTGAAATGACAGGAGAGATCGTGACAATCGAGGACCGGGGTGGTGTTCGCAGCCTCATTCATGTCAGAGTTCCCTGCCGCGATGGTTCATGCGACGGGCCAGACAATCCCCGACCGTGTTGAGCGAGTAGACCGTCAGCACGATGGCCACGATCGGTCCGAAGATCAGCAGTGGAAAGCGGCTGAGCAGGTCGGTCGAGCTGGCGATCATCCCGCCCCAGCTTGGCGCCGGCGCTGGAATGCCGTAACCGAGAAAGCTCAGCGATCCCTCCGTGATGATCAGCCCCGCCATCAGCGGCGGAACGATGGCCGTCAGCGCCGGAACGAGATTGGGCAGGATCTCGCGCAGCAGAAGCCGCATGTCCGACGCGCCCATGGCGCGTGCCGCCAGCACGTAATCACGGTCGTTCTGTGCAATCACGCCGCCTTTGGCGATGCGTGCATAGGTTCCGATGTCGAGCAAGCCAAGCGCCAGCATCATCGTGAAAACCGAATTTCCGGTCACCGATATCAGCGCCAGGATGACGAGGATCGGCGGAAGCGACGCCATGGAATTGGCATAGAGATCGACGATCCGCTCGACCGGGCCGCGATAGAAGCCGGCGAGCATTCCGAGGATCATGCCGATCACCAGCGAGATCAGCGTCGCGACCGAGACGATGGCGAGCGTCGTTCGCGCACCGTAGAGCACCCGGGACAGGATGCTGCGCCCGAGCGCATCGGTTCCGAACAGGCCGTTCAGGCTCCATTCCGGACCTTGCGAGAAATCGCCGTAAGGAAAGCTTGCCCGAACGAGACCCGGAATGAACTCCACGAAACCCGAGGAGATGATCAGGACCGCAAGGAACACGAAGGCGAACCATTCCATCGGATGGCCGCTCGGCATGCGGAACCGCGCGGTCTTCGGCATCGCGGCATTCAACGTCTCCGCCAATGCGACCGCTTCGCCGGGCACGAGGTCCGTTTGTGTTGGCTGGAGGCGGCTCATGACACGTCCACCCGCGGATCGATAAGCGCGTAACCGAGATCGACCAGGATGAAGATCACGACGAAGATCACCACCGTCAGCGACAGGATGGCCTGCATGACGGGCAGGTCGTGGCTGCTGACCGCATTGAGAACGGTCCAGCCGATGCCGGGCACCGCGAAATAGCTCTCGACGATGAAGGAACCGCCGAGCAGATAGGTCATCGACAGGCCCATCACCGTCAGCACCTGGGGAGAGGCCGGGCGCAGCACGTGGCGCATCAGGATATAACGCGTCGGCAGGCCCTTGGCCCTGGCAACGAGGACATAGTCCTCCTGGAGGATCGCGACGAATTCGCTGCGGCTCACCCTGTAGAAATAGGCTGCCTGGTGCACGCTGAGGCACATCACCGGCAAGGCGACGTAGTAGAGATTGCCCACCGGATTGTCGCTGAAGGTAACCCAGCCGGTCGCCGGCAGCCAGCGCAGCACGATTGCGAAGACGAAACCGAGCAGAACCACGATGACGAAGGTCGGGATCGACAGCATGACCGAGGAGACCGCCCGCAGCACCGTATCGACGATGCCGCCCGGACGGCTGGCCGTATACATGGCCAGCGGCACGCCGATCAGGAGCGAGACGAACATGGCAAGCAACGCGATCTCGAACGTCACCGCCGCCCGGTCGACCAGGAGTTTTGCCACCGACTGCTGGCTGAACATGGTCTGCCCGAGATCTCCCTGCAGAAGCCGTCCGAGCCAGCCGAGGTAACGTTCCCAGACCGGGAGATCGTAACCATAGCGGCTGTTCAGCGCATCGATCTGCGCCTGCGTCGCATTCTCTCCAAGGATCAGTTGCGCCGCCGACCCCGGCATCAGGCTCGACAGCGCCGTCGCCGAGAACGTCACCAGCAGGAAGACGGGAATGCCGGCCAGAAGCCGGACGCCAACCGCTTTCAGATAGGAGAGCTTGGCAATTCGCAACGATCGGACTCCGATTGTTAGGTGGAACATCCAATGCCGGACTGGACCGGCATCCGGATTTCGCAAAACGAGACGGCAGAGCGGCCGGTCTCCGGGATCAGAGCGCCTTCCATCTGTCCTCGGCATCGAGCCAGCCGCTGTCCCGCTCCAGCGAGGCTTTCTGCTCGGCAGGCGTCATGCCGCCCATGCTATGCTCGTCCGCATAACGCGTGCTGCGGTCCTTGAAGACATGCCGACCGTAATCCATCATGCCATACATCGATCCCTTCTCGAGATAGTGCATGGTCACCAGGTTGAAGCCGAGCGCCTCGATTTCCTCGAGCCGCACGAAGGGCACGCCGTTGACGGTCGCGACATCGCCGAACATTTTCCAGCCGGGCAATTCCTTGGCCACCTTCCGGCATTCCTCCAACGTGCGCAGGCCGTGCACATAGGTCATTTCAGCGCCGAGTGCTGCGGCGCGCACGCAGCGTTCGATAGCGTCGTCCAACCCCTTTTCGAGCTTGGATTCGGTGCGCGCTATCACCACGCAATCGCTGCCTTCGCAAGCTTCGATCGAGGCCTTGATCTTGGCGAGCCACAGCTCCTGCGAGACGACCTCATGCGGCACGTTGCCATCGACCTTGCCGGCAAGGGTCGCTGCCTCCATGGCGCGGCCGAACCGCGCATAGCCGCGTTCGTTGGGCGTATCCTCGATCAGGATGGCTCCGGCGCCGGCTTTGGCGAGACGATAACAGGTGCGGAAGGTCTGGACGACATCGCCGAAGCCGTCATCGGCATCGATGACCAGCGGCAGAGGCGAGTAGTCGGCGATGCGGTCGGTCGCGTAGACCAATTCCTCCTGATTGTGCAGGCCAAGATCCGGCACGCCGGACATGCTGAATCCCAGTGATGCGCCGCTGAGCAGGATCGCCTCGAAGCCGGCCATTTCCGCCGCCTTGGCGGAGTAGCAATCCCAGACGCAGGGCGTGAACACCTGCTTGCGGGAAACCAGGTCCCGAAACTTCACCTTCTCGCGATTGCCGATCATCGTCATCCACCTTTTCCGATCGCCCCGCATCGCAGGGCTCATTCTGTCGTCTTAACGTCTTTGGCTTGTACGGTCGTCCAGCCCATCGACCGGCCCTTCGCTGCCCGCCCGGATCTTCCGGGCGAGCCTGCACGTCGTGATCTGGAACCCGCTATTTCTGGCAGACATCCGTGCAGACGTAGAGGAACTGCTTTTGCAGGATGCCGCCGTTCGAAGGAACGACGCCGCCGGTATTGTCGCGCAGCAGCAGCGAGCGCGTCTGTTCACCGAAGATGTAAAGCGGCATTTCGGTTGCGACGAGCTTCTGAACCTTGACATAGGCGGCTTTGACAGCGGCAGGGTCGAGGGTGGAGCTGGCCTCCTTCAATGCAGCGTCCATCTCGGCGCTCTTGTACTGTCCCCAGTTGAAAGCACCGCCGGAACTCAGCAGGTTGGAAATGTTCGGCTCGGCACCGTTCGACACCAGCACCCCGCCTTCGACGCAGATGTCGAAGTCGAGCTGCGTCTTGCACCGCTGGATCAGCGAGGCCTGGTCGACCTCGACGATCTCAGCCGAGGCGCCTTCATAGCCGGTCAGCACCTGCTGGATGTAGGCGGCAAGACGCTTCAGGTCCGAGTTGGTATAGGTGACGATCTTGATCGAGAACGGCTTGCCGTCCGCCTTCAGAGCGTCGAACAGTTCCTGCGCCTTCTTCGGATCATAGGCTGGAAGCGATGAAGCGCTGTCGAAATAGGGCGAATTCTCTCCAAAGTAATTGCTGGGTGCCTTGTATCCGGGCATCTGCGTGAAGGCCTGCATCAGCCGCGCGCGGTCGATGGCGGAATAGAAGGCCTCGCGGGCGCGAACATCCGTGAAGACACCCTTGGCCTGGTTGAGATAGGCGCGGTTGATGCCGCGGATCGGGATCTCGCGGGTCGCAACCCCCGGCGCCGTTGCGTTCGAGCCGAACTGATAGGGATAACCGGCCATCATCGTTGCACCACCCTGCACGACGGTGGCGATGCGGCTGTTGGTTTCGGGAATGATCGCGAACTTGATCGTCTCCAGATAGGGGCGCGGCTGATCCCAATAACCGGGATTGCGGGCCATGGTCATCGATATGCCCTGGTTCCATTCGGTCAGCGTAAAGGCACCGGCGCCCACCGGCTTGATGTCGGTCTTTTCCTTGGCGGCCTTCAATGCTGCCGGCGAGGCGATGAAGGGGCACAGCTCGGCGATCTGGGCTGCGAAATTGGCGTTCGGGGAGGTCAGCTTGATCGTCAGCGTCTGCGGATCGACGACGCTGATCGCCTTGTTCCATGAGGATATGAACGGCTGTGCCGGTGAAAGCGTGGCCGGATCGGCGGCGCGGTCCCAGTTGTATTTGACGGCTTCCGCATCATAGGGCGTATCGTCCGTGAACTTCATGTCCTTGCGAAGCTTCAAGGTCCAGGTCACGGCGTCTGTGCTGGTCAGGCTTTCGGCCATGCCGCCGGTCACGACGCCCTTGTCGTTGACGTAGACGATGAAGCCGTAGACGGCGTCGAGCACATCCATCGGGCCGCCGGGATAGGTGCCGGCGGTGATCGCCGGATCCCAGCTCTTGATGTCCGAACCGTTGATGATGGTCATCGTGCCGCCGCTGACCGGTTTTTCCGTCTGCGCACCCGCGTGAGACGCGGCGAGCATCACGGGTGCGGCCGCCATCAGCGACAACAGCAACGCGGCGCCGCCGCGCATGAACAGGCTCTGCAACCTTCTGGAACGATTGTCTGACAACATCACTCTATCTCCTTTTTTTGAGTTCCCCTGGGGGAGTGATTGTGCGTCGTTGTTTTGCATGCGGTTGACATGATGGCCCGGCAGCTTTCAGCGCTGCTCTTCATGGCTCAGTCGTTATGATCCTCCGTCCAGCGCCTGACCGTCGGATGATGAAGCCCGAATTGATCCAGCGCACGCCCCACAGTCTGGTCGACCATTTCGGCGATTGATTTCGGCAGCGTGTAAAAGCTCGGCACCGGCGGCATGATGACGGCGCCGTTGCGTGTTGCCTGGTCCATCAGCGCGATATGGCCCGCATGCAACGGCGTTTCCCGCACCATCAGCACCAGCCGACGGCGTTCCTTCAGGCAGACATCGGCGGCGCGCACGATCAGATCGTCCGCATAACAATGTGCGATCCCGCTCAGCGTCTTGATCGAGCATGGCGCAACCAGCATGCCGTCGCACCGGAAGGAGCCGGAGGCGATCGAGGCGCCGATATCCCCGTGGCTGTAGACCCGGTCGGCGAGGCCACGGATTTCGTCCGCGGTCTTTCCCGTCCCTTCGGCCAGTGCCGTGCGGATCGCCGAGGGCGATATGACGAGATGCGTCTCGACATCGTCGAAGTCCCGCAGCATCTCCAGCGCACGCAGTCCGTAGATTGCGCCGGAAGCCCCTGATATGCCGATGATCAATCGCCTCAAATCAGCATCTCCGGCTTGACGCGCAACAGCAGCTGGCGCATCCGTTCGTAGGAATCCGGCGGCGGAAGCGCCTTGTCGAACCCTTCCCTTCGGTCACCCGCCTTCATCGTGGCGTCGTAACCGACCTTGGTGATCACGCCGCCGTCTTCCTGAGGCTCGGACCGGTCTGCCGGAAGGTCCGTGACGATGAGAATGTCGCGCTCCGCGCGCATGCGCGTCATCTTTGCCAATTCGACGGCATCGAGATCCCAAGGGTCGACATCGCTGTCGACGATCGTGATGTTCTTGACGATGCTGACCGCACCCCAGCAGATCGACATGATGCGGCGTGCCTGTCCCGGGCGGGGCGCATCGATCTGCACGACCACGTTGTTCCGTCCGCTGCCTGATGCGGTGACGGCAACCTCGCCGACATTGAGAACGGACCGCCGGATGACGGCCTTGAGGCTGGCAGCGATCGGCACCGCGCCGAGATAGAGGTGCTCCATGTGGTAACCGGGCTCGATCACCTGCAACATCGCGTCGGAGCGGCAAGTCATGCATTCAAATCTGACGCGCACCCCGGAACCGTAATCCTCGTACATGCCGTGATATTCTGAGACCAACCCTTCGAGGATCGGCTCGTCGATATGAATATGACCTTCGAGCACGATCTCCGCCTCTGCAGGCACGGCAAGATCGATCGACTTGCAGCGGACAAGCCGCACCGGCTCGCCGAGCAGCGATCCGGCGCAGTGCATTTCATCGTCACCAAGCCCCAGATAGAAGCAGGCGGCAAGCTGAATGGCTGGATGCGCGCCGAGGACGACGGCGAAGGGGAGCGGCTCGCCTTTGGCGCCCGCCTTGCGGGCCATGATGGCGAGATGATGGTTCGGTGCAATTCCGATCATCGCCTCGTTCGGACCAAGCACCTTGATGCGGGCATAGGACGCGTTGCCCAAGCCCGTTTCAGGGTCGCGCGCCACGATCAGACCCGCGGTAATGTAAGGACCGGTCTCCTTGGAAAAGAAGGTCGGGACTGGAAGCCGGGTCAGGATGTCGTCCTGGAAGAGCTGTTGCTGTACCGGCGCATCGTCCACGAAGACTGGCGGCACCGGAGAGGCGATCGAGGACAGCAGCTTTTCCTGGATATCGCTTTTCGCGACGTCAAGCGCCAGGGCGACACGATCGAGATCCGACAGGATGTTGCCGAAGATCGGCATGTCGTGACCTTTGATGCAGTCGAGCCGCACCGCCGCCTTTTCATCGACGATGGAAAGAATGGCCGATACGTCGTGGATCGGGTCGACCTCCTCCGAAATCACCAGCAGCTGACCGCGACGGTCGAGCTCCTGAAGAATGCCCCGACACGACTGATCGCTTTCGCTGCGTGGCATTGCAGCGCCGGCCGTCCCGGATGTCATGGCCGGGTTTTCAAGCGGATCAGGGTGATCATTCATCCGGCAATCCTGTGAAAGTCATTTCCGAGGGCTGTTTTGATGCGGCAAGTATCAGCCGCAGGCCGGAGGCTGGGTAGCTCGAAAATCATGAATTGGAGGATAGGAAAATCAGAATGCTCGGTGCATGAGCGCGATTCGACACGATATGTTTTTTAGATCACGCCTGTCGGCCGAAGACGGCAACGAGCGACTGGATCATCGTCCGTTCGGCCTCGGACAGCGTCCTTTCGCCGGAGAAAATCACCGAGAGGTTTCCGGCGATGACGTCTTCCGTAATCGGCGCCGCGGTGAGGCGCCCGCTGTCGATATCCTGCTGGACCGAGGACACCGGCAGGACCGTACAGACCGGCAAGCGGCGGACCATGGCGATGGCCAATGGCAGAGAACCGACGTCCATGACCGGCTCGACACGCAGATGCCGCGCGCTGGCGGCTGCCATGAACGCCTGATGGATACTGAGATGCTTGATTCCGAGAACCAGCGGAAATCCACAAACTTCGGCCAGTGGAATCTCCGTTCGACCGGCAAGGTCCAAGGCCGGATTGGCAACGACCGACAGGCGCTCGCTCGGCCCGAGATGGATCCGGGTCATCTGCGTCTGGACGGCACCGACAATGGCCAGATTGAGCTCTCCCGCACGTACCTGGTCGTGAAGCGCAGCGTTGGAACCTTCGATGATTCTCAGCCGGTATTCGGGATGGCCAAGGCGGGTTGCCGTCAGTGCCTGCGCCACCTTGTCCGTCATGACGCTGTCATGCCCCGAACTCGGCAGCATGCCGATCGAGATGGTCGCCTGTGTGTGGGCGGCAATATCCAGACTGGCCCGAAGAAGGTTATCGATGCGCTCCTCGATCTCCAGGGTGAAGGGAAGCAATGCCTTGCCGGCCTTCGTGCTCTCGGCACCGTTGCGTCGCCGTTCGAACAGGGGTTGCCCGACGACTGCCTCGATCTTCTGAATCTGGGTCGAAACGGAAGGTTGCGTGATATGCGCCGCGCGCGCCGCCGCCGAAATGCCTCCGCTGAGATGCGCAAGGTTGAAGTAGTGCAATTGACGTGCCGTCAACTGCGGCCGGAAGACGATATTGGCCTCCGTTGCCTGCAGATTTTTCTTGAGGTTGCAAAGCAGGGCGGACACGACCTCCTGGTCCGGCCCGTTTGCGCGCACGCCCAGGGTGCTCGACAATGGCGGATCGAGGGGCTCCAGATGCAGGCGCGCAAGTCCGAGCCGGTCGGCGACCATACTGCGGGGCATCAGGAAACGCATTTGCGGAAACTCGTTGAGCAGTCGATGAAGGTCTGCCGGCTCCTCATCCATCAGGATCATGCGGTCGCGGATGCCATGCTCGTCCGCATATCGGGTAACGGCATCGCGAAGTGCCTGACGCATTTTCAAAACGACAAATTTCTGATTGGGGGAGCGAAGATCAACCGCGGCCTCCGCCGTTCCGACGGAAAACCAGACCTCATCGTAAAAGGGCGTCATCGCAGGCAGCTTCGCAGATGGCACGCCGGTCATATAGCCGACTTCGATCTCCATCGAACCCGCGTTGCCCGGGATTTCCGCGGCCCCGTCATCAACAAGGGATTTTTCTCGCATGTCTGCAAACATCACGTCGATCAGCAGGTCGGGCCGCTCGCGTTCCATATCTTCGACGGTACGTCCGATCGCCTTCGAAAACCGGCCGATGGAGAAACTGAGATCGAGACGAATATCGATGCGAAGGGGCGCCGTGCCCCCGTTCCGCATCCGACGCACGAACCTTTCGCGATGAAGGATGGCCGTTGCCTGCTGAAACAGCCAGAAGGCTGCCGGTAAAGGGCTGAGGTGACCGCTTTTCCGAATGAAGAGCTTGAGTTGAAGTTCATTTTCCAAAGTACGCAGACTTGATGTCAGCGCCGAAGGAGCAATTCCAAGCTCGCGCGCGGTCTCTGCCAGCGTCGGGCTCTGACAGGCCAGCACGAAATGGGCCAGTTGCTGGATTTCGATGCGCGGCGGATTTGTAATCACTGCGGGTCTATATCGGATTGCACAAGGGGCTTCCCCGACTATGGCATACAAAGCGTTATACCGCACGAATATCAGCGCCGGCCCATTGCTTCCCCTTCGCCCACCAAACCGACATGGTCGGTGTCGGACTTTGGTCGCTCGCAGCACTGGCGATCGAATGCCTGGACAGGCCGAGAGCGTCGAAACCGGGAGTTCAGATCATTCGCGATCGCCCGGACCCAAAAAGACGTCAGCCGGCGATCAAAGCGGCTTCATACACCATTGTCGCGGCGGCAAGATCGGCCAACGCCGTTCCGACGGCCTTGTAGAGAGTGATCTCATCGTTGGACGTCCGCGCTGGAACATCCCGGCGACACAGCTCGTCAAGTGTCGCACGCACCGCGTCAGCGGAAATGACGCCGGCCCTGATCGGCTGAACCAGATCGCCCGCTTCGTGAAGGGCTTCGTGCGTGTCGATATAGACAGACGAGCGCCGGAGCGCCTCGTCATCGGCCTCGCGCATCGCCGGGGTGAAGCCGCCGATCAGATCGACGTGGGTGCCCGGCCGCAGCCATGCGCCGCGGATAAGCGGTGCTGTCGCCAGCGTCGCCGCACTGACGATATCGGCCTGCCGCACTGCTGCTTCCAGATCCGTGACGGCAGTGGCCTGGAGCCCACGTTGCCGGAGGCTCTGCGCCAGTCGTTCGGCGCTGGCGGGATCGATATCCCAGATATCGACATCTGCGATCGGCCGGACGGCGCGGTAGGCATCGGGTGTGAGGCTCGCGACGCGGCCTGCGCCGATCACCAGCAGACGGTGGGCGTCCTTTCGGGCAAGATAATCCGCGGCAACGGCCGATGCCGCTACCGTGCGGCGCGTGGTGATCGTGTTTCCGTCAAGGAGCGCAAGCTGCATCCCGGTCCGACCATCGTAGAGCATGTAAGTCGAGGTCAAACCGGGAATGCCGCGCAGCGTGTTGCCGGGAAAGACGGTGACGATCTTGATGCCAAGGTAGCGCTCCGACCGGTGCGTTTCATGCCAGGCAGGCATCAGAAGCAGCGTCGCATCCGGCTCGCCGCTATTGGCTATCGTGTGGTGATGCCGCACCGGCACGACACAGCCTTCGGCGAATGCTTGCCGCAGGGTCGCAACCAGCGGGCCGAAAGGGAGGAGTTCGCCCGTTGTCCGGGCATCGAGAATACGGATTTGTGTGTCGGTCATTGAAGCGATCTCCCGGTAAATTCTGACTGCTGGATAAAGCGAATTCTGTGTGATTGAACGAGAGCCGCGTCGCCGCTGCGCGGCGTACCAGCATTCAACCGCCATCGGCCCTTTGGACACTTTGTTGCGATCGGAATGCGGAGCAACTCGGCACCGCTCAGCCAAACGCCGCTTTCTTCTCCAGCATTCTGGCGTATTGCGTCAGCGGATAGCACAGGGCGAAGAAGATCAGCGCGACGAGACCGTAGACTTTGAAAGGTTCGAAGGTCGCGTTGTTGATGGCGTTTGCGGTTTTCAGCAGTTCGTCGAAGCCGAGGATCGAGGCCAGTGCGGTGCTCTTGATCAACTGGACCAAGAACCCGACGGTCGGCGCGCGCGTGATCCGGAAAGCCTGCGGCAGGATGACAAGGCGAAGTTCGAGGAGACGATGCAAGCCCAGGCTGGCTGCGGCGTCCCATTGCCCGCGCGGCACCGCCTCGACGCCGCTCCGCCAGATTTCGGCAAGATAAGCGCTGGCGTAGAACGTCAGGCCGCAGACGGCGGCGGTCCATGACTCGATCCGGAAGCCGAGCATCGGCAGGCCGAAGAACATCAAAAACAGCTGCATCAGGAGCGGCGTTCCCTGAAACAGGGCAATGTAGCCGGACGCGAAGCTGCGCGGCCAGCGTGTTTTCGATATCCGTGCAGACAGGATCGCCAGGCCAACGATGGCGCCGCCGGCAAAGGCTGCGAGCGAAAGCAGCAGGGTCCAGCGTGTCGCGAAGACAAGATTGCGCAGAATGTCCCAGAAGGTGAACTCAATCATGCCAGACCGGCTCCCAGAAAACGGCGTTTCCCGGCGAAAAGGAGCCGGCGAAGTGCGGCGGACATTGAAAGGTAGATCAATGTCGCCACCAGATAGGTCTCGAAGGAGCGGAAGGTGCGCGATTGAAGCAGATCGGCCTCCTGCGCCAGCTCGCGGACGGATATTTGCGAAACCACCGCCGATTCCAGCATCATGATGATGATCTGGCTCGTCAGCGCCGGAAAAATGATGGCGATCGCCTGCGGCAGGATGATCTTGAAGAACACCAGCCGAGGCCTGAGGCCGAGTGCCTGCGCCGCCTCTTTCTGGCCTCTCGGTATGGCATCGAGCCCGGCCCCGACCACCTCGATCGTGTAGGCGGCCATGTTGAGGGTCATGGCAAGGACGGCGGCAGTGATCGGATCGAGGCGAATGCCGAGGCTAGGCAAGCCAAAGAAGATGAAGAACAGCTGCACCAGAAATGGCGTGTTGCGCATGATTTCCACATACAGGCCGACGACCTTGCGCAACCATGGATAAGGTCCCCGGCGCGCAGCCGCGCCGAGAATGCTGAGAACGATCCCGAGGACCGATGTGGAGACCGTCAGTGCAAGCGTCGTGCATGCGCCATAAGCCAGAGCTCCCATTCCGTCCCAAAGCCAATTGAAATCGAGGCTGTATCTCATCGCTTGTCCTTTGGAGCCGGATGATCCGGGCCGGGTCGGCCCGAAATCCCGATCCGCCTCTCAACCAAAGAATTGGAGCATGATGCCACCGCAATCGCTTGCAGTTTTCGGCATCATACTCTGGTGAGTGGGAGGCCGCCCTCGTCAGTCCTTCAGGTTTTCAGGGTTGAGCGGCGCTTTCAGCCAGCTCTTCGAGCTTGCGTCGAGCGAACCATCGGAGATCATTGCGGCGACGCTGTCATTGACGACTTTCTTCAGGCCTTCCTCGCCCTTGCGGAGCGCGATGTGTGAGGGGGAGCTGAGGAGCTGGAATTTCTGCTCCGGCTTCAGTTCGTCCTGTCGTGCCAGAACCTGCGCACCGACATCGTTGCCGACGACCATCAGCTGGGTCTGGCCGGATATGAAGGCCTGGATGACCGAATTATAGTTCTCGAAACGCTGGATCGCAGCCGAGCCGGGGGCGACGGCCGTCAGCGACGTGTCTTCGAGCGTCCCACGATTGACGGCAACGGTCTTGTCGGCGAGGTCTTCCTTGCCGCTCACCTTCAGCGCAGCCGGACCGATGACGGCGATATAGTAGGGGGCGTACGGGGCGGCAAAATCGATAACCTCGGCACGCTCCTTCGAATAGCCGACGCTCATCAGCAGGTCGACGCGGTCGTCGTTCAGGTAGGCGATCCTGTTCTGGCCGGTAACGCTGACGAGATTGAGTTTCACGCCGAGCCCGTCGGCGATCTTCTGGGCGACGTCGACGTCATAGCCCTTGATGCTCATATCGGCGCTTGCCGAAGAGAAGGGCGGGAAATCGGAGAAGATGCCGATGTTGATTTCGCCTGCGGCCTTGATATCGGCAAGTTCGTCGGCCTGCGCGGCCCCTGCCAGGATGCCGAAAACGGCAATTGCCGCGGTGGCGGTGTAATGCAACTTCATAAGAGCAGTCATGTCGTTCCCCTTTTTGAGACGTGTTGTGCGACAGGTGATGGATGGCAGCGGGCACGAGGCACGCTGCCGTTGTGGAGCTGGTTCTCAGGTCAGCTTTGTCCTGACCGCGGGACTGAACATCGCGAGGCACAGGAATTCGAACAGGACCTGCGCGGCGATCTGCGCGGTGTTGGTGGTGTTGTCGTATTGCGGCGCGATTTCCACGACGTCGCCGCCGATGAGGTTGATGCCTTTGAAGCCGCGCAGCAGGGTCAGGGCCTCCCTCGGCTGAAGCCCGCCGACTTCTGGCGTGCCGGTTCCCGGAGCGAAGGCCGGATCGAGGCTGTCGACGTCGAAACTGAGATAGGTCGGACCCGCGCCGACAACCTCTAGAGCCTTTGCGATCACAGCCTTGAGCCCCATCTCCGCCACCTCTTCGGCGTGGATGACGGTCATGCCGGAGGCAAAGGAGAACTCCCAGAGATATTCGCCGCCGCCGCGGATGCCGATCTGGATCGTACGCTTCGGATCGAGCACACCCGCCAGAACCGCCTCGCGGAAAGGCGCGCCGTGGTGGAACTTGGAGCCCTCATAGGGACCGGCGGTGTCGCAATGAGCGTCGATGTGGATCATGCCGACCGGCTGGCCGGCCGCCAGGCCTTTGAGGATGGCGCCGGAGATCGAATGGTCGCCGCCGACCGACAGCGGGATAACCCCGGTTGCCGCGATCATCCGGTAGCAGGCCTCGATGTCGGCATGGCATTCGGCGAGGCCGAACCGGCTGCGCATCGGCACGTCGCCGACATCGGCGACCTTTAGCCCTCCCATCGGCGCGACACGCAGAACATGCTCGTAGGGACCGATACGCTCGATCGCCCGGACGGCCCGCGGCCCCAGCCGCGCGCCGGCGCGATTGGTGACGCCGAGGTCCATCGGCACGCCGATCAGAGCCACGTCAAGCGCCTCAAGCACCTCGGGCCGCAAGCCGTTCTCGATGAAACGGGCATCCAGAAAGGTCGCAGGATCGGCGAAGGGCCATTTGCGGCTGTCGCCGTCCTTGAATACGCTCGCCGCCACGGCGCGGAAGTGCGGATCTTCCATCTCTCCGCCTGCAGCGCTGCCGAAGCGCTTTCTCAAGTCTTCCAGAAAATCCCGGTCAATGGTCAAGGCAGGCTCCCACCGTATTGATGCTGCCATCATCATCGGCGCCGCCCACTTCTCTTGGAACCGCGAAAATTCGAGAGGGGATATAACGATTCTTGATAGCTCGGATCCGCCGAGGCTTAGCGATGCGGGTCGCGCGTTCATCGGGGTGTTCAGAAAACTTTATAACCCGGCGAGAATTTTCCCACTACCGCGGCTGGCAACCTCCAAGCAGTCTCCGATGCGAACGGCCCGGCAGAGGGCCGACAGCAAAGGGAACCTACCATGTTGCACGATATGACACGCCGCCGCTTCCTCGGATCCGCCGCCGCCGCGGGGATTGCCAGCACGATGACCGGGTTTGCAAGATCCGCCGCAGCCGGCAGCGGCAATCTCACCGCCGTCGAATGGGGCGGCGATGTCGTCGAAGCGATGAAGCAGATTGCCGCCGACCAGAATGCGGCGACATTCAACTGGGTTCTTCACCAGGGCGGCGCGGGCGCCATCCTGCCGAAGATCAAGGCCGTCTGGCCGAATGTCGACTACGACTATGTCGCCGGCTGGGAAGGCTCGTTCAACAGCATGGTGAAGGAGGATTGGCTCGAAACCATCAATCCTGCCGATATTCCCAACCTCGCGAATATTCCCGAGAAAATCATCATTCGTGACGGCAAGGGCAACATCAAAGCGGTCCCGCGCGCAGTTGGCGGCATGTATTTCGGCGCCCGAACCGACACGGCTCCGATCGCCGTGAAGACCATCGATGATCTGCTGAGCCCCGATCTTAAGGGTGCGATCTGCTGGCCAGGCCCGACACAGAGCATGATGCTCCAGATCGTCGCGCTCGCCCTTCACGCCGGCGGCAGTGAAACGAATATGGAGCCCGGGTGGAAGCTCATGACGGAATTGGCGAAATCCGGCAATATCGGCCGCGTTGCCGTCACCGATATCGATTTCACCAATTCGCTGACGTCGGGCGAGACCTCCGTCGGCTTCTTCGCTGAGCCCGGCTGGGCGGCGGTGGCCAAAAACTTCCCGGTTACGCGTTTCACCAAGGACAGCAACTTCAAGGCCTTCCTCTACCAGAGCGGTTTCGGCGTCCTCAAGAATAGACCAAACACCAAGGCAACGCTCGATTTCGTCAACTTCGCGATCACCCCGGACATGAACTCGCTCTACGCCAAGGTGGCTGGCGAAGCGCCGTTGAACAGCAAGGCGGTCACACCCGACAATCTCAAGCATCTGTCCTTCACGTCGGACGAGTTTTCGAGCTTCGTCTATGTGCCCGACTACAATGTCGTTCTCGAACAGCAGGATGCCTGGTCCAAGCGCTGGGAGCAGGATATCGCCCCGTTGCTCTAAGACACCTCGCGGAAGGTTGTCGTAGGCGCGGACTTCGACAACCTCCCTTTCTCATGGCCCGCAAGGGCGAGGAAAAGGCTGTTCCATCATGACCAAGGTAAGGCGGCAACCCGTTGCCATTTCAATTCCGGATCGCCGAGATGCTGCCCTGACGCTCGGGCCAGCCCTGCTGGTGTTCGCATTCGGGTTTGTGTCACCGCTCATCAACCTGGCAATCGAAAGCTTGAAGGAGTTTACGCCGGGGCGCGTCGGCTCCGTGGAAAATGCCGCGGCAACGGTTCAAAACTACTACGAGCTTGCAAACCAGGCGTTTGCAAGCGTCCTGCTGACGACCTTCTGGATTGGCGGAGTTGCCGCGATCATCGGCCAGCTTGTGGCATTCCCGCTGGCCTATTTCATCGTGCGGCGCATTTCGCCGCGGATGCGCACGCTCACCCTCGGCTTCTTGATTACGCTTGTTCTTTCCAGCGTCCTGATCAAGACGTATGCGATCGAACTGACCTTTGGGTCGGTCGGCATCTTCCGACCCTTCCTCTTGACACTGGGCCTTTCGCCCAACAGCCGCGAATATATTAATATCGTCGTTATTGCGGGTCTGGTTCACTCGATCATACCGGTCGCAACGCTAACGCTGATTGGCGCGATGCAATCGATCGATCCGCGTCTGCTTGATGCGGCCCAGTCGCTCGGCGCGCCGGGATGGAAAGCCCATCTGTCGATCACGCTTCCCCTGAGCTTCCCGGCTCTGATCTCAAGCACGCTCGTATCGCTGACTTTCGCGATCAGCGCCTTCGTCATTCCCATGGTGCTCGGGAGGGGCCGGGTGCTTTTCATGTCGAATGTCATCTACACCCGGTTCAGCGATATCGCCAACTACCCGAGCGGTGCGGCGATCTCGCTCGTCATGCTTGCCGCGGCCTTGGCGGTCGTCGCTGCCATAACGTTTGCGCAGGCGCGGAGGGTTTCCCGATGAGCATGCAGTCTCTTGCCGCGAGAACCGGAGACCGGATCGCCGGTTCCCTTGCCTACGGTGTCATCGGCCTTGGATTGGCGTTCCTCGCCATCCCGCTGGTGATAACATGCGTCATGGCTTTCGACGCCAGGACCTACCTCGGCCCGATGCCGCCACCTGCCTTGTCGCTTCACTGGTTCGAACGGCTCGTCTCCCAGGCGGATATCCTTGCCAGCCTGCGCACCAGCCTCATCTTGGCGGTACTCACGACGGTTCTGTCCGTCACGATTGGAACTGCGGCGGCTGTCGGTCTTGCCCGGGGCAATTTTCCAGGAAAGGCAGCGCTGACTTCGGCCTTTCTCTCGCCGCTCATCGTCCCGCCGGTTGTCATTGGATTCGGCCTGCTGCTTTTCCTTTCCAAGGCCGGCATCACAAATGGTATGGCGCGCCTGCTCCTCGGCCACGTGATCGTGACGTTGCCCTATTGCATAAGGACCAGTCTCGCCAGCCTTCTCGGCAGCGACCAACGATTGACGGAAGCCGCAATGGTTCTCGGCGCCACCGAGCGCCAGGCCTTCTGGACCATAACCCTGCCGCTCATGCGGACGGGCGTCGTCACCGGCGCGATCTTCGCCTTCGCAATTTCGATGGATGACGTATCGATCAGTCTGTTTCTGAGCGATCCGTCCGCAACGACCTTGCCTGTTACGCTGGTCAGCAACATGCGCGCGGCTTTCGATCTGACGATCGCTGCGGCGGCCGTGGTCCTGATTGCCGTCACTGCGTTGCTGATCGTCGTGCTGGACCGTGTCGTCGGCTTTGACACTGTCGTGGGCCAAGGTTTGTTTCGTTCATGAGGACAATACGATGATTTCTGCCGTGGAATTTCAAGGGGTCAGCAAGCGCTTCGGCGAAACTGTCGCCCTCGGTGATATCTCCTTCTCTGTGAACCCAGGTGAAACAATCGCACTGCTTGGACCGAGCGGCTGCGGCAAGACCACCATTCTTCGGCTCATTGCCGGATTCGAGCGGCCCGACAAAGGCTCGATCCTGATCGACGGCGAGCCGATGGCCGGATTGAAACCCTATGAGCGCAATGTCGGGCTGCTGTTCCAGCACTACGCTCTTTTCCCGCATATGACAGTCGAACAGAACATCGGTTACGGACTTCGCCATCGCAACCATCCGCCGGGGCAAATACCGCGCCGCATTGCCGAGATGCTTGAGCTCGTCCGGCTCGTCGGTTTCGGACAGCGGCGGCCGCACCAGTTGAGCGGCGGACAGCAGCAGCGTGTTGCGCTTGCGCGGGCGCTCGCCACCCATCCGAGCCTCGTTCTTCTGGATGAACCTCTGTCGGCCCTCGACGCCAAGCTTCGGCATGAGCTGCGCACCGAATTGGAGGATGTGCTCGCCGCGGTCGGCTCGACCGCAATCGTGGTAACCCACGACCAGGAGGAGGCGATGAGCCTGGGAGAGCGTATCTTCGTGATGAACCGCGGGGCAATCATGCAATCCGGCAAGCCGGATGATGTGTATTGGCGTCCAGACTCACGTTTCGTCGCGGATTTCATGGGTCGGACGAATTGGATTCATGGCTCGATTTCGGCCGCGGGCGGAACGGCCCGCAAATTTCGCTCCGAATCCGGCTGGGAGTTTCCGGTCGCGTCCACGGCAAATCTTTCAGGTGCCGCCGAGATTTGCGTGAGGCCGGAAAGCGTCGAGATATCGTCCGGCGCTCCGGCTGCCGGAGCCATGACCGGACGCGTTGCCGACGTCGTGACACTCGGTGCCTTCAGGCATGTCGTTCTGGACCTCGTCAGTGGCGACCGGATAATCTCGGCTTGCCCGAACCGTCCAGACATAGCCTTCGCTCGGGGGCAGGAGATCAGCGTTTCCATTCCGCCCGAGGCATGCGTCCTCTTCGCGCGATAAGCTGGCATTGATGGGGCGCAGCTTGTGCTGCGCCCGGGGGCTAAGGGTCACCAGTTGCCGGAAGAACATGGTTCGTCCAATATCCGCTTATAGGCGGAGGGGCCCTCGGCTATCGAGCGCCACAAAGTATGGAATGCGGCTTCTGATGCTTGATCTTGATTCCTATCTGCTTCGTGCATTTCTGACCGTCGCGGAGATCGGCACCGTCAATGGAGCAGCCGTCAAGCTGAACAGAACGCAGGCCGCCGTGAGCATGCAGATCCGCAAGCTGGAGGAGCTTGTCGGCGTTACGCTGTTTTCGCGTTCGTCAAAGGGCCTCGAGCTGACGAGCCATGGGCAGATCATGCTGGCTTATGCCCGCGAAATGGTCGCCCTCAGCGACGAGGTCGGGAAAAGGCTGACAGGCAAGATGATCGAGGACCGCATTCGCCTCGGCGTCGTCGAGGACTTCGCAGCTGGCCACCTGATCGACATTCTTAGTGCCTTCAGAGCCCAGAACCCGAAGGTCGAGATCGACATCATTGTCGAGCCGAATCGCCGCCTCGCCAGCCTGTTTGAAGACAGGAAGCTGGATCTCGTGGTTTGCGACATCACCTGCCTCTCGCGAAAACCGACCCTGATCTGGACCGAATATTTGATGTGGACGGTGAGATCCGACTTTGTGGCGGATACGGAAAAACCGCTTCCGATCATCATGTTCGAGGAGGAGTGTCCCTGGACGCTTCCGACGATTGCGGCTCTGTCCCAGCGAAACATCAAGTGGAAGACGGCGTGCGTCGCATCGACGCTGGTGGCCATGGCGACCGCGGTTCGCGTCGGTATCGGTATCGCGCCAATGATGCTCACGACGAAACCGGAGGGCTGCCGGACGCTTGACCGATCGGCGGATCTGCCCGGTCCGGTGCGCATCGAGATCGGTCTGTATGCTCAATCCGAGTCGGCCGAAGGCGCGCGCTATCTTGTGGACTTCATTTCGCGGCATACCGCCATATTGTCCAGCTAGAGCCTTTCCTGGTCAGATTGCAGCATTCTGCCGGAGCAGGTTTTCGTCAGGGCAGAGGCGATTGGCGACGGGCATACCCCAGGGTACGTCCGAGCCGATCGCCTTTGTCCTGGCGGAAAGATGCCCGGCCCTTCGGGTTGGCTGAAACGGGCCGGCTGATCGACCGGCCGGCTTGGCCGTAGAGCCGGGCTACGACGCGCGCCGGCCGGTCGACCATCCGACTCCGTTTGAGCCAACAGAATGCTTCAAGCTGACCAGGAAAGGCTCTAGGAGCGTTCAGCTTCCATTATATCGGCTCAAATTAATTCCCTCTACCGAAGTGGCGGGCGAAGCCCCACAGTGATCGGATGAAGGGTCGACGACCCAATATCAAGCATTGGAAGTCTGCGAATACGATGATGGGGCAAGCCAAAGTTGACGAAACTCTCCTCGCAGATGCCGCCTATCTGCCCGGCCAGGTCGCAAACCTGACGAGGGGAGCGAGCGTGACGGCGCAGACCAACGAAATACTGGAACGCATCAATGACATGCTGCTGCGCGAAGGTACCGACAAGTCAGAGATCATTCTCGCCAACATCTGGCTCAGGGACCTTGCCTCATTCGAGGAAATGAACAGAGCCTGGGATGCTTGGATGCCGGATAGCGGAACGCCACGGCGGGCGACGTTTGAGGACAAGAATCTCCCGCCGATGTGCGCCATCCGTATCGACGTAGCCGCGTCGCGAAAGAGTGGGGACGGGCAAATTTGAGCCGCCTGCATTCGTCATCCTGCTCTAAAGCGCGTCCCGACCTTTCAGATTCGCTCCTCGCGCTTTAGGTCTTTGTTTTAGGCGTGTCGTTGTCGCAAAACCGCGGCATACTCTTGCGCGACAGGCTCTAAGGCCGGATGACGCAGACATTGGCCTCATAGGAGCAGGGATCGTCCCGCACTGCGATATCGATGACCTTTGCTTTCGGGGCCAGCAGCTCCGGCCGTGCTGTAGGATAGCCATAGCCGTTGCCGCCGACATAGGTCCCGCCATCGACCTGATAGACATAGGAAGAGCCGGCATAAGTGCCGCCGCCGTCACCACCCTGCGTTTGGGGCAGGACGACGATGAGATTGTTGCGGGCTATGCGATTTGTCGCCGGCGATGAAAACTGTTTCAGGAACGGCATCCGTTCTTTGCGGTTCCGATATCGATAGGCATTGTCGAAACGGATGCCGCGATCACGCCAGATGGCACGTTCGCCGAGGAGTAATCCGCCGTGGAAAGCGTGACGATGGCCGGGAAAGCGATGATCGTTGCGGCGGTCGCCGGCTTCGGCGGGAAGTGCAGCAAGCACGGACAGGGCAAGCAGGGCGACTGCGGACAGACTGCGAAACATGGGTGGCCGGCCTCCGGAATTCCGATCCCTAACAAATCGTTAACGCCAGATTGCGCCAAAAGCCGGAGCTTGTCCATTCAGGTCGGACAACCGGCACAAAATTTGAGCGGAAGAGACCAGTTTTGTTAGCCTGCAAACTTCCCGGTAACGCGAATCGATTAAATTAAAAGCAGACAGCGATTGTGCTTGTCGTCGGCGTTCCCGGTGATTAAACGTCGCAATTGATGCAACGCACACAGAGAATTTTGTCATTCGTGTGGTTGACTGAGCATGCTCCGAAATCCGGGAGCGCAGAGAAGCCGCCGCGAGGTTCTGATGGCGAACGTGACAAATAACCGGCCCCTATCGCCGCATCTGCAAATCTACAAGCCTATTCCCACTATGGTCATGTCCATCGTCCACCGCATTACCGGTGGCGCGCTCTACGTCGGCACGCTGCTCGTCGCCTGGTGGCTGATCGCGGCGGCAAGCGGCCAGGGCTCCTATGACTGGGCCAACTGGGTGCTCGGCAGCCTTCTCGGCAAGCTCGTGCTTCTCGGCTATACTTGGGCGCTGCTGCACCACATGCTCGGCGGCTTCCGCCACTTCATGTGGGATCTCGGTTATGGCTTCGGGAAAGAGTTCTCGACCAAGCTCGCCATCGCCAACATCATCGGGTCGCTCTGTCTGACCGTGCTGGTCTGGGTGATCGGCTTCCTCATTCGCTTCTGAAGGTCCTCTCATGGATATGCGCACCCCCCTCGGCAAGGTTCGCGGGCTCGGCTCCGCCAAGGACGGAACGGATCATTTCTGGCGCCAGCGGCTGACGGCCGTCGCCAATGTTCCGCTGATCCTCTTCTTCGTCTTCTTCATGCTCGCCTATGCCGGCGCGCCCTATGCGGATGTGGTTCGCGCCCTATCGAACCCCTTCGTCGCCGTGGTCATGGGGCTGATGGTAATCTCCGGTGTCATCCACATGAAGCTCGGCATGCAGGTCATCATCGAGGATTACGTGCACGGCGAATTCGGCAAGATCGTTCTCCTGATGCTGAACACGTTCTTTGCGATCCTGATCGCCGGCCTCTGTCTCTTCGCCATTCTGAAAATCGCATTCGTAGGATAAGCTGATATGGCACCGACTTCACCCGCCCAGAACGGCAAAGCCTACAAGTATGTCGATCACTCCTACGACGTGATCGTCGTCGGCGCCGGCGGCGCCGGGCTGCGCGCCACGCTCGGCATGGCCGAGCAGGGTTTCCGCACGGCCTGCATCACCAAGGTATTCCCGACCCGCTCCCACACGGTCGCGGCCCAGGGCGGTATCGCCGCTTCGCTGCGCAACATGACGCCGGATAGCTGGCAGTGGCACCTCTACGACACCGTCAAGGGCTCCGACTGGCTCGGCGACGTCGACGCCATGCAGTATCTCACCATGGAAGCGCCGAAGGCGGTCTATGAGCTCGAGCACTACGGCGTGCCGTTCTCGCGCAACGAGGAAGGCAAGATCTATCAGCGCCCGTTCGGCGGCCACATGCAGAATTACGGCGAAGGCCCGCCGGTACAACGCACCTGCGCCGTTGCCGACCGTACCGGCCACGCCATCCTGCATACGCTCTACGGCCAGTCGCTGCGCAACAATGCCGAGTTCTTCATCGAGTATTTCGCGCTCGACCTGATCATGTCGGAAGACGGCAGCCGCTGCACCGGCGTCATCGCCTGGTGCCTCGATGACGGTACGATCCATCGCTTCGCCGCCAAGATGGTGGTGCTGGCGACCGGCGGCTACGGCCGCGCCTATTTCTCGGCAACGTCGGCCCATACCTGCACCGGCGACGGCGGCGGCATGGTGGCGCGTGCCGGCCTGCCGCTGCAGGACATGGAATTCGTTCAGTTCCACCCGACCGGCATCTATGGTTCGGGCTGTCTGATCACCGAAGGCGCGCGCGGCGAAGGCGGTTATCTCGTCAACTCCGAGGGCGAGCGCTTCATGGAGCGTTACGCGCCTTCGGCCAAGGACCTTGCCTCGCGCGACGTCGTTTCGCGCTGCATGACACTGGAAATCCGCGAAGGCCGCGGTGTCGGCAAGGCGAAGGACCACATCTTCCTGCATCTCGATCATCTCGATCCAGCCGTTCTTCATGAACGCCTGCCGGGGATTTCCGAGAGCGCCAAAATCTTCGCCGGTGTCGACGTTACACGCGAACCGATCCCGGTTCTGCCGACCGTTCACTACAATATGGGCGGCATTCCCACGAATTATTGGGGCGAAGTGCTGAACGCCGACGGTGCCAATCCGGAACGGATCATCCCCGGCCTGATGGCTGTGGGCGAGGCCGGCTGTGCCTCGGTGCACGGCGCCAACCGTCTCGGCTCCAACTCGCTGATCGACCTCGTGGTCTTCGGCCGCGCCGCTGCGATCCGCGCCGGCGAGGTGATCGACCGCGCAGCGCCGATCCCGCATCTCAACGTCGCCGCCTGCGACAAGATCATGGACCGCTTCGACGGTCTGCGTCACGCCAGCGGCGGCACACCGACGGCGGAACTGCGCGAGAAGATGCAGCGCGCCATGCAGGAAGACGCCGCGGTGTTCCGCACGCAGGAATCGCTGGAGTCGGGCTGCCAGCGCATCTCGGCAATCTGGGGCGAGATGAAGGACATCAAGGTCACCGACCGCTCGATGATCTGGAACTCGGATCTGGTCGAGACGCTGGAGCTGCAGAACCTGATGGCCAACGCCATCACGACGATCTACGGAGCCGAGGCCCGCAAGGAGAGCCGCGGTTCGCATGCCCGCGAAGATTATACCGAGGGTGCATTCGCCGGCCGCGACGACGTCAACTGGCGAAAACACACGCTCGCCTGGGTGAACGAGGCAGGCGATGTGAAACTCGACTATCGTCCTGTTCACACCGAGCTCATTGCCGAAGGCATCGATCCGCACAAGATCGAGCCGAAGGCTCGCGTGTACTGATCTCAAGAGGAACCGGACATGGTTGAACTCGCTCTCCCCAAGAATTCTCAGATGCGCGAAGGCAAGGTCTGGCCGAAGCCGGCGGGTGCCAAAAACACCCGCGAGTTCCGCGTCTACCGCTGGAGCCCGGACGACGGTCAGAACCCGTCTATCGACACCTTCTATATCGATGTCGACGATTGCGGGCCGATGGTGCTCGACGGTCTGCTCTACATCAAGAACAAGATCGACCCGACGCTGACGCTGCGCCGTTCCTGTCGCGAGGGCATCTGCGGCTCCTGCGCGATGAATATCGACGGCACGAACACGCTTGCCTGCACCAAGGGCCTCGACGATATCAAGGGCGCGGTGAAGATCTATCCGCTGCCGCATCTGCCCGTCGTCAAGGATTTGGTACCCGACCTCACCAACTTCTATGCCCAGCATCGTTCGATCGAGCCATGGCTGAAGACGGTGTCGCCGGCGCCGGCCAAGGAGTGGAAGCAGAGCCATGAGGACCGGCAGAAGCTCGACGGCCTCTATGAATGCATCCTCTGCGCCTGCTGCTCGACCTCCTGTCCGAGCTATTGGTGGAATGGCGACCGCTATCTCGGTCCGGCCGTTCTGCTGCAGGCCTATCGCTGGCTGATCGATTCCAGAGATGAGGCGACCGGCGAGCGTCTCGACAATCTCGAGGATCCGTTCCGCCTCTATCGCTGCCACACGATCATGAACTGTGCGCAAACCTGCCCCAAGGGCCTCAACCCGGCCAAGGCGATCGCCGAAATCAAGAAGATGATGGTCGAGCGCCGGGTTTGATCAACCTCGGTACCGATGGCGGAATAGACGGCTTCGATTCCGAAGCCGTCACCGAGATTCGGTCGCGGTGCACGAACAGGGCATCCGCATCGATCCCGGTGCAATCCTTCTGCAAGATGCGGTGAGACACTATTCCAGGACATTGCGCGAGTTCGACAGGGATCCTGACTGAGATGAACGCGCTCAACACCTTGCTGACAAATTCTATGTGCAGGAAGTTTTGCAGCAGGACAGTTGAACTGTATCGTTTTTCGGTTAGTTGTTGTCACGGGCAATTTATGCAGCACGACTTGATTAACCAAATCGAATTACGATAATCGGACTTGTCTCACGCCCGTTTCTCTACGGCGACAGCCGAATTCAGGAGTATGATGATGCAGTTGCGATATGCGATGACAGGTCTGGTGGTGGTTCTGTCGCTAGCCGGTTGTCAGCGTACGGCATATGATTACAGCTCCAACGCCAGTGCCGGCCCGGCGCCGTTGACGGCGCAGCCGGTGCCCTCGGTGCAGGGCGGGCAGCTTCCGCCGCCGACCGGCGGCTCACAGTTTCCGGCCGCGCCGACGACGACGGCGCCGATGCCGGGCGCTGAGCCTGGTGCAATGGCCGCGAATGCGCTCGATATCACCAAGGAATCGATGGTCGGGAGCTGGCGCGTCAACGGTAGCTGCGACATGTTCCTAACGCTCACCAATCTCGGCAGCGGTTCGCGCGGCGGAACGCGTGGCTGTGTCGGCGAGCTGACGGCGATGGGCTCCTGGGAGGTCGCCGGCAAGCAGGTGCTGCTCAAGGACCGCTCGGGCAACCAGCTCGGCAGCGTCTACAAGACGGCCGACAACCGCTTCCAGGGACAGACGAGCACAGGCCAGTCGATCAGTCTCAGCCGGTAAATGTTCCGGCGGGTTCTCCGCCGTTGACTGACAGGCGGATATGCCCTCATGCAACCAATGCCGGATTATGCGCTCAGCGTCTGCGAACAGCTTAAAGCGCTGACCGCATCGGGCGCCCTTCAGGCCGATTCTGCCCAATTGGACGTGGCAAAGAGCCTCGACCGGGTGCTCGCCGGTCTGAAGCAGCGGCGGCCGGCGGCAAAGTCGAGCGCGCTCGGCTGGCTGTTTGCCGCCAAGAAGAAATCGGCCGACGGCATCAAGGGGCTTTATATCCACGGCAGCGTCGGGCGCGGCAAGACCATGCTGATGGACATGTTCTTCGCGATGGCGCCGTGCAGGAAGAAACGGCGGGCGCATTTCCACGAATTCATGGCGGATGTGCACAACCGCATCGCCGCGCACCGGCTGAAGCTCAAGAACGGTGAGACGAGGCAGGCCGATCCGATGCCGCCGGTCGCCGCAGCGCTTTACGACGAGGCAGAACTGCTTTGCTTCGACGAGTTCACGGTCACCGACATCGCCGATGCGATGATCTTGTCGCGGCTGTTCTCCGAGCTTTTCGCGCGCGGATGCGTGCTGGTCGCGACCTCGAACGTCGAGCCCGACAATCTCTACGCGGATGGTCTCAATCGCGGCCTCTTCCTGCCCTTCGTTGCCTTGCTCAAGCAGTATGTCGATGTCGTTACCCTGGATTCGTCGACCGACTACCGGATGGAGAAGCTGAGCAGCCAGCCGGTCTACCTGGTGCCGATCAACGAGCATAACGACATGGCGATGGATGCGTCCTGGACCCAGGCGCTGCATGGGCGCAAGGCGCAGCCGCTGGATATTCCGATGAAGGGGCGCCACATCCATGTGCCGCTCGCCGTCGACCGCATGGCGCGTTTCTCTTTCGCCGATCTTTGCGACAAACCGCTCGGGGCGGTCGACTTCCTGGCCATCGCCGAGCGCTACGATACGGTCTTCGTCGATCACATTCCCTTGCTCGGGCCGGAAAAGCGGAACCAGATCAAGCGGTTCATCATTATGGTCGATACGTTTTACGATCATGCCGTGCGGCTTTACATTTCCGCGGCGGCGATGCCGGAGGAACTGCTGCTACAACGTCGGGGCACCGAGGGCTTCGAATTTGACCGCACGGCTTCGCGCCTGTTCGAGATGCGCAGTGCGGAATATCTTGCGCTGCACCATCAGAAACGCGCCGCAGAGTAACAATCTGGTGACAGAATGTATTACGTTTACGTAAGAATTTTTGGATCTAAACGATTGAAAACGCTGCATCAAAAATAATGCATTGCCATTTTTAGGCTTTGGGTCTATGCGATTGCGTCATTGGGCGGTGCCTTGCGCGTCCGTTCGACGAATTTGATCGCAAAGGAAACAGCGAAATGGCGCGTAACAAGATCGCACTCATTGGTTCTGGCATGATTGGTGGCACGCTGGCTCACCTCGCCGGCCTGAAGGAACTGGGCGACATCGTTCTCTTCGACATCGCGGACGGCATTCCCCAGGGCAAAGGTCTCGATATCTCCCAGTCGTCGCCGGTCGAAGGCTTCGACGTCAATCTGACGGGTGCCAGCGACTATTCCGCGATCGAAGGCGCTGACGTCTGCATCGTCACGGCAGGCGTCGCCCGCAAGCCCGGCATGAGCCGCGATGACCTTCTCGGCATCAACCTCAAGGTCATGGAGCAGGTCGGCGCCGGCATCAAGAAATATGCCCCGAACGCCTTCGTGATCTGCATCACCAACCCGCTCGACGCCATGGTCTGGGCGCTGCAGAAGTTTTCCGGTCTTCCGGCCAACAAGGTCGTCGGCATGGCTGGCGTTCTCGACTCCTCGCGCTTCCGTCTTTTCCTCGCCAAGGAATTCAACGTGTCCGTCCAGGACGTCACGGCCTTCGTTCTCGGCGGCCACGGCGACACGATGGTGCCGCTCGCCCGCTACTCGACGGTCGGCGGCATTCCGCTCACCGATCTCGTCACCATGGGCTGGGTCACCAAGGAGCGCCTCGAAGAGATCATCCAGCGCACCCGTGACGGCGGCGCCGAAATCGTCGGCCTGCTGAAGACCGGCTCGGCCTATTACGCGCCGGCCGCCTCGGCGATCGAGATGGCCGAATCCTACCTCAAGGACAAGAAGCGCGTTCTGCCTTGTGCTGCCCACCTCTCCGGCCAGTACGGCGTCAAGGACATGTATGTCGGCGTTCCCACCGTCATCGGCGCTGGCGGCGTCGAGCGTATCATCGAGATCGATCTCAACAAGACCGAGAAGGAAGCCTTCGATAAGTCCGTCGGCGCAGTCGCCGGTCTCTGCGAAGCCTGCATCAACATCGCGCCTGCCCTGAAGTGATTGGCGCTGAAGTAATCGAAATAGGGATAGACCCATGAACATTCATGAATATCAGGCCAAAGCTCTGCTGAAGGGCTATGGCGCCCCGGTTGCCGAGGGTGTGGCTATTCTCAAGGTTGAAGAAGCCGAAGCTGCCGCCAAGTCGCTTCCCGGTCCGCTTTATGTGGTCAAGAGCCAGATCCATGCCGGCGGCCGCGGCAAGGGCAAGTTCAAGGAACTCGGCCCTGATGCCAAGGGTGGCGTTCGCCTCGCCAAGTCGATCGAGGAAGTCGTTTCCCACGCCAAGGAAATGCTCGGCAACACGCTGGTGACCGCCCAGACGGGCGAAGCCGGCAAGCAGGTCAACCGCCTTTACATCGAAGACGGCGCCGACATTGCTCGCGAACTCTATTGCTCGATCCTTGTCGATCGCTCGGTCGGTCGCGTTGCTTTCGTGGTCTCGACCGAGGGCGGCATGGACATCGAGGCCGTCGCCCACGACACGCCCGAGAAGATCCACACGATCGCCATCGATCCGGAAGCCGGCGTGACGGCTGCCGACGTTGTTGCGATCTCTAAGGCACTTCAGCTCGATGGTGCTGCCGCCGAAGACGCCAAGACGCTTTTCCCGACGCTCTACAAGGCCTTCGGCGAAAAGGACATGGCTCTGCTGGAGGTCAATCCGCTGATCGTCATGAAGGATGGCCATCTGCGCGTCCTCGATGCCAAGATGTCTTTCGATGGCAACGCGCTTTTCCGTCACGACGACGTCAAGACGTTGCGCGACGAGACCGAAGAAGACGCCAAGGAAATCGAGGCTTCGAAGTGGGACCTCGCCTATGTCGCGCTCGACGGCAATATCGGCTGCATGGTCAACGGCGCAGGCCTTGCCATGGCGACGATGGACATCATCAAGCTCTACGGCAAGGAGCCGGCCAATTTCTGCGACGTCGGCGGCGGCGCCGGCAAGGAGAAGGTTGCTGCGGCTTTCAAGATCATTACCGCAGATCCTAAGGTCGAAGGCATTCTCGTCAACATCTTCGGCGGTATCATGAAGTGCGATGTCATTGCCGAGGGCGTCATTGCTGCGGTCAAGGAAGTCGGCCTCAAGGTTCCGCTCGTCGTGCGCCTTGAAGGCACCAATGTCGAGCTCGGCAAGAAGATCCTGAACGAGTCGGGTCTGGCGATCACGGCGGCCGACGACTTGGACGATGCGGCCAAGAAGATCGTCGCGGCGATCAACGGCTGAGAACGATCATGGCCTTCCCGTCCACGCCCTCCAATGCTCATTTCCGCCTCAACGCCTTCGCCGGCGTGTGGGAAGGGGACGAGCGTGTCGCGGCGTCGGCGTGGACGAGTGAAGGCAAGGCCAGTGTTGAGTTTTCCGGCGAGGCGTTGTTCGGCGGGTTCTTCCTCGAGCAGCGCTATCGCCAGACGCGCGATGGTGCTGTTTCGTTCGAGGCGCGAAATATTTTCGGCTTCGATGCTTCGGACCAGACCTACAAACTCTACCAGTTCGATACTGCAGGTTTTGTGCCGCCCGTGCCGGCGTCCGGCGAGTGGAACGGCAATGAGCTTGTGCTGATGAAGACTTCGCCGCGCGGCAGCCAGCGCACCGTATTCACATTTGAAAATGAAGACTGCTACCGGATGGGCGTCAGCTTTTCGCCTGCAGGCAGCGATACTTGGCAGGAGGTCGTCAGCGGCGTCTATCGTCGTGCGTCCCCCACCTCTTCCAACCTCTCCTAAACAAAGGCCTCGCATGTCCATTCTCGTCAACAAAGACACCAAGGTTCTCGTTCAGGGCCTAACCGGCAAGACCGGAACCTTCCACACCGAACAGGCGCTTGCTTACTACGGCACCCAGATGGTCGGCGGTATCCATCCAAAGAAGGGTGGCGAAACCTGGACCGGCGCGAAGGGCGGAAGCCTGCCGATCTTTGCAACCGTTGCCGAAGGCAAGGAAAAGACCGGCGCCAACGCGTCTGTCATCTATGTTCCGCCGGCCGGAGCCGCCGACGCGATCATCGAGGCGATCGACGCCGAGATCCCGTTCATCACCTGCATCACCGAAGGCATTCCGGTCATGGACATGGTCCGCGTCAAGGCTCGCCTCGACTGCTCCAAGTCGCGCCTGCTCGGCCCGAACTGCCCGGGTATCCTGACACCGGAAGAATGCAAGATCGGCATCATGCCGGGCTCGATCTTCCGCAAGGGTTCGGTCGGTATCGTTTCCCGCTCGGGTACGCTGACCTATGAAGCCGTGTTCCAGACCTCCAATGAAGGTCTCGGCCAGACGACGGCCGTCGGCATCGGCGGCGACCCGGTCAAGGGCACCGAGTTCATCGACGTCCTGGAAATGTTCCTGGCCGATGAAGCCACCCAGTCGATCATCATGATCGGCGAAATCGGTGGTGCGGCTGAAGAAGACGCAGCCCAGTTCCTCAAGGACGAAGCCAAGAAGGGCCGCAAGAAGCCGATGGCTGGCTTCATTGCCGGCCGTACGGCGCCGAAGGGCCGCACCATGGGCCATGCCGGCGCTGTGGTTTCCGGCGGCAAGGGCGATGCGGAATCGAAGATCGCGGCCATGGAATCGGCAGGCATCAAGGTATCGCCCTCTCCGGCCCGCCTCGGCAAGACGCTGGTTGAAGTCCTCAAGGGCTAAGCCACCTATATAGACCGGGCGGAAGAACGGCATCTGCGCCCTCCGCCCGGCCTCGACAAGACGAGACAGCAGATGCGCCGCGGACAGGCGGCAATCGAATGCGGCAGCCGGCCATCAAGCCGGCAAATTCATCAAAGTCAGGAGGCGGACGGAAGCGTCCGCATATCACCATGGCACGGCAAGAAGCCAACGAGCAGTTTCAGATCACCTCGTTTCTGGATGGCGCCAACGCTGCCTATATCGAGCAGCTCTACGCGCGGTATGAAGAGGACCCGGCATCGGTCGACGATCAGTGGCGGTCTTTCTTCAAGGCGCTGGAGGAGGATCCCAGCGATGTAAAGAGGGCGGCCAAAGGGGCTTCCTGGCGCAAGAAGAACTGGCCGCTTCAGGCAAGCGGCGATCTGGTATCGGCTCTGGATGGCGACTGGGGCATCGTCGAGAAGGTGATCGAGACCAAGGTCAAGGCCAAGGCCGAAGCTCAGGGCAAGCCTGCCGACAGCACCGAGGTGCTGCAGGCGACGCGCGATTCCGTGCGCGCCATCATGATGATCCGTGCCTACCGCATGCGCGGCCACCTGCATGCCAAGCTCGACCCGCTCGGCATCGCCGCTCCCGTCGACGACTACCACGAGCTGTCGGCGGAGAATTACGGTTTCACGGCCGCCGATTACGATCGCAAGATCTTCATCGACAACGTGCTCGGCCTCGAATACGCGACCATCCGCGAGATGATCGAAATCCTCGAGCGCACCTATTGCTCGACGCTCGGCGTCGAATTCATGCATATCTCCAATCCTGAAGAGAAGGCCTGGATCCAGGAGCGTATCGAAGGACCGGACAAGGGTGTGGCCTTCACGCCGGAAGGCAAGAAGGCGATCCTTGCCAAGCTCGTCGAAGCCGAAGGCTACGAACAGTTCCTCGATGTCAAGTTCAAGGGCACGAAGCGTTTCGGTCTCGACGGCGGCGAATCGCTGATCCCGGCGCTGGAACAGATCCTCAAGCGTGGCGGCCATCTCGGCCTCAAGGAAGCCGTGTTCGGCATGGCCCATCGCGGCCGCCTGAACGTGCTCTCCCAGGTCATGGGCAAGCCGCACCGGGCGATCTTCCATGAGTTCAAGGGCGGCTCGGCCGCTCCCGATGAGGTCGAGGGCTCGGGTGACGTCAAGTACCATCTCGGCGCCTCCTCCGACCGCGAATTCGACGGCAACAAGATCCACGTTTCGCTGACGGCGAACCCGTCGCATCTCGAAATCGTCGATCCCGTCGTCATGGGCAAGGCCCGCGCCAAGCAGGATATGAACGCCACCGTCTGGGACGGTGATATCATCCCGCTTTCCGAACGCGCCAAGGTGCTGCCGCTGCTGATCCACGGCGACGCGGCCTTTGCCGGCCAGGGTGTCATTGCCGAAATCCTCGGCCTGTCCGGTCTGCGCGGCCACCGCGTCGCCGGCACCATGCATGTGATCATCAACAACCAGATCGGCTTCACCACAAACCCGGCCTTCTCGCGCTCGTCGCCCTATCCGTCCGATGTCGCCAAGATGATCGAGGCGCCGATCCTGCACGTCAACGGCGACGATCCGGAAGCCGTGGTTTATGGGGCGAAGATCGCCACCGAATTCCGCATGAAGTTCCACAAGCCTGTTGTGCTCGACCTGTTCTGCTACCGCCGCTACGGCCACAATGAAGGCGACGAACCGTCCTTCACCCAGCCGAAGATGTACAAGGTGATCCGCGCCCACAAGACCGTGCTGCAGCTCTATGCGGCCCGTCTCGTCGCCGAGGGCCTGCTCACCGACGGTGAAGTCGAGAAGATGAAGGCCGACTGGCGCGCCCATCTCGAACAGGAGTTCGAGGCCGGCCAGCACTACAAGCCGAACAAGGCCGACTGGCTTGATGGTGAGTGGTCGGGACTGCGCACGGCCGACAATGCCGACGAGCAGCGCCGCGGCAAGACCGCCGTGCCGATGAAGACGCTGAAGGAGATCGGCCGCAAGCTGTCTGAGATCCCGGCAGGCTTCAATGCGCATCGGACGATCCAGCGCTTCATGGAAAACCGCGCCAACATGATCGCCACCGGCGAGGGTATCGACTGGGCGATGGCCGAAGCACTCTCCTTCGGCGCGCTCTGCGTCGAAGGCAGCAAGATCCGCCTCTCCGGCCAGGATTGCGAACGCGGCACCTTCTCGCAGCGCCACTCGGTTCTCTACGATCAGGAAACCGAAGAGCGCTACATCCCGCTCGCCAATCTTTCGCCGACGCAGGGCCGCTACGAAGTCATCAATTCGATGCTTTCGGAAGAGGCCGTGCTCGGTTTCGAATATGGCTATTCGCTCGCCCGCCCGAATGCGCTGACGCTCTGGGAAGCGCAGTTCGGCGATTTCGCCAACGGCGCGCAGGTGGTCTTCGACCAGTTCATCTCGTCGGGCGAACGCAAGTGGCTGCGCATGTCGGGCCTCGTCTGCTTGCTGCCGCACGGTTATGAAGGTCAGGGTCCCGAACACTCCTCGGCCCGCCTCGAGCGTTTCCTGCAGCTTTGCGCCGAAGACAACATGCAGGTCGCCAACGTCACCACGCCGGCAAACTATTTCCACATCCTGCGCCGGCAGCTGAAGCGCGACTTCCGCAAGCCACTTGTCCTGATGACGCCGAAGTCGCTGCTGCGCCACAAGCGGGCGGTCTCGACGCTTGCCGAAATGGCCGGCGAATCCGCCTTCCATCGCCTGCTCTGGGATGATGCCGAGGTGATCAAGGACGGCCCGATCAAGCTGCAGAAGGACAACAAGATCCGCCGCGTCGTCATGTGCTCCGGCAAGGTCTATTACGATCTTCTCGAAGAGCGTGAAAAGCGCGGCATCGACGACATCTATCTCTTGCGCGTCGAGCAGCTCTATCCGTTCCCGGCGAAGGCGCTGATCAACGAGCTGTCGCGCTTCCGCAATGCCGAGATGGTCTGGTGCCAGGAAGAGCCGAAGAACATGGGCGCATGGTCGTTCATCGACCCCTTCCTCGAATGGGTGCTCGCCCATATCGATGCGAAGTACCAGCGCGTCCGCTATACCGGCCGTCCGGCCGCCGCCTCGCCGGCGACGGGCCTGATGTCCAAGCATCTGTCGCAGCTCGCCGCATTCCTCGAGGATGCATTGGGCGGTTAAAACAAGGGGGGCGCAATGGCTTAGTTCTTTCTGAGACTGCAGCCGCCGCGCCCCACTTTCCCGCATGACGGGACCGGGGAGGAAATGGCGGCGATGAAACGCCATGCTGAATACTGGCATCGGATCGCCCTTGCGGGATCGGCTATCGTCGTCGGACCCGTCTTCGAGGGTGAAGGCGCCTGGGGCATGGCGATCGTCGAGGTCGAGGATCAGGCGGCGGCGCAGCTTCTTGCCGACGGCGATCCGATCATCGCTTCCGGTTTCGGTTTCCGCTTCGATATCCTGCCGATGCCCTCGATCATCTCGCGGCCGCCCGCCATCTGAAACGCATAAACGAAAACACACGAAATCAGGATCTGAACAATGGCCACAGAAATCCGCGTTCCAACTCTCGGTGAATCCGTCAGCGAGGCAACCGTCGGCACCTGGTTCAAGAAGGTCGGCGACGCCATCAAGGCCGACGAGCCGATTCTCGAGCTTGAAACCGACAAGGTGACCATCGAAGTTCCAGCACCCGCCTCCGGCACGCTTTCGGAAATCGTCGTTGCCGCCGGCGAGACCGTCGGCCTCGGCGCGCTGCTCGGCCAGATCGCTGAAGGTGCTGCCGCTGCTGCCGTGCCGGCTGCCGCTGCACCGGCTGCCGCGCCTGCCCAGCCAGCCCCGGCGGCGGCTGCCCAGCCAGCCCCGGTTGCCGCTGCTGCGTCGTCATCGAGCGCCTCCGTCTCCACCATGCCGCCTGCACCGGCAGCTTCGAAGATGCTTGCCGAAAACAACCTTTCCGCCGATCAGGTCGACGGTAGCGGCAAGCGTGGCCAGGTACTGAAGGGCGACGTCATCGCCGCCGTCGCCAAGGGCATTTCTGCTCCGGCCGCCGCACCCGCGGCAACGCCTGCCGCCGCACGCGGCCCGTCGACGGTCGAGGATGCCTCGCGCGAAGAGCGCGTGAAGATGACGCGCCTGCGTCAGACGATCGCCAAGCGCCTCAAGGATGCGCAGAACACCGCCGCCATGCTGACCACCTACAACGAGGTGGACATGAAGGCGGTCATGGATCTGCGCAACAAGTACAAGGACATTTTCGAGAAGAAGCACGGCGTCAAGCTCGGCTTCATGGGCTTCTTCACCAAGGCGGTGACGCATGCGCTGAAGGAATTGCCGGCCGTCAACGCCGAAATCGACGGCACCGACGTCATCTACAAGAACTACTGCCATGTCGGCATGGCCGTCGGTACGGACAAAGGCCTCGTCGTTCCTGTCATCCGCGACGCCGACCAGATGTCGATCGCCGAAATCGAGAAGGAGCTCGGCCGTCTTGCCAAGGCAGCCCGTGATGGCTCGCTCTCCATGGCCGACATGCAGGGCGGCACGTTCACCATCACCAATGGCGGCGTCTACGGTTCGCTGATGTCTTCGCCGATCCTCAACGCGCCGCAGTCCGGCATTCTCGGCATGCACAAGATCCAGGAGCGGCCGGTTGCGATCGGCGGCCAGGTGGTCATCCGTCCGATGATGTATCTGGCGCTGTCCTACGATCACCGCATCGTCGACGGCAAGGAAGCGGTCACCTTCCTCGTGCGCGTCAAGGAAAGCCTGGAAGATCCGGAACGTCTGGTTCTCGATCTCTAAGGGAGCGCTTTCGATGCGGAACCGGATCATGCGAGCGGCGCGCCTTCTTCTTTGCGCTGCCGCCGCGCATATTCCGGTCGCCGCATCGGCTGCCGGCTGGGATATCGGCAAGGCAAGCAGCAATTTCGACCTGGTGGCGCTCAGCGATGCCGAGCTTTCCGACCGGTCGATCGGCGTCATCCATATGGGCAATGTCGAGCTGACATCGGGGCGCATCGTTGCGGCCGATCCGCTCGCCCAGCCCGACCGTCCGGCACTCGCAAGAACGGTTGCGCCTGGCGAGTATCCGGTAACGCTCTACCAGGCCTTCGGGCGCGTCGCGGCCGCCAGCATGCGGTTTGCCGAGGGCAAGCCGGATCGTTGGGAGCTTGCGGTCCTGCCCGGGCAGGACCCGGCGACGCTGAAGGACGGCGAGATCTTCGGTTATCCTGTCGATGCCGGCCTCGGCTGTTACATGGACGCCGATACGCTTGATCTGATCGGAGAGCGCGAAAAGCAGGTGCAGGCGCAGAAACCGGATTCCGACGTCAACTATTACGACGACGTGCTGGCGTCGGACCTGGAAGCCAACAAGGACATCTATGCGCTGCACCGGCCGGTCGCCGGTAAGAAGGGCAATGTCGCGGTGTTCTGGAGCGGCTGGGGCGACGGTTTCTATCCAGCCTTCTGGGGGCTCGACAGGGATGGCCGTGCGCTGGTGCTGTTGACGGATTTCAGCGTTGTCGAGAACGCCGACGGGCGGAGGGAGCCGAAGCTGCAATGAGCGGAAGGATCAGGATCACGGCGAGACGGAAAGGCGTGGCTGCAATCGCAGCCGCCGCGTTTTTCGTCGTTCCGGCCTCCACCTTCGGTGCCGCATGCAAGCAGGAGCAGGCTGTCTATGTCGATCGCGATGGTGCCTATGAATTGCGCTTTGCACCGCTGAATTCTCCATCGGCGGCCGCCAGCAACCAGTTCAAGGTCAGCGCGCTGAAGACACCTGTCGTGATGGAAGGTTATGTCATGCCGTCGGAAGATCCGGTGCGCGCCATCGGCATCCTGATGTTCAACTGCCCCGAGGGTGATGCGACCGGCGCCGATCTCAATGCCTGCACGGTCTGGCAGGGCGCCGTCTATGGCATGGATGCCGAGGGCGAGATGGACAATCTGCAACCCGAAGGCGCTGAAGCGGCTGAAAAGCTCGTGCTTCCCGGCCTTGGTCCCGCCATCCGCGAATCCAGCGCCTGGGGCGAGGGCAAGGCCGTGGTGGCACCGTGGGACGTGCTGACATTCAAGGAGTGTGCGACATGAGCGATACACCTGTTGTTCTCATTACCGGCGGAAGCCGGGGTATCGGCGCCGCGGCTGCACGGCTCGCGGCACGCCAGGGCTGGCGTGTCGCGGTGAACTACGCCGCCAACCGTCAAGCCGCGGATGCCGTCGTGGCTGCGATTGTCGAGGATGGCGGCGAGGCCGTGGCGATCCAGGGGGATGTCGGCAAGGCTGCGGATATCGTCTCGATGTTTACGACGGTCGACCGGCATTTCGGCCGGCTCGACGGGCTCGTCAACAATGCCGGCATCGTCGATTATCCCCAGCGCGTCGACGAGATGTCGGCGGAGCGGATCGAGCGCATGCTGCGCGTCAATGTGACAGGCTCGATACTCTGCGCCGCAGAGGCCATACGTCGCATGTCGAGCCGGCATGGCGGGCAGGGCGGGGCGATCGTCAACATCTCGTCGATGGCGGCGATCCTCGGTTCGGCGACGCAGTATGTCGATTATGCCGCCTCGAAGGCGGCGATCGACACGTTCACCGTCGGGCTGGCGCGCGAGGTCGCAGCCGAGGGTATCCGTGTGAATGCGATAAGGCCCGGCGTCATCGAAACCGACCTTCATGCCTCCGGCGGCCTGCCGGATCGGCCGCGGGAACTGGCGCCGTCGATCCCGATGCAGCGCGCGGGCACGCCCGCGGAGGTGGCGGATGCGATCCTCTATCTTCTGTCACCTTCGGCTTCCTATATCACCGGCGCGATCCTCAATGTGAGCGGCGGCCGCTAGAACGACAGGGCGAAAAACAGCCTGCAATATATTCTCGAATTCTACGGCCAGATATCGCGCGCGGCCGATTAAACGAAAAATCCAAAGGGAAAGAAGCAATGTCCTACGATGTGATCATTATCGGAACCGGCCCGGGCGGCTATGTCTGCGCCGTCAAGGCGGCCCAGCTTGGCCTCAAGGTCGCCGTCATTGAAAAGCGGGCGACCTATGGCGGCACCTGCCTGAACGTCGGCTGCATTCCGTCGAAGGCGCTGCTGCATGCCTCCGAAATGTTCCATCAGGCCGGCCACGGGATGAGCGCGCTCGGTATCGATGTCCCGGCGCCGACGCTCAATCTCGGCAATATGATGGCCCACAAGGATGCGACGGTGAAGTCGAATGTCGACGGCGTCGCCTTCCTCTTCAAGAGGAACAAGATCGATACCTTCCAGGGCACCGGCAAGATCGTCTCGGCCGGCAAGGTCTCCGTCACCGCCGAAGATGGCAAGGTGCAGGAGATCGAAGGCAAGAACATCGTCATCGCCACCGGCTCCGATGTCGCCGGCATTCCCGGCGTCCAGGTCGAAATCGATGAAAAGACCATCATCTCGTCCACCGGCGGCATCGCGCTGGAGAAGGTGCCGGAAACGCTGATCGTCGTCGGCGGCGGCGTCATCGGGCTCGAGCTCGGTTCCGTCTGGTCGCGCCTCGGCGCCAAAGTCACCGTCGTCGAATATCTCGACACCATCCTTGGCGGCATGGACGGCGAAGTCTCCAAGCAATTCCAGCGCATGCTGGCCAAGCAGGGTATCGATTTCAATCTCAGCGCCAAGGTCACCGGCGTCGAAAAGGGCGACAAGGGCGCCAAGGTCACTTTCGAGCCCGTCAAGGGCGGCGACAAGGTGACGCTCGACGCCGAAGTCGTGCTGATCGCCACCGGCCGCAAGCCCTATACGGCAGGCCTCGGCCTCGAAGAAGCCGGTGTTACGCTCGACAATCGCGGCCGTGTCGAAATCGACGGTCACTACAAGACCAATGTCGACGGAATCTATGCGATCGGCGATGTGGTCAAGGGGCCGATGCTGGCGCACAAGGCGGAAGACGAGGGCGTGGCGCTTGCCGAAATCCTCGCCGGACAGCATGGCCATGTGAACTACGAGGTCATTCCGAGCGTCGTCTACACCCAGCCGGAAATCGCTTCCGTCGGCAAGACCGAGGAAGAGCTGAAGGCGGCAGGCGTCGCCTACAAGGTCGGCAAGTTCCCGTTCACGGCGAACGGCCGGGCGCGTGCGATGCTGGCGACCGACGGCTTCGTCAAGATCCTTGCCGACAAGGAAACCGACCGGGTGCTCGGCGGCCATATCGTCGGCTTCGGCGCCGGCGAGATGATCCACGAGATCACCGTGTTGATAGAGTTCGGCGGTTCGTCGGAAGATCTCGGCCGTACCTGCCACGCGCATCCCACAATGTCGGAAGCGGTGAAAGAGGCTGCGCTCGCAACCTTCTTCAAGCCGATCCATATGTAATCTTACATATTCGTAACAAAGCATACAGCCGCTTGCCGGAAGGTAGGCGGCTGTTTTAGTTTTTGCGTATCGTTGGGTTCTGCATTCGTAAAGGTCCAGAAATGCAACAGCCGTCCATCGTGAGTTACAGCCTGAGCCAGCGTTTTCTTCACTGGGCTGTGGCGCTGCTGATCTTCTTCAACCTGCTGTTTCCCGACGGCATGAATATCTGGCATCGGCTGATGCGCAGAGGCCAGGTACCGACGCCGGAGCAGATTTCGTCGGCGAATATCCATGCCTATGTCGGCATCGCCATCCTGCTGCTTGCCGTCCTCAGGCTCGGGCTGCGTTTTACCAAGGGCGTTCCGGATGAGATCGCGCAGGAGCCGGCGATCTTCCGTCTTGCAGCGAGGCTTGCCCATGCCGGCCTCTACATCCTGATCTTCGCGATGCCGCTTTCGGGCATCGCCGCCTACTATTTCGGTATCAATCCCGCCGGTTCGTTCCACGCGGATGTCCTGAAGATCATTCTCTGGGCGCTGATCGCGGCGCATGTCGCCGGCGCCCTCGTCCATCAGTTCTATTGGAAAAGCAATGTTCTGCGCCGCATGACGTTCGGCTGACCGGCGGCATAAGCGATCACATGCGCCTTGGCCCGTTAATCGAAGAGGTGGCACAAATGGGAGTTTGATTTAGCTTATAGTTGGTTCGCAACGCATCCCGTTCCATGGAAAAGACGCCTTCCCTCCGTCACTCCAGTTTCCTTGGAATTCGGAGAAATCCGATGTGAAGGTTATAACCAGATTCCCGTGGCCATACTTGTCTTGCCAAACGAGATTGCGCGTTAAATCATTTCCATCACCGTCGTCGCTCGGCTCAGCCAGCAGGCCCGTGACAGTCTGCCCCTCCTCGAAGAATACGTAGCTTCCCCTTATCTTGCCGTCTGTGACACTCGGACCGAACGTTGTCTGCGCCTCTGCTATGATGCCGTTCGACAGGAGTTCCCCGCAATATTTTCCCAGCGGAAATCGATTACTCTGGGTGGCGGTGGCGATGCATGGGATACTGGAAGCGGCAAGAATCGCGACCATTCGTAAACTGCGAATAGCTTTCAAATTGTGCTTCCGCGGTGGCGGCAAAAAGTTGGGCCGATTTATAGTTTCCATCTCCGGCGAAATTAATTCGCTTCCCGAACCAGAGCTTGTTTTCACGCCGCCCATCCGGTGCACAAGGCCGACTTTGCCAAGCATGTCCGCTCCGTCAATCTTGGCACTGAAGGCTTAATTTACAGCTGTTACGGTGAAGCCCTGCTGGCGCAGCAGTTCGATGACGCCGTCCTTGCCGGGCAGATGCAGGGCACCGACGGCCATGAAGACGTTGCCGCTGTCGAGGATGGGCGCTGCGCGCTCGGCCATCACCTTGTTGCGGTCAAGGATGACGCGCTGCTCGAAGGCGGCATAATCGCTGTTTTCACCTTCCTCCTCCGGTGTCACGGTTTTCAGCATCGGCATGGTCATGCCGATATCACCCGAGAGGTAGAGGTCGGTCATCGTCTCGACGACATCGCTCATCTTGTCGCCGAGTTCCAGCGTCTCGATCAGCGATTTCAGATGGAATTCGACCGGCAGATCGGCCATGGCCTGGATCTGCTCGGCAAGGGTTTCCAGCCCCTTGACCTGTTTGCCCTGAGCAATGGCATCGGTGGCGATCTTCTGGTCGAGGAACTGCGCGCCTTTTGCCTTGCGGGCGATTTCGCAGGCCGGCAGGGCGACGGCGCTGGAAATCATCCAGGGCCGCATCCGGGAAACGGCGCTGATCGGGATACCGCGCTGCTTGAGGCCGGTTTCGAGACGCTTGTAGTCCTCGGGAGAAAGCAGCTTGTCGATCGTCGTGCCGTCGGTGAACATCGTCAGTTCCGGCTTTGCAAGCAGGGCGGCGGTCGCCTTCCGCTCATCGAGGATCTCGTCGGATTCGATGATGATCGTGTCGGCGGCATCGTGGGCTGCCTGGGCGCGCGGCGGCAGGGCCAGCACGCGCGGATCGGTGACATGCATGCTGCCGAGCAGCCACGAGGGTGCCAATCCCGGCTTCTCGATCTTCCAGAAGATACCCTTGCCGTTCGGCGTGGCGTCGGCTTCCTTCAGCGCCTCTGCGTAGCGGGCAGGGTCGTTCTGCTGCAGCTCGACCATCAGATTGCGGCCGGTGCAGGCGACGTCTTCGGCCGCTGCCGGCCTTGCCGTCAGGAAGGCGGCAAACAGGGCGGCAAGAAGCAGCATGTGAAAGGCTGCGATCAGCCAGAGCAACAGATTGGCCGGCACTGCGAGGTAAGACGTCCGGCGGCCGATTGATGTCGTCATGATGGGTGTTCCGATCACATGCTATAGGCTTCATGCTCTACGCCCGGCTTGCGCATATTCCTTTAAGAGAATGCCTTAACGAGAGCTTAAAGCGCCTCACATTCAATCGCATCCATGCGATGCGCTTTAAGCCTATCGTTTATGCATGTCGTTGCCCCAAAACCGCTGCGCACTTTTGGGCGACATCCATTACGCTCGCGGATGCGCCCGATCATACACCTCGAGCAGCCGCGATGCATCGACGCCGGTATAGACCTGCGTTGTGGAAAGGCTGGCATGGCCGAGCAATTCCTGGATGGTGCGCAGATCGCCGCCGCCGGCAAGCAGATGGGTGGCGAAGGAGTGGCGCAGTGCATGCGGTGTCGCCGTCTCCGGCAGGCCGAAGGCGCTGCGCATCTTCTGCATGGTGCGCTGGATGATCGCCGCTTGCAGCTTGCCGCCGCGGGCGCCGCGAAACAGCGGCTCGCCAGCCTCGAGATGGTATGGGCAGAGCGTGCGGTATTTCTCGACCGCGTCGAAGACCACGGAGAGCAGCGGCACCAGCCGCGTCTTGTTGCCCTTGCCGGTGATGCGGAGTACCGTCGCGCCCTTCTGCAGGTCGGCGGGAGTAAGATCCAGCGCTTCGGAGATGCGCAGGCCGCAGCCGTAGAGCAGCGTCATAACCGCCGCATCGCGCGCCGCAATCCAGGGTTCGTCATGGAGCTGGGCGTCGTCGCTGACGACGGTGATCGCCTGGGTGTCCGACAGCGGCTTGGGCAGCGATTTCGGCTGTTTCGGCGAGCGCACCGCGGCAGCACCGGCGGCGTTGACCAAGCCCTTCTTTTCGAGATGGCGCAGCAGCGAGCGAAGACCGGCGAGATTGCGACCGAGCGATCGGGCGCCGGAGCCCTGCTTTCGCCGGGCCGCCAGGAAGGCGCGGAAATCGGCGGAGCGCAACTCCCTGATATCGCCAAGCGTCACCGGGCCGGCGAGATGGCCGGTCAGAAAGGTCAGAAACTGGCGGGTATCGCGCTCGTAAGCGTCGAGCGTGTGCTCGGAAAGACGGCGCTCACTGGCGAGGTTTTCGAGCCAGGCGGCCCGTTCCGTCATCAGGCGCGGATCGGCGATAACAAGCAGTTCGTTCACGTTGCGGGCCTTGATTTTGCCTTCAAGTCCGCCAATTTGGAGCAGGAACAGTTATGGAATTGCTAATGCCGGCCAAGCCTTTGTCATCCTTCGATCATATTCTATTGCGATAGCTTATACCCCATAGACAGGATCTTTCATGGCACGGCGCGATTCCATGACGGCTTTCGGACAGCTCGCGGAAGCGATCGCTCTCGTTTCACAGGGAAAGCCCGGTCATATCGTCGATACGCTGATTGCCGAACGCGGCCAGAGGATCGTGAAAAATCCGCTCTGGCCGGTTATGCGGCCGTTCCTCTACACACTGCTGCGCTATAACAAGGCGCTCGAATTCGCCAATGCGGTCGCCAAAATGCCGGGCTTCCAGTCGTTCGAATATCTGAGCGATGTGCTGAGGCTCGACATCGGCATCACCAATGGTGAACGCATTCCCGATACCGGCGGCTTCATCCTCGTCAGCAACCATCCGACCGGAATTGCCGACGGCGTTGCCGTGTTCGATCTCTTGAAAACGCGCCGGCCGGACATGATGTTCTTTGCCAATCGCGATGCCATCCGCGTCAATCCGCGCTTTGCCGAGATGATCATTCCCGTCGAATGGCGGGAGGAGCATAAGAGCAAGCTGAAAGCGCGCGAAACGCTGCAGCTGACCAACCATGCGGTGAAGGAAGGCAAGGCGACAGTGCTCTTTCCCTCAGGCCGTATCGCCTATTGGGCGAACGGCCGGCTGAATGAACGTCCGTGGAAGACCTCGGCCGTCGGGTTGGCGCGCAAATACAATCTGCCGATCCTTCCCGTTCATATGACGGCACGCAATTCCGGCCTGTTCTACTGGCTGGCGAAATGGTCTACCGAGCTTCGCGACATGACCGTGTTCCACGAATTGTTGAACAAACGCGGCGACCGCTTCGATTTCGTCATCGGCAATCTCATTCCGGCCGAACAGCTGGACGGCGACCTCAATGAAGTGACCAAGGCGCTGGAGAAACATACGGTGCAGGACATGGCTAGAGATGGTGACGCGAGTTTCGCGCCGGTCGGTCTGCCGGTTGCGGCGATGCGCCGCGAGATTCCGGTTCCTGCAATCTAACCACCGGCATTGCCATGACAATTGATATCCTGAGGCTCCGCGATCGATTGCCGCAGGAGATCGCAGATCTTGAAAGCGAGGCCCGGTGGGAGGGCCATCGCCATGTCGCCCGCCTTATCGACGAATGGTCGGCCGGCGCCGTCAGGTTCGAACGTGACGGCGAAAGGTTGCTTGGCGCCTATGTCGACGACGCGCTCGTCGGCATCGGCGGCATGACTGTCGACACCGCCATGTCAGGAGCGTTGCGGATGCGGCGTTTCTACATTCGTCCGGCAATGCGCGGGCGCGGCATCGGCCGGATGCTTGCCCTGGCTCTGGTCGATCATGCGCGTTCCTTCTGCACTGTCGTCACCGTTCATGCGGGAAACGATGGTGCAGCGAAGTTCTGGGAGTCGCTCGGGTTTCAACCCCACGGACGAGATGGATATACGCATCTGCTCGCGCTGCAGCGCCATAGCGATGATCCAGCGGCTTTGCATTTGCGCCGGTGTGCTACGCCCCGATCTCCTTGAGGCGGATGGCCTGGCGCGCCAGCAGCCGCTCGACATCGGCAATATCAAGCGCCGAGAGCTTGGCGCCCGGCTTGCGCAGGGTGGCGGACTTGATCACACCGCGCTTGGCAAGCACATATTTGCGCGAGGCAAGACCGATGCCCTGCTGCTGTTCGTAGCGGGCGAGCGGGAGATAGGCATCGAAGATCGCATGGGCGCGATCGGGATTTCCGGCGGCATAGGCCTCGACGACACCAACCATCATCTCGGGATAACAAAAGCCGGTCATGGCGCCATCGGCGCCGCGGCCCATTTCTTCGGGCAGGAAAAGCCCGCCATTGCCGCACAGGATGGAGATACGCCGCATGGCGCCCTTGTCGCTGGCGGCGCGAAGTGCCGAGATTTTCGAAAGACCCGGCCAATCCTCATGCTTGAGCATGACGCAGTTTGGCACCTCGTTGACGATGCGCTCGATGACCTTGGGCGCAATCGTCACATTGGTGGTGAGCGGATAATCCTGCAGCACGAAGGGCGTATCGCCCAGGGCCTCGCCGACCGACTGGTAGAAGGCGAAAGCCTGATCGTCGGTCTTGACGGTCCAGGGTGGCGCGACCATGACACCGGCGGCACCCTCACCCATGACGGCTTCGGCGAGCTCGCTCATCGGCGCAAGCCCTGGCGCCGAAACGCCGACGACGACGGGGAGGCGGCCATCGAGTCGCTTCAGCACCCTTTCGACGACTATCCGCGATTCCTCGGCAGTCAGCTTCGGGGCCTCGCCGAGCTGACCAAGCACCGTCAGGCCGGTGACACCGGCACCTTCGTAGAAATCGACCATGCTGTCGATGCTGGCGAGATCGAGCGCGCCGTCATCGGTGAAGGGGGTTACGGCGATCACATAGACGCCCTTGGCATCTTCAGTCAGTCTGGCCATTGGTGCTCTCCAATTCAGCGGCCGAAGAACAGCGCTTCGGCATTTCGAACAAAAATCTTTTCAGCAACCGCGGGGTCGTCGATGGTGGCCTGCATGGTCTCTACTAGCTCAGTGTCATCGGGCATGCCGTCCCACAATTCGGTGTGCGGCCAATCGCTGCCCCAGAGCAGCCTTTCCGCATGGCTGGTGGCAAGGGCGCGGCCGACCTCGGCAAAACCGTCGTAATTCACGTCCTTCGTCAGACGATAGGGCGCGGTTACTTTGACGTAGGCCTCGGCTCTGTCCATCAGTCTTTTCAGCGCGTCGACATGCAATGATCTCGTCTCTCTGGCAAGCGGAATGAAGCCGAGATGATCGATGACGATGGGCAGGCGGATGCCGGACAGCGTTGCTGCAATATCGGAAAGTTGTTCGGGATTGATCTGCAATTGCAGCGACCAGCCGAGAGGGGCAATACTCTCCGCCAGTGTCCTGGCGGCGGCGAGCGGGAGGCCGCCCTTGTTGCGCGTATTGATCCGCACGCCGCGCACGCCGAGCCGGTCGAGCCGCTCTATCTCGGTTTCTGTAGTTTCGGGATCGATGACGACGACGCCGCGCAGACGATCTGGATAGGCGGCAAGCGCCTCCAGCAACACCCTGTTGTCGCGGCCATAGACGCTTGGCTGCACCAATATGCCTCTGACAATGCCAAGGCTGCCGGAGAATTCGATCCAGTCGGAAATCGTCGCGATGTCAGGCGTGTAGCTGCGTGGGGTGTTGAGCGGAGCGCCGGTGCGAAAGACGTGGAAATGCGTGTCGACCGTGCCTTGCGGCAGTGCCGCCCGAGGCAGCCGCGTCAGCGGCCGGTGGGGCAGGCAAAGCGGTGCCTCGATATCAGCGGCGCTCATCGCGCGTCGAACTCCTCGCTTTGCAGGAAGTCGAAGTCGGCGCCTTCGTCAGCCTGGAGCACGCGCTCCTGATAGAGCCTGGCATAGCCGCGCGCCGGGGCCGGGGAGGGCCGGTTGACGACATCAAGCATGCGGCGATCGAATTCCGCCTGGTCGATGTCAAGGTCGATGCGCCTGCCCTCGACGTCGAGGCGAATGCGATCGCCGGTGCGGACGATCGCCAGAGGGCCGCCATCGGCGGCTTCAGGCGCGATATGGAGGATGATCGTGCCGAAGGCCGTGCCGCTCATGCGGGCATCGGAAATCCGCACCATGTCCTTCACGCCCTGCCGCGCGAGCTTGCGCGGGATGGGTAGATAGCCGGCTTCCGGCATGCCGGGCGCACCTTTTGGCCCGGCATTGCGCAAAACCAGGATGTCATCGGCATGGACGTCGAGATCGTCGCTGTCGATGCGCAGCGTCATATCCTCGACGGAATCGAAGACCACGGCGCGGCCGATATGCTGGAGCAGATCCTTGGAGGCTGCGGATTGTTTGATGACGGCGCCACGCGGCGCAAGATTGCCGTGCAGGACGGCGATCGTTCCGATCGGCTTCAACGGTTTCTCGACGGTGCGGATGATGGTCTGGCCCGGCTCGTCGACGACAGCGTCGATGATTTCGCCGATCGTTTTGCCGTAGACCGTCGGGGCGCTGCCGTCGATTTCATGGCGCACCGCCTTCAACAGAGCCGGGACGCCGCCAGCCTCGTGGAACTGCTCCATATAATGCTGGCCGGAGGGCTGCAGGTCGACGAGCAGGGGAATGCTCCGGCCCAGCCGGTCGAGCTCGGCCATGTCGAGGCGCAGGCCGAGGCGGCCGGTGATTGCGGCAAGGTGGACGACGGCATTGGTCGAGCCGCCCATCGCCTGAAGCGCGACGAGGCCGTTGCGGACTGCCTGCGGCGTCAGGATATCGCGCACCATCGGCGCGGCCTCATCCATGGCGAGACGCGCAGCGACACGGCCCGTCTCCTCGGCAAGGCGAACCCGTTCGGATTCGACGGCGGGCGCCGAACCGGCGCGGGGAAGGCAGAGACCCATGACTTCGGTCAGGTTCGCCATGGTGCTCGCCGTGCCCATCACCGTGCAGGTGCCGATCGAGCTGGCCAGCTTGTTGTTGACCTCGGCGATCTCGGCCTCGTCGATCTCTCCGGCGCGGAAGCGCCCCCAGAAACGGCGACAATCCGTACAGGCGCCAAGCCGTTCGCCCTTGTGGTGGCCGACGGCCATCGGGCCGGTCGGCAGGAAGATCGCCGGTATCTCGCTGCTTGCGGCGGCCATGATCTGGGCCGGCAGGGTCTTGTCGCAGCCGCCGATCAGGACGACGGCATCCATCGGCTGGGCGCGGATCATCTCTTCCGTTTCCATCGCCATCAGATTGCGCAGATACATCGAGGTCGGCGAGGCAAAGCTCTCATGGATCGAGATCGTCGGAAACACCATGGGCATCGCACCCGTCAGCATTACGCCGCGCTTGGTTGCCTCGATGAGTTGCGGCACATTGCCGTGACAGGGGTTGAAATCACTGTAGGTGTTGGCGATGCCGACGATCGGACGGTCGAGCGCATCATCCGAATAACCCATGGCCTTGATGAATGCTTTGCGCAGGAAAAGGGAGAATCCCTGATCGCCATAACTCGTCAGCTTGCGGCGAAGACCGTTCGACAAAGCTGTTCCTCCCTCGCCAAATTGATCCATGGCCGTGGCGTCAGGGTAAAGGGATACGGAAGATTGTCAATAAATAAGATGGTGTCACTGTATCGTATTTTTGGATTTCTTCGGCGATCACCATAAAATACAATAGGAATCTCCGCAATTCCCGCTTTCGTTCAGCAATCAGATGATTGGCTTTTGTGAGGAAGCAGGATAGATTATTGATAAAATAAGATTGAATGCAGAGGAAGCGCGATGATGGGAACGGAACGACGGCGTATCGGTATTATCGGTGCCGGCTGGGTCAGTGCCTACCATCTGCCTGCATGGATGCGGCAGTCGAAAAGAGCCGAGGTCGTGGCGATCGCCGACCCGTCGCTGAGCGCCGTCGAAGCCCGGCTTGCCGCCTTCGATATCGCGCGCAGCTATGCGAGCGCGCAGGCGATGCTGGATGCCGAGCAGCTCGATGCCGTTGATATCTGCGCGCCGCGGGAGTTCCATGTCGAACTGGTTCGGCTGGCGGCAGCAAAGGGCCTCGACATCATCTGCCAGAAGCCGCTCGCGCCCTCTTACGGCGAGGCGGTCGACCTGCTGGAAGGCCTTTCCGGCAGGGGCAGGCTGATGATCCACGAGAACTGGCGGTTCCGCGCCTATTATCGGCGGCTGAAGGCGTGGATTGACGAGGAGCTTGCCGGCGAGATCCGGCAGGTGCAGTTCGAATTCCTGTCCAGCGGCATGATCGCGGATGCGGAGGGAAAGAGGCCGGCGCTGGTGCGCCAGCCGTTCTTCCGGACCCAGCAGCGATTGCTGGTCATGGAGGTCATGATCCATCATCTCGATGCGCTGAGATATCTTCTGGGCGAGTTGGAGGTGGTCAGTGCACGGCTTGAGAGGAGCAATCGCGATATCGTCGCGGAGGATGTCGCAAGCGTCGTCCTGCGCCGGACGAGCGACGGCGTTCTCGTCACCATCAACGCCAATCTCGCCGTGCATGGCGCGGCGCCAGCGCCGCGTGATCACCTACGCATCTTCGGGGCGCTCGGCACGCTCGAACTGAACGGCAATCTGCTCTCGGCCGAGGGTGCGAAGCAGCGCCGGGAGAGCTTCGATCCTGACGAGACCTACCAGGGCGCCTATGACGCGACCATTGCGCATTTCCTCGACAGCCTCGATGGAAAGGTGGCGATGGAGACATCGCCGGACGATAACATCAAGACGCTTGCTCTTGTCGAGGATATCTATCGCCTGAGCCGGTTCGACCCAGAACGCAATCCACTGTAACATGGCTCGCCGTTAGAGCGCCGCGCGTCGGACAGGACGCGCTAAGGACGCTCTATCACATTAAATTGGCGCATAATCCTTTTCCGAAAATCGACTTCGATTTTCGGGGTTATGCTTCAGAGGAGATGACATTTGCAGACGCTCAACGAAAGCCGCGAAGACGGCATCGAGCATGATGATTTAAGTATTGCCCGCGCGCTGGAGGAAGACATCATTTTCGGGCGGCTTGCGCCCGGAACCCGCCTGACCGAAGACACGCTTCTTGCCCGCTTTCACGTCACGCGCCATTTCGCCCGGCAGGCGATCGTGCAGCTCGAGACGATGGGCATCGTGGTTCGGGAGCGCAACAAGGGGGCAACGGTGCGTTCGTTGACGGCTCGCCAGGTCCAGGAAATCTACGACGTGCGGGAATTGCTGCAACGGCAGGCGGCGCTGTGGATAAAGCTGCCGGCGCCCGAGGCATTGATTGAGGAACTGCTGGCGCTGCATGAGGAGCATGGCCGCCACATCGAATCCGGCTATCTCAGGGGTGTGCACGAGGCCAATGACAAGTTCCACCTGACGCTCTTCGGCGCCTGCGGCAATGCGCATCTCGTGCAATCGATCGAGCTCTATATGCGGCTCAGCCTGCCGGTGCGTGCCAATTCAATGTCGAGCAAGGAATCGCTACGCATCTCGCATGAGCATCACCGGCTGATGATCGAGATGCTGCGTGGCGGGGATAACTGGGTTCTCGCCCAGCTCTGCGTCGACCATCTACAGCCGAGCAAGAAACGTTATCTTGCCTATGTCAGCGAGAATTGACCGGGCCGTTTAAAGGGAGCGCAATCTTTCGATTACGCTCCCTTCGCCTTCCGGCTCACCAATCGAGACGCAGGAGAGACACGCCTTGACGCGGTAGGGAGACCTTGAGCCCGATCTTGCCGTCGTCGACCTTGACCGACGCCTGACCATCGATCTCGGCGAGTTTTCCCGAGGCTTCCAGCCTGGCATAGTCTTCGCCGGCCGGATTCTGCGGCTTGCCCATCGCCTTCCAGACCCCGAAAGCGTTGGAATGCTCCTCGTCCATCCTGAAATGCTTGAGCGAGGCGAACTTGCCGTCCCAGCCGTCGAGATTGACCGTGATATTGGCGGACGGCCCGGCTTCATCATCGTCGTGGTAGTGCCAGACGAGAATGGAAACGCCCTTGTCGTCGCGGGTTGCCACGACGTTGACATCGGGCTTGCCGCGAACGCCATGGCTCATGACATCTTCGATGTCGCGGCGATAATCGCTTTCCGATTCCAGCCATTCGCCGCCGAGTTTGCCGAGCATGCGGAAGCCGTTGAGAACAGCCTTATCGACGCCGTTGGTGGCAAGATCGCGGAAACCGTCGAAATAGGGCTGGTCGTCGAAGAGGAAGGCCCAGGTCACCGCGCCTTCGATGTGGATGTTGGCGCGTCTTGCAAGCTCGTAAGTGCGGATCATACTCTCGACCACATAGACGCCGTAAAGCGGACCGTTGCGATAGCCGTTCTGGGGATGGACGCGTGCGGAGCAGGCCGCACAGCCTTCCGGATCGGATTCGCCGATCACCACAGGCAGGTGCCGGAGTTCCGGAAACTCATTGATGATGGCAAGGTTCGTCTCGATGTCGCGGAGCTGCTTGTGCAGGCCCATCCGCACGTGACCCTCGTAGATCACAGGATTGCCCTTGGCGTGGAAGGCGAGGAAATCGATCGGCGACTTGTTCTCGACCACGTGCCTGAGGAAGGCGCGCAGGAAGGTCTGGGCCTTTTCATTGGCAAAGGCGCCGCAGGTGTGCGGGCCGCCGACGCGGGCATTGGGCAAGGCACGCTTCAGGGCCTTGGCGCTGACATCATACATTTCGCAGAATTGCGGGATGGTGCCGGTCCAGTAGTGGCCGTCCGGCTCGTTCCACACTTCCCACGGCCAGCTTGAAACGACGTCCTCGCCATATCTCTCGGCAAGATGCCGTGCCCATGCTTCGATCAGGTCGCCCCATTTCTTCAGGTCCGTCGGCGGGGCCGTCCAGCCGGTGGTGATCGTCGCGTATTTGTCGGCCGGCTCCCATTGGTGGCGATAAGGGCCGTCGAAATCGGAGAGCGTCTCCGGCGTGAAGCCGATCTGGATGAGCGGAATGTTGCCGGCTTCGACATAGGTGTCGAAGATCTTGTCGATGATCGTCCAATCATAGACCGGATTGCCGTTCGCATCCTCGGTATAGGCATTGGTCGAACCCCATTTGAGGGCAGGCAGGCCGTCGCCGCTGGTCAGAAGATTGTGCGCACGGATGCGGGGCGGCTCCGGGCTCAGCTCGGTGAGTTCCTTCAGCAGCTTCCTGCCGTGCGGGGAGTAGGTGTAGTTCGGCTCGTCGTAGCCGAACCAGTTCCACAAAGGTTGGTATTTGCCGGTTGGCCGGTTGGCGTGAACGGAGATTGTCACGTCATAGGGGCTGCTCATTCTGGTGTCCTCTTGAACGGTCATGCCAAAGCCTCCTCCCGAAAGCAGCCGACCTGTCTGGTGATGAAGTGCGGCCTCTTGGGAGGGCGCCGCGCTCGCCGCAAAAGCTAAGCCAAACGCTAACTTTGTCAATAATATAAAAAAGCACATCGCTGCCCTGCGCCAAAAATGCCTGAAAATGCGCTATTTTTTATGACCAGCAAAATTATTAGTTGCCGTTTCTCAAAAAATTGTCGATAACTACGGCGTGAGTTCACCCGCCGCCGAGGAGTGCATGTGCCCTACGGCACGCGCAGGCAGGGGTTTGCTGGACGCCATCGTCAATTGATTACGGGAAGCGCTCGCCGCGGCGAGTTGAGGAGGAGGAACATCCGATGAAGTTCCGTAAATATGCAGCCTTTGCCTTATTGTCGCTCATGGCCCTTCCGGCATTTGCGCAGGATTTCATTGCCGGCATACCGCGCAACGAAACGCTGATCATCCAGGGCACGCCGCAGCAGAATGCCGACTGGTTCAACGTCTGGGCTCCGGGCGGCGGGGCGGCGGCAAACCTCAACGGCCTGCAGCAGCTGACCACCGATACGCTGTGGTTCATCAATCCCGAGGGCGGCAAGGATGCCTGGCAGAATGCGCTTGCCAGCGAACCGCCGAGCTACAACGCCGATTTCACCGAGATGACGGTAAAGCTGCGCAAGGGGATCTTCTGGAGCGACGGTGTCGAATTTACCAGCGACGACGTGGTCTATACCGTGCAGACGCAGATCGACCATCCCGGCATGGCCTGGAGCGCGCCCTTCACCGTCAATGTCGCGAGTATCGAAAATCCTGATCCGCAGACCGTCGTCTTTCATCTGAAGAAGCCGAACTCGCGCTTCCACACGCTGTTCACGGTGCGTTGGAATGCCGCCTGGATCATGCCGAAGCACGTCTTCGAGAAGGCCGCCGATCCGCTGTCCTTCAATAATAATCCGCCGGTTTCGCTCGGGCCCTACCAGCTGCAGAGCTATGACAAGGGCGGCAACTGGACGATCTGGAAGCTGCGTGATGACTGGCAGCGCACGTCGATCGGCCTGGCTGCGGCACAACCGCCTGAGGTCAAATACGTCGTCTATCGGGCCGCCGGCAATCCGGAAGCGCGCGTCATCGAACAGCGCAACCACAATCTCGACGTCATCAACGACATGGCGCCCGAGGGCATGTTCTCGATCATGCGCGACAGCAAGAGCACGGCCTCCTGGCTGAAGGGCTTTCCTTTCGCACATCCGGACCCGACGCTGCCTTCCGTTCTCTTCAATACGAAGAAGGCGCCCTTCGACAATAAAGACGTGCGCTGGGCTCTCGCTCTACTGATCGATATCCGCGAAGTGGCGCTCGGCTCCTACCGCGGCGCGGCCAATATCGCCGCCCTTGCCACGCCGCCGACGGGTTCTGCCCCGGACGACTATTACGCACCGATGCAGGACTGGCTGACGAATTTCGAGCTCGACACCGGATCCCGCAAGATCAAGCCCTACGATCCCAACATCTCGGCGCAGATCGCCAATATGGTGCGCAGCCAATGGGCCGATCAGATCCCGACCGATCCGGCCAAGCTGCAGCGTACATTCGGCTTCGGCTGGTGGAAGAAGGACGTTCAGGCTGCAACCGAGCTGCTGCAGAAGGCTGGTTTCAAGAAAAGCGGCCGCCAGTGGGTGAAGCCTGACGGCACGCCCTTTACGATCCGCCTGCAGGTGGAAGGCGATGCCATCCCGACGCTTGCCCGCGCCGGCACGGTGATCGCCCAGCAATGGTCGCAGGCCGGCATCGCGACCAAGGTCGATGTCGCCGGCCCGACCAATGGCCAGCGCCTCAGCACCGGCGATTTCGAGACGGCGATCTACTGGAGCATCGAGACCTGGGGCGGTCATCCCGACCTCTCCTTCTTCCTCGACAGCTATCATTCGGAGTTCATCAAGCCGGTCGGGCAGATCCAGCCGCCGCGCAATCTGCAGCGCTGGCAGGATCCGCGTCTCGACCAGCTGATCGAGCGCAATCGGTCGATCGCCTTCGATTCGCCCGATGTCGCCAAGCTCGGCCAGGACTTCCTGAAGCTTGCCGTCGAGGAAATGCCGATGATCCCGCTGATGGCCTACAACAAGTTCGCACCGCTCGATACGACCTATTGGACCAACTATCCGAGCGCTGACAATCCCTATTCGGCCTCGGGTCCGAACTGGTCGAACATTCGCTACATGGTGGTCGGGCTGAAGGCCAATCCGGATGCGCCGAAGCCTTGATCGAGGCACAACAAAGGAAACAGCCGGCCGCCGGCTGTTTCCGTTCTGCTATTGAAGGGTCGATGTCATGAACGGCTTTCTGATCTATGCGGCAAAACGCTTTCTGCAATTTCTCTTCGTGGTCTTCACCGGCATCACGCTGGCCTTCCTGATCGCGCATTTTTCGCCGGTCGATCCGATCGAGCAGACCGTATCGCTGTTGACGAGCTTCGGTTCCACCGATCCGCAGGCCGTCGAAATCCTCCGCGAATCGCTGCGCGAGCTCTACGGCACCGGCGGCCCGCTGCTGGAGCAGTATTTCACCTTCTGGGGCCGTGTCCTGACCGGCGATTTCGGCCCGTCGCTTTCGTCTTTCCCGACCCCTGTCATGACCGTTATCGGCCGGGCACTGCCCTGGACCGTCGGGCTTCTGACGCTCGCAACGATCATTTCCTGGATCATCGGCAATTTTCTCGGCGCGCTTGCCGGCTATTTCCGCAGCAGCAAGCTGCTGAAGGTCGCCGGCATCGTCATCATGGCGCTGCAGCCGATCCCGACCTACATCATCGGTCTCAGCCTGGTGATCCTCTTCGGTTTCATCTGGCCGATCCTGCCGATCAGCGACGGCGCGCAGGTCAATCTCGCGCCGGCCTTCAACTGGGCCTTCATCAGCTCGGTGATCGAACACGGCATCCTGCCGGCCCTGACCCTCGTGCTCGTCGGCATCGGCGGCTGGTTCATCTCGATGCGCTCGCTGGTTTCCAACATCGTCACCGACGACCACGTCGTCTATGCCGAACTTGGCGGCGTGCGCTCGCGCAGCATCTTTTCGCAATATGTGGCGCGCAACGCCATGCTGCCGCAGGTCACCGGCCTGGCGCTCAGTCTCGGCAATGTCTTCGGCGGCGCCGTCATCGTCGAGTTCGTCTTCAATTATCCCGGGATCGGCAAGCTTCTGATCTCCGGCATCTATTCCGGCGATTACAGCCTCGTGCTCGGTGTCACCACCATCGCCATCATCGCGGTTGCCGCCGCGGTCTTCGTGATCGACATCATCTATCCGCTGATCGATCCACGCGTGAAACTGGGGTAATCCGCGATGTTCAAAGTCCTCAGAGACCTGCTGCGCTACAACAAGGAGTTCCTGCTCGGAACCATCCTGATTTCTATCATCCTGGCGCTGATCGTGGCGTCGTTCTTCTCGCCCTATGACGAGAATGCCATCTATGTCGTTGCGCCCGACATGCCGCCTTCGGCCGAATTCTGGCTCGGCACCACCTCGCGCGGCCAGGAGGTTTTCTGGCAGATCGCCGCCTCGATGCGAAATACGCTGTTCTTCGGTATCATCGTCGCCTTCGTCAGCCGCATCATCGCCATCGCCGTCGGGCTGATCTCCGGCTATATCGGCGGCCGAACCGACCAGATCATCATGGCGGTCAACGATACGCTCGGCGCACTGCCGAACATTCCGATCCTGCTGCTTCTGGTCTTCGTGCTCCGCGACCAGATGACGTGGTTCATGCTGGCGATCACCGCAGCGCTGCTCGGATGGACACATGACAGCCGGCTGATCCGGTCCGTCGCCCTGTCTCTCCGTCAGCGGGAATTCACCCGGCACGCGGTCTTCTCGGGCATGCGCACACCGCAGATCCTCATCCGCGAACACCTGCCCTATGTCATGCCGATCGTCTTCTTCACGACGATGAACAACATGATCTGGGCGATCGGTCTCGAAGTGACGCTCTCGGTGCTCGGATTTTCCGACATCAACCGGCCGACGATCGGCGGCATGATCTACTGGGCCAATGCGCATTCCGCGATGGTATCGGGCATATGGTGGTGGGTCGCCTTTCCGATGCTCTTCGTCGTCATCCTGTTCCTTGGTCTGTTCATGCTCGCCATGTCGGTGAACGAATATATCGACCCGCGCTCGCGGCTCGCCCGCATGGGAGCTTGAGGAGATGCAGAACCTGATGAGGACGCAGCCTTTGACCCTTGCCGAAAACACCATGGACGCACTGACGATCGACGGGCTGAAATGCTACTACGTCAACGACTATTTCGGTGTGCGGCGGGAAATCCGCGCAGTCGACGATATCAGCCTGACCATCCGCAAGAACGAGATCTACGGCATTGCCGGCGAATCCTCGAGCGGCAAGACATCGCTGATCAAGACGCTTGCCGGCGCCATCCGCCCGCCGATGCGCGTCGTCGGCGGAACGGTGAAATTCAATTTTGCCGACGGGCCGATCGATGTCTACGGCGAACCGGCGAAGATGAAGGCGGCACGCTGGCGTCACCTCTCCTACATCATGCAGGGTTCGATGAACGTGCTGAACCCGGTCAGAAGGGTCAAACACGCCTTCACCGATTTCGCCTCCCGCCATATGAACCTCGATCCCGCCGCCTTCCGGGCGCGCGTCGAGGCGCATCTTGCCAGGCTGCATCTCGATCCGCATGTGCTCGAGGCCTTTCCGCATCAGCTTTCGGGCGGCATGCGCCAGCGTCTGACGATTGCTCTCGCCACTGTCTGCGAGCCGGAATTCATCATCGCCGACGAGCCGACGACGGCGCTCGACGTGCTCGTGCAGCAGGACGTCCTGGCGCTGATCAAGGAAGTGCAGGCCCGCATGCAGTCCTCGGTCATCTTCGTGACCCACGACATGTCGGTGCATGCCGCCATCACCGATCGGCTGGCCATCATGTATGCGGGACGGCTGGCGGAGGAGGGGCCGACGCAGGCGATCTTCGACAATCCCCAGCATCCCTACACCGTCCACCTGATCGGCAGCCTGCCGCGCATTGGCGACGTCTCGACGCGAAAGAGCCTCAGGGGCAAGCCGCCGGCACTTTCGGATCCGCCTTCAGGATGCCGTTTCCATCCGCGCTGTCCGATCGCGATCGACAAATGCGCACGTGAAGTGCCGGCCATGCTGCCGAGCGCGACGGGAGGGCGGGTCGCATGCTTCCGTGCCGGGGAGTACCAGATCCAATGAGCGGCAATTTCCTTCTCGAACTCGACCATGTGACCAAGCTCTTTCCGATCGGCGGGTTCTTTTCGCGCGAAAAGATGAAGGCGGTCGACGATGTCAGCTTTGCACTTGCCGCCGACAAGCCCGAGATATTCACGATCGTCGGCGAATCCGGCTCCGGAAAATCGACGCTGGCGAAAATGATCCTCGGCAGCGAAAAGGCCGATCGGGGCAGTATTCATTTCGACGGTACGGATGTGAAGGCGGTGCGGTCCCGCAGGGATCGCGAGGCTTTCATGGCCAAGGTCCAGCCGGTCTTTCAAAATCCGTTCGAAGCTTTCAATCCGCTGACGCGGATCGACGAGTATCTGCTGGCCACCGCCCATCGCTTCAAGGGAGCAAAGAGCCGCGCCGACAAAGAGGCGATTGCCGACGTTGCCCTCCAACGCGTCGGCCTGTCGATGGCGGAGATAAAAGGCCGCTTCTCGCATGAGCTTTCAGGCGGCCAATTGCAGCGCATCGCCGTCGCCCGTGCGCTGATACCCGAGCCGAAGCTGATCGTGGCGGACGAGCCGGTCTCGATGGTCGACGCATCGCTTCGTATGTCGATCGTCAATCTCTTCCGCGATCTGCGTGATGCGCTCAACGTCTCGATCGTCTACATCACCCATGATCTTGCGACCGCCTATTATATTTCCGACCGCGTGGTGATCATGCGCAAGGGTGTGGTGGTGGAGAGCGGCGATGCCAGGGACGTGCTCGAACATCCGAAACACGTCTATTCGATCGCGTTGAAGAACGCTGTCCTGCCGCCCAATCCTCGCGAGGCGTCGGCGATCCTGCGCCTGCGGCAGCGCAATGCCGAGACAAATGAAGCCACTTCCGGCAGTGGCGACCGCCTTGCCAGGTGAAGCGCAACTTCTGAGCTTCACTGTTTAAATCGTCGCGACGACCCGGAACGCGTCGCTCCGTCTTTGCGGTTCCAATTCCATCGATTTGCGGGCATGGTCTCCCGCGATGAGCACAGATTCGTCCGATCTCTTTGGCGCGCTTTTCGAGGCACCGCCCGCGAACCGAACGGTTCCCGTGCTGGTGCCGATGCCGGCGCCGAAACCCTATTCCTATTCGGTGCCGGATGGCATGGCGGTCGAGCCCGGCTCGGTCGTGCAGGTGCCGCTCGGGCCGCGGCAGGTGATCGGCGTCGTCTGGGACGGCGGCGAGGACGGCGTCGATCCGAAGAAGCTTCGGCCGATCAGCCATGTCTTCGATTGCCCGCCGCTTGCCAGGGAGATGCGGGATTTCATCGATTGGGTGGCGACCTATACGCTCTCGCCGCCCGGCCTCGTCGCCCGTATGGCGCTGCGGGCGCCGAACGCCTTCGAGCCGGAACCGATGGTGGAGGGGCTGAAGCTCGTCGGCGGCGAACCGGAGCGGATGACGCCGGCGCGCGCCCGGGTGCTCGATACCGCCTCCGACGGCTCTTCCTGGACACGCAGCGGCCTTGCGCATGCGGCGGGTGTCTCGACGAGTGTCGTCGACGGGCTAATCACGCTCGGCATTTTTGAGGCGATATTCCTGCCGCCGCCGCCGGTCGTTGCGATGCCGGATCCGGATTTCGCCGCCGCACGTCTCGAAGGGCCGCAGAAGCAGGCGGCAGAAGAGATCGTTGCCGATGTCCGCAAGGGCGAATTTTCGGTGTCGCTGATCGACGGGGTAACCGGCTCCGGCAAGACCGAGGTCTATTTCGAGGCGATTGCCGAGACGCTGAAACGCGGTAAGCAGGTGCTGATCCTGCTGCCGGAGATCGCGTTGACGGCCAGTTTCATGGAGCGCTTCCAGGACCGCTTCGGGGCAAAGCCTGCCGAATGGCATTCCGATCTTGCGCCGCGCATGCGTGAAAAGGTCTGGCGCCAGGCGGTGACCGGCGAAGTGCGGGTGGTGGCCGGCGCTCGCTCGGCGCTCTTCCTGCCCTTCGAGGATCTCGGCCTGATCATCGTCGACGAGGAACACGATCCCGCTTACAAGCAGGAGGATCGCGTCTTCTACAATGCTCGCGACATGGCCGTCGTGCGCGGCCGCATCGGTGATTTTCCCGTCATTCTGGTGTCGGCGACGCCGTCGGTCGAAAGCCAGGTCAACGGGCAGAGCGGACGCTACAGCACCGTCCACCTGCCGACGCGTTTCGGCGATGCGGCGATGCCGGACCTGCATCTGGTCGATATGCGCAGGCACGCGCCGGAGCGGGGCGGCTTCCTGTCGCCTGTGCTGATCCGGGCGATCGGCAAGACGGTGGACAAGCGCGAACAGGCGCTGCTGTTTCTTAACCGGCGCGGTTATGCGCCGCTGACGCTCTGCCGGGTCTGCGGCCATCGGTTCCAATGCCCGCAATGTTCGAGCTGGCTGGTGGAGCATCGTTTCCGCAAGCAGCTGCAATGCCATCAATGCGGCCATGCCGAGCGCACGCCCGAGGCCTGCCCGGAATGCGGCACGCTCGACCATCTCGTCGCCTGCGGGCCAGGCGTCGAGCGCATCGCCGAGGAGGTGGAACGGCATTTTCCGGAGGCGCGGACGATCGTTCTCTCCTCGGATATCATGGGTGGGGTGAAGCGGCTGCGGCTGGAGCTGGAAGCGATCGCCAAGGGCGAGGCCGATATCGTTATCGGCACCCAGCTTGTGGCAAAGGGGCACAATTTTCCGCTGATGACGCTGGTCGGCATCGTCGATGCCGATCTCGGCCTTGCCAATGGCGACCCGCGCGCGGCCGAACGCACCTTCCAGCTCTTGTCGCAGGTGACGGGCCGGGCCGGGCGCACCGGCCTCAAGAGCCATGGGTTGCTGCAGACCTATCAGCCGCAGCATCCTGTCATGCAGGCAATTGTCTCCGGCGATTCCGACGCCTTCTACGAGCGCGAGATCACCGAACGCGAACGCGCCATATTGCCGCCCTTCGGCAGGCTGGCGTCGATCATCGTTTCGGCCGAAACCCGCCACGACGCCGAAAACCATGCGCGCGGCATGCGCAACTCCGCACCGCAGGTGTCAGGCATCTCGGTGCTCGGTCCGGCCGAAGCGCCGCTCGCGCTGGTGCGCGGCCGCCACCGCTTCCGTCTTTTGGTCCACGGCCGGCGGAACTCGGACATGCAGGGCTTTCTGCGGGCGATGCTCTCACAATCGCCCAAAGAGCGTGGATCGGTGCAGGTGCAGCTGGATATCGATCCGCAGAGTTTTCTCTAAATCAAATGAAGTCGCCATTTCCTCCTTTTTCGGCCCATGCCATAAAACACTGATTCATCCGGGTGATTTGGGGCTGATGCATGGAGTTTTACTTTCCGACCGAGCTTGGTGAGCAGCTTGCCTTTTGCTCCGCGGCTTTCACGGCGCTTGCCGGCTTCATCATGATGTTCGCGCCGGGCCATGCTTTCCGTCTTCTCGGTCTGCAGGCGCAGGAGGGGCGGCCGGAAGGCTTCGGCGAGGGACGCTCGATGGGCGGTTTCTATCTCGGTTTCGGGCTGTCGGCGATCATGCTCGCCCAGGACTGGATCTACATGGCGCTCGGCGCCTCCTTCGCGATGGCGGCCTTTGCCCGTGTCATCTCGATTCTGTCCGATAAGGGGAGTAATCTCGTCAACTATTTACTCCTGGTTGTGCAGATCGCTTTGGCCGCGCTACCGCTGCTCTACGTTTTCGGCTTCACCCAGACGTGACTCTTACTGCCGGCAGACGGCTTCTTCGGCCTGCTTTCAGGCCATTGCGCGATTTTGCAGACAGAAATTCATGCGAAAGGCGTATTCGGGCATTACGCGTGTTGCGAGTCCGAACATCCTATGTTAGACGGACCCCGAATTTCGGAAGAAGCAAGAGGCTTCTCTTGTGATTTCTGGGGGAAATCAAAACGAATTCAAGATCATAGGTTCGGCGCCCGCCGAGAGCCGGATTTTGGGTTGAAATCAGGGAAATTTGTGCCAGTGGCAGACACGTCCCAGCTTACTTCTGGTGTTGCCGAACGCTATGCCTCGTCGCTTTTCGAACTGGCGCTCGAGCAGGGCGCCGTCGACAGCGTCACCGCCGATCTTGATCATTTCCAGGCTATGCTGGATGAGAGCGCCGATCTGAAGCGCTTCGTCGCAAGCCCGGTTTTTTCCGCTGAAGACCAGCTGAAGGCGATCGTCGCCATCAGCGAGAAGGCCGGTATCAGCGGTTTCTTCGCCAATTTTCTGAAGGTCGTGGCGCGCAACCGCCGCCTGTTCGCCCTGCCGGGCATGATCAAGGCCTTCCGCATCATCGCCGCGAACCATCGCGGTGAAATCTCCGCCGAGGTCACCTCGGCGCATGCGCTTTCGCAAGCGCAGGAAACCGAATTGAAGGTGGCACTCAAGAGCGTTACCGGCAAAGACGTGACGATTGCCGTCACGGTTGATCCGTCAATTCTTGGTGGTCTGATCGTGAAGGTCGGGTCCCGTCAGATTGATACGTCTCTTCGTACCAAACTCTCTACCCTTAAGCTCGCATTGAAAGAGGTTGGCTGATGGATATCCGCGCCGCGGAAATTTCCGCAATTCTCAAAGACCAGATTAAAAATTTCGGCAAAGAGGCAGAAGTCTCGGAAGTCGGCCAGGTTCTCTCCGTCGGTGACGGTATCGCTCGTGTCTACGGTCTGGACAATGTCCAGGCCGGTGAAATGGTCGAGTTCCCGGGCGGCATCCGCGGCATGGCCCTGAACCTCGAATCCGACAATGTCGGCGTCGTCATCTTCGGCTCCGACCGTGACATCAAGGAAGGCGACACCGTCAAGCGGACCGGCGCCATCGTTGACGTTCCAGTTGGTCCGGAACTGCTCGGCCGCGTCGTCGACGCGCTCGGCAATCCGATCGACGGCAAGGGCCCGATCAACGCGACGCGCCGTTCGCGCGTCGACGTCAAGGCTCCCGGCATCATTCCGCGCAAGTCGGTTCATGAGCCGATGTCGACCGGCCTCAAGGCCATCGACGCGCTGATCCCGGTCGGCCGCGGCCAGCGCGAGCTGGTCATCGGCGACCGCCAGACCGGCAAGACTGCGATCCTTCTCGATGCCTTCCTCAACCAGAAGGCCATTCACGACAACGGTCCGGAAGGCGAAAAGCTTTACTGCGTCTACGTCGCCGTCGGCCAGAAGCGTTCGACCGTCGCCCAGTTCGTCAAGGTGCTCGAAGAGCGCGGCGCACTGAAGTATTCGATCATCGTTGCCGCCACCGCTTCCGATCCGGCGCCGATGCAGTTTCTGGCGCCGTTTGCCGGCTGCGCCATGGGCGAATATTTCCGTGACAACGGCATGCATGCGCTGATCGGCTACGACGACCTGTCCAAGCAGGCCGTGTCCTACCGCCAGATGTCGCTGCTGCTGCGCCGCCCGCCGGGCCGCGAAGCCTATCCGGGCGACGTTTTCTATCTGCACTCGCGCCTGCTCGAGCGCGCTGCGAAGATGAACGACGACAAGGGCGCCGGTTCGCTCACCGCTCTGCCGGTCATCGAAACGCAGGGCAACGACGTGTCGGCCTTCATTCCGACCAACGTGATCTCGATCACCGACGGCCAGATCTTCCTTGAAACCGACCTGTTCTACCAGGGTATCCGCCCGGCTGTGAACGTCGGTCTGTCGGTTTCCCGCGTCGGTTCGTCGGCGCAGATCAAGGCGATGAAGCAGGTTGCCGGCTCGATCAAGGGCGAACTCGCCCAGTATCGCGAAATGGCCGCCTTCGCCCAGTTCGGTTCGGACCTCGACGCTGCGACGCAGCGCCTGCTGAACCGCGGTGCACGCCTGACCGAACTCCTGAAGCAGCCGCAGTTCTCGCCGCTGAAGACGGAAGAGCAGGTCGCCGTGATCTTTGCTGGCGTCAACGGCTATCTCGATAAGCTGCCGGTCGCTTCGGTCGGCAAGTTCGAGCAGGGCTTCCTCTCATATCTGCGTTCGGAAGGCTCCGCCATCCTCGACGCGATCCGCACGGAAAAGGCAATCAGCGACGATACCAAGGGCAAGCTCAATGCTGCTCTGGATAGCTTCGCAAAGTCTTTCTCGTAATCAGGCCCTAAGTTAGGACGGATCACGGATGCCTTCACTTAAGGATCTGAAAAACCGGATCGCCTCCGTCAAGGCGACGCAGAAGATCACCAAGGCGATGAAAATGGTCGCCGCGGCGAAGCTTCGGCGTGCGCAGGAGGCGGCCGAGGCCGCCCGGCCTTATTCGCAGCGCATGGGTGTGGTTTTGGCGAACATCGCCAAGGCCGTCACCGATGCCGACGGCGCACCGACGCTGATGACCGGCACTGGCCAGGACAAGGTCCATCTGCTGGTGGTCTGCACGGCCGAACGCGGTCTTTGCGGCGGTTTCAACTCGCAGATCGCACGCTTTGCACGCGAACAGGTCCGCAAGCTGCTTGCCGAAGGCAAGACGGTGAAGATCTTCACCGTCGGCAAGAAGGGTCACGATATCCTTCGCCGCGAATTCGCCTCTCTGATCATCGAGCGCAAGGAATTGCGCGACGTCAAGCGGGTCGGCTTCGAGAATGCGGATCAGATCGGCAAGCGTATCATCGAGATGTATGCTGCCGGCGAGTTCGACGTCTGCACGCTGTTCTATTCCGAATTCAAGTCGGTGATCAGTCAGATTCCGACGGCGCAGCAGCTCATCCCGGCTTCAACGGGAGCTGTGCAGGCCGAAGATGCCGCACATGCAGGCGCCGTCTACGAATACGAGCCGGATCCGGCATCGATCCTCGAAGATCTGATCCCGCGCAACATCTCGGTCCAGATCTTCCGCGCGCTCCTTGAGAACGTCGCAGGCGAGATGGGCGCCAAGATGAGCGCTATGGACAATGCGACGCGTAATGCCGGTGAGATGATCAACAAGCTGACGCTGAGCTACAACCGCCAGCGTCAGGCGCAGATCACCAAGGAACTCATTGAAATCATTTCGGGCGCGGAAGCGCTCTGAGGCTAGGAAAAGAGGGTCAGAAAATGGCTGAGGCAGCTACCCCCAAGATCGGCTCTGTCGGCAGAGTCACCCAGGTTATCGGCGCCGTCGTCGACGTTGCTTTCGAAGGCGAACTGCCGAAGATCCTGAACGCGCTGGAAACCAGCAACAACGGCAACCGCCTGGTTCTCGAAGTTGCGCAGCACCTTGGCGAAAACGTCGTCCGTACCATCGCGATGGACTCGAGCGAAGGTCTCGTCCGCGGTCAGGAAGTCGCCGATACCGGCGCTCCGATCATGGTCCCGGTCGGCAACGAGACGCTCGGCCGCATCATGAACGTCATCGGTGAGCCGGTCGACGAAGCCGGTCCGCTGGTTACCGCTCACAAGCGCTCCATCCACCAGGAGGCGCCGTCCTATGTCGAACAGTCGACGGAATCGCAGATTCTGGTGACCGGCATCAAGGTCGTCGATCTTCTGGCTCCCTATGCACGCGGCGGCAAGATCGGCCTCTTCGGCGGCGCCGGCGTCGGCAAGACCGTTCTGATCATGGAATTGATCAACAACGTCGCCAAGGCGCATGGTGGTTATTCGGTTTTCGCAGGCGTCGGTGAACGCACCCGCGAAGGCAACGACCTCTACCACGAAATGATCGAATCGAACGTCAACAAGCATGGCGGCGGCGAAGGCTCGAAGGCCGCGCTGGTTTACGGTCAGATGAACGAGCCGCCAGGCGCCCGCGCCCGCGTCGCCCTGACCGGCCTGACGGTTGCCGAACACTTCCGCGACCAGGGCCAGGACGTTCTGTTCTTCGTCGACAACATCTTCCGCTTCACGCAGGCAGGTTCCGAAGTGTCGGCTCTGCTCGGCCGTATCCCGTCGGCCGTCGGTTATCAGCCGACGCTGGCAACCGACATGGGCCAGATGCAGGAGCGCATCACCACGACGACGACCGGCTCGATCACCTCGGTTCAGGCCATTTACGTTCCGGCCGACGACTTGACCGACCCGGCGCCGGCAACCTCGTTTGCTCACCTTGACGCAACGACGGTTCTGTCGCGCTCGATCGCTGAAAAGGGCATCTACCCGGCGGTCGATCCGCTCGACTCCACGTCGCGCATGCTCGACCCGCTGGTCGTCGGCGAAGAACATTACGACGTCGCCCGTAAGGTCCAGTCGACGCTGCAGCGTTACAAGGCCCTGCAGGACATCATCGCGATCCTTGGCATGGACGAATTGTCCGAAGAGGACAAGATTGCTGTCGCCCGCGCCCGCAAGATCGAGCGTTTCCTGTCGCAGCCGTTCTTCGTCGCCGAAGTCTTCACCGGTTCGCCGGGCAAGCTGGTTGCTCTCGAAGACACGATCAAGGGCTTCAAGGGCCTCGTCAACGGCGAATATGATCACCTGCCGGAAGCTGCCTTCTACATGGTCGGCTCGATGGAAGAAGCGGTCGAAAAGGCCAAGAAGCTCGCAGCTGCTTAATGAGCGATGCGCTAGACGAGATATTCTGCTGCGACTCCCTGAAAGGGGTCGTGGCGGATCTTCCGGAACCGGCAGCGCCGACCGTCTATCGCGCCGATAATGGCGTGCTGATGATGGTGGTGGGGCTGGTCCAGAGCGAGGAAGGCCTCGGTTATCTCGACCAAGCGATAATGCACTGCCCGTTCTGCGGGACTAAATTGCAAGATGCGAACGCCATAGCCGAGAAGGTAAGTCACTGATGGCTGACAATTTCAACTTTGAGCTCGTTTCGCCGGAGCGTCTGCTGCTGTCGGAGATGGTGACCGAGGTCGTCATCCCCGCGACTGAAGGCGAGATGACGGTCATGGCAAACCATGCGCCGACGATGACGACGATCAAACCGGGTGTCGTGAGCGTGCGTTCGGCCTCCGGCAAGAAGCAGGACTACGTCGTGTTCGGCGGTTTTGCCGATATCCTGCCGACCGGCTGCACATTGCTGGCCGAATCCGCGGTTCCGGTCGAGGAACTCCACAAGGACGAACTGACGCGCCGCATCGAGGCCGCCCGCAAGGAACTCGAACATGCCGAGTTGCACGAGCACAAGTCGAAGCTCGAGCACTTCATCATGGAACTGACGCACCTGCGCGGCGTCGTTCAACAGGATTGATTACAATCGGTAAGATCCATGAAACGCGGCCGCGATGGCCGCTTTTTTGTTTCTGCCTTTATCTGTCGATGTATGGAAAACAGCACTATCGGCCGAGTTGAAATTAAGCGGCGGCCGCAACAATTCAAAGGGCTAATGCGACCTTTGCGCGTCTGATAAGACGCGTGACGCTGCAGGGCGGCCTACCTCTGGTAGTGATGCCGGCTTCGTCTCAGAAGCCGGTTCCACCGCGCAGCTCGATGACGACCGTCTTGAACAGGATCTTCAGGTCGAGCAGCAGGCTGAAATTCCTGACATAATAGATATCGCAGGCGATGCGAGCGCGGGCTGCCAGCGGCCGCGCCGTCGGGCCGCGCCAGCCGCGTGTCTGCGCAAGGCCGGTGATGCCGGGGCGCATGATGTGGCGGTGGTGGTAGTCCGGCACCAGTTCCTCGTAGAGCCGACCGGCTGCCCGCATATTGATGGCGTGGCAGCGCGGGCCGACCAACGACATCTCACCCCTGAGAACGTTGAAAAGCTGCGGCAGCTCGTCGATATTGGTCTTGCGGAGCACCGAGCCGATGCCTGTCACCCGGCTGTCGCCCTTGACGGTCTGTTGAATGCCGCTCGGATCGCAAGCTTCCGCACGCATCGACCGGAACTTGAAGACCATGATCTTCCGGCCGTTCAGCCCCCAGCGGATCTGGCGGAAAAACACCGGACCGCCATCGTCGAGTTTGATGAAAAGAGCGATTACCAGAAAAAGCGGCGCCAGCACGATGAGGGCGCTGACTGAGGCGACGATGTCGATCAACCGCTTCACGCCCAGCCGCACAGCCATCTTTCTTTCGATAAGGGAAAAGCTATCCGGCTGGCGAATGTTGGAGTTCGCTATAACCAGGGTCTTGGTTTTGTCCTGACGCTGAGACGGATCGAAGCGTGGATTCGTCTTCGAAGTAAAAGCATTCATTACGCAAGGTCCACAAGTTTAGATGCGATACTGAACAGCAGGGAGACAAATACATGGTCACGTATCGTTTGTCATCGGGATAAATAAGAATTTGATAACCCTAAAGACGCCAAAAATGGGAGTATTCCGCGTTAACCTTAACGCCTGTAGTTGCGTTTACGGCAAATTTATACTTTGAAAGGAGTAGCCCGATTGGGTTGACGAGATGTCAGCCGGCTTCCGAAATGGATCGCCTGCCGCCAATCCGCAAGACTGCAGCCAGCCAGTGACGACATTTTCCGAGGAAACGCCGAACGAACCCGGGTCGAGCCTCTGGATCAATATCAGGATGATCTCCTGCCAGATATAGATGCCGAAGGAGATCCTTGCGATGTAGCGGACAGGAGCGTTGTCAAGCAGCACGCCTAGGCGTTGTGAATGGCTGAGCGAGACGAGCGCCGTTGCGACTGCCAGTGGAAAGACCGGAAAACCGTAGGGGATTTCGAGCCAGCCGTAGGCTTCGGCGGAGCCGCCGGGCGATATGACGAGGCGGTAGGCGGCAATGGCGAGGGCGAGGAGCGCTGCGGCATCGAACCAGGAGGAGCGCCTTCTTGGCAGCATGACCTCGACGCCGGCGGCAAGCGCGCCGAGCGCGAAGACGGCGAAGAAGCCGATCGGGTTATATCTCGGCATCCACTCCTTCGCCCCGCCCTGCAGGCCATACTGCCAGCCGCGTCCGATGTCGTCGAGCGGAAGGAAGGTCAGGATCAGCACATGGGCGAGGAGTACGCCGGTGATGACGCAAAGCCAGGCGAAGCGGGCAAGCAACGGGCGCTGCCTCAGGAAAGGCAAACGAAACAGCACGAGAAAGCAGACCGGCAGGAGCACATAGCTGGTGACCTCGAAGGGAATGGACCAGAGCGGCCCGTCGGCTTCGACAGGAAACAAGGTGCGCCAATGCCATTGGCTCATGAACAGCAGCCCGGAGACGTAGCGGAGCACAAGCTCAGGCGTCAGCGGCAGAGCCAGCAGCGTCAGGCTGAGGGCGAAGCCGACGGTGGCGGCGAACCAGAAGCCCGGAGTGATGCGCGCCATCCTGCGTATCGTGTAATGCCGCAGGCTCGGCATGTCGCTGGCCGCGTCGAGCGCGCGCCAGAAGGGATGGGCAAGAAGAAAGCCGCTGAGCACGAAGAAGATGGCGACGCCGAAATTGCCGAAGCGGAGGATATTTGCGGCCGGTCCGAGTTCCTCGGGGATTCTGCGCATATCCAGCCGCAGCGCGAAGTGGTGGGCGAGCACCAGCAGACAGGCCGTCGCGCGCAGAAAGTCCGCTCCGGCCAGTCTCTCCTGTTGTCGCATCTTATCCCCCGCCCTGCCCAGAGCATGATGCCGAAAAGTGTGAGCGGTTTTCGGACGACATCATGCTCCGGGGTCTCGGACTTTGCAGCGGAAAGTCACGACGGGCAAGGCAGGCGTTGGGCTCAGTCGAGAAGTTCGTTGGTATAATAGGTGGAAAAGTCCGGCTTCTCCTTGAGTGCGGCGCCATTCGCATCGACCAGAATATCATTCTCGATCAGGAAGCCACCCAGGGCCTCGGCCTTTGCCGGGTCGAGCTTACCGATCACACCGGCCTCGGATTTCAGGAAGTGGCCCTCGATCAATGCCTTCTGAGAAGCCTTTACCAGTTCCGTATTCATCAGTGCGCCGTTGCTTCCAGAGATCAACAGGTCGCAGGCTTCGTCGGGATGGTCGACGGAGTAGGCATAACCCTTTCGTGTCGCCTGGATGAAGGCGCGGGCGTGGTCCCGACTTGCGGAGAGATAGGCGTCGCTGGAGACGATGACCGTCGTCTGCTCGTCGGGAATGCCATAATCGGAATAGTGGAAGCGGCCGATCTTCCGGTTTTCCAGTTCGGCAGCGATGCCTTCCCAGGTGTAGATCTCCAGCGTGAAATCGATCGAGCCATTGTCCAGCGCCTCGTAAGCGGAGGTGCCGAGGGTGACGGTCTTGACGTCGCCTTTGCCGCCGTCATTGCGGATCATCGCGGAGATCAGCGCGCTCTCCCAGGTGCCACCAAAGCCGCCATAGGTCTTGCCGTCGAGGTCTTTCGGGCTCTTGATGTCGTCGCGTCCGCCCTTGAAGATCAGGCGTGCGGTTTCCGTCTGGACGACGCCGTAGACCATCTTCACGTCACCGCCGCCAGCGCGCTGCGTCAGCGTCTCGATCTCGCTGCTGATGCCGAAATCGGCAACGCCGTTCGACACCAGCGTTCCGGCGCTGGTATCGGTGAAGGGAAGAATCTCGACATCGAGCCCGGCATCGGCATAGAAGCCCTTCGCCTTGGCGACATAGATGCCGATATGGTTGGTGTTGGGCGTCCAGTCGAGCGCGATGCGAACCTTTGCGGGCGCCGATTGGGCAAAGGCAGTGCGGCCGGCGACGCTTGCCGCGATGGCGGCGAAGATCGTCTGGCGACGGGTGAGAAGCAGCATGGTGACCTCCTCAGGTCTCTAGAGCATGATGCCGAAAAGTGTGAGCGTTTTCGGACGACATCATGCTCTAACTCTTTAAATTAGAACAGGATTCAGATTTTAGGCCGACCGACCTAAAATCATCCTGTTCTAGCGGATGAAGCAGGGTTTGCAGGATTTCGGTTTCGATCGCCTGGGCCGCCGGCGAGCCGAGATCGGCGATGCTTCTCGGACGGGGCAGGGGAACGCGGAATTCACGGATGATACGCGCTGGACGGGCCGAAAGCACGTAGATCCGGTCGGAGAGGAACACGGCCTCGCGAACATCATGGGTGATCAGCAGCGCCGTCCAGCGGTGCTCGGTCCACATGCCCTGCAGCCATTCCTGGATCTGCGTACGCGTCAGCGCGTCGAGGGCGCCGAAAGGCTCGTCGAGCAGCAGCATGTCCTGGGTCTGGACGACGGTGCGCAGCAGCGCGGCGCGCTGGCGCATGCCGCCTGACAGCGCGGAGGGATAGTGTTGCTCGAAGCCTGCAAGGCCGAAGCGCTCGAACAGCGGCGCGACAGCGGCGCGGGCCGCGCGACGGCTCATGCCTTTCACTTCGAGACCGAGTGCTGCATTGTCGATGATCCGGCGCCAGGGCATCAGCGCATCGCGTTGCGGCATGAAGGCGAAGGAATGCGGCGCCTGTTCCAGCGGCGCGCCTTTGAAAAGCATGGTGCCGGAATCGGGCCGAAGCGCCTGGGTCAGCAGTCGCAGCACCGTCGATTTTCCGGAGCCGGATGGGCCAACGATCGAAACGAACTCGCCGCTTGCGACAGCGAGTGAAATGTCGTCCAGCACCTTCATGCCATCGAAGGACTTCGAGATGTTGCTGAGTTCAACCATTGCATCGCTCATCGGCGCTGCTCCCCGGATGGCTGCCAGGGCATAACGAGGCGCTGGATCATCAGCGTCAACCCGAAGAGGCAGAGTGTCAGCACGGCGCTGACGATGACGGCGGCGAGCACGAGATCGGGACGGAAGTTGTTCTTGGCGTTGAGGATATAGATGCCGAGGCCGCGGGCGGCACCGGCATATTCGGCAAAGATCGCGCCGACGACGGCATAGGTGATCGAGATCCGCAGGCCGGCGAAGAAATAGGGCAGCGAGGAGGGAAGCCGTGCCAGACGGAAAATGCGCCAGCGGCTCGCCTTCATCGAATACAGCAATTCGGCGATGTCGCGGTCAGTCGATTCATAGCCCTGCAGCAAGGCGACGAGCAGCGGGAAGAAGGTGACGAGCGCCACCAGCAGGATCTTCGGCAACAGGCCGAAGCCGAACCAAAGGACGACGAGGGGGGCGATCGCCACCAGCGGCAGGGTCTGGCTGGCGATGAAGACCGGCAGCAATGCCCGGCGCATGAAGGGCACGAAATCCATGAGGATCGAGGCGGCGAAGGCGAAGGCCAGCGACAGGGCGAAACCACCGAGTGTCGCGCCGAGCGTCGGCCAGGTATTGGCAATCAGTCCCTCGCGGTTCAGCCAGCCCTGCATGACGATGCGCGAAGGCGCCGGCAGGATGGACGGTTTGATGCCGGAGAGATCGACATAGAGTTCCCATGCCGCCAAAAAAACGCAGCCGGCGAGCAAGGCGGGTATGCCCCGGTAGAGAGCGGCGCGGAGCGCGGCAAGGCGCGAATCCGATGGTTGTGGCAGTGTCATCAGCGTTCGTTTCAGGCTTTCGTCGGGCACTGCATAATTCCTGAATTCGGAATCGATTTAAGGATAAAATATGCAGCAATTTAAAGTGTTACAGCGTCCTTGGCGCGTCTGAAAAGACGCGCGGCGCTGTATTGGCGGACACTGTGATGTCGAGCGTCACATGTCCCTCGGGGTCGCCGAAGCGAAGGAAGGCCTCACGAATGGTGGAGAAGACCGCGCCGGCGTCGCCAGAGAGCCTGGTGCAGAAATTCTTGGCACGGTCGAAGGTGCCGGAGCGCTTCAGGAAGTCGATGCAGCCGTAGATCTCGTCCATATGGGTACCGGTTCCCATGACGTAGAGCGAGAATTGCGCAGCGGTCGGCTGTCCGGTCTCGGCGGTGGTTTCAACCGCGGCAAGTGCGGCTGTTATACGCTCGGCAAGCGGCTCCGCCTGGCCGAGGGAGGGGTTGACGCCGCAGATGGCGTCGTCGGGCTCGCCGGGGCAGCCGCGTGAAATCGCAGCGGACAGCACGCAATGCTCGCCGGTCTTTGCGGCAGCGACGAAAAGGTCGTGCATGGCGGCGAAGAGAATGTCAGGCGGGCCGACCAGCAGTGTGGAAATGTCATCGGTCTCGATGCGCAGCCGGTCGCGATAGGGATCGAGCGCCGTGACGGCATCGAGAATGATGCCGACGAAATTGTCGGACATCGGATAGAGTGACACTTGTGCGCCTGAGAACATCTGAACCTCGCTCCGCTGGCATTACCCAGATCAGCTTTGAAGGGTCCAGAGGCTTGCACCTCACATCTCAGCCCCGGCGATACGGAGCTCCCCTGTTATTTGCGCGGAAACTATCACCGGGGTTTTCTCCCCGCAACAGCAAAATTGCGAACCCGTCCGCGCGGTCGGGATGAGCCTGATGTGACGGGAAACACCCGGACGGAGGTCCTGTCCGGGTGTTCCCAATGGTTCCGTACCTGCCGGGAATGGAACCGCAGCTTGCTGCCTCAGGCGGCGATGTCCGTATAGGGACGATCGCTGCGGGCAGCGACGAGCGCCTGCGTCCACCATTCCAGCCTCGTCATCATCCGATCCAGCGAACGCATTGCGTCGGCGGGATTGTCGAGCCGCCCGTCCGTGTCGAAGCGGTTCCAAGGTGCGGCAAAGCTCACCGAATCGCGGATCGTCACGGCGTGCAGTTCGGCAAAGACGAGCCGCAGCTGTTCGACGGCGCGCAGGCCGCCAGAGATGCCGCCATAGGAAACGAAGGCGACCGGCTTGCCCTGCCAGGGCTCGAAGAAGAGATCGATGATCGACTTCAACGGGGCGGTGAAGCTGTGATTGTATTCCGGCGTGACGATGATGAAGGCGTCGGCCATGCCAAGCCGTCCGGCGAGCCTGTCGATTTCGGGGTGCGTCATGTCGCGGTTGGCCGGCAGCGCGAAATCGAGCGGGTCGATGATGTCGATATCAAATTGCGGGAAGCGGACGAGCTCCTGCGTCAGCCATTTGACCACCCGGTCGCAGATGCGGCCCTCTCTCGTGCTCCCATAGATGACAGCCAGCCTGGTGGATGTTTTCATGCGTCGCTCCTTGTTGCGATTGGACTTTACGATTGCAGGAGCCAAGGTTATAAAACCTCAACTAATATTGAGGTCAAGAGGTGATGGATACAATTCCTGCAGCGCCGCTCGGCAAGCTCCTGACGGTCGGTGAAGTGGCGGAGCGCAGCGGCCTGGCCGTCTCGGCGCTGCATTTTTACGAGACCAAGGGGCTGATCTCGAGCATTCGCTCCCGCGGCAATCAGCGGCGCTATGGGCGCGATGTGCTTCGCCGGCTCGGCATCATCAAGGTGGCGCAGCGTGTCGGCATTCCGCTTTCGGAAATCCAGGCGGCGTTCGAGTCCCTGCCGCAGGGGCGCACGCCGACCGTCGCCGACTGGCAGACGCTGTCGGCGCGCTGGAAGGATGATCTCGACGCGCGAATCAGGCGGCTTAGCCTGCTGCGCGACCGTCTGACCGGATGCATCGGCTGCGGCTGCCTGTCGATCGAAAGCTGTCCGTTGCGCAATCCCTGCGACCGGCTCGGCAAGGAGGGGCCAGGCGCGCGGCTTCTGGAGACCGAAAACTAAAAGGCTGGACCTTCTCGGGGAGACCAGTCTCTCCGGGGCGAGACCAAGTCTCTCCCGGAAAGATTGACGCCTGCCTTTCTTTCGGTCGGCGCGCTCATATGTTAAGGGCGAGTGACGCAACCGGCGGCACTGTCCGCGAGGAGGACGGCTTCGTGTTCCACCCCAGACTGTTCGAAAATCGCAATGTCGTCGTAACCGGCGCCGGTCGTGGCATCGGCCTCGAAGTGGCCCGGCAGTTCCTGGACTGCGGCGCGAAAGTGATCGTCCATACCGGGCGCAAGCCGGGACGCGATCTGCCGGATTTCCTGCTGACGGCCGAATCCGAAAGACGGGCGCTGCTGCTGCATGCTGATTTCTCTGCAGTCGGTGGGGCAGCGCAATTTGCTGAAGATGCTCTCGCCTTCTTCGACAAGGTCGACGTGCTCGTCAACAATGCCGGTACCATGCTTGGCCGTTTTCCCGCTGCCACGCTCACCGACGCAGAATATGAGGCGGTCGTGCGGCTCAATCAGACGTCGGTGGTGGCGCTGACGCGGGCGCTGCTGCCGGCATTGAAGGCGGCTGGTGGCGCTGCCATCGTCAACACGGTTTCGATTTCGGCGCTGACCGGCGGCAGCCCCGGCTCCTCGATCTATTCGGCCTCGAAAGCCTTCGTTGCGACCTATTCCAAGGCGCTTGCACGTGAGCTTGCACCGGACGGAATCCGCGTCAATTGTGTGTCGCCAGGAACGATCGAGACGGATTTCCATGAGCGCTATTCCTCCCGCGAAAAGCTGGAGCAGACGAGAAAATCCATCCCCCTGCAGCGGCTCGGCACGGCGGAGGATTGTGCGCCCGCCTACCTGTTCCTGGCCGCTTCCGCCCTCTCGGGCTACATCACCGGACAGGTGATCGAGATCAATGGCGGTCAGCTTATCTGCTGATTTGTTTGGACTTTTTTTGGCATTTTATCACTTTTGACCAATTCGCTTGTGCGAATATGCTATTGTGCTGATCTAGCACATTGCCTTCCCTTCCGAGATATCGAATGCCGTTGCCCAAACCCGAGCCGGGGATGTCCGGCCAGGAATTGCACAAGCTCGCTGGAAAAGCCCATGAAGCGAGCGATATGCTGAAAGCGCTAGCGCACCCGACCCGACTTCTGATCCTCTGCATACTGGCGAACGAGGAGCGGACGGTGGGTGAAATCGAAAATATCCTCGGCATACAGCAGGCAATGGTCTCGCAGCAGCTGGCGCGGTTAAGGCTCGAAGGCCTGGTTCATACGCGCCGTCAGGGCAGGCTGGTCTATTACAGCATCGGCAATGTCAGCGTGCTTGCCTTCCTCGAATCGCTGTTCGATCTTTTTCCGGCTGCAGAAAACAGTTAGAGCATGATGCCGAAAAGTGTGCGCGGTTTTCGGACGACATCATGCTCTATTTCTTTGATTTAGATCAGGATTCAGATTTTAGGCCGATCGGGCCTAAAATCATCCTGATCTAGAGATCGCCCTTGCGGAGCACGGCTGCTGCGTCAAAGATGAACTGACCCGGACAATGTCATGCCGGATCGGGAGACCGGATGATCGACAAGCTGGAATTCTTCATCGCCCTTGCCAATGAAAAGCATTTTGGCCGCGCCGCGGAGGAGTGCGGGATCTCGCAGCCGACGCTTTCGGCCGCCATCCGGCAACTCGAGGATCAGCTCGGCGTCATGCTGGTGCAGCGCGGTTCGCGGTTCCAGGGGCTGACGCCGGAGGGGCAGCGTGTGCTCGAATGGGCCCGGCGCATCGTCGGCGATGCCCGCACCATGCGCGAGGAGATGCGCGCCGCGCGCCGCGGCCTTTCCGGCCACATTCGCCTCGCCGCCATTCCGACCGCGCTCGCCATGCTGTCGCGCATCACCACGCCATTTCAGGAGCGGCATCCCGGCGTGACCTTCTCGATCGTCTCGCGGAATTCGCTGCAGGTGCTGAGCATGCTCGAAAACCTCGAAATCGATGCCGGCATCACCTACCTCGAAAACGAGCCGCTCGGCCGCGTCACGACCGTTCCCCTCTATGCCGAGCGCTATAATCTGATCACGGCTGCCGGCAGCCCGCTATCTGATCGCGACAAGGTGACCTGGCGGGAGATCGGCGATCTTCGGCTTTGTCTATTGACTGCCGACATGCAGAACCGCCGGATCATCAACCGCCACTTGACGGAAGCAGGTGCTACAGCGCATCCGACGCTCGAATCCAACTCGATGATCGTGCTGTTCTCGCATGTCAGGACCGGACGCTGGGCGAGCATCATGCCGCGCAACGTCGCCAAATCCTTCGGGTTTCCAGTGGAAATCCGCATGATCCCGATCGTCGAGCCGGAGGCGCATCATCTGGTCGGCCTTGTTGCGCCTTATCGCGAGCCCTTCACGCCGCTTGTCTCGGCTTTGCTGCATGAAGCGAGAGTGCTCGTGCAAGATGAAGAACTTTGATAGAAAAAACCTATCAAGCAACGAGATAGCTTTATTGATCGCCGGCTGCTTCCCTGAGATGGTGGTTACGGAATAGCACTCGGCTGGGGGAGGCCCGCTATTTCGCAACGAGCAAGCCGCCGGGAGGGCTGCATTATGACCATTCATATCGCCGAAGGCGATATTGCAGCACGCACCCGAGCCATCATCGCCGATCTTCGCTTTCTCGAAGGGCCGCTGCTTCCCATTCTGCACGAGGTTCAGCAAGAATTCGGCTATGTGCCGCAGGAGGCCATGCCTGTTATTGCGGAGGAATTGAACCTCTCCCGCGCCGAGGTGCATGGCGTGGTGACCTTCTATCACGATTATCGCGACCATCCCGCCGGCCGGCATGTGCTGAAGCTCTGTCGCGCTGAAGCCTGTCAGTCGATGGGCGGCGATGCGCTGGCCGAACGTGTCAAGGCGCTGCTCGGCATCGATTTTCATCAGACGACGCTCGATGGCGGCGTGACGCTGGAGCCGGTCTACTGTCTCGGGCTCTGCGCCTGTGCGCCGGCGGCGATGCTCGACGGCGAGGTTTATGGCCGGGTCGACGATCAGACGGCGGCGGAACTCGTCGCGGAGGCACGCCGATGACGGTCAGGATATATGTTCCGCGCGATGCCGCAGCGCTGGCGCTCGGGGCCGAAAAGGTGGCAAAGGCGATTGCCCAGGAGATCGCCGCCCGCGGCTTCGATGCCGAGATCGTGCGCAACGGCTCGCGCGGAATGTTCTGGCTGGAGCCGTTGGTCGAGGTCGAGGTTGCCGGCAAGCGCATCGGCTACGGGTCGGTGAAGGCGAAGGATGTGCCTGATCTGTTCGATGCCGGGATGATTGATGGAGGCGAGCATCGGCTCTGTCTCGGGGAGGTTGAAGACCTCCCGTTCCTCAAGGAACAGACCCGCCTGACCTTCGCCCGCTGCGGCGTCACCGATCCGCTTTCGCTTGGCGATTACGAGGCGCATGGCGGTCTTGCCGGCCTTCGCCGCGCCGTTTCGATGACACCCGTTGAAGTCGTCAAGGAAGTCACCGATTCCGGCCTGCGCGGACGCGGCGGCGCCGGCTTTCCCACAGGCATCAAGTGGAAGACCGTTCTCGATGCCGCCGGCGAACGCAAATATATCGTCTGCAATGCCGATGAGGGCGACAGCGGCACCTTTGCCGACCGGATGATCATGGAGGGCGATCCCTTCGTGTTGATCGAGGGCATGGCGATATCAGGGCTGGCGACCGGGGCGACTAAAGGCTTCGTCTATACGCGTTCAGAATATCCGCATGCGATCGCTGTCATGACCGAGGCCGTCGGCATCGCGCGCGAGGCCGGCATTCTCGGACCATCGGTGCTCGGATCCGGCCGCGCCTTCGATATCGAGGTGCGCACCGGCGCCGGCGCCTATGTCTGCGGCGAGGAGACGGCGCTGCTCAACAGTCTCGAAGGCAAGCGCGGCGTCGTGCGTGCCAAGCCGCCGCTGCCGGCACATAAGGGGTTGTTTAACTGTCCGACCGTCATCAACAATGTGATCTCGCTGGCTTCGGTGCCCATTATCATGGAAAAGGGTGCGGCCTTTTATCGCGATTTCGGCATGGGCCGCTCACGCGGCACCATCCCACTGCAGATTGCCGGCAATGTCAGATATGGCGGCCTCTTTGAGACGGCCTTCGGTCTTTCGCTCGGAGATATCGTCGACAGGATTGGTGGCGGTACAGTGACGGGACGGCCGGTCAAGGCCGTGCAGGTCGGCGGACCGCTCGGCGCCTATTTCCCGCGGGCGCTGTTCGACACGCCATTCGATTACGAATCCTTCGCCGCCAAGGACGGCCTGATCGGCCATGCCGGCATCGTCGTCTTCGACGACACGGCCGATATGCTGAAGCAGGCGCGTTTCGCGATGGAATTCTGCGCCGTCGAAAGCTGCGGCAAGTGCACGCCCTGCCGCATCGGCTCGACGCGCGGCGTGGAGACGGCCGACAAGATCGCTCACGGTATCGAGCCGGAGAAGAACCGGGCGCTGCTTGCCGATCTCTGCAACACAATGAAGTTCGGCTCGCTCTGTGCGCTGGGTGGGTTCACGCCTTATCCTGTGATGAGCGCCATGACGCATTTCCCGGAGGATTTTTCGCCGGCACCTCTGGTGGAGGCGGCGGAATGACGCGTTTTTCTTCAACTTTGCCCCTCACCCTAACCCTCTCCCCGCTTGCGGGGAGAGGGGACGTGCCATGCGAGACGTGGCGGGGAACGGAGAGGTCGCGGCGTATCCCCTTCTCCCCGCGAGCGGGGAGAAGGTGCCGGCAGGCGGATGAGGGGCTTGCCCCGAGGCGGCCGACAAGGAAATCTATCGGAGGAGCAAACCATGTCTCTCATCCATGAAATCGACTACGGCACTCCTGCTTCGAAATCCGAGGTCATGGTGAAGCTCACCATCGACGGACAGCAGATCAGCGTGCCGGAGGGCACCTCGATCATGCGCGCCTCGATGGAGGCCGGCATCAAGGTGCCGAAGCTCTGCGCCACCGATATGGTCGACGCTTTCGGCTCCTGCCGGCTCTGCCTCGTCGAGATCGAGGGCCGCAACGGAACACCCTCCTCCTGCACGACGCCGGTGGCGGCAAACATGGTGGTGCACACGCAGACGGGGCGGTTGAAGGATATCCGCCGCGGCGTGATGGAACTCTATATTTCCGACCATCCGCTCGACTGTCTCACCTGCGCGGCTAACGGCGATTGCGAATTGCAGGACATGGCGGGCGCCGTCGGCCTGCGCGACGTACGTTACGGCTATGAGGGCGACAACCACGTCAAGGCGCGCAGCAATGGCGACATCAATCTGAAATGGATGCCGAAGGACGAGTCCAATCCCTATTTCACCTATGATCCCTCGAAATGCATCGTCTGTTCGCGCTGCGTGCGCGCCTGCGAGGAAGTGCAGGGCACCTTCGCGCTGACGATCGAGGGCCGCGGCTTCGGCTCGCGCGTTTCGCCCGGCATGCACGAGCATTTCATCGATTCCGAATGCGTCTCCTGCGGTGCCTGCGTCCAGGCCTGCCCGACGGCAACGCTGACGGAGAAATCGGTGATCCAGATCGGCCAGCCGGAGCATTCGGCTGTGACGACCTGCGCCTACTGCGGCGTCGGCTGTTCCTTCAAGGCGGAGATGCGCGGCGAGGAACTGGTGCGCATGGTGCCGTGGAAGGACGGCCAAGCCAATCGCGGCCATTCCTGCGTCAAGGGACGCTTCGCCTACGGCTATTCCACCCACAAGGACCGCATCCTCAATCCGATGATCCGCGAAAAGGTCAGCGATCCCTGGCGGGAAGTGAGCTGGGACGAGGCCTTCGCGCATGTGGCGCTGGAGTTCCGCCGCATCCAGTATCAATACGGCCGCGAGGCAATTGGCGGCATCACCTCGTCGCGCTGCACCAATGAGGAAACGTATCTGGTGCAGAAGCTGATCCGCGCCGGCTTCGGCAACAACAATGTCGACACCTGCGCCCGCGTCTGCCATTCGCCGACCGGTTACGGCCTCGGCCAGACCTTCGGCACGTCGGCGGGCACACAGGATTTCGACAGCGTCGAGCATTCCGACGTCGTCATCGTCATCGGCGCCAATCCAACCGATGGGCATCCGGTGTTCGGCTCGCGGCTGAAGAAGCGGCTGCGCCAGGGCGCCAAGCTCATCGTCATCGATCCGCGCCGCACCGATATCGTCCGCTCGCCGCATATCGAGGCCTCCTATCACCTGCCGCTGAAGCCCGGCACCAATGTCGCGGTCATGACGGCGCTGGCGCATGTGATCGTCACCGAAGGGCTCTTTGACGAGGCGTTCATCCGCGAGCGCTGCGACTGGTCGGAGTTCGAGGACTGGGCCGCCTTCGTCGCCGAACCGCAGCACAGTCCCGAAGAGACCGAGATCTTCACCGGCGTGACGGCGGCGGATCTGCGCGGCGCGGCAAGGCTCTATGCCAAGGGCGGCAATGGCGCAATCTATTATGGCCTCGGCGTCACCGAACACAGCCAGGGCTCGACCACGGTCATCGCGATCGCCAACCTGGCGATGGCGACCGGCAATATCGGCCGTCCCGGCGTCGGCGTGAACCCGCTGCGCGGCCAGAACAATGTGCAGGGCTCCTGCGACATGGGCTCGTTCCCGCACGAATTGCCGGGCTACCGGCACATTTCCGACGATGCGACGCGCGATATCTTCGAAAAGCTCTGGGGCGTGAAGCTCAACAACGAGCCGGGCCTGCGTATTCCGAACATGCTGGATGCAGCAGTCGACGGCTCGTTCAAGGGCATCTACATCCAGGGCGAAGACATCCTCCAGTCCGATCCCGATACCAAACATGTCGCGGCCGGGCTTGCGGCGATGGAATGCGTCGTCGTGCAGGATCTGTTCCTCAACGAGACCGCCAATTACGCCCATGTCTTTCTACCGGGCTCGACCTTCCTCGAGAAGGACGGCACCTTCACCAATGCCGAGCGCCGCATCAATCGTGTGCGCAAGGTGATGTCGCCGCGCAACGGCTATGGCGACTGGGAAGTGACGCAGAAGCTTGCCCAGGCGATGGGGCTCGACTGGAATTACACCCATCCGTCGGAGATCATGGACGAGATCGCCGCGACGACGCCGAGTTTCGCGATGGTCTCCTACGACTATCTCGACAAAATGGGCTCGGTGCAGTGGCCCTGCAACGAGAAGACCCCGCTCGGCTCGCCGATCATGCATGTCAATGGCTTCGTGCGCGGCAAGGGCAAGTTCATCCGCACCGAATATGTGGCGACCGACGAGCGCACCGGTCCGCGCTTCCCGCTGCTGCTGACAACCGGCCGCACCCTCAGCCAGTACAATGTCGGGGCGCAGACACGGCGAACCGAGAATGTCGTATGGCATGCGGAAGACCGGCTGGAAATCCATTCGCACGATGCCGAGCAGCGCGGCGTTCGCGACGGCGACTGGGTGAAGCTCGGCAGCCGCTCCGGCGACACGACGCTCAGGGCGCTGATCACCGATCGCGTCGCGCCGGGTGTCGTCTACACGACCTTCCATCATCCCACGACGCAGGCGAACGTCATCACCACCGATTTCTCCGACTGGGCGACGAACTGCCCGGAATACAAGGTGACGGCGGTGCAGGTCTCGCCCTCCAACGGGCCGAGCGAATGGCAACTCGAATATGACGAGCAGGCGCGTCAATCGCGCCGCATCGCCGGCAAGCTCGAGGCAGCGGAGTGACGATGCGGGGGCGGCTCTGTAAGCAGGAACGTGGATCATGACCTTCACCGTCACTGCCCATGCCCCCGAAACCGCCCGCCGCAACGGCATCCTCCAGACCGGTTCGCGCATCGTGCCGGAAGAGGTGCCGATCGCCTTTTCCTACGGCGGCAGTTCGCATGCGGTGATGATGGCAACACCTGCGGATATCGAGGATTTTGCCGTCGGTTTCAGCCTGACCGAAGGGATCATTGCCGGGCCGGCGGAGATATCGGGCATCGAGGTCGTCGAGGGTGAGCAGGGGATCGATGTGCAGGTGAGCCTGGTCGATGATGTCGCCGATCGGTTGCGGGCACGACGCCGCAGCATGGCGGGACCGGTCGGCTGCGGGCTCTGCGGCATCGAATCGATCGAACAGGCGGTACGGCCGGTGCCTGACGTTTCGACATCGCCGCTGGCGCTGTCGCATGCGGATATCGTCCGCGCCGTTTCGCTTCTGAACGAGGCGCAGCCGCTGCATCGTGAGACGCGGGCGGTGCATGGCGCCGGGTTCTATCTTCCCGGCAGGGGGCTGATTGCCGTGCGCGAAGATGTCGGTCGGCACAATGCGCTGGACAAGCTCTGCGGCGCCGTCATCGGCGCCAGTGAAAGAGGCGGGGACGGCGCCGTCGTCGTCACCAGCAGGCTTTCCGTCGAGATGGTGCAGAAGGCGGCGATCCTCGGCAGCCCGGTGCTCATCGCCATATCGGCGCCGACGGCTCTCGCCATCCGCACGGCCGAAGAAGCCGGCATGACGCTCGTCGCGCTGGTGCGCGGCGAGGATTTCGAGATTTTCACCCACCCGCACCGCATCTCGCCCGGAAGCATTGCCGATGTCGCATGATACCAAGACCAAGCTCGTCTATATGGCAAACCAGATCGCCACCTTCTTCAAGAGCCAGCCGCAAAGCGAGGCCGCGCAGGGGGTCGCCACCCATATCAATAAATTCTGGGACCCGCGCATGCGGCGGCAATTGTTCGAAATTCTGGAGAATGAGGAGAACGGCCTGGACGCGCTCGTGCTTCAGGCCGTTCCTCTGATTAGAAAGCCAGAGCCGGTGACACACCAGGTCCCATAGTCTGGATCGGCCCATACGCGAAGGGGAGGCGGGAGCAACCTGCCTGCGCATATGTCGGTGACAGTAAAATCTGAGAAAAACCAAGTCTGAGCCAGGAGGAGTTGTTCATGACTGCAGCGGAAACACGTACAGACGGGGCGTTGGCGGGGGTAGGCCTGCTCGATCGTGAAAGGATCGTCGCAAGGCCCGGGTTCAATCGGTGGCTGGTGCCGCCGGCAGCGCTCGCCATCCATCTCTGCATCGGCATGGCCTATGGTTTCAGCGTGTTCTGGCTGCCGCTTTCCAAGTCGCTCGGGATCACGGCCTCGACGGCCTGCCCTGATCTGACACTCGCCTCGGCGCTGTTCACCACGACCTGCGACTGGCGCGTTGCCGACCTCGGCTGGATCTATACGTTGTTCTTCGTTCTACTTGGCTCATCGGCCGCCATCTGGGGCGGCTGGCTTGAGCGCGCCGGTCCGCGCAAGGCGGGCGTCGTTTCCGCTTGCTGCTGGTGCGGCGGCATCATTCTTGCGGCGATCGGCGTCATTACTCATCAGCTCTGGATGATGTGGCTCGGTGCCGGCGTCATCGGCGGCATCGGTCTCGGCCTCGGTTACATCTCACCGGTCTCGACACTGATCAAATGGTTTCCCGACCGGCGCGGCATGGCGACCGGTATGGCGATCATGGGCTTCGGCGGCGGTGCGATGATCGGCGCCCCATTGGCCAACCTGCTGATGAATGCCTTCAAGACCGACAGTTCGGTCGGCGTCTGGCAGACCTTCATCGTCATGGCGGTGATCTATTTCGTCTTCATGATGGGCGGCGCCTTCGGCTATCGCATTCCGCCGGCCGGCTGGCGTCCCGAGGGTTGGACGCCGCCTGCAGCCAAGAGCACGATGATCACCACCAAACATGTGCACCTCAGCAATGCCCACAGGACAAAACAGTTCTGGCTGATCTGGGCGGTGCTTTGCCTCAACGTTTCGGCCGGTATCGGCGTTATCGGCATGGCCTCGCCGATGCTGCAGGAAATCTTCGCCGGTTCGCTGATCGGCCTGCCGGATGTCGGCTTCGCCCAGCTCGACGCCGGGCAGAAGGCATCGATCGCCACGATCGCCGCCGGTTTCGCCGGCTTGCTGTCGCTCTTCAACATCGGCGGACGGTTCTTCTGGGCGTCGCTGTCCGACAAGATCGGCCGCAAGAATACCTATTATTGCTTCTTCGTCCTCGGCATCGTGCTCTATGCACTGGCGCCCACTTTCGCAGGCATGGGCAACAAGGCGCTGTTCGTTCTCTCCTTCGGCATCATCCTGTCGATGTACGGCGGCGGCTTTGCGACGATCCCGGCCTATCTTGCCGATATTTTCGGTACGCAGTTCGTCGGCGCCATCCACGGCCGGCTGCTGACGGCCTGGGCAACGGCCGGCATCGTCGGGCCCGTTGTCGTCAACTATATCCGCGAAGCGCAGATCGCCGCCGGCGTTGCGCCCGGGCCAACCCTCTATACCGGCACCATGTATATCCTCGCCGGCATGCTGGCGCTCGGGCTCATCGCCAATGCGCTGATCAGGCCGCTTTCGGACAAATGGTTCATGTCCGATGACGAGGTCGCCGCGTTGCAGGCGAAGTCGGCCGCCGTCAATGCCGGGCCGACGGGTTCCTTCGGCATCGGCACAGGCGGGCTGGACGCCAAGGCGATGCTTGCCTGGGCCGTCGTCGGCATTCCGCTGCTGTGGGGTGTCTGGGTGACGCTGAGGGCAACCTTCGCGCTGTTCGGCTAAGCCATCAAAGCGCGTCGCATGGGCTTCATGCGGCGGCGCTTTATCGTCGTATACGGCGCAATCCGGTCAAGGTGCCGCCTTGCACCGGTATGGTTCAGAACTCTTCCCAGCTCTGGGCGGTCGCCGCGGCAGCGCCGTGCGCCTTTGCGACACGTGAAACGAGATGCAGCGCCGGCGAGCCCGTTTGTCTTGGCCCCGCTCCGCTGGTCGACTGCGTCTGCCCGGGTAGGCGGAACCTAGCCAGCAGGACACGCAGCGTTTCGGCTTCTCTCGCAAGGCTGAGGCTGGCGGCGGTACTTTCCTCGACCATCGCGGCATTCTGCTGGGTTGCCTGATCCAGCGTATTGACCGCCTGGTTGATTTCCTTGAGGCCGGTTGCCTGTTCCCTGGAGGCTTCGACGATGGCGGCGACATTGCCATTGATATCGCCGACCTGTGCGACGATCGCCTCGAGCGCCTTGCCGGTCTCGCCGACGAGCCCGACGCCGTTCTTGACATGCTCGCCCGACGTGTTGATCAGCGCCTTGATCTCCTTGGCAGCATTGGCGGAGCGTTGGGCGAGTTCCCGCACCTCCTGAGCCACGACCGCAAAGCCCTTGCCGGCTTCACCGGCGCGAGCCGCCTCGACGCCGGCATTCAGCGCAAGCAAGTTGGTCTGGAAGGCGATGTCGTCGATCACGCCGATGATGTTGGTGATCTCGCGCGAGGATTGTTCGATCTGGCCCATGGCCGCGACGGCATTGCGAACCACGACGCCGGAATGTTCGGCGCCCTGCTTGGTCACGGCGACGAGACGCCCCGCCTCATCGGCACGACGGCTGGAATCGTTGACGGTCGTGGTGATCTCCTCCAGCGCGGCGGCCGTCTCTTCGATCGATGCTGCCTGCTGTTCCGTCCGCTTGGAGAAGGAGTCGGCCGATGCGCCGATCTCGCTCGACCCTGCGGCGATCGCACTGGCATTCTGACCGATCGTCTTCATGGTCTCGGAAAGGCCTTTGACAGCGGTGTTGAAATCGTGCCGCAGCTGCTCCATCGATGGAACGAAAGGCGCGTCCACCGTTCTTGTCAGATCGCCTTCGGAAAGATTGCGCAGCGCGGTGCCGAGAAGGGAAATGGCGCTCATGCGCTGGGTAACGTCGGTCGCGAACTTCACCACCTTGTAGACCTTGCCGTCGGCATCGAGGATCGGGTTGTAGGCTGCCTGTATCCAGATTTGCCGGCCACCCTTGCCGAACCTGACAAATTCATTGGCGATGAACTCGCCCTGCGCCAACCGCTTCCAGAAATTGGTATAGTCGGCCGTATCCGTATAGGCACGATCGCAGAACATGCTGTGGTGCTTGCCGGTGATCTCGGCGAGCGAATATCCCATGGCGTTGCAGAAATTCTCGTTGGCGGTCAAGATTTCACCCGCCGGGGTAAATTCGATCACCGCCTGCGAGCGCGAGATCGCCGCGAGCTTGCCGGAATCCTCCACCGCCTTCTTTTTGGCTGCGGTGATGTCGGCCGCGAATTTCACCACCTTGTATGGTTTGCCCCCTTTGAAAACCGGATTGTAGGACGCCTGGATCCATATTTCCCGATTGCCCTTGGCAAAGCGCTTGTAGGCGCCGGCGTCATATTCGCCGCCTCCGAGCCGCGCCCAGAATTCGCGATACTCCGCGGTTGCCGTATAGGCCCGCTCGCAGAACATGCCGTGATGCTTACCAACGATCTCGCTCAGGCTGTATCCAAGCGCGTTGCAGAAATTTTCGTTCGCCTTGAGGATATTTCCTTTGAGATCGAATTCTATGATCGCCTGCGATTTGGAGATGGCATCAAGAATGTATTTCGAATCGGAGCTTAGACCAAACATTCCTGTCCCTTTGAGATGCGCAGCTTTTGCTGCTTAGGCTGGTAGACGCAAGGGTCGACGAGGAGTGCCGGTTCCGGGACGCACCGTTGACCGGTTCGCAATCCCAATGTGCCGCAAACGTGTCATCCGAACGCTTCACAACCATGCTGACGGGACGTGGTTAATATTGCGTATAAAAGCTGTTGCTAATCTTGTGGTGCCAGGATGAAAGTCGCAGCTTAGCCGTGTATCTCACATAATAAAAAACCGCCCCGGAGGGCGGTTTTTCAATAAATCGGTGATTCTTCAAAATCAGGCGGCCAGTTCATCCGTCTCGTTTTCCTTGAACATCTTGGCGAGGTTCAGGAAGCAGATCATGCCATTTTCCGAGGCGATGATGCCTTCGCAATAGGCCCGGTCGAAGGAGGCGGTCACTTCCGGCACCGGCTGGACCTGGCTGGAGGAGATGGTGAGGATATCCGAGACGCGGTCGACCAGCATGCCGATGACCATGCTGTGAACTTCGGCGACGACGATGGCGCTGCGCTCGTTGGCGACCGTGCTCTTCATGCCGAGCTTGAAAGCAAGATCGATAATCGGGATCACCGAGCCGCGCAGATTCATGACACCGATGACATCGGCCGGTGCATGCGGGATCGGCGTCGACGGCGCCCAGCCGCGGATTTCGCGGATGGTCGTGGTCTTGACGCAGAATTCCTGGTCATGCAGGCGGAAGGCAATAATTTCGAGCGTATCGCCGCTGAAGTTAGTCGAATTGATCGTGGCCATTAGAATTCTTCCCAACTATCGTAAGCCAGGGCAGAAGCGGATGCGCCACCATTGGCGCGGACAAGCTTTGCCTTCGTACCACGCGATGGCTTTGCGCTCGGCGAAGCATCGTTACGGTTATCGATGACTTTAGCGAAAGAGTGTTGCCCAAATCTAAATTGAAAGACGAGATTGAGAAGGTTTTTAAGCTCGGGTGAAGGCGAGGCAGTTTTGCTGCCGATCTACTCAGCTTATCGTCTTTTCAATCTGCGAGACCGCCCAATCGACCTGCTCTCTAGATATGACCAGTGGCGGAGCGAGGCGAATCGTGTGGTCGTGGGTGTCCTTGGCGAGAAGGCCGCGCTCCTTCAGCGCATGGCAATATTGCCGCGCGCCGCCGGCTTCGGGTTCCAGCTCGATGGCCATCATCAGGCCGCGGCCGCGGACGTCCCTGACGATGTTCGAGCGGATCGACCTCAAGCCTTCGAGGAAATAGTCGCCCATAACGGCGGCGTTCTCGATCATGCCCTCTTCCGTCAGCACCTTGAGTGCTGCGCGGGCCACCGCGCAGGCGAGCGGATTGCCGCCGAAGGTCGAGCCGTGCTGGCCGGGCTTCAGCACGCCCAGAACTTCGGAATTCGAAAGCACGGCCGACACCGGATAGAAGCCGCCGGATAGCGCCTTGCCGATCAGCGTCACGTCTGCCTCGATGCCTTCGTGCTCCTCGGCCAGCAGCTTGCCGGTGCGGCCGAGGCCGGTCTGGATCTCATCGAGGATAAGAGTGACGTTGTTTGCCGTGCAAAGCTCGCGGATGCGGGTGAAATAACCCGCCGGCGGAATGATGACGCCGGCTTCCCCCTGGATCGGTTCGATCAAGGCGGCCACGGTATTTCTGTTGATTACCGCGGCGAAAGCCTCGGCATCGCCGAACGGAATGATGCGGAAACCTGACGTGTAGGGGCCGAAACCGCTGCGGGCCTCGGGATCCGTCGAGAAGCTGATGATGCTCAGCGTCCGGCCATGAAAATTATCGGCGCAAACGATGATCTCCGCCTTGCCCTCCGGCACACCCTTGACCTCGTAACCCCATTTGCGCACCGCCTTGATGGCGGTCTCCACCGCTTCGGCGCCGGAATTCATCGGCAGGATCTTATGCGAGCCGGTGAGAGCCGCGAGTTCTTCGTAGAGATAGGCAAGCTGATCGTTGCGGAAGGCGCGGGAGGTGAGCGTCAGCCTGCCTGCCTGTTCGACCATGGCGGCGAGGATTTTCGGATGGCAGTGGCCCTGGTTGACGGCGGAATAGGCCGAGAGGCAATCGAGATAACGGTTGCCGTCGGTATCCCAGACATAAACACCTTCGCCACGCGTCAGCACCACGTCGAGCGGCTTGTAGTTATGGGCGCCGAGCCGTTGTTCAGTGGCGATCAGTTTTTCCGAAGTGTTCATGGTCGTTCTCCCTCTAATCTTATTTCAACGCATGTCGTTATCGCAAAACCGCTGCACACTTTTGCTCGACATGCTCTTACGCGGCGCGTGTCGGACGATCGAAGATGCGGCGGCCGAAGAGGCTTGCCGTCAGTTCCACCAGGATGCGGGCGCTCTTGCCGCGATCGTCGAGAAACGGATTGAGCTCGACGAGATCGAGCGACGAGACGAGGCCGCTGTCCGAAAGCATTTCCATCACCAGATGCGCCTCGCGAAAAGTCGCGCCGCCCGGAACCGTCGTGCCGACGCCCGGCGCAATCTCGGGATCGAGGAAATCGAGATCGAGGCTGACATGCAGCAGGCCGTTCGCTTTGGTGACGACATCGAGGATCTCACGCATGGTGGCGCCGATACCCTGCTCGTCGATCGCGCGCATGTCGAAGACGTTGACGCCGTGTTCGTGGATTTCCTCGCGCTCGCGCGCATCGACCGAACGGATGCCGACCTGGAAGACATTCTTCGGGTCGACGAGCGGACGGCCCTTCGGCAGGATCTCGGCGAACTCCGCTTGGCCACAAAAGAAGGCGACGGGCATGCCATGAATATTGCCGGAAGGCGATGTGGCCGGAGAGTTGAAATCGGCATGGGCATCGAGCCAGAGCACGAAGAGCGGGCGATCTTTGCCGGCGGCATAACGGGCCATGCCGGAGACGCTGCCCATGGAAAGGCTGTGGTCGCCGCCGAGAATCAGCGGGAAACGGCCGGAGGCCGCGACGTCGTGGACGCTGCTTTCGAGCGCGCGGGTGAAGGCACCGACGATCCTCAGATTGTGGGCCTTCGGGTGGTTCGGCAGGTCCATCGCCGGTACGATCCTGAGATCGCCAAGATCGGCAACGTCATGGCCAAGCTCGATCAGCGTCTGGTCGACGCCGGCAATGCGCAGGGCCGCAGGGCCCATGGCAGCACCTCTGCGGCCGGAGCCTTCTTCCAGCGGCGCGCCGATGAGGGTGACAGATCGCGATTGGGCATTCATTTTGGAGGGCTCCGTGTTGAGGCCTGTTTCGACCGATAGTGGGATAAAGGGCTGGCGGCAAAAAGATGGAAAAGTGTCAGAAATGGACTATGATTGCGCAAATTGATAAACCATTTTTGACAAAGTGATCAGCGTGGACGATCTCGACACCGAACTTCTGAGTGCACTTCGCCATAACGCCCGGATTTCCGTCTCCTCGCTTGCGGCGATGACCGGCGCATCGCGGGCAACGGTTGCCGCCCGTATCGACCGGCTGGTGGCCGGCGGCATCATCGTCGGCTTCACCATCCGCACCGGCCATGAGACGCGCTCCGCCGGCGTTCGCGCCATCGTCATGATCGAGGTGCTCGGCAAGCTCGCCGACAGGGTGGCCGATCAGTTGCGGGGCCTGCCGCAGGTGCGCGCGCTGCACAGCACCAACGGCAAATGGGATTTCATCGCCGAACTCGAGGATCGCGACCTCGCCTCCTTCGACGAGACGCTGCGCCGCATCCGGCTGGTCAACGGCATCAATTCGACCGAGACCAATATCCTTCTCAAGACCAGCAAAACGGGTTTCTAAGCCGGGTTAGAGCTTTTGCATGCCGTCGGTCCAAAACCGCTGCCCAGCTTCGGGCGGGATGGATCAGTATTCCCGTTCGTAGACAATCCCGGCTTCGCCCTCGCCATTGCCGCCGGCCCCTCCGCGCAGCTTGACGCCGCGGCCGACATCGAGGTTGATCACCGCCTTGGCGCCGGCCGAACCGCCCTGCTGCAATTCGAAATAGGTGCGGTCGTTGAGATAGCGGCCGACGCTGACGCTCGTCTGGCCCTTGGAATCGGTGCTGACGTCGAAATCGTCGACGCCGAGCTGGTTGCGCAGACCTTCGAAAAGCGAGGTGGAGCGGTTGCCGGCCAGCTGACTGACGGCGTCGGCGAGCTGGGCGATCTGCACCGGCGAGAGCTTCGACATCGACTGGCCGAAAATCAGCTGCGCCAGCACTTCGTCCTGCGGCAGCTGGGGCGAGGAGGAAAAGGTGATGGCGGGGTCGGTGGCGAGACCTGCGACGTCGACGGTCAGCGTCGTCGTGCCGGAGGCCGAGGTCGCTTCCATATCGAGCGCCGGCGTCATGTCGCCGGCAAAGGTGATCCGGCTCTTGTCGGAGAAATCCAGGCGGCGGTTGAGAATGGTCATGCGGCCGCGGCGCATGGTGAAACCGCCGGTCACGATGGGTGCAGCCGCCGTTCCGCGGATCGTCACCAGGCCGCCAAGCTCGGCGTCGATGCCGCGGCCGCGCACGAAGATATGCGAGGGCGCATCGATTTCGAGATCCAGGATGATCACGGAGGATTTCTCGCCGGGTTTGCGCTCGCCGTCATCGCGCAGCTGCGCAAGTACCGCGCGCGGTGCATTCTTGTGGCGGATGTCGATTTCTCTCAGCGAGGTCGGCAATTTTTCCGGAACCGTGATCGAGGTCTTGTCCAGCCGAAGCTTGCCGCTCAGCGTTGCATTGGTGATCGGCCCGCGCAGGCCGACCGTGCCATTGACTGTCGAGACGACAAGGGTTCCATCGACATAGACCGCCTTGTCGAGCTTGATCGAAATGTCGGCGGGAAAGCCTCCGGCCGGCTGGATGCCGATGGTGCCGCTGGCCGAAATCGTGCCGCCGCCGCCAAGGCTGCCGGTGAGGCGGGATATCACCGCCTGGCTGCCATTGAAGATCACTGTCGCCGTCAGATTGTTGACGGCCATATTGCGCCGGACGTCGACGAGCTTTGCGCCATTGGTCGAAACAGTACCGTTGATGACGGGTGCTGCGGCCGTTCCGCCGATCTGGAGATTGACGGTGGCGACGCCGTCGGCGACGAGGCCCTGTTGCGCAAGCGGGGCGCCGAGCACGGCGAAAGGAAGATTGCCTGTGAAGCGCATGTCCATGGCGCGATTGCCTGTGATGACGACGCTGCCGCCGCCCTTCAGCGACATGCCGGCATCACCGGCAAGACTGGTATCGACCGTCAGCCTGTTTCCGGCAAGTTTGCCTGATGCGTCGATGCTGAACGGCGAAAGGCCGGCACCTTTTGTCTGGCTCGTCGCTGCGTTCTTCCAATCAACCTTGAAGTCGACGGAGGGCGCCGACAGCGCGCCGGTGGCCTTTACGGTCGCCGAGACCGCGCCCTCGGCTGCAAGGCCGGGAACGAAGCCGTTGGCAATGCCGGCCGGAAGATTGGTGGTATTTGCCGTGACATCGAGCGACCGGATCGACGTGCCTGCGATGGCAAGATTGCCGGCAGCTTTCAGCGCAATGCCGCCGCCGCCGTTGAGGGCGGCATCGAAATCCAGCCTGTCACCGGCGTATTTCCCGGTCGCCGCCAACGCAAGGCGGGACAGGCCGGCAGCCTTGGTATGGCTGGTCGCGGCATCCTTCCAGTCGAGCTTGAAATCGACGACCGGATTTGCCGGGGTTCCCGACGTTACGGCGTTTGCCGAAAGCGTGCCTTCGGCACCGAGTCCTGGAACGAAGGCGTTTGCGATATTTGCCGGCAGCGCCGGGATATCGGCATTGATCGAAAGGTCCCGGATGGCCGTTCCCGCGATCGTGACGCCGCCCGTCGCCTTGGCCCACACGCCGTCCTTGCCGGTAAGGTTGGCATCGAAGTCGACCCGATCGTTGGCGAACTTGCCGGATGCCGCGGCACTCAGGCCCGAAAGGCCGCTGCTTTTGGTCTGGGCGGTCGCGGCGTTCTTCCAGTCGAGCTTGAAATCGACCGCTGGCTTTGGCAGCGCGCCGGAGGCGGATGCCGTGCCCGACACGGTGCCTTCAGCGGCAAGACCGGGGACGAAGCCGTTGGCGAGGCCTGCAGGAAGGTTGGCGAGATCGGCCTTGACGTCGAGGTTGCGGACTGACGTACCTGATATCGCGATGTTGCCGGCGGCCCTCAGCGAGAGGCCGTCCCGGCCGCCGAGATTGGCATCGAAATCGAGCCGGTCGTCGGCGAAGCGTCCGGATGCGGCAAGTGCGAGGCCCGAGAGATGAGCGCTTCTGGTCTGGCTGGTCGCAGCATCCGCCCAGTCGAGCTTGAAGTCGGCCTTCGGTGCGGCAGGTGTCCCGGCGGCGGACATAGTGCCGGATATCGTGCCGCCGGCCGCCAGATCGGGAACGAAGGCGTTTGCGAGGCTGGCCGGAAGCTTGGCGATCTCGGCATCGACCTTGATGCTGTCGATCGCCGTACCGGCCAATGCGACATTGCCCATGGCCTTCAGGGAGAGGTCTTTATCGCCGCTGACCGCCGCATTGAAATCAAGCTTGTTTTCGGCAAATTTTCCCGATGCGGTCAAGCCGAGCGCTGCAAGGCCAGCACGTTTCGTGTGGCTCGTCGCAGCGTCTTTCCAATTGAAATCGAAATCGGCACTCGGGGCGGAAAGTGACCCGGTGGCCGAGATCTTTCCAGAGATCGTGCCTTCGGCGGCGAGATCGGCGACGAAGCTGTTTGCGATATTCGCCGGGACATTCGCCAGCACGGCATCGACTTTGACGTTGCCGATCGTCGTGCCTGTGATGGCGACATTGCCGTTTGCCTTCAGCGAGAGGCGGTTGGCGCCGCCGATCACTGTATCGAAATCGAGCTTGCTGTTTGCAAATTTACCGGATGCCTTGAGGCCAAGATCGGCAAGGCCGACGCGCTTCGTCTGGCTCGTCGCAGCACCTTTCCAATCGAGATCGAAATTGGCGGTGGGGGCAGCGAGGGAACCGGAGGCCGCCACTTTTCCTGTAATCGTGCCTTCGGCGGCGAGATCGGGAACGAAACCATTGGCGATGCGCGCAGGCAGGTTGAGGATATCGGCGTTGACATCAAGCACCGGTGCCTTCGGGTCGGCGAGCGCGACATTGCCGGCAGCCTTGAGCGAAAGGCCGTCATTGCTACCGACCGTCGTGTTGAAATCGAGCTTGTTGTCGGCGAATTTGCCGCCGGCGGTGATGCCGAGCGGTGCCAGGCCGGCGCCTTTGGTCTGGCCCGTCGTCGCATCCTTCCAGTCGAGCTTGAAATCGGCGACCGGTGCCGCCGGTGTTCCGGTCACGGCAATCGTTCCGGAGATCGTGCCGCCGGCTGAAAGGTTAGGCACGAAACCGTTGGCGAGGGCTGCCGGCAGCTCGCGGATGTCTGCATCGAGCTTCAGCGTTTCGCCGGCGGAACCTGTGACGGTCACCGAACCGGTGCCGGTCTTCAGCGTCAGTTCGTTCAGGCTGGCGGCACCGCCGCCGACGGCGACCTGCGTCGGGGCGGCAAGCTCGATCGGGATATTGCGGGGGCTTGCCGAGAACCGGTCAAGGTTCAGGTGCATCGTGCCGTCCGCTGCCTCGATATTGCCGGCGGCCAGCACGGGATTGCCGTCATAGGCAGCATTGAGATCGAAATCGGTATGGTCTTGCTGCTTGGTAAACCTAAGCGAAAGGCCGGCGAGCCTGTTCGTTCCGGCACTTACCTCCTCGGCCTTGACCGTGCCGTTTGCCGCAAGGGCTTTGAGATCGCTGACCGTGACATCGATACCCGGTTTGACGATCGCAAGCGTATCACGGCGGATCGAGCCGCCGGTCGCAAGCAGCTTGAGCGCAATCCTGCCGCCATCGCTGCTGACGCCGAGCGACCCTTTGAGATCGCCGTCGGCCTTCTGCCCGCCGAGTGCGGCGAGCAGGCCGACATTGGGGAAATCGAAGGTCAGTGCGGCTGTTGGCTCCAGGGTAGGCGAGAATTCCACATTGCCGGTCAGCCGGTTGCCGCCGATATCGGCGGTCAGCGCCGGGATGCTCGTCTTGCCGTCCTGCGAACTTATATCACCGTTGATGCCGATCGGCTGGCCGTCGATCGTGCCGGTGGCGGCGATCCTGCCCTGCGGCGCTTTGGGAGCAGCAAGACCCGACAAGTCGATATTGAGGTTGCCGAGCGTGCGGTCTGCCATTTCAAGGCTGGCGGCCTTGAGATTGGCCGCCACGGAAATTGCCGGGAGCTCACCTCCCACTCTCAACGCATAACCCGCCCCACCGCTGGCGCCGGGGATGAGCTTGCCGATGTCAGGCAGCCGGCCCGAGAGATCGGCATTCAACATCCCGCCATCGAGTGCGACGTTGCCGGCGGCTTCGAGCGTACCGGACTTCAGGACGAGATTGGACAGCGCGAATTTTGACGGGATGGTGCCGACCACCTGGCTTTCGAGCGAGATCGGTCCGTCGAACCTGCTTGTCACCGCAGCCGGCAGGGCTGCCGGGTTGATGGTGAGCTTGAGGTTGCCGGTCAGCGCTTTGTCCGCCAGCCGGTAGGAGCCATTGAGGCCGCCGTTGATATTGGCGCTTTCGACGGTGGTGCCGTTGAATCCGATGCCGGAGGGCGAGATCTGCAGCGGCGAGGCGATCGTGACCGGGCCTTGGACGGCGCGATTGAGGTTCGGCTCGGTAAAGGTCGTATCGCCAGCAACGAGGCGCAGCTGGACGCTGCCGGAACGGGCGGCGAGATTGAAGGCGTCGCTCTTTGCGGTCAGCTTGATGTTGCCGATAGTGGCCTGCGGCAGGGTTGCGGTGTCGAGCGAGCCGCTGACGTTCAGTCGGGCGGTCTGCGCATCGCCTGTCAGCGCCAGGTTGAGGCCTGATATCAGGAAGCGGGCTTCGCCTTCGGCGAGCGGCCAGCGGAAATCGACAGGCCCCGACGTGCCGAGCAGATTGGCGTTCAGGCTGTTGTTGCCGGCAGGATCGAGGGTACCCGATGCGGCGATCACAACGCTGCCGGTGGCGATATTGCCGGTCTGGATATCGATCTTGCCGTGATTGTCGAAGGTGGTGGCAAGATCGATATTGGTCTGGCCGGCAAAAAGCGGCCGGAATGCCGATGGAAGCAGCGAGCTCAGGTCACCGCCGCCCTTGAGGTCGAGGTGGTGCAGCCCGTCTTCCGTAATCTGGTGCCGGGCTTCGATTGCGGCACGTTGCTGCCCGTCGAGGGCAGCCTGCAATTTGCCTTTCCAATCGGATATCGGCCCCTGGCCATCGAGATCGATGTTAACGGCCGGGCTGTCCGGCAGGCCGAGAAAGCCCGCCAGCAGTCCGCCCTTCGGCTCGGACAGCTGCGCCTTCAGCCGCAGCCGGTTTTCGGCTGGCGCAAAAGCGATGTCGGCGGCAAGCCGCGCATCCGGAACCGCGTGACGGCTGACATTGACGACGGCCTCGCCGCCATCGCCGTTCGCCGAAAGGCTGCCTTCGGCAGCGAGCGCAAAGGCGCGGCCGGCAACGGGTGCGGCAAGTTTGATATCGGGCAGCGCGATGCGGTCGACATCGACTTTGATCGGAAGGCTGAATCCGCCGGAATTTTCAGCTTGGGGCCGCGAGGGCAGGGTGCGTACCGGCTTGCGCAGCACGTTGATCGCTTCGATCTCGAAGCGTTTGGCATGGAAGGTTCCGGTCAGTAGCGCAAACGGATTCCAGTCGATCGCGACGCCATGAATTTCCGCAAAGACGCCCCTGGTGTCGGAGATGGAGATCTCGGCGGCGCGAAGCCCGCCGGTCAAAAGGCCTTGCGGTTCGCGAACCTCGATCGTCATGTCGCGGTTGGAAAGCGTGGAGGCTATCTTTTCGGTAACGATGCGAGCGCCAAAACTGGTGAAGCCGAAGATCGCCAGTGCGACGACGGCAAGAATCAACGTGGCGCCGACGGCATAGCCGGTGAGCCGTACGATCCAGTTGACGATTTTTGTCAGCGTTTGCATCGGCGCGAACACTACCCCGTTTTCATGACGGCTCACAGATCGGAAAACACGAGCGGAATCGGCAACCCTAGAAGGATTGGCCGATGCCGGCGTAGATTCCGTAATCTGTGCCATCTTCGTACTTGTTCAGCGGCATGGCAAAATCAAGCCGCAGCGGGCCGAAAGGCGTTGCATATCGTATTCCGGCGCCGGCGCCGGCGCGAATATCGGAAAAACCTGGAAAGGTGCTGTCCGATACGGTGCCGACATCGATGAAGGGCACGATGCCGATCGTATCGGTGATCTTGATGCGGGCTTCCAGCGAACCAGTCACATAGGAGCGGCCGCCGGTGGGATCGCCATTGTCGTTGTAGGGCGAGATTTCCTGATAGCTGTATCCGCGCACCGAGCCGCCGCCGCCGGCAAAGAAGCGCTGCGTGGCGGGAATGTCCCCAATGCTATCGCCGCCGATCAGGACGCCGGCGGCGACCTTGCCGGCAAGCACCACGCCGTCTTCCTGGCCGAACGGCAAGTAGCCGGAGATCGAGCCCTCGAATGCCGCATAGGGCGTGGCGTTGAAGATCTCGTAGCCGGGCTTTGCCGAGAGCGTCGCGCGATAACCCTCTGTCGGGTTGAACTTGTCGTCGCGTGCGTCGCGATCATATTGGATCGGCAAGGTGAAGGTCAGATAGTCGTTCGTGCCGAAGGCGTCGTCGTCGCGCTCCCAGCTGACCTCGCCGCTCGCGGAGATCGTGTCCTGGTCAGTCAGCTCGTAGGAAAGGCCGAGCGAGGCGGTGACGAGCGTGGCGTTATAGGCATCCGGATTTTCGGTCTTGGCGATGATGCCGGCCTTCAGCGTGGCGGCGGGGAAGAAGGCGCCGGGCTTGGTGAAGAGGATGCCGGCGGAATAGTCGAGGCTGCCGACATCCGTCGTTTCGCCAAGCCGCGAGACCGCTCCCTCGATCCTCAGCGTTTCGGCTTCGCCGAACAGGTTGCGGTGGCCCCAATAGCCCTGAACGCCGAAGCCGTCGGTGGTGGAATATTGCGCGCCGACGCCGAAGTAGCGTCTCTTGCCTTCCGAAACCTCGATCGTCATCGGCAAGGTGCCATCCGGTGCCAGCGCATCCCCTTGGTGGATGGTGACGCTCGAAAAGACGCCGAGGGCGCGAAGGCGTTCGCCAGCCTTTTTCAGCGCTTCCGGGGAATAGGCTTCGCCCTTGTTCAGCCGGGAATAACGCTGGATGAAAGCTGGCCTGACGGTCTTCTCGCCGGTGACTCCGACATCGCCGATCGGGGCGATGGGACCGCCTTCGGCAGCAAGGACGATATCGACGGTATCGCTGTTGTGATCGGCGACGACCTTGCGTTCGGTCAACTTGGCAAACGGCCGGCCTTCGCTCTTCAATTGTTGGACGATCTTGTCACCGGCCCTGATGATGGCGAGCGAGCCGGCCTGCGCACCGGGGGCGAGATCGTAATCGGCGGGATTATGGTTTGCGGCATCGCCGCCGAACTGGACCTCCCTGACCTTGAAAACGGGGCCGGGAGCAATGTCGACGGTAACGGGGATCGGCCCGGACAGGTCGAATGTCGGATTGGGCGGCAGGTCGTCGATATTCTTGCCGTCGATGGTGATCGTCACCAAGCCGCCATAACGGGCCTTTTCATACAGAGTGGCGATCAGCCGCTCACGGTCGTCGCGCGCCTTGACGACCACGCCGAGATCGCCGGACACCGGCTGCTTCTGGTCGCTGACGAGACGGGAACTGTTTTCCAGTGCTTCCTTCAGGTCGGGATCGGCGGTATCGGCTTTGAGGTCGACCTGGTAGCGCACCGGATCGGGCACCTGTTCGCCTTCGTCTTCTTCCTTACCGAAAATGGTGATGCCGAAAAGCTTGAAGGCGTAAGCGTCGCCGATCAGGACCGGTGAGAACGCAGCTGCCGCTGCGACCACCATCATGGTGCCTGTTCGCCGATACGCAGTACTTGTTTTCGGGCCTGTCCCTCTGATCCGCATCCGCCGCTTTTGGTTATGTCTACATTGAAGCTTCGTTGCCCAGCCGTGAACAGCTTAGCGACAAAATCGCGCGGGGTGTACCATTTTAAATTGCCAACGCGCTAATTTAGCACAAAAAATCCCGGACCTGTGTCCGGGATTTCCTGAATTTACCGATTTCCAAGTGCTCTCAGCGCGGGCAACTATCGATGTAGCGGCGGCCGTAGCGGTCGCGATAGTAGCACTGGCCGGGTTGTTCGGCGACGCTGCCGATGAGGGCGCCGGACACGCCGCCGATAGCGGCGCCGACTGCCGCGCCACGGACGTTGCCGGTGACTACGCCGCCGATGACGGCACCTGATGCAGCGCCGATGCCGGCGCCCTGCTGCGTCGGCGTGCAGCTTGCGATCGACAGGCCGATCAATGCGAGTATGACAACTTTCTTCATCTTTTTTCTCCGAGGTTGTTGCCCAGTGGGCAAAGGCCGTCCCTTTTATTTTTTGTCAGGCTAGACCGAAAACTATGTCGGAAGAAAGGGTTGTCCATCCGGTGTGCTGATTTTTTTGCGATCGGGCTGGGTCGCCTTTTGCTCGGTCCGCAAACTCGGCTGCCTTCTGCGGCATCAATTTCGTTGATCGCGGCTTGCATATTTTTTATCTGGAATCATTCAAAAATCTGGGCCTTTTGCCGCAGTTGATGTTAAAGCAAAGGGTAAGGATTGACGCGCGGACGTCCAGTCATCAAGAACATCCGCGCGATACTGGAGCATATGATGGATTTCGAAGCGTTTTTCAAAAACGAGCTGGACGGGCTTCATACCGAGGGCCGTTACCGCGTTTTTGCCGATCTCGAACGTCACCGCGGCAATTTTCCCCGCGCGACGCGTTACACCGCGGATGGCGAGAAGGAAGTCACGGTCTGGTGCTCCAACGACTATCTCGGCATGGGCCAGCATCCGAAGGTGATCGAGGCGATGAAGAACGCCATCGACCACTGTGGCGCGGGTGCGGGAGGCACCCGGAATATTTCTGGCACCAACCACCATCATGTCATGCTCGAGCGTGAGCTTGCCGACCTGCACGGCAAGGAAGCAGCGCTGATCTTTACGTCTGGCTATGTTTCCAACTGGGCAGCGCTTGGCACGCTCGGCGCCAAGATCCCCGGCCTCATCATCTTCTCCGATGCGATGAACCATGCCTCGATGATCGAGGGCATCCGCTATGCAAAGTGCGAAAAGGTGATCTGGAAGCACAATGACGTGGCCGATCTCGAAGCCAAGCTCAAGGCCGCCGATCCGAAGGCGCCGAAGCTGATCGCCTTCGAGAGCGTCTATTCGATGGACGGCGATATCGCCCCGATCAAGGAGATCTGCGACCTCGCCGACAAATATGGGGCGATGACCTATCTCGACGAAGTGCATGGCGTCGGCATGTACGGCCCGCGCGGCGGCGGCATCGCCGAGCGCGAAGGGCTGATGGACCGGTTGACCGTGATCGAAGGCACGCTCGGCAAGGCATTCGGGGTGATGGGCGGCTATATCGCCGCTTCGACGGCACTTTGCGACTTCATCCGCTCGTTTGCCTCCGGCTTCATCTTCACCACGGCGCTGCCGCCGGCACTTGCCGCCGCCGCCGCCGCCTCGATCCAGCACCTGAAGGTCAGCCAGTTCGAGCGCGCCCGCCATCAGGATCGTGTCCGCAAGCTGAGAGCACTGCTCGACCAGCGTGGCATTCCGCATATGCCCAATCCGAGCCATATCGTGCCGGTGCTGGTCGGCGATGCGGCCAAGTGCAAGTGGATCTCCGATCTGCTGCTCGACAATTGTGGCGTCTACGTCCAGCCGATCAACTATCCGACAGTGCCGAAGAAGACCGAGCGCCTGCGCATCACGCCGACGCCGCTGCATTCCGACGCCGATATTGCCCATCTGGTCGAGGCGCTGCATTCGCTCTGGTCGCGGTGCGCGCTCGCAAGGCACGTCGCCTGATTTTTCGATGATCGCTCGGTTCGAACCGTAGTTCAGGGCCTCCACTGGAGGTTCTGACAGCGATCGGTCTTGCTCCCGCAAGACGCTGCAACAAACCTCCCTTGCCCGTTTAAGGTCATCCGCTCTGCGCTTGGTCTTAAACCGATGACACATCGCAATCGGCCCGACCGATGTGCGTGGATCTTTTCCTATGCTTGCGTCCTCCCGCAAGCTGCGTTGCCGATCCCAGCTTTAGAGTCGCATGAGAAAACCTTTTCTCACTTGACATGGAGATTGGTAAAAGCTTTTCTCAGGTCACTTCAGAAGGAGGATGTTCTGAACATATCGGGAGGAAAAAGAGGCAGGATCACCATCCACGAGGTGGCGGCGGCTGCCGCGGTGAGCATCTCGACGGCGTCGAAAGCTCTCAATGATACCGGCCGGATGGGGTCGGAAACGCGCGAACGGGTGAAACGGATCGCCGCCGAAATCGGATATCGGCCGAATGCGCTGGCGAGAGGTCTTCTCAGCAAGCGCAGCTTCACCATCGGGCTGCTGACGAACGACACTTACGGCCGTTTCACGCTGCCTGTCATGGCGGGTATCTCGGACGCACTCGTCGATCACGGCGTTTCGGTCTTCCTGTGCGCCATCGAAGACGATCCGGCGCTCGCCCAGATCCATGTCGATGCGATGCTGGACAAGCAGGTCGACGGCATCATCGCGACGGGAAAACGCCTGGACCGGCGCCTGCCTGTCGATCTGTCGAATTTGCATGTGCCTGTGGTCTATGCGTTCACCGAGGGGGCGCAAAACAGCGTCACCTTCCGGTCGGACGACGAGCAGGGTGCGAAGCTGGCCGTCGAATGGCTGATGAAGATCGGACGGCGGCGGATTGCGCATATCACCGGGCCGCAGGATTTCTTCTCGGTGCGGGAACGTGCCGGCGCCTATCACGAGGTGGCCGGTCACCGCGAGCCGGTGCTCTACGGCGTCTGGTCGGAAAGCTGGGGGCATGATGCGGTCGAACAGCTTTGGAAGAGACCGGGAGAAAAACCGGATGCGCTCTTCTGCGGCAATGACCAGATCGCCCGCGGCGCTGTGGATGCGTTGCGCGAGCGCGGCGTCAAGGTGCCGCAGGACGTCTCGGTCATCGGCTTCGACAATTGGGAGATTGTCGCGGCCCAGACGCGGCCGCCGCTGACAACGGTGGACATGGAACTGAAGGAGCTCGGGCGGCAAGCCGGATTGACCGTGCTTGCACTTGCGGAAGGCCGGCCTGTCGAGCCGGGAGTGAGGAAATTGCCGTGCCGGCTGATCGTCCGGCAGTCATGCGGGGGAAAGCCCCCAAGGGAATGAGAACAAGAGAATGAGCAAAGGCGCGAGGAGATGCGCCATATCGGGAGGAGTGTCATGATCAAGCGTCTATTGGCTGCGACCAGCATCGCTACCTTATGTCTGGTGTCGGCCGCGTCGGCTGCCGAAAATGTCGAAATGTGGGTTCGCTCGGGGATCGGCGACGCCTTCAAGAGGGTCGTCGAAGCCTATAATTCCGGTCACGAGAACAAGGTCGTGATGACCGAGGTGCCGTTCTCCGAGCTGGTACAGAAATATGCGACGGCAATCGCCGGCGGACAGGCGCCGGATGCCCTGTCGATGGATCTCATTTATAATCCCGCCTTTGCCGCGGCCGGCCAGCTGGAAGACCTGACGGACTGGGCAAAATCCCTGCCCTATTTCAATTCGCTTTCGCCATCGCATGTTCGCCTCGGCACCTATCAGGACCGGATTTACGGCCTGCCGCTTTCGGTCGAAACCTCCGTCTTCGCCTGGAACAAGGATCTCTACAAGAAGGCCGGTCTCGACCCGGAAAAAGCGCCGGCGAATTGGGACGAAATTACCGCCAATGCCGAGAAGATCCGGGCGCTGGGTGACGATACCTACGGTTTCTATTTCTCCGGTGGCGGCTGCGGCGGCTGCATGATCTTCACATTCACGCCGCTTGTCTGGGGTGCCGGCGCTGATATTCTGTCGGCCGACAGCAAGACGGCGACGCTCGATACGCCGCAGATGCGCAAGGCCGTCGATATCTACCGCAACATGGTCAAGAAGGACCTCGTACCGGCGGGTGCCGCCAGCGACAACGGCGCCAACTTCCTGACCTTCACCAACGGCAAGATCGGCCAGCAAAGCCTCGGCGCCTTTGCCATCGGCACGCTGGTGACCGAGCATCCCGATATCAACTTCGGCGTGACCCTCATTCCTGGCGTCGACGGGAAGCCTTCGTCCTTTGCCGGCGGCGACAACTTCGTCATCACCAAAGGCACGAAGAAGATCGACGCGGTGAAGGAGTTCCTCGAATATATCTATTCGATGGACGGCCAGAAGATCATGGCGAAGTATGGCAGCCTGCCGACGCGCGGCGATATCGCCGACAAGGTGCTTGAGGGCCTCGACCCGCGCATGCAGGTTGGCCTGAAGGCGATCGGCGTCGCCAAGACCCCCTATACGCTGCAGTTCAACGACCTGATCAACAGCGCCAACGGGCCTTGGGCCAGCTTCACCAACGCCTCGATCTTCGGCGACGATGTCGACGGGGCGTTTTCGAGCGCCCAGTCGGAGATGCAATCGATCATCGATAGCGGCCAATAACTCTCTCCCGGCCGCGGCCGGGGAGCGGTGGCAGCTTCCCGGCCAATTTCACTCGACAGATGCGGAGCGTTTTGATGACCGGTTCCGGTTCAGAGATTCTATTGCCACGGCGCAAGCGACGGCGCCGATCGAACTGGCGCGGCCTCGTCTACATTGCGCCGGCCATGGCGCTGGTCATCGTCTTCTTCATCATGCCGGTTCTCTTCACCGGATGGATGAGCCTGCATAACTGGCCGCTGATGGGGGCGTCCCGCTGGATCGGTTTCAACAATTATGTCCGCATGGCCAACGACACCCGTTTCATGACGGCGCTGAATTTCACGGCCTATTATACCGTGATCGTCACCATCGCGATCTTTGCCATCGCCTTTCCGCTGGCAATCTTCGTCGAAAAGCAACGGCAGTTCGTCGGCGCCTACCGGACGATCATCTTCCTGCCCGTCGTGGTCGGCCTTGCCACCGCCTCCCTGCTCTGGGTCTGGCTCGCCAATGTCGATAGCGGCTTCATCGGCCCGGCCTTGAAGGCACTCGGCCTCGTCGAAAAGAGCCCCAATCTGCTTGCGACCTTCGACACCGCCTTTCTCACGGTCGTGGTGATGGTCGTCTGGAAAATCGCCGGCTTCACCATGATCATTCTTTTGACCGGGCTTCAGGCCATTCCGTCCGAGCTGACGGAGGCCGCCCGCATCGACGGCGCCGGCCGCTGGCAGCGTTTCCGGCATCTGACGCTGCCGCTGATGCGCAAGACGATCGCGTTGGCGCTGATCGTCTCCGTCACCGGTTCGATCCTCGCCTTCGACCAGTTCTACATCATGACGTCAGGCGGTCCGCAGAACAAGATGATCTCGGTGGTCTACTACATTTTCAATCAGTCCTTCGTGTCGTTCAATCTCGGTTATGGCGCAGCGCTGTCGATCGTGCTTCTCGCCATCCTGGTGGCGATCAGCATCGTGCAGCTCTGGCTGCTTCGCGTCGGGGAGGAGCGTCCATGACCACGTCAAGGGAACGCCGCGCGCGCAAGGCCATTCGGACGAAGTCGGCCTATCATCTGACCGGCATCGCTATCTCGATCTTCTTTCTCGCCCCCTTCGTGATCACGCTGTTGTCGTCCTTCCGGCATGGCACGGAGGCCAGCCTGCCGCCCTTGCCGCCATGGCCGACCTCAGGCGTCAGCATCGATTCCTACGCGCTGCTCGACACGTTCGGCGCCGGTATCTGGCGGCACATGATCAATTCGCTGTTCGTTTCGGTCGCCACCGTGGTGCTCACCGTCGCTGTCAGCCTGCTCGCCGGTTATGGCTTCTCGCGCTATCGGTTCCCGCTGAAGAATGCACTCTTCGTGCTGATTATCGCGACGCTGATGATCCCGTTCCAGTCGATCCTGACACCGCTCTTCATCATCCTTGCAAAGCTCGGCCTCAACAATTCGCTGCTTGGGCTGACGCTCGTCTATGTGACGCTGCAACTGCCCTTCTCGGTGTTCATGATGCGCAACGCCTTCGACGCCGTGCCGAAGGAGATCGAAGAGGCTGCGCGCATCGACGGCGCGCGCGACCTCCGGCTTCTGGTCCGGGTTCTTCTGCCGCTGGTGCTTCCCGGTGTCGCGACGGTCGCGATCTTTGCCTTCCTCAATGCCTGGAACGAGTTTCTCGCCGCGCTGGTGCTGCTTTCCAGCAATGAGAAATACACCCTGCCGGTGCTGATGACGGCGGTTCGCGCCGGACGGCTCGGCGCCATCAACTGGGGAGCGGTCCAGGCCGGTGTCGTCGTCATGACGATCCCTTGCCTGATCGTCTTCCTGCTCCTGCAACGCTACTACATGCGCGGGCTGATGGCCGGCGCGGTGAAATGATCTTAGAGAAAGTGGAGCCTATGACCAAACCAAGCAATGACCGCCAGTTTCGTCCCGTCGCCGTTCCCGATGTGGAGCTTGGCGGCTTCTGGGGCAAATGGCAGGACGCCGTCTGCAATTCCACTGCCGAGACCCTGCTCGACCGCTGCGTCGAGGCCGGCATGCTCAAGGCGATCGATGTCAGCCAGCCGAGCCCGGGGGTCGTCATTCCCATTCAGCCATGGGGCGGGACGACGCAGATGTTCTGGGATTCCGACCTCGGCAAGTCGATCGAAACGATCGCCTATTCGCTCTATCGCCGGCCGAACCCGAAGCTCGAAGCGCGTGCCGACGAGATCATCGACATGTATGAGAAGCTGCAGGATGAGGACGGCTATCTGAACGCCTGGTTCCAGCGTGTGGAGCCGAGCCGCCGCTGGACCAATCTGCGCGACCATCACGAACTCTATTGCGCCGGCCACCTGATGGAAGCCGCGGTCGCCTATTATCAGGCGACCGGCAAACGCAAGCTGCTCGACATCATGTGCCGTTATGCCGATTACATGATCAAGATTTTCGGCCATCGCGAAGGCCAGATATCAGGCTATTGCGGCCACGAGGAAGTCGAGCTGGCGCTGGTCAAGCTCGCTCGCGTGACCGGCGAGAAGAAGTATCTCGACCTGTCGAAATACTTCATCGACGAACGCGGCACCGAACCGCATTTCTTCACCGCCGAGGCAAGCCGCGACGGGCGCGATGTCTCCGAGTACCACCAGAAGACCTATGAATATGCGCAGGCGCACCAGCCGGTGCGCGCGCAGACAAAGGTCGTCGGCCACGCCGTGCGCGCCATGTACCTCTATTCGGGCATGGCCGACATCGCCACCGAATACAAGGACGACAGCCTGACGGCAGCGCTGGAAACGCTCTGGGACGATCTGACGACCAAGCAGATGTACATCACCGGCGGCATCGGGCCGGCGGCCTCCAACGAGGGCTTTACCGATTACTTCGATCTGCCGAACGATACCGCTTATGCGGAGACCTGCGCCTCGGTCGGGCTGGTGTTCTGGGCGAGCCGCATGCTCGGGCGAGGTCCGGATCGGCGTTATGCCGATATCATGGAGCAGGCGCTTTACAACGGCGCGCTGCCGGGGCTTTCGACCGACGGCAAGACATTCTTCTATGACAATCCGCTTGAAAGTGCCGGCAAGCACCACCGGTGGAAATGGCACCATTGCCCCTGCTGCCCGCCCAACATCGCCCGGCTGGTGACCTCGATCGGCTCCTACATGTACGCCGTTTCGGATAATGAGATCGCCGTGCACCTCTATGGTGAGAGCACCGCGCGGCTGAAGCTTGCCAATGGCGCCGAGGTCGAACTCGAGCAGACCACCAATTATCCGTGGGAAGGTGCGGTCGCCTTTACCACCAGGCTGGAGAAGCCGGCGAAGTTTGCACTGTCGCTGCGCGTTCCGGACTGGGCGGATGGCGCAACCCTCAGCGTCAACGGAGAGATGCTCGATCTCAATGCCAATATGCGGGACGGATATGCCAGGATCGATCGTGAGTGGGCCGCGGGCGATCGTGTCGCCCTCTACCTGCCGCTGGCGCTTCGGCCGCAATATGCCAACCCGAAGGTGCGCCAGGATGCCGGGCGCGTCGCATTGATGCGCGGCCCGCTGGTCTATTGCGTCGAAACCACAGACAACGGCGAAGACCTCAACGCCATCGTCCTGCCCCGTGAGCTCTCCACAGCCGAAACCGTCGTGCTGAAGGATCTCAATGATGCCGTCGCCCTCGATCTCAAGGTCGAGCGCGAGGAAACATCGAACTGGGGAACAGCGCTCTACCGCAAGGCGCCGGCCGAAAGGCAGGTCGCCACCGCGCGTTTCGTGCCCTATCATCTCTGGGACAACCGCGCGCCCGGAGAGATGCTCGTCTGGGTCCAGTCGGACAGATAGGTCTTTTGGGGATGACGAACGGTATGGGTAACAAGAGCGTCGTGCTCCAGGACGTGCGAAAAAGCTATGGCAATCTGCAGGTGGTCCACGGGATCGACCTGACGATCGCGGAGGGCGAATTCGTCGTCTTCGTCGGCCCTTCCGGCTGCGGAAAATCGACGCTTCTTCGCATGATCGCCGGCCTGGAAGACGTGACCGACGGGGAGGTCGAGATCAAGGGACGCATCGTCACCGATCTCGATCCATCCGAGCGCGGCATTGCCATGGTCTTCCAGTCCTACGCGCTCTATCCGCATATGAGCGTGCGCGACAACCTGGCCTTCGGCTTGAAGATGGCGCGCACCAGTGCCGCCGAGATTGAGACGCGCGTCAAGGCCGCTTCCGCAATTCTGAAGATCGACCATCTTCTCGATCGGCGGCCGGGACAGCTTTCCGGCGGCCAGCGGCAGCGTGTGGCGATTGGCCGGGCGATCGTGCGCAAGCCGGACGTCTTCCTGTTCGACGAGCCGCTGTCCAATCTCGATGCGGAACTGCGCGTTTCGATGCGCATCGAGATCGCCCGCCTCCACCGCGAACTCGGCAATACGATGATCTATGTCACGCACGACCAGACGGAGGCGATGACGCTCGCCGACAAGATCGTCGTGCTGCGCGACGGCCGCGTCGAACAGGCGGGAACGCCGCGGGAAATCTACGAGAATCCCTCCAATACCTTCGTGGCGGGCTTCATAGGCTCGCCGAGGATGAACCTGCTGAATGCCCGCTGGGGTGAGGGAGGCCTGGTCGAAGTCGCCGGCCGGCAGATCGAAAGCGGCCTGCCGCCGGCGAACAGACCGGTCGGTGGCGCGGTGACGCTCGGTCTGCGGCCGGAGCATCTGAAGGTCGCCTCCGACCCATCGGGCAGCCTGACGGCCAGGGTCGATTTTTCGGAATATCTCGGGGGAACGCAATATCTCTATTGCCAGCTTGCCGATGGCCAGTCGCTGACCGTCGAACATCGGTCACCGATCAGTATCGCGGCGGGCGAGCAGGTGAGCCTGCTGTTTGAACCGTCGGATTGCCGGTTGTTCGACGAGGGTGGCAACCGATTGCGCTAGCCAACAGCGGTCGTCAGGATCACAGGCGGGCGACCACTCCGCGATCGGGCGGTCTGAACTTCACTCGGCGATCGCTAGTGTCATGAGCTCTGCCGCCCTTTGCCGGGCCTGCCTGTCGGCGGCGAAGACATCGTCCATGCCGGAAGCCGGCGGCAGGCCGGCGAGGTCGTCCATGACCCTTTCGGTGATCTCGGCCATGGCAAGGAAAGACAACCGCCCTTCTATGAAGGCTTCGAGCGCCACTTCCTTGGCGCCGTTCAGCACTGCGCCCTGAACGCCGCCGCGGGTCATCGCCAGGCGCGCGAGCCGCAGCGCCGGAAACCGCACGTCATCCGGGGCCTCGAAATCCAGCCTGGCGAGCTTGGCGAAATCCAGCCGCTCCACCGGCAGGTTCGGCCGGCGCGGAAAGGACAGGGCATAACCGATGGCGGTGCGCATATCGGGCGCGCCGAGCTGCGCCAGCACCGACCCATCCGTATAGCCGACCATTGAATGGATGATCGACTGCGGATGGAAGATGACCTCGATCTGTTCGGGTCTGAGGCCGAAAAGGTGCCGGGCTTCGATCATCTCCAGCGCCTTGTTGAACATCGAGGCGCTGTCGATCGAGATCTTCAAGCCCATCGACCAGTTCGGGTGGGCGCGTGCGGTTTCCACCGTCACATTAGCCATGTCACGCAGCGAGGCGGCGCGGAAGGGGCCGCCCGACGCCGTCAGGATGACACGCTCGACGGCGTGGCGCTGGTTCTCTTCCAGAACCTGGAAGATGGCGTTGTGCTCGCTGTCGACCGGAAGCAGCTTGCCGCCGCCCGCGCGGATCGCTGCGATGAACAGATCGCCGGCCGATACCAGGCATTCCTTGTTGGCAAGGGCGATATCGGCGCCGCGGCGTGCGGCGGCAAGCGTCGGGGCCAGGCCCGCAGTGCCGACGATTGCCGCCATCACCCAGTCGGCTTCGCGGTCAGCGGCGTCCATCAGGCCGGACTTTCCCGAAGCGACGGCGATGCCGGTGCCGGAAAGTGCGCTCTTCAGTGATTCGTAATGGCGGTCGCTTGCCGTCACCGCCAGCCGCGCGCCGGATGATTTCGCCTGCCGGGCCAGCAATTCGACATTGCCGTTGCCTGTCAGCACGGAGATTTCGAAGTTCTCCCGTCCGCCCAGATGATCGACGACATTGAGTGTATTTTGGCCGATCGAACCCGTCGAACCGAAGATGCTGAGGCGCCGCGGCGCGCTTTTGCCGGTCATCATGTGGAATTTCGCGAAAATTTCTCTCGAGGCTCAGGCTCTACTAGGCTTTGGAGGGGGCGGCAAGTGTGCGGTGCAGCAGATTTCAACCCTTAAGGGGTTTACAGAACGGCGGTTGGATGTGATCCTTCTAACATTGCCTGAGGAATCGCGGTTCCGTTGCGGCCGGTTTCGGTCGCATGGCAAGTTGGGGCGCTGCGCGGCGTCCATCGAAGAACAGGCACTCGGTGCCGCCGGCCTTTCGGCCAAACATTAAGTCGAGGATGAAAACCGGGATGGACGGCTTGGCCGTAATCCCTCATCGCGTTCGCTTCGAGCGCTTTCATGTGCGCTGCTGCATCGACTCCGCGCAGCAGCCCTGTGGCAGGTCAAAACGTTTTACCTTCATGACGACATTCAAATTAGCATGCATTCTTTTCGCCATCTTGCCCTCGCTCACAGCCGCAGCGAAGGCGGACGACCTGGTGATCTGGTCGCCGGCCAAGCTTTCGGAACAGTCCTACAAGGCAACGATCGGGTTTCGCCTGCCGGCGGAATGGGAGACGAGCGCTGGCGCCGACATCGCGCTTGCCTCGACCAAGGGCGGGGCGCTGCTGCCCGATTCCGAACAGGCAATGCTTTGGGGCAGGATCATCAGGGCGAGCGTCACCCCGGCAAGCCGGTCACAGCAGGGTGCCAGCGTCAGCGTCGACACGCTGCGCGGCAGCGGCGCGCTGACCCTCAGCCGCTCGCGCAGCTGGATCCTCTCCGATTCGCTCGACATGCAATCGAGCCGGTCCATCAGCGTGCAATATGACGCGGTCGAGGCCCGGCAGGCTTCGGTGACGGCATCGCAGGCGCTGAAGCTGATCCATCCCTGGACGGGAACCTCGCTTTCAGCAGGGACGGGCATCAGCAATGCCAGCGGTGACTTCTCGAGCACGGTGGGGGTCAGCCAGGCCATTCTGCCGAATCTCAATCTCGATGCCTCGGTGAGCAATCCATTTTCAGGGGGTGAGGCGGGCAGCGTCAATCTCCGCTATCGCGTCAACTGGTAGCCGGTGCTGAACCAAACTCTGCCGACAGCGTTTCCTACGAGGTTTCACGGAGGAACGGATCATGGTTTTCAAGGAGCAGACATTTCACGGGCTCGAGCCCGAGATGGAAATAGAGATCGCCAATCGTGCAGCGGTCGAAGCGGCCGTCGCCAATGCGCTGGCGATTGCCGGCGGCATCGATGCGTCGGATGTCGAGGTGACGATGGAGTACGACCAGATCGTATTGAGCGGCACCGTGGGCACGGTGGGCGAAATCGAACGGGCAACCGCGGTTGCCCAAGCCGTCGAGGGCGTGCATGTGGTGCAGAACCGGATCCTGCTTGGCGGAGCCTCGCTCGACGGCACGCATTAGCCGGATGACGGGTTACCCCCGGGCCAGACCTGCGGGACGAGGAATAGTTCCACGTCGTCGCCTATAAGCTGGCGCTCAGCTGATCAACCGGCGAAGCGTTCGACGAGGAAGGACGAGCCGGCCAGACGATCTGTCTTCTGCGCGGCGACCGACCCTTGCGGCTGATAGGCGATGGCAAGCAGCACGGCGCTGACGGCGACATAGGCGATAGCCAAAAGAATCATCTTGATACGCATGATGAATACTCCTGTTTCACAATAAACGCGGCTGATATTGCGAAGTTCCTCATTGGCGGGGTCAGATAGGAAAAGCCCGGCCGATAGGCTCAGCCGGGCTTCCCTGCATGGATTGCCTTATCGGCAGATTCGGGTTTCCTTGACGACCGTATGGCCGTGACGGCGGATTTTTTCCGTCTTGGTGAAGCAGTCCTGGGAGACGTGGCGCGGCCGCATGTGATGGCGGTAATAGGGCCGTTCCGCGTGACGGTAAGTGGGACGCGCATCATCCGTGGTGATGGTCACACTTGCCGCCTGGGACGGCATTGCGGAAAAAATGGACGCAGCAGCAAGCGTGCAGGCAAGGATAATCTGTTTCATGACAAGCCTCTCTTTCTGAGTTGGTCACGGCATCAACTCGCCGGAAGTGCCGTCGGTTCAATCACATAGAGTTACCGATTGTGACGGAGGCAGAAACCTTTGACGCGCCGGATCGTTAGCGCAGGGGATAGCCGGAGGCATCAATCATGGGACCGATTGCAAGGATCATCACCGTCGTCGCCGGGCTTGCCGGCGGCACGGTGTTTTCGCAGGCGCCGGAATTTGCCCAGCAATACCGCCAGCGGATCGGCGGGGCGATCGACGAATTGCGGGTCATCGTCGAGGATTTCAATGCCCAGGCGGCCGCGCACCATCTCGATCGCCAGCAGGCGCTGAACGCCTATGCGTTATCGTCCGACGATTTCCTGCGCGACCGCGGCGTCTCGATGCAGAGCACGATCTCGCGCTATGAAACGCTGCTCTCGCAGCAGCTCCACCTCGGCACCGCCGCCCCAGTCGCCAAACCTTTCGTTCTGCTGGGGAATGCCGATGACGTCGTTTTCGCCAATACCTGGCGCGACTTCGTGCCCGGCGTCCCCGTCAGCTTTGCGGGTCTTGTCTGGGGCGCGATTGGCTTTGTCGGAGGTTGGGTCGTGGCGGCGTTACTGGGATTGGGGGCGCGGCGGTGGACAAGAACCACGCGGCCGTCACCCCGGCCTTGGAAGAATGGAAGCGGCTGAAGACACTCGGGGTCGGTATATCATGACTAATTGCGCTAGCCGGTCTCACAGTCGGCGGGATGGTCGCCTATGCGAACGATGGTGCTGTGGCGACCCTTAGGCATTGGCTGAAAATCAACTGATCGCCAGCGCTTTGCGTGCAAGGCTTTGACAGAAGCGCTTTTGGCCGGATCGGAGATTATTTCGGCTTAACCGGTTTTCACAACGGCTCGTGACAACATTCAAAACTCATCTTAAGGATTTGTTAAACTATAAAAGCGCGGGAGGCTCGCATGGACGGGGGCGGAGTCGAGAAGCCGTTTTACCCAAACTTCAACATGATCAGGCTCGTCGCAGCCTCGATGGTCATCTTCTCGCATGCGTTCCTCATCTCGGAAAAGACCGAGGCGAACGAGCCCTTTGTGCGTTTGCTCGGCGAGGGCAAGCTTCTCGGCATATTCGGCGTCTATGTGTTTTTCATCACGAGCGGGTTCCTCGTCACGCAGAGCGCGCAGTTCGGCAGCGTGGGTGGTTTTCTCTGGCGGCGGGCGCTGAGGATATATCCGGCGCTCGTCGTCTGCACGCTGCTCAGCGTCTATGTCTTAGGCCCCTTCTTCAGCCCGTTGGGAATCAGCGGTTACTTGCTCAAGTCGCTTCATGTGAAGACGACAGTGCATTCGTTGCTCGATCCGAGCTTTGGCATGACCCTGCCGCATGTGCAGTTTTATGATCCAGCAATCTCGTCGCTTGCCATCTCCATCAACGGCTCTCTCTGGACGATCGGGCAGGAAATCTTGTGCTACCTGATCGTCGCGGGATTAATGGCAATCGCGTGTCTGCGAGCGCCGTTCATGGCACTTGCGCTCGCCGTGGGCGTGACCTGGGAGCTCTTCTTCGATCATCCGTGGCCAGACAGACGGCTCCTGACTGATTTCACTTTCATCGCTCCCTACTTCTTCTGCGGTTCGTTTCTCTGGTTCGTGATGGACAGGCGGCAGCCAAATATTGTCCTGGCGTTGATCTTCGTGGCGCTCGGCGTGCTCTGCCTCGTCTTCTGGCCCGCCTATCTCCACGGACCTATGTTGTTTGCCTATCCGCTTGCCTACATCGCGACTTCACCGACCATACGCCTGCCGACCCTCGATCGGTTGGGCGACGTCTCCTACGGGACCTATCTCTATGGCTGGCCAGTGGAGCAGGTGATGAACCATGCCCTCGGCCAGTACAGCACGTGGTGGATGGTCTTCGCCCTTTCTTTGCCGACAAGCTTGTTGCTCGGCTGGCTTTCATGGCATCTGCTGGAAAAGCGTGCGCTGCGATTGAAGCGAATTTCATCCTTCCAGCGGCAGCCTTTCAGTCCGTTAAGCTGACTTCGACCCACACACCCGAGCGAGTGCAGTCTGGCGCGCTTGATCAGAAGGTTCTGCCCGTCACATTTGGCCGTGTCGCCATCGACGACGGTCAACGATGCGCAGATGATGCAGCAATCATCGCAATATCTATTCGTTCGTCGTGGCCGACGGCTCTGCCAAAGACGGGCACCGTGTGCATAACCTATACAGCTCCTGATGACTGGCAACATGTTGCATCTCATGTTGCACGGATTCGCCGCGACCTCGTTGAAATGCTTGGAAATCAGGGGAAGCGCTTGCAACACGAATGCAACAAGCGAAATGGATTATCTAGTCGTAAGTTATTGAAATTAATGGTGATCCCGGCGCGATTCGAACGCGCGACCCCCAGATTAGGAATCTGGTGCTCTATCCTGCTGAGCTACGGGACCACTTGAGTGCCATGCATACAAAAGGCTTGGCGCGAAGCCAAGCCTTAATTGTTGCTAAAGGCCAAGGCGTTGTTCGGCGAGGCGGACCCAATAGGAGATGCCGTGGGCGATGGCTTCGTCGTTGAAGTCGTAGGCCGGGTTGTGGAGGCCGGCGCTGTCGCCGTTGCCGATGAAGATGAAGGCGCCGGGACGGGCGTTCAGCATATAGGAGAAATCCTCGCCGCCCATCATCGGATCGATCTCGGCGTTGACGTTGCCTTCGCCGGCGATGGCGCTGGCGGTGGCGACCGCATGCTCGGTCTCATCGGGATGGTTGACGGTGACGGGATAGTTGCGGTGGAAGCTGATGTCGGCCTCGGCGCCGTGGGCCGCGACCAGTCCCTCGATGATCTGCCGGAACCGCGTCTCGGCAAGTGTGCGCACCTCCGGGTCGAGGGTGCGGACCGTACCGGCGAAGGTCGCATCGTTCGGAATGACGTTATGGGCGAAGCCGGCATTGAACTTGGTCACCGAGACGACGACCGAGCGCAGCGGATCGGCGGTGCGCGAGGCGATCATCTGCAAATTGGCGATGATCTGGGCGCCGATGGCGATCGGGTCGATCGTCTTATGCGGCTGGGCGGCGTGGCCACCGCGGCCCTTGACGGTGACGGTGAATTCGTCGGTCGCCGCCATGATCGCGCCCTTGCGGGTGGCGAACTGGCCGACAGGCAGGCCCGGCAGATTGTGCATGCCGTAGACCTCTTCGATAGCGAAGCGCTCCATCATGCCGTCCTTGACCATCAGATTGCCGCCGCCGCCGCCTTCTTCGGCGGGTTGGAAGATAACGGCAACATTGCCGTTGAAGTTGCGGGTCTCGGCCAGGTATTTCGCGGCGCCGAGCAGCATGGCGGTGTGGCCGTCATGGCCGCAGGCATGCATCTTGCCCGGCGTCTTCGAGGCCCAGGGCTTGCCGGTGATCTCAGTCAGCGGCAGGGCGTCCATGTCGGCGCGCAGGCCGACCGTGCGGGAGCCTTCGCCCTTGCCCTTGATCAGGCCGACGACACCGGTGCGGCCGATGCCGGTGACGATCTCGTCGACGCCGAATTCCTTGAGTTTTTCGGCGACGAAGGCGGCCGTGTTTTCCACCGCGAAGAGGAGTTCGGGCCGGGCGTGGATGTGGCGGCGCCATTCGGCGACCTCGTCCTGCAACTCCGCGGCTCTGTTCAAAATCGGCATATCGGCGTTCCTGTTATGAAGTCTCGACAATCTTTCATCGCTTCACGAGGGTGTGAGGCTGTGGAAATTACTTAGTCAATGACCTTTGCCATGTCATAGCCATATAGGCTAAATAGGGGAGGATTTCGAGATTTTCCTGATATCTGAAGGACGAACCGTGTCGACGCGCCACTTCCGTTTGTTTGCTGCCTTGCGGCCGCTTTCTTTCGTATCAGCGGCGACTGCCGTTTTTCTGGGCTCTTTTTCGCTTGCCCAGGCCAATCCGCATATTCTGGTCGATGTGCAGACCGGCCGCGTGCTCGAGCATGAAGAAGCCTTCCGCAAATGGTATCCGGCCTCGCTGACCAAGCTGATGACCGTCTATACCGTGTTCGATGCGATCCGCGCCGGGCAGATCAGCCTCGATACACCCATCGTCATGAGCAAGCGCGCCGCCGCGCAGCCTGCCGCCAAGATGTATTTCAAGCCGGGCCAGAAGCTGACGCTCGATAGCGCGCTGAAGATCCTGATGGTGAAATCGGCCAACGACATCGCGGTCGCGGTTGCCGAAGCCATCGGCGGCACGCAGGAGGGCTTCGTGACGCGGATGAACGGCGAGGCGCTGAAGCTCGGCATGACGGATTCGCATTTCGTCAATCCGAACGGCCTGCCCGGCAAGGGCCAGTATACGACGGCGCGCGACCTTGCGGTGCTGACGGTGGCGCTGCGCCGCGATTTTCCGCAATATGCCGGCTATTTTTCGCTGGAAGGTTTCACCAACGGCCAGCAGAACGTGCCGAGCCTCAATATGCTGATCGGCCGTTTCGCGGGCGCCGACGGCATGAAGACCGGTTTCATCTGCGCCTCGGGCTTCAACCAGATCGGCTCGGCGACGCGCAACGGCCGCACGCTGGTCTCCGTTGTGCTCGGCACCGACAGCCTTGCGGCGCGTGCCGATGCGACGGCGAATCTTTTGCAGAAGGGCTTCACCACCCAGCCTGCCAGCAACGACACGCTGGGTTCGCTGAGACCTTACGGGGTGGGACAGGACCAGGTAACCGACATCAGCGCCGATATCTGCAGCGCCAAGGGCGCCAAGGTGCGCAGCGAAACGCGCGACGAGGTCGGCCGCATGAAGGTGCAGTCACCCTATATCCAGCCGATGGACCACGATCCGCAATTCGTCTTTGCCGGGCTCATTCCGGGCCAGGATCCGCAGCCGGCCGCGCAGCCGGAAAAAATGGCGCGCGGTGATACGGCAGGAGCGATCGCCAACGTGCCGGTGCCGATGCCGCGCCCGACATCCTTCTAAGCTTTAAGGTAAGATGATATGAGCGCGCTCAACGACAGGATTCCGGTCACCATCCTGACCGGCTTTCTCGGCGCCGGCAAATCGACGCTCCTCAACCGCATCCTCAAAGATCCTGTCATGAAGGATGCGGCCGTCATCATCAACGAATTCGGCGATGTCGGCATCGATCATCTTCTGGTCGAAAGTTCCGGCGATTCGATCATCGAACTGTCCGATGGATGCCTCTGCTGCACCGTGCGCGGCGAGCTTGTCGATACGCTGGCCAACCTGATGGACGCGGTGCAGACGGGCCGCGTCAAGCCGGTCAAGCGCGTCGTCATCGAGACGACGGGCCTTGCCGATCCTTCGCCGGTCATGCAGGCGATCATGGGCAACCCCGTCATCGCCACGAATTTCGAGCTGGATGGCGTCGTCACTGTCGTCGACGCAGTGAATGGGCTGCAGACGCTCGACAATCATGAGGAAGCGCGCAAGCAGGCGGCGGTCGCCGACCGGCTGATCGTTTCGAAAAAATCGATGGCCGAGGTGACGGGTGGGCTGGAAAAGCGCCTGCGGGCGCTCAATCCGCGTGCCGTGATGATGGATGCCGACAGCGCCGAGGCCGGCAGTGCCGCAGTGCTGGTCAACGGGCTCTACGATCCGGCGACGAAGATTGCCGATGTCGGCCGCTGGCTGCAGGACGAGGATGCACACGAGGCGCATCACAATCACGACCATGATCGTGATGGACATCACGATCATCATCATGATGGCGATCACCATGGTCCCCACCATCATGATCATGCTGCGGATCAGGACCCGCACGACGTCAATCGTCACGATGCCTCGATCCGCTCTTTCTCGATCATCGAGGAGAAGCCGATCGATCCGATGGCGCTCGAGATGTTTATCGATCTTCTGCGTTCGGCTCATGGCGAGAAGCTGCTGCGGATGAAGGCGATCGTGTCCGTTTCCGACCGTCCGGATCGGCCGCTGGTGCTGCATGGGGTGCAGAGCATCTTCCATCCGCCGGTGCGGCTCCCCGCCTGGCCGGGGGAAGACCGGCGCACGCGCATGGTGCTGATCACCCGGGATCTGCCGGAAGCCTTCGTGAAGGATCTCTTCGACGCCTTCCTCGGCAAGCCGCGCATCGATATGCCCGATCGTGTAGCGCTGTCGGACAATCCGCTCGCTATCCCCGGCCTTAGAATTTAGCGCTTGCGAATCAGGAAGCGGTGGCCGTTTTCGGTCTTTTCCGTCTCGATCAGCTCGTGACCGTCCTCATTGCAGAAATGCGGCATATCGATCACGGCCAGCGGATCGGTGGTGTCGACGCGAATGAGCGTGCCGCTCGCCATCGCGGCGAGCTTCTTGCGTGTCTTGATCACGGGAAATGGGCATTTCAGGCCGCGAAGATCGTAGAGAACGGGGTTCAAGCCGTTCAGTTCCTCGCCCAGAATTTCCAGAACGGCTTCTTTGCCGTGGCTTCCGCCGTTTCCTGCGGTTCGGGCGCCGCAAAGGCCAGTGGGTTCTGCATCGGCACCGGCACGACCGCAGGGGTCGCGGCAGCGACGGCCACTGCCTGCGGCTGGGCAGGTGCTAGAGGTGTCGCGCCCGGCGCGCTCTTGGCAGCGAGGCCCTGCGCGGTGCGCTTGGCCATCATGTCTTCGAGTTCGGCGACCTTGACCATGCGGCCGGCTTCCAGCGAGGTGCCGGTCGGAGCGTAAGCAAGTTCGCGGCCCTTGCGCGTCTTGGCGACCACGGCCTTGCGCTCGGCTTCCGTGGGATCGTACCAGGCCATGCCGTCAAATTTGCTCATCGCCTTGGCATAATCGGCATCGTAGGTCTTGCCGTAGGAGGCAAGGGCGGCCGTCAGCGCCGGCGGCGTCGACATAGCCGGGCACTTGCCGGCGGCATTGAAGGCGCTGCCGTCGGTTGCCTGCTGGTTGAAGACGTACTTCTTCTCGCAGACGTTCACCTCAGGCGGGCGCTTCGTCACTTCGAAATTGTCGTAACCGACCTTCAGCATCTTCCAGAAGTCGTAATTGCCGTCGAGACGATGCTTGACCATGTTTTCCGCCGTCATGCGGAAGGGGAAGGCCTGCAGCTGCACGGTCGCCTGGCCGCCCTTGAAGGCGTCGCGGGCAAAAGCGTAGATCTCCAGCACCTGCTGGTCGGTCATCGAATAGCAGCCGGAGGAGGAGCAGGCGCCGTGGATCATCAGATCGGAACCGCTGCGGCCGTTCGCCGCGTCGTAGCGGTTCGGGAAGCCGGTATTGATCGCCAGATAATATTTGGAATTAGGATTCAGGTTGGCGCGCGTCAGGTCGTAGAAACCTTCCGGGGCCTGCCGGTCGCCGGTCTTTACCTTCGGGCCGAGACGGCCGGACCAGGCGCAGATCTTGTAATCGGCGATCTTGTCGAAACGGTTGTCGGTTTTCGCCTTCCAGATCTCCATGGCACCTTCTTCCTTGAAGATGCGGATCATGATCGGCGAATTACGGTCCATGCCCTTGGCGGACATCTGAGCGAGGATATGGCTGGGAAGCGGCTGCTCGACCTTGTTCTTGACCTTGGAAAGATCGACCTGCGCGGTTTCCAACGCGTCATTGCAGCCGGACAGAGCCAGCGCCATGAGGGAAATATAGGCAAAATGACGTATGCGCATCCAAACTAGCCCATAAAGATAGTGCGACCCGGTCCGCCTATGGAGTCCGGGCATCAGAAGGAATCATAGGCGGCTTATACTTTATAAATCCTTACCAGCCTATGACTGTGCCTGGAACATCCCCGCAAGCGCGAATGCTACAGATAACATCAATGTGGCCAAGATTTGGCCCCAATCGGCGAAGAGCCGAATGTCTGCTAGAGATTGCGGCCTATGGCGAGAAATTTCTGGCGGCGGTCGTTGCGCAGCTGTTCGCCGGAGCGGGGTGCCATCTCAGCCAGCGCGCTGGCGATTACGTCGCCGGTTGCGGCTATCACGCTGTCGGGATCGCGATGCGCGCCGCCGAGCGGCTCGGAAATGATGCCGTCGATAACACCGAGCGATTTCAGGTCCTCGGCGGTGATCTTCATGTTGGTCGCCGCTTCCCGGGCGCGGGTGGAATCGCGCCAGAGGATGGAAGCTGCCCCTTCGGGCGAGATGACACTGTAGATCGAATGCTCGAGCATATAGACCTTGTTGCCGGTGGCGATGGCGATCGCGCCGCCCGAGCCGCCTTCGCCGATGACGACGGAAACGAGGGGAACCTTGACGCCGAGACACATTTCCGTCGAGCGGGCGATCGCCTCGGCCTGGCCGCGCTCTTCGGCGCCGACGCCGGGATAGGCGCCTGCCGTATCCACCAGCGAAATCACCGGCAGGCCGAAACGATCGGCCATTTCAAGGATGCGGATCGCCTTTCGGTAGCCTTCCGGGCGGGGGCTGCCGAAATTGTGCTTGATGCGGCTCTTGGTGTCGTTGCCCTTTTCCTGGCCGATGACGGCGACGGGTTGGCCGCGGAAGCGGGCAAGGCCCGCCTGGATCGCGGCATCCTCGGAAAATTTGCGGTCGCCGGCGAGCGGTGTGAATTCCTGGAACAGGGTCTTGGCGTAATCGATGAAATGCGGTCGCTGTGGATGGCGGGCGACCTGAGTCTTCTGCCAGGGATTGAGCTTGGAATAGATTTCGACGATCGCCTCGCGGACGCGAACCTCCAGCCGGCCGATCTCATCGGTGGTGTCGATGCTCTCGTCTTCCGTTGCGAGCTTCTTCAGCTCGATGATCTTGCCTTCGAGGTCGGAGATCGGCTTTTCGAAGTCGAGATAATTGTGCATGAGGTGCGTTTCCGTTCCTTGTGCCCGGGGCGTTTTCCTGGCTCCGCCCCATGTCGCCGGTCCTATTCGTGCTTTTTCGCCTGTTTGGCAAGGGGGTGATGCGTCTGGACAAGCTGCTGCAGCCTCTCTTCGAGGACATGTGTGTAGATCTGCGTGGTCGAAATGTCCGAATGGCCGAGGAGTTCCTGTACGACGCGCAGATCGGCGCCGTTCGCCAGCAGGTGGCTGGCAAAGGCGTGGCGCATGACATGCGGCGAGATCAGCGACGGCGTCAGGCCGGCGCGGATCGCCAGGTTCTTGAGGTCGCGGGCAAAAACCTGGCGCGGCAGGTATCCCTCCTTCGAGGCGGAGGGAAACAGCCACGGGCTTTCCTGCCGTTCCTTCACGGCTGCATTTTCGGCCGCCAGCAGGCGCCCGTAGGATTTCAGGGCTGATATTGCCGAATGCGACAGCGGCACCAGCCGCTCCTTGTTGCCCTTGCCACGGATCATCAGGAAACGGCCTTCCTGATCGAGCACGCGGGCGGGAAGCGAGACGAGTTCGCTGACCCGCATTCCGGTGGCATAGAGCAGCTCCAGCAGCGCCAGCATGCGCAGGCGCTGCAGCTGGCCCGGAGCCGTATCCTCCGCCTCGGCCTCGGCCTGCGAAAGCAGCCTGCCGACCTCTTCGACGCCCATCGTCTTCGGCAGCGGACGGCCCTTCTTCGGCGCGTCGAGAATGCCTGTGGGGTCGTCGGTCCTCAGGCCCTCGGCATAGAGGAACTTGTAGAACTGCCGCATGGCGGCAAGCCGGCGCGCCTGGGACGAGGGTTTGAAGCCCTCTCGGGCGAGCGAGGAGAGATAGGCGGCGAGATCGGCGGAGGCGGCTTCTGTGAGCCGTATGCTGCGCTCGGTCAGGAAGGAGCGGACGTCGTCGAGATCGCGCTCATAGGATTGCAGCGTGTTGGCGGCAGCGCCGCGCTCGGCGCTCATCATCTCCAGGAAGGATTCCACATGGACGCGGCCGAGATCCACCATGCCGGTCACTTCCTGGTCGTGTCGATCGCGCCCGTGGCGGGCGGATTGACCCGCTCGGACGGAATGCGGATCGTCACGTCGCGCTGCTGCGGCTCCACGAAGGTCACAAGCGCCAGCATCGCTCCGTAGACCGTCCCGGCGAGGATCGCGCAGACGAACAGGAAACGGAACAGGGTCGGCATCCAGCAACTCCTTCATGCTCTGCTTCTGTTATAAGAAGCCTATCTGCAAGTGCAAGAAGCGGTATTCAAGCCATGATTCCCTTGTCCGCGACTTGACGCTCCATCTGCATTTGTCGATACCGTTTGCAAACAAAGTGTGAATGGACCGATGAGTGAACAACTGCTGACCGTTGCTGACAGCTTGAAAGACAGAGCTCGCGCCGCGCTCGGTTCACGCAATCTGATCCTTGTCGGCCTGATGGGCGCCGGCAAATCCTCCGTCGGGCGCATCGTCGCCAGCCAGCTCTCCATTCCCTTCATCGACAGCGATCTCGAGATCGAGCGGGTTTCGCGCATGACGATCGCCGAGCTTTTCGCCGCCTATGGCGAGCAAGAGTTTCGGGCGTTGGAAGCGCGGGTGATCAAGCGGCTGCTAAAGAGCGGGCCGCGTGTCGTCTCTACCGGCGGCGGCGCCTTCATCAACGACCGGACGCGCAAACATATCAAGAAGGGCGGCCTCTCCGTCTGGCTGAAGGCCGATCTCGACGTGCTCTGGGACCGGGTCGCCAAGCGCGACACGCGGCCGCTGCTCAAGACCGAAAATCCGAAGCAGACGCTCGAGGGCCTGATGAATGCGCGTTATCCGATCTATGCGCAGGCCGACCTGACCGTGCTTTCGCGCGACGTCCGCAAGGAAATCATGGCCGACGAAGTCTTAAAGGCCTTGATCGAAGCTCAGAAGGAAAGTGCAGCGTCATGAATGCGATAACCTCCGCCTCCGCCATCCGAACGGTGCATGTGCCGCTCGGCGAGCGCGCCTACGACATCCTGATCGGGCCGGGGCTGATTGCGCGGGCCGGCGCCGAGATCGCCTCTCGCCTCAAGGGCCGCAAGGCGGCCGTTATCACCGACGAAAATGTCGCGCCGCTCTATCTCAAAGCTCTCGTCGCAAGTCTGGATGAAGCGGGTATCGCCTCGGCTGAGGTCGTCCTGCCGGCCGGCGAGAAGACCAAGAGCTTCGAACATCTGATCACGGCCTGCGACAAGGTGCTTGAGGCGCGCGTCGAGCGTAACGATTACGTCATCGCGCTCGGCGGCGGCGTCATCGGCGATCTTTCGGGATTTGCGGCCGGCATCGTCCGCCGCGGCGTGCGCTTCGTGCAGGTACCGACCTCGCTGCTGTCGCAGGTCGATTCTTCCGTCGGCGGCAAGACCGGGATCAATTCCCGCCACGGCAAGAATCTGATCGGCGTCTTCCACCAGCCGGACCTGGTTCTGGCCGATACGGATGTGCTGAATTCGCTGAGCGCGCGCGAATTCCGCGCAGGTTACGCCGAGGTCGCAAAATACGGGCTGATCGACAAGCCGGATTTCTTTGCCTGGCTGGAAGCGAACTGGAAGGCAGTTTTTACCGGCGGCTCCGCACGCATCGAGGCGATTGCCGCCAGCTGCCAGGCGAAGGCCGATGTCGTCGTTGCCGACGAGCGTGAGAACGGTCAGCGGGCGCTGCTCAATCTCGGCCATACCTTCGGTCATGCGCTGGAAGCGGCGACTGCCTATGACAGTTCCCGCCTTGTGCATGGCGAGGGCGTTTCGATCGGCATGGTGCTGGCGCATGAATTCTCCGCACGGATGAACCTTGCAAGCCCCGACGATGCGCGCCGCGTCGAGCGGCATCTGAAGGAGGTCGGCCTGCCAACCCGCATGTCCGACATTCCGGGCGAACTGCCGCCGGCCGAAACGTTGATGGACGCGATCGCCCAGGACAAGAAGGTCAAGAGCGGCAAGCTCACCTTCATCCTGACGCGCGGGATCGGCCAGTCCTTCGTCGCCGACGACGTGCCGGCGTCCGAAGTGATCAGCTTTCTTCGGGAAAAACACGCCTGATGTCGGTCGAAGGCGCTCTGGCATTTCTTTCGACATATTGGCCGGAGATCCTTTCGATCACGGCGCTCGTGCTCATGTCCGCCTTCTTTTCCGGCTCCGAGACCGCGCTGACCGCCGTTTCGCGCAGCCGTATCCATACGCTCGAGGTCAACGGCGACGAACGCGCCGGCCTCGTCCGGCAGTTGATCGAACGGCGCGACCGGCTGATCGGTGCGCTGCTCATCGGCAACAATCTCGCCAATATCCTGTCCTCCTCGATCGCCACCAGCCTCTTCCTCGGGCTGTTCGGCAGTTCCGGCGTGGCGCTGGCGACGCTCGCGATGACCGTCATCCTGGTGATCTTCGCGGAAGTGCTTCCGAAGAGCTGGGCGATTTCGGCGCCTGAGCGCTTCGCACTCGCCATCGCGCTGCCGGCCAGGCTGTTCGTTGCCGTCGTCGGCCCGGTTTCCTCCTTCGTCAATGCGATCGTGCGGCAGATTCTTTCGCTGTTCGGCATCAATCTCTCACGAGAGACATCGATGCTGACGGCGCATGAGGAACTGCGCGGTGCCGTCGATCTGCTGCACCGCGAGGGATCGGTGGTGAAGGCCGACCGCGACCGCCTCGGCGGCGTGCTCGATCTTAGCGAGCTCGAACTGTCCGACATCATGGTCCACCGCACCGCGATGCGGGCGATCAACGCCGACGATGCGCCGGAAGCGGTGGTGCGGGTTATCCTCGAAAGCCCCTATACGCGCATGCCGCTGTGGCGTGGCACGATCGACAACATCATCGGCGTCGTCCATGCCAAGGATCTGCTGCGGGCGCTTGCCGAGCCGAACATGGAGCCGCAGAACCTCGATATCGTGAAGATCGCGCAGAAGCCGTGGTTCGTGCCCGACAGCACCAACCTCGAGGACCAGCTCAACGCCTTCCTGCGGCGCAAGCAGCATTTCGCCGTCGTCGTCGACGAATATGGCGAGGTGCAGGGCATCGTCACGCTGGAAGATATTCTCGAGGAAATCGTCGGCGACATTTCCGACGAACACGATATCGAAATACAGGGCGTGCGTCAGGAGGCTGACGGCTCCGTCGTCGTCGACGGCGGCGTTCCGATCCGCGACCTGAACCGCGCGCTCGACTGGAACCTGCCCGATGAGGAGGCGACGACGATCGCCGGCCTCGTTATCCACGAATCGATGACCATCCCGGAAGAGCGCCAAGCCTTCACCTTCTACGGCAAGCGTTTCGTCGTCATGAAGCGGGAGAAGAACCGCATCACCAAGCTGCGCATCCGCCCGGCCGGAGAAGACGGCGCAAAGCCAGCCTGATTCTGCTTGGATCGTAGACGGCTAGTGCCTATATGGGTTGCGTGCCGCTACCAGCGGGTCGGTTCACCAGGTGCAGCCGGTTCGACGGCCAGCGCATGCAGGCCGGCATCGAGCTCCGGTTTCAGCAGGTCGGTGATTGCCCGGTGGCGCGCCAGCCGCGACAGGCCGGCGAATTTTCCGGAAACGATCCTCACCCGCATATGGGTTTCGCCGGTGCCCGTGATATCGGGTTGGTGGCCGGCATGCAGATGGCTTTCGTCGATGACGCTCAGGCGTTCGGGCGCGAAGGCTTCGACAAGTTTTTCTTCGATGCGGGTTCGCAGGGTCATCATCCGGTCTTGCTGTTCGCGAAAAGGGTTCCTACCAAGCCTGCAACATTCCCGTTTGTCAATTCTTGTTGTCGCTTCGCGACAGCCCCATAATTAGCGCCGTCATGAGACTTGATTCCAAATATTTCGATCGCATCCGAACACGCCGCAAACGCGAGCCGGAGACAGAGCAGGCGCCGCCTACCTGTCAATGGGACGGGTGTGACAAGAAGGGCGCGCATCGCGCTCCGGTCGGCCGCAATGCGGAAGGCCAGTTCTTCTTGTTCTGCTTCGAGCACGTCAAGGAATACAACAAGGGCTACAATTATTTCTCCGGTCTTTCGGACGGCGAGATCGCGCGTTACCAGAAAGAGGCGATCACCGGCCATCGGCCGACATGGACGGTCGGCGTCAACAAGGCGGCGAAGGACAGTCCGCTGCATTCGGAGATCCGCTCCGGCGCCTATACCCGCGTTCGCGATCCCTTCGGCTTCGTCAAGGAAGGCGGCAAGGGCAGCGGACCGCGTTTTCCCCAGGCGCGCAAGCTGAAATCGCTTGAGACCAAGGCCTTCGAAACGATGAGCCTCGACGCCAATGCGACATCGGCGGAGATCAAGAGCCGCTACAAGGAACTGGTGAAGAAACACCATCCGGATGCCAATGGCGGCGACCGCGGCTCGGAGGAGCGTTTCCGCGCCGTCATCCAGGCCTATCAATTGTTGAAGCAGAACGGTTTTTGTTAATTCCCGTCCTTGCTCTTAGGCTTCAATCGGGTATGGTCCAAATCGGCTGAGGCCGCAGGCAAACGCGGCTCATATTTGTGCGTTTTCCCGACATCGCCTCCGCCGACCTTCCGGACGCGGCGTTTCTTGTCCGGGACTCTTTCAAGAATGCTCGCACGCGGTCATTATCCCGCCGAGGTTTCGTTTCAGTCCCGGAGAAGCATCGCCGACGTTCCGACCTGAACGGGCGCGGAATAAAAAAACGCGGCGTCTGGGTTGCGACATGGCCTGAGACAGTATGGCCGGGTGGCATCACCCGCCTTGGAGACACGATGAGCAAGATCGACCTGGATATATCAGAACTGCCCGATACCACCGTTTCGGTCCGCGAGGCCTTCGGCATCGATTCCGACATTCGCGTTCCCGCCTACAGCAAGGGCGACGCCTATGTTCCGGACCTCGACACCGACTACCTGTTCGACCGCGACACGACGCTCGCCATTCTCGCAGGCTTCGCCCATAACCGCCGCGTGATGATTTCCGGCTATCACGGCACGGGCAAGTCCTCGCATATCGAGCAGGTGGCGGCGCGGCTCAACTGGCCTTGCGTGCGCATCAACCTCGATAGCCATGTCAGCCGTATCGATCTCGTCGGCAAGGATGCGATCGTCGTCAAGGACGGGCTGCAGGTCACCGAATTCAAAGACGGCATCCTGCCCTGGGCCTATCAGCACAATGTCGCGCTGGTCTTCGACGAATATGATGCCGGCCGCCCCGATGTGATGTTCGTGATTCAGCGCGTACTCGAATCCTCCGGGCGCCTGACGCTGCTCGATCAGAGCCGCGTCATTCGGCCGCACCCGGCCTTCCGTCTGTTTGCGACTGCGAACACGATCGGCCTCGGCGACACGACCGGCCTCTATCACGGCACGCAGCAGATCAACCAGGCGCAGATGGACCGCTGGTCGATCGTCACCACGCTGAACTACCTGCCGCATGATCACGAAGTGAATATCGTCGCCGCCAAGGTGAAGAGCTTCGGCAAGGACAAGAACGGCCGTGAGACGGTTTCGAAGATGGTGCGCGTCGCCGACCTGACGCGTGCCGCCTTCATGAACGGCGATCTCTCGACCGTCATGAGCCCGCGTACGGTTATCACCTGGGCCGAAAACGCCGAAATCTTCGGCGATCTCGCCTTCGCCTTCCGCGTCACCTTCCTCAACAAGTGCGACGAGCTGGAGCGTCCGTTGGTCGCCGAGCATTATCAGCGCGCCTTCGGCGTCGAGCTGAAGGAAAGTGCCGCCAACATCGTTCTCGGGGCTTGAGACCGACCGATCATGGCAGCTCGCGGTGACAATTCGAAAGCAAAGCCCGGCGCGCCTGTCGACGTCGAGCCATTGCGCCGGGCGATAACCGGCTGCGTGCGCTCGATCGCCGGTGACGGCGACGTCGAGGTGACCTTCGCCAATGAGCGGCCGGGGATGACCGGCGAGCGCATTCGGCTGCCGGAACTTTCCAAACGGCCGACGGCGCATGAGCTGGCGGTCACCCGTGGTCTCGGCGATTCGATGGCGCTGCGGCTCGCCTGCCATGACGAGAAGATGCATGCGACGATGGCGCCGCAAGGCTCGGACGCCCGGGCGATCTTCGATGTAGTCGAACAGGCGCGCGTCGAATCGATCGGCGCGCTGCGCATGGAGGGCATGGCATCGAACCTGCGCTCCATGACGGAAGAGAAATATTCCAAGGCGAATTTGACCGGCATCGAGCGCCAGGAAGACGCACCGGTCGGCGAAGCGGTTGCGATGATGGTGCGCGAGAAGCTGACTGGCCAGCGCCCGCCAGCCTCCGCCGGCAAGGTGCTGGACCTCTGGCGCGACTTTATCGAGGACAAGGCAGGGTCCGAACTCGACAATCTGTCGAGCGCGATCAACGACCAGCAGGCCTTCGCCAAGGTCATCCGCAACATGCTGTCGGCGATGGAAATGGCCGAGGAATACGGCGACGATGACAGCGACGCCGACAATGACGACCAGTCGGAGCAGGAAGACCAGCCGAGCGGCGACGAACAGGACCAGGACGAGGTCGACGAGGATGCCGGTACCGATGCCGCCCCCGTCGAGGACAGTGAGGTCGCCGACGAGCAGATGGAGGACGGCGAGACCGAAGGCGCCGAAATCTCCGACGACGACATGATGGAAGAGGGCGAGGACGATTCGGAAACGCCGGGCGAGACCCGCCGGCCGAATACGCCTTTTGCCGATTTCAACGAGAAGGTCGATTATCACGTCTTTACCGAAGAGTTCGACGAGATCATCACCGCCGAGGAACTTTGCGACGCCGCCGAGCTGGAGCGCCTGCGCGCCTTCCTCGACAAGCAGCTGGCGCATCTCCAGGGCGCGGTCGGCCGTCTCGCCAACCGGCTGCAGCGCCGCCTGATGGCGCAGCAGAACCGCTCCTGGGATTTCGACCTGGAAGAGGGTTATCTCGATCCGGCCCGGCTGCAGCGCATCATCATCGATCCGATGCAGGCGCTCTCCTTCAAGATGGAGCGCGACACCCAGTTCCGCGATACTGTCGTTACCCTGCTCATCGACAATTCCGGCTCGATGCGCGGCCGGCCGATCACGGTTGCCGCCACTTGCGCTGATATTCTCGCCCGCACGCTGGAGCGCTGCGGCGTCAAGGTCGAGATCCTGGGCTTTACGACCAAGGCCTGGAAGGGCGGGCAGGCGCGTGAAAGCTGGCTTGCCGGCGGCAAGCCGCAGACGCCTGGCCGCCTCAACGACCTGCGTCATATCATCTACAAGTCGGCCGACGCGCCGTGGCGGCGCGCGCGCGCCAATCTCGGGCTGATGATGCGCGAGGGCCTGCTCAAGGAAAATATCGACGGCGAGGCGCTGATCTGGGCGCATAATCGCCTGCTCGCGCGCCGCGAGCAGCGCCGCATCCTGATGATGATCTCGGACGGAGCGCCAGTGGACGATTCGACGCTGTCGGTCAATCCGGGCAATTATCTGGAGCGGCACCTGCGTGCCGTCATCGAGCAGATCGAGACACGCTCGCCTGTCGAGTTGCTGGCGATCGGCATCGGCCATGACGTGACGCGCTACTATCGCCGCGCCGTGACGATCGTCGATGCGGACGAGCTTGCCGGTGCGATGACCGAGCAGCTTGCCTCGCTTTTCGAAGACCAATCCGTGCAGCCGCGCGGCGGCCGGATACGCCGTGCCGGCTGACGCCGCTGGAAGAATGACGGTCAAGCGCCTCTGCCGTGCGGCGTCGATCGCTCTCGGTATCGCAGCCGGCGCTTCCTCGTCATGGGCCGGCGACGACGTGCCGGTCATTAGCCGGCAAATCTCCGATTTCAGGATCGGCTCTTCGGAGATGCAATTCGGATCGCTGGAATTTCTGGGCGGGCTGGAAATGGTGTCCAGCCGAGCGCTGTTCGGCTCGCTCTCCTCCATCCGTTTCCGGCCGGACCAAAAACATTTCGTCGTCGTGCTCGATACCGGCCAGTGGCTGACCGGCAGCATCGAGCGCGACGTCAAGGGCAGGCTTTCCGGCCTTTCGGATGTCGAGATCACGCCGATGAAGAACAGCGCCGGGCGCAGCTTCGAGGGCAAGGGACATATGGATGCCGAAGGCCTGGCGCTCGACGGCGACCGGATCCTGGTCTCCTTCGAGCAGGCTCATCGCGTCGATGTCTATCCCGATCCCGGCTTTGCCGGCTCGGGAGCGATCGCCACCCTGCCGATCCTCATCCCGCGGAAGATGCTGAGCGACAATCGAGGTATCGAAACCATCACCGTGGCGCCGGCATCGAGCCCACTCAAGGGCGGGGTGGTCATCATCTCCGAGCGCGGTCTCGACAGCGATGGCAACCGGATGGCGGCCATTCTCAGCGGGCCGCTGAAAGGACGTTTCTCGGTCGAGCGGGATGGCAGCTTCGACATCACCGACGGCGCCTTCCTGCCGAACGGCGACCTGTTGCTGCTGGAGCGCCGCTTCAACATGGCCGAAGGCATCGGCATGCGCCTTCGGCGCATCAAGGGCGCCGACATCAGGCCCGGCGCCGTCGTTGACGGCGAATTGCTGCTGGAAGGTAATTTCAACTCGCAGATCGACAATATGGAAGGGCTCGATGCTTTTCAGGCCGCCGACGGCACGACCCATATCATTCTGGTGTCGGACGACAATCATTCGATCCTGCAGCGCAATCTGATGCTGGAATTCCGGCTTTCGGAAGAGGCCGCGTGGGCAGCGCCGAGTTCCCAGAAGCGGAATTAATCCAAGACGTCAGACCGATGTCATATGCCTCGGCTATCCCCCGCGGCATCGGGAAGCAGTCTTCGCAGGGAGATTCATGGTGCATATTCATGTCATGGGCGCGTCCGGTTCCGGTACGACATCGCTCGGCCATGCGCTTGCCGAAAGGCTCGATATCGCCCATCTCGACACTGATGATTTCTTCTGGATGCCGACCGATCCGCCGTTCACGACGCCGAGGAATGCCGACGAGCGCATCCGGCTGCTCCTCGAGGAAGCGGCACGGCATGACGGCTGGGTCCTCTCCGGATCCGCGCTGAAATGGGGTGGGCCATTGGAGCCGCTTTACGATCTGATCCTATTCCTCAGGATCGAGCCGGGGCTTCGAATGGCGCGCATCCGCGTGCGGGAGATTGCCCGATATGGAAACAGGATCGGGCCTGGTGGCGACATGGAAGTTAAAAGCGGGGAATTCCAGGAATGGGCGGCCAGCTATGAGACGGCCGGCCCCGAGGGTCGCAGCCTTGCGGCGCATGAACAATGGCTGGATACGCAGACGGCGCCGGTGTTGCGGCTCGATTCGTCAAGAGATATCGACGATCTGGTTGCCGAGGCTCTGCTGCATCCCGCGATCACCGCCGGTGCGGTCCGGCGGCGTCCGTGATTAGCTGGCGCGAGCGGCCTGCATCGGCCGCAGCACGTTCATCAGCGCGCCATAAGGCAGCAGCATGACGAGGCCGACGATCATCTTCACGACGAAATCGCCGATCGCCCAGGAAATCCATCGCGGAGCCTCCGTGGCGAAAACGCCGAGGACGGGGGCTGCTTCCAGCGCAAAGGGGTCGTTCGGGCCGAGGAAGACGAAGAACGCGGCGAAGGAAAGCGAGAAGAACATCACCGTATCGAGCGCCGAGCCGATCAGCGAACCGACCAGCGGCGCGCGCCACCAGGCCTGGCGGCGAAGGCGGTTGAAGACGGCGATATCGAGCAACTGGCCGGCGAGATAGGCCGAGCCGGAGGCGATGGCGATGCGTGGCACCGAGGTGAAGAAGGAGAGCGTCACACCGACGACGAAGCCGGCAAAGACGACCTTGCGGGCTGCCTGCGGGCCGAACTGACGGTTGGTCAGGTCGGTGATCAGGAAAGCGATCGGATAGGAGAAGGCGCCCCAGGTCAGGATGTCGGCAAGGTTGATGCCGGCGACCTCGGCGTTCAGCGGAAACTGGACGAGGAAGTTGGAGGCGACGACGACGAGCGTCATCAGCGCGACATAGGCGATGGTATAGCGGGTCTTCAGCATTTTTTTATCCTGGGTGATGCCACCAGTTGGAGGAGCAAACCGGCAAAGCAAAAGGCTTGTCCGGTATTATCCGTTCAAGCCTTTTGAAGCCGTATGAAAGAAGGGCAGAAGGAAGCTTACGCAGCAGCGGCTTCGGCGGTCTTCTTGGCGATCTGACGGCGCAACAGGCGCGCGCGCATCGACAATTCGTTTTCGCTGGCCTTCAGCAGGAAGGCATCGAGGCCGCCACGATGCTCGACGGTGCGAAGAGCGGCAGCCGAAACGCGAAGACGATAACGCTGGTTGAGAGCGTCGGAAATCAGCGTGACCTGGCACAGGTTCGGCAGGAACCGGCGCTTGGTCTTGTTGTTGGCATGGCTGACATTGTTACCAGTCAGGACGGCCTTGCCGGTCAATTCGCACACGCGGGACATGGAACACCTATTCTTGTTTTTCTCGGGCCATCGAATTGCCATTCCCGGCAAAACCAGGCGCGCAATCCAACGGGCATGATTGGAAAGTTGCGGTTCTATAGTCAGACAGGCTGCTCGCGTCAAGCCAAACCTTGGCCTTTCCCGCAATTCTGTCAAAAAGCTGCTGTTTTCTTCCCTTCGCGGCAGGAGTATAGACCGCTCAGCAAAGGTTGCCAGCGCGCAGCAAGACAAGGCTTTTTTCCATGGCTCATTCGGGCAGACGGATTTTCATTTCGGCCATCGCCGCACTTCTTGCCATACCCGCATCGGCGGCCGAAATCCAGCATCGGACGGAATACCGGGTGGCGCTCGCCGGGCTGCCGATCGCGCGCGCCGCGTTCCTGACGCAGATCGAGGACGATCACAGCTACAAGATCGCCGGGAGCATCAATTCCGCCGGTCTTGCCGATCTCATCACGACGATTTCGGCCAAGACCAGCGTGAGCGGCGTCGTGCGCAATGACAGATTGCAGGCGCAGAAATACTCGCTCTACTACAAGAGCGGCAAGAGGAAGGCCCGCGTCTACGAGGTCAGCTACCGCAACGGCAACATCATCTCGGCGACGACGACACCGATGCCGAAGCGCCCGAAGAACTGGATCGACGTCACGCCGCGCGACATGCGCTCGGTGCTCGATCCGATCTCCGGCCTGGTCTTCACCGGCGATACCAAGGTCTGCTCGCAGACGCTGCCGATCTTCGACGGCGAGACGCGCATGGATCTGGTGCTGTCGCCGAAGGGCGACGAGGATTTTTCCACCAATGGGTTCAAGGGCAAGGCGACCGTCTGCAGCGTCCGCTTCGTGCCGCGCTCGGGCTACAAGAAGGGCCGCAAGGATATCGACTATCTGAGCAAGAGCGATCGCATGGAAATCTGGTTTGCCAAGTCGGACGCGGCAAATGTATACGCTCCTGTTTATGTGCGCATTCCAACCGAATATGGAATGGTGACGATCACTGCCGTCAAATACGGCAGCAACAGCTGACGGGGCTTCTGCCTCCGTGAAGGGGGACAGGTGAAGCTTCGCGCGACGTTGATCGGCTTTACGGCCATTCTGATGTGGTCGTTCCTGGCGTTGTTCACGGCCGCCTCCGGCAAGATGCCACCGTTCCAGCTTTCGGCCGTCTGCTTTGCGATCGGCAGCATTCCCGGCCTCGTCGTGCTTATCCTCAATCCCGCGCGGCTGGCGCTGCTGAAGCAGCCGGCCAAGGTCTGGATAACCGGCATTGCGGGGCTGTTCGGTTATCACTTCCTCTATTTTACCGCGCTCCGGAACGCGCCGGCGGTGGAGGCGGGGCTGGTCGCCTATCTCTGGCCGCTGTTGATCGTCGTCGGTTCGGCGCTGCTGCCGGGCGAACGGTTGCACTGGTATCATGCGGCGGGTGCGCTTGCCGGACTTTGCGGTACCTTCCTGATCGTCGGTCGCAACGGCATCGATTTCGACGGCGCCTATGCCGTCGGTTACGGTGCCGCCTTTCTCTGCGCCTTCACATGGTCCGGCTATTCGCTGCTGACGCGGCGTTTCGACGCCGTCTCCACGGATGTCGTCACCGGCTTCTGCCTTGCGACATCCATGCTGTCGTTGCTCTGCCATCTCGGCCTGGAGACGACCGTCTGGTCGGCAACGAGTTTCGAGTGGGTCGCCGTCGCCGGGCTTGGGCTCTTTCCGGTCGGGGCTGCCTTCTACGCGTGGGATTACGGCGTCAAGAACGGCGATATCCAGATTCTCGGCGCGGCAAGTTACGCCGCACCTCTGCTTTCGACGCTTATTCTGCTGCTGTTTGGATTTGCCGAGCCGAGCTGGCGCATTGCTCTCGCCTGCGTGCTCGTCACCGGCGGGGCGGTGCTCGCCGCCCAGGACATGTTCCGCCGCAAGAGCCAGGCGCAGCCCGCAGCAGCAGAATAGGCCTTAGATAGTTGGAGCATGGTGTCGCCCGAAAACCGCTCACACTTTTCGGCATCATGCTCTAGCCGCCGGGCTTCCAACCGGGCGGCGCCATCTCGAAGCTCGAAAACTCGAAGCCGGGCGAGACGGTGCAGCCGACCAGGGTGAAATCGCCGAGGGTTTCGGCCGATTGCCACCAATTGGCGGGAATGATCGCCTGCGGCCGCTCGCCGGCGGACAGGTTGGTTCCGAGCGTCAGGGTTTGGCTTGCCGTTCCGTCTTCCGAGCGGTGCAGCGAGAGCGGCGCGCCGGCGTAATAATGCCAGGCCTCCGCCGCGTCATGGACGCGATGCCAGTGCGAACGCTGTCCCCTGGTCAGCAGGTAATAGATCGCTGTCGAGTGGCCGCGTTCCCCGCCCGCCGTATCGCGGAATGTCTGCACGTACCAGCCACCTTCGGGATGCGGCTGCATGCCGAGTTCGCGGATGATGTCCTCAGGCGACATCAGAAATGGTCCTTGCGCTTGCGGATCTCTGCAAAGACTTCCTCGTTGGTCTTGCCTTCCATCAGCAGATTGCGGCGGATCGCCGGATCGGCGGCGCGCAGGAACGGGTTGGTTTCCTTTTCCAGCCCCAATGTCGTCGGGATGGTGAATTTGCCATCGGCGCGCAAGGCCTCGATCTCGGCGGCGCGGCTCTTCAGTCGCTCATTGTCGGGATCGACGGTCAGCGCGAAGCGGGCATTGGACAATGTGTATTCATGGCCGAAGTAGATGGCGGTCTCATCGGGCAACACGGCGAGTTTCTGCAGGGAATGCCACATATCGGCGGCCGGGCGTTCGAACAGCCGGCCGCAGCCGAGCGCAAACAGCGTGTCGGCTGCAAACAGCAGCTTGTCATCGACGAAGTGATAGCAGATGTGGCCGGCGGTGTGGCCGGGTGTCTCGATGACGTTGACGGTGTGATCGCCGAAAAGGAAGCTGTCGCCATCGGCCATCGTCCGATCGAGGCCGGGAATGGCGACGGCCTCGTTGATCGGGCCGATGATCTCGCAGCCGAATTGTTCCTTCAGCGCCAGGTTGGCAGTGACATGGTCGGTGTGATGATGAGTGGTGAAGATATGGGTGATTTTCCAGCCGCGACGTGTCGCCGCTTCCAGGATCGGCGCCTCCTCCGGCGCATCGATCGCCGCGGTAAAGCCTGTCTCCGGATCGTGCACGAGAACGCCGAAATTGTCGGTGCGGCAGAGAAAAACGTCTAATTCCAAAGGTTTCATCGTTCAATAATCCCTTATCCCAGGAGTCTCGCGGAAATGTAGAGGTTCCGGCCTTGAAGTCCAACCGCCCGCTGATAACATTTGTCGCAATGCACGCCGATATCGTCGACTTACGCCAGTTCTATCATTCCGAGCTCGGACGTCTTGCCGAGCAGTCGATCGCCATGGCGCTGTCCTCGCTCTGGGTGCGGCTGCCGCAGGAGCGTCTGGTCGGTCTCGGTTATGCCGTGCCCTTCCTCGATCGCTTCCAGGCCGATACCGAGCGTACCTTCGCTTTCATGCCGGCCGGGCAGGGCGCGGTGAATTGGCCGATGGGCTCGCTCTCGACGACGGCGCTTGTCTTCGACGAGGAACTGCCGCTGCCGGATTCGTCGATCGACCGGGTGCTGATGGTGCATTCGCTGGAATTCGCCGAAAGCCCGCGCGAGACGCTGAAGGAGCTCTGGCGGGTGCTGGCGCCGGGTGGACGGCTGGTCATCGTCGTGCCGAACCGGCGCGGCGTCTGGGCACGCATGGAGCATACACCCTTCGGTTCGGGCCGGCCCTATTCCCGCGGTCAGTTGACCAATCTGCTGCGCGAGACGAATTTCACCCCGGGCGCGACGGCTGAAGCGCTGTTCTTCCCGCCCTCGAAGTTGAGGACCATCCTGCGGCTTCGCCGCGCCTTCGAGCGGATCGGTCGAACGCTGTGGCCGGCCTTCTCGGGCGTCATCATCGTCGAAGCGCAGAAGCGGCTCTATCAGGGGCTGCCGGTGGCGGCGCGGGCCTCCCGCCGCGTCTTCGTGCCGGTTCTCGCACCGCATGGCGTGCCGACCACACGCAGCAGGTAGCTCTCGGCGGTCTCCAACTGCTTGTGTCACGCCCATAGGTCTCGACAACAATCTCATTCCGCTTTAATGCCACTTGGTGTTTTTCAGCCCGGATTTCCGGCAATTCCAAGGTCGAACCCATGAGCGTTGAGATGAGCAAGCCCGTTCCGCGTCCCGGTATTCTCGATATCGCAGCCTATGTGCCGGGCAAGGAACATGCGCCGGGTGTTGCCCGCGTCTACAAGCTTTCGTCCAACGAAACGCCGCTCGGCGCCAGCCCGAAGGCAATCGAAGCCTTCAAGACGGTTGCCGACAATCTGGGGCGTTATCCTGACGGGCAGGCGATCGAACTGCGTGAGGCGATTGCCGCCGTGCACGGCCTCAATCCGGCAAACATTCTCTGCGGCAACGGTTCCGACGAACTGCTCGGCTTGCTCTGCCATGTCTATCTCGGTGCCGGCGACGAGGGCATCATCACCGAGCACGGCTTCCTCGTCTACAAGATCCAGATCCTGGGCGCCGGCGCCACGCCTGTTGTCGTCAAGGAGAAAGACTATACCGTCGATGTCGATGCGATCCTTGCCGCGGTGACCGAGAAGACGAAGATCGTCTTCATCGCCAATCCCGGCAATCCAACCGGCACCTATGTTTCCGTCAGCGAGATCCGCCGCCTTCAGGCCGGACTGCCGAAACATGTCGTCCTCGTGCTCGATGCCGCCTATGCCGAATATGTGCGCCGCAACGATTATGAAGCCGGCATCGAGGTCGTCTCCTCCAATGCCAACGTGGTGATGACCCGCACCTTCTCGAAGGCTTATGGCCTTGCGGCGCTGCGCGTCGGCTGGATGTATGCGCCCGCCGAGATCGTCGATGCGCTGAATCGCGTGCGCGCGCCGTTCAACTTGAACGCGCCGGCAATCGCCGCCGCTGCCGCTGCCATCCGCGACCAGGCCTTCATCCAGCAGGCCGTCTCCTTCAATCAGATGTGGGTCGAGACGCTCACCCAGGCACTCGAAGCGATCGGGTTGAAGGTGACGCCGTCCGTCGCCAATTTCGTCCTCATTCATTTCCCCGAGATCGACGGCAAGCGCGCCGCGGATGCCGATGATTTGTTGACGAGCCGCGGCTACATCCTGCGCGCCGTGCGCGGCTATGGTTTCGCCAATGCGCTGCGCATGAGCATCGGCCCCGAAGAGGCCAACCGCGGCGTGATTGCCGCGCTCACCGAATTCATGGGTCATCAGGCATGAGTGTGCAGTTCGATCGGATCGCGCTGATCGGCATCGGCCTGATCGGCTCTTCGCTCGCCTATGACATCAGGCGGCTTGGTCTTGCAAGGGAGATCGTCGTCGCCACGCGCAGCCCCGATACGCTGAAGCGTGCGGAGGAACTCGGCCTCGGCGACCGCTACACGACGTCTTCACAGGATGCCGTCAAGGATGCCGATCTGGTGATCGTCTCGGTGCCGGTCGGCGCTTCGGAAAGTGTGGCGAAGGAGATTTCGGCAAGCCTGAAGCCCGGGGCGATCGTCACCGATGTCGGCTCCACCAAGGCTTCTGTCATTGCGCAGATGCTGCCGCATATGCCTGATAATGTGCATTTCATCCCCGGCCACCCGCTGGCCGGTACGGAGAAATCCGGCCCGGATGCCGGCTTCCCCGGCCTCTTCGAAGGCCGTTGGTGCATCTTCACGCCGGTCGCGGATACCGATGAGACCGCTTTGAAGCGGCTGCGCAGCTTCTGGGAAGCGTTGGGCTCGAAGGTCGACGAAATGGATGCCGAACATCACGACAAGGTGCTCGCCATCGTCTCGCACCTGCCGCATATCATCGCCTACAATATCGTCGGCACCGCCGACGATCTGGAGACGGTGACGGAGTCGGAAGTCATCAAATATTCCGCCTCTGGCTTTCGTGATTTCACTCGCCTCGCCGCCTCCGACCCGACGATGTGGCGCGACGTCTGCCTGCATAACCGCGATGCGATCCTCGAAATGCTGGCGCGCTTCTCGGAGGATCTCGCCTATCTGCAGCGCGCCATCCGCTGGGGCGAGGGCGACAAGATTTTCGAACTCTTCACCCGCACGCGCGCCATCCGCCGTTCGATCGTCCAGGCCGGCCAGGATGTCGACGCGCCGGATTTCGGCCGCCACGCGCTGGACAAGAAGTAGCCGCCGCGATGGTGGAGGTGGCACGTGCCGGCCGGGCGGATATCGACTGGTTGGCTCGCGAGGATGCCAGCGCCGGTGAAGCATGGGTATCGCGTTGCGTCGCGCTCGGCGAATATCTGGTTGCCAGGGAAGACGACGAGATCGTCGGCTTCCTGCGTTTCTCCCGCTTCTGGGGCAGGGTTCCCTATATGGAAATGATCCGCGTCCTGCCCGGCCATCGCCGGTCGGGCGTTGGGACGGCGCTGTTTCTCGCCTGGGAAGAAGCCATGCGCGGCGATGGCGCCCGCCTGCTGATGACGTCGAGCGAATGCGACGAAAGCCGGCCTCAGGACTGGCACCGCCGCAACGGATTTTCCGAAACTGGCGCGATCGAGTTGCCCGGCCTGCAATCGGTGCCGGAAGTCTTCTTCATCAAGCGAATTGCCTGAAGCGCCTCGCGTCGAGCCGGACTCATTCGACGCGCTTCAGGCCTTTCCTATGCATCCCGTTATCCCAAAACCGCTGGACACTTTGGGGGGATGCATCAGATCGGTGGAATGCGGCCGAGCGGGATGAAACCGCTGACGGTGGCATTGCCGCGATTGACGACGAGATCGACGGAGACCTTGTCGCCGCCGCCGGCAAGCGATTTCAGCAGCTTCGTCGCCGTGTTGACGGTCGAGGCGATATCCGGAAAGGCCTGTTTCAGGCTGTCCCCCCAAGGGCCGAGTTGTTCGATCTCCAGTTTGAATTTTCCCGAAAGCAAGCCCTGCTCGTCGAAGGAGAAGGGGCCGGTGAGCGTCATCACCTTGCCGTCACCGATGTCGGCGACGATGCGGCGCAGGTCGCCGGTGGCGCCATTGAGGCCGTTCCGGTCACTGCCGTCGATCAGGCCGGCCTTGCCGGCGACGGTCAGATCGATGCTCGCCGAGAATTTCGGGAAGATCTGCGGCCAGTCCTTGATCGCCGCGTTGGCGTCCTGCACGGAAATCGCACCGTCGAGATCAGCACCATTCTGGCGCAGGTGGATTTCGGTGCGAGCGGCATCGAAGCTCATGGTCTGGCCGGTGTAGGAGGAGAAGGCCATCGCCTTCAGACCCTCGATGACGGTCGAGCTGTGGTCGATGCCCTGCAGCCTCGTCGTAAGGCTCGCCTGCAGGTTCGTCCATTGGGCCGAGATCGAAAGGCCGTTGCTGGTGCGGATCTCTGCCGGAGAATCGAGTTCCCAGACGATATTGCCGGGCGCGTAGACCTGTGCTGCCGAGCGCAGCGCGCCGAAGGTGGCGGAGACGCCGTTGACATTGTCGTCGACGTCGATCTTGGAGCAGAACAGGCCGATACGGAAGGGATAGCCGCGAAATTCGATATCGGAGCATTCGCCGCTGACGCCTGCCTGGTCGCGCGGCGCGATCGCTTTCAGCACTGTGTTCTTCAGCGCCGAGGCCGCATAGAACCAGCCGCCGGTATAAAGCGCAATCACCAGGAGGACGCCTCCACCCAGCAACCAGAATTTCTTACCGCTGCCGGATTGGCTTGACGCTGCCATGATGTTCTCCAATGGTGAATCGCAAATGTGATTCCCGGTCTGGCGTGCGATATGGACGAATTTTGGGTATTTGGCTACGGTTCGCTGATGTGGAATCCGGGCTTCGAGTTCATGGAGCGGGCAGAGGCCCTAGTCTACGGCTACAGGCGTTCGCTCTGCGTCCGCTCCTTTGTCCATCGTGGTACCCGCGACAATCCGGGCCTGGTTCTCGGCCTCGACAGGGGTGGCGCCTGCCGCGGCATGGCTTTCCGCATTTCGCCGGAAAAATGGGATGAGGTGATCGATTATCTCCGCGCCCGCGAGTTGGTCACCAATGTCTACCTGGAGCGCCGGGTGCGGCTGCAGCTTGCCGGCCGGCGTCGGGTCGAAGCGGTCGCCTACATCATCGACCGCGAGCATGAACAATATGCCGGCGCGCTCGATGCGCTTGCGGCGGCACGGGTGGTGAACGAAGCAAACGGCCAGTCAGGTCCGAATGATGCCTATGTCTTCAACACGCTGACGCATCTGAAGCAGATGGGCATTCGCGACCATTGGCTGGAGCAGGTCGTCAACGAAGTGGAGCGGCTGCGCGCCGCCTGATCTCAGCCAGTTGCCGCGTTCAGCTTGCGCAGCTCGACCAGCCTTTCGACCGCCGTCGGCGGGAGCGGCAGATGCGGATTTCGCGCGACGGTTTCGAGCAGAAGCTCGTCGCTTGCCCGCTCCGATACCTCGATCAGATGGGCGAAAAAGGCGTCCGGATCCATTCCCGGCATGATCGGCGGCAGAATCTTCACCTTGAAATGGCCGGGATAACGTCGAATGCTCCGCCGCGGCCAGAACAGACCGGGATGCATGGCAACCGGCACGACAGGGAGGTTAAGATCGCGGTACATGCGGGCGATGCCGTATTTATAGAGCGGCTCTGCGCCTGGCGGGCGGCGGGTGCCCTCGGGATAGATGATGAGCTGGCGGCCGGTCGACAGTTCCTCCTTCGTGCGTTTCAGCACTTCCACCATCACCTTGCCGCGGGCGCCGCGATCGACCGGGATCATACGCTGTTTCTTCGCATACCAGCCGAAGAGCGGAATCCACATAAGCTCGCGCTTCAGGATGTAGACCGGATCCTTCAGCCAGGGCAGCAGCGCGTAGGTATCCCAGAAGGACTGATGTTTCGGCGCCAGGATGTAGCTGCCATCAGGCAGGTTCTCCAGTCCCTCGATCTCGAAGGTGGTGCCGACGATCACCCGCATCAGCCAGTGGTTGGAGCGCGCCCAGTTCTTCGGGATCGCATAGGCGATCTTGCGCGGCACGACGAAATAGTAGGGCGAGAGCACGATCATCCGGATGATGAGGTTGGCGTAGAAGATCGTGTTGAAGAGAACGGAACGCAGGGCGATCATGAAACTTTCCCGAGGCATGCTCACGCGACCGGCCTACACGATATTGCCCGCCATAAAAAGCGTTTGATGACGCCCTGATGTAAAAGCCTAGAACAGGATGATTTAGGCCTGTTCGGCCTAAAATCTGAATCCTGTTCTACATTATAAAGTTAGAGCATGATGTCGTCCGAAAACCGCTCACACTTTTCGGCATCATGCTCTGAAGAAATTCCGGCAAAAGTGCATAGTGGTTTTGCGTCCGGATTGCGCAAAACAAGAAGACGGAGCGTCCGTAGCGCGTTCTATCAGACGCGCGGTGCTCTATTGTTGGCCGGACGCATTTGCCGAGCGCAAGCCGGTGTGGCGGCCGAAGCCGGTGATGTTGCGGGCCCCGGTCAGCAACACTTTCACATATTCGGCCAGCATCACGCGCATCGCATTCGGATCGGTGAACCAGTTGCGGCTCTTCAAATCCGAATTGACCACGGGATAAGCGATGAATTCGATGTCGGGATCGACATAGGAGAGTTCGGCGAGGCTTCGGGGCATGTGATAGTTGTTGGTGACGATCAGAACGCTGCGGTATCCCTTGGTGTGGATCCAGTTCGAAGCTTCCTCGGCATTGCCGATCGTGTCGATCGCATCGTAGCCGATATCGACACAGCAGGAGAAGAGATCGGCCGAACCCTGCGTCATCTTGCGGATCTGTGCCGGCGTCGTCGTCGGGTGGACGCCGGAAATGAGCAAGCGCTTGCCTGCCCCCTTCTGCAGCAGCTCCACGGCCTGGTCGATGCGCTGGTAACCACCCGTCAGGACCACGATGGCATCCGCCTTCGGCTCGGCCGGGGGCTTCAGCGTCGTCACGGAATCGGCGAAACGCAGAAAACCGCCGAATACCAGGGCGATTGCCAGCAAGCAGGCAAAGCCGCCCCAGCGCAGCAGGCGGCGGATTGGCCCGCGTCGCGGCGGCAGACCCGCCGGGCGATCAAGCTCCGGGTCCTGATGAATCGGGTTGGGTGTCGTGTGTCCCATCGTCATGAATCGTGATTATACGCTGATTGCGGCGCGGAACAGACGCTTTCATGGCAAAACGGCACGGTCACGATCAACTTCCGATGCCGTCGGTGCGTGTCGGGTCTGAGCGTAGTGTATCGATTTCGTAGATCGTCCGCATGACGGTCAGCCGCGCGGTGAAGGTGGTCAGGAGTGCGATGACGATCATCGTCGCGAAGATGCCGGCATAACCGAGCACGCCGACGGAGAAGGTGCCGAAGAGCGCGGTCGCCTGGTCCGTTTCCGGGGTGGCGAGGGTGCGGCTCTGCCAGAAACCGGCGCTAGCGAAGAAGAGAGCGGCAAGCGCGCTGCCGATCGCCGAGCCCTTGAGGCTGATCTTCAGGAAATGCTTCTGAAATTCGGTGGCGACGAAGGAGCTTTCGGCGCCGACGAAATGCAGCACTTCGACGACGTGACGATTGCCCGACAGCGCGCCGCGCGTGGCGAAGACGACCGTGAGCACCATCGCCGTGAAAACCAGCAGCAGGATGCCGGTGCCGATCATGACAGTCGTGTGCGCCATGGACACCAGCCGGTCGACCCAGGTGCGGTGATCGTCGAGGCTCGCCTGCGGGATACTGTCCTTGAGCAGCGCCCGCATCGAATCGAAATCCGGTGGATTGCTCTCATCGATGGTGATGATGACGAGACGGGGAACGGGCAGATCCTTGAGATCGAGACCGGGGCCGAGCCACGGTTCGAGCAGGCGGGCGGTCGCCGCTTCGTCGACGATCTGGCCGCTTTTGGTGCCGACGAAGGTCAGCGCCAGGTCGCGCGCCTGGGTGAGCGCCTTCTCCATGTCGAGATTGTCGTCCGGCTTGATCTGAATGGTGATCTCGCGGGAGATCTGGCTCTCCCAGCTGGCCGCCGTCGAGCGCACCATGCTGACGCCGCCGAGCGTCAGGCAGGCAAGAAAGGCCATGATTGAGATCACCACCATCAACGCGCTGCCCTGGATGTTCGAAGGCGGCAGGATCGGCGCAGTCGGACGCACGCGCAATTCCGGCCGCTTCTGCTGGGTCTTGGCAGACGCCTTCTCGGGGTTTCTGGACGGGGGCTCAGTCATAGATATCGAGATGCCCCTCTGAGAGGATCATGCGGCGGGCTTCCACCTGTTCCATCAGCGCCAGGTCATGGGTGGCGATCACCACCGCCGTGCCGAGTCGGTTCAGCTCGAGGAAAAGATTGAGCAGGCGCTTGGCCATCGGCGGATCGACATTGCCAGTCGGCTCGTCGGCCAGCAGCACTTCCGGCCGGTCCATCAGCGCCCGGGCGATTGCGGCGCGCTGTTTCTCGCCGCCGGAGAGCACGGGCGGCAGCACGTTGATGCGTTCGCCGAGGCCGACCCATTTCAAAAGTTCGAGGACATCGGTCTTGTAGGAGCTCTCATCCTTGCCACGCACCCGTAAGGGCAAAGCGACATTCTCATAGGTGGTGAGATGGTCGAGGAGGCGGAAATCCTGGAAGACGATGCCGACGCGGCGGCGCAGAAGCGGCAGTTCAGGGCGGGGGATTTCGGAAATGTCGCGCCCGAACATGCGGATCAGGCCGCGCGTCGGCTGCAGCGACATGAAAAGCATCCGCAGCAGCGACGTCTTGCCGGCGCCCGATGGGCCTGTCAGGAACTGAAAGGATTTCTTCGGAATGTCGAAGGTCAGGTCCCGGAGGATTTCCGGGCCCATGCCATAGCGCAAACCGACATTCTCGAAGTGGATCAACGGGCAACTCAGTCTGTTGTGGGTTTCACCGCACGACTTGTTAACCAACACCGTTAACAGCCGGTAAATTTTGCTGGAAAGACGCCCGTTTGATGGCGATCTTTGCGAAGCATTAACCATTAAAATTTACGACTGAGCAGGATTCGTTTCAATGCCAAGATTTCCCCTGGCAGCGAAACCATGTGGACATCTGCGAGGCAGCCACCATGGAAGCATCCTCCTTCAGTCGCCGGACGCCGGGCCAGGCCTATGATTTCCTGCCGCCGGAACCTGCCAACCGTCAGTACCGCTCTGCGCGTCCTGCCGATATCTCCGACGCCGAATTCGTCACCCTCGGCAAAGTTCGGCCCAGGGAATTCAATGCAAGGACCTATAACGACAACCGCAAGCGTATGGCTGCCGCAAACGCTGCACCGCCGCCGTTCATGCTGGCAATCGCGAATTCCGTTCTGCAGACCGCGGAATCCTGGCTGCAGCGCGCGTCGATGCGGAGCTTCGCAGCGCTGGTGCTGGCGCTCGTCGTGCTTGTCTTCGGGCTAACGGGTGGCTTTTCCGGCGTTTCCGGCGAGCGAGCCACGTCCGGAGCGTCGCTGCATTTCACCCATGTCACGGTGACGCCGCGTGATGCGAACGGCATGCGCGTGCTGGTCATCAACGGCATCATCGAAAACGACAGCGGCACGACGCAGACGGTGCATCCGATCCGTGCCGATCTCGTGACCGACGAGCGGCTGACCGCAAGCATCGTCATCAACCCGCCGGCCGATGTGATCTATGGCGGCCAAAGCCGGGGCTTCTCGGCTCGCGTGCAGCATGCCGGCGGAAAGATGCCGGAGGTCCGGCTTTCCTTCCTGCCACAGACGTAACAGGACACGGGATGGGCCGACTTTCGCGCCACAGGTCGTGCCAATCGCGCTAATTTCATAGCCGGCGAGGCTGTTTCAAGCTCGCATATGTGCTAACGGCTTACCTTCTTTTTCATGGAGCAAGCCCTTATGCCTGTCGTGCGCGGAAAAAACATCGAGCCGCTCTTCACCGCCGAGCAGATTGCCGAACGCAATCATTCGATGGCGCGGGAGATCGCCAGCGGCCCGACCAAGGACCTGCTCGTCATCGCCGTGCTCAAGGGCTCATTCATTTTCGCCGCCGATCTGATCCGGGCCCTGCATGACAGCGGGCTTGCCCCGGAGGTCGAGTTCATCACGCTGTCGAGTTACGGCATCGGCACAGTTTCGCAGGGCGTGCGCATCGTCAAGGATATCGACAGCGACGTGCATGGCCGCGACGTCCTGCTGATCGACGATATCCTTGAATCCGGCCGGACGCTGCTCTTTGCCAAGGAACTGCTTTTCGAGCGTGGTGCGCGCAACGTCACGATCGCCGTGCTGCTCGACAAGCGCGTCAAGCGCAAGGAAAAGCTGGAGGCCGACTATGTCGGCTTCGAATGCCCTGACTATTTTGTCGTCGGCTATGGCATGGATGTCGCCTATGCCTTTCGCGAACTGCCCTTCGTCGGCGTGGTGACCGGGGACGCCTGAGCGACTGCAAAGTGTTGCAGCGCTTTTGCGCGTCTGAAAGACCCGTTGCGCTACTTTGCCGTTCGAGACGGGTTGTTAACCATCTCGTCCATCGCTTCCTCATCTTTACCGATCGAAAAGGAAAGTCTGGTGATTTCCGTCGCGGGGCTGATACGGAGCGATGCACATATGGCAAGAATTCTGATTACGGAAGACGAGGACTCCCTGCGGTCCTTCGTGGCCCGGGCCCTGCGGCTTGATGGCCACGAAACCGATGAGGCGGCCGATGGGGCCGAGGGGCTGGAGAAGCTCAAGGACGGGGTCTACGATCTGCTGCTTTCAGATATCCGCATGCCGGTGATGGACGGCATTGAACTCGCCCATCAGGCAAAAGACGCTTTTCCCAGTTTGAAAATCCTGCTGATGACCGGCTATGCCGAACAGCGCGAACGGGCCGACGATCTTGCCGAAAAGATCATCGATGTCGTCGCCAAGCCATTCGCGCTTCCCGAGATCCGCAAGGCTGTCGCCCGAGCGCTTGTCGCTTAGAGCCAGGATACCAAAAGGCGTGATTTGGAGCGAAATCATGCTCCATTTCTTTGATTGAGATCACGATTCAGATTCCAGGCCGGTTCGGCCTGGAGTGAATTTGTTCTAACGCGCCTGCTGTTGATCGCGTTGCGGTGAGTGGCCTACTGGATGTCCAGCAGTCGTTCGAGATAGCGCCGTTCCATTTCCTGCGGCGGATTGTTGCCGAGCTTTTCGCGGATCGCGTCAAGGATTTCTCGCGCCCGCTGAACGTCGATTTCGTCAGGCACCTTCACGCTGTTGTCGCCGAACTCCGGCCCCTGGGGGCGGCGCGGCCGGCCGAGCGGGTCGCGGCCGTTCTGGTCGCCCTGGCCCACCTGGCCGTTCGGACCTTGACCCTGCTGGCCCTGCTGCGCCTGCATCATCTGGTTCATCATGTCGCGGGCGCCCTGGCGAAGCGCTTCCAGGGCGCGGCCCTGGCCCTCGACGGCCGGTTGGCCACGTCCCTGGCCGAGTTCTCGGCCGGCGCCTTCCATTTCGCGCTGCGCCTGGCCAAAGCCGGGGCCGGGCTTCATGCCCATCTCGCCGAGGCTCTTCTGCAATTCGCCGAGCTGCTTGCCGAGCGCATCCTGCTGGGCGCGCAGCTGTTTCAACGCCTCGCGCAGCTGCTCGGCCGTCATCTGGTCGGAGGGCTGCTGGCCTTCTTTGCCTTGCTGGCCCTGCTGCTGATCCCGCGGCTCGCCGTTCTCTCCGGGGTTCATCTCGTCGAGCAGCGGATCGTTCTCGCCCATGTCAGGCTCGCCGCGCTGCATGCGGTCCCTGAGCTGCTGGTCGAGCCGGAAGGTCTGTTCCATCAGCTTCTGCTGGTCGCGCAGGATCTCACCGAGCTTGTCGATCTGCTTGCGGGCCTCGCTGTTTTCCTGGCCCTGCTGACCTCGCTGCGGGCGGCCCGCCTGCAGGTTGTTCATCATCCGCTGCAATTCCGACAGCATCTGCTGGGCGGCGTCACGATTGCCGGAGCGGGCGAGATTTTCGATCTGGTCCATCATCCGTTCCAGATCCTGCTGACGCAGGATATTCTGCGCGTTCTGGTTCGGCTGCATCGGCGCGTTCTGCATGCGTTGGGCGAGCTCGGTCATATAGTCCTGCATCGCTTTGCGCAGCTCGTCCATCAGCTCCTTGATCTCCGCGTCGGGAGCGTTGCGGTCCAACGCGTCGGCAAGCTTCTGCTGGGCTTCGCGCAGCTTGCGCTCGGCGAGCGATAGATCGCCGTCCTCCATGCCGAGGGCGATTTCCCAGAGATATTGGGCCGTATCCTTCAGCGCATCCTCGCCCCTGGCGAGCTTCATGCGCGTCAGGGCGGATTCGAGCAGCAAGTAGTTGGTAAGCTTGGGGATCGTCTCCTCGGGGCGGATAGTCAGCGCCTCGTTCAGGGCGATTGCCTGCGGCATCTTGCGCGTATCGAGCGCGAAAACCTGCCGCTCCTCAGCTACGGCCGCGGCAAGCGGCTCGTTGAAGGGCCGCGACGGCAGCACCATCTCATACGGCGGGCTGCGGCCGGTCTGGCCGGCGGCATCCTTGGCGACGAGGGTGATGCGCACGCGCTTGCCGGCAAGCGGATGTTCGGTCAAGTTCCGGCTGGTCACGCCCTTGGCGTCGCGGGCGTTGCGGCGGGGAATATCCAGCCGGTATTCCGGCAACGGATAGAGCGGCGTTGCCGTCGGATCGGTTTCGACGGGAACGATCTCTGCATGCGCCTCCTGGACCCCGTAATCGTCCTTAACGGTGAAACCGATTTCGAGCGCCCCGTTGACGCTGGGCTTCGGCAAACCGTCAAAGGCAATCTCGGGCGCCTTGTCGGGAAGCACGTCGAAGCTCCAGCGGCGGCCATTGACCTCGAGTGCACCGTTCTCCTGGAGCTTCATCATATGCGTCTGCGCGACGAGAGCCTGGCTGGCAGGTGCCGCCGTCGGCTGCTCGCTGGCTGATCCCGCCGTCTGCTGCGGCTTGGTATCCGCCTGCACGGCAATATCCTGGACCTCGCCGTTCGCCTTGCGGAACAGGACCTTCTCGGCGGTCTTTCCGCCGCTGACGCGGACGGTGAGGCCTGAAAACTGCGGAATGCCGATCGGCGCCTGCTCGCTGCCGTCAGCCGTCAGATAGATCGGGGCGCGGCCGGTATAGGAAGGCGGCGTCACCCAAGCGTCGATGCGCACCGCCGGATCGCTGACCACCTGCTCGGGTGCTGCCTGCAACGCGTCGCGGATCGAGCCGCCGTTGATCGACAGCGAATAACCGAAGGCCGTGACCAGCAGCAGCGCCGGGACGGCGCGCAGCGCGAAACGGTCATGCGCGGCGATATCAGGCCGCGGCAGTCCGGTATCAAGCGCTGCGATCTTTTCGGCCATGCGCGCCTGGTGCTCGCGCCAGAGCGCCCGGCCGAAGGGCGTATCGAAGGCCGGCTCGTCTTCCTGGACGGTGACCGGCTGGTGCGGCAGACCGTTGCGCTCCTCCAGCATGCGGTCGGCTTCTGCGATCCTCGGCCAGCGCAGGGTGCGGAAGGGGAGGAGCGAAATGAGAAAAGCGGCGGCAAAGGCGATGAGCAGCAGAATGCGCAGCCAGTCCGGCACGCTGCGGAAGAGGCCGAACCAGGAGGCAGAGAGATAAAAGGCGATGACGGACAGTACCGGCATCAAAGGCGGCAGCAGTTGCTCGAAAAAGAGCACGATTCGCGCCAGCAGTCGTTTCGTCGTCACTAGCCGGGCAAGCGAGGGACGGTAGGCAAATGCGCCTTTCTTCTGCCTCGATGGGCTTGTCATCGGTCCGGTCTCCGCGATCTGGCGTTCTGGAACAGAGGGCGCTTCCGGCGATTGCAGGGCAATACGCTCATGAACGAAAGGATAACACTCTTTGTGGCGAAGGCGAGGGCGAGCGGCCGGCAATACCGGCTTTTCACGTTTATTCGCCAAAAAGTGATGGCTTGTTCAGTCGAGCCAAGCCGGAACGGAGTCGAGGCTGATCAGTTCGGCATAGGTTCTACGCGGTCGAATCGTGTGGAAATCGCTGCCCCTGACCAGAACTTCGGGCACCAGCAGGCGGCTGTTATAGGTGCCGGCCTGGACTGCGCCGTAGGCGCCGGCGGTGCTGACGGCCATCAGGTCGCCGGGCTTCGGCATCGCCATCTCGCGGTCGAGCGCCAGATAGTCGCCGGTCTCGCAGACGGGGCCGACGACATCGGCGCGGATGCGCGGCGCGTTGGCCGCCGAAATCGTTACCGGCCGAATCTCGTGATAGGCCTCGTAGAGCGTCGGGCGGATGAGATCGTTCATCGCGCCGTCGACGATGACGAAGGTCTTTTCGCCGCCATCCTTTACATAGAGGACCTCGGTCACGAGGATGCCGGCATTGCCGACGATCAGGCGTCCGGGTTCGGTGATGATCTTGCAGTTTAGACCGCGTAGCTGGTTCTTGACGATTGCCGCATAGGCGTCCGGCAGCGGCGGCGGATTGTTGTCGTCCTTGTAGGGGATGCCGAGGCCGCCGCCGATATCGACGTGATGGATGGTGTGGCCGTCGGCGCGCAGCGTCGCGACAAGGTCGTGCAGCAGCTTGAAGGCGTCGTCGAAGGGCTGCAATTCGGTGATCTGGCTGCCGATATGCATGTCGATGCCGGTGACCTCGATGCCCGGCAGCCTGGCGGCATGGGCATAGATGGCGCGGGCGCGCTCCCAGGAGATGCCGAACTTGTTTTCCTTCCTGCCGGTCGAGATCTTGGAATGCGTCTTTGCATCGACATCAGGGTTGATGCGGAAGGAGACCGGCGCTTTCTTGCCCGCGCTGACGGCGCGCTGATTGAGGATCTCGAGCTCAGGCTCGGATTCGACGTTGAAACAGTAAATGCCGGCTTCGAGGGCGAAATCCATCTCGGATGGGGTCTTGCCGACACCTGAGAACATGATGCGGCTCGCCGGAATGTCGGCGGCAAGCGCGCGGCGCAGTTCGCCTTCCGAGACGACATCGATGCCGGCACCGAGGCGGCCCAGCGTCTTCAGCACCGCTTGGTTCGAATTCGCCTTCATCGCATAACAGACCATGGAGTCCATGTCGGCGAAGGCTTCCGAAAAGACGCGGTAATGGCGCTCCAGCGTCGCGGTGGAGTAGACGTAGAAAGGGGTGCCGACCGCCTTGGCGATCTCGGGAACGGGGACGTTCTCCGCATGAAGGACGCCGTCACGGTACTCGAAATGGTTCACGGGTTTATGCCTTAAAGAAGGGGATCGAGAAGGAAGGGCTTGTCGACGGTTCCCGGCCGTTTCGTCGGCTTGGAAACGTCGCCTTCCTTGGTTGCCGCAGCGCTCGGCGGATCGAGGTCGCCCTTGCGCCCGCATCCGGCAACGGCAAGGCCGATGACGGCGAGAACCGCCGTCAGGCGGACGAGGTGCGGCAAGCTCTTCATGGATATCCTCTTCTGCGGCATGTGACGGGCATCATTCGTACCGAACGATGGACATCATTCATATCGGATGATGGACATCTTCATAGCGAAGTTTATTCACCTTGTGCACCCTGATTGTTGGCGGTCTTTGCGCGCCCCGCAGGAAGGGCGCGGCGGCTTTTCACCACGCCTGGTATCTCTTAGTTGCGGGCGCGCCAGAAGGCGATCTGCCTGCGCACTTCGGACGGCGCGGTGCCGCCGAAGCTCTTGCGGCTGGCGACCGAGGCCTCGACGGTCAGCACGTCGTAGACCTTGTCGGTGATGTCGGCATGGATCGCCTGCAGATCGGAGAGCGGCAGCTCGGCAAGGTCGCAGCCCTTGCTTTCGGCGAGTGCGACGGCGCGGCCAGTGACGTGATGGGCGTCGCGGAAGGGAAGGCCCGCTTCACGTACCAGCCAGTCGGCAAGATCGGTCGCCGTCGAATAGCCGGAGCCGGCCGCCGCCTTCATGCGCGCGGTGTTGACGGTCATGTCGCGCACCATGCCGGTCATGGCGGCAATTGCCAGTTCCAGGCTCTCGGCGGCGTCGAAGACCTGTTCCTTGTCTTCCTGCATGTCCTTGGAATAGGCGAGCGGCAGGCCCTTCATGATCGTCAGCAGCGCCACCAGCGAGCCGTTGATGCGGCCGGTCTTGGCGCGCACCAGTTCGGCCGCATCCGGGTTCTTCTTCTGCGGCATGATCGACGAGCCGGTCGAGAAAGCGTCGGACAGGCGCACGAAACCGAATTGCGGGGTCGACCAGATGACGATCTCTTCTGCCAGACGCGACAGGTGCATGCCCGCAATCGCCGCGATCGACAGGAATTCGATGGCGAAATCGCGGTCGGAGACCGTATCGATGGAGTTGCGGGTCGGCTCGCGGAAACCGAGCGCCTTGGCCGTCATGTGGCGGTCGATCGGATAGCCGGTGCCGGCAAGTGCGGCGGCACCGATCGGGCTTTCATCCAGATGCTCGATGGCGTGGCGCACACGCGAGCGGTCGCGGCCGAACATTTCGACATAGGCCATGCAGTGATGGCCGAAGGTAACGGGCTGGGCTGCCTGCAGATGGGTGAAGCCCGGCATGACGCTTTCGGCATGTTCTTCGGCGCGGTCGAGGAAGGCCGCGATCAGGCCGGTCAGCATCTGCTCGGTCTTCTGCAGCTCTTCCTTCACCCAGAGGCGGAAGTCGAGCGCCACCTGATCATTGCGCGAGCGAGCGGTGTGCAACCGGCCGGCCGCCGGTCCGATCAGCGTCGCCAGGCGTGCTTCGACATTCATATGGATGTCTTCGAGTTGACGCGAAAATTCGAAATTGCCGCTTTCGATTTCTGACAGGATCGTGTTTAGCCCGTGAACGATCTTGTCCTTATCGTCAGTGGAAATGATCCCCTGATGGGCGAGCATCGTCGCATGGGCAATCGAACCGCGGATGTCCTGCGCGAATAGCTTCTTGTCGAAACCGATCGAGGCATTTATCTCCTCCATGATCGCGTCCGGGCCGGAGGCGAAGCGACCGCCCCACATCTGGTTGGAGGATTTGGTGTCCGTGGTGTCGTCGGCCATGAAGGTGTCCGCCTTGAGGATGCATGTCCAGGAGAATGAAATGACGACAAGAAAACCCCTCGGGCTGCCATCCCTGAAATGGATCGCGCTGGCCGCCGTTGCGGGTGTCGTTGCCGGTGCGGCAGCGGTATACGTGAAGGAGACGGGGATTGGCAATGGCGGCGGCGAAACGGCGTCAGCCGAATGCAAGCTTGCCAGGGATCGCGTCGCCAGCGTCACACTGTTGATGAAAGGGCAGGTGGCCGCCATGGTCGCCGCCTACGAGCCGCGCAAGCTGACTGCAGTCTCCTTCAACGGGCCGGACGGCAAGCCGCTGACGCTCGATCATTTCGCCGGCAAGACCGTGCTTCTCAATCTCTGGGCGACATGGTGCGTTCCCTGCCGCGAGGAGATGCCGGCGCTGAACGCGCTCGAGAAGGAGATGGGCAGCGACAGGTTCCAGGTGGTGCCGGTCAATATCGATAGCGGCGACGACGAGAAGCCGAAGACCTTCCTCGCCGAGATCGGCGTCGATGCGCTGCAGCTCTATCGCGACAATACGATTTCGGTGTTCAACAATCTGAAGAAAGAGGGCCTCGCCATGGGGCTGCCGGTGACGCTGCTGATCGATGACAAGGGATGCCTGATTTCAGCGATGAACGGGCCGGCCGCCTGGGACAGCGAGGATGCCAAGGCGCTGATCAAGGGCGCGATCGGGTCCTGAAGCCACGATTGGCCACCCTCCTTCGCTGAAGAGGGGGCGCAGCAGAAGTTTACCGCGTCGGGACCGGCACTTCACCGCGATAGTCATAGAAGCCGCGGCCGGACTTGCGTCCGAGCCAGCCGGCTTCGACATATTTCACCAGCAGCGGGCAGGGACGATATTTCGAGTCCGCCAGGCCGTCATGCAGCACCTGCATGATCGAAAGGCAGGTGTCGAGGCCGATGAAATCGGCAAGCTGCAGTGGTCCCATCGGATGATTGGCGCCGAGCTTCATCGCCGTATCGATGGCGTCGACCGTGCCGACGCCCTCATAGAGCGTGTAGATCGCTTCGTTGATCATCGGCAGCAGGATGCGGTTGACGATGAAGGCCGGGAAATCCTCGGCGACAGTGATGGTCTTTTCCAGCGTGCCGACGAATTGCTTGGCGGCGGAAAAGGTCTTCTCGTCGGTGGCGATGCCGCGCACCAGTTCAACCAGCTTCATGACAGGCACCGGGTTCATGAAATGTATGCCCATGAAGCGCTCGGGGCGGTCGGTGGCGGCAGCAAGCCGGGTGATGGAAAGGGAAGAGGTGTTGGTGGCAAGCAGCGCTTCCGGCTTCAGGACCGGACAGACCTGGGTATAGATCTTGCGCTTGACCGTTTCATCCTCGGTGGCGGCCTCGATGACCAGATCGGAGGGAGCGAGATCATTGACATCCGACGAGCCTGTGATGAGCGACAAGGTCGACTTGCGCTCCTCTTCGGTCATCTTGCCGTTCGTCACCAGGCGGGCCAGGTTGCCGTTAATGGTGGCAAGGCCGGATTCGATGCGGTCCTGCGAAAGATCGTAGATGTGAACCCTATAACCTGCGGCGGCCGAAACATGCGCGATGCCGCAGCCCATCTGACCGGCACCGATAATACCAATATTCTTCAACACCGCATTCATCTCCAAACCCCCGCACGGCATTCGCCCCCGCGCCGCCGTATTTTTCTAGCAATACTGCCGGACGAAGGATCGCCCGGCAGCAGTAGTAGCCCGATAAAAGATAATTTTCCAGTCATTCGCAAGTGCGAAAGAAAAGCATTTGACGCGGTCAGAGCGCCTTTTGCAATTCCGGCAAGACATCGAAGAGATCGGCGACCAATCCGTAGTCGGCGACCTGGAAGATCGGCGCCTCCTCGTCCTTGTTGATGGCGACGATGACCTTCGAATCCTTCATGCCGGCCAGATGCTGGATGGCGCCTGAAATGCCGCAGGCGATATAGAGCTGCGGCGCCACCACCTTGCCGGTCTGACCGACCTGCCAGTCGTTCGGCGCATAACCGGCATCGACGGCCGCACGGCTTGCACCGACGGCAGCACCGAGCTTGTCGGCAAGCGGCAGGATGACCTCCCTGAACTTTTCCGCCGAGCCGAGCGCCCGGCCGCCGGAAATGATGATCTTCGCCGAGGTCAGTTCCGGACGGTCGGAGGCCGACAGCGCGTCCCTGACGAAGGTCGACAGTCCCGGATCGGAAACCGCCGGGATCGCCTCGATCGTTGCCGAGCCGCCTTCCGGTGCAGAGGCGAAGGATGCGGTGCGCACGGTGATGACCTTCTTGGCATCGCTCGCCTGCACCGTCTGGATGGCATTGCCGGCATAGATCGGCCGCTTGAAGGTATCTGACGAGATCACCTCGATGATCTCGGAGACCTGGGCGACATCGAGAAGAGCGGCGACCCGCGGCAGCACGTTCTTGCCGACCGAGGTGGCGGCAGACAGGATCGTGTCGTAGCTGCCAGCCAGCGAGACGATCAGGTCGGCCAGCGGTTCGGCCAGATTGTTGGCGAGCTCGTCGCTTTCGGCCAGCAGCACCTTGGAGACGCCGGCAAGCTTGGCCGCTTGTTCGGCAGCAGGCTTGGCGCCCTTGCCGGCAACGAGCACATGGATGTCGCCGCCAATCTTTGCGGCTGCCGTCAGCGTCTTGGCGGTCTGGTCGGACAGGCTTGCATTGTCGTGGTCAGCCAGAAGAAGAATGGTCATGATGATGGCTCCTTAGTTCTGGCTTAAAGCACGCCGGCTTCGTTTTTGAGCTTGTCGATCAGCTCGGCGACCGACTTGACCTTGACGCCGGCCTTGCGGCCCGACGGCTCCTCGGTCTTCAACACCTTGAGACGTGGCGTGGTGTCGACGCCGAAATCATCAGGGCTCTTCTTGTCGAGCGGCTTCTTCTTCGCCTTCATGATATTAGGCAACGAGGCATAACGCGGTTCGTTCAAGCGCAGATCTGATGTGATCACCGCCGGCAGCTTGATCTCGATCGTCTGCAGGCCGCCATCGACTTCACGGGTCACCTGAGCCTTGCCGTCCCCGATCTCGATCTTCGAGGCAAAGGTCGCTTGGGGCATGCCCATCAGTGCCGCCAGCATCTGGCCGGTCTGGTTGCTGTCGTCGTCGATCGCCTGCTTGCCAACGATGATCAGCCCCGGCTGTTCGGCATCGGCGACAGCCTTCAAGATCTTGGCGACAGTGAGCGGCTCGATCTGATCGTCGGTCTCGACCAGGATCGCCCGGTCGGCGCCCATGGCAAGTGCGGTGCGCAGCGTCTCTTCGGCCTTGGCAGGACCGATCGACACCACCACCACTTCCTTGCACTTGCCGGCTTCCTTCAGCCGCAGCGCTTCTTCCACCGAGATCTCGTCGAACGGGTTCATCGACATCTTCACATTGGTTAGCTCGACACCCGTGCCATCCGGCTTCACCCGGATCTTCACGTTGTAGTCGACAACCCGTTTGACTGGGACGAGTATCTTCATGGAGTCCTTCCTTCAGGAGAAACTGGCTTCAGAGACTTTTTTAGAAAATGCGCGCTTGGGCGCCGCTCCGATTGTCGAATGGCGACATGGATACGCGTTTTTCCTCCAAATTCAACGCTTGCATGACGCCGGCAGGCAATTTGCTTCGGCAATATATGGACGTTTACGTTCACGTCAATATAGCTGTTTAGCGGCGGCCCCAGGGAAATCGCTGCGCCGTCCGTCCGTCCGTGCCGGCTGCGATGGCCGGGCCGGCGCCCGGGTCGTTTCTGACGGCGCGGGGCGTGACGATCTGCCGGTCGAAGAGCGGCACACCAGGCCGGCGCAACACCAGGATTAGGAAAGCCCCGGCAAGGATGCCGCCGACATGCGCGCCCCAGGAAACGTCGCCATCGGGTGCAATCGCCAGCATGAAGAACTGCTGCCCGATCCACAAAAGTAGCGGCACGAAGGCCGGCAGGGGCAACGGCACACGGAAAAACACCAGCACCCAGACCCTGACTCGCGGATGCAGCAAGACATAGGCGGCAACGACGCCGGAGACCGCCCCCGATGCGCCGACCAGCGGCGCTTCCGAGGTCATGGTCAGCAGGCCGTGGCAGAGCGCGCCGGCGGCCGCGCAAACGAAATAGAAGATCAGGAAGCGCAGATGTCCCATCGCATCCTCGACATTGTCGCCAAAGACCCAGAGGAAGATCATGTTGCCAGCCAAATGCCAGAAGCCGGTATGGACGAAGGCGTATGTAAGGTAGGTCAGCGGTTCCGGCACGATTTCGAGCCCCTGCGCCAGCATCGCATGGCCGAAGGCAATCGCCGGGATATAGCCGAGACCGACGGTCGTCGCCTGGGCTGCCTGTTCGCTCTCCAGGCTGGTCAAAAGCCAGACCGCGATGTTCAGCGCGATCAGTGCGAGCGTCACCCACTGAACCTTGATATGTTTCAGCGTATTGGCATCGTGAAGTGGTATGAACATAAAGGCCCCCCGGCGATCGTGAACGCGGCAAGCCTATCTGTTTTTTCCCGGAACCCAAAGTACATCCGCATGGCCCTGGTCATTTGCATGACGCGCGGCGACGAAGAGGAAATCGGAGAGTCGGTTGACGTATTTCATCGCCGGCTCGCCGACGATTTCGCCGTCGGTGCGAGCAAGCGCCACCATCAAACGTTCGGCGCGCCGCGCAATCGTGCGGGCAAGATGCAGATGTGCCGCGGCCGGACTGCCACCTGGCAGGATGAAGGATTTCAGCGACTCCAAACCGGCGTTCAGCTGGTCGATATCATGCTCGACGCGGTCGACCTGCGTCTCGGCGATCCGCAGCGGCTCGTAGGCCGGTGGCTCACCGGTGTCGGGGGTGGCGAGATCGGCGCCGAGATCGAAGAGATCGTTCTGGATCGACATCAGCATGGCGTCGAGTTCAGGCAAGTCGGCCGTGTGCAGCCGCGCCAGGCCGATCGCGGAATTGGCCTCATCGATGGTGCCGTAGGCCTCGACGCGCAGATCGTCTTTGAGCCGGCGCGGACCGGATACCAGCCCGGTCGTACCGTCATCGCCTGTTTTCGTGTAGATCTTGTTGAGCTTGACCATGGTTTCCCCCTTGAATCCCGGTCAGGTCGGGCGGCCGCCGCCGGTCAGCCACAGCGTCACCATGATCAGGATGACGGCGATCGCCTGCAACAGCACACGAAGCTGCATCAGCTTGTTGGAACGGTTGGGATCGCCGCCCTTCATCATGTTGAAGAGGCCGCGGATCAGGACGAGGGCGACGACGCCCATGACGATGATCGCGAGGATATAGGTGACCGTGGACATGGCGTTCAGCTTTCTCAGTCAGTCTGTCCAGCGCATCAGGCGGTAGAAGAGGTCTGCCGGAAGCAGCCGCTTCAGGAACATGCCCTGTTTAGCCGGAGTCGTTACGGGATAATGTGGCCTCGGATTTTTCGAGTTCAATGCGTGTTTCAACACGGAATAGACCGCTTCCGGGCCGAGTTTATGGCGGTTGACCGGCCCCGATCCGTCGAGTCTCGCCAATTGGCTGATGTAATCGACCGCGTGAGGCGAATTCTCGAGGTCGATATGTTCCTTGATCTTTGCGAGCGCATTGGCGGTGAACCGCGAGGCGATCGGTCCCGGCTCGATCAGGCTCACATGGATGCCGCTGCCCTGCAGCTCCATGCGCAGGGTGATGCTGAGGCCTTCGAGTGCAAATTTGGACGCGGTGTAGGCGCCGCGAAAGCGATAGGGGACGACGCCGAGGATCGACGAACATTGCACGATCCGCCCTTGGCCACGTTTGCGCATCGGCGGAAGGACCTGCCGCGTCAGTTCATGCCAGCCGAAGAAATTCGCCTCGAACTGCGCGCGCAGCATTGCCGTCGACAGATCCTCGACAGCGCCCGGCTGGCCGTAGGCGCCGTTATTGAAGAGCGCGTCGATGCGACCGCCGCTGCGTTCCAGAACCGTGCCGACCAGCTCGGAAATCGTCTCGGTCCTGGCATAGTCCATCAGGAAGGCTTCGATGCCTTCCGCTTCCAACCCCTTGAGATCGTCCGGCTTGCGCACCGTTGCGAAGACACGCCAGCCATCGGCTTTCAGCGCCCGTGCGCAATGAGCGCCGATACCGGACGAACATCCGGTCACGACGATGGTGCGCTCTCCCGCCATGGAATGATTCCTGTACAAAATGGGACTCGTTTCCCATATTCGGCCAGAGGATACAATCTGGAAAGCCGGAGACGGAATGCCGAAGGTGCTACGCACGATCTACGACGTGGTCTATGACGCGATCTGTCACATGGTCGAGGACGACGGCTTCGCCATGGCAAGCCATGTGGCGCTGTCGAGCCTGCTTGCGGTTTTCCCCTTCCTGATCTTCGGCACGGCGCTTGCAAGCTTCCTCGGCGCCGATCAATTTTCCTCGACCGCCATCCACCTGATCTTCGACACCTGGCCCGAGGCGATCGCCAAACCGCTCGCCGACCAGGTGCTGCAGGTGCTGACCATTCCGCGCGGCGGGCTGCTGACGATCTCGGTGCTGGCGGCCGCATATTTCGCCTCGAACGGTGTCGAGGCGCTGCGCATTTCGCTCAATCGCGCCTATCGGGTGCAGGAGACGCGGGCCTGGTATTTCACCCGTCTCGCCAGCCTGGGCTACGTGCTGATCGCGGTCATCATCTTCACGGCGATCAGCATTCTGCTGGTCGCCCTGCCGCTGGCGCTCGATTATTCGAGGAAATGGTTTCCGCTGTTTGCCGATACGCTCGACATCGTCTTCAGCTGGCGCATCTACGGCACGCTGGTGGTTCTGACCGTCGGACTGCTGGTGATGCATCTCTGGCTGCCGGCCGGCAAGCGGCGGGTCTTCGACGTCATTCCCGGGGTGCTGCTGACACTGCTTCTCTGGCTCGCCGGCGCGCTGATCTTTGCCTATTATCTGGCGACCTTCGCCAACTATACGGCAACCTATGCCGGTCTCGCCTCCGTCATGATCGTGCTGATCTTCCTCTATATGGTCGGCGTCATCTTCATCATCGGCGCGGAGATCAATGCGGCGCTGATCAAATTCCGCGTCTTCCGGATGTTCTCCCGCACACTTTCGATCGTCGGCAGAGAGCGTGTCGAAAGGCAATCAGAGCCCGACAAGGCGGCGAATATCCGCCCCTGACATGCCCTGGGCGCGCAATTCGCCAAGCCCGCTGTCGCCTTGGCTTTTCGAAAGCTTGCGGCCATCGGCGCCAAGAATGAGACGATGATGGTGATAGACCGGCTGCGGTAGGCCGAGCAGCACCTGCAACAGCCGGTGCACCGATGTCGCGTGGAAGAGGTCGAGCCCACGCACGACATGGGTGACGCCCTGCAGCGCATCGTCGACGACCACGGAAAGATGATAGCTCGACGGCGCATCCGAGCGCGACAGGATGACGTCGCCCCAGACGTCGGGCTCGGCGGCGATCTCGCCTGTCCTGCCGTCGCCGGTTTCCGTCCAGAACAGCAGTTCGCCGATCAGGTCGAGCGCTTTGCGCATATCGAGCCGCCAGGCATGTTTCTTCCCCGAGGTCAGCATGTCCCGCCGTTCGTCTGCCGGACGCTCGCGATCACTTGCGGGATAATGCGGGGTGCCGTCGGGATCGTGCGGCCAGGGTTCACCCGCCGCCTCGTAGGCAGCGATGCGCGCCTTCACCTCGCCCCGCGTCAGAAAGGCCGGATAGACCAGTCCGCGCTCGATCAGCGCATGCAACGCCGCCTGATATTCGGGAATATGTTCCGACTGGCGCCGCACCGGGCTTGCCCAGCCGATATCAAGCCATTCGAGATCCCTGAGGATGCCGGCCTCGAACTCGGGCGTGCAGCGCGCCTGGTCGATATCCTCGATGCGCAGCAGCAGGCGCGCTTGTTCGGCCTCCGCCATGTCGCGGTTCATGAGGGCCGAGAGGGCATGTCCGAGATGCAACGGTCCGTTGGGGCTCGGCGCAAAACGAAAGACAGGTTTTTGACGCTCACTCGTGGTCATGCTTTCTTCTGCCATGGATTCGGTTTTTGAACCACAGCGAGGCAAAGTGCAGATCATCCGCAACGAAGATGACGTCAGGCAGGGGCTCGAAGCGCTGCTTCGCCTCGATCCGCGCCTTGCGCCTGTAGTCACTGAGGCCGGGCCTATTCCGCTGCGGTTGCGCGAGCCCGGCTTTGCCGGTCTTGCCCATATCATCGTCTCGCAGATGGTGTCGCGCGCCAGCGCCGAGGCGATCTGGCGGCGCATGCTGCCGGCGGTCGGTTCGCTGACGGCGGAAGGTTACGCACTGCTTCACGCCGAGGCGTGGCGCGAATTCGGTCTGTCGCGCGCCAAGGCCGAGACGCTGTCGCGGATTGCCGAAGCGGTCGCCTCCGGCCGTCTCGATCTCTCCGGGCTCTGCCTGAAGCCGCCGGGCGAGGCGCTTGGCGAACTGACCGCGTTGAAGGGCGTCGGGCCGTGGACGGCAGAGGTCTATCTGATGTTTTGCGGCGGCCACGCCGATGTTTTCCCGGCCGGCGATGTCGCGCTGCAGAATGCCGTCGGAGCGGCATTCGGTCTTGCCGCACGGCCGCAGGCGAAGGCGCTTGCTGAGCTTTCGGAAGTCTGGTCGCCGTGGCGCTCGGTGGCGGCACGGCTTTTCTGGGCCTACTATGCCACGAGGATGCGCCGTGACATGGTGCCGATCGGCTGATCGGCAACACTCTTCAAATTGCCTTTATCCTCTGAATTTATTGGACTTCACAATCCTGTAACAACCGGCCTAATATACAGGTGCAGATGCCGAATCGATCAGGAGAGTCCCTTGACGATTGCAGTCTCCCCACAGGCCCTGCCGGCGCTCGTTCTGAACGCTGACTACCGGCCGCTGAGTTATTACCCCTTGTCGTTGTGGTCCTGGCAGGACGCGATCAAGGCGGTATTTCTCGACCGTGTGAACATCATTGCAGAATATGAACATTCGGTTTCTTCGCCGAGCTTTTCGATGCGCCTTCCGAGTGTCGTGTGCCTGAAGACTTACGTTCAGCCGTCCCGCAATCCCGCTTTCACCCGGTTCAACGTCTTCCTGCGCGACCGGTTCGAATGCCAGTATTGCGGCGCCCATGACGACCTGACCTTCGACCACGTCATCCCGCGCGCCCATGGCGGCGAGACCACCTGGGAGAATGTCGTGGCAGCCTGCTCGCCTTGCAATCTGCGCAAGGGCAGCAAGCTTCCGAAGCAGGCAAGCATGTTCCCGGCGCAGAAGCCCTATCAGCCGACGGTGCAGGATCTGCACAATAACGGCCGGCTGTTCCCGCCGAACTACCTGCATGAAAGCTGGCTCGACTATCTCTATTGGGATACCGAACTGCAACCCTGATCGAACGGCCCGCAGCGCCGCGCATCTTTTTCAGAGGCGGCAAGGACGCTGCGGCACTTCGAATGCTGCATAATTTTATCAGGCGGCCTTGCGAACGCCGACAAAGGCGAAGGCTGCGAGCAGGATTCCGGCAATCACGTTCCAGCCCGCAAAAGACAGGCCGAGCACGCGCAGTGCCGCGTCGGTGCAGGACGGGCCCTTGATGGTGTTGAGCTCGCCGAGCAGATCGCCGGCATTGGTCGTCATGCTGCTTGCCGTCGTCGAGCAGGTGGCCGGGCCGGGCCAGAAGTGCCATTCCACACCGGCGTGATAAACACCCATGCCTGCCGTCACCAGCATCAGGATGCCGGCCGCGAGAATGAGCGCCCGGGTGATCCAATTCGGCAGTCCGACGAGCTCGGAGATCGCGGCCAGGATCGCGATCGGGATGGCGTAATAATAGGGCTGCCGTTGCAACAGGCAGAGCGCACAGGGAATATAACCGCCGATATACTGGAAGCCGAGCGCGGTGCCGACCGCCGCCGCCATGCCGATGGCGAGCAAAATGGAATAGACAAAGCCGGGGCGGGCGAGCGGCGAGGAAATAGTCATGGCGGAGCTCCGCGAGTTTAGTAGAGCATGAGATGCAGATTGAGATTTTAGGCCTGTTCGGCCGAAAACCATCCTCGCCTAGTGAGCGAAAGAGCGGTAGCCGACATATAGCACGATCACGGTAGCGGCACCGATGCCAACGATTTGGCCGAGGCGCTTCTCGATGAAGTCACGGATCGGCTCGCCGTAGCGGCGCAGCAGCCAAGCGAGGAAGAGGAAACGCGCGCCGCGTGCAATAATCGCGGAAACAATGAAAAGACCCAGATTGACGTGAATGACGCCAGACAGAATCGTCACGATCTTGATCGGCGGCAGATGCGCAAGACCTGATGTGACAAGCAGCAGCAGGATCCACTCGTAGGTGACATAGGCCTTCATCTGCTCAAAGGCATCGAGCTTGCCATAGAATTCGAGAACCGGCCGCGCCACCGTCTCATAGGCGTAAAAGCCGAGCGCCCAGCCGGCGATGCCGCCGAGTACGGAAGCGACGGTCGCGACCAGCGCGTAGCGATAGGAGCGTTCCGGCCTGGCAAGCGCCATCGGCAGGAACAGCACATCGGCGGGGACGAGAAAGATGGAGCTTTCGACGAAGGCGATGACGGCGAGCCAGATTTCGGCCGATTTGCGCGCGGCCAGAGACATGGTCCAGTCGTAAAGTCTGCGGAGCATTCCGTTTCCTTCCTGTTGCAGTGCAAAAGAGCTTTAGGGGCCGTGCGCGGCGCTGTAAATGCTCGCCCGTGTCCTTCCTGCCACCGCCGTCAAAAAATTTTCGTGATGACGGGTGTCAGCGCCTCTCCCAAGATTTCGGGAGATTGCGAATCGGCCATTCTGCGGCAAGCTGATTTAGGGTCGACGGGCAAGGTGGCATGAGAATGTTCAAAGTGATCGAAGGCGGCCGTGGGCGGGCCGTGCAAATGGATGACTGGTCCGAAGAGGGGCGCGGGCCAAGCAAAGAGGACGTGCGCCGGGAGGCTGCGCGGCGGATCAGCGAGAGCGGTTATCATCTGTCTCGCATCCGGGAATTCGCGACCGGCGTGCCAATGCTGGCGCCTCTTAAATACTTGTCGCTGCAGATCGATTTCGCAGCCGAGACGTTGTCGCGGCTCGACCCGATCCCGGAGGATTTCCGCTCAGATGGCTATTGGCCGGCGGGCTGAAGCCATCACGCTAGCGTGATTGCCGCTAAAATGCGGAGGTATTTGCGTCAGGACAGGTCCATCGACTTTTCCCATTGCTGACGCAGGACATTCATTTCCGTCCGCTTCTGGGCCATTTCGCTAACGGCGGCGCGCAGATGCGGATGGTGAGACATGAACATGTTGAAGTCGCGCCGTTCGAGCACCTCGAACTGGCAGAAATCGACGGCGATGACGTCGGCCGTGCGCCGTGCGCCAGTCAGCAGCGCCATTTCGCCGAAAAAGGCGCCCGGCTCCAGGCGGATCGCGCCACTGGCGAGCCGCACTTCCACCGCGCCCGAGGAGATGAAATACATGCTGTCGCCGCGGTCGCCGCGGCGGATGACGCGTTCGCCGGGCGGCGCGGATTTTGCCTTGAAGAGCAGTAGCAGTTCCTCCTGGGCGTCCTCGTCGACTTCGGAGAACAGCGGGAAAGTCTCGATCAGCTGTTGCATCTTCAGTTGATGCTGGCGCTCGCGCTCTTCGCCGAGCGCCCTGATCTTTTCCAGTTCTTTGCCGAGCGCCTTCTGCCTGCTCCTGCCGTAGCTTTCCCAGAGGGAGGGCCATTTCGAATGGATATATTTCTTCAGGCCGTCGGTTGCGAAGATCACGATCGGGTTGAGCGTGATCGACAGGATCGCGGCAGCCAGGATCAGATCCTGGCCCTCATGCGGCAAAAGCCCGAGTGAGACGCCGAGGCCGGCGAGGATGAAGGAAAACTCGCCGATCTGGGCGAGGCCGCCGGCCAATGTCAGTCCCATGCTGATCGGATATCTGAGCAGGATGACGATGAGGAAGGTGATGATGCCCTTGCCGAGGATGACGAGAGCCAGCGCGCCGATCACGGCCAGCGGCTGGCGCACCAGGATCGAGGGATCGAAGAGCATGCCGACGGAGACGAAGAACAGCACGGAGAAAGCGTTCTGCAGCGGCAGCGAGTCGGCGGCCGCCCTGTGGCTGAGCTGGGATTCGCTCATGACGACGCCGGCGAAAAATGCGCCGAGTGCAAAAGAGACGCCGAAGATCGCCGCCGAGCCGAAGGCGATGCCGAGTGCGATCGCCAGCACCGTCAGCGTAAAGAGTTCGCGTGAGCCGGTGCGGGCGATCATCGTCAGCAGCCAGGGCACGATGCGAGGGCCGAGGAAGATCGCCATGGCGGCGAAGGCCACAACCTTCAGCAGCGTCAGGCCGATCGTCAGCACCAGCGGCAGATCGCCGAGGCCGTGGTTGGTCGTAGTGCTGGCGTTGCCACCCAGAAGCTCTGCGAGTGCCGGCAGCAGCACCAGTGCCAGCACCATCACTAGGTCCTCAACGATCAGCCAGCCGACCGCGACGCGTCCGCTGGCCGCGTTGACGAGATTGCGCTCCTCCAGCGCCTTCAAGAGCACGACGGTGCTCGCCACCGACAGGCTGAGGCCGAGGACGATGCCGGCGCCGAGGCTCCAGCCCCAGAGTTTGCAAAGGCCAATGCCCAAGAGGGTGGCGAGGATAATACGCCCGATTGCGCCAGGCACGGCGATGCCGCGCACGGCGAGCAGGTCGGAGGCGGAAAAATGCAGGCCGACGCCGAACATCAAAAGGATCACGCCCATCTCGGCGAGCTGGCCGGCAAGGGCGGTATCGGCGACGAAGCCCGGCGTGAACGGCCCCATCAGGATGCCCGCCATCAAATAACCGACGAGTGGCGGCAGCCGAAGCCGGTCGGCGCCATAGCCCAGGATCGCTGCGAAAACGAAACTGACGGCGACCGTCGCGATAAGTCCTACTTCCTGATGCACGTCCGCCCTCTCTTGTGATAGCGGCGGCCACTTTGGACGAAGCGCAAGCAAAATTAAACAGTTGATTTGGGGATGGGCTGCTGTTCAGGCCTTCGTTCTCAGTCTTGGCTGGAGTGGCGCAGACGTCGTCCGCGGTACGGTCGGGCCGTCGCCGATGTTGGAACCACTTGCGTCGTGCCTCGTTGCTCTTTCATCAAGAAAGGAGAAACGACATGCGGAAGATGATCTTGAACTGTACTGTGGCGGCCCTTGCCGCCTGCTCGTATGCAGCGCCTGTTCTTGCCGACAGCGTTTATGTCAGGGAGCGTTCTTATGATGACGGCTATCGCCACGAGCGGGTACGACCCGGCATCACCATCAGCGAGCGTGGCGTCACTTTCGGCGCCGTGCGCGAACGTGAGCATCGCCGCTATCGCGATAATGGCTGCGAAACCAGGAGCGTCACCCGACAGACCGACGAAGGCGAGGTCACCAAGACGGTCCGGCGCTGCAATTAACGAAAAAGTATGCGATAAGGACGAAGCCCGGTTCCGACGAGCCGGGTTTTCGCCTTTTGTGGCAAGAATATCTCAATGCAGTGGTGAAAGTCGTCTGTCGGTGTTATGAGCACGCCTTTGGTAACAGCGCGTTCCCAGCGCAAGCACCGCCCGCACAGGATCTTTTAGTATGATTGAGCTTACGCCGTCCCAGATCGCCGCACTTAAACTCGCCAGGGATGGAGACCTTTATCCTCAGCCAGCCAATAAATGGACGCACGAGAACGCGACGGTGACTTATGCAAAAACTGACCGGTGGAAAGAGCGGCCTCAGAAAATAAAGTCGGTCACTGCCAAGACGCTGGGCGAGTTGAAGGAGCCGGGTTTTCTGGAGAGGCGGCACCTGGATGACGACGCAACAAAAGACGTCTACGGCATCACGATGGCCGGCAAGATGTGGCTGCTGAAGAATAAGTAAGCTTCGCTTAGGCGCTGAGTATTTTCACAAGCCTCCCAGCCGAACGGGATATGACGGCCTCATATCCGACTTTCGGGAGGGACTTGAGATCGCCGCCAAAGCGACCTTGGCCAATAAGAATTCTGTCGGGTACGGGCGGCGGTCGAGGCGGTCATGCAGCGTCGTCTTTCGCTGGCGCACAGCCGCCAGCGCCGGCGCCCCATCACGCGCAAGCCTTCACAGTGCCTTTAGTTCGGAATTATGCGGCCTCACCTGCCTGCGCGCGAAGCCATGCGCAGAGCTGCCGCGGCGCTTGGCGCGCGTCATTGGCGCGGATGAGCGCGAAATGCCAGGCTGGCCCGCTCAGCACGTGGGGGAACGGCGCGATCAGCCGGCCCTCGGTCAAAAGCGGCCGAAACAGCGATGGCGACAACAGCGCCACACCCACGCCTGCCAGCGCCGCATTGGCATCCAACTCGTGCGTGGGGTAATCGACCGCCAAAAAGCGCAAACCCTGAGGGGTCGCGCATTGAGCCTCCTTAAACCATTGCTCCCAATCAGGGTGCGGCAAAAGCTCGAAGTCAGCCAGCGCCTCCGGCGCGGGAAGCGTCCGCGTTCCAAGCTGGGAGGGCGACAGCATCGGCGTCACTTCTACGGGAGCGAGCCGATATTCTTCCAGCCCGGCCCATCCACCGCGACCCGTCCTTATGGCGACGTCGAATGCGCCCGGATCACGTATTTCCGCCGAGACGTCGACCTCGATGACGGAAGCTCCAGCCGTAGGATAGCGCGCCAGACGCGGTGCAAGCCAGCGTGACGCAAAGGTCGGCGGCGCCGTGAGCCTGAGTGGCGGCGTTGCCGCCTGAAATTCTGCAAGCGCCTCACCGATCCCGGTTAATGCCTCCCGGACCCGACTTGCCAGAACGGAGGCGGCGGCCGTCGGGACCACTCGCCGACCGGCGCGGATAAATAGCGGCTGACCGAGTTCAGCCTCCAGAGTGCGAATACGAAGGCTGACCGCCGCCGGTGTCAGAAACAAGCGTTCGGCTGCGCGCGCGAAGCTGCCGGCCGAGACACAGGCTTCCAATACGCGCAGAGACTCCAATGACGGCCGCATGATCAGCTTCCCTTTACGATCAATTTATCTTGCGGTGACGACAAGCAAAGCGCGTTTTGAAGGCGGAACGCCTTGGTGCAGTTTTGGGGGACAGCCAAGGATAGGAGATCTACTGTGTCCCTGCAATCTCAGCACCTGTTTACACTCTTTATCGCGCTTCATCCGACCCTGGAGCTTGGGCAGACGCCAGCCGGCGGCCGGCGGATTTTTCCTGTCTCGGGCGGACATTTCCAAGGGGAGCGCCTGAAAGGAAAAGTATCGCCACTGATCGGCTCGGATCTCCTGCTCGCTCGTGCCGACGGCACATTTCAGCAAGATGTCAGGCTTCTCCTCGTCGCCGAAGACGGGGGGCTCATCCTCATGACCTATCGCGGCATCAGGCGTGCGTCACAGGCCGTCGACGGGCGTTTGGCGCGCGGCGAAACGGTTGACGCTTCGGAATATTATCTGCGCACGACTCCGTATTTCGAGACCGCCGCGCCTGCGCATGTGTGGCTCAACAGCATTGTCGCGGTCGCAAAGGGCGGCAGGTGTCCCGGCGGTGTCGAATACGAAGTCTTTGAAGTTCTGTGACCACGATATTGTCCTCGCCGCTCTCTCACATTGCGGGCGGGGGTTTCCCCGATCGTCCACGCGAGACGACGCAGTCCGCTTGCGTTGCTTGAACCATCTGACAAAGAGCTTGAAGATTTTGGTGGGCGGCGGTTGCGGCAACCTACCCGATATACACGATCTCATTCATCAAGGCCGTCAACGCCTGCAGGGAGGTGAAGGCAATCCGGCAGGACGCACCGCGCGAATATTGGCAATGGGCCTATCCGCGCGACCCCCCCTGAGCGCACGAAGGTACTACGCCGATGAAGGAGCGCCTTGACAGGGAGTTGTCCACTCTCTTTTGGAACGTTCGGCGGCTCTACGAGATCAACCAGACGCTTTAAGCTTTCAATCATCTGGTTCAAAGTCTTGAAAGTCGAAGGCGGGACCGCTCTCCCAATGCATTCTGATTTCTTGGACAATCTCTTTGTTTTTCCAGAAACGGAAGCCGGCGGGGCGGTACCTATGCAAGGGCATCGTCGACGGGAATCCCAGCTCAGTCAGCAGTGCGATGCTGAGAGGTCCAAACGAAATCCTGCAGCCGACGACCTTTAGGGGATTGAGATTGCATATAGGGGCGAACTCGACCCTCAGTCGGTAGTTGTCGTACTGCTGCGGCGGCGGGAACGTCGTGTACAACCCAAAAGGCGCGGGAAGCTCTGGCCTTGTAAAGCAGGCCTCTATCATTGATTGATCGACTACGCTTCCAATCCGAGCCCCGTCCACCGTTGCCATATTCGAAAAGGTGTGAGCACAAAGCCGCTGCATCAGGAAGCGTTCGATGTCGTTGCCATTCAGGTCGAACGATCCATACTGAAGGGCTCTTGCAGCGACTACGCCATTCAGTAGCTTTGTTCCTGCGGTATCGAAATGATGCAGTTCCGAGTTGTGTTTTTTGCAAAGAACGTTCGCTGTCTTAGCGAGCGGGCGCGGATTTGGTATCTCGCGATCCCAGCGGTTGAATAGCTGACTTGGTCCGCGGCCGGTCATGTGGCGTGACATTAGGTGCTCACCCGAAATTTTGCGGTCACATCCCCCGAGAAAGCCAAGATAGCACCTTGGATTCGAATATGTGCCTGGATGTGCTGTCAGAACGTGGTGGCGTGGCTTCATCGCCGCACTACGGGCGGTAGATCGATTCTTGTCAACTTCAGCCGGTCGAAGCCGATCGGCGCGTCGCAATGGCGCAGAAATCCTCATACCACAGCGGACGTTCGATCGATGGCCCGCGTCCGCATCGACGCGGTGACCGGCTGCTGGATCTGGACCGGCCCGACCTCCGGCACCAAGGGTCGCGGCGCCGGCTGTGAGGCAAAAAGAGGGGAATCTTACTTAAAAATCAATGTCTGATTTGAAAGGTGGTGCCCCATGCCGGAGTCGAACCAGCACTTCTTTCGAAACTCGATTTTGAGTCGAGCGCGTCTACCAATTCCGCCAATGGGGCAACGGATACGAACGGGCGGCTGTCTAACATGCGAGCGCCCGCGCGCGCAAGACGGGCAAGCGAAGTTATCGGATTGATCCGGTAGAGAGATCCGGCCTCGCTTCGAGGCCGGATCTTGTCTGATATCAATGGGCGGCGGCCGATGCCGGGTTGCTCAGGCCGGACTTCTTCAGCGTGATCGCCAGGATCGAGGCCAGCAGGCAGAAGGCGCCGGCGACGAAGAAGGCGGGCAGGTAGCTCGAGAGCTCCGTGCGCGAGAGGCCGGCGCCATAGGCGGCGGTGGCGGCTCCCAGCTGATGTCCGGCAAAGACCCAGCCGAAGACGAGGCCGACCTTTTCAGGGCCGAAGCGGTCGGCGGCGATCTTGACGGTCGGCGGCACGGTGGCAATCCAGTCGAGGCCGTAGAAGACGGCAAAGATGGAGAGGCCGTAAAAGCTGAAATCGCTGAACGGCAGATAGAGCAGCGACAGGCCGCGCAGGCCGTAATACCAGAACAGCAGCCAGCGATTGTCGAAGCGGTCGGACAGCCAGCCGGAACCGATAGTGCCGAAGAAATCGAAGATGCCCATGACAGCCAGCACGCTGGCGGCGGCCACCGGCACGATGCCGAAATCGCCGCAAAGGGTGACGAAATGGGTCTGGATCAGGCCGTTGGTGCTGAGGCCGCAGATGAAAAAGGTGGCAAAGAGGATCCAGAAGGTCGAGGTCTTCGAAATTTCCCTGAGGACGGTGATCGGCGTCATCAGCGCGACGCCAAGCGAAGTGCTTGCCGGCGGCGGCGTTACCTGCGTTTCGCCGAAGGAGGGCAGGTTGAGGTCGGCGGGGCGGTCGCGCATGAAGGCAAGTACGGCAAGGGCTGCGACCATGATCATGGCGCAGACGAAAAACACCGTCGAGCGCCAGCCGTAACGTTCCGTCAGCTCCGCCATCAGCGGCAGGAAGACGAGCTGGCCGGTGGCCGAGCTTGCCGAGAGCATGCCGACTACGAGGCCGCGGTGCTTGGTAAACCAGCGGGAAGAGACGGTCGCGGCGAGCACCATGGCCGTCAGGCCCGTGCCGAAGCCGACGACGATGCCCCAAAGCAACAGCAGCTGCCACAGCGTCGTCATGAACAGCGAACCGACGAAGCCTGCGCCAATCAGCGCTAAGGCGAAGACGATGACCTTGCGCACGCCGAAATAATTCATGAAGGCGGCGGCGAACGGACCCATGAAGCCGAAAAGGATCAGCCGGATCGCAAGGGCCGAGGAAATCTGCGAGGTCTCCCAGCCGAATTCATCCTGCAGCGGCTTGATGAGCACGCCGGGTGCGCCCATGGCGCCGGCGGTGACCAGCATGGTGAGGAAGGTCGCGGCGACGACGACCCAGCCGTAATGGATGTTGCGCCGGGCAAGGGTGGAGGCGAGAGCTGTGGAAACCATGGGCAAGATTCCGTTTGAATTCAGGTCCGAGACGATAGTGGATCGATTTACATGATGGCCATCATATTTCTTGCGTATTGATGATGGACGTCATATATTTTGTCAAGCGACTATTTCTGGAGATGACAAATGCGGGTCAGCCGCGAGAAATTTGCTGAAAACCGCGAAAGGATCCTGAGCGTTGCCGGCGTGCTTTTCCGCGAAAACGGCTTCGACGGGGTCGGCGTCGCCGACATCATGAAGGCGGCGGGGCTGACGCATGGCGGCTTTTACGGTCATTTCGGTTCGAAGGACGACCTGGCGCTTGAGGTCAGCCGCAAGCTGATCGACAGGGTGGAAGAGCGCTGGAAGGAGCATATCGCCGAATCGCCGGACCGGCCGCTGGCAGCCCTTCTCGACCATTATATCCACTGGCGCACAGTTGACGATCCGGGCGGCAGCTGCGTCTTCGCAACGCTGATCCAGGAAGTCAGCCGCAGCCGCGGCGCGGTCCGTGCGGTCTTCAGCGATGGGCTGTCCGTGCTGGTCGACACGCTTGCCGATATCGTTCCCGGCGAAACGGAAGAGGAGCGCCGCGCCAATGCGACGACGACACTCTCATCGATGATGGGTGCCGTCATTCTTGCTCGTGCTGTCGAGGACAAAGCGCTTGCCGAGCAGTTTCTGGTGACGATGCGCCGGCAGCTCGATCCTGAAAGCCCGAAATAATCTCAGTCGCGAATGGCCATGGTTTCGATCTCCCTCTCCAAGTGGAGAGGGATCTGCCTTGCAGGTGCCTGAGGACCGAAAAGCCAGCGGCTACTTGAAGCCGGCGATGGCGTGCGGGATGTAGGGTGCTTCCAGCGCCGCGATCTCCTCGGCGGTGAGCTTGACCGAGAGCGACGCAACGGCGTCTCTGAGGTGGTTCGGTTTGGACGCGCCGATAATCGGGGCGGTCACCGCACTCTTCTGCAGGATCCAGGCGGTTGCGACCTGGGCGCGGGAGACGTTGCGGGCCTTGGCGATTTCGGCCACGGCCCCGACGATCTTGCGGTCGGCATCGATGGACTGGGTGTAAAGCGTCTTGCCGAATTCGTCGGTTTCGCTACGTGCCGTCGTCTCCTCCCAGTCGCGGGTCAGGCGGCCGCGGGCAAGCGGGCTCCAGGGGATGACGGCGATTTTCTGATCCTCGCAAAGCGGCAGCATTTCGCGCTCTTCCTCACGGTAGAGCAGGTTCAGGTGGTCCTGCATGCTGACGAATTCGGTCCAGCCGTTCAGCCTGGAGACGTAAAGCGCCTTGGCGAATTGCCAGGCATACATGGAGGAGGCGCCGATATAACGCGCCTTGCCCGATTTGACGACGTCGTGCAGCGCTTCCAGCGTTTCCTCGATCGGCGTCGTGTAGTCGAAGCGATGGATCTGGTAGAGATCCACGTAGTCGGTGCCGAGGCGACGCAGACTATTGTCGATCTCGTCGAAGATCGCCTTGCGCGACAGGCCGGCGCCGTTCGGGCCCGGCCGCATGCGGTTGAACACCTTGGTCGCCAGCACGATGTCTTCGCGTTTGGCGAAGTCTTTTATGGCACGGCCGACGATCTCCTCTGAGGAACCATTGGAATAGGTGTTGGCGGTGTCGAGGAAATTGATGCCGAGGTCGATCGCCTGCTTGATCATCGTCCGGCTTTCTTCTTCCCGCAGGCTCCAGGCATGATTGCCGCGGCCGGGATCGCCGAAGGTCATGCAGCCCAAGCAGATCTTCGACACTTCGAGGCCGGTCTTCCCAAATTTTGTGTATTCCATGAAACGACTCCGTGATGAATTTAATAACCCCAGACGGCCTTCCATGATTTAGCGCGAGATGGCCAAAGTCGCAGGGTGGCACATGAAAAATTATGCTGCATGCGCACAATGATCCGTGATCGAGACCTCTGAAGCCGCTCTCTTCGCTATCGATTCCGGCTGCAGCTTGCACATTCCCGCCGCAAGATGTTAGCTGATGCAGCATTTTTACCGGAATCCGACCATGCAGCTGCCGTCCCACGATCGCTATGACGATCTCTATTGCAATTTCTCCTGGCAGATCACGGAGGATTTCAATATCGGCCGCGCCGTCAGCGACGACTGGGCCGCGAGAGAACCCGAGCGCGTCTGCCTCGAGCATTTCAGCCCCGACGGCAATCATCGCGCGATGACCTATCGCGCGCTCGCCGACCGTTCCTCGGCCTTTGCAAATGCGCTCGTTTCACTTGATATCAAACGCGGCGATCGCGTCGCGCTGCTCTTGCCGCAATCCTTCGAAACGGTGATCGCGCATGTGGCGATCTACAAGACCGGCGCGATCGCGCTGCCACTGGCGCTGCTTTTCGGCGTCGAGGCGCTGGAATACCGGCTGAAGGCGGCAGGTGCTGTGGCCGTCGTCACCAATGGTTTCGGTCTCGAACGCATCCGGCAGATCCGCGGACGCCTGCCGGCGCTGAAGCATATCGTCAGCATCGACGGGGCGAGTGGCGATGCGACTGCTTTCGCCGAACTGGTGGATGGCTATCCCCCTGTCTTCGACATCGCCAAAACCGGTCCGGACGATCCGGCGCTGATGATCTTCACTTCGGGAACGACGGGGCCGCCCAAGGGCGCGTTGCACGGCCACCGCGTCCTGCCCGGCCATATTCCGGGCATGCAGTTCGCCCATGAGGGGTTTCCGCGGCCGGGTGATAAGGTCTGGACGCCGTCCGACTGGGCCTGGGCCGGCGGGCTGCTCAACGCGCTGCTGCCGAGCCTTCTGCTCGGGATTCCTGTCGTCTCTTCGCCGGCGCAGAAATTCGATGCCGACATGGCCTATCGCATCATGGCCGAGATGAAGGTGCGCAATGCCTTCATTCCGCCGACGGCGCTAAGGCTGATGAGATCCGTTGCCGATCCGCGCTCGAAATATGATCTGGCGCTGCGCACCATCGGCTCGGCCGGGGAGGCGCTCGGCCGCGAGACCTATGAATGGGCGCGGCATGTGCTCGGCATCACCGTCAACGAATTCTACGGCCAGACGGAGTGCAATTTCGTGCTTGCGTCGAGCGCTGCCTATGGCGTCACCAAAGCGGGCGCCATCGGACGGGCAGTGCCCGGGCACCGCGTCGCGATCGTCAGCGAGACGGGCGACGAGTTGCCCGTCGGCGAACCGGGCCAGATTGCCATCGCCAGTCCCGATCCTGTCATGTTCCTCGGCTACTGGGACGATACGGCAGCGACGGAACGAAAATTCGTCAAAGGCTGGCTGCTCACCGGCGATATCGGCCGGCAGGACGCCGAGGGATATGTGACCTTCGAAGGCCGCGACGACGACGTCATCACCTCGTCGGGATATCGCATCGGCCCGGCCGAGATCGAGGACTGCCTGATCGGTCATCCCGCCGTGCAGCTTGCCGCCGCCGTCGGCAAACCCGATGCCGTGCGCACCGAGATCGTCAAGGCCTATATCGTGCTTTCACCAGGCCATCGGCCAAGCGAGACGCTGGCCACCGACATCAGGGAATGGGTGAAGACGCGGCTTTCGATGCACGAATATCCGCGCGAAGTGGAATTCATCGATGCATTGCCGCTGACCACCACCGGGAAGGTCATCCGACGGCTGCTACGCGAAAGGGCCGCTGGCGAGGGATAGAACTGCTACGCATTTTGCTGGAATGCTTAGCCCCGGCCGGCAAGCGACATGATCTTTTCGCGCAGCATCTTCGCCATATTGCGGGTACTGCGGTACATGTGCAGCTGGGCGGTGACCTGGCGCATGTCGCGGTCGCTGTTCTGCGTCAAGCCGATTACCAGCGTTCCCATCTCCTCGCGCTCCTGCCAGAAGCGGCTCATGATCGGATGATCCGAGACCGCGCAGGAATCGGAGCGGACGATATTGGCGTCGTCGAGATGCCATTCGGTGAGTTCGCTCATCAACAGCTTGCCAGGCGAATAGCGGGCATAGTTTTCGTCGTAGGCAGTCTTCCAGGTATAGGCCTCGCCGCCCATCATCAGCACGACGATGGCGGCAATCGCCTTGCCGTTGAGATCGATCGTGTGAATACGCACGGCATCGACGGCGGCAAGGTTCGATACCGCCTCGCGGGCGAAGGCCGTGTGATAACGATCGGTGACGAGAGCGCTTCGCCGCTTGCCCTTCCAGCCACCGGCTTCCATCGCCAGGAATTCCTCGAAGCGGATATGGATTTCGCGCGGTTGGCGGGCGACGGTATAGACCGTCGTTCCCTGTTCCTCCAGCAGCCGCCACTGGCGGCGCATCTCGCGCATATGCGAGGAGGCGATGGTTTTGCTGAGATAGGCCGGCGCCTCTTCCTCGCTCTGCAGCATCGGGCGCAGGTAGGGATTGGTGACGGTGACGGGAAGATTGCGGCTGAGCGCCACGGCCTTGACCATGCGCACGAAGATACCGTTCAGCCTGAGATCCGGCAGAACCAGTATGCCGGGCAGATTGAGATCACGGGCGGTCAGTCCCTCGAAGAGATTGTCGAGGGTCTCGGCGGCATCCTCGCCATCGACGAGCGGCGTGCCGAGCGGACCGAAACTGTTCGACCAGCCGCGGATGATCGACGGGCCGACGGCAAAACCCGGCTTGTCGACCGAAAACGGCAAAAGGAAGCGCATGCGGCTGCGGCCGGCACTGTGGTCGCGGATCAGGGCGAAGTTCACCTGCCGGTCTTCGAGCCGCGGCATGGCGGGGGCGAGGAAGCGGCCGGAGAAAAAGACGTTCGGTTCCATCGCCCGGTTGGAAAGGAAATCGAGCTCATCCTGAAGCTCATAGCCGAGCTTACCCGGATAGAGGCAGAGCTCGCGCCCCGGCCGGCCGATCTCGGCGCGAGCCTCGGCTTGCGGCGCTTCGAAATGCAGTGCTGCGAGATCATGCACCATGCGGTTCGCAGCGCTGTCGGTGCTTTCGGTAACGGGGGGGATACGCACCATCTATCGAACTCTCATTTCTGGCGTTGCGGCGGAGGGGCTGGCGAAAGCGAAAAGGACGATGCCAAGCGTGCGGCGCACGGCGAGATGCAACAGGATCGCCTCGACTGCCATGGCGGAGGCCGTGGCGATCGCCGTGCCTTCGATGCCGTAATGCGGGATCAAAGCGAGGTTGAGGCCGACATTGGCCGTCAGTGCGCCGGCATAGAGCGCGACGCAGAGGTTCTGTTTGCCTGCCATCATCAGCAGCGTTTCGGCCGGGCCGACCAGCGATTTGGCGAGGATGCCGGCGAGCAGGATCGCCATGACCAGATAGCCTGATGTAAAAGCGCCGCCGAAGAGCGACAGCAGCAGATGGCCGGCCGCAAGCACGACAAGGCCGACCCCGAGCGCTGGCCAGAAGGTCCAGCGCGCGGCGTCGATGGCAGCGGCTACCAGCTCTCCGTGGTTGCCTTCGGCGATGATCGAGGAAAAGCGCGGGCCGGAGGCCGCCTTGACCGAGAAATTGATGAAATGCACCAGCGCCATCGTTTTGGCAGCGGCGAAGTAGATGGCGACATCGTGCGGCTCGAGGAAGATGCCGACGACGACGACATCGGAATTGGTGAGCAGGAAGCTCACGCCCTCGATCAGGAAAATCGGAAAGGCGACGCTGAACCAGGCGAGGAAATCGACCTTGCGCGGGCCGTCGTCATAATGCCGGCGAAGGCGGTAGAGCGTTGCGGCATATTGGCCGAGGGCGGTGACGTAGGTCGCAACGAGCGCTGCCTGCATCGCGGTGACGGCAGTGTGATCGGCGCCGATGGCAATCGCAATTAGCATGAAGAGGATGATGAGGATCGGGCGGACGATATAGACGGGGCTCAGTGCCATCACCGGCCAATGGTTTGCCCGCGACGTCCCTTCCAGAATGTCGCCGAGCGCGATCATCGGCATGGCGAGCAGACCGATGAAGATCGGGACGAGATAATAGACCTGGATCATATCGCCGAAGAAATGCAGCCCGAGCATGCCGGCAGCGAGCACCGCCGTACCTGATAGCAGCGCAAAGATGCGCGCCGTGCCGGTCAGGCCGCGGATTTCTTCGAAAGCGCCCGCTGCCCTGTATTGCGGCAGGAAGCGGACGATTGCGGTGTGGAAACCGAGGCATGAGAGATCGCCGAAGACGACGACCAGCACCCAGACGAAAACGAAGATGCCATATTCATATTCACCCATCAGCCGGGCGAGCACGATCTGCGAGACGAAGGCGAGTGCGGCGCTGAGGATGCGGATCGAAAAGGCCGTCAGCGCCATGCGCTGGGCGGCCGCCCTCTCGCCGCGTTCGGTGAGCACGGCCGCAAGCAAACGCAGCGTCCGGCCGCCGATCGGGCGCAGGCCGGCGGGCAGCATCTTCTCCGCTGTTTCTATGACCGCCATGATGAACACGCAAAACTCTGAGGTCAGGCAAATCGCCCCTGAAGTCTTGCCAGAACAGGGTTAAGAAACGGTTCCGGATCAAGCTTGAGTCCGATGCTAGAATTCCGAATTTCCGGCGTTGCCGCAGAAAAGAAAATGCCGCCCGGAGGCGGCATTTTCGCGGATCTTTGCGGGCTTGCCTCAGACCTGCTCGAAGGCGCCGTGGCAGTGCTTGTATTTCTTGCCGGAGCCGCAGGGGCAGGTCTCGTTGCGGCCGACCTTGCCCCATGTGGCCGGGTCATCCGGGTTGCGGTTTTCAGGAGAAACGATGACTTCCGACGCCTGGTAGATCGCCGGGGCGAAATCATCCTCGCCGGTCGTCGGATCCAGGTGATGGGCCTGCATCAGCGGTGGTTCTGGTTCGGCAGGGGCCTGCTGCACCAGTTCGACGCGCATCAGCTGGGCAGTAACGGCCTCGCGCAGGTTGTTGAGCAGCGCGGTGAAGAGCTCGAAGGCCTCCGACTTGTATTCCTGCAGCGGATCGCGCTGAGCATAGCCACGGAAGCCGATGACGGAGCGCAGATGGTCGAGGTTGACGATGTGCTCGCGCCAGAGATGATCGAGCGTCTGCATGACGATCGAGCGTTCGACATAATGCATGATGTCGTCACCGAAGCGCTCGGCCTTTTCCGTGAAGGCGGCATTGGTGGCTTCCGTCAGGCGCTCGCGGATATCGTCTTCGCCGATACCTTCTTCCTTCACCCAGTCCTCGATCGGCAGGTCGAGATTGAGAATGTTCAACGCGCCGGTCTTCAGGCCGGCGGCATCCCATTGTTCGGCATAGGCACGTTCGGGGATATGCTTTTCGACCATGTCCTCGATCACCTCACGGCGCATATCGGAAACGGTCTCGGAAATATTGGTCGATTCCATCAGTTCGAGGCGCTGCTCGAAGATCACTTTGCGCTGATCGTTGAGAACGTCGTCATACTTCAGGAGGTTCTTGCGGATGTCGAAGTTGCGGGCTTCGACCTTCTTCTGGGCGCGCTCCAGGGCCTTGTTGATCCAGGGATGGACGATCGCCTCGCCCTCCTTGAGGCCGAGCTTGGTCAGCATGCTGTCCATGCGATCGGAGCCGAAGATGCGCATCAGGTCGTCCTGAAGCGACAGGTAGAACTTCGAGCGGCCAGGGTCGCCCTGACGGCCGGAGCGGCCGCGCAGCTGGTTGTCGATGCGGCGGCTTTCATGGCGTTCGGTCGCGATGACGTAGAGGCCGCCGGCTTCGAGCGCCTTCTGCTTGAGTTCCTTGATCTCCTCGATGATCGCCTGGATCCGGGCGTCACGCTCCGGACCGGCTTCGACTTCGCCGAGCTCGCGCTCGATGCGCATGTCGAGGTTGCCGCCGAGCTGGATGTCGGTGCCGCGGCCGGCCATGTTGGTGGCGATGGTGATGGCACCGGGCACGCCGGCCTGAGCGACGATATAGGCTTCCTGCTCGTGGTAGCGGGCGTTCAGCACCTTGAAGTCGTCGAAGCCCTGCTTGCGCAGGCGCTCGGCGAGCAGTTCCGATTTCTCGATCGAGGTGGTGCCGACCAGCACCGGCTGGCCGCGCTTGTGGGCGTCGAGGATCTCCTCGATGATCGCCTTGAACTTCTCGTCGAAGGTCCGGTAGACCTCGTCGTCCTCGTCGAGGCGCTTGATCGGCAGGTTGGTCGGGACCTCGATGACATCGAGATTGTAGATATTGGCGAATTCTTCCGCTTCCGTCTGCGCCGTGCCGGTCATGCCGGCGAGCTTGTCGTACATGCGGAAGTAGTTCTGGAAGGTGATCGAGGCCAGCGTCTGGTTTTCCGGCTGGATCTGCACCTTTTCCTTGGCTTCGAGCGCCTGGTGCTGGCCTTCCGAATAGCGGCGGCCCGGCATCATGCGGCCGGTGAACTCGTCGATGATGACGACTTCGTCGTTGCGGACGATATAGTCCTTGTCGCGCTGGAACAGCTTGTGGGCCTTCAGCGCGTTGTTGACGTGGTGGACGATCGCAACGTTCTCGATGTCGTAGAGCGCGTTGCCTTTCAAGAGGCCGGCCTGGCGGAGCAGGTTTTCCAGCTTTTCGGTGCCCTCTTCGGAGAAGTTGGCCGAGCGCTGCTTCTCGTCGATCTCGTAATCGCTCGGCACCAGCAGCGGAATGTAGGCGTCGATCGTATTATAGAGTTCGGAGCGGTCGTCGAGCGGACCGGAGATGATCAGCGGCGTGCGCGCCTCGTCGACGAGGATCGAGTCCACTTCGTCGACGATTGCGAAGTTGTGGCCGCGCTGGACCATCTGGTTCTTCTCGTACTTCATGTTATCGCGCAGATAATCGAAGCCGAGTTCGTTGTTGGTGGCGTAAGTGATGTCGCAGGCATAGGCCGCGTGGCGTTCCTCGTCGGAAAGGCCGTGGACGATGACGCCGGTAGTCATGCCGAGGAAGCCGTAGACACGGCCCATGGTCGCGGCATCGCGCTGGGCGAGGTAATCGTTGACGGTGACGACGTGCACGCCCTTGCCGGAAAGCGCGTTCAGATAGACCGGCAGGGTGGCGACGAGGGTCTTGCCTTCGCCGGTCTTCATCTCTGCGATCGCATTTGAATGCAGGATCATGCCGCCGACCAGCTGTACGTCAAAAGGTCGCAGGCCGAGAACGCGGCGCGAGGCTTCGCGCACGACGGCAAAGGCCGGGATCAGAATGTCGTCGAGCGTCTTGCCCTCGGCGAGCAGGGCGCGAAACTCCACGGTCTTTGCCGCGAGCTGCTCGTCCGTCAGGGCCTTCGTCTTCTCTTCGATAGAGTTGATGGCAGTGACGTTCGGCTGGTAGGACCGCACGCGGCGGTCGTTGGAAGACCCAAATAACTTGCGGGCTATACCGCCAAAGCTGACCATATGACTGGCCCTTTCTCAATATTCATCCCCGGCGTTTCTTGTCCGCGGCCCAGCCGAAAATCAGGCGCGCGCCTTAAAACGCCCGGAAACTGTTCTGGACGCGAGGTTGCGTGACAGATAAGAGGGGGGTCGAATGATGTCAACGGATTTGGCGGATACAGAAAGGCCACAATCCGGTGTTGATGGCTATTTTGGGCTGGATTCAGGGGATGCTGAAACCGGCAATGTAACTGTGAAGGGTATTTCATGTTGAGCACCAACAAACTTGCCGTTCTGGCGTTTGCAACTTTTGTTGCGCTCCAGGCCCCGGCCTATGCCGATGACGCCGTCATCGCCAAGGTCGGCACCCTGGAAATCCACCAGTCGGAACTCGACCTCGCCGTCGCCAATCTCGACCCCCAGCTGGCGCAGCTTCCCGATGACCAGAAGAAGGTCGCAGCCCTTTCCGCCGCCATCGACGTGAAACTGCTCGCCGCCGACGCTGCGGCCGAGAAGCTCGATCAAACCGACGAATTCAAGAAGCGCATGCAATACCTCACCGACCGCGAGTTGCACAATGCCTACTTCAAAAAGCATGTCGTCGACATCGTGACGCCTGACGAAGTCAAGGCCCGTTACGACAAGGAAGTCGCCGCCCTGCCGAAGCAGGAAGAAGTCCACGCCCGTCATATCCTCGTCAAGACCGAGGACGAAGCCAAGGACATCATCAAGCAGCTCGACGCCGGCAAGGATTTTGCCGAACTCGCCAAGGAAAAGTCCACCGATCCGAACAAGTCGGAAGGCGGCGATCTCGGCTATTTCTCGCGCGGCCGCATGGTCAAGGAATTCGAAGACGCAGCCTTCGCGCTTGAGAAGGGCACCTATTCCAAGACACCGGTTAAGACCGATTTCGGCTTCCACGTCATCAAGGTCGAGGATAAGCGCGACGCTCCGCCGCCGCCTTTCGAGCAGGTGCAGGATCAGGTTCGTCAGCTCGTCATGCGCGACAAGTATCTTGAGCTTCTGAACAAGGCAAAGGCCTCCGCCAAGATCGAGATCACGGACGAGACGCTACGCAAGGGTTACGACCAGGCCAACAAGCAGCCGGAGCCGGGCAGCGAGCCCGTCGCCCCGGCGCCGAAGCAGTAAAATTCGCATCAGGGCCCGGTTCTTCCGGGCCCTTCATTAGATCCCGGATGATCTTGGGGCCTGATCGGTCTAAAGTCTGACATCCAGATCTAAATCAAAGAATTTGAGCATGATGTCGTTCGAAAACCGCTGACACTTTTCGGCATCATGCTCTGGCATCGTTTGTTGTCGCATTTCCGGACGGCGAACCGGTTTCCATTTCGCCTGGAAATGCTCATTGGCAGGTCTCATCATGTCCGGTTCCGTCTCTCCGCTCGCTCCGAAATCCTTCGTCTCGATGCCACCGTTGCGCGGTGTGCGCATGGCGACGGCTTCCGCAGGCATCAAGTACAAGAACCGGACCGACGTGCTGCTGATGGTCTTCGACAGGCCGGCGGCTGTTGCGGGCGTTTTTACCCGCTCGAAGTGCCCGTCGGCGCCGGTGGATTTCTGCCGGGCCAATCTCTCCCATGGCAGCGCCCGCGCCGTCGTCGTCAACTCAGGCAATGCCAATGCCTTCACCGGCCTGAAGGGCCGCCAGGCGACCGCGCTGACGGCGAAGTCGGCTGCCGGTGCCGTCGGCTGCGCCGAAAACGAGGTCTATCTGGCCTCGACCGGGGTCATCGGCGAGCCGCTCGATGCCACCAAATTCGCAGGCGTTCTGGATGGGATGCAGGGCGAAGCGACCGGCGATTTCTGGTTCGAGGCCGCCAAGGCGATCATGACGACCGACACCTATCCGAAGGTTTCGACCCGCAGCGCCGAGATCGGCGGCGTGGCCGTGACGATCAACGGTATCGCCAAGGGCGCCGGCATGATCGCGCCCGATATGGCGACGATGCTCTCCTTCGTCGTCACCGATGCCGACATCGCGCCTGCCGCGTTGCAGGCGCTTCTGTCTGACGGCGTCGGCCCGACGTTCAATTCCATGACCGTCGATAGCGACACCTCCACCTCGGACACACTGATGCTGTTTGCGACGGGTGCTGCGGCCGAGGACGGTCAGGCCCGCATCGAACGCGCCGACGACCCGCGCCTTGCCGCCTTCCGGGCCGCACTCAACGAAGTGCTGAAGGATCTGTCGCTACAGGTGGTGCGCGATGGCGAGGGCGCCACCAAGATGCTCGAAATCACCGTGACGGGTGCCGAGAGCGATGCCGCCGCCAAGCGCATCGCGCTGTCGATTGCCAATTCGCCACTGGTCAAGACCGCGGCCGCCGGCGAAGACGCCAATTGGGGCCGTATCGTCATGGCCGTCGGTAAATCCGGCGAGATGGCCGATCGCGACCGGCTCGCCATCTGGTTCGGCGATATCCGGGTCGCCGTCAACGGCGAGCGTGATCCCGATTATTCCGAGGCGGCCGCCTCGGACGTCATGAAGGCGCAGGATATCCCCGTCAAAGTCGATATCGGGCTCGGCGCCGGCACGGCAACGGTCTGGACCTGCGACCTCACCAAGGAATATGTTGCCATCAATGGCGACTATCGGAGCTGATCGTTCATTGGCGCAGGCATCCATTTCCTCACACAATCTGCCGCTGGTGCGCAGGCTGGAGGCCGTCGGCTTCCGCGCCTGGCCGGCGGCATCCGTGCAATATGATGGCAGCTGGCAGGTACGGCTGACGGCCGGTCACCCGTCCAACCGGCTGAACTCGATCGTGCCGCTCGATCCTTCGGATCATCGCGACGTCGAAATCCGCCTGGAAAAGGCGAGCCGGAAGTTTGAAGCCTATGGCCGCGCCGCCGTGGTCCGCCAGACGCCGCTTGCCTCGCCGGTGCTAATCGAACTTCTGCGCGCGCAGAACTGGACGCGCTTCGACGATACGGTGGTGATGACCTGCGACCTTGCCGAGGCAGAGCTGCCGGATACGCTCGATCACCTGCCGACCCATGATGTCGGCCGTTTCGTCGACGCCAACCTCGCCGTCGACCAGGCGCCACCGAGGCTGAAGCCGGCGCTTGCCGAGATCATTTCGGCGATCAAGCCGCCATCCGGCCTGTTCATGATCGAGAACGCGGCGGACGGCCCGCTTGCGACCGTGCTCTGCGTCCAGGACAACGACCTCGCCGGCATCATGTCGCTTTCAGTCTCCGAGGCGCGGCGGCGCGAAGGGCTCGGCACCGAAATCCTGACCTCGGCGCTACGCTGGGCGCGCATGCGCAGCGCCCGTTCGGCCTGGCTGCAGGTGAAGCTGTCCAATCGCCCGGCCATCGCACTCTACGAGCGCCTCGGTTTTCGCGACGCCTATCATTATTGCTATTGGCAAAAGGAGCCGCGATGAGCGAGGCGGGCCGGAAGATATTGCTGGTCGCCGCCTGTGCGCTGATCGATGCCGATGGACGTATCCTGTTGGCACAGCGCCCCGAGGGAAAGTCGCTCGCCGGGCTCTGGGAGTTTCCCGGCGGCAAGGTCGAGCCGGGTGAGACGCCGGAGGAAACGCTGGTGCGCGAGCTCGAGGAAGAACTCGGCATCAATACCAAGATCGCCTGCCTTGCGCCGCTGACCTTCGCCAGCCACTCCTACGAGACCTTCCACCTTTTGATGCCGCTTTATATCTGCCGGCGCTATGAGGGCATTCCCCAGGGCCGCGAGGGTCAGGCGCTGAAATGGGTGCGCCCGCAGGCGCTGCGCGATTATCCGATGCCGCCGGCCGACGAGCCGCTCATCCCGATGTTGCAGGATTTACTTTAGCATTGTCTGATTATTATTGTGCCACGCCATTTTCGGCTGTGGATATTAATGGATCGTTTAACACCTTCTGCCAAAGATCGGCCTCAATCAAGCATCTGGCGTGCGTGTATTAAAAGGCTTGACGTCATGGACGATGATTTCTGGAAAGCTGTCCGGGAAAAGGAACGGGCCTCGTCTGCCTCGCGCAGGACGGGTGCGCTGAATATCGCCCTTCTGTTCGGCACGGCAGTGGTCGCGTTGACGCTCATCCTGACGCCAATGCTTGCGGATTCCTCGAAGAAAAGCGTCTTTGCCAGTGCTCCGGCGGATTTCGATACGATCACGACAGGATCGATCCCGAAGAGCGAAAGCGGCAAGCGTTATACGATCCGCCGCAGCGTCCTCCAGGATACGCCCGGCTCGGTCTGCGTCGTCCAGGGCTACGGCGTCGGCGCCGGTTGCTGAAAAATGCCGGCCATCGTCCCGATGGTCGTGGAATTGGTCGTTTATTGTCGGTTTCGCGCAGCGGGTGGGGTCATGCGTCTTTTGAAAGCATTTATTGCAGATACCAGAGGTGCGACGGCGATCGAGTATGGTCTGGTCGCCGCCCTCATTGGCGGCGCTCTCGTCTCCGCTCTTGGAATCTTCAGCGGCAGCCTGCAGGGGATTTTCAACGTGATCGGCAACAATCTGCCTGCGAATTGAAGACGCAGCCGGCTAAATTAAAGAGTTGGAGCATGATGTTGTCCGAAAACCGCTCACACTTTTCGGCATCATGCTCTATTGCCTGAGCTTGTGCTCGTCCACCTTCAGCGCATCGGCGAGGCGCGCCTTGGCTGAACCGGGCTTCAGCGGCTTTTGCTGGCTCTCGTGCGCAGCCCATCCCGAGACATAGATGATCGAGAAGGTGGCGCGGATGCGTCCGTCGGGATCGGCATAGCGTTCGGCGTAGATCTCCGCTGCGCGCAGGAAGAAAGCGCGCGTCAGCGGCATGCGGCCGCGGGCTGCAAGCGGATTGCTCATGCCCATCGCTCTCAGATCCCGCATCAGCGGAAAGAGCGAATCATAACGTACCGTGTAGTTCTCCGCGTCGATCACCGGCAGCGTGAAGCCGGCGCGTTGCATGAGATTGCCGACATCGCGCACATCGGCGAAGGGAATGACACGCGGGCTTGCGCCACCCGTCATCTCGACCTCGGCGGCCAGCAGCACCTCGCGCAGTTCCTGCAACGTGCCGGCGCCGGGGATCGCCGCCAGAAACAGGCCATCCGGCTTCAGGGCGCGGCGGATCTGGATGAAGACGCCCGGCGTATCGTTGGTCAGATGCAGGCTGAGCGGCGCAAGGATGAGATTGACCGATTGCGGTTCGAGCGGCACGTCCTCGAGCGGCGCCTCGATCAAGTTTTCGCCTGGCCCGGCATAGGCCTTGTCGCTTTCGACGCGGATCATCGTGCCGATCTTGCCCGTCGCCAGTGCGGCCCGGGCGGCAGCACCGGTCGCGCCATGCAGTTCGACGGCGGTCTCGAAAGTCCGCTCGACGACCGTAAGCCTCTCGGCCATTTCCTCAGCGGCGATGTCGAGCAGGAAGGCGGCTTTCGGGTCGTTGTTTACAAGCGCGCGGCGGCGATGTGCGGCGATCAGGGCTCTGTCGAAGATCGTTTCCATGGCGATGTCCTTAGTCTCGTGCCGCCTGTGCGGCAAGACGATTTTCCTTTCGCGAAGAACACGCTAGTCTCTGCGGCATGGGCCTGATCAACATCGAAAAACCGTCAGAGTTCCTGCGGACGCATCTCTTGCGGCCGTTTTCGGCGCTTGCTGATTTCTTTTATCCGCCCGCCTGCTCGGTCTGCGGCATTTCCACCGGCGGCCATCGCGGGCTCTGCGCGAAATGCTGGTCCGGTATCCGCTTCATCGAACGGCCCTATTGCGAGGTGCTCGGCATTCCCTTCTCGCATGATCTCGGCGCCGGCATCCTCAGTGCTGAGGCGATCGCCAACCCGCCGCCCTTCGACCGGCTGCGGTCGGCGGCGACCCACGACCGTGCCGTCCGCGATCTCGTTCATGGGCTCAAATATCGCGATCGCACCGATCTGGCGCCGATGATGGCCGCCTGGATGCTGCGCGCTTCCGACGGGACGGTCGAGAGCTGCGATGCGCTGATCCCGGTGCCGCTGCACCGTAGCCGTATGCTGACGCGCAAGTTCAACCAGGCAGCAGAGCTTGCCCGCCATATGGCAAGGCTCTCGGGCAAGCCGCTGCTTGCCGCCACGCTTATGCGCGTCAAGCGCACCAGCCAGCAGGTCGGCCTTGGCGCCAAGGCGCGCGAAGACAATGTCAGGGGCGCTTTTGCGATCGCCAAGGGTTGCGAAAACGACATTTTCGGCAAGCGCATCGTCCTTATCGACGACGTCTATACAACGGGGGCGACGGTCGCCGCGGCAAGCCGGACACTGCGCAAGGCGGGTGCGGCCGAGATAACGGTTTTGACCTTTGCAAGGGCTCTCTCCGAGCCTATATGACAGAAATACCCGGCATCGGTCTGGAGAGATTATGGTACCCGTCACCATCTATACACGGCAGTTCTGCGGCTATTGCACCCGCGCCAAGTCCCTTCTCGAAGAAAAGGGTGTCGAATATGTCGAGCACGACGCGACCTTTTCGCCGGATCTTCGCCGGGAGATGATCGGCAAGTCGAACGGGCGTACCACTTTTCCGCAGATCTTCATCGGCGCCGATCATGTCGGCGGTTGCGACGATCTCTTTGCGCTCGATCGGGCCGGCAAGCTCGACCCGTTGCTGGCGGCTTGAGGAAGAACCGATGAGCTTCAAGGCCGCCGCTGTCCAGATGTGCTCCGGGGTCGATCCGGTGAAGAACGCCGCCGCGATGGCGCGGCTGGTGCGCGAGGCCGCTGGCCAGGGCGCGACCTATGTGCAGACTCCCGAGATGACCGGCATGCTGCAGCGCGACCGTACAGCGGCACGCGCCGTGCTTGCCGACGAAGCGCATGATATCATCGTCAAGACCGGCTCAGAGCTCGCCATAGAACTCGGCATCTACATGCATGTCGGTTCGACGGCGATTGCCCTTGCCGATGGCAAGATCGCCAATCGCGGTTTCCTGTTCGGTCCCGACGGCAGGGTTCTCAATCGCTACGACAAGATCCACATGTTCGACGTCGACCTCGACAATGGCGAGAGCTGGCGTGAAAGTGCGGCCTATACGGCCGGCTCGGAGGCCCGCGTCCTGTCGCTGCCTTTTGCCGAAATGGGCTTTGCGATCTGTTACGACGTGCGGTTTCCCGCGCTCTTCCGCGCCCAGGCGGTGGCCGGCGCCGAGGTGATGACAGTTCCTGCCGCCTTCACCAAGCAGACCGGCGAGGCGCATTGGGAGATCCTGCTCAGGGCACGCGCGATCGAGAACGGGGTCTTCGTCATCGCCGCCGCGCAGGCCGGCCGGCATGAGGACGGGCGCGAGACCTTCGGCCATTCGATGATCATCGATCCCTGGGGCACGGTTTTGGCGTCGGCCGGCGCCACCGGCGAGGCGGTTATGGTCGCCGAGATTGATCCCGCCGCGGTCAAGGCCGCACATGACAAGATCCCGAACCTGAGGAATGGTCGGGAATTCTCGGTCGAGAAGATTGCGGGGGCAATCGCCGGAGGCGTCGCCGCTTGATCCGCTATTCCCTCACCTGTGACAATGCCCATGAATTCGAAGGCTGGTTTTCGGAAAGCGCCGATTTCGATCGTCAGGTCGAAACCGGTTTCCTGACCTGCCCGGTCTGTCATTCCGCCGCCATTTCCAAGCTGTTGATGGCGCCTTCGGTGTCGACCGCGCGCGGGAAGGACGAGAGGCAGACGCTGGCGATGGATGCCATGCGCCGCGAGGCCCTGCAAAAACTCAAGGAGGCCGTTGCGGCGGTCAAGGCGAATTCCGAGGACGTCGGCACGCAGTTTCCCGAGGAAGCCCGCAAGATCCATTACGGCGAGGCGGATGCCCGCGGTATCATCGGCCACGCGACGGTCGACGAGGCGCAGGCGCTCTTGGAAGAAGGCATCGAGATCGCGGCCATTCCCGTTTTGCCGGAGGACGTGAACTGACATGCAGTCGGCGCGTCTGGCCGCCTATCTGCATCTCGCGCTGCTGAAAGTGTAGCCGGCTTATTGACGGCGCGAACTATGCCGACCGCTTCGCCAGCAGCATATAATTCACGTCCATATCCTTGGACAGGTTCCATTGGTTCGACAGCGGATTGAAGAAGACGCCGGTGCGGTCGCTGATCTCAAGGCCGCTTGCCACCAGCGGCTTTTCCAGTTCTTCCGGACGTACCAGTTTTTCGTACTGATGCGTGCCGCGCGGCAGCCAGCGCAGAATGTTCTCGGCGGCGAAGATGGCAAGCGCTGCCGCCTTCATCGTGCGGTTGATGGTGGCAACGAAGATCAGGCCGCCGGGGCGGACCATTTTCGCGCAGGTGGTCATGAAGAATTCTACATCGGCGACGTGCTCGACAACCTCCATGTTCAAGACGATATCGAAGGTCTCGCCAGCCTCAGTGAGTTCCTCGGCGGTGACGGCGCGATAGTCGACCGAAACGCCGGAGGCCTTCGCATGGGTGGAGGCGATGCCGATATTCTTCTCGGACGGATCGGCGCCGACGACGGAGGCGCCCATGCGGGCGACAGGTTCGGACAACAGGCCGCCGCCGCAGCCGATATCGAGCACGCGCAGGCCTTCGAGCGGGCGCGCGCTTTTCGGATCACGGCTAAAATTCTCGCAGGCTTTGTCGCGGATATAGGCGAGCCGGACGGGATTGAATTTGTGCAGCGGCTTGAACTTGCCGGTCGGGCTCCACCATTCCGCCGCCATCGCCGAGAAGCGGTCCACTTCGCCCTGGTCGATCGTGCTTTTGGCGGTTTCCGTCATCGTCCACTCCTTCATTCGTGACATGTGAAGTCGGATGATCGGGGGCATAAGTCAAGGGGCGCGGATTAGGGGACTGACAAGCACGGAGCCGCTCGCCAATAGCTTTTGTCGCGCGCGCTTGCCTCCCCCCGCCAAACTCGCTAAGAGACGCCGCAACTTGGGGCCTTTGGGGCCTGGGCTTTTAGAGCGGTTCCAGAAGTTGGGAATCCGGCTCTCTGGCCCAAACGGTCTGCCCCAGAGCTTTCGTGATGCCGGGTCCGGTTTTCCGCTTCCCGGCGCCAGTCGTGGTAGAGGCATATGGCACGCATTGTAATGAAATTCGGCGGCACGTCCGTCGCTGACCTGGACCGCATCAAGAACGTTGCCCGCCATGTAAAACGCGAAGTCGATGCCGGGCACGAGGTGGCGGTGGTGGTGTCGGCTATGTCCGGCAAGACCAATGAACTGGTCGGCTGGGTCCAGGGCACGCCGAAGGTGATCGGCGCCAATTCTCCGTTCTACGATGCGCGGGAATATGATGCGGTGGTCGCATCGGGTGAGCAGGTGACCTCCGGTCTGCTGGCGATCGCATTGCAGGCGATGGATATCAATGCGCGTTCCTGGCAGGGATGGCAGATCCCGATCCGCACCGACAACGCGCACGGCGCGGCACGGATCATGGAGATCGACGGTTCTGACATCGTCAAACGGATGGGCGAGGGGCAGGTCGCCGTGATCTCCGGCTTCCAGGGGCTGGGACCCGACAACCGTATCGCGACGCTCGGGCGCGGCGGGTCGGACACTTCGGCCGTCGCAATCGCGGCAGCTGTCAAGGCGGATCGCTGCGATATCTATACCGATGTCGACGGCGTCTACACGACCGACCCGCGCATCGTGCCAAAGGCGCGCAGGCTGAAGAAGATCGCCTTCGAGGAAATGCTGGAAATGGCCTCGCTCGGCGCCAAGGTACTGCAGGTGCGCTCGGTCGAGCTTGCCATGGTACACAAGGTGCGCACCTTCGTGCGCTCATCATTCGAAGATCCCGATGCTCCGGGCATGGGCGATCTGTTGAACCCGCCCGGAACGCTGATTTGTGACGAGGAAGAAATCGTGGAACAGGAAGTAGTCACCGGCATCGCCTATGCCAAGGATGAGGCTCAGATCTCGCTTCGCCGTCTTGCCGACCGGCCGGGCGTTTCCGCGGCGATCTTCGGGCCGCTCGCCGAATCCCATATCAATGTCGACATGATCGTCCAGAATATTTCCGAGGACGGGTCGAAGACCGACATGACCTTCACCGTGCCATCAGGCGACGTCGAGAAGGCGATCAAGGTGCTCGGCGACCATAAGGAGAAGATCGGCTACGATGTCGTGCAGAACGAATCGGGGCTGGTGAAAGTATCGGTCATCGGCATCGGCATGCGCAGCCATGCGGGCGTTGCCGCTACCGCATTTCGTGCACTTGCCGAAAAAGGCATCAACATCAAGGCGATCACCACCTCCGAGATCAAGATTTCCATCCTGATCGACGGTCCCTATGCAGAACTCGCTGTCAGGACTTTGCATTCCTGCTACGGTCTGGATAAGAATTGATTCCCAGTGGGCGGCCTGCCCCTTCAGGTTGAGGAGACGAGGGCCGGCCCGCCGGGACTGAGTGCGTTGTTTCGGGAGCTTGAGACGCCATGAGAGACCTTTCCGGCGGTCCGCGCGTGCTGCTCAGGCGGCTGCGCGAGTTGATGGCGGAGCCGCTGGAGCCGCAGGATCGTCTTGACCGGATCGTCCGCCAGATCGCCGGCAACATGGTGGCGGAGGTTTGCTCCGTCTATGTGCTGCGCGCCGACGGTGTCCTCGAACTCTATGCAACCGAAGGCCTCAACCGCGAGGCCGTGCATCTGGCGCAACTGAAGATGGGGCAGGGCCTGGTCGGCACGATCGCGGCCTCGGCCCAGCCGCTCAACCTTTCCGACGCGCAGTCGCACCCTGCCTTCCGCTACCTGCCGGAAACGGGCGAAGAGATCTACCATTCCTTCCTCGGCGTGCCGATCCTCAGGACCGGGCGCTCGCTCGGTGTTCTCGTTGTGCAGAACAAGGCGAGCCGCAATTATCGCGAGGAAGAGCTGGAAGCGCTCGAGACGACGGCGATGGTGCTTGCAGAGATGATCGCCACCGGCGAGCTCAAGAAGATCACCAAGCCCGGCCTCGAACTCGACCTGACGCGTTCGGTCACCGTCGACGGCGACACTTATAATGACGGTATCGGCCTCGGTTACGTCGTGCTGCACGAGCCGCGCATCGTCGTCACCAATCTGCTGAACGAGGATGCCGAGAAGGAAATCCGGCGGCTGGCCGAAGCCATGGGCTCGCTGCGGATCTCGATCGACGACATGCTGTCGCGTCGCGACGTGTCGATGGAGGGCGAACACCGCGAGGTGCTCGAAACCTATCGCATGTTTGCGCATGACCAGGGCTGGGTGCGCAAGCTCGAGGAGGCGATCCGCAACGGCCTGACGGCGGAAGCAGCAGTCGAGAAGGTGCAGAGCGACACCAAGGCGCGGATGATGCGGTTGACCGACCCTTATCTGCGCGAACGCATGCATGATTTCGAGGATCTGGCGAACCGTTTGCTCAGACAGTTGACCGGTTATACCGGTCGGACGACCGGCGAAGGTTTCCCCAGCGATGCGATCGTCCTGGCGCGCGCCATGGGAGCAGCCGAACTGCTCGATTATCCACGTGCCAATGTGCGCGGGCTGGTGCTGGAAGAAGGGGCGGTAACGAGCCACGTGGTGATCGTTGCGCGGGCCATGGGCATTCCGGTCATCGGTCAGGCGGCGGGCGTGGTGGCGCTCGCCGAGAACGGCGATGCTGTGATCATCGATGCCGACGAGGGACATGTGCATCTGCGGCCGATGGCCGATCACCGGCGCTCCTACGAGGAAAAGGTTCGCTTCCGCGCCAGACGGCAGGAGCAGTTCCGGGCGCTGCGCGCCGTCGAGCCGGTGACCAAGGATGGGCAGCGGATCGCGCTGATGATGAATGCCGGCCTGCTGGTCGACCTGCCGCAGCTTTCGGAATCGGGCGCCGAGGGCATCGGCCTTTTCCGCACCGAGCTGCAGTTCATGATCGCCTCCACCATGCCGAAGGCGGAGGAGCAGGAGCAGTTCTACCGCAATGTGATAAAGCAGGCGGCGGGCCGCACTGTCACCTTCCGTACGCTCGATATCGGCGGCGACAAGGTCGTGCCCTATTTCCGTGGCCATGAGGAAGAAAATCCCGCCCTCGGCTGGCGCGCCATCCGGTTGTCGCTCGACCGGCCGGGTCTGTTGCGCACCCAGTTGCGTGCTCTGCTGAAGGCATCGGCCGACACCGAGCTGAAGCTGATGGTGCCGATGGTGACCGAGGTTTCCGAGCTGAAGATGGTGCGCGAGCTCTTGCAGAAGGAAGTGCAGCATCTGTCGCGCTTCGGCCACGGGCTGCCGCGCAAGCTGCAATTCGGCGCGATGCTGGAGGTGCCTGCATTGCTCTGGCAGCTCGATGAACTGATGGAGGCGGTCGATTTCGTCTCGGTAGGTTCGAACGACCTCTTCCAGTTCTCGATGGCGGTCGATCGCGGCAATGCGCGGGTTTCGGACCGCTTCGATCCGCTCGGCAAGCCGTTCTTACGCATCCTGCGCGATATCGTACGCGGGGCGGACCGGAACAAGACACCGGTGACGCTCTGCGGCGAACTCGCCAGCAAACCGATCTCGGCGATGGCGCTGCTCGGCATCGGCTTCCGCTCGATTTCGATGTCGCCGGCCTCGATCGGGCCGGTGAAGGCGATGCTGCTCGGGCTGGATGTCGGGGCACTGACGAAGGCGATGGACGAGGTGCTGGACGATCACCACGCCTTGATGCCGATGCGCGAGGTGCTTGCCCGCTTCGCCGAGAGCCACAATATTCCCCTTTAGACAGAGATTAAGAAGAATCGGAGTGAAGGGTGGCGAAGCTTCCCGTTGAAAAGATGCGCGAGCTGGAACGTCGTTTCGGCGAGATCGAGGCGCGCATGTCGGCTGGCCCGGCTGCCGATGTCTATGTGAAGCTCGCATCCGAATATTCCGAGCTGCAGCCTGTCGTGACGAAGATCCGCGTCTATGAGAAGGCGGTCGCCGAGCTTGCCGATCTCGAAACGCTGCTCGAGGACAGGTCGGTCGACCGCGAGATGCGCGAACTCGCCGAGCTGGAGCTGCCCGAGGTGAAAGAGCAGATCGAGGTGCTTGAGCAGGAGATGCAGATCCTGCTTCTGCCGAAGGACGCAGCCGACGAAAAGAGCGCGATCCTCGAAATCCGCGCCGGCACGGGCGGCTCGGAAGCGGCCCTTTTCGCCGGCGATCTCTTTCGCATGTACGAGCGTTTTGCAGCGGAAAAGGGCTGGAAGGTGGAGGTGCTCTCGGCGAGCGAGGGCGAAGCCGGCGGCTACAAGGAAATCATCGCGACGATCACCGGCAGGGGTGTCTTTGCCAAGCTGAAATTCGAATCCGGCGTGCATCGTGTGCAACGCGTGCCGGAAACCGAGGCGGGTGGGCGTATCCATACGTCGGCCGCAACGGTTGCGGTGCTGCCGGAGGCCGAGGAGATCGACATCGAGATCCGAGCCGAAGACATCCGCATCGACACGATGCGCTCTTCGGGTGCTGGCGGCCAGCACGTCAATACGACGGACTCGGCAGTGCGCATCACCCATCTTCCGAGCGGCATCGTCGTCACCAGTTCGGAAAAATCGCAACACCAAAATCGCGCCAAGGCGATGCAGGTGCTGCGCTCCAGGCTTTACGATGCCGAGCGGCAGAGGGCCGATAGCGAGCGCTCTGCCGATCGCAAGAGCCAGGTCGGCTCCGGCGATCGCTCGGAACGTATCCGCACCTATAATTTCCCGCAGGGGCGGGTAACGGACCATCGCATCAATCTGACGCTCTATAAGCTCGACCGGATGATGGAAGGCGAGATCGAGGAGGTCGTCGACGCGCTGATGGCCGATTACCAGGCCAGCCAGCTGGCGCAGCTCGGCGAGCAACAATGAGCTCGACGGTCGCCGATATGCTTGCCGATGCGCGCCGCCGCTTCACCGAAGCAGGTATCGTCGACCCGGCGACCGATGCGCGGCTGCTGGTCGCGGGCCTTCTGAAACTGTCGCCGACCGAGCTGTTGACGCGATCGGCCGAGAGGCTTTCTGCTGAGCAAGCCGAAGCGATTTTCAGGGCGCTGGAGCGGCGCCTCGGTCATGAGCCGGTGCATCGCATTCTCGGCGAGCGGGAATTCTATGGCCTGCCACTTCGGCTCTCGGCGGAAACGCTGGAACCGCGGCCGGATACGGAAATCCTGGTCGATACGGTTCTGGTCTATCTCAAGGACCTTGCAAAGGTGCAAAGCCGTCTCCATATCCTTGACATGGGAACCGGGACGGGGGCGATATGCCTTGCGCTTTTGAGCGACTGTCCTGATGCGTCAGGTGTCGGCAGCGACATATCGGCGGATGCACTTCTGACGGCAAGATCGAATGCAGAAAGAAACGGATTGCAGGATCGTTTTCAGGTCGTACAGTCGAGTTGGTTCGAGAACATCCAGGGATCCTTTCACGCGATTGTCTCAAATCCGCCCTATATTGTTTCCAATGTCATTCACGATCTCGCTCCCGAAGTGACCAAATTTGATCCGGCTGCGGCTCTGGATGGCGGGCCGGATGGGCTTGACGCTTACAAAGCCATAGCCAAGGATGCGGCAAGGTTCATCAGGCCCGATGGGGTCGTCGGACTGGAGATCGGCTACGATCAGCGAAACGACGTGACGGCGATCTTTGAAGCGAAGGGCTTCAGGTGCCTCAAATCCGTAAAAGATTATGGTCAGAACGACAGGGTGCTCGTGTTCGCGCTCGCGTGAGAGACGATAATGCGGCATTGAACAGGACATTATTGTTATTGCGAAGAAAAGGCTTGGATTTCCCGGTGAAGCAATATAGGTTGCGGTCACGTGTTGGGCAGATAGGAATGAACGAGATTCGTTCGGTACTTGGTTTGCCTCGGGGGTCCGCTCTTTTAAACGAGAGTTTCAACGGTTGAACACGACCCAATGCGTGAATCAGTCAAACTGACTTGAGAACCAAGCGGCAGGTCGGCGCAAAGGCGCAGTATGCTCGCGGCACAAAGGTCCTGACCCGGTTTTCCGGTCATGGCGGTTGGTGCCATGTATCCATCACAAACAGAGAATTCAGGTGAACGATCTATGAGGCCAGGACAGCAGAACAAGCGCGGTCGAGGGCGTGGCAACAATAACAACGGCGGCGGTGGCGGCGGCGGTGGAAATAACAATAACAACAATTTCAACCGCAAGGGCGGCAATCCGCTGACCCGGACCTATGACAGCTCCGGCCCCGATGTGAAGATTCGCGGTACTGCGCAGCATATCGCCGAAAAATACGCACAGCTCGCCCGCGACGCCCAAAGCTCCGGCGACCGCGTGATTGCCGAGAATTATCTCCAGCACGCCGAACATTATAATCGTATCATCGCCAGCGCCCAGGCGCAGATGCAGGAACGCTTCCAGCGCGACGATCGCGGCGAGTACAATGATCGCGACGGTGCGGACCGCGACGGCGACGACATGGACAACAATGACAATGAGAATGACAATGACGGCGACGATGTCGTTATCGTCCAGCCGCCGCAGAGCAGGCCGCACCAGCCGCAGCAGAGCAGACAGCACCAGCCGCAGGCACAGCCGAAGCCGGTAGCCGCTCAGGCGCCTGCGCCGGCACCCCAGTCCGAGGTCATCGATGGAACCGGCCCGCAGCCGGAGATCGAAGGCATTCCGGCCGAAGTCGCCATGGACGAGGAAGGTGCCGGCGGCCAGCCGCGCGAACGCCAGCCCCGCCGCCGCAGCACCGGCAGCCGCCCCCGTCGCCCGCGTCGGGGTGCCGAGGGCGAAGAAGCAGCCGCTGAAGGCGAAGGTGCCTCTGCCGAGGCGCCAGTGCTGGCTGACGTCACATCGGAATGAGGATTTCGCTTCCCCTTCAGGGAGAGCGTGACGTTCATGCCATCTACTCGAATTAGCTTGAAAATCCCCGGCCTTGTGCCGGGGATTTTCATTTTATGGGCTCTTTAAACTCGCTGAACAGGCTACCATATTCTCTTCGAACTGCTTCGCCCGAATCCCAGCCGGGCAAAGCGCGACCTGCCTTTTCAGGGGGTCGATCTCAATCATCGGTCTGCGCCTCGTCAGGGCAGGGCGATCCATGGAGGCAGAATATGAATATCGAGAAATATTCGGAGCGGGTGCGCGGTTTCATCCAGTCCGCCCAGACCTATGCGCTGGCGCAGGGTCACCAGCAATTCACGCCCGAACATGTGCTGAAAGTCCTGCTCGACGACGATCAGGGCATGGCGGCGTCGCTGATCGAGCGCGCCGGCGGCGATGCCAAGGCCGCCCGCCTGGCCAATGACGCGGCTCTCGCCAAGTTGCCGAAGATCTCCGGCGGCAACGGCAACATCTATCTGGCACAACCGCTCGCTAAGGTCCTTTCGACCGCCGAAGAAGCGGCGAAGAAGGCCGGCGACAGCTTCGTAACCGTCGAGCGCCTGCTGCAGGCGCTGGCGATCGAATCCTCGGCCTCGACCTTTTCGACGCTGAAGAACGCAGGCGTGACGGCCCAGGGCCTCAACCAGGTCATCAACGACATCCGCAAGGGCCGGACGGCGGATTCCTCCAATGCCGAGCAGGGTTTTGACTCGCTGAAGAAGTTCGCACGCGATCTCACCGCCGAAGCCCGCGAGGGCAAGCTCGACCCGGTGATCGGCCGCGACGACGAAATCCGCCGCACCATCCAGGTGCTTTCGCGCCGTACCAAGAACAATCCAGTGCTGATCGGCGAACCCGGCGTCGGCAAGACGGCGATCGTCGAGGGCCTGGCGCTGCGCATCGTCAACGGTGATGTGCCGGAATCGCTCAAGGACAAGAAGCTGATGGCGCTCGACATGGGCGCGCTGATTGCCGGTGCGAAATACCGCGGCGAATTCGAGGAGCGGCTGAAGGCCGTGCTCAATGAAGTCCAGGCGGAAAACGGCGAGATCATCCTGTTCATCGACGAGATGCACACGCTGGTCGGCGCCGGCAAGGCGGATGGGGCGATGGATGCCTCCAACCTCCTGAAGCCGGCTCTTGCCCGCGGTGAGCTGCATTGCGTCGGCGCGACCACGCTCGACGAATACCGCAAACATGTCGAGAAGGATCCGGCCCTTGCCCGCCGCTTCCAGCCCGTCGTCGTCGATGAACCGACGGTCGAAGACACGATCTCGATCCTGCGCGGCTTGAAGGAAAAATACGAGCAGCATCACAAGGTGCGCATCGCCGATGCGGCGCTGGTGGCTGCGGCGACGCTTTCCAACCGCTATATCACCGATCGTTTCCTGCCGGACAAGGCGATCGACCTGATGGACGAGGCGGCAGCGCGGTTGCGCATGCAGGTGGATTCCAAGCCGGAAGAGCTCGACGAACTCGACCGCCGTATCATGCAGCTGAAGATCGAGCGCGAAGCGCTGAAAAAGGAAACGGACGTCGCGTCTGCCGACCGCCTGAAGCGGCTTGAAACCGAAGTGACCGATCTCGAGGAACAGGCCGATGCGCTGACGGCCCGCTGGCAGGCGGAAAAGCAGAAACTCGGCCTTGCCGCCGATCTCAAGAAGCAGCTCGATGATGCCCGCAACGAACTGGCGATCGCCCAGCGCAAAGGCGAATTCCAGCGTGCCGGCGAGCTGACCTACGGCGTCATTCCCGATCTTGAAAAGCAGCTCGTCGATGCCGAGAAGCAGGATGGCGACCGCGGCGCGATGGTGCAGGAGGTGGTCACCCCCGACAATATCGCCCATATCGTTTCCCGCTGGACCGGCATTCCGGTCGACAGGATGCTGGAGGGCGAACGTGACAAGCTGCTTCGGATGGAAGACGAACTGGCGAAATCGGTGATCGGCCAAGGCGATGCGGTTCAGGCCGTGTCGCGCGCCGTCCGCCGCGCGCGCGCCGGCCTGCAGGATCCGAACCGGCCGATCGGCTCGTTCATCTTCCTCGGCCCGACCGGCGTCGGCAAGACGGAGCTCACCAAGGCGCTCGCCCGCTTCCTCTTCGACGACGAAACGGCGATGGTGCGCATGGACATGTCGGAATATATGGAGAAGCACTCCGTTGCCCGGCTGATCGGTGCACCTCCCGGCTATGTCGGTTATGACGAAGGCGGAGCGCTGACGGAAGCCGTGCGTCGCAGACCCTATCAGGTCGTGCTGTTCGACGAGATCGAAAAGGCGCATCCCGACGTCTTCAACATCCTGCTGCAGGTGCTGGACGATGGACGCCTGACCGACGGTCAGGGCCGGACGGTCGATTTCCGCAACACGATGATCATCATGACCTCGAACCTCGGCGCCGAATATCTGACGCAACTGAGGGATGGCGACGACAGCGACACGGTTCGCGAGCAGGTGATGGAGGTCGTGCGCGGGCATTTCCGGCCGGAATTCCTGAATCGCATCGACGAGATCATTCTGTTCCATCGCTTGAAGCGCGAGGAGATGGGCGCGATCGTCGATATCCAGCTGAAGCGGCTGGTGGCTTTGCTGTCCGAGCGCAAGATCATCATCGATCTCGACGAGGAAGCCCGGCACTGGCTGGCGAACAAGGGTTACGATCCGGTCTACGGCGCAAGGCCGCTGAAGCGGGTGATCCAGAAGTTCGTGCAGGATCCGCTGGCCGAGCAGATCCTGTCCGGCCAGGTGCCGGATGGATCGACGGTGACGGTGACGAGCGGTTCGGACCGGCTGCAGTTCAGGACGAGGCAGACGGTGAGCGAAGCAGCGTAAATCCAGTTTGCCGGATGAATGAGAAATGGCGGCTTCGGCCGCCATTTTTCGTTGGATGGTCGGGGCCGTTTGTTGGAGGGGAAGCAGCGTAGATGGACGCTACTTGCTCGCCACCTGGTCCGGCGTCTGGTTGTTGAGCAGCGTATCGATGCGTTTGCGCTCGTCTTCGAATTTCGCCAGCGCCTCGCCCTGCAGCGATTTGCCGCCCGGCAGGCGGATGCGCAGCGGATCAACCTTGGTGCCGTTGACGATCAGCTCGTAATGCAGGTGAGGGCCGGTGGATTCGCCCGTCGTGCCGACCCAGCCGATCACCTGGCCCTGGCGGATCTTGGCACCGGGGACGACGCCCTTGGCGATGGCGCTCTGGTGATTGTAGGAGGATTCATAGCCGTTGGCATGGCGCACGATCGTCTGGTTGCCGTAACCGCCGGAATCCCAGCCGGCTTTTTCGACCGTGCCGTTGCCGGCGGCGATGATCGCCGTGCCGCGCGGTGCAGCCCAATCGACGCCGGTGTGCATGCGGGCAAAACCGAGGATCGGATGGCGGCGCATGCCGAAGCCCGATTTGAAGATGCCGTTCGGAACCGGGTTACGCAGCAGGAACTGGCGGATGCT
>NZ_CM172787.1:3500000-3910000 GCF_057653695.1 Rhizobium sp. SRDI943 | reverse complement strand
GCGCGCTAACGCAGCGCTGCACGAAGTGCAGAACGAGCGTGAGTGAAAACCCGAATGGTTTCTAGGTATTGTGATAAGGTATCTACACCTGAATACATAGGGTGTAAGAAGCGAACGCAGGGAACTGAAACATCTAAGTACCTGCAGGAAAGGACATCAACCGAGACTCCGCAAGTAGTGGCGAGCGAACGCGGACCAGGCCAGTGGCAATTGTGATTAAAGTGGAACGCTCTGGAAAGTGCGGCCGTAGTGGGTGACAGCCCCGTACGCGTAGATATCATGATTGTCCTAGAGTAGGGCGGGACACGAGAAATCCTGTCTGAACATGGGGAGACCACTCTCCAAGCCTAAGTACTCGTGCATGACCGATAGCGAACAAGTACCGTGAGGGAAAGGTGAAAAGCACCCCGACAAGGGGAGTGAAATAGAACCTGAAACCGGATGCCTACAAACAGTCGGAGCCCGCAAGGGTGACGGCGTACCTTTTGTATAATGGGTCAACGACTTAGTGTAACAAGCAAGCTTAAGCCGGTAGGTGTAGGCGAAGCGAAAGCGAGTCTGAATAGGGCGATTTAGTTTGTTGCATTAGACCCGAAACCGAGTGATCTAGCCATGAGCAGGTTGAAGGTTGGGTAACACCAACTGGAGGACCGAACCCGCATCTGTTGCAATAGATTGGGATGACTTGTGGCTAGGGGTGAAAGGCCAATCAAACTCGGAAATAGCTGGTTCTCCGCGAAATCTATTTAGGTAGAGCGTCGAGCGAATACCCCCGGGGGTAGAGCACTGGATGGGCTATGGGGACTCACCGTCTTACTGATCCTAACCAAACTCCGAATACCGGGGAGTACTACTCGGCAGACACACGGCGGGTGCTAACGTCCGTCGTGAAAAGGGCAACAACCCTAACCTCCAGCTAAGGTCCCCAAGTCATGGCTAAGTGGGAAAGGATGTGAGGATCCCAAAACAACCAGGATGTTGGCTTAGAAGCAGCCATCATTTAAAGAAAGCGTAACAGCTCACTGGTCTAAATAAGGGTCTTTGCGCCGAAAATGTAACGGGGCTGAAGCCATGCACCGAAGCTGAGGATGTGTAGCAATACACGTGGTAGCGGAGCGTTCCGTAAGCTGATGAAGGGAGACCCGTGAGGGCTCCTGGAGGTATCGGAAGTGCGAATGTTGACATGAGTAACGATAAAGAGGGTGAGAGACCCTCTCGCCGAAAGACCAAGGGTTCCTGCTTAAAGTTAATCTGAGCAGGGTTAGCCGGCCCCTAAGGCGAGGCAGAAATGCGTAGTCGATGGGAACCACGTTAATATTCGTGGGCCTGGTGGTAGTGACGGATTGCACAAGTTGTTCATTCTTATTGGATTGGATGGGCAGCGGAGCGGTTCCAGGAAATAGCTCCACCGTATAGACCGTACCCGAAACCGACACAGGTGGTCAGGTAGAGTATACCAAGGCGCTTGAGAGAACTATGTTGAAGGAACTCGGCAAATTGCACGCGTAACTTCGGAAGAAGCGTGACCCCATGGTAGGCAACTATTATGGGGTGGCACAGACCAGGGGGTAGCGACTGTTTATCAAAAACACAGGGCTCTGCGAAGTCGCAAGACGACGTATAGGGTCTGACGCCTGCCCGGTGCTGGAAGGTTAAGAGGAGAGGTGCAAGCTTTGAATCGAAGCCCCAGTAAACGGCGGCCGTAACTATAACGGTCCTAAGGTAGCGAAATTCCTTGTCGGGTAAGTTCCGACCTGCACGAATGGCGTAACGACTTCCCCGCTGTCTCCAACATAGACTCAGTGAAATTGAATTCCCCGTGAAGATGCGGGGTTCCTGCGGTCAGACGGAAAGACCCCGTGCACCTTTACTATAGCTTTACACTGGCATTCGTGTCGGCATGTGTAGGATAGGTGGTAGGCTTTGAAGCGGGGACGCCAGTTTCCGTGGAGCCATCCTTGAAATACCACCCTTATCGTCATGGATGTCTAACCGCGGCCCGTCATCCGGGTCCGGGACAGTGTATGGTGGGTAGTTTGACTGGGGCGGTCGCCTCCGAAAGAGTAACGGAGGCGCGCGATGGTGGGCTCAGACCGGTCGGAAATCGGTCGTCGAGTGCAATGGCATAAGCCCGCCTGACTGCGAGACTGACAAGTCGAGCAGAGACGAAAGTCGGTCATAGTGATCCGGTGGTCCCGCGTGGAAGGGCCATCGCTCAACGGATAAAAGGTACGCCGGGGATAACAGGCTGATGACCCCCAAGAGTCCATATCGACGGGGTTGTTTGGCACCTCGATGTCGGCTCATCGCATCCTGGGGCTGGAGCAGGTCCCAAGGGTTTGGCTGTTCGCCAATTAAAGCGGTACGTGAGCTGGGTTCAGAACGTCGTGAGACAGTTCGGTCCCTATCTGCCGTGGGTGTAGGAATATTGACAGGATCTGTCCCTAGTACGAGAGGACCGGGATGGACATATCTCTGGTGGACCTGTTGTCCTGCCAAGGGCATAGCAGGGTAGCTACATATGGACGGGATAACCGCTGAAGGCATCTAAGCGGGAAACCCACCTGAAAACGAGTATTCCCTATCAGAGCCGTGGAAGACGACCACGTTGATAGGCCGGGTGTGGAAGTGCGGCAACGCATGAAGCTTACCGGTACTAATAGCTCGATTGGCTTGATCGTTCTCATTGACTATGCTCATCTCAAGGCGACCGCAAAGCGGTCGTCCTGACAAGGCGAAGGCGCCAGCCTTTGCCCGGTCCCGGCGAACACGAAGTGTTCGTCCGGTTGGAGCTCTAAAACGTGTTCAAAAACGAAGTCATAGCACTTCACCAGCTTCTCAAAACATATAGTTGCGCTTTGCCGACCTGGTGGTTATGGCGGGGTGGCTGCACCCGTTCCCTTTCCGAACACGGCCGTGAAACGCCCCTGCGCCCATGGTACTTCGTCTTAAGACGCGGGAGAGTAGGTCGCTGCCAGGTCTGCAAAACGCAACTGATGTAAAACAATCTTCTCATCACAAACTCTACGGCCCATGCCGAAACAAAGGGCCGCTCGCAAGCGGCCTTTTGTGTTACAATACATCAGCAAATCCCACGGATTTGCGCTGGCGCGGGGTGGAGCAGCCCGGTAGCTCGTCAGGCTCATAACCTGAAGGCCGCAGGTTCAAATCCTGCCCCCGCAAAAGCCCGCCCCGTGCGGGCTTTGTCGTATCTGGTAACGGATCGAGGAGTTGACGCCTCTTCAGGTGCCCGCAAGAAGGCAAAGCCGACGCAGCGGGACAGAAAACTACAAAGCCTGCCCCCGAAACCAAATCCTTCCTCTTAAAGATCAGCATCTACCTTCTTATCGCTGGCGGAAAAGCTTCGCTTTCCCTGGCGATGGTAGCTCCTCGTTCGCAGAGCTCACCATAACCTGAAGGGTGAGCGGTCGATCGGGCCCGCCCGATAAAACAGTCCACTGAACTGTTTAAGACCCAACGGGGCAAAGCCTCAAACCGAAACCAAATTCCCAATAATACGCAAAAGCCCGCCTCGTGCGGGCTTTTTGCGTTTTTGCTTACCGGTAGGATGAACCATGCCTTCGCCCCGATAGGTGAAGCGTGCATAGCCTTCGGATCAACCCATTTATCGGTTCTTAAACAAAGAATGACAGCTTAGCTCCAATCGGTGGTGGGGATGCGGTCGTGGTAAGTGGTTTGATGTCGCGGGTTCGCATTCAGACGAAGGTGCTCGTACTATTGGCGCCATTCGTCTTTAGCCTATGCGCAGTGGGGCTGACGGGATACTACGCGTCCAGCCTTCTCGAGGGACGGATGGAGATCTCCAACCATGTTTTGCAATCCCTGAACGGGTTCAAACATGTTTCTTCCAGCATGACCGGCTTTCTGATGAAACCGTCGCAGGAAGCCCGAGACACAGCGCTTGCGGACGCCCGTGAGCAACTGGCAAACCTGAAGCAGACGATCGAGAGGCTAAGGCCGACGACCGATGTGGGGCTTCTTGACCGGGCGCTTGATCAGTCGCAAATCATCCCGCAAAAGATCGAAGCGATCTGGCAAATCGAAACGGGACAGCAGAAAATTCTCAGTGATGTGGACGCTGCTTCCGCGGCACTTCTTGACCTCCAAGGGCAGGTTGGCAAGCGCTCGTTCATGCTGATGGCCGGCGCGAAAAAGCTGGAAAATGCCAACAAGGGCGGTCTAAATAATTCCGTCTCCATCAGCGCCGCCGCGAGTATCGCGACAAAACTTCGCAATGACTATACGAATGCGACGACGCCGGCTGACAAAGTTGGCCTGCTAGCCAAATATGGGCCCGATTTGCAAAAGGCAAAGGAGCAGCTTTCGCCTGCTGTAGCGACCGAAGCCCTCGCCGCACAGTATGCCGCGGCTGTGGATGCCATCGCCAACGCTTCGAAGGTGTCGCCTGACACTTTGGATGTCCCAGCAACGGATACCGCCGTCGCCAATCTTGCTGCAACTGGTGACAGTCTCAAGACGATTGGCGACGATCTGATGCGGACCTCCGTGCTTGCGCTTGCCACGTCGGACAAGGATATCTCGCAGGCGACGAATGTCGGCAACGCACTGCGCGCCATCGTTAACAGCAATAATGAGATCCGCGTCGGCTTCGCCGAACTCGCCGGCAATCCAGACGACGCGCGAGTGAAGAAAGTCCAGCAGTCGATCTACATGTATCAGACCGAGCTCGGCCGTCTCGCCGGCGTGGTGAACGACGACCCCGTCTTTGCCGAAATTCCGAAGAAGGCTCAACCCGTCCTCGACCTGCTTGCGGCAAACGCGGCAGCGCTCTCCGAAGGTGCGGCGCGCAAGCTGGCTGAATTTGACAGCGTTGCGGGACAGATCGACAACACCTGGAACCTGCTCGCTCAATTCGCCGAGACGCAGAGGCAAAATGCTGGGCAGGATCGTCAACAGGCCAATAGGATATCCGGCGGCGCGATTGTGTTTGGCATCCTGATCGCTATGACCGCGGGTGCCGCGCTGGTCGTCACCCTAAAGGGACCGATCACCCAGATTACCGCAGCGATGCGCAAGATCGCAGAGGGAAGGCTCGATACCGCAATCACCGGCGAGGCACGGGGCGACGAGATCGGGGAAATGGCTCGTGCGCTTTCCGTCTTCAAACAAAATGCGCTGTCGAATGTCGAAATGGAACAACAGGCCGAGATCGCGCGTAGCGATGCGGAATTTGAGCGCGCCCGCAACGAACTCGAGCGACGTAGCGCCAAGGTCCAGGTTGACGCCGCAATCGAGGCGCTTGCAGAAGGGCTCACGCGGCTGTCGCGCGGGGAGTTGAATTTTTCGATCGATACGCCCTTTGCCTCCGAACTCGACCGGATCCGCACCGATTTCAACATGTCGGTCGCGGGTCTCAGGGGGACGCTCTGCGATATCCGCGAGACGTCTTCCCTCATCAGCGACAATGGCCGCCAGATGGCGGAAGCCGTTGATGACCTGGCCAGTCGAACGGAAAAGCAGGCGGCCGCACTTGAGGAAACCGCAGCGGCAGTGGAGGAGATTTCTTCCGCCGTCAACACCTCTTCAGGACGGGCAGCAGCAGCGCTTACGCTTGTCCAACGTGCCAAACAGGGCGCCGACGCCTCGGCTTCAGTGGTCCAAAACGCGGTTTCGGCCATGGGACGGATTGAGGACGCGTCGGGCAAGATCGTTCAGATTGTCAGCGCCATCGACTCCATCGCTTTCCAGACCAATCTCTTGGCCCTAAACGCGGGAGTCGAGGCGGCAAGAGCGGGTGAGGCCGGCAAGGGCTTTGCTGTCGTGGCGCAGGAGGTGCGGGAACTGGCGCAGCGATCGGCGCGCGCCGCCAAGGAAATCGGCGAGCTCATCAACAATTCCGTCCGAGAGGTTGCGTCCGGCTCCGAATTCGTCGGCCGCACCGGCGATGCGCTGATGGAGATTTCCAGCGAGATCGTCCACATCGTCGGCCATATCGAGCTCATCGCCTCGTCAAGCCGCGATCAGGCAACGACACTCCATTCGATCAACGCATCGGTCAACGATATTGATCGTATGACGCAGCAAAATGCGGCGATGGTGGAAGAGACGAATGCTGCCACCCGACAGCTATCGTCCGAGGCGCTTGCACTCACCGAGATGATTGCACGCTTTCGGCTTGAAGGCCACGAGAGCCCGGCTTCAAGAGGGTACGAGGCTGCGGCATGACGGCAGCATGTAGTCGCAGAACCTGTTAACTTGCTTTGAGATGCATGGTCTCCGATCAGCAGGCTGATGAGTGATACGTTTTCCTTGATCAGTTTTCAGGCGCACGATAGTTGCTAAGATAACAATATTCTAATATACGTGGAGCCGGCGTTTTAATATTTTCACAGCGGCAAGCAACGTCCCTCCAATTGGCGGGCGTTTATTATCCTATTCAGCAGGGCGTTCGATTTCATGAAGTAGATTAAATATTTATAGGGGGAGGAATAATGCGAAAGAGGGCATCGTCTCTATTGACGACTCCGTATGGTAGGGGTCGTCTTCCGTTTACTATCTCGGGATTGCCAGCGCTCTTTGCAGTGGTGCTCTTTGCCGGTGTCGCTTCCGCGCAGGCGCCGACTGAAGAGCAGCGCAATGCGATCAGGGCGGAATGCCGCTCCGATTTCATAGCGCAATGTTCAGGGGTGACGCCGGGCGGTATCGAGGCGCTCACTTGTCTGCAGCAGCATAGCGCCACGCTTTCGGCCGGTTGCCGGAAGGCGGTGTCGGCGATAAGCAAACCCAAGTCGACATCCGCGGAGCCGGCCCCGGCGGCGCCCGCAACCACTGGGGCGACCAGCCCGGCGCCGGCGACGGGCGCACCGGCGCATCAGCCGACGCAGGCGCAGCGCAACGCCGTCAAATCGGCCTGCCAACGCGATTTCATGGCGCAATGCTCCGGCGTCACGCCGGGCGGCACCGAGGCACTCAGCTGCTTGCAGCAGCACAATGCCGCTCTATCGGCGCCGTGTCAGCAAGCCGTTGCGGCCTTGGGAGGATCAGCGGGGGGAGGATCAGCCGGATCAACCCCGGCCAGCGGCGGTGCCGCGGCGACGGTTGCGACCACGCCTGCTCCTCGGGCCGTGATGCCGGCCTTCTCGCCGCGCGAGGAACTGATGATCCTGCGCGAAACCTGCGGATCGGATTTTCAGGCACTATGTCGCATGGTGCCTTTGGGCGGAGGGCGGGCTATGGCTTGCCTGCGGGACAATCTGCAACGCGTGTCGCCTGCCTGTCATAGGGTGCTGACCTCGGGACTATAGGGTCTGTTCGAACCTCCGCTGTGAAGCGCCCCAACGGCAACCTGCTTCCGCGCGAAACCGTAGGTGATCGCGCGAAAGGCCGTTGCGACAGCCTTACTGAACCTTCGATATCTCCGTTTACGCCAGGCCTGCGGTCTTTGTGCGTCCTTTCCAATATTCTTCGAGGCGCTGTAGCACGACGTAGAAGGAGGGTACGAAGAGCACGGCGAGGCAGGTCGAGGCGATCATGCCGCTGAAAACCGATATGCCGATCGATTTGCGGGCGGATGCGCCGGCGCCCGTCGCCAACACGAGCGGCAGGACGCCGAGGATAAAGGCGAAGGACGTCATCAGAATTGGCCGGAAACGCAAGCGGGCGGCCTCGACGGCCGCATCCAGTATTTCCATGCCTTCCGCCCGCCTTTCCCTAGCGTATTCGACGATGAGGATGGCATTCTTCGATGCAAGCGCGATCAGCAGGATAAGGCCGATCTGCGTATAGAGGTTGTTGGCAACGCCGGCTGCCATAAGCGCTGCCACCGTGCCGAGGAGAGCAAGCGGCACGGCGAGAAGGACCGCGAGCGGCAAGATCCAGCTTTCATATTGGCCCGCGAGCACGAAATAGACGAGGAGCATGGCAAGCGCGAAGATGAAATAGATCTGCCCGCCCACGGCCTTCTCCTGATAGGACAGCGCCGTCCATTCGAAGCCTGTGCCCGGCGGCAGTGTCTGATCGGCAATCTGCTCCATGACGTCGAGAGACTGGCCGGAACTGAAGCCGGCGGCAGGCCCGCCAACGATCGTTGCGGACGGGTAGAGATTGTAGAGGCTGATCAGGGAGGGGCCTTGTGTCGTCCTGACATCGACGACCGTGCCGAGCGGAACCATCGTCCCATCGCCGGCCTTGACCTTCAGGTTGCGGATATCTTCGGCGCTGACCCGGAAATCGGAAGCGGCTTGCGCATAGACCTGGAAGGTGCGGCCAAATTTGTTGAACTGGGTGACATAGCTCGATCCGACATAGCCGGAGAGAGCGGAGAAGACCTGGCCCACCGTAATTCCCAGTGTCTCCGCCTTGATCCGATCGACGGAAACGGCAAGTTGCGGCACGTTCGAACGAAAAGGCGTGCTCAGCCTTTGCAGCGACGATTGGGCACTGCCGTTCTTGACGATTGTGTCGGCAAGCGATTGCAGCAGCGGGTAGTCGGAAATGCCGTTCCTGATCTCGACCTGCATGGTAAAGCCGCTGGCATTGCCGACGCCCTGGATCGGAGGCGGTACCACCACCAGCGTCTTGGCGGCGAGCACGCTTTGCAGCGCGCCGTTCAAATGCTGGTAGATCGACAGCAGATCCTGCCCCTTTTGCTTGCCGCGCTCGTCCCAATCCTTCAGCACGACATAGGCGACGCCGGCATTCTGCAGGCTGGCATTGTTGTCGAGAACGGAGATGCCGCTGATGGTCAGCACCTGGTCGACGCCAGGTGTGGCTTCGGCGATCTTGCCGACCTCTTCCATCACCGCGTCGGTGCGCTCCTTCGATGCGCCGTCGGGCAGCTGCGCACTGATCAAAACATAGCCTTGATCCTCGATGGGCAGAAACGCAGTCGGCAGACGGGCGAGCCCCCAGACGGCGACACCGATCAGCGCGAGTGCTGCTATGACCATGATGCCGCTGCGGCGGGTCATCGATCCGATCAGCCCTGCATAGCTGCGTTCACCCCTGTCGTAGACCCTGTTGAAGCCGCGATAGAAGATGTTGCGTTTCTCGGGCGGGACCGGCGGGCGTAGCCAAAGGGCGCATTGCGTCGGTTTCAGCGTGACGGCATTGATGGCGCTGATCAGCGCCGTGGCGGCGATGACGAGGGCGAACTGCCGATAGAGCTGTCCGGTCAGGCCGGGCAGGAAGGCAGCCGGAATGAAAACCGCCATCAGCACCAGCGTGATGCCGATGACCGGGCCGAGCAGTTCCTCCATCGCCTTTTCGGCCGCCTTTCGGCCGGACATGCCCGCTTCGATGTGTCGGGCGACACCTTCAACGATGACAATGGCATCATCGACGACGATGCCGATGGCGAGAACGATGGCAAACAGTGTCGACAGGTTGACGGTGAAACCCAGTGCCGCCATGGCCGCGAAGGCGCCGATGATGGTGACCGGAACTGTGGTCGCCGGCACGAGCATCGCCCGCCAATCCTGCAGGAAAACGAGAATGACGATGAGAACGAGAACGCCGGCCTCGATCAAGGTGACGTAAACTTCGTCGATGGAAGCCTCGACGAATTTCGTCGTGTCGAACGGCACGTGATATTCGAGGCCCGGCGGGAAGCTCTTCGAGAGCTCCTGCATTTTTGTGTTCACCGCCTGCGCCACCGCAATGGCATTCGCCTCCGGCAGCTGGAAAATGCCGATACCGGCTGCCGGCCGGCCGTTTTGCATGAAGGACTGGCTGTAGGTCTGGGCGCCGAGTTCGACGCGGCCGATATCGCGGATGCGCGTAATGCGGCCACCCTGTCCGCTCTCGACCTTGACGACGATGTTTTCGTAGTCGGCCGCCTCGTTCAATCGGCCATTGACGTTCAGCGTGTATTGGAAGACCTGCCCCTTCGGCACCGGCGGAATGCCGATCTGGCCGGCGGCAACCTCCTGGCTTTGCTGCTGCACGACGCTGACCACATCCTGCGGCGTCAGGCCGCGCGCCTGCAGCAGGTTCGGATCCATCCAGATGCGCATGGCATACTGGCCGGCACCGAATACTGTGACGTTGCCGACACCCGGCAGGCGGGCGAGTTCATTCTGCAGATTGATGACGGCGTAGTTCGACAGGAACAGGCTGTCATAGCGACTGTCGGGCGAGGTCAGGCTGACGAAGCCGAGGATCGCCGTCGATTTCTTTTGCGTCGTCACGCCCTGAAGCTGCACCGCTTCGGGAAGCGATGACATCGCTATGGCGACGCGGTTTTGCACCAGAACCTGCGCCTGGTCCGGATCCGTTCCGATGGCAAAGGTCACGGTCAGGGAATAGGTGCCGTCGCTGGCGCTCGTCGACTGCATATAGAGCATGTCCTGCACGCCGTTGACCTGCTGCTCGATCGGCAGCGCGACGGTGTCGACGAGGGTCTGGGCGCTGGCGCCCGGAAAGCGTGTCGTTACCTGCACCGTCGGCGGGACGACATTCGGATATTGCGCCACAGGCAGCTGGAACAGGGCCACCGCGCCGATGAGCACGAAAACCAACGCCAGAACATTGGCGAGTATCGGTCGCTCGATGAAGAAACGCGAGATCATGCTGTTGTCCTTAGACGTTCAGATGAAGCATGGCGGCGGGTTCATTGCGTGGTGGTCTTGGCCTTGGCATCGCCGGCGGCAGCTGCCGGTGGATTCATTTCCATCTTCTCGGGCGTGACCTTGCTGCCGGGGATGGCCTGCTGGATACCTTGGGTTACGACCCAGTCGGCGGGATCGAGGCCGGAATCGATGACACGGAGCGCACCTTCGCGCTGGCCGGTCTTGACCTGTTTCTGTTCGACGACGTCGTCCTTGCCGAGAACGAGCAGGTAGCTGCCCAGCTGGTTTGTCCCGACGGCGTCGTCGCGCACCAGCAGAGCCTTGTCGTTGTGGCCGACCGGCACCCGGACGCGCACGAAGAGACCAGGCAGCATGGCGTGGTCCTTGTTGTCGAACAGGGCGCGCACCTGAAGCGTGCCTGTAGAGGCATCGAGCTGCGGTGAGACATAGTCGAGATGTCCCTTATGCGGGTAGCCTTCCTCGGTCTGCAGGCCGAGTTCTGCCGGAATGCTCGGAAGATCCGTCTGCTTGAAGGTACGCCCCTGCCTTGCCAGGGTTTCCTTGATCATCAGCACCTGAGTTTCGCTGACGTTGAAATAGGCATAAAGCGGATCGGTCTGAACGATGCTGGCGAGTTTGGTGGGACCGGATACGCCGACAAGCGCGCCGATATCGACGAGATGATCGGTGACGGTGCCGTCGAACGGGGCAAGCACCTCCGTATATCCGAGGTTGATCGTCGCAAGATCGAGATTGGCCTGGGCATTGAGGATGGATGCATTCGCCTCGTCGAGCGTCGCCTTGGCGCTGTCAACCGCGGTCTGGGTGGTGACCTGTTGCTTCGACAGATTGAGCTGCCGGTCGTATTCCTGCTGCGCGCCGACCTGAGACGCCTGTTGCGAGGCGAGTGATGCCTTCGCCTGATCCAGTTGCGCCTGATAAGTGTTGCGCTCAATTCCGAAGAGCTTGGTTCCCTTCATCACCGTCATGCCGTCCTGGTAGTCGATCGATTGGACGTAGCCTTGGACGCGCGCCTCGATATCGACGGAGTTGAGCGGCGCCGTGTTGCCGGTGAGTTCGAAATAGAGCGTCACCGGTTGCTGGACCGGCTGGGCGACACGAACCGGAGGTGGAGGAGGGGCAACGTAATTATTGCCACTTTCCTCACAGCCAGCGAGAATTGCCATACCGGCAAGCATCACGGACAGGTGCAGACCCTGATACAATCTCACACGCATTGCCGCCGCCCCGATGTTTTACGAGCTATTTCAAAGGCATACAACGTCCTTTGCGCGTCTGAAAAGACGCGCGGCGCTGTAGTCTTCATGCGTGCCTCGGCGGAGACGACCCCTCTCCGAAAAGTTCCGGGCATGCGATATTATGTCGCGGCATTGCTAAAAATTGCAATAGCTGCTGGTGCACAATTAAACTGTGAGCTCATCCTCGACGGATGCCATGATGCGGCTACGGTTTCCCGAGCCGCTCGATGGCAAACTGTAATGGTGCATCCGAAACACGGATCAGCCCGACATATGGGTTGGCCATGTCCGAAACCAGGAAGATGGCGCCGGCGACCGATAGGGCGCAGACGAGCAGAATTGACAGCACCGTCGGATTGGCCGGGGCCTGCAGCCCGAAGGTCGCAAAGAGCAGCGAAAGCCAACAGACGAGAACGGTGAGGAAGGCCCAGGGCAAGCCCTCTTTGCCGGATTCGACCAACAGCCAGTGGGTCTCGGCCAACATGCCGCTCACTTCCAGCGCACGCGCCTGGAGAGAGTGCTGCACGGCATCCCTCGGCGCCAGGGATCGAAGGTCGGCCTGAACCGCCTCGATGTCCTGATATTCCCCCGGCGCCTTGCCGGATGTCTCGTCGGTGGTCTCGGCAGTCCAGCCACGGCTCAGCCGTTTCTCGATGAGTTCACGCAGCAATTGACGCGCCTTGTCGGTTTCCGGCCCGTATTGCGCCATGACGCGGTCAAGCAGGAGTACCCGTGCCGCCGCCGTTCTCATTTCCACTTCGGCGTTGTCATAGGATGACTTGGCGGATGCGATCAGAAGGCCGAGCGCCAGAGCCGATAGCGTTCCCACCACCGCGGTCGCCAGCCTGATGACGTCCTTGGATTCTGCATTGAGATGGTGATCCGGCAAGCGTCCGCGCACGATCAATCCTATCGACGTCGCCATCGACAGAAAAACAAATACCAGCCCGCCAACCAACAGTGAGCCCAAGTCCCATCTCCGTATCGCCGCGTAGGTCCTGCAGCCACCGTGATTGCTTGCAAGCTGTGCAATAGCTCCCGTAATCATAGCGGAAGACAGACCAAGCGCGGAACTCTTTACTTTCCTGATCTTGCGCGGCCGCCATCGAGCGGGTTTCATTGCTGGAAAATCAGCAACATGTAAGCCAGGAAAAGCACCAGATGGACAGCGCCTTGCATGAGGTGCGTGCGGCCGCTGGCAAAGGTGATGATGCTGACGGCAAGAGTGAGCAGGAGCATCACCAGATCTCCATGCTCCAGGCCGAGTGTCACGGGGTGTCCGTAGAGCTGACTGACAACAAGCATTGCCGGTACGGTCAGCCCGATCGTCGACAGCACCGAACCAAGGAAAATGTTGACGGAGCGCTGAAGATTATTGGCGATGGACGCACGCACGGCGCTGATTGCCTCAGGCGTCGCGACCAGAATGGCCATGACAACACCGCCAAATGCCGTTGGAGCGTGCAGGGTTTCGATAATGTAATCGATCGGTCGGGCAAGCTGTTCGACTAGAAAGACGACCGGACCCATATGGGCGAAAAGCAAAATGGCATGAGGCCAGACCGGTCGATGGCGAGGGACACGTTCGCTGACAGGCTCGTGAAGGTTGCTGTCGTCAGTGAAATAATCCCGATGGCGGCCCGCCTGAAGAAGCAGAAACGTAGTGTAAAGGCCGACCGATATTATGCCCAGTATCAGTTGTCTCGGTGCGGATGGATGCTGTCCGTCCGGGCCTGCAAGAAATGTCGGCATCACCAGGCTCAGGGTTGCCAGCGGAACGATGACACCCAGATAGGCGTTGGCGCCCTGCAGGTTATGCTGCTGTTCCGGTCGCCGCCATGCGCCCAGCAGCAAGGACAGGCCGACCATGCCGTTCAGGATGATCATGACGACTGCGAACAGGGTGTCGCGCGCAAGCGTCGGATTGTTCTCGCCGTGAAGCATGACGGCTGATATTGCCATCACCTCGATCGAGGTGATGGCAAGCGTCAGAATGAGCGTGCCGTAGGGCTCCTTCAGCCGCTCAGCCAAATGATCCGCATGCCGGACAACCGACAGAGCGGAGCCAAGGACGGCGGCGAACAGCCACGCGAAAACGACAGTGAACCAAAGCGGATCGGCAAGCCGGCCGAAGAGCTGTTCCTGGAAGGCAAGAAACGCCAGGCTCGTCGCGACGCTGACGCCTAGGAACCATTCCTCGCGCATCAGGCTGGTTGCGCCGACGGCGCGCAATGCCGGACCCTCCGTCATCGAAACCATCCGCCTTCTGGCAAATGCCGCCGCAATGCGATCATCAACACCATGGTGTCCGCCCGCTGTTCTCCTGCCCGTCCCATGAGCAGGCAGAGACGAGGCTGCCTCAAGGCGAACCGAAGCTCAAGCCAGATCGTGTGTCACTGAATAAAACTTGCAGGTCTCTGTCGTGTCATCACCCACGGATCTCGACAAAGGAGCAGTCGCGGGCGACCGATCACGCCACGTCACCCGCTATTCGCGGCCGGTCGCCGGGATTGCCGCGCCGGTGACGACGGCTGCGGCCGGCGAAATCAGGAAGGCGATGAGGCGGGCGATCGATTGCGGCGATACCCAGCCGTCCGTCTTCGCATCGGGCATGGCTGCGCGGTTCTCAGGCGTGTCGATCGTGCCGGGCAGGATGCAGTTGGCGGTGATGCGGTCGTCGCGGCATTCGGCAGCGATCGCCTCGGTCAGCCGAATGACGGCGGCTTTCGAGGCGGCGTAAGCGGCCTGCTTCGCACCGGCCTTCAGGCCGGGCGCGGCGGCGATATGAACGATGCGGCCGTAGCCGGCCGCCTTCATCGTCGGGAGAACCGCGGCGCTGATCGTCAGGGCAGTGCGGGCGTTTGCGGTCATCATCGTCTCCCACTGCGCGGGCGCCTCCGGCCCGACCGGCCCCATCTGGAAACCACCGACGGTGTTGACCAACGCGCTGACGCCGCCAAAGCGCTTGACGGCCCGAGCGACAGCGGCGGCGCAGGAAGCATAATCAGTGAGATCCGTTCCCGCGATCGACAGAAACTCGGTGGAGGCAGGAAGATCGCCGGCCAAAGCCTCCAGTTCATGGCTCGAACGGTTCATGCAGACGAGTTTTGCGCCGGCGTTGGCAAGCTCGCGGACAACGGCGCTGCCGAGGTTGCCGCCGGCTCCCGTGACGATCACGGCTTTCTGGTCTTTCATGGCAATCGATCTCCTGACGGTGCCCGCGCTGGACGGTGCCGCGCATTGTTGATCCAGGCTGCGCGGCAGCGCAAGCCCCTGCCCAAGACAAGGTCAGATGTTTGCGAAACGGCCCGCGGCGCTATCCGCGGGCCGTTCGTCTTTGATCGTCTGTCGGAGCTGATCTCAGTGATATTTCGCCCGTTCGCGGTCGAGGATGACAGGCGCGTCGAGGCCTGAGATCGGATGGGTGACATCGGCCGGGATGTCGCCGGTGAGCTGCAGGTCGAGATAGCGAGCGCAGCAGACCCGCAGGAAGGACGTGAAGTTGCCGAGATCGTGGCCGGCATCGATCGATTCATGATGCAGCCGGGTGATCAGTTGGACGACATTCATGCCGTCGCGCCGGGCGATCTCCTCGAGCTTCGCCCAAAAGAAATTCTCCAGCCTGACGCTGGTGACCATGCCGTCGATGCGCAGCGACCGGGTGGCGCTTTCCCAGAGCCGAGCATCCGCCTTGATGAAGAGTTCACACATATCGTCCTCCCCGGTGCCGCCCGCCTCAGGCGGCGTTGGTTTCGAGCAGTGCTGCGGCATCGAGCACGGCCATGAACTGGCGCAGCCACGACGGATGCGCCGGCCAGGCGGGCGCCGTGACCAGATTGCCGTCCGAGACTGCATCGCTGATTGATATGTCGGCATAAATGCCGCCGGCAAGCTCGACTTCCGGCCGGCAGGCGGGATAGGCGGAGCAGGTGCGGCCCTTCAAAACGCCGGCGGCGGCAAGCAATTGCGCGCCGTGGCAGATGGCGGCAACGGGTTTTCCGGCGTCGAAGAAGTGCCGGACGAATTTGATGACGTCGGCGTTGAGGCGAAGATATTCGGGCGCACGGCCGCCGGGGATGACGAGGGCGTCGTAATCTTCGGCGCGCACGCTGTCGAAAGTGGCGTTCAGCGCGAAATTATGACCGCGTTTTTCGGAATAAGTCTGGTCGCCTTCGAAATCGTGGATGGCGGTGGCGACGGTGTCGCCGGCCTTCTTGCCGGGGCAGACGGCATCGACCGTGTAGCCGCAGGCGAGCAGCGTCTGGAACGGCACCATCGTTTCGTAATCTTCGGTGAAATCACCCGTGATCATCAGGATCTTTGAGGCTGGCATCGTTTCCTCCCTTTGAAACCAACAGGCGGAGATTAGCAAAGAGCTGCTGCGAGCAGGTACTATGGGAATACTACAGGCGAAATTCCCACCCGACGGGCGAGAGCATCAGATCGCCCTGACCTTCACATCAGGCACTGCGCAGGCCTCGCCGCCGCCGAAGAGGCGGGAACGAGTGAGGAAGCGTTTCTCGCGGCCATTGTCCAGCGAGAACATGCCGCCGCGGCCCGGCACGACGTCGATGATCAGCTGCGTATGCTTCCAGGCCTCGAACTGGCTGGCGATGATATAGACCGGTACGCCGCCGATCTCGCCGAGCTTGACGTCGCTGTCGCCGATCATGAATTCATTAGCCGGATAACACATCGGCGAGGAGCCGTCGCAGCAGCCGCCGGACTGGTGGAAGAGGATATCGGGATGATCCCGCTTGATTTCTGCGATCAAATCGAGGGCGGCGTCGGTTGCGAGAACACGCAGTTCGCCGTTGAGGGTGGTTTCCATTGTTCTTCCTCCGGAGTTTCGGGAGAGAAATCCCCTCCCCAACCCCTCCCCACAAGGGGAGGGACTTATAATGCCGCTCCGACAGCTCACCTCGCTGAAGTTTCGGCAAGAAGATACGTTTTTAGAACGAGGCAGTTCAACGGTTAAGCCCCTCCCCCTGTGGGGAGGGGTTGGGGAGGGGTTGTGACACTCCCTCCCGCCATACCGAAGCATCTCAGAAGAAGCCGAGTGCCTTCGGGCTGTAGCTCACCAGCATGTTCTTGGTCTGCTGGTAGTGGTCGAGCATCATCTTATGGGTCTCACGGCCGATGCCCGACTGCTTGTAGCCGCCGAAGGCGGCATGGGCAGGGTAGGCGTGGTAGCAGTTGGTCCAGACGCGACCGGCCTGGATCTCGCGGCCGAAACGGTAGCAGCGATTGGCGTCGCGGCTCCAGACACCGGCGCCGAGACCGTAGAGCGTGTCGTTGGCGATTTCGAGCGCTTCCTTCTCGTTCTTGAAGGTCGTGACCGAAACCACCGGTCCGAAGATCTCCTCCTGGAACACACGCATCTTGTTGTGACCCTTGAAGATCGTCGGCTTGACATAATAGCCATTCGCCAGTTCGCCGCCGAGATCGTTGCGCGAGCCGCCGGTCAGCACTTCCGCGCCTTCCTGCTTGCCGATATCGAGATAGGCGAGGATCTTTTCCAACTGCTCCGTCGAGGCCTGGGCGCCGATCATCGTCGCGGTGTCGAGCGGGTTGCCCTGCTTGATCGCCTCGACGCGTTTGACGGCCTTTTCCATGAAGCGGTCGTAGATCGATTCCTGGACGAGGGCGCGGCTCGGGCAGGTGCAGACTTCGCCCTGGTTCAAGGCAAACATCGCAAAGCCTTCGAGCGCCTTGTCGAGGAAGTCGTCGTCTTCCGCCATCACGTCGGCGAAGAAGATGTTCGGCGATTTGCCGCCGAGCTCCAGCGTCACCGGAATGAGGTTCTGGCTGGCATATTGCATGATAAGCCGGCCTGTCGTCGTCTCGCCGGTGAAGGCGATCTTAGCGACGCGCGGGCTGGTCGCCAGCGGCTTGCCGGCTTCGAGGCCGAAACCGTTGACGATGTTGAGGACCCCTGCCGGCAGGAGATCGCCGACGAGTTCAGCCCAGACCAGGATCGAGGCCGGGGTCTGCTCGGCGGGTTTCAGTACGACGCAATTGCCGGCGGCAAGTGCGGGCGCCAGCTTCCAGGTGGCCATCAGGATCGGGAAGTTCCACGGAATGATCTGGCCGACGACGCCGAGCGGCTCATGGAAGTGATAGGCGACAGTGTCGTGGTCAATCTCGCCGATCGAACCTTCCTGGGCGCGAATGCAGGAGGCGAAATAACGGAAATGGTCGATCGCCAGCGGAATGTCGGCCGCCATGGTTTCACGGATCGGCTTGCCATTGTCCCAGGTCTCAGCCTGGGCGAGCAATTCAAGCTTGTCTTCCATGCGCTGGGCGATCTTCATGAGGATATTGGAGCGCTCGGCAACCGAGGTGCGACCCCATTTTTCCTTTGCCGCATGAGCGGCGTCGAGTGCGAGGTTAATGTCCTTTTCATTGGAGCGGGGAATGTCGCAGAGCTTGCCGCCGGTAACGGGCGTGAGGTTTTCGAAGTATTTTCCCTCGACCGGCTCGCGCCATTCGCCGCCGATATAGTTGCCGTATTTCAGCTTGAACGGCGACTCGACGATTTTCTGATGAAGCATGTCATCCTCCCTTGATGATCCAGGTTCCCGAGCGAACCAGTGGGAGGAAAATGAGCATGTTTTGGCGGAGGGACTAGGGCGGGTCTTCCATACCGCAGTGCACAGTGTCGCAGACCTGCGACAGCATCGGGTCACGATTGCTCCAGGAGCGGGACCTTTACACCGATCAGTGGAGATCGAGCTTTTTCATCTTCCTGTGCAGCGTGGCACGGCTGATGCCGAGTGCGATCGCTGCCTGCGAGACATTGCCGCCTGCACGCGACAGCGCCCGAAGCAGGGCCGCCTTTTCCGCCTCGACCATCTCGTCTTGCTGGGAGACGCCAGCCTCGTGCAGGGCATCGGCTGCCGGAATGCCGGCGGCGATGCGCTTGTCGTCCAACTGCAACGCGATGCGGGCGGCGCGCGTCGCACCGAGCACGAGATCGTGCCTGTCGACGGCAAGCAGGGCGGTGGCGGAATTGGCTCCGGCCGGGACCATCAGGAAACGCGCGCCGGCAAAGGCCGAGCGGAAAAGGTTGAGTTCGATGCGCATCGCCGCATCGCGCACGGTCTGCGTCAGGATCGCCAGCGTCATCTCGTTGACGTCTTCGCGGCATGCGGAGATGTCGAGGGCTGCTGCCACCTGCCCACGATGATCGCGGATCGGCGCTGTCGTGCAGCTGAGGCTGGTGTTCGAGCTGAAAAAATGCTGATCGCGGAAGATGGCGACGGCACGCTCGTCGGCAAGTGCGGTGCCGATGCCGTTGGTGCCGATGCTGGCCTCGGTCCAGACCGAGCCGGTCCAGAGGCCGAGTTCGCGGAATTCCTTGTCGTCTCCGGCAGCGCCCCGGCGTTCCAGCGCGATGCCGTTCTTGTCGGTCAGAAGCAGGCAGCAGCCGGCCCTGCCAACGGTGGTAAAGAGACGATCGAGCTCTTCCGTGGCGCTGGCAATCAGCTGTTCGGACTGCTCGCGCGCGCGGCGGAATTCCTGGTCGGTCAGGCGCAGTGGAGCCCGCTGGTCCTCGGGGGCGAGCTGGTGCATGGTCATGCACCGCCGCCATGAGGCGACGACAGGGGAACTCGCCGCCGCAGAATCGCGCTGGGCAGATGTGTAGACGTGCTCGGCGTGCGCTGAGTGTTCGTGCATCGGCTCCTCCCATCGAATTTCAGCACATTCTGATAGAAAAATGGCTGGTTTGCAATCGGCCGGCGCTGGCGGGCGTCAGCGTGCGGCGCTTCCTGACGAAAGTGACGGAAATCACATTTCGGTGTTTGGGTGGCCATGGTGTAACAAAAGACCCTCTTTCTCGTAGTTCTTTGCAGAAGCAAGGTTTGCCAGACGAGGAGATCCGACCATGCTGAACAGACGATTGTTGCTGACGGGCGCCGCTTTTGGGGCGCTCGCGGTTCACTTGGACTTAGCCGGCAAGGCGATCGCCGCCGAGACGTTTGCGGTGACCCACACCGACGAGGAATGGCGCAAGCTGCTGACGCCGGATCAATATGTCATCCTGCGCCAGGCGGGGACGGAACAGCCCTTCACCAGTGCCTTGCTGCATGAGGAGCGAAAGGGCAATTTCGTCTGCGCTGGCTGCGATCAGGACCTCTTTTCCTCGACCACCAAATTCGACAGCGGCACCGGCTGGCCGAGCTTCTGGGCGCCGCTCGAAAAAGCCGTCGGCACCACGAACGACACGACTTACGGCATGGTGCGCAACGCCGTGCACTGCAGCCGCTGCGGTGGGCATCTCGGCCATGTCTTCGATGATGGCCCGAAGCCAACCGGGCTTCGCTACTGCATGAATGGGCTCGCCATGACATTCCGTCCGGCCTCGGCCTGACTGAGGGATGATCTCACGCGGTGCTGATGACTGCCTGCGCCTAGCGCTGCAACCAGGCTTCGATACCACGGGCTGCCGTCCGGCCGGTCGCCAGGCAGGCGGTGAGGAGATAGCCGCCGGTCGGCGCTTCCCAGTCGAGCATCTCACCGGCGACGAAGGTGCCGGGCAGTGCCTTCAACATGTAGCTGTCGTTGATGCTGCTCCAGCGGATGCCGCCGGCCGAGGAGATCGCTTCGGCGATCGGGCGGGTTTCGATCACCGGCACCGGCAGGGCCTTGATCATGCCGGCGAGACGCTCCGGAACGGTTCGGTCGCGCTCGGGAGCGAGTTCGCGCAGCAGCGCCGCCTTGACGCCGTCGAGGCCGGCGCCCTTGCGCAGGCGGTTCGAAAAACTTGATTTGGCGTCCTGCCGTGCAAGGTCGCGGCTCAGCCTGTCGATGGTGCGGCCGGGTGCAAGGTCGAGCGTCAGGGCAGCGCTGCCGTGGATCAGCAGCCGATCGCGGAGGCTGGCGGTGTGGGCATAGATCAGGCTGCCCTCGATGCCGCTCTCGGTGATGACGAATTCGCCGGGAAACGTGCCGGCCTCGGATGTTGCGGTGACCGATTTTACCGGCTCGCCGGCGAAACGCTCGCTGAAGTTCCCGCTCCATCCGACGACGAAGCCGCAATTGGCGGGTTGAAAAATGTGAATTTCCACACCCCTGCCGACCAGCCAAGGCACCCAGGCAGCATCGGAGCCGAGGCGCGGCCAGCTTGCGCCGCCGAGCGCGAGCAGGGCCGCGTCGCAATGGACGATGCTGCGCCCTTCGGGCGTTTCGAAAACATAGCCGTCTTCGGCAAAACCGGTCCAGCGGTGGCGGGTGCGCAGCGTGGCGCCCTGTGCCTCCAGCCGCCTGAGCCAGGCGCGCAGCAAAGGCGAGGCCTTCATCACCTTCGGAAAAACCCGGCCGGACGAGCCGATGAAGGTTTCCGTCCCGAGCTCGCTTGCCCAATTCCTGATATCATCAGGGGTAAACGCATCAAGAGCGGGGCGCAGGCGGGCGGAAGCCGCGGCGAAGCGCGTGGTGAAACGGGCATAATCCTCGGAATGGGTAATGTTGAGACCGGACTTGCCGGCCAGCAGGAACTTGCGGGCAAAGGTCGGCATGGCGTCGTAGACCGTCACCGCATGACCGGAACGGGAAAGCAGTTCGGCAGCCGCGAGACCCGCCGGGCCGCCGCCGATGATCGCAATCCGCTTCTGGTTCATTGATGTCTTCGCCCGATTGTATCTGCGTTCAGTTTTGGTGCGGGCGCGGATCGCCTGCAAGGGCAGAGATCAGTGGTGCGGATGCGTGCACTGGCCGTGATCGGCGAGCACTTCGATGACGCGGCATTGGTCGACGCGGCCGTGGCCGCAGCCTTCCACCATGGTTTCCAGCTCGGCCTTCAGCGCCATCAGGCTGCGGATGCGCTGCTCGACCTCAATGAGGCGGGCCTTGGCGATGGCGTCGGCCGAGGCGCAGGACTGGTGAGGATCGTCCTGCAGGGTGAGCAGCGTGCGGATCGCGTCGATCTCGAAACCGAGTTCGCGGGCGTGGCGGATGAAAGCGAGACGGCTGATATCGGCGGGCTCGAAGGAGCGCTGGTTGCCCTCGCTGCGGCTCGGGGCGGCGAGCAGGCCAATGCTTTCATAATAGCGCACCGTCGGCACCTTGACGCCGCTTTGGCGCGCGGCTTCGCCAATGGTGATCTTTTTCATGATTTTCCTCTTGCACCTCTAGTCGCTAGAGGATGTAGGAGAGATGCTTCTGTTTGACAAGGAAGCGGATGATGGCTGAGAGCGAGACACGATACCGGGTTGGCGGCATGGATTGCGCCGCCTGCGCAACCAAGATCGATACGGCGGTCAGACGCGTGGCGGGTGTCGCCGATGTTTCCGTCTCGGTGATGGCGGGCACGATGACCGTGCGGCACGATGGCAGCAGCGATCTCAAGGTGATCGAGAAGAAGGTGACGGGGCTCGGCTATTCCGTCGCGCCGCTTGCCGGAAACGCTGCGCCTGCGCATACTCAGGGCTCACAGCATCGTCACGATCATGGACATGGCTGCGGCGATCACGCGGGCCATGACGACGATCATGCGGTACATGATCATGAAGGTCATAGCCATGACCATCCCCACGATCATGGCGAGAAGGAAATCGAGGGGTTGCACGGGCACGATCATGCGCCGATGGCCGGTCCCTGGTGGCAGAGCAGGAAGGGCCGGCTGACCATCCTTTCGGGTGGAGCACTCGTTGCCGCCTACACCGTCGGCCATCTCGTGCCGGCGATCGCGTCCTACGCCTTCATCGTCGCCATGCTGATCGGGCTGGTGCCGATCGCGCGGCGCGCCATCATGGCCGCCTTCTCAGGCACACCGTTTTCGATCGAGATGCTGATGACGATCGCCGCCGTCGGCGCCGTTATCATCAATGCCGGCGAAGAGGCGGCGACCGTTGTGTTCCTGTTCCTCGTTGGCGAGCTGCTGGAAGGGGTGGCAGCGGGCAAGGCGCGCGAAAGCATCCAGTCGCTGACGGCGCTGGTGCCGAAGACCTCGCTGCTCGAAGACAATGGGCAGACACGGGAGGTGCCGGCGGAAAGCCTTTCGGTCGGGGCCATCATCATGGTACGTCCTGGCGATCGGATCTCGGCGGACGGCATCATCCTCTCAGGCGAGAGCGCGATCGACGAGGCGCCGGTAACGGGCGAGAGCACGCCAGTGCGTAAGGGCGTCGATGCCGTCGTTTTTGCCGGCACGGTGAATGGCGATGCGGTGCTTAGGGTTCGCGTTACGGCGGCCGCGGCCGACAATACCATCGCCCGCGTCGTCAAGCTGGTGGAGGAGGCGCAGGAATCGAAGGCGCCGACCGAGCGCTTCATCGATCGGTTCTCGCGCTATTACACGCCCGGCGTGGTCGTGGTCGCAGCGCTGGTTGCGGTCGTTCCGCCGCTGCTGTTCGCAGGGCCATGGGGCGAATGGGTCTATAAGGGCCTTGCGATCCTTTTGATCGGCTGCCCCTGCGCGCTCGTCATCTCAACGCCGGCGGCGATCGCTGCCTCGCTTTCATCCGGTGCGCGGCGCGGGCTGCTGATGAAGGGCGGCGCGGTGCTGGAGACGCTCGGCAAGGTGACGATGGTCGCCTTCGACAAAACAGGCACGCTGACGGAAGGCAAGCCTCAGGTGACTGACATCATTTCCTTTGGTCTGACCGAGGCGCAGGTGCTGTCGCGCGCGGCGGTGCTGGAACAGGGTTCCAGCCATCCGCTGGCGCTGGCGATCCTCAACCGCGCCAAGGCGGACGGCGTTCCCGTGCCGCCGGCCTTCGAGCTGGAAGCGCTGCCGGGCAAGGGCGTCAGCGGCAAAGTCGGTGGTGAGACGCTGGACCTCTTGTCGCCACCCGCCGCCCGCGAGCGCGGGACGCTCAGTGCTGAACAGGATGCACGCATCTCGGCGTTGAACGACGAGGGCAAGAGCGTGTCGGTGCTGCTCGTCAACGGTGTTGTGGCCGGCCTTATCGCCATGCGCGACGAGCCGCGTCAGGATGCCGAGGCCGGGCTCGCTGCCCTCAAATCAGCAGGCGTCAAGGCTATCATGCTGACCGGCGACAACAAGCGGACGGCAGCAGCCGTTGCCGGCATGCTCGGCATCGACTGGCGCGGCGAGATGATGCCGGAGGACAAGCAGCGGGTCGTCGGCGAATTGAAGCGCCAAGGCTTCATCGTCGCCAAGATCGGCGACGGCATCAACGATGCTCCGGCGCTGGCCGCTGCCGATATCGGTATCGCTATGGGCGGCGGCACCGATGTGGCGCTGGAGACGGCGGATGCCGCCGTGCTGCACGGACGCGTTGGCGACGTGGCGCGGATGATCGAACTTTCCAAACGCACGATGCGCAACATCCTGCAGAATATCACCATCGCACTCGGGCTAAAGGCGGTGTTTCTGGTGACGACGATCGCCGGCATTACCGGGCTCTGGCCAGCGATCCTCGCCGATACCGGCGCCACCGTGCTGGTGACGATCAACGCGCTCAGGCTGCTTCGAATAAAAATATGAATGTCGTTTCGGGGAGCCGGCTTCTGCCGGCTCTTTTCTGACGGGTTCTCCACAGCGCTTTTCCGTTAACGCTTCGTTATCCACATCATACACAGTCACGGCGATTCGCTGCCGCCATTGCTGCGCTGCCACAACAACTTGTTGACGTCATCAGCGATTCGCGTACCATATCTAGTGTTCGAGGTTCCGTCGATTCGTGAGGATCGGCGGCTAAGACGGGAATACGGTGCGTTTCGCCATCATGGCGCGGCAATGCCGGAGCTGCCCCCGCAACTGTAAGCGGCGAGCAACTGTCCGATTTCAGGTCACTGGAGCATGATGCTCCGGGAAGGCTGGGGCAGGGTGCTTTGACCCGTGAGCCAGGAGACCTGCCTCGAACGAAACGTCCACGGGCGGGGTGTCCGGAAGGTCGCGTTGCATGGCTGCGGGGAATCTCCGCATCGCGTTTCGCAGGCCCGAGCCTCCGCCCCCGAAACCTTCGCATTGAGCCACTTCGGGGTGAAGTCATGTCAGTATCTCAGTTCAGGCCGCCACCCGCTAGAGGTAGAGGGCGGATCACGCCCAGCGGCTGAACGAGCCGCATCGCTGCAAAATACAGAGTGTTTTCGACGGATATCGCGAGATTTCCGATCGATGTCCTGCGTCCCAATCGCGTCGTCACGAGGAATATCATGACCATCACCGTCTACAGCAAGCCTGCCTGCGTCCAATGCACTGCCACCTACCGCGCCCTCGACCGGTTGGGCGTCGATTATGACATCGTCGATATTTCGCAGAATGCCGAAGCGCTCGATCGGGTCCGCAGCCTCGGCTACATGCAGGCGCCCGTCGTCATCGCCGGCGAGCAGCATTGGGCCGGCTTCCGTCCCGACATGATCAGCGCACTTTCCTGAGGAAAGGCGATGGCTCTGATCGTCTATTATTCCAGCCGGTCCGAGAACACCCATCGGTTCGTCGCCAAGCTCGGACTGCGCGCGGCGCGCATTCCGCCAAATGGCGCAGACGCGTTCCATATCCGCGAACCCTTCGTGCTGATCGTGCCGACCTATAGCGGCGACGGCGGCAAGGGCGCCGTTCCCAAGCAGGTGATCCGTTTCCTCAACGATACGGAAAACCGAGGACACATCCGCGGCGTGATTGCCGCGGGCAACAGCAATTTCGGCGAAACATACGGGCTCGCCGGCGACGTGATCTCAAAGAAGTGCCAGGTGCCTTACCTCTACAGGTTCGAACTGCTGGGCACAGAAGCGGATGTCGCCAACGTCAAACACGGAATGGAACGGTTTTGGACACGGGAATTCTCGAACGCCCTTTGAAAGCAGCGGAAACGCTCGACTACCACGCGCTGAATGCGATGCTGAACCTCTATGACGATCAGGGGCGGATCCAGCTCGACAAGGATCGAATGGCGGCCAAGCAGTATTTCCTGCAGCATGTGAACCAGAACACGGTGTTCTTTCACAATCTCCGGGAAAAGCTCGATTACCTCGTGACCGAGGGCTATTACGAGCAGGAGGTTCTCGACCAGTATTCCTTCAATTTCGTGCGGGATCTGTTCGACCAGGCCTATGCCAAGAAGTTCCGTTTCCCGACCTTCCTCGGCGCCTTCAAATATTACACCAGCTATACGCTGAAGACCTTCGACGGAAAGCGCTATCTCGAGCGCTATGAGGACCGCATCTGCATGGTGGCCCTGGCCTTGGCGCGCGGCGACGAGAGCCTTGCCCGCGACATGGTCGACGAGATCATTTCCGGCCGCTTCCAGCCGGCGACGCCGACCTTCCTCAATGCCGGTAAGAAGCAGCGCGGCGAACTGGTTTCCTGCTTCCTGCTGCGCGTCGAGGACAATATGGAATCGATCGGCCGGTCGATCAATTCGGCGCTGCAATTGTCGAAGCGCGGCGGCGGCGTGGCGCTGTCGCTGACGAATATCCGCGAGGCAGGCGCGCCGATCAAGCATATCGAGAACCAGTCCTCGGGCATCATCCCTGTCATGAAGCTGCTCGAAGACAGTTTTTCCTATGCCAACCAGCTCGGCGCACGGCAGGGCGCGGGGGCCGTCTATCTCAATGCCCATCACCCCGACATCATGCGCTTTCTCGACACCAAGCGCGAAAATGCCGACGAGAAGATCCGCATCAAGACGCTGTCGCTCGGCGTCGTCGTGCCCGATATCACCTTCGAACTCGCGAGGAACAACGAGGACATGTACCTGTTCTCGCCCTATGACGTGGAGCGCGTCTATGGCGTGCCCTTCACCGAGATTTCGGTGACGGAAAAGTACCGCGAGATGGCTGACGACGCCCGCATCTCCAAGAAGAAGATCAAGGCACGCGAATTCTTCCAGGTGCTTGCCGAAATCCAGTTCGAGAGCGGCTATCCCTACATCATGTTCGAGGACACGGTGAACCGGGCAAACCCGATCGCCGGACGTGTTTCGATGAGCAATCTATGCTCGGAAATCCTGCAGGTGAGTGAGGCGAGCGAATATAACGACGACCTCTCCTACAAACATCTCGGCAAGGACATCTCCTGTAATCTCGGCTCGCTGAACATCGCGGCAGCGATGGATTCGGTCGATTTCGGCAAGACGATCGAGACCTCGATCCGGGCGTTGAGTGCTGTTTCCGACATGAGCCACATCTCCTCAGTCCCTTCGATCGAGAAGGGCAATGACGAGAGCCATGCGATCGGCCTCGGCCAGATGAATCTGCACGGCTACCTCGCCCGCGAACGCATCTTCTATGGCTCCGAGGAAGGCGTCGATTTCACCAACATCTATTTCTACACGGTGACCTACTACGCGATCCGCGCCTCGAATCTTTTGGCGGTCGAACGCGGCGCGAGCTTCAAGGGCTTCGAGAACTCGAAATATGCCTCCGGCGACTATTTCGACAAATATACCGACCGGCTCTGGGAGCCTGCGACGGAGAGGGTCAAGGCGCTGTTCGAGACGTCAGGCATTCACATTCCGACGCAGGAAGATTGGGTGGCGTTGAAGAAGGCGGTGATGGCCTCCGGCCTCTATAACCAGAACCTGCAAGCAGTGCCGCCGACAGGCTCGATCTCTTATATCAATCACTCGACCTCCTCGATCCATCCGATCGTCTCGAAGATCGAGATCCGCAAGGAAGGCAAGATCGGCCGCGTCTATTATCCGGCGCCGTTCATGACCAACGACAATCTCGATTATTATCAGGATGCCTACGAGATCGGGCCGGAGAAGATCATCGACACCTATGCGGCGGCGACCCAGCATGTCGACCAGGGCCTGTCACTGACCTTGTTCTTCCGCGACACGGCAACGACGCGCGACATCAACAAGGCGCAGATCCATGCCTGGAAGAAGGGCATCAAGACGATCTACTACATCCGCCTTCGCCAGATGGCGCTGTCCGGCACCGAGGTGCAGGGCTGCGTGTCTTGTACGCTGTAATTTGATATTTCGCTCCGGAGCATTTGCCCCTCACCCTAACCCTCTCCCCGTTTTGACGGGGAGAGGGGACTTGCCACACGAACCGGCAATAAAGACGGAAAAGGGTGCGGCATATCCCCTTCGCCCCGCTGGCGGGGGTCCGAAGGACGGGTCGAGACCAGTGGCTCGACCCAGGCAACGGTGCCGGCAGGCGGATGAGGGGCAAATCCGGACACATTTCTCAAGAGGGAACACAATGAACATGCAATTGAAGCCGGTCAGCCGCGTGCGCGCCATCAACTGGAACCGCATCGAGGACGACAAGGATCTCGAAGTCTGGAACCGGCTCACCGGCAATTTCTGGCTGCCGGAAAAAGTGCCGCTTTCCAACGACATTCCCTCCTGGGCAACGCTGACGCCGGCCGAGCAGCAGCTGACTATCCGCGTTTTCACTGGATTGACGCTGCTCGACACGATCCAGAACGGCGTCGGTTCCATCCGGCTGATGGAGGATGCGGTAACGCCGCATGAGGAGGCGGTGCTTTCCAACGTCTCCTTCATGGAGGCGGTGCATGCGCGCTCCTATTCGTCGATCTTCTCGACGCTGTGCTCGACGCCCGATGTCGACGATGCCTATCGCTGGTCGGAGGAGAACGAATTCCTGCAGCGGAAATCGGCGCTGATCATGGAGCAGTATCGCTCCGGCGATCCGTTGAAGAAGAAGGTTGCGAGCGTTTTTCTCGAAAGCTTCCTGTTCTATTCCGGCTTCTACCTGCCGATGTACTGGTCGAGCCGGGCCAAGCTGACCAACACGGCCGACATGATCCGGCTGATCATCCGCGACGAGGCGGTGCACGGCTATTATATCGGCTACAAGTTCCAGCGCGAGTTGGAGCGGCTCGGCGAGGAACGGAAGCAGGAGATCAAGGATTTCGCCTTCGAACTGCTGCTCGAACTCTACGACAACGAGGCGAAATATACCGAAGCGCTCTATGACGGCGTCGGGCTGACCGAGGACGTCAAGAAATTCCTGCATTACAATGCCAATAAGGCGCTGATGAACCTTGGCTACGAGGCGCTGTTCCCGGCTGAGGCCTGCAAGGTCAATCCGGCGATCCTGTCGGCGCTTTCGCCGAATGCCGACGAGAACCACGACTTCTTCTCCGGCTCCGGTTCCTCCTATGTCATCGGCAAGGCGGTGGCGACCGAGGACGAGGACTGGGATTTCTGAGGCTTGATCGCCGTCTGCCTCTTATCATTTGCTCCCTCATCGCCCACATTCAGCGGAAACTAAAGCGCGTCGCGATCTTTCAGATACGCTCTTCGCGCTTTAGGCCTTTGTTTTTACGCATGTCGTTATCGCAAAACCGCGGCACACTTTTGCGCGACATGCTCTAAATTCGGTACTCGCCGATATGGCGTAGCGGGAGTTTTTGATGTCGTCTTTTTTGAACAAGGCCGGGACTGCCGTCGAAGCGGAAGAAGGCGTCTGGCCGATCCGCAGAAGACGGATTCTCGACTGGCTGGTGAACGAGACGCGCGGTGAGCGGTTCATCGACAATATCCTGGTGGAAATGTGCGAGAGGCTGCTGGCGGCAGGGGTGCCGGTGGCGCGGGCGACATTGCATTTCAGGACGAACCATCCGCAATGGATCGGCGCCCGCATCCTCTGGAAGGAAGGCCTGGCAGAGGCGAAGATCAACACATTTGCCTATGGTGTCGAAAACACGCCGGAGTTCCTGAAGAGCCCCGTCAACGCGATCCATCAGGGTTCGGAGGAGGTGCGTAGACATCTGGAAGGCACAGCCGACAGCGACGAGGATTCATTCTATCAGGAACTGCGCGATGACGGCCTCACGGAGTATATCGCCTGGCCGCTCGAGCATACTTTCGGCAAACGGCATGTCGCGACATTTTCGACCAGCCGGCCGGGCGGTTTTACCAGCGAGCATGTCAATTTCCTGCGCGATCTGCTGCCGGCCCTGACCCTCGTCAGCGAAATCCGGCTGAAGAACATCATGGCGCGTACGTTGCTGCAGACCTATGTCGGACCGCATGCGAGCGAACAGATTCTGTCGGGCGTCACGACGCGCGGCAGCGGCGCGACTGTCGGTGCGGCAATCATGATCTGCGACCTGCGCGACTTTACGGCGATCTCCGATCTCTGGCCGCGTGACGACGTCATCCATCTGCTCAATGATTATTTCGACGCCATGTCGGATCCGATCGAACGGTATGGCGGAGAAATCCTGAAGTTCATGGGCGACGGATTGCTGGCGATCTTCCCGTTAGCCAAGGAAACCGCCTGCCTCGATCTGCTGCAGGCGATCCGCGAAGGGCAGGCGTTGATGGCGCAATTGAACCAGCAATATGCGGGCAACGGCCGCGAACCGCTGCGCTACGGCGTCGGCGTGCATGTCGGCGACGTCATGTACGGCAATATCGGCTCGCGCCGGCGGCTGGATTTCACCGTCATCGGTCCGGCGGTCAATGTCGCCTCGCGGCTGGAAACCCTGACCAAGGAGGTCAAGCGTCCGGTGCTGCTGTCGCGGGCCTTCGTCGAAATGGCGGGCTGCGCGAAAGACATGGACAGCCTCGGCACCTTCCCGCTGCGCGGGCTCGGCGAGCCGGTCGATGTTTTCGCCTTTCCGGAGCGCTAGAAACTTATACTCCCCGCTTGTTTCCCCAAAGCAGCACATGCAGTTGAGGTAGCACACGGGCTGCAAACCATTGGTCGGCTGTTACTTTTGCGACAAGCCAGTGCATCCGATCCATCACGCCGTCGATATCAATGCGCGCGTCATCGTCATCGGGAGGCGGCGGCGTATGATTGCCGGGCTGAAGGAACAAGGGAATTTGGGGATAGCGCTGACCCGCGCACTGGGCGAATTCGTAGTCGGTATCGTCGAAGACGACGATCTTCAATGCGACCTCCGGTCCGCCGGCAGCCAGTTGAAGGCAGTTGTCCACCTGATCCCAATCCGTCAGCATTCCGCTTGATGGCGGCTTGGGGCTGACGACCAGGACGTCGAGATCGCGAAACCAGGCCTGGGCTACGCTTCCCTGTGTTTCCAGGGCAAAGCGGTATCCTTGCGAATGGCCAAGCTCGATCAGTGGCCTTAAGGGCTGTATCGCCGGATTGCCTCCGGAAAGGGAAACCGTCAGTGGCTTTCCCCCAGAGAGTTCCGTGACCTTATGCCAGACCGCCTCAGTGGACATGGGAATCCATTGATCCCGGAACGCGCTGTCGACCGCGTGAAGACTGTCGCACCAGGAGCACCGGTAGTCACAGCCGCCTGTCCTTACGAACACCGTCGGCAGACCGATCAAGGCACCTTCACCCTGTATGGTCGGGCCAAAGATCTCGCTGACGCGAATGCTCCCCACGCTCACGGCCTGTACTCCGCCCAGGTTTTCGGCGTCTCGCTGACGCGAACGGACGATGTCTCCGGGAAGCGCTGCTTGCACCAGTCGTAAAAGTGCCTCGCCAGGAATTCGGAGGTGACTTTTGAATGGCCGAAGACGTCGTTCAGGTGACGATGGTCGAAAGTTTCGTCGATATAGCGCTTGAGCGTCGAGAGGTCGTGATAGTCACGGACGAAGCCATCATCATTCAGGCTTTCCGCAGCCAGCTCGACGATGACGATGTAGTTGTGACCGTGCAGCCGAGCACATTGATGGTCGGCAGGCAGGTGATCCAATTGATGGGAGGCGGAGAGATGAAACTCCTTGGTGATGCGGTACATCAACCCACCTCCGTGGCCGAGTATCGCGACACGGCCGCTCTCCAGAAATCCCGGTCTTCGTACTCCGTGGGATCGGGAACACCGGCAAGATGGAAAGCTTCGCGGCGTTCCACGCAGGTTCCGCAGCGCCCACAGTGGAGCTCGCCGCCTTTGTAGCAGGACCAGGTCTCCGAAAACGGCGTGCCGTGTTTTTCGCCGTCAACCACGATCGCCGCTTTGGAAACATCGACGTAGGGTGCAAGCAGTTTCACGCTGGCATAACCTTCCAGCGCTTCGTTCTGCATGCGCTGGAAAGCATCGATGAAGCCCGGTCGGCAGTCCGGGTAGATGAAGTGGTCGCCGCCATGCACGGCGACGGCAACGGCATCTGCTTTTTGCGCGGCCGCCAAACCGAACGCGATTGCCAGCATGATGGCGTTGCGGTTCGGCACGACGGTGGCTTTCATTGTCTCTTCGGCGTAGTGGCCGTCCGGAACCTCGACATTGTCGGTCAGGGCCGATCCGCTGAGATGGCCGCCGATGCTGGCGATGTCGATGATATGATGGGGAACGGAGTGACGTGAGGCACATCTGGCGGCGAAGTCGAGTTCCTTGCGATGCCGTTGGCCGTAGTTGAAGGAGACGAGACCGATAAGCTGTTTTTCCGCTGCTACCTTGTGGGCAAGCGAAACGGAGTCCAGTCCGCCGGAGCAGACGACGATGGTTTTCATATTTTGGATCCCTTGTTTTGACCGGGTGGGCTGCGACCGGATTGCGCGGTGCTTCTAGGACAAATCACGCGTCATGGAAACAGTTTTGAAGCGTCAGCGTCTTTAGGGATGAGATGACGTTGATTTCACGGCGGTTTTCGTAGCTTCGAGGTTTGATGCCAACGCGAGGTCGTCTAACCGATCGGAAAGTTGATCTGCGGCGGCAGCAGGAGCTGCAGATCCTCGGCATCTGGATTGTTGATGCGCTGCAGCAGCATGCGTCCCAGATCCTCGCCGGCCGCCGTCAGGTCCTCGTGGATCGTGTCGACCTTCGGCTGCAGCTGGGTGAGAAGGCGGGACGTCTCCTTGGCGACGATATCGTAATCGACGGCCAGTATGCGGCCGGCATCGCTCATGCCGCTGATGACGGCGAGTGCCGAAACTTCGCCGGGGCAGATGAAACCATCAGGAGCATCCGGGGCATCAGTGCAGCTGCGGATGAAGTCGCGCAGCGCGTCTGCCGGTGTATCGAGATCGACCGCCTCGGGGATCTCATAGGCGATGCCCGCCTCCCGCACTGCCGTCATGAAGCCGTGCAGGATATGCTGGCAGAAGGTCAGCCGCTTCGGCGGCAGGATCACCATCACCTTCTTGCGGCCCTTGGCGATCAGCCGGCGTGTCGCCTCATAGGCAAAGCTGAAATTGTCGTAGTCGACATAGGGGTGCGGCGTCGAAAATTCAGTGCGGCCATGACAGATGAAGGGAAAGCCGGTTTCGAGCAGCAGGCGGACGCGGGCATCGAGCGGCTCGGTGCGCGTGAAGATCAACCCGTCGGCGAGGTGGTTGCGGATGATGTATTCGGCGGCCTCGATATCGGTCGTCGACAGGAAGTTCGGGGCGACGACAAGATGGTAGGAGGTCTCTTTCAGCGCCTTGGCGATGCCGTACATGATCGAGGTGCTGAAACCGACCACTTCCTCGTGCGAATCGAGCAGGATGGCGATGACGTTGGTGCGGCCTGTCTTCAGGCGCTGCGCGGCCCGGTCAGGGAGATAGCCGATTTCGCGGGCGATACGATGCACCCGTTGGCGGGTCTCGAGTGAAATCTGCGGCGCATCGGAAAGCGCCCGTGACACCGTCGTCACCGCAAGGCCGGCGATCGTGGCGATCGTTCGCAAGGTCGGCTTGCCGCGCTTGTGCGTGATATCGAGATTTTCGCCGCGTTGCGGCCGGGACGGTTCGGTCACCCTTGGCTTTCCATGCTGGAATTGCCGATACCATAACACGATGAATCAGGCGCGCAATCGACGAATGGAAACGTTTTAAATTTTAGCGTTTTGTTAGCCATAGATTAAATATGAATTATATTCAGTAGCTTAGTGAAATAACCATATTTTTCTCGGGAGTCGAGAAAGGGCTTGACGACCAAAGATTTATAACGTTTTAAATTAGCAACCGCGCGGAGGAGCGCGGCCGTATGCTGACCGCTGCAATGGCGGGAAGCATCGGGCGGCAGGGAGGTCCCGCCGCCGATTTGCAAACGGGAGGAAATTCATGAACAAGTTTTTGAGCTCGGCAGCTGTTGCTGTCGTGATGATGGCTGGCCTCTGTGCTGCCCACGCCGCTGACGTTAAGGAAGTGCAGATGCTGCACTGGTGGACGTCAGGCGGCGAGGCGGCAGCACTGAACGTTCTGAAGCAGGATCTTTCGAAGGAAGGCTTTGCCTGGAAGGACGTGCCGGTTGCCGGCGGTGGCGGCGATGCGGCGATGACGGCGCTGAAGGCGATGGTTGCGGCCGGCACCTATCCGACAGCCTCGCAGATGCTGGGCTATACCGTGCTCGATTATGCTCAGGCCGGCGTCATGGGCGATCTGACCGAGACGGCGAAGAAGGAAGGCTGGGACAAGTCGGTTCCGGCGGCCCTGCAGAAGTTCTCGGTCTATGACGGCAAGTGGGTTGCAGCCCCGGTCAACGTCCACTCGGTCAACTGGCTGTGGATCAACAAGGCGGTGATGGACAAGATCGGCGGCACCCAGCCGAAGACCTTCGACGAGCTGATCGCGCTGCTCGACAAGGCCAAGGCAGCAGGTGTGATCCCGCTGGCGCTTGGCGGCCAGAACTGGCAGGAAGCGACGATGTTCGATTCCATCGTCCTGTCGACCGGCGGGCCTGAGTTCTACAAGAAGGCCTTCAACGACCTCGACGATGAATCGCTGAAGTCCGACACGATGAAGAAGTCGTTTGATAACCTCGCCACGATCATCAAATATGTCGACCCGAACTTCTCGGGCCGCGACTGGAACCTTGCGACCGCCATGGTCATCAAGGGTGACGCGCTGGTGCAGGTGATGGGCGACTGGGCCAAGGGCGAATTCGTCGCCGCCAAGAAGACGCCGGATACCGACTTCCTGTGCTACCGCTTCCCCGGCACCGACGGCAGCGTGGTCTACAACTCCGACATGTTCGGCATGTTCAACGTTCCAGACGACCGCAAGGCGGCCCAGGTGGCGCTGGCAACGGCAACGCTGTCGAAGAGCTTCCAGTCGGCCTTCAACGTCGTCAAGGGTTCGGTTCCGGCTCGCACCGACGTTCCCGATACCGACTTCGACGCCTGCGGCAAGAAGGGTATCGCCGACCTGAAGGCAGCCAACGAAGGCGGCACGCTGTTCGGTTCGCTGGCGCAAGGGTACGGCGCTCCGCCGGCCATCGCCAATGCCTATAAGGATGTCGTCTCGAAGTTCGTCCACGGCCAGATCAAGACCTCCGACGAAGCCGTCAAGCAGCTCGTCCAGGCGATCGACGACGCCCGCTGAGACCACTGTCTATGACAATGCTTCCCCGCCCTGCTGGCGGGGAAGCTTCAGGCTTCGCGCCGATCATGCGCGGACAATCATGCCCGGACAATGATGCAGAGCCGATCATGCCCGATATCATGCGGGGCCGATTGCAGGCAGGAGATGACATTCCATGAGCACCGTTGCGACCACCGATCCGGTTCTGACGCCGAGGCAATCGACGGGGATCTCGTTGAGGGGCCGGCTGCAGGATGCGCTGCCGAAGATCGTGCTGGCGCCGAGCTTCGTCATCACCATCATCTTCGTCTACGGCTTCATCGTCTGGACGGCCTATCTGTCGTTCACCAATTCCAAGACATTCCCCTCCTATGCGCTGACCGGAGCACGCGCCTATCAACGGCTGTGGCGCTGGACCTTCGAGAGCGATCCGCCGTCTTCCTGGTATACCTCGATCACCAACATGGCGATCTTCGGTTTTCTCTATATCGGCATCTGCCTGGCACTCGGTCTGTTCCTCGCCATCCTGCTCGACCAGAAGATCCGCGGCGAGAGCGTGTTGCGGCCGATCTTCCTCTATCCGATGGCGCTCTCCTTCATTGTGACAGGCGTTGCCTGGAAATGGTTCCTCGATCCCGGCCTCGGACTGGAACAGACGCTGCACCATTTTGGCTGGACGAGCTTCCACTTCGACTGGATCAAGAACAAGGACTTCGTCATCTACACCGTCGTCATCGCCGGCGTCTGGCAGGCGTCGGGCTTCGTCATGGCGATGTTCCTGGCGGGCCTGCGCGGCATCGACGGCGAGATCATGAAGGCAGCGCAGATTGATGGCGCCTCTGCCTTCCAGCTCTATCGGCGCATCGTCATTCCGCTGCTGCGGCCGATCTTTCTCTCCGCCTTCATCGTGCTCGCCCATATGGCGATCAAGTCCTATGACCTGGTGGTGGCGCTGACCTCCGGCGGCCCCGGCGGCTCGGCCTGGCTGCCGTCCAACTTCATGTATGAATACACCTTCAAGCGCAACGAGATGGCCGTCGGCTCGGCCAGCGCCATCATCATGCTGATGACGATCTCGGCGATCATCGTTCCCTATCTCTATTCCGAACTGAAGGAGAAGGCGCGATGAGCAGCGTGACCTCTCCGACAGCAATCTCGCAGAACAGCACCAACACCCGCTGGATCGGCCGCACCGTCATCTACGGCCTGCTGCTGATCTTTGCCGTCCTCTATCTGATGCCGCTCTTCGTCATGCTCACCACCTCGTTCAAGACCATGGACGAGATCCAGAACGGCAACATGCTGGCGCTGCCGCAATCGCCGACCTTCGACCCCTGGATCAAGGCCTGGGGCGAGACCTGCGTCGGGCTCACCTGCGCCGGCATCAAGGGCTACTTCTGGAACTCGATCAAGATGGTCGTGCCGGCCGTCGCAATCTCCACCATCATGGGGGCGCTGAACGGCTATGTGCTCACCAAATGGCGCTTTCCCGGCCACACGCTGGTGTTCGGACTGATGCTGTTTGCCTGCTTCATCCCGTTCCAGTCGGTGCTGCTGCCGATGGCCACGATCCTCGGCAGCCTCGGCCGCTTCGGCATGACGCTGCAGAATACCACGGGCTTCAACTTCGGCTTCGGCAATCCGACGGTCAATCTGGTCTTCGTGCATGTCGTCTATGGCCTCGGCTTCACGACGCTGTTCTTCCGCAATTTCTACGAGGCCTTTCCGACCGAACTGGTCAGGGCCGCCCAGGTCGATGGCGCCAGCTTCTTCCAGATCTTCCGCCGCATCATGCTTCCGAACTCGCTGCCGATCATCGTCGTCACCGTCATCTACCAGTTCACCAATATCTGGAACGACTTCCTGTTTGCCTCGGCTTACGCCGGCACCGGTGACACCATGCCGATGACGGTGGCGCTGAACAATGTCGTCAACACCTCGACGGGCGTCGTCGAATACAATGTCAACATGGCGGCTGCGATGATCGCCGCCGTGCCGACGCTCATCGTCTATATCCTCGCCGGCCGCTACTTCGTGCGCGGTCTGATGGCGGGCGCTGTCAAAGGGTAATCCATGGCCTTCCTCGAAATCTCCGGTCTCAAAAAGCGCTTCGGCGCCGTCGACATTCTCAAGGGGATCGACCTCGAACTCGAAAAGGGCGGCTTTCTCGTGCTGGTCGGCCCGTCCGGCTGCGGCAAGTCGACGCTGCTCAACACCATTGCCGGGCTGGAGACGATCACGTCAGGCGATATCAAGATCGACGGGCGCGACATCAGCGGTCTGCATCCCTCCAAGCGCGACATCGCCATGGTGTTCCAGTCCTATGCGCTCTATCCGAACATGACGGTGGCGGGCAACATTGCCTTCGGCATGGAGATCCGCGGCGTTCCCAAGGAGGAGCGTGCCAGGGCGATCGCCCAGGTCTCCGACATGCTGCAGATCGGCCATCTGCTCGACCGCAAGCCGAGCCAGCTCTCCGGCGGCCAGCGCCAGCGTGTCGCCATGGGGAGAGCGCTGGTGCGCAATCCGCAGGTCTTCCTGTTCGACGAGCCGCTCTCCAACCTCGATGCCAAGCTGCGCGTCGACATGCGCACCGAGATCAAGCGGCTGCATCAGCGCATGGGCACCACCTTCGTCTATGTCACCCACGACCAGATCGAGGCGATGACGCTGGCGACCAAGATCGCCGTGCTGAAGGATGGCGTGCTGCAGCAGTTCGGCACGCCGGCCGAGATCTATAACAGCCCTTCCAACATCTTCGTCGCCGACTTCATGGGATCGCCGGCGATGAACCTGCTCAACGCCACCGTCGAAAACGGCGCCGGCGGGCTGGAAGTCTCGCTGGAGCGGCCGAATGCCGCCCCGCTGAGGCTGCCGGTCATCGCAGGCAATGACGGCCTGACCGCCTATACCGGCAAACACGTGATCTTCGGCATCCGCCCGGAGGCCCTGACCGATCCCGATGGCGCCGACCGCAAGGCGCGCTCGCTGACCGAGGGCGATTGCCTGATCGAGGTGGTCGAACCGGCCGGCTCCGACACCTTCGCCGTCACCAAGCTCGGCGGCAAATCCGTCGTCGCCCGCCTACGCGCCGATACCGGCATCGCGCCAGGACAAAACACCCGTCTGGCATTCAATCTCGACAAGGCCGTGTTCTTCGATCCCAGTAGCCAGCTCAGGATCGGGTGAGGGCCGTTGGAGCGCCGCGCGTCTAGAAAGACGCACTAAGGATGCTCTAACAGTTTGAGTTTGCGCATAATTCCTTTCCGAAAATCGATTTCGATTTTCGGGGTTATGCGCTAGGCAGCCGTCACGCCGAGCGTCACCGACGCAAAACGCGTGGAAACCGCTTCGATAGTGATCTCGCCGGTGAACCCGGTCGCCTCCAGCCAGAAACCGGCGGTGCCGCCCTGCAGCGGGACATTGGTCGGGCCGACGATCCTAGCCGGGCCGTGAACCTTCAGCGAAATGCTGTCGTTCAAGAAAGGCAGGCGCTGGCCGCGCTGGTCGAGGGCGCGAATGATGACCCGCGTGCTGTCGCGTTCACGGGCCTTCAGCGTCGAGCTGTCGGCAACGACTTCCAGGGTCGTCGGCAACGGATCGGCCACCAGCGTCAGGCTGGCCACCGGCTCGCCGCCGATATAGCCGGTGAAGGTGCCGTCGATCCATTCGAGACCCCAGGTGCCGAGCTCATCGGCGGTAAAGTGCCGATGGTCGAGCACGACGGGCGGGTGCGGCAGATGCGGGTAGTTCTCGCGATCCGGACCGATGCGCTTGGAAAGCCCGCCATATTGCAGTTCCACCTCGTCGCAATTGGTCAGGATGATCAGCGGCAGCACGCCGCCGATATTGCGTTCGCCGCGCGCCCAGAAGGTCACCGGCTTCATGACGATCTCCTCGGAAGGGTCGCACTGGCTGATATAGGCATAGGCCGCGAATTTCGGCTCGCGGAACATGTCCATCACGCCGTGATAGCAGATGCGGTCGCCGGAGCCGAAATCCTTGTGGGTGTTGTAATCGAACATGCACCAGCCGATGGCGCCGGAGATATCAGGATCGCCATGGGCTGCATTCAGCACTTCCAGGTGCCGGCGCACATGCTCGGCCTGGCGCTGCTCCTGGTCATAGATCTTCGTCGGGTGCATGTGGCCGTTGAACTCGGTGATGAGGTACGGCACCTTGTGCGATAGTCCGGTATTTTCCTGCTGGGCGCGCAGGGCGGTGCGCGGGCGGTTGGCGCCCGGCAGCTCTTCATTGCCGAGGATGAAGTCGTTCATCGTGTAGACGTCTTCGAGCAACTCGCTCTCGGTGAGATAACGCACGCCGCCGGTCTGGCGGGTGCTGTCGAGTTCGCGGGCCAACCGATTGGTCTCGGCGTAGAAATCGTGACTATCCTGCGATTCGTTGATGCGCACGCCCCAGATGATGATCGAGGGATGGTTCCAGTCGCGCTCGATCATGCGGCGGACGTTTTCGATCGATTCCTGTTGCCAGTCGGCATCGCCGATATGCTGCCAGCCGGGGATCTCCTCGAAAACCAGTAGGCCGATTGCGTCGCATCGGTCGAGGAACCATTTCGACTGCGGATAATGCGAGGTGCGGACGATGTTGCACTTCAGCACCGTCTTCATGATGTCGGCGTCACGCTCCTGGGCGGAGCGGCCGGCGGCATAACCGACATAGGGGAAGGCCTGGTGACGGTTGAGGCCGCGCAGCTTCAGCGGCTTGCCGTTGAGGAGGAAACCTTCCGGCGTGAATTCGGCGGTGCGGAAGCCGAACCGGGTGGAAATACGGTCGGAGCCGTGTTCGGTCCTGAGCTCGACGGTGACGTCATAGAGCGTGGGATCGGTGATGTCCCAGAGGGCGATGCCGGTGAGGCCGCCAAAGGAGAGCGTGGTGCGGCTGCCGATCGTTTCGGTCGCGGCAGTGGCGACCACCGTGCCGTCGGCCTGTTTCAGCGTGGCGGTGACGGTCGCCGAGAAGCTGCGGCCCTCGGGATTGGCGATGTCGACGCGGATGGTCGCCGATTTCTCCGGGCGAAGAACGTCAGTGGTTTCGATCTTGAGATTGCGGATCGAGACCGGGTCGGTGACCTTCAGCCAGACATCGCGGTAGATGCCGGCATAGGTCAGATAATCGATGCGGCCGCCGAAAGGCGGAATGTCAGGGTTCTCGCTGCCGTCGATCTTGACGGTGACGAGGTTCTCGCCCTTGACGAGCTTGCCGGTGAGGCGGGCCTCGAAGGGCGTGTATCCGTCCTTATGGGCAATGATTTCTTCGCCGTTCAGATAGACGACGCTGTCGGCCATGGCGGCATCGAAGACGAGCGAAACCTCGCGGCCCTCGAATTCCGGCAGCCAGCGCAGCACCTTCTGATAGGTGAAGGCGCGCTGATAGCTGGTCTCGTCGAAATAGCTGAAGGGCAGTTCGACGGCGGTATGCGGCAGGCTGACCGACTTGGCGGCATCGAAAGCTTCGAGCAAACGCTGGCCGAAGCCCTCATGGAAACTCCAGCCTTCGTTGAAGGAAACGACGGAACGCATTTCAGGCTCTCCAGGTTACGACATCAGGGACATTGCGGCGCCTCTCGGCGCGTGAAAATCTGGTCATCGGTATTCCTCCTGGACGCAATGGATGAGCGAGCCGCTAAAATACGTCACAGCGAATTCGATTCATGCGACGCGCTTTAGCTTTTTTCATGCATGTCGTCACCCCGCAACCGCTGTGCACTTCCAGGCAACATGCTTCAGGCGGTCGAGCCCCAGCGGGCGGTGCAGGTGAGCGTGATGCTGTGCGGGCCTTCGATCTCGGCGTCATGCCGTTCGATCAATTCGACGACGGCATCGATGAAGGCGACGTGGTTCAGGCTCAGTGTGGTCAGGTCGTTGCAATCCCAGGCAGCCATGGCGATGCCGTCCTGGCCGACGATGGCGATATCATCAGGGGTGTTCTTGCCGAGCACCCGGCGGGCCGCATCGCGTGCGCCGATCGCCATGACGTCGTTGCCGCAGATGATGGCGTCGACCTTATCCCGGTGCAGCAGGAGCACGGCTTCCTTGAAGCCGGAATCATAGGAGTAGTCACCGAAGGCCTGTGCCTCGAAAGCAAGTCCGCGCTTGGCTAGCGCATCGACGAACCATTTTCGCCGGAGCTTGTCGATCCAGCTTGAATTGGTGCCGGAAAGGTAGGCAAAACGCTTCTTGCCGTCGCGGACGATCTTATCGATGATCTCGTCGGCCGCCTCAGCGCCGTCGATGCGGATGCTGGAGACGTTTTCGTTGTCGAGCGGCTCGAAGGAGACGATGATCGGCTTCGTCGTGTGGAAGATGTCGACCGCATCTTGCATCGACACCATGTCGGAGAAGACGACGACGTGATCGACCTGATAGGTGGATGCAAGGCGCATCAGTTGCAGCCGGTCGGAATGATCGGCGCAGCAGAGGATGATCGGCAGCAATTGTCTGGCCTGCAGGCGGTGGACGAGAAGCTGTTGCTCCTCAGCCTCGCAAGGGTTGCCGATCGCATTGACGACGAGGGCGACGAGCCGCGAGCGCTGGTTGTTCAGCGAGCGGGCGATCGCGTTCGGCTGGTAGCCATGTTCACGGGCGACGGCGAGGATGCGGTCGCGCGTGGCGCTGCCGATGCGCGAATCCGGCGAGAAGGCGCGGGAAATGGTGGCGGAAGAGACGCCGGCGAGTTTCGCCAGTTCCTTCGAAGTGATCCGCCGTCTGTTCATTCCGCTCATCTTCAGCGCCTATTGGGCGACGATCCTGACGGAAGCGCCGTCGGCCGCTGCCGATTCCTTGATTGCATCCCATAGCCTAGCGAATCTGAGGCCCATTTCAACGGAGCCGGAGTTTTCCATCTTTCCCTCGCGAATGGCGAGGAAATTCTTCATCGGGTTGCCGAGAATCTCGGCTTCCTCGCGCGGCTCAGCGGTCCGCCCGATACTGATCTCGCGCCAGCCACCCCAGGCGTCGATGCGCACGATCGCCTTCGAATAGAAGAAGGTGATGTAGGAAGCGCAGCCCGGAGGTCCTTCGCCGGCGGCCGTCAATGTCGCCAGCGCGCCGTTCTTCAGCCGGGCGGAGACGGCCGTGGTGATATCGACCTGTCTGCCGTGGTTGTTCATATAGGCGGACACACTGTCGAAGTCCGAATTGGCGAGCAGGCAGACGGTGTTCATCATATGGGCGCCGGTATCGAACATGAAGCCGCCGCCGGAGATGTCAGGCTGCTGCTTCCAATGGCCGTCGTAATTGGACGACCAGCTTTCCCAGATCATGCCCGATATGGCGATCAACTCGCCGAATTCGCCGGTGAGGGCCCGCCGGCGCGTGTCGAGCACCAGCGGCGACAGGCCGCCCTGGAAGGCGGTGACGATGGTGACGCCGCTATTTTTCTGTGCGGCGATCAGCCTCTCGGCCTCAGCAACCGTCGTCACCATCGGCTTTTCCAGGAAGAGATCGAGGCCAGCCTCGGCGACGGCAGTTGCCTGCTCGGCATGGAAGGCATGCGGGGTTGAGACGTAGACGATGTCGAGTTCGTCCCGGCATTCCGCGAGCATCTGGCGATAATCCTCGAAGCTCCTCGGTTCTGGTGCGCCGGCGGCGAGACAGACGTCGATCAGGCGCTGGCGCGACGCCGCCGTGGTGTCGGCGAGAGCAGCGAATTCGATCTCCGGCATCTTGACCCAGCTCTCGGCATATTCCGCCGCCTTCAAGCCAGCGCCGATGACGCCGAGGCGCAATTTCTCAGACATGAAATTCCTCCCTGAATACATTGTGCACACGATTACACAAACGGTATGGCGATGGCAATATCTAAATAAATAAGTAATATCAGTATATTAAATCTAACTATCGAATCTTTTCAAAAACCGTCTTGTCAGCATTCGGAATGCGTGTACATTTTCACGACCGGTGCTGGAGGGCGCCGTGTCTCTACAAAAGGGAGGACTTCCGTTGAAGAAAATGGTTCTTGGCGGCCTATGCGCCATTCTGCTGAGCGCGGTTTCGACGCTGGCACAGGCAGAAACAATCCGAATTGCAAATCATGGTCAGGCCGGCATCGACGCGATGAAGTCGACGGTCGAGCGGATCGAAAAGAAATATGGCGTCACCGTCGAGGTCATCGAATATCCGGCGCCCGACAAGGACTACCTGACGAAACTCCTGACCGAGCTCGGCGCCGGCAACGCGCCCGACCTGTTCTCCATCCCGACGACGGCTGCGGTCGCCGACATGGTGGAAGCCGGTTACCTCGCGCCTGTTACCAAGGAGTTCAAGGCCTGGGACGGCTACGCCAACCTCTATGACGTCGCCAAGGAGCTTGCCGTCAGCCCGGATGGTGAAACCTATGTGATGCCGTTCATGCTCGGCATTCAGGAAATCTATTACCGCAAGGACGTTCTCGAAAAAGCCGGCATCTCCACCGAACAGCCGAAGACCTGGCAGGAACTTCTCGACCGCGCGGCCGAGATCAAGCAGAAGACCGGCGCCTACGGCCTACTCTTTCCGGCCGGCGTTTCCTGGGGAAGCGGTGCCTTCGACGAAGGTTTCCAGCATCTGCTCGTCGGTTCCAAGACGCCGCAGCTGGTCGATGCCGACGGCAAGCTCGATCTGAATGGCGAAGGCATCAAGGATGTCTTCAACGTCTACAAGGAACTGATCGACAAGGATCTGATGCCGACGCAGCCGCTGCTCGGACCCGAGCCCTGGGTCGTGCCGAAGTACCAGATGTTCCCGGAAGGCAAGCTCGCCGCGACTACCTGCGGCTCCTGGTGCTATATTTTCGACTGGGGTCGCGAAAGCAAGAACCCGATCCCTGACGTGACGAAGGTGGTCGGCACCTGGACGGTTCCCGGCCAGAGCAGCGGCCAGTATGTGCTTGCCAATCTCGCTGCGCCGTGGGCCGTCAATTCCAAGTCGGCCAATACCGAACTGGCAATCAAGGCGCTGATGGAGATCGGCTCGATCGAGACGCAGGTTTCCTACGCCGCCCGCATCGGCAACATCCCGGCCAGCAAGGATGCGGCTAGCAATGCCGAGTTCCAGAAGCTGGCGGAACTGGTTCCGATCCATGCCGCGGCCGGGAACGGCGTGCTCCTGAAGCAGGCCTCCGGTTTTGGTACGGTCTCGGAAGGGGTCGCGCGGGCCACCGAAGCGCTGCTGCGCAAGGAAACCGATGCCGCCGGCGCCCAGAAGATCCTTGTCGACTACGTCAAGGAAACGCTCGGCGACGACATGGTCAAGTAAGCTCCGGCACCCTCTCTTCCGCCAGGACGGGGACGCGGCGCCAACGCCCGCGTCTTCCCGCTTTCATTCGATAAGCCGGCTTCATTCGACAAGGTTGTGAGCTTCCATGGCCCGAAACTCTCATGAAAAGCGCGCCGAGCGGCAATGGCTGCTGATCCTGCTGCCCTCGCTGGTGCTGCTTCTGGCCTTCGTCATCTATCCGGCCCTCTATTCGATCTATCTGAGCTTCACCAATGAGGCGCTGACCGGGGCTGCGGCCCTTCGGCCCCGTTTCGTCGGTTTCAGGAACTATACGCGGCTCTTCAACGACGCGAAGTTCTGGAATTCGCTGTTCGTCACCTTCGTCTTCGTCATCGGTTCGGCGGTGATCGGCCAGTTCGTGCTCGGCCTGATCTCGGCAATTGCGCTGCGCCGGCCGATCCGCTTTCGGCGGGTGTTCTCGTCGATCATCCTGTTGCCGAACGCGGCCCCTGAAGTCGTCGCCGGTTTCATGTGGATCTCGATGCTGGCGGGCGGCGACAATGCCACACTCAGCCGCATCGTCAGCTTCTTCGGCATCACGCCGGCGGACTGGCTGCAGGTCTTCCCGCTGTCGATGATCATCGTCGTCAACACCTGGCGCGGCATCGCCACGGCGATGATCCTATTAACGGCCGGCCTCAGCACCATTCCAGCGGAGATCTACGAGGCGGCCCGCATGGACGGCGCGACACCGTCGCAGATGTTCCGACGCATCACCCTGCCGCTGATGATGCCGACGATCCTGCTCTATATGCTGATCTCGGCCGTCTCCACCATCGCCGTCTTCGGCCTCGTCTATGCGCTGACGCGCGGCGGGCCGGGCGGGGCGACCGAGGTCGTCAGCATCTATATCTACAACCAGTCCTTCACGGCGTTCCAGCTGGGCTATGGTGCTGCGGTCGCCGTCGTCGCGCTCGTCATCTCACTGATATTAGGTATCGCCTATGTCCGGGCCATGAAGGTGGAGGTCTGACATGGCCGTCGTTTCCCCGAGCGAAACTGCAAACAAAGGTCGGTCCGACCTCATCGCCTATGCGACGCTGTCGCTGATCTCGATCTTCTGCGCGGTACCTTTCTTCTGGGTGCTGCTTGCCTCTCTCGACGGCAATGCGCAGCTCTTCCTGCATTGGCCGGAGCAGTGGACCTTCGCCAACTATATCAGGGTCTTCACCAAGGAAGACGGGGCGAAGTGGCTGTTCAATTCGCTCTTCGTGGTCGCTAGCGCGACGCTGCTCGTCATGGTGCTTTCGGGGCTCGGCGGTTATGCGCTGTCGCGCACCCGGGCCTGGTGGAAGCTGCCTTTCCTCTACGCAATCCTGCTCATCCGGGTGCTGCCGCCGACGGCGCTGGTCGTGCCGCTCTATAAATTCCTGCTGACGTTGAACAATGCGGAAGCGGCGGTGCTCAGGCCGATCTTCGGCAGCTATACGCGTGACATCATGCGCTGGACTGGCTTCATCGACGGGTATCTTGGGCTGATCCTGGTGCTTGCGACAATGCAATTGCCGCTGGCGCTCTGGATCATGAAGACCTTCTTCGATGGGCTGCCGAGGGACTACGAGGAGGCGGCGCTGATGGATGGGGCAACACTCACCCAGCGCATCCGTCGGGTGCTGATCCCGCTGGCGCTGCCGGGGCTGGCTGCGGCCGGGCTTTTCGCCTTCATGTCGGCCTGGGGCGATTTCCTGCTGCCGCTGATCCTCCTGTCGTCGCCGGAGCTGCAGACGCTGCCGCTCGGTCTCTTCCGCGCCTTCCTGCGCATCAACGAGATCGATTACGGCCTGCTGACCGCGCTGGCATTCATCTATCTGCTGCCCGCCGTCGTCGCCTTCGGTTTTGCGCGGCGCTTCCTCGTCCAGACGTTTTCGGGCGGCGTGAAGGGCTGAGATCAAGAAAGAGAAACAGATGATCAATCTCAGAAACGTTCGCAAATTCTACGGCGCGCTCGAGGTCATCAAGGGCGTCGACATTACCGTGGAAGACGGAGAATTCGCGGTTTTCGTCGGCCCCTCCGGCTGCGGCAAGTCCACGCTGCTGCGGATGATCGCCGGCCTCGAAGGCATCGATGACGGCGACCTTATCCTCAACGGCAAACGCATCAACGACGTGCCGCCCGACAAGCGCGGCATTGCCATGGTGTTCCAGTCCTATGCGCTCTATCCGCATATGAGCGTTGCCGAAAACATTGGCTTCTCGCTCAGCCTGAAGAAGGTGCCGGAGGCAGAAATCCGCCGGCAGGTGGAAGGTGTCGCCGAAATCCTGCAGCTCACCGACTACCTCGACCGCCGCCCGGCCGCCCTTTCCGGCGGCCAGCGCCAGCGCGTGGCGATCGGCCGCGCCATCATCAAGAAACCGGCGCTGATCCTGTTCGACGAACCGCTGTCGAACCTCGATTCGGCGCTGCGCGTGCAGATGCGCGCCGAGCTGCAACGCCTGCACCGCGAGCTGAAGGCGACGGTCGTCTACGTCACGCACGACCAGGTGGAGGCGATGACGATGGCGGACCGCATCGTCGTGCTGAACAAGGGCGTCGTCGCTCAACAGGGCGCGCCGATGGATCTCTACCATCAGCCGGACAACGAATTTGTCGCAACCTTCATCGGCTCGCCAAAGATGAACGTGCTGCCGATGACGGCGACGCGCCGGGATGGCGGCAAGGTGCATCTGGAAAGCCCGCTCGGCCTTTCCATCGACCTTTCAGACGGCAATGGCGCCGTGCAGCAGGGCGAGGCGAAGCTCGGCATTCGGCCGGAACATCTGAAGCTCGCACCCCAAGGGCAGGGTGATTTTTCGGCCGAGGTCGTCATCGTCGAGCGTTTGGGCGTGGAGACCTATCTGACAGTCGGTTCGCAGCAGCAGCCGATCGTCGTACGCGCCGAAGGCGATATCGCGGTGCGGCCGGGCGATCGTGTGTCGCTGACCGCCGAGCGCGCCGGTTGCCATCTGTTTGATTCCGCCGGCCGGGTAATCCGTTCGGCAACCGCTTGAAACACATCGAGGAATGACATGACAATCAAGGTCACGATCTGGAACGAAGGGCGCCACGAGCAGGTCCACAAGGAAGTTCAGGATATCTATCCTGATCGTATCGACGGAGCGATCGCTGCCGGTATCGCCCACCCCGATTTCGAGGTCCGCCGCGGTACGCTAGACGATCCGGATGAAGGGCTGCCGGATTCCGTGCTCAATGATACCGACGTGCTGCTCTGGTGGGGGCATATGGCGCATGAGGAGGTCAGCGACGGGCTGATCGACCGCGTGCAGCAGCGTGTGCTGAAGGGCATGGGCCTGCTGGTCCTGCATTCCGGCCATCATTCCAAGCTCTTCCGCCGGCTGATGGGGACCAATGCCAACCTTTCCTGGCGCGAGACGCCTGATGGCGACCTGGAGCGCGTCTGGGTGGTCAATCCCTCGCATCCTATCGCCGAGGGGCTGCCGCCCTATTTCGAGGTCAATGCCTCGGAAATGTACGGCGAACCCTTCGACATTCCGCAGCCGGACGAGCTGGTGTTCATCTCCTGGTATTCCGGCGGCGAGGTGTTCCGCAGCGGCTGCACCTTCCAGCGCGGGCGTGGGCGCATCTTCTTCTTCAGCCCCGGCCACGAGACCTACCCGATCTATCACGACAAGACCGTGCATAAGGTGATCTCGAACGGCATCCGCTGGGCGCGGCAGAAACACACCGATGGCCGCATTCTGGAAAACTGGCACCGGGCCGAGCCGCTGCACGGGCGTCCCGACAAAGCGAAGGCCTGATCTATGGATATTGTGCGCCGGTCGTCTTGATATAGATCGAATAGACCGAACGTGTCGCGGTGATGAAGAGCCGGTTTTTCTTGGGGCCGCCGAAGGTGAGGTTGGACACCGTCTGCGGCACCCTGATCTTGCCGAGCAGGGTTCCGTCGGGCGAAAAGCAGTGCACGCCGTCGGAGGCACTCGTCCAGAGATTGCCGGCGACATCGAAACGAAAACCGTCGGGATGGCCGACATCGAGGCTACAGAAGTAGCGGCTGTTGGCAAGCGCCTTGCCGTCGGTGACGTCGAAAACGCGGATATGGCGCGGCACTTCATGTTTTGCGGAGCCGGAATCGGCAATATAAAGCTTCGTCTCATCGGGCGAGAACGCAAGGCCGTTCGGCTGGATGAAATCCTCGACGACGGCGTCGATCGCGCCGCTTGCCGGGTCGATCCGGTAGACATTGCGCGTCGACTGCTCGGGTTCGGCCTTGTGGCCCTCGTAATCCGACAGGATGCCGTAGGTCGGATCGGTGAACCAGACCCCGCCGTCGGAGTGCACGACGACGTCGTTCGGCGAGTTCAGCCGTTTGCCCTGATAGCTGTCGGCGAGAACGGTGATGGTGCCGTCCGTCTCGGTGCGGGTGACACGGCGGCCGCCATGTTCGCAGGAGACCAGCCGGCCCTGCCGGTCGCGGGTATTGCCATTGACGTAGTTGGAGGGTGAGCGGAAGACGGAGACCGTCCCATCCGGTGTCCAGCGCATCATGCGTTCATTCGGGATATCGCTCCAGAGAAGGCAGTTCAGGTCGGAAAACCAGACCGGGCCTTCCGTCCAGCGGCAGCCGGAATAAAGCTCCTCGAGGCCGGCGCTGCCGATGACCATTGCACCGAAGCGTTCGTCGCGGATCTCATAAATCGGATTGTCGCCCATGCCAGTTTCCTCCCTGAATGCTGCCGTTCTTTTCCTAGCGGCAAAAAGCTGGAGGTGCCAGAGCCCGGCGATGGAAATGCCAGGCTCCGGTTTCGTCAGAGGGCCGCGACCGGATGCGGCGAGCCGTCGTAGGCTCCCCAGACCGATTGGTCGAAGCAGATGACCGAGCCGGTCATCAGGCCGGATTCGGAAGACGACAGGTAAGCGCAGGCGCGCGCCACCTCGTGCGGATCGACGAGACGGCCGAAGGGCTGGCTTGCCGCCGCCTTCTCCAGCCAGTCGGCCGGTGCGCCGTGATATTCGCGCTGAATGCGGTCCTCGCCTTCAGAGGCCATCCAACCGATGTTCAGACCATTGACGCGGATGCGGTTGCGCAGGAGCGCATAGGCGGTGTTCTTCGTCAGCGTTTCCAGCGCGCCCTTGGAGGCGCAATAGGCGGCGATGAAGGGCTGGCCGGCTTTGGCCGACATCGAGCCGATGTTGACGATCGTACCCTCGATGTTTTCGCGGCGCATGACCTTCACCGCTTCCTGCATCAGGAAAAACGGCGCGCGAACATTGACGGCGAACATTGCGTCGAAGAGTTCCGGGCTGGTGTCGAGGATGGTGCCGCGATCGGTGATGGCGGCGGCATTGACCAGCGCATCGACACGACCGAAGGTCTCGTCGCAGGCGCGCACGACATTCTGTGCATCCTCGACCTTGCCGAGGTCGGACTTGACGTAGACGATCCTGGCGCCGGTCGCAGCCGAAATCTCCGCCGCCTTCGCCTTGCCCTTGGCTTCGTTGCGGCCGCAGATGACGATGCCTTTTGCACCGCGTTCGGCGAAGAGGCGGGCGATTGTCGCGCCCAATCCTTGCGTGCCGCCGGTGACGATGGCGATCTTGCCGTCAAGGCGGCCGTGGTCTGTGCTCATGTGGTTCCTCCATTGCGATGATGTGCGAATGGCCTCCCGCGGGTGCGGGAGGCTTTTATGTCAGTGCGGATGCAAGAGGCTCAAGCTTCCAAATCAGCTCAGCTTCTTCTGCGCCTGCTCGGCAAGTGCTGCCGTAAAGAGTTCATCGCTCCAGCCTTCTTTCAGCGCCTCATGCATCAGTTGCGCTTGTGTCTTCGGCGCCAGTCCGCCAAGCGGCGGGTCGCGGTCGAGGTTGGTCGGGAAGGAGTAGCCCTCGGCGCAGGCGGCGACGGCGTTGGCGATTTCGTCAGGCGAGAGCCTGCCCAGCAAGGCCTTCAAAGCGGGAAACAGCCTGGCGCTCATCTTCTCGCGGTTGACGGTTTCCATCGCCCGGCCGAAGGCGGAGGAGACCTGCAGGAGGTTGGCGACGCGCTTGATGTCGGCCGAGCGGTTGGTGCCGGCGGCATGGAAAAGGGCGGGATTGAAGAAGACGAGGTCGCCTTTTTCGAGCGGCAGCTGGACATGGTTGGTCTCGAAATAATCCAGGAACTCCTGCCGCTTCAGCGCGAGGTAACCCGGCACATAGGTCTGGCTGTGCGGCAGGAAGAGTGTCGGGCCGCTTTCGAGAGGCATGTCGCAATGGGCGACCGCACCCTGCAATGTCAGCACCGGCGAGAGCCGGTGCACATGCGCCGGGAATTGTTCGATCACCTTTGAGGACTGAAAGCCGAGATGATAGTCGCGATGCGCCGACTGCGCCGAACCGCCCGGATTGACGCGGTTGACCTGCGCCGTCATCTGGTAGCTTGGGCCGAGCCAGGCTTCGCTTGCCAGCGCGATGATGGCGTTGCCGTAATATTCGGCGAAATTTGCCGGATCGGCGAGGCAATGTTTTTCCAGCGAGTTCCAGATACGGTCGTTGGCACCAGGCTTGGCGAAGTGATCGCCGCCGCCGGTCGAAGTGCGGTGCTGTTCCTCGATGATCGCATCGAAGATCGTGCTGGCGCGGTCGATGATGCCGGTGTCTTCGTAAGCGCGCTTGAACACGACGACACCAGGACCTTCGCCGAAGGCATCGCAGATTTCCGCCAGCACGGCGCGTCGGCCTTCTGGCGTTGCGGCCGTCGTCATCACCTTGCGGCTATCATAGATCAGCACGTTTTTTTCGACCGCAGACGCCGAGGGGTAATCGGCAAGTGCCGTCGTCTTTTCCGCAAGGGCGCGAAACTCATCGAGATCGCATGCGTCTTCGCTCAGCCAGACGCGGTCGGCGCGCAGTTTCTGCTGGTTGTCGGTTTTCATGGTGGGCTCCTCCGTCTTTCCAATGGAGGCACTATACGCCGCGATACCAGGTGATATAGATCAGAATTCCATCAAAAAACCATCAGACCGATCGCATGGCACACCTCTTTCTCGTCAAGGATATTGCCTTCCAGGCAGGGCTCAGCACTGCGACCGTCGACCGGGTGCTGAACGGCAGGCCGGGCGTGCGCCGGCAGACCGAGATGCGGGTGAAGGCGGCGATCGCGGAGCTGGAGAAGCAGCAGGCCGGGGCGATGGGCAGCGGGCGGGTGCTGGCAATCGATATCGTCATGGAGACACCGCAGCGTTTCAGCGATGCGGTGCGCGCCGCCTTCGAGGCGGAGATGGCGACCTTTCTGCCGGGCGTCTTCCGCTGTCGCTTCCATTTTGCCGAGGTGATGAAGCCGGCCGAGCTGGCGCAGCTTCTCGATCGCATCCGGCTGCGTGGCACGCACGGCATCGTACTCAAGGCGCCTGACGTCACCGAGGTGGCTGCCGCCGTCGCGCGGGCGGATGCGACCGGCATTCCGGTCGTGACGCTGGTGACCGACCTGCCGAATTCGGCCCGCATCGCCTATGCCGGCGCCGACAACCGGGCAGCGGGAGAGACCGCCGCCTATCTGATCGGCGAATTTCTCGGGGCTGGCGGCGGCAAGGTGCTGGTGACCCTGTCGAGCGGACGCTTCCGTGGCGAGGAGGAGCGCGAAATCGGCTTTCGCCGCGTCATCCGCGCCCGTTATCCCGACATCGGCATTACCGAAATCAGCGAGGGGCACGGCACCGATGCTGCGACGGGAACGCTTGCCGCGGCAGCGCTTGCCGCCGATCCCACCATCAACGCCGTCTATTCGATCGGCGGCGGCAACCGGGCGGTGCTTGCGGCCTTCGACGCGGCCAAACGCCCCGTCCGCGTTTTCGTCGCCCATGATCTCGACTCGGATAATCGCGCCCTGCTTGCGGCGCGTCGGATCGGCTTCGTGCTGCATCATGATCTCAGAACCGATGCGCGTTCGGCCTTCCGGGCGATCATGAGCCGCGCGACTGCCTTGCCGCGCGCGGTTACGCCCTCGCTTTCATCAGTCGAAATCGTCACGCCCTACAATATGCCCGCGGCCGATTGAGCCAATTGGCTTTCCTTCGATGCCGAATTCGGGCTACAGCTTTGACACGAGTGAAGGTGAGTGGGCATGGATTACAGCGACGTCAGCACGATTGCAGCCTGGATCACGGAGCAGGGACTGAAAGGCGTTTCGGAAGCCGAACTCATGACCGGTTTCTGCTCGGCTTGCCGGGACGCCGGCCTACCGCTCGACCGCGGTCTGGCGCTGATGGATACGCTGCATCCGGTGCATGAGGGCCGCGCCTTCCGCTGGGACAGCATCGAGGAAATCCAGACCGAGTTCGAATATGGTCCGACAATCTCGGGGGAGGCGGCGTCGAACTGGCAGCGTTCGGCCTTCTATCATCTTTGGTCTCGCAACGAGCGGGAGATACGCCGGCGTCTCGGCTTCGGCGATCCGATCGATTTCTCCATGCTCGATACGATCGCTGAAGCCGGTCACACGGATTTCGTGGCGATGATGCATCGTTTTTCCGAGGCCGGCACGATCGGCGAGATGGATTGCTTCTTCTCGCATTTCGCGACGAAACATCCTGAGGGCTTTTCCGATCACGACCTCGCCATCCTGCGCAAGCTGGTGCCGGTGTTGGGGCTGGCGATCAAATGTATCGCGCTCGGGCGTATCGCCCGCACAATCGCCGAGGTCTATCTCGGCGAGGACGCCGCGCGCCAGGTGATGGAAGGCAAGATCAGCCGCGGCAAATCGGAACGGATTTCCGCTGCACTCTGGTTTTCCGACCTGCTGAACTACACCAAGATCTCCGACAGCGTGCCGCCGGAGGAGATCATCCCGCTGCTCAACGACTATAGCGAGGCGGTGATCACGGCGGTCCACGAGTCCGGCGGCAACGTGCTGAAGCTGATCGGCGACGGTGTGCTCGCCATCTTTAAGGGCGAGGTGCCGGCGGAGACATGTCGTGCGGCGCTGAGTGCCGAATCGTTGCTGCGGGAAAAGCTGACCACGCTGAATGCCGCGCGTGCGGCCGACGGCCGGGCGACGACCGACGTCTATATCGGCCTGCATATCGGCGATGTCTTCTACGGCAATATCGGGAGCCAGGACCGGTTGGACTTCACCGTCATCGGACCTGCCGTCAACGAGGTCAGCCGGATCGCCTCGATGTGTCGTTCCGTCGATCTCAACCTGTTGATCTCCTCCGATTTCGCCGCGGTGATACCGGAGCAGCAGCGTACCGCACTCGCCTGCGTCGGACGCTATGCGTTGCGCGGCGTGCAGCGCGCGCAGGAACTCTACACCCTCGACAGTGCCCGGCTGAACGGCTGAGTTCCTGACTGCAAGGGCTATCGCAACAGGCCCTGGCCGCCGTCGATCCAGATCGGCGTACCGGTGATGTGTCGGGCGCGCTCGGAGGCGAGGAAAAGGATTGTTTCGGCGACATCTTCGCTCTTGCCTGTCTTGCCGCCGGCAATCGGAATATCCCCCTCAGGCCAGATGACCGGAACCTCCGTCTCCTCGCGGTGGCGGCTGTCGGTATTGGCGCCGATATTGGTCTCGATCTCGCCGGGGCAGACGGCATTGACGCGGATGCCGTGTCGGCCGAGTTCGAGGGCGAGCTGCTGGACCATGGCGACCTGGCCGGCCTTGGTTGCGGTGTAGGCGGTGGCACCGGGCGTGGTGAAGGTGCGGGTGCCGTTGATCGAGGAGACGACGATGATCGAACCGCCATGGCGCTTCAGATGCGGAACCGTCAGATGCAGGGTGAGATAGGTGCCGCGCAGATTGACGGCGATGGTCTTGTCCCATTCATCCGGCTTCAGATCGTCGATCGGCGCCCAGACACCGTTGATCCCAGCATTGGCGACAACGATGTCGAGGCCGCCGAAGGTGTCGGTCAGTTGCGCGACGGCGCCCCGCATTTGAGCTTCGTCGCTGGTATCTGCCGTCAGCGCGATCGACTGGCCGCTGGCGGCCTTGATCTCGGCGCAGGTCTTTTCGACCTCGTCGGCGGTGCGGCTCAATGCTGCGACCCTTGCCCCCTCGGCAGCGAGCCGCAAAGCGGCCGCTTTGCCGATGCCGGAACCGGCGCCTGTTACCAATGCGATCTTTCCCTTCAGCTCCATGGGCGGGCTCTCCTTGCCGTTTTGCCGGTAGGCCAATGTTCGGCACGGCTCTTGGTTCCGAAGGAGAGCAGGTCGCTAGAGCGCGGTGCTAGAGCCTCCTGAGGAGGGTATGGCTCAGCGCCCATCTCTCCGGCCCGTGGACGGCGGCAAAGAGCAGACCGGCGAGGAAGGTAAAGTGATCGATGAAGAAGCCGAACTCGGCCTGGTTCTGTTGCCAATGGGACGGACCGTGGAAGGCGAAAGCGAGGAAGATCACATAGATGGCTGCGAGCAGGCTGGCCTCGGTGAAGAAGGCTCCTGATATGAAAGCGAGCGCCAGCGCGATCTCGAAGAAGGCGGCGATCCAGGTAAGGAATGTCGCCATCGGAAAGCCCGCGGCAGTGATATAGCCCGCCGTTGCGCCGATATCGGCGAACTTGAAGCCGGCGGCCATGAAGAAGACGAAGCTGAAGATGATGCGGGCGACGATGATTGCGATTGCTCTGGCCATCCTGAAATCTCCTCTTTGAGCTTCCACTATGACGGACGGGACACGCGATATCCTACACGGGGAATGAAAAAGGGCCGCTCGCGCGACCCTATCACTTTGAGTTGCGCATAATCCTTTCCGAAAATCGGCTCCGATTTTCGGGGTTATGCGCTTTCACCACTCGGCGAAGCTGCCGTCGGCATGCCGCCAGATCGGGTTGCGCCAGCGGTGGCCCTCCTTGGCGCGTTCGATGACATAGGCCTCGTCGACCTCGATGCCGAGACCCGGACCCTGCGGGATCGAGACGAAACCATCGGCATACTGGAACACCTCCTTGTTGGAGATGTAGTCGAGGATGTCGTTGCCCTTGTTGTAGTGGATGCCGAGGCTCTGTTCCTGGATGAAGGCATTGTAGCTGACGGCATCGACCTGCAGGCAGGCGGCAAGCGCGATCGGACCCAGTGGGCAATGCGGCGCCAGCGCCACGTCATAGGCTTCGGCCATGGCTGCGATCTTGCGGCATTCGGTGATGCCGCCGGCATGGGAGAGATCCGGCTGGATGATGTCGACATAACCGTCGGAGAGAACCTGCTTGAAGTCCCAACGCGAAAAGAGGCGTTCACCCAGCGCAATCGGCGTCGAGGTGTGGTTGACGATATCGCGCAGCGCTTCCTTGTTTTCGGAAAGCACCGGCTCTTCGATGAACATCAGCTTGTAGGGATCGAGCTCCTTGGCGAGAACCTTCGCCATCGGCTTGTGGACGCGGCCGTGGAAATCGACGCCGATGCCGATATGCGGGCCGATCGCCTCGCGGATAGCGGCGATGGTCTCGACCGCCTTCTCCACCTTTTCGTTGGTGTCGACGATCTGCATTTCCTCGCAGCCATTGAGCTTGATCGCCTTGAAACCGCGGGCCACCACTTCCTTGGCATTGTTGGCGACATCCGAGGGACGGTCGCCGCCGATCCAGGAATAGACTTTGATGCGATCACGGAGCTGGCCGCCGAGCAGGGAATGGATCGGCTGGCCGAGCGCCTTGCCCTTGATGTCCCACAGCGCCTGGTCGATGCCCGAGATTGCGCTCATGTGGACGGCGCCGCCGCGATAGAAGCCGCCGCGATACATCACGGTCCAGTGGTCTTCGATCAGGAAAGGATCCTTGCCGATCAGGTAGTCTTCCAGCTCATGGACGGCGGCCTGAACGGTGAGCGCACGGCCTTCGACGACCGGCTCGCCCCAGCCGACGATGCCTTCATCGGTCTCGACCTTCAAAAACAGCCAGCGCGGGGGAACGATATAGGTGGTGAGTTTGGTGATCTTCATCGCTGTTCTTTCAGTCTCTTCCCGGGTTTGCGATCGGCGGCGCGTCCGCAGATTTGTCGTGATCGGTCATTTCGTTCTGCCGATCGCTTTTTCGGCGGCGGCAAGATCGCGCACTGCAAGATCGAGCATGCGGTTGGCGCATTCGCGGGCGCCCGCCTTGTCGCGCATGCGCAGGGCCTCGACCAGCTGGCCGTGAACGAGCACCGCATCCTCGCGATTCTCGACGCCGATATTGGAGGCATGCAGCGCATATTTCAGTGCCGCGTGAATGGCGCTCGACAGGCGGCGGAAGACCTGATTGTGGCTGGCGGTGAGCAGCACCGTGTGGAACATGACGTCGGCATCGGTAAAGCTTTCCGGGTCGCGAGCGCTGTCGCGCATCTGCCGCCAGGCATTGTCGAGATCGGCGATCTCCTGGGCGCTGGCGCGCTCGGCGGCATATTCGGCGGCTGCCGGCTCGATGGTGCGGCGGGCCTCGAGGATGCAGCCGAGCAGGTCGAAATCCTTGATATAGGGACCCATCCATTCAAGCACGTCAGCGTCCAGGATATTCCAATCGTCCTTGTCGCAAACGGTGGTTCCGATGCGTGGCTTACCGCGGACGAGGCCTTTGGATTCCAGCACTTTCAGCGATTCGCGAATGACGGTGCGGCTGACGCCGTAGAGCTCGCAGAGATCGTTCTCGCGGGGCAGCGGTGAGCCCGCGGGATAGCGGTCCGCACAGATATCCTGAGCGATCGCCGCCGTGACGTTGCGGCGTACGCGCGGGCGGCGCTCGATGCGGCGGCTTTCGGCCCCGCCCTGTCGCTCGATTGTTTCCAACTCACCTCTCCGCTCTGTCTCGCGTGCGAAGCAATCGAACCTGATTATCCGAATTCGATCCGCTTTGCGACGCTTCCTCCCGGCATCTCGTCAATAATCCTATTATTCCAATCATCATACATTGGCAATTGACTGGTATGATGATTTATCATAATTCATTGGACGTTGCCTGGGAGGCAGCTGCTCGGTTTTTGAGAGTTTAGGGAGAGAGACATGCGCTTGTTCAAAGCAGCCATTCTGGCTGGCACTTTCGCCATTCTGGCAGCCGGCTCGGCATTTTCCGCGGACGTCAAGATAGGGTTCATCGTCAAGCAGCCCGAGGAGCCTTGGTTCCAGGACGAATGGAAATTCGCCGACCAGGCCGCCAAGGAAAAAGGCTTCACCGTCGTCAAGATCGGCGCCGAAGACGGCGAGAAGGTCCAGTCGGCGATCGATAATCTCGGTGCCCAGGGTGCGCAGGGCTTCATCATCTGCACGCCCGATGTCAAGCTCGGCCCCGGCATTGTCGCCAAGGCCGAAGCCAACCAGCTGAAGCTGATGACGGTCGACGACCGCCTCGTCAGCGCCGACGGCAAGCCGCTGGAAGACGTGCCGCATATGGGCATTTCAGCCACCAAGATCGGCGAGACCGTCGGCCAGGCGATCGTCGACGAAATCAAGAAGCGCGGCTGGGACATGAAGAATGTCGGCGCCGTGCGGGTCTCCTATGACCAGCTGCCGACCGCCGTCGACCGCGTCGAAGGCGCGATGTCGGTGCTGAAGGCCGCCGGCTTCCCGGCCGAAAACATCTATGATGCGCCACAGGCGAAGACGGATACGGAAGCGGCGCTCAACGCGGCAACCACCGTTTTCAACAAACATGCCGACGTGAAATACTGGGTCGCCTTCGGCCTCAACGACGAAGCCGTCCTCGGCGCCGTCCGTGCTTCCGAATCGGTCGGCATTCCGGCGGCCAACGTCATCGGTGTCGGCATCGGCGGTGCGGAATCGGCGATCAACGAGTTCAAGAAGCCGGCGGCGACGGGCTTCTTCGGCACCGTCATCATCTCGCCGAAGCGTCACGGCTATGAGACGGCGCTCAACATGTATGACTGGATCGCCAACGACAAGGAGCCGGAAAAGCTGACGTTGACCTCCGGTTCCCTGGCACTGCGCGGCGATTTTGAAAAGGTCCGCAAGGATCTTGGCATCGAGTGATCGTCCTTCCAAGATGATGTCGTCCGGCGGCCGCCTAGCGTGCCGCCGGGTCCTTCTCGGTGGAGCAATGATGGCTTTCCTCGAATTCAGCAATATCTCCAAGGGTTATCCCGGCGTGCAGGCGCTGGCGAATGTGTCCTTCACTGTCGAGAAGGGTGCCGTCCACGGCTTGATGGGTGAAAACGGCGCCGGTAAATCGACGCTGATCCGGGTACTGTCCGGCGATCAGGCCGCCGATGCCGGCAACATCCTCATCGACGGCGAGGAGCAGAGATACGGGTCCGTCCGCGACGCCTTCCATGCCGGCGTCATCGTCATCCATCAGGAACTGCAACTCGTTCCGGAGTTGACCGTCGCCGAAAATCTCTGGCTCGGACGCTTTCCGGCCAAGGGCGGCGTCATCCATACGAAAGTGCTGATCGAGACGGTGCGGTCGAAGCTCGAGGAGATCGGCATCGATGTCGATCCGTCGGCCAAGGTCGCCTCGCTTTCGATCGGTGCGCGGCAGATGGTCGAGATCGCCAAGGCCGTCATGCTCGATGCACGGGTGATCGCGCTCGACGAGCCGACCTCCTCGCTTTCCTCGCGCGAAAGCGAAATCCTGTTTTCGCTCATCGACAGGCTGAAGGCGCAGGGAACGGTCATTCTCTACGTCTCGCATCGTCTCGATGAGATCTTTCGTCTTTGCGACAGCCTGACGGTGCTGCGCGACGGCAAGCTTGCCGCCCACCATCCTCAGATCGCCGAAACCACGCGCGAGCAGATCATCTCGGAAATGGTCGGACGCGAGATCAGCAATGTCTGGGGATGGCGCGAACGTCCGTTCGGCGGCATTCGGCTGGAGGTCAACGGCCTGTCGGGGCCGAGGCTGCGCCATCCGATCAGCTTTTCCGTCCGCGAGGGCGAAATCCTCGGTTTCTTCGGCCTGATCGGCGCTGGCCGTAGCGAGATGGCGCGGCTGCTTTACGGCGCCGATGCCAGGCATCAGGGCCAGGTGACCATCGACGGCGTTGCCGTTTCGCCGAACAATCCGAAAGCGGCGATCAATGCCGGCATGGTGCTTTGCCCCGAGGACCGCAAGTTCGACGGCATCGTCCAGGGCCGATCGATCGAAGAAAATATCGCGATCTCGTCACGCCGGCACTTTTCGCCCTTCGGCATTCTGAGCCCGAGACAAGAGGCGGCGCTGGCAGATCGGTTCATCGCCAAGCTTCGGGTGCGAACACCGTCGCGCAAGCAGGACATCATCAATCTATCGGGCGGCAACCAGCAGAAGGTCATTCTCGGCCGCTGGCTGTCCGAGCAGGGGATCAAGGTGCTGGTCATCGACGAGCCGACGCGCGGCATCGATGTCGGGGCGAAATCGGAAATCTACGAAATTCTCTATGAGCTTGCGGCCGGCGGCATGGCGATCGTGGTGATCTCCAGCGAGTTGCCCGAAGTCATGGGCATCTCCGATCGCATCATGGTGATGTGCCAGGGCAGGGTGGCGGCCAACGTCGCCCGTCCGGATTTCGACGAGCGCAGCATCCTGACGGCAGCGCTTCCCGACAAGAATGCCGCAGGCACCCTTTAGAATTGGGAATACGGACGATGAATTCGTTGAAAAAAATTCTCCTCGGCGAACAAGGGCTGGTGGTGATCTTTGCTGCCGCCTTCGTGATCGTCTCGCTCTTCGTTCCGAACTTCCTGACCGAGCGAAACATGCTGGGGCTGCTGCAGTCGGTCGTCACGATCGGCATCGTTGCCTGCACGATGATGTTCTGCCTGGCGTCGCGCGATTTCGACCTTTCGGTTGGATCGATCGTCGCCTTCTCCGGCATGATCGCGGTGATGGTCTCGAATGCGACGGGCTCCATTCCCGTCGGGCTGCTCGCCGCCCTGCTTTGCGGCGCCGTCGTCGGTTTCGTCAATGGTATCGTCATTGCGCGGTTTCGCATCAATGCGCTGATCACCACGCTTGCGACCATGCAGATCGTGCGCGGGCTGGCGCTGATCGCTTCCGATGGCCGCGCCGTCGGCATCAACGATCCCGCCTTCTACCAGCTTGCCCTGTCGCGATTTCTCACCGTGCCGACGCCGATCTGGATCATGCTGATCCTTTTCATCCTCTTCGGTTTCGTGCTCAACCGCACCGTCTTCGGCAAGAACACCCTGGCGATCGGCGGCAATCCGGAGGCCTCGCGGCTTGCCGGCGTCAATGTCGTCAATATGCGGATCTGGATCTTTGCCCTGCAGGGTCTCGTCTGCGGCATTGCCGGCATCCTGCTTGCCTCGCGCATCACCTCCGGCCAGCCGAATGCAGCGACAGGGCTTGAGCTTTCGGTGATTTCGGCCTGCGTTCTCGGCGGTGTTTCGCTGGCCGGCGGCCGGGCGGCGATGAGCGGCGTCATTGTCGGCGTGCTGATTATGGGCATCGCCGAAAACGTCATGAACCTCTTGAATATCCAGGCGTTCTATCAGTATGTGGTACGCGGGCTGATCCTGCTGATCGCAGTGTTGCTCGACAATTTGAGGTCTTCGGCTGCGGGACGGCGCGGATGAACCAGGGACAAACCGGCGATGACATCGAACTGAGGCACGGCGATCTCGCCGTCCGGGTCAGCCCTCGGGGTGCCGCCGTCACCGCCGCGACCTATCGAGGCGTGCCCTTTCTCGTGGCGGCCGGCGGGCCGGAGGGCGCGATGGCGAATTTCGCGATGGTGCCGTTCGGCAACCGCGTGGAAGGCAATATCATGTCCTTTGCCGGACGCGACTATGCCTTCCAGCCGAATACTTCCGATCCGCTCTATCGGCACGGCGACGGCTGGCTCAGCCTCTGGCAGCTTGAAGACTCCAGCCCGGAGCATGCGCAGTTCTGCTTTTCCCGCAGCGCCGACGGGGTTTCACCCTATGCCTATCTTACCCGGCAGGAGATCCGTCTCGCCGGCAATGCTCTGGTGCTGAGGCTTTCCGTGGAAAACCGAGGCGAAACCGCTCTTCCCTTCGGGCTCGGTCAACATCCCTTCTTCGCGCGCACGCCAAAGACGCGACTGACGATTGCGGCCGATCGCTATTGGAGCGAGCGGCCGGACCATCTTCCGGAGATGCCTGGCTCTGTGCCGGACTATTTCGATTTCAGATCCGAAAAGCTTTTGCCGCAGAGATGGATGAACAATGCCTTCGAGGGTTGGAATGGGCGGGCTGCGATCGCCTGGCCGGAACTTGGAATTCAGGCGGGGCTGGAAGCCGACGGTGCGCTCGATCGCTTCATGCTGTATATGCCGGTCAACCGGAGCGACTTCTTCTGCCTCGAACCGATGAGCCATCTGCCGAACGGCCACCATCTGCCTGATTTCGGTGGGCTCGCGCCGCTTGCGCCGGGGGAGGCGCTTGCCGGCACGGTGACGATCCTGATGTCGGCGCTGCCGGTTCGGTCGGAGGAGGGATAGATGGGCGGCCGTCTGCAAGGCAAGAACATCCTGATAACAGGTGCTGCGCAGGGTATCGGGCTTGCGATGGCGAAGGCTTTCATGCGGGAGGATGCCGCCGTCTTCCTCGTTGATCGCGATGCGGCGCTGCTGGCGCGGGCGGCGAAAGAGCTCCAGAGCAGTGGTGGCCGGCTTGGTTATCTGCCGGCCGATATTACCGATGCCGGGACGATCACGACATTGGTCGCTCAGGCGAATGAAGAAATCGGACAGCTGAACGCGCTCGTCAACAATGCCGGGGTGAATGTCTTTGCCGAACCGCTCGAGACGACGGACGAGGAGTGGAACCGCTGCTTCGACATCAATCTGAAGGGCGCATGGAACTGCTGCAAGGCGGTGCTGCCGGGCCTGATCGAACAGGGCGGCGGCGTTATCCTCAACATCGCCTCGACGCACGCTTTCACCATCATCCCGCATACATTTCCCTATCCGCTGGCAAAACACGCCCTGCTCGGAATGACGAAATCCTTGGGGCTCGAATATGCCGCCCGCAATATCCGCGTCAACGCGCTGGCGCCGGGCTATGTCTCGACTCAGAAGGTGATCGATTACTGGAACGGCTTTCCCGATCCGGAGGCGGCAAAGGCCGAAACGATGAAACTGCATCCCGGCGGTCGCATCGCGACGCCGGAGGAGATTGCCATGGCGGCCGTGTTCATGATCTCCGACGAGTGCCCGTTCATCAATGCCACCTGCCTGACGATCGACGGCGGCCTCAGCGTGCTGCAGCATCCTGCCTGAAGGGCTTCGATCCCGCTATTTTTACAAGCCTGTCGTCTTCTCGGGATAGAGCATTATATTGCCCATCGGGAAGGCTATCTGATCTCCCGCAGGCACGGAGCGGCCCCCGCCGCTTTCTGGAAACAGTTGGAGCATGATGTTGTCCGAAAACCGCGCACGCTTTTCGACATCATGCTCTGAAAGCACAATCGAAAACAGGAGGACGGCATGCAGATCAATCGCACGGCTTCGGCTCATTGGACCGGTGGCCTCAAGGACGGAAAAGGCCTGATCTCGACGCAGAGCGGCGCCCTGAAGGATTACCCCTACGGCTTTGCGAGCCGCTTCGAAGGTGTTGCCGGCACCAACCCGGAAGAACTGATCGGTGCCGCCCATGCCGGCTGCTTCACCATGGCGCTGTCGTTGATCCTCGGTGAAGCCGGCTTTACCGCCGAGCATATGGAAACCTCCGCCAAGGTGACGCTCGAAAGCGTCGAGGGCGGTTTTGCCATTACCGCCATCCATCTCTCGCTCTCCGGCCGTATTCCCGGTGCCGATGAGGCGACCTTCACCGAACTCGCCAACAAGGCAAAGGCCGGCTGCCCGGTTTCGAAGGCGCTCGCCTCCGTTCCGATCACACTCGACGTCAAGGTCGTCTGACCCGTCACTCCATTGACGAAGTGCCGCGCGCTTCTCGCCGCGGCACTTTCCATTTTGCTGCCCCCATTGTCAGGGTCCGCCTATTCCGACGTCATCGGCTGTCGGACAGGCCTTCTCACCATTCATCGAGTTATCGCTTCCGCCGGGCTCGTCCGGCGAGACCTTGTGCTGCGCCCCAGTATATTGACAAGTAACGTCTGATATTTTATGACTGACGAAATTCGAAAATCGTCAGTCATAATTCGGGTCTCGAAAATCATGAACGACATCGCGGAAAATACGCTCGACATCACGCGGCAGGAGAATGTCACGCGCATTCTGGATGCAGCCGAGCGGCTGTTTCGGCACTATGGCTACAGCAAGACGACGGTGGCCGACATTGCCCGTGATCTCGGCATGTCGCCGGCCAATATTTATCGTTTCTTCGCCTCCAAGGTGGAAATCCACCAAGCGCTCTGCGGCCGCATGCTCGCCACCGCTTACCAGATGGCTTACGACATCCGCCATCAGCCGATCAGCGCCAGCGAACGGCTGCGCCGCTATGTCGAGACCCAGCATCAGTTGACGCTGGATGTGATGCTCGACGAGATGAAGGTGCACGAGATGATCATTGTCGCGATCGATCGCGACTGGCACGTCATCGAAAAACACATCGATCGCATTCATGATCTCATTGCCGAAATCATTGCTGAAGGCATTGCAGCCGGCGAGTTCGCCGAGCAGGACCCGGTCGTTGCCTCGCGCTGCTTCGGCGCGGCGACGAACACGCTCTGCCATCCGCAGATGGTGGCGCAATGTCTTGCCAAAACCAACCGCGCGAGCGTCGACGAACTGATCGACTACGTGATCAGGGCGCTGAAGAAATAATGGACGGCAGCCGCCGTCGGAACCCCCGAAACGATCCAGGAGTGCGGAAGATGTTTTCGCTCAAGACCCTCAGCCATCGCATGCCGTCCGTCGCCAGTCTCGTGCTCTTCGGCGCCATCGGCATCGGCGTTTCCGCCTGCTCGGAAGAGAAGGCTGAGGTCAAGCAAGTCATTCGGCCGGTGAAGGTCGTCGAGATCGCCAAGGCCGGCGACACCCGCAAGCTCGACTATTCGGGCTCGGTCAAGGCGCGCACGGAGATGAACCTAGGATTTCGCGTCGCCGGCAAGATCACCGAACGCCTCGTCGATATCGGCGACAAAGTGAAGCCGGGCGACGTGCTCGCTCGGATGGACTCCACCGATTACCAGCTGGCGGTCAAGACGGCGGAAGCCAATCTCGCAGCCGCTGAAAAAGGCGTCGAAACCGCCGATCTCGTGAACAAGCGCAATCAGCAGCTGTTCGACAAGAATGTTTCGCCGAAATCCCAGCTCGAGCAAGCGTCGCTCAGCTACGATCAGGCCGTTTCAAGCCGCGATGCCGCCGTCTCGGCGCTCGATCAGGCGAAGAACCAGGTGAGTTATGCGGAGCTGAAGGCCGACCACAACGGGATTGTCACGACGATCAATGCCGATGTCGGCCAGGTCGTTGCGTCGGGCACTCCCGTCGTCGCCGTTGCCGTCGACGGCGAAAAGGAAGTGCAGATTGCGGTTCCGGAAAACGACATTGCCGAATTCAAGCCGGGCAAGACAGTCAAAGCCAGCTTCTGGGCTGACGACAGGCTGGTGCTCGACGGCAAGGTGCGCGAGGTTTCCGGCAGCGCCGACCAGCAGTCGCGTACCTTTGCGGTTCGGGTGAGCCTGCCGAACGATCCGCAGGTGTTGCTCGGCATGACGGCGACGATAGAGGCCGATGTTAGCAACGGCAACAGCTATGTCTCGATCCCGCTCAGCGCCCTGGCTGAAAAGGACGGCAAGCAGATGGTCTGGACCGTCGACCGCGACACGGCGACCGTGCACGGCCGTGACATCAAGGTTGCCGACTTCACCGGCGACGGCGTGCATGTGACCGAGGGTCTCGATACCGGCGATCTCGTCGTTTCGGCCGGCGCGCAGTTCATGAGCGAAAACCTGAAGGTGAAGGTGCCGGACCAGCAATCGGCCCTGGCCGCCACGGACCAGACCGTCCGCTGATCGCGCCATAGGATAGGGACAAAGACCATGGACGCCACCACCGAGAAGCGGCCCTTCAATCTGTCGCGCTGGGCAATCGGACATCCGAGCATCGCCCGTTTCCTCTTCGGGCTAATCATCATCACCGGCGTGCTCGGCCTGATGCGCATGGGCCAGCGCGAGGACCCCGAATTCACCTTCCGCGTCATGGTCGTTCAGGCGATCTGGCCAGGTGCTTCCATCCAGGAAATGGAAGACCAGGTCGTCAACAAGATCGAGCGCAAGCTGCAGGAAACGCCGCATATCGACTGGGTCAAGTCCTATACGCGGGCGGGCAGTGCGATCATCACCCTGCAGGTCAAGGGCGACACGAATTCGCAAGAAGTGGCGGATGCCTTCTACCAGGTGCGCAAGAAGGTCGGCGACATCTCCAACGAGCTGCCGCAGGGCCTGCTCGGCCCCTATTTCAACGACGAGTTCGGCGACACCTTCATCACGCTGCATTCGATCAGCGGCGACGGCTATTCCTATCCGGAACTGAAGAAATTCGCGATCCAGGCGCGCGACATGCTGTTGACGACGCCGGGCGTCGAAAAGGCCGTCATCATCGGCGACCAGCCTGAGAAGATCTATATCGACGTCTCGTCCAAGGCGCTTTCCGAGCGCGGCCTGACGATCCTCGATCTGCAGAACGCCATCAAGGGCCAAAACAATGTCGATCCGGCAGGCTCGGTCGATACCGGCCTGCGCTCGGTGCGCATATCGGTCGAAGGCGACGTGAAGAAGGCGGCCGATATCCGCGAGCTGCGCCTTCGCGCCGGCGGCCAGGTAACGCGCCTCGGCGATATCGCCACCGTCAGTTCCGGGCTCGAAGATCCCTACCAGCGCAAGTACCGTTTCAACGGCCACGACAGCGTTCAGGTCGGCGTCGTGATGGCCAAGGGCTTCAACGTGACCGATGTCGGCAAGGGCGTGGAGGCGACCTATCAGCGCTTCGAGGAGGCGCTGCCCTATGGCGTCGCCGTCGATCAGATCGCCAACCAGCCCGACGTGGTGACGGATGCGGTCAGCGAATTCATGCATGCGCTCGGCGAAGCTCTCATCATCGTGCTCGTCGTCTCGTTCGTGTCGATCGGCTGGCGATCGGGCCTCGTCATCGCCATCGCCATTCCGCTGGTGCTGGCTGCCACCTTTGCGCTGATGTACGAACTCGGCATCGATCTGCAGCGCATCTCACTCGGCGCGCTGATCATCGCGCTCGGCCTGCTTGTCGACGATGCGATGATCGTCGTCGAGATGATGGAGCGAAAGCTGGAGGAGGGGCTCGTCAAGATCGACGCGGCAAGCTTCGCTTATTCCTCGACTGCCTTCCCGATGTTGACGGGCACGCTGATAACCACGGCCGGCTTCATTCCGGTCGGCTTCGCCGCCTCGACGGCCGGCGAATATGTGCGCTCGCTGTTCTACGTCGTCGGCATCGCGCTTGTCACCTCGTGGTTCGTCGCGGTCTACTTCACGCCGTGGCTCGGCTATATGATCCTCAAGCAGCGCCATCACGCCGGCGAGCATCACGACGCCTTCGACACCGGCTTCTATCGCCGGCTGCGCGGCACGGTCGGCTGGGCGGTGCGCCACCGCGTCATCGTGCTGCTGCTGACGCTCGGCACCTTCGTCACCAGCCTCTGGGCCTTCCAGTTCATTCCGCAGAATTTCTTCCCGCAATCCTCGCGGCCGGAAATCCTCGTCGATCTCTGGCTGCCCGAGGGCACCAGCATCATGGAAGTCGAGGTGCAGGCAAAGGCACTCGAAACCAAGATGATGGATGATCCCGACAAGCGGTTTATCGCCACCTATATCGGCGAAGGCGCGCCGCGCTTCTTCCTGCCGCTCGACCAGCAGCTGCGCAATCCGAACTTCGCCCAGCTGCTCGTCATGGCCAATGACGAACCGGCGCGCGAGCGGCTGATCGTCAAGCTGCGGACGATCCTTGCGGAAGACTTCCCCGATATTCGCGGCAAGGTCGACCGCCTCTTCCTTGGTCCGCCGACCGGCTGGCCGGTGCAGATGCGCGTGATGGGGCCCGACCGTCAGGAAGTCAGGGAGATCGCCGATCAGGTAAAGGCGCGCTTCCAGGCCAATCCGGAGCTCGGCGCCATCCATGACGATTGGCTGGAAGAGGTGCCGGCGATGAAGCTGGTGATCGACCAGGATCGCGCCCGGGCACTCGGCGTCACCTCGCAGCGTGTCCGCCAGATGTTGCAGACCGCCATGTCAGGGACTGCGCTCGACGATTTCCGCGATGGCGAGGAGACGGTTTCGATCGTCGCCCGCGAGCCGGATGCCAGCCGCTCGCTGCTGTCGGCGGTCAACTCGGTCTATGTGCCGACGGATTTCGGCGGCTTCGTACCGGTCTCGCAGGTCGCCAAGGTCGTGCCCGTCATGGAGCAGGGCATCGAATGGCGGCGCAACAGGCTGCCGACAATCACCGTGCGCGCCACGCTGCCTGACGATGTGCAGCCGAACGACGTGGTGATGAAGATGTATGCCGACATGAAGGATCTGCGCGACAGCCTGCCGGCCGGCTACAAGGTCGAAATCCAGGGCGGCGCCGAGGATGCGGCGGAAAGCCAGATGTCGATCGCCGCCAAGGCGCCGATCATGCTCGCCGTCATCATCGTACTGCTGATGGTGCAACTGCAGCATTTCGGCAAGGCGATGCTGGTGCTCGCCACCGGACCGCTCGGGATCATCGGTGCGGCGGCCGCATTGCTGATCAGCGGCGCGCCTTTCGGCTTCGTGGCGATCCTCGGCGTCATCGCGCTGCTCGGTATCATCATGCGCAATTCGATCATCCTGGTCGATCAGATCGACCAGGATATCAAGGCCGGCATGCACCGGCAGGAGGCGATTGTCGGCGCGGCCGTGCGACGTTTCCGGCCGATAATGCTGACGGCACTGACCGCCGTTCTGGCGCTGATCCCGATCTCGCGCGGTGTTTTCTGGGGTCCGCTCGCCTTCGCGATGATGGGCGGCATCCTGGTTGCGACCGTGCTCACCATTCTGGTTCTGCCCGCCGGTTACGCTCTTTTCTTCGGCCGGGAGCCGAAGGCGAAGGACGAGCCGGGCGAGCATGCCGACGCCATCCAGGAAGAGGCGGATGACAGACATCCGCCGGCGTTGGCAGCAGAGTGAGGACGGCGCGGCGAAAGCCGCGCCGTTTTCCTTGGCTACAGGTCCTCGTGCGCCGATTCCATTGCCGCCTCGAAAAAGCTAAGCTGCCAAAGCATGCCGGGATACCAACCGCGATCCCGGCCACTCAGCGACGAGGCAGAGCACGACCATGGCCGATTACCATCTGGAAGCAAGCTGGAGCCCGATCGAGGGCAGTTTCGGGCGCCTCACCTTCATGCTTTTCAATCTTTCGACCGAGCCGCTGTCCGGCTTCTCGCTCGCCTATACGTCAGAGACGCGGGTTGCCGACAAACATGTCTGCGACGGCGGCAGCCTCAAGCGGCGGGTCGCGCATTTCCATGAATTCCTGCCGCCCGAAGACCTGAGCGTGCCGCCCGGTGGGCGCTGGCGCTTCACTGTCGAGGGACTGACCAGGGAGCCGAAACATGTCACGGCCGGCGTCAAGTCGGCCTATCTGACACTTGGCGACGGACGCCACGTTCCTGTTGGTTTCGGCGATCTCATGCTCGAAGGCCGGGATGGTGGCGTGGCGCCGCCGCTTCTGCCGCCGGGCCGGGCCGAGGAACCTTATTCGCTACTGCCCTGGCCGCTGGCGCTCGGGTTGAAGGCGGGAGAGCTGCCGGTCGTGCTTTATCCGGCCGAGCGGACGCGCCCTGATGCGGTCAAGGCGCTCTCGCTGGTTCTGGAGCTCTACCAGCGGCTCTATCCGGCCGACAATATGCCGTTTTCCCTCGGTGCCGTCGAAGGCGGGCGGGCCATTCGTTTCGTCACCGAATCGTCGATCGCCGCCTTCGCTTATGAATTGCGTTTTACCGCGCATGAGATCGTGCTTTCGAGTGCGGATGCCGCCGGGCGGCATTACGGGCTGATCAGCCTGGCGCAACTGCTGCACGGCGCCCGCGCCGATCCTGAGCGCTTCAAATTCCCCAATTTCGGCACGATTGCCGACCAGCCGCGTTATGACTGGCGCGGCTGCCATCTCGATGTGTCCAGGCAGTTCTATCCGGTGGCAGACGTCGTGCGGCTGATCGATATTCTCGCCTGGAACAAGCTCAACATCTTCCACTGGCATCTGACCGATGACGAAGCGTGGCGGCTGGAGATCAAGGCCTATCCCGCGCTGACGGAGATCGGCGCCCGGCGCGGGCCGGATGAAGTGCTCGTGCCGCAGCTCGGCGACGGGGCGCAAACGCGCTCCGGTCATTACACGCAGGAGGATGCCAAGCGGATCGTTGCGCATGCAGCCTCGCTGCATATCGAGGTACTGCCGGAAATCGATATTCCGGGCCACAGCATGGCGACGCTGTTCTCGCTGCCCGAGCTCGTCGACGGCCAGGAGGCGCCGGATAGTTACCGCTCGGTGCAGGGTTATTCGAACAACGCCCTCAGTCCGGCGGTGGAATTCACCTATGAATTTCTCGGTAAGGTGTTCGACGAGATGGTGACGCTGTTTCCCGGCGAATATCTCCATATCGGCGGCGACGAAGTGGCGCACGGCTCCTGGCTTTCCTCGCCGCTCTGCAAGACGCTGATGGAGAGGGAGAAACTGGCAGGCACTGCCGAGCTGCAATCCTATTTCCTGAAACGTATCAAAGCCATGCTGTCGGATCGCGGCAAGAAACTCGTCGGCTGGAACGAGGTTTCGCATGGCGGCGGCGTCGACCGCGACGGCACGCTGCTGATGGCCTGGGAAAAGCCCGCCGTCGGCATCGAGCTGGCACAGGAGGGCTACGACGTGGTGATGACGCCGGGCCAGGCCTATTATCTCGACATGGCGCAAGCGGAAGCCTGGGGCGAGCCCGGCGCGAGCTGGGCGGGCTTCAGCCTGCCGGAACACACCTACGCTTACGAGGCCGAGGGCGAGCTGCCGGCGGCGCTGCAGGAGAAGATGCGCGGCATCCAGGCCTGCATCTGGACTGAAAATTTCCTCTCGCGTGCCTATTTCAACCGGCTGGTTTTCCCGCGTCTCCCAGCGGTCGCCGAGGCTGCTTGGACGCCTTCTGCGCGCAAGGACTGGGATCGGTTCGCAGCGATCGTGCGGATGTGGCCGGTGCTTTAAGCCGCCGTCTCGGCCTTCAGCCCCAAAAGCGCTGCGCCGATCAGGCCGGGTTCGATGCGGCATTCGCTGCGCACCACCAGCGGGCGATCGAACTTGCGCAGGATGCGGGCGCGCACGGCGTGGTCGAGCTCGGCAAGCAGCGGCTCGACATTGGAAAGCCCGCCTCCGACCGGCACAATGGTCGCGCCGGTGATGTTGATCGTCAGCGCCAAGGGCGAGGCGACGAGATCGACATAGACGTCGATCGTCCTTGTCGCCTTTTCCTCCCCACGCCCCCACTGAGCGATGATCTCCTCGCTGGAAAGGTCGAGATCGTGCAGCGTCTGGTGCAGCCGCTCCAGGCCGCGGGCACCGCCGACGGTGTCGACGCAGCCCCTCTGGCCGCAGCCGCAGGCATAGGCGGGAATGGCGACGGGCGGATTGCCGGCCGCAGATGCGATGATCGGCCCATGACCCCATTCGCCGGCAAAGCCGCCGGCCTCGTTGACGAGGCGCCCGTCGGCAACCAGGCCGCCGCCGACGCCGGTGCCGAGGATGGCGCCGAAGACGATGCGGTGGCCGCGGCCGGCGCCGAGACCGGCTTCGGCCATCGCGAAACAGTCGGCGTCGTTGGCGATCAGCACCGGCAGGCCGAGCTCGACTTCGAGATCGGCGCCAAGCGTACGGTGGTGGATGCAGGGAATGTTGGCGCAGATCAGGCGCTGCGTATCGGGATCGACGACGCCGGCGATGGAGAGGGCGATGCGGCTCGGCTGTTCGCCGGTTTCGGCGATGATGTCGCGCAGGGTCTCGACGAACGCGGCAAAATCATCCTTGGGCGTCGGGCGGCGGCCGAGGGGAAGGATGTCTATCTCGGAGTGGGCGATGCCGCCCTTGATAGCGGTGCCGCCGATGTCGAATGAAATGATCATTGCCACTCTGCCGTTTTTCTGGTCTCCCACCGTCTGCTTGCATTGTTGGCGGGGAATTTCAAGCGCTCATTCGGCGGTGGTGTCGCCGGCTTTAGGGTCGTGTCGTGTGCTACCCCGTCTGTTCTGCTTGACATCTCTCCCGCAGGTGGGGAGATCGGATAGGCGCGACGGTTTTCCGTCTTTCATTCCGTCATGGCAAGACGTTGGAGAAATCCGGTGAGCCCAAGCCCATCGGCTTCGATCGCGGCCGCAATTTCTAACCCCACAAGTCATTCAATTGGCATATTGCATCGCCAGAATCCGGCCCTACACTTTTATCAACTGCCGGACCCACGACCATCGATACGAGAGAAAACAGTACCATCCGAAGACCACGTCCCAAAGGCCGCCGCCTTTCATCCATTTTGCGGCAGATGGCCGCCGACCAGAGCCGCGAACGGATCTCGATAGGCGATCTGTTCGATACTATGGGTGACAGGGCGATCAGCGCGTTGATGCTGATCTTCGCGCTGCCGAATGCCTTTCCCACTCCGCCGGGCACCTCGGCAGTGCTCGGGGCGCCATTGGTCTTCCTGGCAGCGCAACTGACCTTCGGGCTGAAACCCTGGCTACCGAAGGTGATTGCCAACCGTTCGATGCGGCGGGAGGATTTCGAGACCATTGTCGGCCGCATCCATCGCTGGCTCGCCTGGGCCGAACGCATGCTGAAACCGCGGCTTGCGATCTTCGCCGAACCGCCGGCGGAATATCTTGCCGGGGCGGCATGCCTGCTGCTGTCGATCGTGCTGTTGCTGCCGGTCCCGCTCGGCAACATCCTGCCGGCGGTCACGATCTCGGTCTTCGCCTTCGGCATATTGGGCCGTGACGGGCTCTTCGCGCTCATCGGCTTCGTGATGACGGCCGTGTCGCTCGTCGTCGCCGGCGGGGTGATTTACGGTCTCGTGAAGGCGGCGATCTATCTCGTCGTGCAATGGTTTGCCTGAGCGGGTTTGCCGGAGTGATGGCGGTTATTTAGCGGTCCACTTTGCAACAGGCTCGACATTTGCCGGAATTTTGTTTTGATCTGGCGATACAGACTCAGATCATGTTCGGCGGCGGCACGCCGGCTCACTTCGCGCGGTAGGCAGTAAATGGTAAAAAGATCCGAGACCCCTGCACGGCTCGACGATGCGGCGCGTGCCGGCTGGCTCTATTACGTCGCCGGGCGCACGCAGGACGAAATCGCCGCTGCGATGGGCATCTCGCGGCAATCGGCGCAGCGGCTGGTGTCGCTGGCGGTCGCCGAGCGCCTGATCAAGGTGCGGCTCGATCATCCGATCGCCGCCTGCCTGGAGCTCGGCAGTCAGCTGCGGCGAAAATTTGGGCTGAAACATGTGGAAGTGGTGCCGAGCGATCCCGCATCGTCGTCGACGACGGTCGGTATCGCCGAGGCGGCCGCGGCCGAGATCGAGCGGTGGCTGAAACGGCCGGAGCCGATCGTGCTCGCCATCGGTACCGGCCGCACGCTGAAGGCGGCCGTCGACCAGCTTCCGGCGATCGAATGTCCCAATCACCGCATCGTTTCGCTGACCGGCAATATCGCCCCGGACGGATCGGCGGCCTATTACAACGTCATCTTCAGCATGGCCGATGCGGTGAAGGCGCGGCACTATCCGATGCCGCTGCCGGTGCTCGTCACCTCGGCGGAGGAGCGGGAGCTGCTGCATGGCCAACAGCTGGTGCGCTCGACGCTGAATATGAGTGCGCAAGCCGATGTCACCTTCGTCGGCATCGGCGAGCTCGGCATCGATGGGCCGCTCTGCGTCGACGGTTTTCTCGAGAAGGACGAGATGATGGAGCTGATGCGCGGGGGTGCTGTCGGCGAGATCTGCGGCTGGATCTTCGATGTCGATGGCAGGTTGATCGACAACCCGATCAACGAGCGCGTCGCGTCGGCGCCGATCCCGTCCCGCGACGCGTCGATGGTCATTGGGCTGGCCAAGGGCAAGCGCAAGTTCAAGGCGATCAGGGCTGCGGTTGTCGGCCATCAAATCAACGCTCTGATCACCGACGAAGAGACGGCTGAGTTTTTGCTCAGGAACTGAGCAAAAAATATTCTCGTTAAATCAATAGGATGACCATCGCCTTCGGCACCGCAGCAACGATTGTCGATTGACATTCCTTGTTGTTTATTGAGTAATTGCCCATGAGCGAAGCGAATGCTCACACCCCATCTTCTGGGAGGAAGATTATGACATTGAGAACTTTTCTGCTGGGCGCCTGCTCAGCACTGGCGTTTGCCGGTATGGCTTCGGCCGAAACGCTGACAATCGCGACCGTGAACAACGGCGACATGATCCGGATGCAGAAGCTGACGGATGATTTCAAGGCGAAGAACCCCGGTATCGACCTTGAATGGGTAACCCTGGAAGAAAACGTGCTGCGCCAGAAGGTCACGACCGATATCGCGACCAAGGGCGGCCAGTACGACGTTCTGACGATCGGCACCTATGAAGTTCCGATCTGGGCAAAACAGGACTGGTTGCTGCCGCTCGACAATCTCGGCGCCAATTACGACGTCGACGACCTGCTGCCGGCAATTCGCAGCGGCTTGACTGTGGACGGCAAGCTCTATGCTTCGCCGTTCTATGGTGAAAGCTCGATGGTCATGTACCGCAAGGACCTGTTCGAAGCTGCCGGCCTGAAGATGCCCGACGCGCCGACCTGGGACTTCGTTGCCGATGCTGCCCGCAAGATCACCAACAAGGACAAGGAAATCTACGGCATCTGCCTGCGCGGCAAGGCCGGCTGGGGCGAGAACATGGCCTTCCTGACGGCCATGTCCAATTCCTTCGGCGCACGCTGGTTCGACGAGAAGTGGAAGCCGCAGTTCGACCAGCCCGAATGGAAGGACACGCTCGACTTCTACGTCAAACTGATGAAGGATGCCGGTCCTCCAGGCGCCTCCTCCAACGGTTTTAACGAGAACCTGGCGCTCTTCCAGACCGGCAAGTGCGGCATGTGGATCGACGCAACGGTTGCCGCTTCCTTCGTCGCTGATCCGAAGCAGTCGCAGGTCGCCGACAAGGTCGGCTTCGCGCTCGCCCCGGACAAGGGCCTCGGCAAGCGCGGCAACTGGCTCTGGGCCTGGAGCCTCGCCATTCCAGCAGGTACCCAGAAGGCCGAAGCTGCTGAAAAGTTCGTTGCCTGGGCGACGAGCAAGGAATACAGCAACCTCGTCGCCGAGAAGGAAGGTTGGCTGAACGCACCTCCGGGCACCCGCAAATCGCTCTATGCGAATGCGGACTACCAGAAGGCGGCTTCGTTCGCCAAGATGACGCTCGACTCGATCGAGTCGGCCGATCCGACCAAGCCGACCGTCAAGCCGGTTCCCTATGTCGGCGTCCAGTTCGTGGCGATCCCGGAATTCCAGGGCATCGGCACGGCGGTGGGCCAGCAGTTCTCCGCAGCTCTTGCCGGCCAGCTCTCGGTCGACCAGGCCCTGCAGGCGGCACAGCAACTGACCACTCGCGAAATGACCAAGGCCGGCTACATAAAATAAACCTCCTGAGCAAGAGGCGGATCCTTGACAATCCGCCTCTCTGGGCCGCCGATTGCCCGAACTGCATCGGCGGCCGCTTTTTTCCAGACAAAGCTGCCTTGCGGCCGCTCCCCGCTTCAGTCCAGATCGGTGATTGCCATGGCAACCTTACACACCCGCTCCTCCGCGCGCCTGATGATCGCGCCCTCCGTGCTGCTGCTTTTTGCGTGGATGATCGTCCCGCTGGCGATGACGATCTATTTCTCGCTGCTGAACTACAATCTGCTCAGCCCCGGCATGGAAAGCTTCGTCGGTTTCCTGAATTACGAATATTTCCTGTCCGATCCGGCCTTCTTCGCCGCACTGATCAACACGCTGCTGCTTGTTGCCGGCGTGCTGTTGATCACCGTCATCGGCGGCATCGCCTTTGCGCTGCTGCTCGACCAGCCGATGTACGGCCAGGGCATCGTGCGCATCCTGGTGATCGCGCCGTTCTTCGTCATGCCGACGGTGGCAGCGCTGGTCTGGAAGAACATGTTCATGAACCCGGTCAACGGCCTGTTTGCCCATCTTGCCAAGGCGCTCGGCCTGCAGCCGATCGACTGGCTGGCGAATGCGCCGCTGTTTTCCGTCATTCTGATCGTCGCCTGGCAGTGGCTGCCCTTTGCCACCCTCATCATGCTGACGGCGCTCCAATCGCTCGACGAGGAGCAGAAGGAAGCCTCCGAAATGGACGGCGCCGGTCCGATCTCGAAGTTCATCTACATCATCCTGCCGCACATGGCGCGCGCCATCACCGTGGTGATCCTGATCCAGACGATCTTCCTGCTTTCGGTCTTTGCCGAAATCCTCGTCACCACCAATGGCGGGCCGGGCACCGACAGCACCAACCTCACCTATCTCGTCTATGCCCAGGCGCTGCTGCAGTTCGATATCGGTGGGGCATCGGCCGGTGGTATCGTGGCTGTTATCCTCGCCAATATCGTCGCGATCTTCCTCGTGCGCCTCGTCGGCAAGAATCTGGAGGCTTGAGATGGCCAGAAAAGTCACAACCAAGCGCAAGCTCATCGTCACCGCGATCGCCTGGACGCTCGGCATCCTGATCTTCTTCCCGATTCTCTGGACGTTTCTCACCAGCTTCAAGTCGGAAGCCGATGCCATCGCCTCGCCGCCGCAGTTCCTGTTCTTCCACTGGACGACGGAGAACTACGCGGAGGTGCAGAGCCGGTCGAACTATCTCAGCCACTTCATGAACTCGGTGATCATCTCCTTCGGCTCGACGCTGATCGGCCTGATCATCGCCATTCCGGCCGCCTGGGCGATGGCGTTTTCGCCGACCAAGCGGACCAAGGACGTGCTGATGTGGATGCTGTCGACCAAGATGATGCCGCCGGTCGGCGCACTGATCCCGATCTATCTGATGTTCCGCAATTTTGGCCTGCTCGACACGCGCACCGGCCTGGTGATCGTGCTGACGCTGATCAACCTGCCGATCATCGTCTGGATGCTCTACACCTATTTCAAGGAAATCCCCGGCGAGATCCTTGAGGCGGCGCGCATGGATGGGGCGTCGCTGATGAAGGAGATCGTCTACGTGCTGACGCCGATGGCCGTGCCCGGCATTGCCTCGACGCTGCTCTTGAACATCATCCTTGCCTGGAACGAGGCGTTCTGGACGCTCAACCTCACCGCCTCGAAGGCGGCGCCGCTGACGGCCTTCATCGCTTCCTATTCCAGCCCCGAGGGTCTGTTTTACGCCAAGCTTTCGGCGGCATCGACGATGGCGATCGCGCCGATCCTGATCCTTGGCTGGTTCAGCCAGAAACAACTCGTCCGCGGCCTGACCTTCGGCGCTGTGAAATAACATAAACGGGAGAGAAACATGGGCAGCATTACCCTTCAGAAGGTTTCCAAGGTCTTCGGCGAAGCCAAGGTCATCCCTTCGATCGATCTCGACATCAAGGACGGCGAGTTCGTCGTCTTCGTCGGTCCGTCGGGCTGCGGCAAGTCCACGCTGCTCAGGCTGATCGCCGGGCTCGAGGACGTCTCCGGCGGCAAGATCGTCATCGACGGCAGGGACGCCACCGAAAAGGCGCCGTCTGAGCGCGGCCTTGCGATGGTGTTCCAGTCCTATGCGCTCTATCCGCATATGAGCGTGCGTAACAACATCGCCTTCCCGCTGAAGATGGCCGGGATCGACAAGGCGGAGATCGACCGCAAGGTGAGCGATGCCGCCCGGGTGCTGAACCTCACCGATTATCTCGAGCGCAAGCCTCGCCAGCTATCGGGCGGCCAGCGCCAGCGCGTGGCGATCGGCCGCGCCATCGTGCGCCAGCCTTCGGCCTTCCTGTTCGACGAACCGCTGTCGAACCTCGATGCGGCGCTGCGCGTCAACATGCGCCTCGAAATCAGCGAGCTGCATCAGCAGCTGAAGACGACGATGGTCTACGTCACCCACGACCAGGTCGAGGCGATGACCATGGCCGACAAGATCGTCGTCCTGAACCGGGGCAATATCGAGCAGGTCGGATCGCCGCTCGAACTCTACAGCCGTCCCCTGAACCTCTTCGTCGCCGGCTTCATCGGATCGCCGAAGATGAACTTCATCACCGGCCAAAACGCCGCCGCGCTCAATGCTCATACCATCGGCGTCCGGCCCGAACATGTGCTGCTGTCGATGGAAAGCGGCGACTGGAAGGGCAGGGTCGTGGTCGCCGAACATCTTGGTTCCGACACTTTCCTGCATATCGATGCCGATGGCATCGGCATGCTGACGGCGCGCGGCAGCGGCGATTTCGCCGCCAAAGCGGGCGATACGGTCTTCCTGACGCCGGACCGTTCGCGTATTCATAAATTTAACGAAGGCGGTCTTGCCATCTGAGGCAGCCGGCCGGGCCGGAGGGCAGGCATGCGAGCCGGACGATGGCGCCCGGCCGTCTCGGCAAGACCTTCAAGAGGACTGAAACATGACGTGCAAACTATCGCTGGCAACGCTTTCGGATGTGGCGCGCACTGCTGCCATCCCTGGATATGACAGGGCGTCGCTGAAGGCCGGCATCGTGCACTTCGGCGTCGGCAATTTCCACCGTGCCCACCAGGCGATCTATCTCGACGATCTCTTCAACGCCGGCACGGATCACGACTGGGCGATCGTCGGCGCCGGCGTGCTGCCGTCGGATGCGGCGATGCGCGAAAAGCTTGCGGCGCAGGATTTCCTGACGACGGTGGTCGAACAGGACAACAACAAGACGGCGGCGCGCGTCACCGCACCGATGATCGACATCCTGCCGGTCGGCGATGCCGCTGCGATCATCGCCAGGCTTGCCGATCCCGAAATCCGCATCGTTTCGATGACGATCACCGAGGGCGGTTATTTCATCGATGCCTCAGGCACGTTCAATCCGGCCCATCCGGCGATCGCCGCAGACGGAGAGAACCCCAACGCGCCGAAGACGGTGTTCGGCCTGATCGTCGCCGGCCTGAAGGCGCGCAAGGACAAGGGCATCGGACCCTTCACCGTCATGTCCTGCGACAACATTCCCCATAATGGCATCGTCACCGCCAATGCCGTCGTCGGCACGGCGGCACTTTCGGACCCTGCCTTTGCCGACTGGATCCGGGCGAATGTCGCCTTCCCGAACGCCATGGTCGACCGAATCACGCCGGCGACCAGCCAGCGCGAGATCGATTTCCTCAGGGACAATTTCCAGATCGAGGACAGTTGGCCGGTTTATTGCGAGGAATTCAAGCAATGGGTGCTCGAGGATAAGTTCACCGCCGGCCGGCCGGCGCTGGAAAAGGTCGGCGTCACCTTCGTTGCCGATGTCACGCCTTACGAGCATATGAAGATCCGCATCCTCAACGGCGGGCATGCCGCGATCGCCTATCCGGCGGCGCTGATGGACATTCACTTCGTGCATGATTCCATGGAAGACCCGCTGATCCGCGCCTTCCTCGCCAAACTCGAGAAAGACGAGATCATTCCGATCGTGCCGCCGGTGCCGAACACGTCGCTGACTGATTATTTCGCGCTGATCGAACATCGCCTGCTCAATCCGAAGATTGCCGACACCATTCCGCGGCTGGCGCAGGACGGCTCGAACCGCCAACCGAAATTCATCCTGCCGTCGACGCTCGACAATTTGAGTCAGGGCAGGGACGTCGTCGGTCTGGCGCTGGTTTCGGCACTCTGGTGCCGTTATTTCGCCGGCAAGACCGACAGCGGCAAGGATATCGTCTTCAACGACGCGAGCGCAGAGCGCCTGCATGCGGCAGCGCTGAAAGCCAAGGACGATCCATCGGCCTTCCTCGTCTTCGACGATATTTTCGGCGAAGTGGCGAAATCCGAACTTTTCCGCAAGCGTTTTGCCCATGCTCTCAAAACCCTGTGGGAAAAGGGCACGCGGGAGACGCTGCAGCTCTATCTCGACGGCAAGCTCGCAGTGTAAGAAATTCGGTGGCGGTCTCTACTGCCGCCATTCATCCGGCCTTGCGAGTGAAGCGGGACGGTAACGCGTCCGAATTGAACTCAGGTTGGGTCTTGCATGGCTGATGCTGAAACACGGCTGGTGATCTTCGATTGCGATGGCGTACTCGTCGACAGCGAGCCGATCTCGATCAGCGTGCTCGTCGGGGCAATGAACGATCTCGGCGTCTCGATCACCGAGGACCAGGCCTATGAGCGTTTTCTCGGCCGCAGCCTGTCGACCCTCATCGATACGCTGGAAACCGAATTCAACGTCCATGCCGACGAGGAATTCCTCGAGCGTATCCGCATCGAACTCTACGCTCGTTTTCGCACGGAACTGAAGCCGATCGACGGTATCGCCGCGGCGATCGACGGGCTGGGCGTTCGCTGCTGCGTTGCCTCCTCCAGCCAGATGGAGCGAATCCGGTTGTCGCTGTCGGTGACCGGGCTTCTCGACAGGCTGCCCGACATCTTCAGCGCAACGATGGTCAAGCGCGGCAAGCCGGCGCCCGATCTCTTCCTGCATGCGGCGCGTGAAATGCAGGTCGAGCCGGCTCATTGCCTTGTCGTCGAAGACAGCCCGGCCGGCATTGCCGCCGCCAAGGCAGCAGGCATGACGGTCTTTGCCTTCACCGGCGGATCACACGCCAATTTCACCGGATATCGTGCCGAACTCGACCGCCTTTCGCCTGATGTGGTGTTTGACGCCATGCCGGATTTGATACACCTTGTCCGCAACCATAAGCTGGACGGGACCAAGACTTGATGCGTGATCATGTGGTTGCGGTGGATATCGGCACGGGCAGCGCGCGCGCCGGCGTCTTCGATGTACGCGGCCGTCTGCTTGCCAAGGCCGAGCATCCGATCGTGATGAACCGGCCACGCGAAAACCATGCCGAGCATGATTCCGAAGACATCTGGTCGGCCGCCTGCACGGCAGTGCGCAGGGCGGTGGAGCAATCCGGCATCGCCGCCGCCTCGGTCGGAGCGATTGGCTTCGACGCCACCTGCTCGCTCGTCGTCCGTGACATCGAGGGCCGGCAGCTCAGCGTCTCCACAGGCGGCGACCGGCGTTTCGACACGATCGTTTGGCTCGATCACCGGGCGCTGAAGGAAGCCGATTTCTGCACGGCGACGGAGCACAGGGTGCTCGAACATTCCGGCCACGTGATGTCGCCGGAAATGGAAATGCCGAAGCTGATGTGGCTGAAGAAAAAGCTGCCCGCCACATGGGAAAAGGCCGGCTACTTCTTCGATCTCGCCGATTTCATGACGTGGAAATCGACCGGATCGGCCGCCCGTTCGCGCTGCACGCTGACGGCGAAATGGAACTATCTCGCCCATCTCGAAAAGGGCTGGCAGCAGGATTTCCTGGAGCGGATCGGCCTCGAGGACCTTCAGGCGCGCGGCCACCTGCCGGATGAGACCACGCCTGTCGGAGACAGCGTCGGCCGGCTGACTGAGGAAGCGGCAGAAGCGCTGGGGCTGACTGTGGACTGCCGTGTCGCTGCCGGGATGATCGACGCCTATGCCGGCGCACTCGGCGCGCTCGGCGGCTATGCCGCTGATCCTGTCAAACGCGAGCACCAGCTGGCGCTGATTGCCGGCACATCGAGCTGCATCGTTACGTTCTCGCGGGAGCGCAAGCCGAGCCATGGCATGTGGGGTCCCTATTACGAGGCTGTCTTCCCGCAATCCTGGCTGGTGGAGGCCGGGCAATCGGCGACCGGCGCGCTGCTCGACCACATCGTGCGCATGCATGCGGCCGGCGGCGAGCCGACGGCGGCGCTGCATCAGAGGATCGTCGCGCGGATCGCCGAATTGCGGGCCGAGGAGGGCGATGCCTTCGGTGCGCGGATCTTCGTGCTGCCGGATTTCCATGGCAACCGCTCGCCGCTCGCCGATCCGCATGCGGTCGGCGTCGTCAGTGGACTGACGCTCGATACGTCCTTCGACGGGCTCTGCGCGCTTTATTGGCGCTCTGCGGTGGGCATTGCGCTCGGCATCCGCCATATTCTGGAAATGATGAAGCAATACGGTTACATGACCGATACGCTGCATATCGCCGGTGGGCATGTGAAGAACCCGGTGCTGATGGAGCTTTATAGCGATGCGACCGGCTGCAAGGTCGTGGTGCCGAAGATGAACGAGGCAGTGCTGCTCGGCACGGCGATCGCAGCATCCGTCGCCTGCGGCCTGTACAAGGATCTGGCGGCGGCCGGCGAGGCGATGTATCCGGGCGCTGACGAACGGCTTCCCGACAAGGCGAAGCAGGCGCTCTACGACCGCGACTACCGCCGACTTCTCGCCATGCACCGGCACCGCGCCGAATTGGAAACGATGCAATAGAGCGCCGCGCGGCGCTCCATCACTTTGAATCTGCGCATGATCCTTTTAAAATTAGTGGTTCGCCGTCTCGCCGAGCACGGTCGCGAACTCCATCATGCGGCGGCGGCGAAGTGCCGCCTCTTCTCCGACTTGGAGGATGACGGATTCCGACAGGCAATCGAGCAGCGCGATCAGCGGCGGAAGATTGTCGAGATCGGGTGCACGAGCGGGCGGCAGAGGCAGCATGACGTTCGACTGGTCCGCCATCCAGTCCGCTTGCTGCGGCGAAATCAGCACGACCTTATAGCCGTAGCGCCGCGCCGTTCTGGCAAGCAGCCGCGCCTTGGCGAAGCGGCGACAATCGATGATGACGAGCAGTGCGTCGTCGACCGCCAGCCGGGCGAAGAGTTCCGCAAAACGGTTGTCGGCGGCGTCGAGCGTGCGCACGCCGTCGCGGGCTTGTGTCAGCCGCTGGCAGAAATGATTGGCCAGGCTTGCGAGCCGCGCATGCGTGGCGATCGACACTTCGCGGGCAGTGCTGATCAAGCCGACGGCTTCCGACCAGTGCGGCTGCGCCGTCAGATGATAGATATGATGGAGGGCCTGGATCTGTTCGGCAACCAGCACGGCCAGCGGTTTGCCCTCCGCGGCGTCGGCATGCAGCTCGCTCATGGCGCTCTGTAATTGCGCCGGCGATGTCGTCACGGTCTCGCGAATCTCCACCTTGACGCTGTCCAATCCCTGATAACCGAGCGAGCGCAGGAAGCGCCCGACGGTCATCGGCGAGAGATCCAGCCTGTCGGCAACGGACGCAGCCGTCTCGAATGGCAGGTCGTTCAGATGTTCGGTGAAATATTTCGCGATACGGCGCTCGGCGGGTGTGCCGGTTTTTGCGTATTGCCTGAGTTTTTGCACAAAGTCTTCCACGGCAGCCTCCCCATCTTCCTCAGAGGCGTTCCGTGGATGCGCTGTTGCGACCCCTTGTCTTTGCAACTATTTCGGAAGCTGCTTCTCAGGCCCGTGCGTATTTCATGTATGCCACAATATTATATTAGTATTTGGTTTTCGACAAGTTTTCTATTACTGAATGCAATTTTATTCTCTCTTGTCGGTGGCCCGCATCTTCCCTACATCTTCGGCGCAACCGGAGACGCCTGAGACATGATTCTTGACGCCGCTCGACTTTCGCTCGCCAATCTGTTCGCATCGGAAACACGCTCTGTCTTCTGGAAGGTGCTCGGCCTGACGGTTCTCGTGCTTGTCGGCCTCTGGTTCGCGCTGCGCGGGGCCTTCATGGCCTTTCTCTTTCCCTGGCTCACGAGCTTCTTTCCCGATATGCCGGATTGGGCGGGGTGGTTCGCTCTCATCTTCGCAATTTTTGCCGGAATCGGCCTTGCTCTCATGCTGGCGCTGCTGCTCTCGCCGGTGACGGCGCTGATTGCCGGCCTGTTTCTCGACGACGTCGCCGAGGTCATCGAAAAGCGCGACTATCCCAAGGACGCGCCGGGCACCGCCATGCCGCTCGGTCCGGCGATGGTAAGCTCGATCAAGTTTCTCGGTGTGGTGATTCTCGGCAATATCCTGGCATTGCTGCTGCTGTTCATACCCGGCGTCAATCTGGTCGCGTTCTTTCTGGTGAACGGCTATCTGCTCGGACGGGAATTCTTCGAATTCGCCGCCATGCGCTTCCGTTCGCCGGATGAGGCGCGGCTCTTCCGCGCCAAGCATGCCTCCACCGTCTTTCTCGGCGGGCTGATGATCGCCCTTTTCCTGGCGATCCCGATCGTCAATCTTCTGACGCCGCTTTTTGCCGCCGGTATGATGGTGCATCTGCACAAGTTGGTTTCCGCTAAGGACACCGGTTTGCGTGCCTAAGACTCAAGCGGGCAGGGCGGAGGTGTCGTACATCGCCGCGAATTCGGCGCTCGGCGGGATCGGCTTGATGATGTCGATCAGCACGCCGTTCGGATCGGCGGTGATGAAATGCCGCTGGCCGAAATCCTCGTCGCGGATTTCTCTCAGAATTGGCAGGCCGGCGCTCCGGCAGGCTGCATAGATCGCATCGACATCGCCGACCTCGAAATTGAGGAGAAGGCCGGACACCCTGCCGCGGGCTATGGCCGGGATGGTCTCGTGGCTGCCGTCAAGGATGGCAAGCGCGATATGCTCCTCCTCTGCCGATTGCAGGTGAACATACCAGTCGCTTTCGAACAGAGCTTTGAAGCCGAAATGCGTGCAATAGAAGCTGGCGGTGCCGGCAACGTCGTCGGTCATCATGACAGGATAATAGCTCGTCGATTTCATCTCGTTTTCCTCCTTTTTTACATACAATCTGTATGTTTTTGTCTATTAACATACATTCTGTTTGTATGTAAAGAGGTGTGCATGGGCCGCAGCAATCGCGAGAGAACGGAGCAGACGAGACAGGCACTGATCGATGCCGGTCGACGTCTCTTCGTCGAGAAAGGTTATGCCGAAACCGCGACGCCGGAGATCGTCGCGGCGGCGGGAGTGACGCGTGGTGCGCTCTACCATCATTTTGAAGACAAGAAGGCGCTTTTTAGGGCGGTTATCGAATGCGAGGCGAAAGCGGTGACCGCGGCGATCGAGGCGCGTTCGGCGTCCTACGACGCGCCGCGTGCCATGCTGATCGCCGGTGCCTCGGCCTATTTCGATGCGATGATGGGGCATGGGCGCACGCAGCTGCTGCTGATCGAGGCACCTGCCGTTCTCGGCCCGCTGGCGAGTGCGGCGATCGATGCAGAGAATGCGGAAGCGACGCTGCGGACAGGGCTTGCAGCGATGCTTCCAGAGGCCGGCGCCATGCTCGAACCGCTGACGTCGCTGCTATCGGCGGCCTTCGATCGCGCGGCGATCGCGATCGAGGCGGGCGCTGAAAGGCGGCATTACGAGCAGGCGATCGCAGTCCTACTCGACGGCCTCGCCGATCACCTGCGGCGGTAGCTCGACCAGCGGCGCCGGCACATCCCAACTCTTCTCCGGCGATTTGCAGAGGTCGGCGATGATACAGCGCTCGCATTCGGGGCGGCGCGCCTTGCAGGTATAGCGACCGTGCAGGATCAGCCAGTGATGGGCGTGATAGAGGTAATGGCTCGGGATCACCTTCATCAGCCGCGCCTCGACCTCGTCTGGTGTCTTGCCGGGGGCAAGCCTGGTGCGATTGGCGATGCGGAAGATGTGTGTGTCGACGGCCATCGTCGCCTGGCCGAAGGCCATGGAAAGCACGACATTGGCGGTCTTGCGGCCGACGCCCGGCAACCTCACCAGTTCGTCGCGCGTTTCCGGCACCTTGCCGCCGAATTGGTCGATCAGCATCTGCGAGAGCGCGATGACGTTTTTCGCCTTGTTGCGGTAGAGGCCGATCGTCCTGATGTAATCGCGCAGCCGCTCCTCGCCGAGATCGAGCATCTTTTCCGGCGTATCGGCAACCTTGAAGAGCGCGCGCGTCGCCTTGTTGACGCCAACATCGGTCGCTTGCGCTGAAAGCGCGACGGCAACGACGAGCGTGAAGGGGTTGGTGTGCTCGAGCTCGCCCCTCGGTTCCGGCCGCTGCACCGAGAAGCGGCGGAATATCTCCTCGCGTTCGGTCAGCGAATAGGCCGTGCGCACCGCTGCCGCCGGTTTGCGGCGGGCAATCACATTCGTGCCCTGCGGCGTCTTGGTAACGGATTTGAGTTTCGGATTCGCCATGGAAACTCTATACTCAGCAGCCATGATGGAAAGCAACGCCGACAGCTTCAATGAGCAGCCTGTTTTCGCTGCCGAGCTCTTTCCCCACCGGTCGCTCGGCCGCCGGGGCTTCAAGGTGCTGCTTGCCCTATCCGGTGCCGTCTGCTTGCTTTACGGCACGTTCTTCATCGCGACGGGGGCCTGGCCGATCGGCTTCTTCTTCGGACTGGATTTCCTGCTTCTCTACGGCGCTTTCTGGCTGAATTACCGCTCCGGGAAAGCGCACGAACAGGTGACGGTGTCACGTACGGACGTGTCGGTGCGCAAGTTTGCGCCATCAGGACGGATGGTGGAGCATCATTTCAATCCGTTCTGGGCACGCTTCCTCGTTCGCCGGCACCAGGAGATCGGCATCCTTTCCATGCATATCTTCGGCGAGGGCCGGCGCACGGATATCGGCTCCTTCCTCAATCCCGACGATCGCGAAAGCTTCGCCAAAGCCTTCAAGGGAGCGCTGGCGACGGTCAAGCAGCGGATCTGAACCTATCCGGCGGATGCGCAAGAATCGGGTGGTTTGCTCACCCCCACTTGACTATCTCCTTGTTACAAGGAGAAAGACGATGAATATGATTGCCAACCTGCAGACAGACATCACGCCTGACGGCCCTGATTATGACATTGTCCGTCGGGTGATCGAACTCATCACCGAGGATTACCGCGACCAGCCTTCGCTGGAGGCGATCGCGGCGCGGCTCAACCAGTCGCCGACCCAGCTGCAGAAGACCTTCACCCGCTGGGCAGGACTATCGCCCAAGGGCTTCCTGCAAGCGGTGACGCTCGACCACGCCAAGCGGCTGCTGCGCAAGGAAGACATGCCGCTGCTCGAGACCTCGATCGAGGTCGGCCTTTCCGGGCCGAGCCGGCTGCATGATCTTTTCGTCACCCATGAGGCGATGTCGCCCGGTGAATGGAAGGCCAAGGGCGGCGGTCTCATCATCCGCTACGGCTTCCACATTTGCCCCTTCGGCGTGGCGCTGATCATGGTGACCGACCGCGGCCTTGCCGGCCTTGCCTTCAGCGATTCCGGCGACGAGAGAGCCTGCCTCGAGGATATGACCTGCCGCTGGCCGAACGCCGAATATGTCGAAGACCTGCAGGCGACGGTCCCCTACGCAGCCCGCATCTTCGAGCCCGGCAAATGGTCCTCGGACCAGCCGCTGCGTGTCGTGCTGATCGGCACGGACTTCCAGGTACGCGTCTGGCAGAGCCTGCTGAAAATCCCCTTCGGCAAGGCCGTCACCTATTCCGATATCGCCAACGATATCGGCAGTCCGACGGCGCAGCGCGCCGTGGGTGCGGCGGTCGGGGCAAACCCGATCTCCTTCGTGGTGCCCTGCCATCGGGCGCTCGGCAAGAACGGCGCGCTGACGGGCTACCATTGGGGCCTCACCCGCAAGCGGGCGATGCTCGGCTGGGAATCGGCGCACGCCTGAGGGGTTTCCGGACGGAGCGGCGTGGTCGCCGCTCATCGCTCCGGCACTTCTCCCCGCTGGGGAGAAGAGACGGGCGGCGAGGCTTCTGCCAATTCCAGCAATGCCCGGGCAGCACTTTCATCGGTGATCAGCGTGTTGCAGCCGATGCGCTTGATCGTCGCGCGGATTGCCACGGCCCGATGGGCGCCACCGGAGGAGAGCACGATGTGCTTTGCCTCCTTCAGCGTGTCGAGATCGACGGACATCACGCGCCGATTGATCGAGTGGTCGACCGAATTGCCGTCCCTGTCGAGGAAGTTGAACATGGTGTCACAGACGCAGCCGGCATCGATCAACTCCTGCAGCTCGGCCTTCGAGATCCAGCCCTCCGACAGCGAGGTCGAATGCGGGCCGATATCGCCGCAGCTGACGATCGCCAGATCAAGATTTTCGGCGAGACGGTAGATCGTGTCCAGCCCGCATTTCTCGATCAGATTACGTTTGGTCTCGATGGAATCGACGAGAAGCGGCGCCAGGAACATGTAGCATTCGGCGCCAAGCTGGTTTGCCAGCCGCCATGTGTAATCAATCGGGTTCGTCTGATGCACGGCAACGATGCCGCCGAGCAGCGAGACGACCTTGCAATTGGCGCGGCGCGGCGGCCGGAAGCTCGACAGCGAGGCGGTCATGGTGCGGCCCCAGCCGACGCCGATGGTATAGTCGTCGGGGATGGCTTCGGAGAGGAACTGGCCAAGCGCCAGACCGACATTTCTCGCCAGCGAATTGACGTCGCCATTGACCGGCGCAGGGACGACGATCGCCTCGTCGAGGCCATAGGCACGCTCCAGCTTCACCGAAAGTTCAACGCAGTCGCCAATCGAATCGTTGATCCAGATCTGGACTTCGCTGCGTTTCATCGCCTCGTCGAGCAGGCGGATCACCGTGGTGCGGCTGATGCCGAGCTGTTCGGCGACGTCCTTCTGGGTCAGGCCCTCGTTGTAATAGAGCCATGCCGCCCTGAGCCGCAGCGAGGATGCCTCCGAATAGGCCGTGTGCGTGCCGCGTTTGAGCTTGACCACATCTCCTCCGCACGATTTCCTGCCCTAGATCCCTCATGGGATGAAGGCCTTAGCGACACTTTTGTTGCCGGGGATAATGACGGGTGTGACACTTATGTCAATTGAAATGCACAAATGTCCTTGACTTTTCGCAAGGCGAATGGCGATAGTCCGGGTGACACACGTCGTTCTTGTCCGTCCGAGGAGGACATAGTGCGGGCATGCCGAAAGTCACGACCGGCCTTCCAGCCGCAAGCGGTATCGTTTGCGTGCGAGCAGCCGTTCGTTCGCGGCCGGAACACGGCCACTGTCCTTCACGTTTATGAATCATCCGTGACGGATGCGCGCATTTTCGCCTGCAGCATGCAAACAACCTGTCGGTAGATCACCTTTGCCCGGCGGAACTCGCGCCGGTCGCAGCCCAAGTTCAACAAGGATTATTGACCATGACATCCAAGCTTGACCAACTTCGCGAGATTACCACCGTGGTCGCCGATACCGGCGACATCGAAGCCGTCGCCCGCCTGAAGCCGGTCGATTGCACGACGAACCCGAGCATCGTGCTCAAGGCTCTCGGCACGCCGATGTTTGCCGACGCCATCAAGGAAGCCGTCGCCTGGGGCAAGAAGCAGGGCGGCAATCCCGAAGCCGTTTCTTCCGCCGTCGCCGATCGCCTCGCCATCTCCGTCGGTGCAGCCCTGGTGAAACTCGTCCCGGGCCGCGTCTCGACCGAAGTCGACGCCGATCTTTCCTTCGATACCGAGGCTTCGCTAGCCAAGGCGCGGGCCATCATCGCCGCCTACAAGGATCGCGGTATCGGCCAGGACCGCATCCTCATCAAGCTCGCTTCCACCTGGGAAGGCATCCGCGCCGCCGAAGTGCTGCAGAAGGAAGGCATCGATTGCAACCTGACGCTTCTCTTCAGCAAGGCCCAGGCGATCGCTTGCGCCGACGCCAAAGTGTTCCTGATCTCGCCCTTCGTCGGCCGCATCCTCGACTGGTACAAGAAGTCGACCGGCAAGGACTACACTGCCGAGGAAGATCCGGGCGTCATCTCCGTCCGTGAAATCTACAACTACTACAAGGCGAACGACATCAAGACGATCGTCATGGGCGCCTCCTTCCGCAGCGCCGGCGAAATCGAAGCCCTTGCCGGCTGCGACCGCCTGACCATCAGCCCGAACCTGCTCGACGAGCTCGCCAAGGATGAAGGCAAGCTGGAGCGCAAGCTCTCGCCGGAGAGCCGCAAGCCGGATCCGAAGGTCTCCGTCGACGAGAAGACCTTCCGCTGGATGATGAACGAAGACGCGATGGCGACGGAAAAACTCGCCGAAGGCATCCGCGCCTTCGCCAAGGATCTCGGAACGCTGCGCACCATGGTGCAGAAGGAACTGCAGCTCGCCGCCGCCTGATAAGGCTCGGCCACAATCGGAGGCGCGGCTGCCGGCTGGCAGGCGCGCCTTTTTCATGCTGTTATCAAGGGCATATGCTGTCGGAGACCGATATGGCGGATGAGGAACGGGCAAATTCGCTTGCAGCATTTGCCTACAAGCATGCGAGCTTCATCTTTGCCGTTGTTGCCGGACTGGTGGTCTTCTTGGCGCTGACCTCACGCGACGTCAGCGCCGGCAATATCCTGTTCGGCTGGAATGTCAGCGCCGGCGTTTTTGTCGCGCTCAGCTGGCGCAAGATGCTGCGGGCGACGGTCGAAAGCATCCGGAAACGTTCGGAGGATCTCGATTTCTCCGACACCGTCCTGCTGGCTCTGTCGATCGGTGCCGCCCTTGCCAGCGTTGCCGGGATCGGCCTCGAGCTTCATTCGATCAAGGAGGCGGCACCTGACGTCGCGCTGGCGCGGGCAGGTGTTGCGGTTCTGACGATCCTGATTTCCTGGATCTTCCTGCATACACTCTTCACCATCCACTATGCCCATTATTTCTATGGCGGGGCGGACGAGGAGGGTGGGCTGAAGTTTCCGGACGGGATCGAAGAGCCCGGCTACTGGGATTTTCTCTATTTCTCCTTCACCATCGGCGTTGCCGCACAGACGGCGGATGTCGCGGTCAGTTCGACCAGCATGCGCAAGCTGACGCTGCTGCATGCCGTGCTGTCGTTCCTGTTCAATACGACGATCCTGGCGCTTGCGATCAACGTCGGGGCTAGCCTGCTATAATGCATCTTGCCAGAGTGGCTGCGAGGATCTGAGGAGCTGTAAAGAGCCATCAGGTCCAGCGGCAGCATAGGATCTGAGCGCACGAGCGGGCGGGCGGACCGCCTGCTCTTCAAATTGGAGGGTGTGATGGAAAGCGCCTCAAGCCGGCCCCGACTGGCCGATCTCATTCTTCTTCTCGGCAGGCTTCTGCTGTCGCTGATCTTCCTGCACGAAGCTTGGTCACTCGCGGCAGATATCACCGCGACTTTCGACATTTTCGCGAAACTGGGGCTGTCGGCGCCGGTCGCGCTTGCCACCATTGCCCTTCAGATCGGCGCCGGCCTTTCCGTTGCGACAGGCTTCTTCAGCCGGCTTGGCGCATCGGCATTGGCGCTCTTTTGCCTGGCGACCGCCTTGCTCTTCCACACGAATTTTGCCAGCCAGAACGAACTGCTGCATTTCGAGAAGGACCTGGCGATTGCCGGCGGCATGTTCGTGCTGGCGGCTTCGGGTGCGGGATCGATATCGATCGACAAGCTGCTGAGAAAGCGGGCCGGGATGCATCCCTGGCTCAAGGCGGTGTTGTCCTAAATATTTACCGAGGACGGCCATCTTGGGCTGAATTTCTCGAGCGCTCGCGGGCGCAATAAAACCAAATAAAACCGAATAAATAGAAGCGTCGATGCGGGCTACACTTTTGGCGACAGGTCAGGAGTGTGCCAGTGATGTCTTCCGCGCAAAGCAACCAGCAAAAACCAATTCTCGTCTTTCTCGGAAAAGATGCTGCCTGCGATATCGTCTCGAAGCTGAATGAGAACGGATATGCCGCGACGGCGGTGTCCTCAATACCGGAGCTCTTCGACGCCTTGCGTTCGGATCGATATTTTCTGGCCGTAACGATGCGGGCGGACATCGATATGGTCCGAAACATCAAGCCGATACCGATCATCAATCTGGAGGTGTTTTTCCATGCCGTCCAGCCGGCCACGAAGGCGGTTCACTCCTCGAAGGAATTCGACAGCGATGCATTTCTGAGAAGGATCTCGGCCCTTACCGAGTCAAGGACAGGCAGAATTGCTGCAGTCCAGAGAGCCCCTGCTGCGAACGAGACGGTGATTGCAGGCACGGCGAAGGCATCCCGGTGGCGTGCCGCCACCTCCCTTCTTTTAAGCCGCCGCGCCGCGCCCAGTGCAGAACGAGTCGATTAGAGGTGGCAGAATTCTCGTCGCCGGCGGATCGGTCTTCGCCCGATTCAGATCCCGATGACCCGGCCCCGTCTCTCCGGCCGGCCACGCTGCGCCTCGTTCCGGACGATTCCTATGAGCATATTTCTACCGGGTTTCGGCGGCTTGAAAACGTCATTCCGAGACCGGAGCTTTTTACGTGGTGCGGATGTCTTCTCATGTTTCAGTTGCTCGGTGCAGCATCGGTAAGCGGATATATCATCACGGCATTGTTCCTGCTGGTGGCGATCGGTCGTCTCGCCAGACGCGCTCTCGATAAGCTCACCGCAGGGCTCCCGAAGCGCTCGGCGTTGAAATTTTATACGACGGCGGTCGTCTCTCTGGTGTTCTTTTGCCTGCTGGTCGTCCGGATGTGTTTCATCGCCACGGTCATCATTGACAGCGCCATCCTAGGTGACAAGGTGGAAATCAGCGGCGATCCCGAAAGCCAGTTTTGACGCCGGACTCCGCATTGGCAGTCCCGCAACATATCTCAACATTATCGAATATAGCATTGCACGATACTTGATATCCTGAAGGCGGAGACCGCGTCGGCGCGGCGACCGATATCGTGTGGTGTCTGATTGACTGCGGAGATTAGCCGCCGCGATTGACAGTCGACGAGGCCGCCTGACCGAGACACGGTGAACGTGGTAATTTCGCGCCAAGGGCATCTCCCGGCAAGAGAACGAATGACGATGGCATATGAAATGGCAGCTCCCAATCAGGCTCATATCCTCATCGTCGAAGACGATCCCGCCATCGCGGATATGCTGGTGGATCTTGTCCGAAGCAGCGGCTTCGAGGCCTCGTCGGTGGAAAGCGGCGCGGCTATGGATCGAATGATGGTGCGACAGCAATTCGATCTCATCGTCCTCGATGCGATGTTGCCGGGCGAGGACGGTTTCAGCATCTGCAGGCGGCTTCGTGCGGCGTGCTCGGTGCCAATTCTGATGTTGACGGCGCTCCAGGAGGATATCGACCGCATTCTCGGCCTGGAGCTCGGAGCCGACGACTATGTCACGAAACCATTCAACTCCCGCGAGCTGCTGGCCCGGATCAAGAGTATTCTCCGCAGGGCGTCATATGCGCATCATCAGGAGGAAGCACTTGGACCGATGATGTTCTCGGGATGGCGCATCGATCCAAAAAGCCGTCAACTCCACGACGCCGACGGCGCGCAGGTTTCCATGACAACCGCGGAGTTCGATATCCTCCTGGCCTTCTGCTGCAATCCCAACAAGGTTTTGACGCGCGAACAGCTGTTGTCGATGACACATGCCGGATCGGCGGGGCCGGTCGAGCGCAGCATCGACGCCCACATCAGCCGGGTCAGGCAAAAGATCGAACCAAATCTGAAAGATCCGACGTTCATAAAGACGGTGCGGCTGGGCGGTTATCTCTTCGCATCCAAGGTAGAGCGTCTCTCTTGAGAAATTTTCGGCGCGCTTCGATCCAAAGCCAGATCCTCATATTGGCGACCTTGCTTGTCGTGCTCGTTTCCGTGGTGGCGACCGCCATGGAGCCTTATATCTACGGCCGTCATGACCGCGGGTTTCAAAACGGCCTGTTTGCTGCCAGAGCGGCAATGGTCGCGGAGCAATTTTCCCAGGCAAGTTCAGCGCAAGATGAAGTCGCCGTTCTCAAGAGAGCAGCGGCACTCGGTGTTGGGGTCGAAAAATTGTCCCTGGATCGGCCGCTTGCCGGCCAACAGCAGATGGTATCTCCCAGCGAGTTGGTGACGCGTATCAACACAATGCTTGCCGACAATATTTTTGCGGCATTTCATCGCTTCGTCATCGGTCAATCGCACCCAGATGTCCTGACTGTCGGAATTGACGACAAGCGCGCCCTCGTCTTTCAACTGCCGGTTTTTCCCAGCTATGTCTGGTTTGTTCCGGCCGCCGTGAGCGGGTTTTTGAAAATCGTCATCCCATTGGTGCTGCTTGCATATTTCAGCAGTTGGCTTATCACCGAGCCTCTGAGGCGCTTTGCCGCCGCCGCAAAGCGAGCAAGCATCGAGGGCAGTTGGGAAAAGCCTTTCGAACCGGACGGCGCAGCCGAGATTCGAAGTCTGGCGGAATCGCTGAACGTCATGAGCGATCGAATCCAGAGCATGGCGGAGGATCGAACAAGAATGCTGAGTGGCGTGGGGCATGATCTCAGGACGCCTCTGACGAGATTGCGGATGCGTGCCGAGCGTTCTGGCGAGCCCGAGCTTCGCGGCCTGATGCTGGCCGATATCGCCACCTTGAGTTTCATGATCGACGAGTGCCTGGCCTATTTCAAAGACGCGTCCACTGCGGAGACTGATCGAAAGGTCGATATCTCAAGCCTGCTGCAGACGATTGCGACAGACTTCTCCGACATGGGCGTCGATGTAGGCTTCACCGGTTCGCGGCGGCTGGCGTTTGTCTGCAAACCTCAGGCCCTGACTCGGGCAATCACGAATCTGGTCGACAATGCGTCTCGTTATGCAAAGCAAGTCGAAATCGATCTGCAAGAGAGCGACGATGGCGGGATCAAAATATCGGTGGGCGACAATGGTCCTGGTTTGACCGATGAGGCCAAGGCAAAAGTTCTGGAGCCGTTCTTCAAAGTGGATAAATCCCGCCAGATCGGTGCCCAGGGCGGCTCCGGGCTTGGGCTCGGCCTTCCGATCGCCAAAGGAATTGTCACCAAAGCGCATAATGGACAGTTGACGTTGCTGGACAGGACGCCAACCGGCCTGGTCGTCGTGATCGATCTTCCCGCCCCTCAGGGGATGCAACCCGAAGGCGCGCCGCCGATCCCTTCATCACAATGACTATTGCCCGGCCGTCGCGTCATCACGCGTCGCGCTGCTTCGGAGCGAACACGGCTCACGAACATTTCCGCATATCATAGCAAACACAGCAACATTCGAATTCCATAAAACCGCTGCCAGCAGATGCCATTCGGCATTTCCAAAGCTGGAGCCAAGTCATTGATAAAAAATTTGAAAGTCGGCGCCGCACTGATACTCGCCTGTTCGAGCGTTGCCGCATGCACGACCCCTGACCCCACGGTCTATTCCGGACTTGCTTCGGCATCACAGCTCCAGCCGAACACTGAGGATAAAACCGGCCGCGTGCCGTATCGCTATCAGACGAAAGTCAACTGGAGCCAGTACAACCGGATCATCGTCGATCCCGTAACCGTCTATAACGGTCCTGACAGTCAGTTTGGCAAGCTTCCGGAAAAAGACAGGATCTTCCTGGCCAATTACATGCAGACTCAATTCACCGAAAGATTGAAGACGCGCTTTGCGGTCGTCAGCGCAGTCGCTCCGGCAACTCTCAGATTGCATCTGACGCTGACGGGCGCCAAGGCAACGACTGCGGTCCTCGGAACGGTCACGCGCATCGACGTTGCAGGCGGATTGTACAACACCGTCCAGGCCGCTCGCGGCCGGGAAGGCTCGATGACCGGCTCGGTGAATTATGCCGTGGAGATCTATGATGCATCGAGCAATCGTCTCCTGTCTTCCTATGTCACCAAGCAGTATCCCAATGCGATGAATATCGGCGCAAGCTTTACGGCGATGGATGCCTCCATGGTGGGCGTCCGTAAAGGTGCCGACGCTCTGCTCGCCGAGTTGAAATAGGATCAAGAGCAAAGGGGTTGTGGCGACAACAGACGGTGGGGGCCGCAAGCGCAAGACGCAGCGGCCCCGCGCCCGCTCACAGGATCGCCTGGCCGGCCATCAGCGCAAGGACAAGGAAGATCAGGAAGATCACCAGCGCAATGCCGAAGAGAACGCGGGCGATCGTCGCGGTAGCGGCGGAGACGCCGGAGAAACCGAAGAAGCCGGCGATGATCGAAATCACGAAAAATATCAGAGCCCATTTCAGCATGACATCATCCTTTGCGTTTGCCTGGGAAAGACGCAGCAACCGGGAAAATGTTCCAGGTCGCTTGAATGGAATGGCGATCTGTGTGGAGCACCCTCCCAGTGCTACCGATGGGCATTGCGTTGAATTTCGTAGCCTTGCCTTTCCCGGCGATCAGCCGTGATTGATCATCACGTGGCGTACGGCGGTGTAGTCTTCCAGCGCGTAGACCGACATGTCCTTGCCGTAGCCCGACTGTTTGAGGCCGCCATGCGGCATCTCGTTGACCAGCATGAAATGCGTGTTGATCCAGGTGCAGCCATATTGCAGGCGGGCGGCGGTCTTCATGCCGCGGCCGATATCCTTGGTCCAGACGGAGGAGGCCAGGCCGTAGTCGCTGTCGTTTGCCCAGGCAACGGCGTCGTCGGCATCGGAAAAGCGGGTGACCGAGACGACCGGGCCGAAGACCTCGCGCCGGACGATCTCGTCGTCCTGCAGGGCGCCTGCAATGACCGTCGGCGTGAAGAAGAAACCCTTGTCGCCGGAAACCTTGCCGCCGGCGGTGATCTCCATGTGCTTGTGTTCGGAAGCGCGGGCGACGAAGCTTTCGACGCGGTCGCGCTGGCGCTTGGAGATCAGCGGGCCGATCTCGTTTTCTGTATCGTCGGCCTGGTTGAAGCGGATACTCGAGACGGCTGAGGAGAGGTCGGCGACGAAATTGTCGTAGACCCTGGCATCGGCATAGATGCGGCAGGCGGCGGTGCAGTCCTGGCCGGCATTGTAATAGCCGAAGGTGCGGATGCCTGCGACGACCGCATCAATATCGGCATCATCGAAGACAATGACCGGGGCCTTGCCGCCGAGTTCCAGGTGGGTGCGCTTGACCGTCTTGGCCGCGGCCTGCAGTACCTTCTTGCCGGTTGCGACATCGCCGGTAATCGAGACCATGCCGATCTTGGCGTGATTGATCAGGGCGTTGCCGACACTTTCACCACGGCCGAGGATGACGTTGACGACGCCTTCGGGAAGGATTTCGGAGAGCAGCTTCGCCATCTTCAACGCCGTCAGCGGCGTCTGCTCCGAAGGCTTGAAGACGACTGTATTGCCGCCGGCAATGGCCGGCGCCAGCTTCCAGGCCATCATCATCAGCGGATAGTTCCACGGCGCGATCAAGCCGACGATGCCGATCGGATCGCGGCGGATCATCGAGGTGTGGCCGGGCAGGTATTCGCCGGCCGCCGGTGCGTGCAGGTTGCGCACGGCGCCCGCAAAAAAGCGATAACAATCGACGATCGCCGGGATTTCGTCGTTCAGCACCGCATTGATCGGCTTGCCGCAGTTCAGCGCCTCCAGTGCGGCAAAGCCGGCGGCATCCTTTTCGATTGCATCGGCGATCTTCAACAGGTAGCCGGAGCGCTCGCCTGGTGTCGTCTGCGACCAGGCTTTGAAGGCCTTTTCGGCGGCGTCGACGGCAGCGTCGACCTGGGAGAGCGAGGCTTCGGCAAGGTCCAGCACCGTCTCGCCCGTCTTGGGGTTCAGGATGTGCTCTTCCGTCTCTGTGCCTCTTTCGAAGCGGGAACCGATCAGCATTTGGATATCCATGATGTTCTCCCTTTTTATTTACCGGCGCCGGCGATCTGGTCGCCATCGCGGGTGAGGTAATAGGCTGCCAGGATCGGCAGGAAGGTGACGAGCACCACGACCATGGCGACCACATTGGTGACAGGGCGCTGGCGCGGGCGGATGAGTTCTTCGAGCATCCAGATCGGCAAGGTCGATTGCTGGCCACCGGTGAAGGTGGTGACGATGACCTCGTCGAAAGACAGCGCGAAGGCAAGCATGCCGCCGGCAAGAAGGGCGGTGCCGATATTCGGCAGGATGACATGACGGAAGGTCTGGAAGCCGTCGGCGCCGAGATCCATCGAGGCCTCGATCAGCGAACCGGAGGTGCGGCGGAAGCGGGCGACCGCATTGTTGTAGACGACGACGACGCAGAAAGTGGCGTGGCCGAGCACGATGGTCCAGACCGAAAACGGGATGTCGAACAGGCTGAAGGCGGAGCGGAGCGCAATGCCGGTGATGATGCCGGGAAGGGCGATCGGCAGGATGACCAGCAGCGAGATCGCCTCGCGGCCGAAGAACTTCGTCTGGCTGACGGCTGCAGCACAGAGCGTGCCGAGGACCAGCGCGATCGCCGTGGCGATGACGGCGACCTGCACGGAAAGCCCGAGCGCCGACCAGACGTCCGGCCGGTTCCAGGCGACCTCGAACCATTGCAGCGTCAGGCCGGGCGGCGGCCATTGATAGCTCTTCTCCTCCGTCGTGAAGGCATAGACGAAGATCAGCAGGATCGGCAGATGCAGGAAGAGCAGCCCGCCGGCTGCGGCGACCTTCAGCGCAAGTGGCGATGTCTTGAGGTCAGAGCGCATCGAAAGCTCCCTGTTTCTTGGCGAGCCAGAGATAGAGCGCCATGATGACGATCGGCACGACGGAAAAGGCGGCAGCAAGCGGCACGTTGCCGGCCGTTCCCTGCTGGGTATAGACCGCCTGGCCGATGAAGAGCCTGGACGAGCCGATGATCTGCGGGATGATATAATCGCCCAATGTCAGCGAGAAGGTGAAGATCGAACCGGCAACGATGCCGGGCAATGCCAGCGGCAGCAGCACGGTGCGGAAAGTCTGGCGCGGCGTGGCGCCGAGATCGGACGAGGCCTCTATCAGGTTACCGGGCACACGCTCGAGGGCTGCCTGTGTGGGCAGGATCATATACGGCAGCCAGATATAGACGAAGACGATGAAGGTGCCGAGGTAGCTCACCGAGAGCGAATTGCCGCCGATAATAGGCAGGTCCAGGATGCCGTCCAGCAGCCAGGAGAGATGCAGCTTCTCGAAGATCCAGGTGAGGATGCCTTCCTTGGCGAGGATCAGCTTCCAGGCGTAGATCTTGACGAGATAGCTCGACCAGAGCGGCAGCATGATGCCGAGATAGAAAAGCGCCTTCCATTTGCCTTGCGCGTAACGCGCCGTGTAGTAGGCGATCGGGAAGGCGATCAAGGCGGAAGCGACGGTCACTAGTGCCGCCATGACGAAAGTGCGGATGATAATGTCGAAATTCGTCGGGTTTAGAAGCTGCGCATAGGTCGCAAGGGTGAATTCGTAATTCACCAGGCCTGAGAAATCGTCGATCGAAAAGAAACTCTGCAGAAGCAGGGCGAGCAGCGAACCGATATAGATGATGCCGAGCCAGAGCAGCGGCGGCGTCAGCATCAGGAAGAGCAGCAGTTTCGGGTGCCGCCAGAAGGCATCGGACAGCCGGCCGAAGAGGCCGCCGCGCCCCGGAAGAATCGATGTCGCCTCATTGGTGGTGATGAAGATCGCCGTCATGCCGCGTCATCCATGTAGTGGATATCGTCGGGCTGCCAGGCAAGGCGTATGCCGGCGCCGACGACAGGCACATCTGCGCCCGCCGGCAGCATCACATGCAGCCGCGCGCCCCGGAGGCCAACGGTGAGGCGCGTGGCTGCGCCGAGGAAGCTCGCATTGTCGACCTGCGCCTCGACGCCGTCGCCTGCCAGCCGGATCGCTTCGGGGCGGAGGCTTGCCCAGCGTCTTTCGCCGCCGAGCGCGGACATCAGATCAGGTGCGATGACGTTCGACGAGCCGACGAAATCGGCGACGAAGCGGTTCTTCGGGCGGCGGTAGATATCCTGCGGCGTGCCCTCCTGGACGATATTGCCGTCGTTGAAGACGGCGACGCGATCGGCCATGGACAGCGCCTCGCCCTGATCGTGGGTGACGAAGACGAAGGTGATGCCGAGTGCGCGCTGCAGGCTCTTCAGCTCCTCCTGCATCTGTTCGCGCAGCTTCAGGTCGAGCGCGCCGAGCGGCTCGTCGAGCAGCAGCACCTTCGGCTTGTTGACCAGTGCGCGGGCGAGCGCCACGCGCTGGCGCTGACCACCGGACAGCTGGCCGGGGCGGCGGGCGCCGTAGCCTGGCAGCTTGACGAGATCGAGGGCATCGCCTGCCGCTTTCATCCGCTCCGCCTTGCCGACGCCTTTGACCATCAGCCCGTAGGCGACATTGTCGAGGATGTTGAGATGCGGGAAGAGCGCGTAGTCCTGGAATACGGTGTTGACGTTGCGGCGATAGGGCGGAACGCCGTCGGCCGTCTCGCCGAAGATCTGGATATGGCCCGCGGTCGGCTGCTCGAAGCCGGCGATCAATCGCAGGCACGTCGTCTTGCCGGAGCCGGAGGGGCCAAGCATCGCGAAGAACTCGCCGGGCGCGATCTCGAGATCGACGCCGTCGACGGCGCGAACCTGGCCGAAATGGCGCGATACCTTCTGGAAACGGACGGCTGACGTCATTGGGGGCTCCGGCTTCTTTGCTTTTAGAGAGGCTGCGGTCTTGGTTCATATAACCCCGCCCCAAACCCCTCCCCACAAGGGGGAGGGGCTTAATCTGCCGTACCCCTTTCGCAAATACCTTGGCGTTTCGGCAGGAATTCGACGGTGCCATTCAACGTCCCTCCCCCTTTGCGGGGAGGGGTTGGGGAGGAGCTTACGCTACAACAGTCACCTCAGTGAGGACGCTAATTATCGGCCGCCGATCACGCCGATATAATCCGACACCCAACGATGGTACGGCACGCATTCGCTTTGCGTGGCGCATTTGGCGACCGGGGTCTTCCAGAACTTGATCTTGTCGAAGTGATCGAAGCCGTTGGTGGCGCAACCGCTGTCGCCTATCAGCTCGTTGCCCTTGCAGGCAGCGGGAACGGAGGGCACGGCGCCAAACCAGGCGGCAGCATCACCCTGGACCTTGGCCTTCAGCGAATGTTCCATCCACATATAGGCGCAGTTCGGATGTTCGCTGTCGGCGTGCAGCATGGTGGTGTCGGCCCAGCCGGTGACGCCTTCATCCGGGAAAGTGGAGGCGATCTTCTGTTTGTCGGCCTGCAGCAGGTTCACCTGAAAAGGCCAGGAGCCGGAGGCGACGACGCCTTCGTTCTTGAAGTCGTCGATCTGGATCATCGCGTCGTGCCAGTAGCGGGAGACGAGCTTGCGCTGGCCGCGCAACAGGTCGAGGGCGGCCTTGTACTGGTCCTCGTTCAGCTCGTAGGGATCCTTGATGCCGAGATCCGGCTTATGGGCCATCAGATATATGGCGGCATCGGCGATGTAGATAGCGCCGTCATAGGCCTGGACGCGGCCCTTGTTGGACTTGCCGTCGGGCAGTGTCTGCTCCTCGAAGACGACGTTCCAGCTGGTCGGCGCCTTGTCCTTGAAGGCATCAGTATTGTACATCAGCACGTTCGGCCCCCAGAGATAGGGCACGCCGTAATGCACGCCGCCGACCGTATACCACGGTCCGTTCTGCAGACGCTCGTCGACGGTCTTGAAGCTCGGGATCAGATCGGTGTTGATCGGCTGGACACGCTTGCCGGCAATAAGGCGGAGCGAGGCGTCGCCCGATGCCGTGACGAGATCGAAGCCGCCTTCGTTCATCAGCGACACCATTTCATCCGAGGTGGCGGCGGTCTTGACGGAAACCTTGCAGCCGGTCTCCTTTTCGAAATCGGTGACCCAGTCGTAGTTCTTGTCGGTTTCGCCGCGTTCGATATAGCCGGCCCAGGCAACGATGCTGACCGCACCTTCGCCCTTGCCCAAGGCCTTCAGCGGTTCGGCGGCGATCACCTGCGTCGCGAAGCTCAGGCAGGCGAGCGCTGCCGTGCAGGATTTCAACAGATTCGTCATCATCCGTCTCCCGGTTTGCCACTTCTGTGGCGGTTTGTTCCCGGATGAAAAGGTGACGCGAAAAAGCCGCTTTCGCAAATTCATTTATCAGAAAGGCGATATCGGAAATTCCGATATCAGCGGATGCGACCGGATCTTAAGCTCTCGGCGATACCGACGAAATCGCGCGCCGCCTGCGGCAGGCTGGAGCCTTTGCGCCAGACCATGCCGACCTGGACGACCGGCAGCGATCCGGAGACGTCGCGGCTCTCGATGCGGTCGCCTTCCAGCGACCATGGTCGGTAGACAAGATCGGGAAGCAGGGCCACGCCGGCTCCCGTTGCAACCAAGCTGCGCACAGCCTCCACCGAGCGGGTGCGGAAGGCGACATGCGGGCGGGCGCCGAGGGCTGAGAGCAGCTTGCCGGTGTTCTCCTCGATTTCGTCGACCGTCAGCATGATCAGCGGTTCGCGGGCGATATCGGCGACCGAGATGATGTCGGCCGAAACCAGCGGATGGCCCATCGGCAGCCATAGTCGATAGGGCGAGGTTTCCAGGATCTCCGCCTGCAGCGCCATGCGGTCGCGCAGGTTTGATATCACCATGACGGCGACATCCAATTCGCCGCCGACCAGGAGATGTTCGAGATAACCGCCATTGTCCTCGATGGCGCTGACCTCGATGCCTGGACAGGCGCGCCTGTATCGCGCCAGCAGGTCGGAAAGCACGTAGCCGGCGACAAGTGAGGTGACGCCGATGTTCAGCGTGCCGGAGAGGGCGCTTTGCTGGCCGGAAAAGCTGGTCCGCGCATCGGAGACGGAGGCCAGGATCTTCGTCGCGTGACGCAGGAACTGGTGGCCGTTATGGGTGATGGTCAGGCCGCGCGGATGGCGCTCGAAGAGCGCGACGCCGAGGTCGGTTTCGAGCTCCTTCAGCGCTTCCGTCACCGAGGATTGAGAGATCGAAAGGTTCTGTGCGGCGCGCGTCACCGAACCCTGTTCGGCGACGGCGACGAAATATTGAACCTGGCGAAGCGTGAAGGCCATGGGCGTTTAGAGCATGGCGGAACAGGCCGTGGCAAGCCGCCCGGAAAGCGGACCTTTTTTGGTGTTTTCTCAAAATGGCGCAGGCTTCAGACGCCCACTTAAACTTTCGGAAACGTCATTTCTTTAGCGTTCTCAGCACTTGTCCTGCGTTGGAGTTTCAGATGGCGGAGCAGTTGGCGTGAAGGCCTTACTGCGCATATTCCGGCCTTCCCGGAAATTGGCAATCATCATTGGCGGAGTCGCTCTTCTCATGGGCGTTTCCGGCGGCGCGGCGGTGTATGTCGGCAAGGACAGGCTGATCGGTGCAACTGGTGGTGGCTACGGGCTCGAATGCAGCGACGTTAACCTGGTGACGATCAGGAAGCAGGACCACGTCTGGGTGCGCAAATACATCAAGACCGAACCGACCGACGGGATGACGCGCGTCAAGACCGCGCTTCGTGTCGCTCAGGCCGTTTATGCCGCGCAGAAGCCGGATCTGGTCCAGGTGGTGGTGCTTGACGAAAACGGACCGACACTGCGCGCCGATATTCGCGGCCGGGCGATCGGCGCTGATGTCGTCTATATCCCGCATCCCGACAAGACCGTTCCGGGACTCGACGACAAGTCTTATACAGCGCGTTACTACGACGGCAAGGCCAGTGAAAACGGGCTGTTCTTCGGCGAGCGGATAGAGATGCCGTTCGACGAGATCGCCATGATCAGCGCCGCTTTCAAGGATCCCGAGGATTGCGTCGACCCAGTCGCGGTTGCTTCCACAAAGAGTGAGGGCAAGGCAGCCGCCGGCGGACACGGCGCAGCGCCGGAGACCAAGGAACCGTCTGCTCAGGAGCAGGCTGCCAAGGATGCTGCCACTCCAGCAGAAGCCGCTCCCGCAGAAGAACCGCCGGCCAAGAGCGGGCACTAAACCCAAAAAGCATCAGGCGGCAGGCCTGATATTTCCCCTTATCAGCGAGGCGTCGCGCGCCGGTGGCTGGCCGAAGAAGCGTGCATATTCCCTGGTGAATTGCGAAGCGCTTTCGTAGCCCACGGAATAGGCGACCGAGGATGCATTTCCGGATTGGGAAATCAGAAGCTGGCGGGCCTGCAGCAGGCGGATACGCTTCTGGAACTGGATCGGGCTCATCGCGGTCACAGACTTGAAATGGCGATGAAAAGCCGAGACGCTCATGGAGGTGAGGGCGGCAAGTTTTTCGACCTCGACCGCTTCGGCATAGTGCTCGCGAACCCAGCGGATGGCGAGCCGTATCCGCGACAGGGCGCTATCGGGTGCTGCGATATCGCGTAGCATCCAGCCCTGCGGCCCCTGCAGCACGCGATAGAGGATTTCGCGTTCGTAGGCCGGGGCAAGGGCAGGGATATCCTGCGGGCGCTCCATGAGTTGCAGCATCCGCAGCCAGGCACCCAGAAGTTCCGGCGTCATGCGACAGACGGAATAGCCGCCGCTTTGTCCCTCCTGATAGGATTGCGGCGGAAGATCCAGGAGAAGCACTGCGACCTTTGCCGAATCGAGCGATAGGCTGACGCTGATATAGGGCCGGTCGGGACCTGCCTGCTGCACCATGCCCGTCGCCGGCACATCGATCGATATCACGAAGTAGCTCGCTGGATCGTAATAATAGTCCTGCCCGGCGATCGTCAGCGTCTTGCTGCCATCGAGGATCAGGTTGACCATCGGCTCATACACGGCGCCGAGCTTGTGTTCGGGGATCTCCCCCTTGACCATCAGGATGCCGGGGATGCCGGTTTCCGTCGGGCGGTTTTCAGCGTGGACCGTCAAGCGGCGCATCTCTTCGAGCATTGTTTGCATGGTGAAATCCTGACCCAGCAAGTGTCACGGCGCAAGGTAAAAGCAGGAATAGGCAAGAACGAGGCAGTTTCCGGCGGAGTGCAGGCCGGCTGTTTCCCATAGCTTCCGGCCATCGAAGCAAAGGAGACAGAAATGAAAATCGCAATCATTACCGGCGGCAGCCGTGGCATTGGTCAATCGGCAGCGCAGGAATGCGCAAGGCGCGGCATGGGTGTCATCCTCACCTATAACAGCCACAAGCCAGGTGCGGATGACGTCATCGCCGCGATCAAGGCAGACGGTGGTCAGGCCGTTGCGCTTGCCCTCGATGTCGGGGATGCCGACAGCTTTCCGGATTTCGTGGCGGAGGTGAAACGGCTGCTTTCCACTTATTGGGGCCGGAATACGTTCGATTGCCTCGTCAACAATGCCGGTTTCGGCATGTTCAATCTCATGGAGACGGTGACGACGGGCCAGTTCGACGCTCTGATGAATGTCCACCTGAAAGGGCCGTTCTTCCTGACGCAGGCTTTGCTGCCGCTAATGGTCGATGGCGGCGTGATCCTCAATGTAACGAGCGCTTCCGTTCGCGTCGCAACAGCAGGCGTTGCGCCCTATGCAGCCCTCAAGTCCGGACTTGAGACGTTGACCCGCTATCAGGCGAAGGAGTTCGGCGATCGCAGGATCCGCGCCAATGCCATCTCGCCCGGTCCTATCCGTACCAATCTCGCCGACGCTGCGCTGGACAAGAACCCGGAGTTCGCCGCGTTGCTTGCCTCACAGACGGCTCTCGGCCGTATCGGCGAAGCCGAGGATGTCGGCCGCGTCATCGCCATGCTCGCGTCCGACGACGGCGCATGGATCAATGCGCAGACAATCGAGGTCGCCGGCGGCTACATGATCTGAGTGTAGTGACGAGCGCGATCATGACACAAGCCATCGAAATAACGTCATTCCGTGATCGACCAAACCACTGTGTCTTGGTCCATCGGCTGGGTCTCCACCAGTCTGCTTAAAACAAAACGGAGCGTCCTTTTGGGCGCTCCGTTTTTTCACTTTAAAGAATGTGGTTCTCAGTCGGCTTTGCTGCGGCGGGCCGGGAAGAGGATGACGTCGCGGATCGACGGCGCATTGGTCAGAAGCATGATGAGACGGTCGACGCCGATGCCAAGGCCGCCTGCCGGCGGCATGCCCTGGTCGATGGCGTCGAGGAATTCCTCGTCCAGCTGCTTTTCCTTTTCGCCGCGGGCATGCGCCTGTTCGAGCTGCTCGACCATACGGCGGCGCTGCTCTTCGGGATCGTTGAGTTCCGAGAAGGCGTTGCCGAGTTCCCAGGCGTTGCAATAGGTCTCGAAGCGCTCGACCAGGCGCGGCTCGCCCGGTACTTCCTTGGCGAAGGGCGAGATGTCCTTCGGGAAATGCGTGACATGCGACGGCTGGATCAGGGTGGATTCAACCTTTTCTTCGAAGATGAAGGCGAGGCATTCGCCCCAGGTCCAATCCTTCTCGACCGCGAAGCCGACAGCCTTGGCGGCAATGCGCGCCTCTTCATCGGTCTTGATGGCGAGGAAGTCGATGCCGGTCGCTTCCTTGACGGCGTCGGGCATCGGCACGCGCTTGAACGGACCCTTGAAGGACATGGTCTTGTCGCCGAAGGGGAATTCTGTCGCGCCATGAATGGAGAGTGCTAAGCTCTCGAACAGCCGCTCGACGAGGTCCATGATGTCCTCGTAGTCGGCATAGGCCCAGTAACACTCCATCATGGTGAATTCGGGATTGTGCCGGGTGGAGACGCCTTCGTTACGGAAGTTCCGGTTGATCTCGAAGACCTTGTCGGTCAGCCCCGAGACCAGCGTGCGCTTGAGGAACAGTTCCGGCGCGATGCGCAGGTACATGTCAAGCTTCAGCGTGTTGTGATGCGTCTTGAACGGCTCGGCGGTGGCGCCGCCATAGACCGAATGCAGCATCGGCGTCTCGACTTCCATGAAGCCGTCATTTTCCATGAAGCGGCGGATGCCGGAGAGGATCTTCGAGCGCTGCTGGAAGCGGAGCTTCGAATCCTCGTTGGTCATGATGTCGAGATGGCGCTTGCGATAGCGCAACTCGATGTCGGAGAGGCCGTGCCACTTTTCCGGCATCGGCAGCAGCGACTTCGTCAGCATGGTGATTGTCTGCGCGTTGATCGTCAGCTCGCCGCGCTTGGTGCGGCGCACGATGCCGGTGACGCCGATGATGTCGCCGATGTCGATCATCGGCAGCAGGGCGCGGGCTTCTTCCGGGGTCGTGTCCTTGTGACTGAAAATCTGGGTCTTGCCGCCGGCATCGTGGATGTCCATGAACATGCCGGAGTTGCGCGACGAGTAGACGCGGCCGGCGACGGTGACGACATCCTGCGTCTCGACGTCAGGTTCCAGGTTCTCATATTTCGCGATGAGCTCGGCATTGGTCATCGTGCGGTGGAAATGCGCCGGATAGACCTCGCCGATCTGCTCGCGCAGCAGCTTCAGCTTCTGGGCGCGCACTTCCGTCGCGTCGGAGGAAAGGGTGTTTTCGGTCTTGTTGTCAGCCATTGTCGAAATCCTCTGACTGTTCTTACTTCGAGCCGACGAGGGCGGCGACCGCCTGCGAGGCGAGCTTCAGGCGCTGACGCACAACGGACCGGCCGAGGATCGCCATGGAATCGAAGAGCGGCAGCGAGCGCGACGAGCCGGACACGGCGACGAAGAGCGGCGAGACCACGACCTTCAGCTTCTTGCCCATGCGGTCGGCGATCGCGCGCAGCTCCGCCTCGATCGTCTCGACATTCCATTCCAAGATCTTTTCGAGATCCGGCTGAACGGTGTTGAGGATCTCCAGGATCTCTTCCGGCGGCGACTTGATCTTGGCGAAGTCGGAAGGCTGCAGGCCGAGATCGGACTTCAGCAGGAAGCCGGCAAGATCGGGCAACTCACCGAGCTTGGAAATGCGTGTCTGCGACAGGCGCAGACCTTCCTTCAGGCGGTCGTTTTCCATCGCCCAAGTCAGCACACGCGCCTGGAATTCCTCCTCGGAGAGCTTCTCGCGGATCCAGCGGCCGTTCAGCCAGTCGAGCTTCTGAATGTCGAAGATCGCACCGGCCTTGGAGAGGTTTGCCGGGTCGAACTTCTCGGAGAGCTCGTCCATACCAAGGAGCTCTTCGCCCTCGGCGATCTGGATGAAGAACAGGCCGAGGAAGTTCATCAGCGCTTCCGGGATATAGCCGAGCGCGGAGTAATACGAGATCGAGGTCGGGTTCTTGCGCTTCGACAGCTTCGACTTGTCGGCATTGCGCATTAGCGACAGATGCATGAAGACCGGCTGATCCCAGTCGAAATAGCGATAAAGCAGGATGTGCTTCGGCACCGAAGCCAGCCATTCCTCGCCGCGTGCCACATGGGTGATCTTCATCAGATGGTCGTCGATGACGTTGGCCATGTGATAGGTCGGCATGCCATCGGCCTTGACGAGCACCTGCATGTCGACCGAATCCCACGGAATGGAGACATCGCCGTAGACGCCGTCCGTGAAGTCGCATGAGCCTTCGGCCGGAATCTTCATGCGGATGACGGTCGTCTCGCCGGCGGCCATGCGCGAGGTGACTTCCTCGGCGGCAAGATTCAGGCAGAGGCCGTCATATTTTGGTGGCTTGCCGGCGGCGCGCTGGGTTTCGCGCATCTGCTCCAGCCGCGCGGGTGTGCAGAAACAGCGGAAGGCATGGCCTTTGTCCAGCAATTCCTGCCCGTAAGGCTGGTACATTTCCTTGCGGTCGGACTGGCGATAGGGGCCGTAGGGGCCGCCGATATCAGGGCCTTCCTTCCATTCCAGCCCGCACCATTTCAGGGCGTCCAACACCTTCGTTTCGAATTCCGGGGTCGAGCGTGTCGCATCGGTATCCTCGATGCGCAGGATGAACTCGCCGCCATGCTTCTTGGCGAAAAGGTAGTTGAAAAGAGCGATGTAAGCGGTGCCGACATGCGGCTCGCCGGTCGGCGAGGGAGCGATGCGGACGCGGACGCCGGTAGCTGTCCCGGAAACTGTCATTGTGTGTGCCCGTCAATGAATGCCGGACGGCTTTCATGGGAAAGCGACGTACGGCCGGAAGGATGCAGATAGCTTCATCGGCAAACCGGCCGGAAAAGGGCATACGCCCGCACTATCCGCCGATCGTCCGTTCGGCTGGCCTTAGGCCATATTCAACCGGGCGCGTCAAGAAAAACACGCCAGGAACGGCCTGATGGCAATGCGTGAGGGCGCGCCGGTTCCGCCGCGCCCTCCTGCCCAAGCCTCAATGCGCGGCGTCGCGTTTTCGCTTGCGGGCGTTGCGCGCGAACATGTTCAGCACTTCGACCAGCGCCGAGAAGGCCATGGCGGCGTAGACGTAGCCCTTCGGCACATGGAAGCCCATGCCTTCGGCGATCAGCGTCGTGCCGATCATCAGCAGGAAGGCGAGCGCCAGCATGACGATCGTCGGGTTCCTCTCGATGAAGTTGGCAAGCGGGGTCGCGGCAACAAGCATGACGGTGACGGCGGCGACGACGGCGACCACCATGATCGGCAGATGCGGCGTCATACCGACGGCGGTGATGATGCTGTCGACGGAGAAGACGAGGTCGAGCAGCAGGATCTGGCCGATGGCCGATGCAAAGCCTGTCGTGGCCGAACTTGCGATGAAGTCCTCGCCGTGATCTTCCGGATCGACGCTGTGGTGGATTTCCTTGGTGGCCTTCCAGACGAGGAACAGACCGCCGGCAATCAGGATCAGATCCTTCCAGGAGAAACCGTGGCCGAAGGCTTCAAACAGCGGTTCGGTCAGCTGTACGATCCAGGCGATGGTGCCGAGCAGGGCGAGACGCATGACGAGCGCAAGACCGATGCCGATCTTGCGGGCCTTCTCCCGGTGCTCGGGCGGCAGTTTGTTGGTGAGAATGGAAATGAAGATCAGGTTGTCGATCCCGAGAACGACTTCCATCACCACCAGCGTGATGAGCGCCACCCAGGCGGCCGGATCCTGAATGAGCGTCATGATTTCCTGCATCAGCATATATCCCTCTTGCGTCACATAAGTAATGACGCTCGCAATGTAATGTCGCCGGCCTGCCAGGCAAGCGCCGCAAGGGGGTATACGAAACCGATGTGACTTTTATTCCCTAGAACAGGATTTAAGGCCCGGTCGGCCTTAAATTTGAATCCTGCTCTCAATTAAAGAGGTAGAGCAGGATGTCGTCCGAAAACCGCTCGCACTTTTCGGCATCATGCTCTGATCGGCAACCAGATTTCGGTGACGCCTATGCCGGTATAGGGGTCGAAGCGCTCGTCGTAGCGTTCGAACATGTCGGGTGTCTCGCCGTGCTCCAGGCCCGAGGTCGGCCACCATGCGCCAAATATCCGGTTCATGGTCGCCGGGATGCCGGAGACGTGGCCGCGATGAGCAAAGACGACGTAGCGCTGGCCTGGAAGCTTGAGCGTTGCAAAATCCGCCGGCAGATCGCCGGCATCGGAGATCTCGACCGCGGCCATATAGCGGAATTTCTCCGCTTCGCCGTCGATATGCGTACAGATGCCGTAGGCGACGCTGCCTTTCTGGCCGGAGATATGTCCGAAATGGGCATTGAATTTCTGCCAGAGAGAGGGGATGGCGGCATTGCCGCCATGGGGGTAGATCTCCTGCAGGCCGGCAAACAGCATCGGTTGGAGGGTTTCGAAGCGGGGCGGTTCGAGGTCGTTGAGGTGGGCGGGGTCCATTCTGATCGGCTCCAACAAGACAAGGTTACGGGCGTGCCCCTGTCTGCGCACCGCATCCGGCGTCATGCCGAACTGGTCGCGGAAGGCACGGGTGAAGGCCTCGTGCGAGCCGTAGCCCGCGCAAAGCGCAACCTCGAGAATGGTGGATGAGCTGCCGACCAACGCCGGCACGGCACGGCTGAGGCGCCGCCCTCTTATATAACTGCTGATCGAGTGGCCGGTGATGAGCCCGAAGACGCGTGACAGGTGGTAGCGCGACAATCCGGCTGCTTCCGATATCTCTTCCAGCGATATATCGCTTTCGAAATGGCTCTCGATGAACCAGATCGCCCGTCCGACGGCGCTCATCCTTATTCTCCTACAGCGCCGCGCGTCTTTTCCAGACGCGCAAAGGACGCTGTAACACTTTGAAGTGCTGCATAATTTTATCCTTAAATCGATTCCGATTTAAGGAATTATGCAGTGTTGCGACTCTTCCTTAAAGAAAAGTCGGCAGCCGGATTTGATCGCTATTGCGGGATTTTGGCCGATGCAGCGCCGCGGTCAAGGGTGTGGTCAGGCGGTCTCGTGCCGGCGCGCGCCGTAGGCGGCCATGAAGACCCGGATCGCGCCGCGGATGACGCGCTCAATTTCATCGCGCGACGGCGGCTCTTCCATGCTTCCGAACAGGCGGAGCTTGAAGAAACTACCGCTGGCGAGATCGAGGAACTGGCCGGCGGCCAGATCGATGTCGTCGATCTCAAACCTGCCTTCGGCGATGTGGCGTTCCAGGAAGTCGCGCATGATAGTGCGCAGGTTTTCCGGACCCTTGAAGAAGCGTTGACAGAGCACCGGCATGCGGTCGCGAACGCCGAGAACGGTGCGCATCGCGCTGATGACCTTTTCATCGGTCATATGGGTGACGAAGCTTATCCCGAATTCGTACAGGCCGGCTTCGGGATCGTCATGTTCGGCAAGCGCCGTGCGCACGGCCGCCACGAAGGCGGCGCGCTCGGTCTCGATCATCGCCGAAAACAGCTCTTCCTTGTTGGTGAAATAGACGTAGAGCGTTCCCTTGGAGACGCCGGCCTCACGCGTCACGTCGTTCATGCTGGCGGCGTCGAAACCCATCTTCATGAAGACACGCTTGGCGCCGGCGAGAATCTGCTGGCGCTTGGCCGGATCTTCGCCTGCGGCAAATCGGCCTCCGGCAGCGGGAGGACTGAATACGGCGGCGTGGTCGGGTTTCAGCGTCATGTCCTCTTAACCGTGTTGACGGTTTCGCATTTTCTTTAAAGAAATCGAACCGATTGGTTCTATACATCTTGATATGACGATAAAACAGGTTTAAGTCAACTGAACCGAACCGTTCAGTTCGATTATTTACTCCAAGATCGGTAAAGTGGCCATGTCGAGCAACCAGAAGAGCAACGTCGCGCGGATCGTCAGCGAAAACGCCGGGACCGAAGAGGCACAGGCCGAGGTCGCGACCGTTGCAGAGGCTCCGATGGCGGAAGCCCGCGAAGTGCCGTCTGCCCCCGCGCAGTCGGCGCCGGCTTCGGTCGCCGCACCCGCGGCTGCGAAGAAGCGCCGCAGCCCGGTGCTGCCGATCGTCGTGCTCGCCCTTCTCGCAGGCGGCGGCTGGTATGGTTACGAATGGTGGACGAACGGCCGCTTCATGGTGTCGACCGACGACGCCTATATCGAAGGCGATATCGCAACGATTTCGCCGAAGGTCACGGGCTACGTCGCGAAGGTGAACGTTGTCGCCAACCAGGAAGTCAAAGCGGGCGACGTGCTTGCCACGCTTGATAACGGCGACTATCAGAACGCCCTCGATTTGGCCCAGGCCCAGATCGTCACCGAACAGCTTTCGCTGCAGCGTATCGACGCGCAGATCGAAGGCGCGAATGCGAGCCTGGTGCAGGCGCAGGCGCAGAAGGTGGCACTCGAAGCGGCCGTTCGTGGTGCCGAGATTACTCAGAAGCGCCAGAGCGACCTTCAGGCGAAGTCGGTCGGCACCGCCGCCGATCTCGACAACGCCAATATCGCCCTCGACCAGGCCAAGGCCAATCTTGCCGGCGGCGATGCCAACATCACCGCTGCACAGGCCAACATCACCATTCTCCAGGCCCAGCGCAAGGAAGCCGAAGGCTCGGTCCGTTCGCTTGAGATCTCGCGCGACAAGGCCGTCCGCGACCTTTCCTTCACCGTGCTCAAGGCGCCTTATGACGGCATTGTCGGCAACCGCTCCGTCCAGGAAGGCGACCTCGTCTCTCCCGGCCAGCGCCTGATGGCACTCGTTCCGGTGCGCCAGCTCTACATCGACGCCAATTTCAAGGAAACGCAGATCCAGCATCTGGTGCCGGGCTCGAAGGTCAACGTCCAGGTCGATGCCTATAGCGATCATCCGATCGTGGGCACCGTCGAATCGATCTCACCGGCTTCCGGCTCGGTCTTTTCGATGCTGCCGCCGGAAAACGCCACGGGCAATTTCACCAAGGTGATCCAGCGCGTGCCTGTGCGCATCGCGCTGCCGCAGGAAGCGCTCGACAGCGGGCGGCTGCGCGCGGGCCTGAGCGTCGTCGTCGACGTCGACACCCGTACGGCGCCGAGCAAGTAAGCCTTCAGGAAAGGCGGAGGTGGTCTGATGGCCGGGAGCGCGACAGCAACAGCGGGGACGATTCCGGCGGCACCCGCCCATGCCGACGAACGCATGGATCCGAAGAAGCTTATCGCCTTCTTCGCGATGGTGCTCGGCATGTTCATGTCGATCCTCGACATCCAGATCGTCTCGGCTTCTCTTGCCGAAATCCAGGCCGGCCTTTCGGCAGGCAGCGACGAGGTCGGCTGGGTGCAGACGGCCTATCTGATCGCCGAAGTGATCATGATCCCACTTTCGGGCACGTTGGCGCGCATCATCTCGACGCGTTATCTCTTCGCAATCTCGGCTGCCGGCTTCACCATGGCGAGCGCGCTGGCGGCGACGGCCACCAATATCGATCAGATGATCGTTTACCGCGTCATCCAGGGCTTCATCGGCGGCGGCATGATTCCGTCGGTCTTCGCGGCCGCCTTCACCATCTTCCCGCCGTCGAAGCGCAGCATCGTCTCGCCGATCATCGGCCTAATCGCGACGCTGGCGCCGACCATCGGCCCGACCGTCGGCGGTTATCTCAGCCATGCCTTTTCCTGGCACTGGCTGTTCCTCGTCAACATCGTTCCCGGTATCATCGTCACCATCGTCACCTGGAACTTCATCGATTTCGACAAGCCGGAACTGTCGCTCTTCAAGAAGTTCGACTGGTGGGGTCTGATCTCGATGGGCGTCTTCCTCGGCGCGCTGGAATATGTGCTCGAAGAGGGCAATTCGAACGACTGGTTCAACGACAGCTCGATCGCCATCGCAGCGGTTGCCTCCGGCGTTGCGGCCATCGTCTTTTTCTATCGCGCCTTCACGGTGGATTTCCCGGTCGTCGACCTCAAGGCCTTTTCGAACCGGAATTTCTCCTTCGGCTCGGTGTTTTCCTTCGTCATGGGCATCGGCCTCTATGGCCTCACCTATATCTATCCTGTTTATCTCGGGCGCATCCGCGGCTATGATTCATTGATGATCGGCGAGACGATGTTCGTCTCCGGGCTGGCGATGTTCTTCACCGCGCCGATCGCTGGGCGGCTGTCGACCAAGATGGACCTGCGGTTGATGATGGTGATCGGCTTCGTCAGCTTCGCCGCCGGCACCTTCATCATGATGCATCTGACGGCGGATTGGGATTTCTACGAACTCTTCATCCCGCAGATCCTGCGCGGCTTCGGGCTGATGATGTGCATGGTGCCGATCAACAACATCGCGCTCGGCACGATGCCGCCCTCGCGCATCCGCGGCGCGTCCGGCCTGTTTAACCTGACCCGAAACCTCGGCGGCGCCGTCGGCCTTGCCGTCATCAATACCGTGCTCACCAACCGGCAGGACGTGCATTATGAGCGGCTGCGGGAGAATATGGATTGGGGCAACCCGGCGGCGATCGACCAGATGAACAACATGGCCGCCAATTTCAACACCTATGGCATGGATGGCGCCTCGGTTGCGATCAAGCAGATGGTCGGGCTTGCCACCAAACAGGCGATCATCCTTTCCTTCAGCGACGTGTTCCTGATCCTGACCGCGCTTTTCCTCGCGATGATCCTCGGTGTCGCCATGATCAAGAAACCCGCGCCGCAAGGCGGGGGAGGCGGTGGCGGCCACTGACCTCCGGCCTGCCGCCCCTTGAAAAGGCCCTCTTCGGAGGGCCTTTTTGTTGCCGTCTTCCGGCCGCTGTGGCATCAGGCGGATGACTGTGGGCCGGGTCGGAAAACCGACGTGGAAACCGGCCTGTCAGATTTTTTGATTTACGTACATCAAAATTGGCGCTAATGGTCTCGTCAGGAGGAATGATGAGGCCAACCGTTCACGATATCGCCGCTGCCGCCGGTGTCAGTCTCGCGACTGTCGACCGGGTTCTCAACCAGCGGCCCGGTGTGCGCCACGTCACGCGGGAAAAGGTCGAGACCGCGATCCGCGAGCTCGGTTATGTCAGAGACGTCGCCGCCGCCAATCTTGCCAAGGGGCGCACCTATCCGCTGGTCTTCATCCTTCCGGCCAGCGATAATTCCTTCATGCACGGGCTCAATGCCGAGATCCGTCAGGCGATCCTCCGCTCGTCGGCCGAGCGTACCGATATCCGCACCATCGAGGTGCCGGCCTTCGATCCCGCCGCCCTCGTCGCCGTGCTTGAAGGGCTTTCCCGGGAAAAGCCCTGCGGCATTGCGCTGGTTGCGACCGATGCGCCTGACGTGCGCGCCGCCGTCGACAGGCTGGTGCGCGAGCGGTTTCCCATCGTCACCCTGGTTTCCGATCTCACGGGGTCGCTGCGCCATCACTATGCCGGCGTCGACAATATCGCAGCCGGCCGCACGGCCGCGCGCCTGCTCGGACGATTCCTTGGGCCGCGAAAGGGCGAAATCGCCGTGCTCGCCGGCTCTATGCTGGTGCGCGACCATCGCGAGCGGCTGGAGGGCTTCACCGCTGTCATGGCCGAGGAATTTCCCGATCTTGCGATCCTTCCGGTTCTCGAAGGCCGCGACGATCCCGAGGTCGCCCATAGGCTCGTTGCCGACGCGCTCGGGAATGCCGGCATCATCGGCGTCTACAGCCTTGGCGCCGGCAATCGCGGCCTGATCCGGGCGTTGAAGGAGAAGGCCGTCGATCGCGTACTGACCGTGATTGCCCACGAACTGACCGCCCATACGCGCGCAGCACTGATCGACAATACGATCGATGCGATCCTCAATCAGGATGCCGGCCATGAGGTGCGTAGCGCGATCCGCGTGCTGAAAGCCAAGGCGGACGGGCTTGCCGTCATCGAAGCGCAGGAGCGCATCCGCCTCGACATATTCCTGAAAGACAATCTGCCGTAACGGCAAAGGGAGAAATACCACATGTATCTGGGTCTCGATCTCGGAACCTCCGGCGTCAAGGCGATGCTGATCGACGGTGATCAGAAGATCGTCGGCTCGGCCAATGGTTCGCTCGACGTCTCGCGTCCGCATTCCGGCTGGTCGGAGCAGGAGCCGGCCCACTGGGTGCGCGCCACGGAAGAGGCTGTCGCCGGCCTCAAGGCAAAACATCCGAAGGAGTTGGCGGCGGTCAAGGGCATCGGCCTTTCCGGCCAGATGCATGGCGCAACGCTCATCGATGCCACTGATAAGGTGCTGCGCCCCTGCATCCTCTGGAACGACACGCGCAGCTACGTCGAGGCCGCCGCACTCGATGCCGATCCGCGCTTTCGCGCGCTCACCGGCAACATCGTCTTCCCCGGCTTTACGGCGCCGAAGCTCGCCTGGATCGAGAAGCATGAGCCCGATGTCTTCGCCAAGATCGCCAAGGTGCTCTTGCCGAAGGACTATCTGCGTCTTTGGCTGACTGGCGAATATATCTCGGAAATGTCGGATTCGGCCGGCACCTCCTGGCTCGACACCGGCAAACGCGCCTGGTCCTCCGAACTGCTCGCCGCCACCAAGCTTTCCGAGGAGCAGATGCCGGCGCTTGTCGAAGGCACCGAGCAGGCCGGCAAGCTGCGGTCCGAACTGGCGGCGCAATGGGGCATATCAGGCGATGTCGTCGTGGCCGGCGGTGCCGGCGACAATGCGGCCTCGGCCTGCGGCATGGGCACGGTCAGCGATGGCGCCGCCTTCGTCTCGCTCGGCACATCAGGCGTGCTTTTTGCTGCCAACGCTTCCTATTTGCCGAAGCCGGAAAGCGCCGTTCATGCCTTCTGCCATGCACTGCCGAACACCTGGCACCAGATGGGCGTCATCCTGTCGGCCACCGATGCACTGAACTGGCATTCTGGTGTGACTGGGAAGTCGGCCGCAGATCTCACCGGCGAACTCGGGGAGACGCTGAAGGCTCCCACCGGCGTCACCTTCCTGCCCTATCTCTCCGGCGAGCGCACGCCGCACAATGATGCCGTCATCCGCGGCGCCTTCATCGGCCTCGAACACGAAAGCAGCCGTGTCGTTCTCACCCAGGCGGTGCTCGAAGGTGTCGCCTTCGCCATTCGCGACAATCTCGAAGCGCTGCGTTCGGCCGGCACCGGCATATCCCGGGTCACGGCAATCGGCGGCGGTTCGCGCTCGCGTTACTGGCTGGCGTCGATCGCGACTGCGCTTGACGTTCCGGTCGACCTGCCGGCTGACGGCGATTTCGGCGCGGCCTTCGGGGCAGCCCGCCTCGGCCTGATCGCAGCAACGGGCGTCGATCCGGTCTCCGTCTGCACGCCGCCGGTGACGGCAGGCACGATCGAGCCTGTAGCGGCGCTAAGCGACGCTTATGAGGATGCTTACAAGCGCTACCGTGCGCTCTACCCGGCGATCAAGTCGCTGGCGTAGGCCAACAATTCAGAACTTCGAAAAGATACGAACCCAAGGAGAACCAACATGAGCACCGGATTTTTCGGCGATATCCAGAAAGTAAAATACGAAGGCCCCGACAGCACCAATCCGCTGGCCTTCCGCCATTACCAGCCGGACGAGATCGTCATGGGCAAGCGCATGGAAGACCATCTGCGCTTTGCGGTGGCCTACTGGCACACCTTCACCTGGCCGGGCGGCGATCCCTTCGGCGGGCAGACCTTCCTGCGTCCCTGGTTCGAGGACACGATGAAGGCCGCCAAGCTCAAGGCCGACGTCGCCTTCGAATTCTTCTCGCTGCTCGGCTCGCCCTACTATTGCTTCCATGACGCCGACGTGCGTCCGGAAGGCAAGAGTTTTGCCGAGAACACTAAAAACCTCAACGAGATCGTCGATTATTTCGCCGAGAAGCAGGCCGCAACCGGCACCAAGCTGCTCTGGGGCACGGCGAACCTCTTCTCCCACCGCCGCTATATGTCGGGCGCTGCGACCAATCCGGATCCTGACGTCTTCGCTTTTGCAGCCGCGACGGTAAAGACCTGCATCGATGCCACGCAGAAGCTCGGCGGCGAAAACTACGTGCTGTGGGGCGGGCGCGAAGGTTACGAGACGCTGCTCAACACCGATATCGGCCGCGAGCTCGACCAGCTCGGCCGCTTCCTCAACCTCGTCGTCGAATACAAGCACAAGATCGGCTACAAGGGCACGATCCTGATCGAGCCGAAGCCGCAGGAGCCGACCAAGCACCAGTATGACTACGACGTCGCAACCGTCTATGGCTTCCTCAAAAGGCACGGCCTTGAAAACGAGGTGAAGCTCAATATCGAGCAGGGCCACGCGATCCTTGCCGGCCACTCCTTCGAGCACGAGCTGGCGCTTGCCAATGCGCTCGGCATCTTCGGCTCGATCGACATGAACCGCAACGACTACCAGTCCGGCTGGGATACCGATCAGTTCCCGAACAATGTTCCCGAAATGGCGCTCGCCTACTACCATGTTCTGGCAGGCGGCGGCTTCAAGACCGGCGGCACCAACTTCGACTCGAAGCTTCGCCGTCAGTCTCTCGACCCGGCGGATCTGCTGATCGGCCATATCGGCGGCATGGATTGCTGCGCCCGCGGCCTGAAGGCCGCTGCCAAGATGATCGAGGACAAGGCTCTGTCGCAGCCGCTCGCCGATCGTTATGCTGGCTGGGAATCCGCCGAGGCGCAGAAACTCTTCCGCGGCGAGTATTCGCTGGGTGAGATCACCCATTATGTCGAGAGCCACGACGTGAACCCGCAGCCGAGGTCGGGCAAGCAGGAATTGCTTGAGAACGTCGTCAATCGTTACGTTTGATAAAGCGCGCCGGCGGCCATTGGTCGCCGGCGAATTTGCCGGCTAGAGCATGATGCCGAAAAGTGTGCGCGGTTTTCGGAAGACAGCATGCTCTAACTCTTTGATTTAGATCAGGATTCAGATTTTAGGCCGATCGGGCCTAAAATCATCCTGATCTAAATGTGCCTTAAGTGCTTAGTGATACGGGTTCAACGTTTCGACCAGTTGCGCGACGGCGCCGAGACGGAGTTTCGAACCACGAGATCCGGCCGCAGCAGGATTTCCGTTTCGGTCGGCCGGCCATCGGACAGGAGTTCCAGCAGCAGCGCCATCGCCTGCTTGCCGATTGCCGTTCTCGGCTGGCGGATCGTGGTCAGCGGCGGCGATATGAAGACAGCCTGCGGCACGTCGTCGAAACCGGTCACCGAGAAATCCCGCGGAATATCGTAACCTCGCGCGCCGAGCCCGACCATGACGCCGATCGCGGTCTGGTCGTTGACGCACATGAAGGCGGTTGGAAGCGTGTCGCGCATGAAAAGCTGTTCGACCGCATGCCGCCCGCTTTCGATCGTGCCGTCGCCTTCGAGCACGATCCTGGTGTCGGGCGGGATGCCGGCGGCGTCGAGACCGGCATCGTAACCCATGCGGCGCCTGGTATAGGCAAGCCGGGTGCGCGAATCGCCGATGAAGGCGATCTTGCGATGCCCTTCAGCCAGCAGCAGGTCCACCGCTTTCCGAGCGCCTTCGGTATCGTCGACGCCGACATAGGGAATGCCGCCGTTGAAGACGGGCTCGAAAACGCCGACGCTCGGCGGCAGCCGCGCGGTCATCGTCTGATGCCCGAAGGGCAGGATGCCGGTGAAGAGGATCAATCCAGCCGCCTGGTTGGAATTGAAGAATTTCAGATATTCCAGGCCGCGCTGGGCATCGTTCTGGGTGTGGCCAATCAGGATGCCGTAGCCGTGCGCGCGCGCTTCGTTCTCCAGCCCGACGAGAATGTTGGAGAAATTGGGATCGCCAATATCGGGCGCCACGACAAGGATCATATTGGAGCGGCCGAGCCTCAGGCTGCGCGCCATGGCATTGGTCGTATAGCCGGTGATGGCGATCGCCTGGTTGACCTTGAGGCGGGTGGAGTTGGCGACCTTCTCCGGCATGTGGATTGCCCGGGAAACCGTCGCGATAGAGACCTCGGCGATCCGGGCGACGTCTTCGATGGTTGCGGGCGTGGAATTCGACACTGAGCTCTGCCTTGGGCTGTCTTCGCCGCGACACTACACAGACTTGTCGAGAGGTCAAAGGCAGGCTTCAACTGATCTGTGTAAATCAACGATGTAAACCTTTACACGATGTATGTAAAGGTTTACATAAGGCTTCAGGGCGGACGGGGAGCCGCTTTGGGAGGACCAGATGACCGTGGAGATCGCCGACACCGCACCCGTGGTGCTGTCCGCCAGGCGCATATGCAAATCCTTCAGTGGAGTGCAGGTCCTTTTCAGCGTTAACTTCGATCTCCGCGCCGGCGAAATCCATGCACTGATGGGTGAAAACGGCGCCGGCAAATCCACGCTTGTCAAGGTTTTGTCGGGTTTCGAACAGCCGAGTTCCGGCGAAATTCTGCTTGATGGCAAGCCCGTTGTCCTGCCGCCTAACGGCGACGCCGAGGCGCTCGGCATCGTCATCATTCACCAGGAATTCAACCTCGCAGAACATCTGACCGTGACGGAGAGCCTCTTTCTCGGGCGCGAAGTCACGCGTTTCGGGATGCTCGACCGTAAATATATGCGGTCGGAGACACGCAAGGTTCTCGACGTGCTCGGTTCGCATGTCGACGAGAATGCGCTGATCAGCACGCTTTCCATCGCGGACAAGCAGATGGTCGAAATCGCCAAGGCGATCAGCCGCGATGCGCGGGTGGTGTTCATGGACGAGCCGACCGCGGTGCTGTCGCGGGAAGAGACCAATATGCTGTTCAAACAGGTTCGCAAGCTTCGCGACCAGGGGACCAGCTTCGTCTTCGTCTCCCACAAGCTCGACGAGGTGATGGAGTTGACCGATCGTGTCACGGTGCTGCGCGACGGCCAATGGATCAAGACTTCGCCGACGTCCGTTCTGGACGGGGAATCGATCGCTCAGCTGATGGTAGGCCGCGAACTCTCCAGCCTCTATCCCGCCAAGGTCGAGCCTGATGTCGACGAGGAGGTCGTCCTCAGGGTCGCTTCGGTATCAACGGGTTATGTGAAGGATGCGAGCTTCGAGGTGCGCAAGGGCGAGATCATCGGGTTTTCCGGCATGATCGGCTCCGGCCGCACCGAACTGATGGAAGCGATCGCCGGGTTGCGGACCCGTCTCGAGGGCGAGGTGGTCATCAAGGGGGAAACTGTTCCCTCCGGCGACGTCCATGCCGCCAATCGCTGCGGGCTCGCCTACATGACCAAGGACCGCAAGTCGAAAGGCCTGCTGCTGCGCTCCGGCATGGTGACCAATCTGACACTGCAATCGCTCGGAAGGCACGCTCGTCACGGCTATCTCAGCCCGGGCAGCGAGGCGGCCGCGATGGCAAAGGCCAAGCGCCGCTTCGATATCAGGGTTCGTGACGGCAATATCGTCGCCGGCCGGATGTCGGGGGGGAACCAGCAGAAGCTGCTGCTCGCCAAGGTCATGGAGACCGAACCTCAGATCATCATCATCGACGAGCCGACGCGCGGCATCGATGTCGGCACCAAGCAGCAGATCTATCATTTCATCTCGGCCCTCGCCCGGGACGGCCGGTCGATCATCGTCGTGTCCTCGGAGATGCCGGAGGTCATCGGCCTCTGCACCAGAGTGGCGGTGATGCGCGAAGGGCGTATCGTCGGCGTGCTCGAGGGAGACGAGATTTCCGAGCAGGAGATCATGCGTTACGCCGCCGGGCTCAAGAGGAAGGCGGCCGCCTGAAGGCTGAAGCAGGGCTTTGCCGATCAGGACGACAGATAAAATGCCCAGAAAATATGGGACGGGAGGTTGATTTTGGAAATGAGTGTCAACGAGGAGACCAGGGAAATCCGGCGCCGATCCTGGCGGGATGTCGACCTGCGTGCGGTCGCTCCCTTCGTCGCCCTGGCGCTGCTGCTGATCGTCGGAGCCTTGGTCAATCCCAATTTCATCGGCATCACCAACCTTGCCAATGTCGCGACGCGCAGCGCTTTCATCGCCATCATCGCGGTCGGTGCGACCTTCGTGATATCAGCAGGCGATCTCGACTTGTCTGTCGGCTCGATGGTGGCCTTCGTCGCCAGCCTGATGATCCTGCTGATGAATTCGGGCGCCATCGAAAACCCGGCTTTGATGCTGACGGTCGCCGCCGTCTTCACGATCGTCGGCGGCGCGCTTTGCGGCCTGGCGAACGGCCTGATCACGACGGTCGGCAGGATCGAGCCCTTCATTGCGACGCTCGGCACGATGGGCATCTATCGCGGCCTGACGACCTGGCTGTCGCAGGGCGGTGCGATCACGCTTCGCTCAGCCGATATCCAGACGCTCTATCGCCCTGCTTATTTCGGCAATGTCGCCGGCATACCCGTGCCGATCGTGGTGATCCTGGCAGTGACGGCGGTTGCGGCCTTCATCCTCTATCGCACCCGCTACGGGCGCCACGTTGTTGCGGTTGGATCAAACAGCGATGTCGCCCGCTATTCCGGTATCGCGGTCAACCGTGTGCGGACGATCGCCTTCGTCATCCAGGGATTGTGCGTCGCCATTGCCGTGCTGCTCTATGTTCCCCGTCTCGGCTCGACGTCGGCGACGACGGGCATCCTATGGGAGTTGCAGGCGATCACGGCCGTCGTCGTCGGCGGCACGGCCCTCAAAGGCGGCGCGGGCAGGGTCTGGGGCACGATCTGCGGCGCCTTCATTCTCGAACTGGTCGGCAACATCATGCTGCTTTCGAATTTCATCAGCGAGTATCTGATCGGCGCCATCCAGGGTGCGATCATCATCATCGCCATGTTCGTCCAGCGCTCGCTGGTGCGCAAATCATGACTTGATCGGGCTTACAGGGCGTCCGGTCCCGTATGGAAAAGTCCCTGAAATTATTGGGAGGAAATAGCATGCGTAAATTGATGTTGGGCCTGACGGTTGCGGCGGTGACGTTCGCCGGCGCCGCTCACGCCCAGGACAAGAAATTCACGATCGGCGTGTCCATTCCGGCCGCCGACCACGGTTGGACATCGGGCGTGGTGTTCCATGCCGAACGCGTCGCCAAGCTGCTGATGGCCGAACATCCCGGTCTCAACGTCATCGTCAAGACCTCGCCGGACGCCGCAAGCCAGGCCAATGCCGTGCAGGATCTCGATACGCAGGGCATCGACGCCCTCGTCATCCTGCCGTCGGATCCGGATCCGCTCGTCAACGCCATCAAGGAAGTCAAGGGCAAGGGCAAGTTCGTCGCCCTCGTCGACCGTGCGCCGAGCAACAACGACAATTCCGTGCGCGATCTCTATGTCGCCGGCAACAACCCGGCTCTCGGCGAAGTCGCCGGCAAGTACATCAAGGACACCACTCCGGACGCCGAAGTGGTCATCATCCGCGGTCTGCCGATCCCGATCGACCAGCAGCGCCAGGACGGCTTCGACAAGGGCATTGCCGGCTCGAACGTCAAGGTTCTCGACCGCCAGTACGGCAACTGGAACCGCGACGATGCCTTCAAGGTCATGCAGGACTACCTGACCAAGTATCAGAAGATCGACGTCGTATGGTGCCAGGACGACGACATGGCCGTCGGCGTTCTGCAGGCGATCGAGCAGGCCAAGCGCACCGACATCAAGTATGTCGTCGCCGGCGCCGGCTCCAAGGACATGGTCAAGAAGGTCATGGACGGCGATAAGCTGATCCCGGTCGACGTCCTCTATCCGCCGGCAATGGTCGGCACAGCGATGGAACTGACGGCGGCGGCACTTTATGATCAGGTTCCGGTTCACGGCAGCTACATCCTCGACGCGACGCTCGTCACCAAGGACAATGCCAAGGACTTCTACTTCCCGGATTCTCCGTTCTGATCCATCGACTGGAGACATGCGCCCATTCGTAAGGATGGGCGCATTTTTTATGCTTCCAATAGAGCGGGTGGCCGAAAATGCTGCACGTACCTCTTGCCCGCCAAAGCCCATCATGATTAGCTCGCCGCCATATCGCATCTGGCTTCGCGCCAAATCACGAGCCAAGGGCGAGGAGGCGCCTTGCTCCCGCCAAATTGCGTGCTACAACACTTCAGAAACGTTTACGGCCGATATTCAGGGAGGAATCTGACATGAAGACGATCAAGGGCCCCGGCCTTTTCCTTGGCCAGTTCGCGGGCGATACTGCTCCTTTCAACTCGTGGGACGCGATCACCAAATGGGCGGCCGACATCGGTTACAAGGGCGTCCAGGTGCCGACCTGGGCCAGCCAGCTGATCGATCTGAAGAAGGCTGCCACGTCCAAGGATTATTGCGACGAATTCGCCGGCAAGGCGCGTGAAAACGGCATCGAGATCACCGAACTCTCCACTCATCTGCAAGGACAGCTCGTCGCCGTTCACCCGGCCTATGACGAAGCCTTCGACGGGTTTGCTGCACCGGAGGTGCGCGGCAATCCGAAGGCGCGTCAGGAATGGGCGGTCGAGCAGGTCAAGATGGCACTGACGGCATCCAAAAACCTCGGTCTCAAGGCGCATGCGACCTTTTCCGGCGCGCTTGCCTGGCCCTTCATCTATCCCTGGCCGCAGCGTCCTGCCGGTCTGGTCGAGACTGCCTTCGACGAACTCGCCCGCCGCTGGACGCCGATCCTCAACCATGCGGACGAGAACGGTATCGACGTCTGCTACGAGATCCATCCGGGCGAGGACCTGCATGACGGCATCACCTTCGAGATGTTCCTGGAGCGGGTGAAGAACCATCCGCGCGCCAACATGCTCTACGATCCCTCGCACTACGTCCTGCAGTGCCTCGATTATCTCGACAACATCGACATCTACAAAGACCGCATCAAGATGTTCCACGTCAAGGATGCTGAGTTCAATCCGACCGGGCGCCAGGGCGTCTACGGTGGCTATCAGGGCTGGGTCGAACGCGCCGGCCGGTTCCGTTCGCTTGGCGACGGCCAGGTCGATTTCGGCGCGGTGTTCTCGAAGATGACGGCGAATAATTTCGATGGCTGGGCCGTGGTCGAATGGGAATGCGCGCTGAAGCATCCGGAGGACGGCGCCCGCGAAGGCGCCGAATTCGTTGCCGCCCATATCATCCGCGTGACCGAGAAAGCCTTCGACGATTTCGCCGGCAGCGGCACGGACCAGGCGGCGAACCGGCGGATGCTGGGGCTCTAGGTTTCTATTCCCTTCTCCCCAGCGGGGAGAAGATGCCCGTCAGGGCAGATGAGGGGGATGAGGAGCGATAGCGACGAATGCCTTGAGCGACAAGCGAAAGGCATATCTACCGCGAAGCCCCCTCATCCGACCCTTCGGGCCACCGACCGGGGTTGAGCCACGGGGCTCAACCCGTCCTTTGAACCACCCAGGGGAGAAGGGAAGAAAAATTGAGGAGGAATCAATGGCAATCGAAGCATCATCCGAACAGACACGCGAGCCGCGCATCCGGCTCGGCATGGTGGGCGGCGGCGCGGGCGCGTTCATCGGCGCGGTGCACCGTATCGCGGCCCGCATCGACGATCAGTACGATCTCATCGCCGGCGCGCTGTCGGCTTCGCCCGAAAAGGCGATCGCATCCGGCCGCGACCTCGGCCTCGATCCGTCGCGGACCTATTCCAGCTATCGCGAGATGGCGATCCGCGAGGCGAAGCTGAAGAATGGCATCGAGGCGGTGGCGATCGTCACGCCGAACCATGTTCACTACGATGCAGCCAAGGAATTCCTGAAGCGCGGCATTCATGTCATCTGCGACAAGCCGCTGACATCCAACCTTGCCGATGCGAAGAAGCTGAAGAAGATCGCCGACGAGAGCGGGGCACTCTTCGTGCTGACGCATAATTACACCGGCTATCCGATGGTCCGCCAGGCGCGGGAGATGATCGCGAATGGTGAACTCGGCGACATCCGCGTCGTCCAGGCCGAATATCCGCAAGACTGGCTGACGGAAGCGGTCGAGCAAACCGGCCAGAAACAGGCTGCCTGGCGCACCGATCCGGCGCAGTCCGGCGTCGGCGGCTCGACCGGCGATATCGGCACCCATGCCTATAATCTCGCCGCCTTCATCACTGGCCTGGAGCTCGACAGCCTCGCCGCCGATCTCGATAGCTTCGTTCCCGGCCGCCGGCTGGACGATAATGCGCATGTCATGCTGCGCTTCAAGGCGAAGGGTTCGGAGAAGCCGGCCAAGGGCATGCTCTGGTGCAGCCAGGTTGCGCCCGGCCATGAAAACGGCCTGATGGTGCGTGTCTACGGCACCAAGGGCGGGCTGGAATGGACCCAGAAGGACCCGAACTACTTGTGGTACACGCCTTTCGGCGAGCCGAAGCGGCTGATCACCCGCGGCGGCGCCGGTTCAGGCGCGGCTGCCGGCCGTGTCACGCGCGTGCCATCAGGGCATCCGGAAGGTTATCTCGAAGCCTTTGCAACGATCTATACGGAAGCCGCGCATGCGATAAACGCCCGCAAGAAGGGCAAGGCCGTCGACAAGGCGGTGGTCTATCCCACAGTCGATGACGGCGTGAAGGGTGTGGCCTTCGTGGAAGCCTGCGTCGCGTCTTCGAAGAGGAACGGCGCCTGGATCAAAGTCTGAATTTAACGATCTCGGTTGCCCCATGAAAAACGCCGAGGCGATCTACTGCATAATTCCTTAAATCGGAATCGATTTAAGGACAAAATTATGCAGTAATTCTAAGCGCTACAGCGCCTTTGCGCGTCTGAAAAGACGCGCGGCGCTGTAGAGTCGCCTCGGCGTTTTGTTTTATTTTGATCAGACCGCAGCAGTGCGGCCACGCTTCAGCAGGTTGTCGACGCTCAACGGTCCGGCACCTGCCGCCACCAGATAAAGAAACACGAAGCAGAACAGGATCGCCGCGACGCCGCCGTTCTGGGCGGGGTAGATGCCCTTCGATGCATGTGCGATGAAATAGGCGACGGCCATCAGGCCGGAGAGCACGAAGGCGGCGATACGGGTCTGGAATCCGACAAGCACCAGGAACCCGAAGGTGAGTTCGAGCAGGCCGGCAATCCAGGGCAGCGAGCCTGCGGGCGGCACGCTTGCCGCAGCCGGAAAATGCAGGATCTTCTGTGTTCCATAGCTGAAAAGTACAAGTGACGAGACAATGCGCAACAGGCTCAGCAGATGAGGCTGCAGCGAATGGACCGAAGAGAGCATTGGATCCCTTTCATATTTGTGATGCCATTTCCCGTGTAAGGATCGCGGTCTCAACGGCCAAATCACGACTGCTGACATTGCCGTTATGAGGGCGGCAGCGCGGCGAGGGAGCGGCGCTGCAGCTGTTCTGTTTTTCCTCCTGCAACGTTGCAGTTTTTCTTCCGGCCAGCCTGTACTTTGCCTTCAGGCTTGGCTAAATCCGGCGCAAACGGCTCAACCTGAGAGATAGGATTTCCAGATGATCGATCCGAAGAAACTCGCGGAGCGCTTTCCCGGCGACTTCATTTTCGGCGTTGCCACCGCTGCCTTCCAGATCGAAGGCGCCAGCAAAGCTGATGGCCGCAAGCCATCCATCTGGGATGCTTTCTGCAATATGCCTGGCCGCGTCCATAATCGCGATAACGGCGATGTTGCCTGCGATCACTACAATCGCCTGGAACAGGACCTCGATCTCATCAAGGAGATGGGTGTCGAAGCCTACCGGTTCTCGATTGCCTGGCCGCGCATTATCCCGGACGGCACGGGTCCGGTGAACGAGGCCGGCCTCGATTTCTACGACCGGCTGGTCGACGGCTGCAAGGCGCGCGGTATCAAGACCTTCGCGACGCTCTACCACTGGGATCTGCCTCTGTTGCTCGCCGGCGAGGGCGGGTGGACCGCGCGCTCGACCGCCTATGCGTTTCAGCGCTATGCCAAGACGGTGATGAACCGCCTTGGCGATCGCCTCGACCGGGTCGCGACCTTCAACGAACCCTGGTGCATCGTCTGGCTCAGCCACCTCTACGGCATCCATGCTCCGGGCGAGCGCAACATGCAGGCTGCCCTTCACGCCATGCATTACATGAACCTTGCCCACGGCCTCGGCGTCGAGGCGATCCGCTCGGAAGCGCCCAATGTGCCGGTCGGCCTCGTGCTCAATGCCGCCTCGATCATTCCCGGCTCCGACAGCCCGGCCGACCTTGCCGCGGGCGAGCGGGCGCATCAGTTCCACAACGGCGCTTTCTTCGATCCCGTCTTCAAGGGTGAATATCCGAAGGAATTCGTCGCGGCGCTCGGCGACCGCATGCCTGTCATCGAGGATGGCGACCTGAAGCTCATCAGCCAGAAACTCGATTGGTGGGGCCTGAACTATTATAAGCCCGAACGCGTCACCGACGATGCCGAACGCAAAGGCGATTTCCCCTGGACGGTGGAGGCGCCGCCGGCAAGCGACGTCAAGACCGATATCGGCTGGGAAATCTATGCGCCGGGCCTGAAGCTCTCGATCGAGGATCTCTACCGCCGCTACGAACTGCCGGAATGCTACATCACGGAGAACGGCGCCTGCGACAACACCGATGTCATCGACGGCGAGGTCGACGATACGATGCGCCTCGACTATGTCGGAGATCACCTCGAAATCGTTGCCGGCCTCATCAAGGACGGCTATCCCCTACGCGGCTATTTCGCCTGGAGCCTGATGGACAATTTCGAATGGGCGGAAGGCTACCGTATGCGCTTCGGTCTCGTCCATCTCGATTATGAAACCCAGCTGCGCACGGTGAAGAAGAGCGGCAAGTGGTATCGCCAACTCGCGGCGCAATTCCCGAAGGGCAATCACACGGCGGTTTAGCGCAGCTGCCTCGCGGGCACTTGAGAGAGGCACCTGTCTGACGCTTATCGCGAGCATCTGGGGGCGCGGACTTCCGGCCGGCATGGCAAGCTGACGTTGCTTGCCAGCATTTTCGCGACGACCGGAGGCAGGCAGAAAAATAGATCGCGAGAGGCCTGCAACAGGCGGTTGCTTAAACGTTTTTGAACCCTTGACTGGCAAAGTCCAACGGTCAGGGAGTCGTAATGCAGACAGCCGGAAAGTCGCAGAGCAAGGGATCGGGAATAGGCCGTCACATCACCGTCACGGGCGTGCTTTTCTCGTTCGCAGTCATCGTCGCGGTCGTCACCATCATGGTGCTGACGGCGCTTGAACGCGTGGCCGAAAATTCCAATGTTCTCGATGACGAGCGCTCGCGCGAAACGACGATCGGCGCGTTGAAGACCTTCGAGGATCAGCTTGGTGCGACGCTCGACGATTACGCCGCCTGGGATGACGCTGCCGTCAACGTCTACGCAGCCGACGGTATGGCCTGGACGGTGAGCAACTACGGCGAGATGTCGGTCAACAGCTCGCTGTTCGACATGGCGATCGTCATCGATGGCGAGAAGAAGGCGATCATGGCCTATCGCGACGGCAAACCGATGGAGGAGCCGCTCACAGATTTCTTCGCGCCTTCGCTCTGGACCCTCTTCGACACGGTAAAGGCGGCCGGCCCGGCCGATCGTCCTCAGGCGATCGGTTTCGTCACCACCAAGCGGGGCATTGCCGCCGTCGGTGTGGCATTGGTGCGGAAAAAGTCCGGTGCGCTGGATGTGCCCGCCGGCCAGCAGCGCTATCTCGTTTTCGCCCGCCATCTTGACGACGACAGGGTGACCGCTCTCGGCCAGACCTATGTCATCGGCGGGCTGAGGCTGGCGCCGCCGAGTTTTGCGGCCGACTATCTTGTGCCGATCGTCGATCCGACGGGGGCAACGCTCGGCAAGCTGGTTTGGATCTCGCGTTCACCCGGCGATATCGGCTATGCACAGGTGCGGCCGATGGTCATCCAGGCGCTCGGCCTCGTCGGGTTGTTCTTCGTCGTGCTGCTGGTCATCGGCTGGCTTGCCGGCCGCCGCCTGAAGGCGGAGGAAAACAGCGCTCGCGAGGAGGCGCTGCGCGACAGGCTGAGCGGGCTTTCCAATCGTGATGGCCTCGGGCTGGCCGTCGATCGTTTTGTCGTCGAGGCACGCCAGACCAAGCGCAACGTGCTCCTCCTCTATCTCGACCTCGATGGCTTCAAGGAAGTCAATGACAGCTATGGCCATGGCACCGGCGACCAGTTGATCCGTGCGGTCGCGGCCGGGCTCGCTGTGCTCATTCCGCAGGGTGCCGTTCTCGCCCGCATCGGCGGCGATGAATTTGCCATCGCCTTTCTCTCCGACAGTGAGAATGCCGCCGCACTACAGCTTGCCGAGCAGATTCTCGATTTTCTTGTCGAGCCGCTGGAGATCGGTCGCCGTGTCGTTGTCGTCGGGGCAAGCATCGGCATTGCCATGTCGCCTTCCGGGACGATCGGGCGTGAGGAGCTGGTGCGCCGTTCCGACCTTGCCATGTACAAGGCGAAGGAAGCCGGCCGCGCGCGCATGACCCTCTACGATCCGTCGATGGACACCGATCGAGAGCAGCGCAACGCGCTGGAGCTCGATCTCCGGATCGCCATCGAAAGCGGCGACCTGACGCTCGCCTACCAGCCGCTGATCGATGCGGCGACGCATGCGATGACCGGCGTCGAAGCACTGGTGCGCTGGAACCGTCCGGGCCATGGCCCTGTTTCGCCCGAGCTGTTCATCCCGATCGCCGAGACCAGCGGCCTCATCGAATCGCTCGGTCTGTTCGTACTGCGCAAGGCCTGTGAGACGGCCAAACAATGGCCGGAACTCAACGTCTCGGTTAACGTCTCGCCCGGCCAGTTCCGCAATCCTGCCTTTACCGACTATGTGCGCTACGTACTGAAACAGACGGAGATCGAGGCCGGCCGCATCACGCTCGAGATCACCGAAGGCTACATGATTCAGAATCCGCAGCGCACCCGCCAGTCGATCGAACGGCTGAAGGGGCTGGGGGTCAAGGTGGCGCTCGACGATTTCGGTTCCGGCTTCTCGTCGATCGGTTATCTCAGGCAGTTCGGCTTCGACCGCATCAAGATCGACCGCTCGCTGGTCATGGGCGTCAACGACAAACGCCAGCGCGAGATGCTGCAGGCGACGGTGGCGCTCGCCCGCTCGCTCGACATTCCGGTGACGGCCGAAGGCATCGAGACCGAGGAGCAGGCGATAGCCATGCGCCTCTTCGGCTGCGACTGCCTGCAGGGCTATTTGTTCGGCAAGCCCGTGATATCAGAGCTTATCACCGAGATGCTGCACGAGCGACGTGAAGCGGAGCCGGCAGCCCGGCGTCGCATCGACGCAGCCTGATCTTCAGAAAGCAAAGTTGATCCACACAGAAATCTGGCTCAGCTACCGATATGTCGTTGGCCGCGCCTTCTTGCGAGCGCGATCTGGTGCTGACGCTGACGGTAACGCAGCCGGTCTTCTTCCGTGCGGGTGTGGTAGCAGTGGCTGCAGGAAACGCCTTCCTCGTAGAGCGGCGAGATCATTTCCTCGGCGGTGATCGGGTTGCGGCAAGCGTGGCAGAGCCGGTGTTCGCCTTGCTTCAGCCCGTGCTCGACGGATACACGCTCGTCGAAGACGAAGCAGGCGCCATCCCAGAGACTCTCCTCCTGCGGCACTTCCTCCAGATATTTCAGGATGCCGCCCTTCAGATGATAGACCTCGTCGAAGCCCTCAGCCTTCATGAAGGCGGTGGCCTTCTCGCAGCGTATGCCGCCGGTGCAGTACATGGCGACCTTCGGCTTGTTGTGCAGACCGGGATTTGCGCGCACCCAATCGGGAAATTCGCGGAACGTCTTGGTCTTTGGGTCGAGCGCGCCGCGAAAAGTGCCGATTGCTGTCTCGTAGTCATTGCGGGTGTCGATGACGATCGTATCGGGATCGGAAATCAGCGCGTTCCAGTCCTTGGCCGCCACATAGGTGCCGACCACCTTGTTGGGGTCGATATCTTCGACGCCCATGGTGACGATTTCCTTCTTCAGCTTCACCTTCATGCGCAGGAAGGGCATTTTCGAGGCGTGGCTTTCCTTGTGCTCGAGGCCCGAAAATTCCGGCTGGGCGCGCAGGAAGGCAAGCACGGCGTGAATGCCGGCATCCGGGCCCGCGATCGTGCCGTTGATGCCTTCATGCGCCAGAAGCAGCGTTCCCTTGACGCCGTTCTCCTCGCAAAGCGTCTGCAACGGCGCCTGCAGGTCGGCAAAGCGCGGCACAGAAACGAAATGATAGAGTGCGGCCACGAGGAACGGGCTGGTGTGTGTCGGGCTGTCGGTCATGGGGCGGAAATACAGAAAATCGGCGGGCCGCGCAATTGCCTTCGCCGGCGGCGGCCTTCTCTCAGTTTCCGGCCATCAGCCAGAGAAGCTCGATGCGCTGGGCTTCCTCGTCGGCATCATCGGCGAAGACGGCTTCGGCTTTGATCAGCGCTTGCCGCCGGTCCTCCTGCTGGCGGAAGATGATGATGTCGAGCAGATGCGCCAGGTCGTCATTGCGGGTGAAGAGCTGTGGTTCGGCCTCGACCAGTTCGGAGAGTACGGTCAGATCGTGAATGTGGCCGAGATCCTCGACGAGTTCCTTGGCCGCATCGCGCTTGGCCTTCATCGCGCCCGGCCAGACGTCGCGCAGAAGGGCATGGTAGAGCCGATAGTCGTAGGTGCGTTTGCGCAGATCGTGGAAATCGTCGGCCGATGCCCCGCCGTGGCAGGCCGCAAGCGCCGCCTTGGCCTTCCGTGCGGTGCGGCGCCAGCTTTTTGCCAGCATGCGGGCATTCTTGCGGTGTCCGCCATCAAAGGAGACGGCGTCCAAGGCGGCGATCGCCTGCTTCAGAACGCCGGAGGTTTCCGCCAGCCGCTGTTCCAGGCCGCTTTCGGCTTCCGCCATCCAGTCACGGCGCCCTTCGAGAATGGTGACGATGCGGCCGAGCGCCTCGCTCTCCTCGTTCTCGCGGGCTGCATGCTGCAGATATTGGGCGGTGCCGATAAGGGCGGCAGCGTCGCGGATCGCCGAAAGCGAGCGTGCGGCATCGCGCAGCCTTGCGTTTTCGCGGCGCTGGAAATCCGGCACGTCGCGGGCCACGAGACGGTAGAGCGAGCGTAGTCGTTTCAGATTCTTGCGGAATGAATGGATCGCCTCATGCGCGCCATCCGGGCGTTCATCGAGGATGGTGACGGCGTGTTCCAGCTGCTTGGTCGCGACGCTACGGAACGCCTCGGTGAAATCGGCGTCAGGCCGAATGCGATAGGCCATGCCTGTCGTGCCCGTATTCTGTGGCAAGGGCCTGGTTAGAGTAACGGAAATCTCCGGTCACTTCGCGTCCGAGCCAGGTGGGCAGGGCGGGATCATCGGTTTCCGACGTCATTTCCACCTCGGCGATCACCAGTCCCCGATGCTCGCCGGTAAACACGTCGACTTCCCAAACGAAGTCCTCATGCGGAACGCGGTAGCGCGTTTTCTCGATGACGACGCCGATCGCGTTGCGCAACAGCTCTTCGGCATCGGCGATCGGGATGTCGTATTCGAATTCGTCACGGGTGATGGTGCTGCGGCCGATCTTGATCGTCAGTCTCGCCTTCCTGCCGTCGAGTATGCGCACTCGCACGGAACGGTCGTCCATCGAGGCGATGTAACCCTGCCGGAGGACGGACTTCGTCTCGACCGCGGCACGCCATCCATCGCTGCGTACAAGGAACTTCCGCTCGATCTCTTTCGCCATACCAGTGAACCTTTTGTGACGATTGCGGCACGGTAGCCCAATTTCCACCCATTTCATACCCTTCTCGGCATGTGGTCCGGTTTTATCTCGACAAGGTTCCGCGAGGGCGTTATTCGGGGTCCGAATTCAATCGTTTTAAGGAGGTCGCGCGACCATGGGCGAGAAAACAGAGAAGCTCCTTTCCATCCTGAAACTCCAGCCTGTCGTTCCGGTCTTGATCGTCGACGATGCGAAATCGGCGGTTCTGCTGGCCCGGGCGCTCGTCGCGGGCGGCCTGAAGGCGATCGAGATCACCATGCGCACGCCGGCGGCACTCGAGGCCGTGCGCGCCGTCGCCGCCGAGGTCGAAGGAGCCGAAGTCGGCGCCGGCACGATCCTCAATGTCGCCCATTGGGAAGCCGCCGTCGAGGCTGGGTCGAAGTTCATCGTCAGCCCGGGCACGACGCAGGAACTGCTCGATGCCGCCGCCGATTCCGACGTGCCGCTGCTTCCGGGGGCCGCGACCGCCAGTGAAGTCATGGCGTTGCGCGAGGAAGGCTACCAGGTGCTGAAATTCTTCCCGGCGGAGCAGGCCGGCGGCGCCGCTTATCTCAAGGCGCTGTCCTCGCCGCTTGCTGGCACCTTGTTCTGCCCGACCGGCGGCATCTCGCTGAAGAACGCCAATGATTATCTCTCGCTGCCGAACGTCATCTGCGTCGGCGGTTCGTGGGTGGCGCCGAAGGAACTGGTCGCGGCCGGCGACTGGGCTGGCATCACCAGGCTCGCGGCAGAGGCTGCCGCATTGAAGGCCTGAGTTTCGGCAGGGGCGGGTGAGCCTGACGGCTCAATCCCGCTCCCCATATTTGTATTTCAGCCGTCGCAAACCTATGTTCCCTCCAGCTTCAACAGGGAGATGACGAGGAATGTTCGACGCAAAAAAGCTTCTCGACCAGTTCTTGGGTTCGCAGGTGCCAGGTCTCGGCGGTTCGGTCCGCGACAGGGCGGGCGATGCCGTGCAGACGGCCAGGAATAATCCGATGAAGACCGGCGCGATTGCCGCCGCGCTGCTCGGCACCAAGACCGGTCGTGGTATTGCCGGTAATGCACTGGCGATCGGCGGTCTTGCCGCGATTGCCGGCCTCGGCTACCAGGCCTACAAGAATTATCAGGCCGGGCAGGCGCCCGCTGCCCCTTCCGATGCACCGTCCGCCAATAATCCGGTGCTCCTGCCGCCGCCCGTCGAATCCGGTTTCGGACCAGCGTCGCCCGCCGGCAGCAATGAATTCGTGCTGGTGCTGATCCGCGCGATGATCGCCGCCGCCAAGGCCGACGGCCACATCGACGATGCCGAACGCGCCCTCATCATGGATAAGGTCAAGGCCGCCGATGTCAGCGGCGAGGCCGCGGCCTTCATCGAGCATGAACTCGCTTCGCCGACGGATATCGATGCGTTCGTTGCCGCCGCGACGACGGAAGAACAACGCGTCGAGCTTTACACCGCCTCGCGGCTCACCATCGACCCGGATTCGCGCGCCGAGCGCGGTTATCTCGATCTGCTTGCCGGCCGCCTCGGCCTTGCCGACCAGCTGGTCGACCATATCGAGGCGACGGTGTCCTCCGCCAAGGTGACCTTGTCACAGTGACATCTAAAGCATGTCGCGCAAAAGTGTGCAGCGGTTTTGCGACAACGACATGCGTGGAAATAAGGGCCTAAAGCGCGATGCGCTTTAGGCCGATTGCCTTTGTCGGGCGGCTGGCCTATCCACTCTTCCGAAAAGGGGAGTGACCATGCGCGATCTTGCAAATTTCAAGGGCTGCCCGGCGCCGAAGCCGGTCACGCTGAAGGGCCGTTTCGTTACCGTAGAGCCCTATCGGCGCGCCGAACATCTCGAGGCGCTGTGGGACGGGCTCGGCGGCATGGGCATCAATCCCCTGCTTCTCTATTTCGCCCAGGACGATTTCTCCGGTATCGACGATTTCGCCAACTGGCTGGAAACCGTCTACACCAAGTCCGGCTGGCTTACCCACATCTTTCGCGACAACGCCACCGGCAAGATTGTCGGCATGGCGAATTACATGCGCGCCGACCCGGCAAACGGCGTCGTCGAGATCGGCGGGGTGGCGCACGGGGCCGAGATGAAGCGGTCGCCGCTGTCGACCGAGGTGCACTACCTGATGGCCAAGCATGTCTTCGAGGATCTCGGCTACCGCCGCTACGAATGGAAATGCGACAATAACAACGAGGCAAGCAAGACGACGGCTGCGCGTTACGGCTTCAGCTTCGAAGGGGTCTTCCGCCAGCACATGATCTCCAAGCATCGCAACCGCGATTCCGCCTGGTTCTCGATGATCGATGCCGAATGGCCGATGATCAACGATGCCTTCGAAGCCTGGCTTTCGCCGGAGAATTTCGACGCCGAGGGCAACCAGATCCGCCGCCTGCAGGACATCCGCACCGATCTTGAAAAGGAAAGACTCGCGTGAGCCCGGAAAGCCGCTCGCAGGCGACCGCCGCCGGCATCATCCTGCTTAGCGCCGCCCTCGTCATCTATTTCCTGCCGACCATCGTGCTGTGGATCGGCAATTTCTCGCCGACGCTGGCGATTGTCGTCGGCGTCTGCCTGATCATGGCGTTTTTCGCAGTCTTCTGGCTGCGGGCGCGCTACCAGCGCCGCCGGGGAAAATAATTTTATCCCTGCAGCGAGGCCCCGAGCAGCAGGGCGCCCATCAGCATGACGAGCACGGCGCCGAGGATTTCGATGGCGTTGCCGACCCAGATCGAGGTGGTCGAGCCGCGTCCGGAGAGGCGGACGGCCGCGCTCTTGGCAGTAACGGCAAGTGTGGCAAGCAGGGAAACGGTGATCGCCGTGCCGAGCGACATGGCGGCGACCGAAAGCACGCCGCCGAGATAGAGCCCGTTCAGCAGTGAGAAGGTCATGACCAGCAATGCGCCGGAACAGGGGCGCAGACCGACGGCTACGATCGCCGACCAGGCCTCGCTGGCGCTGAACCTGTCGCCGCCGAGCAAGGCCGGATCGGGCACATGGGCATTGCCGCAGGTCTCGCAGACCATGCCGGGAACGAAGGTATGGCCGGCTTCGACAGGCTGCGCCTTGCCGTTGAAGGCATAGGCTTGGCGTTCGGCCGCATTGTCCTTCCAGTCGAGCATCATGCTGACCGGACCGGCAGGCGTCGCCATCAGCCGGCGGCGCGGCATGTTGCCCACCAGCGAGCGCAGTTTGCGGAACAGCAGCCAGCCGCCGAAAAGGATGACCATGACGAAGCTTGCGATCTCCATTGCGTGGGTCGCCGCCGTCAGCGTAATGCCGGTGCCGCGCAGCACCAGCCAGGCGCCGCCGACCAGCGCCACCGCCACCACGCCCTGAACGAAGGCAGAAATGAAGGAAATCACCACGCCGCGCTTCAGCTCGACCTCGTTGGCGATCATGTAGGAGGAGATGACCGCCTTGCCGTGTCCGGGGCCGGCGGCATGGAAGACGCCATAGGCGAAGGAGAGGCCGATCAGCGAAGCCAGCTGCCAGGGGTCTTGGCGCATCGCCTTCAAGGCGCCGGTCAGCGCCCGATAGAAAGCCTGCTGCTCGTAATTGACGTAGAGAAATAGCGGCGCAAACGGCCCGCCGGTCGGCTGGAAGCTTGGTTCCGCCGTGCCGATGCCGAGCGGCGATTGCGCATGGGCGAGGCTTGCCGCCGTCACCAGCGCGAGGACGGCGGCGGAAAAGATGAGGGGAAGGCGTTTCGTCAGCATGTGACCTCCAGCCGGGTGGCGAAGAGTTTGGACATGTTGGTGCCGGTGGGATCGTTGAAGAAGGCGTCCGTCAGCGACTGTTTGTTTTGCGAGATCACCTCGTCGGCATCCGGCCGCACCACCTGATGTTTGCAGGCCTTGAAGCCGTCTCCGACGATCGCCAGCTCGTTGTCGGTGGGAAAATCGATCGAGGTGTAGAGCGTCGGGTCGTAGACGCCGAAGGTGAGCCTGCCCTTCAGCGGCATCTTCTCCACCGGCTTCACCGCGAAGAACATCAGCAGCTGGCCATCCTTGTAGTCGACATGGATGATGTCGGGCTTCTGGACGGTGATGTTCTTCCCGTTGATCGTCAGGTTCATGTAGTAGTCGTAGTCAGCAAGAGACTTCTTGACCGTGTTGCCGACGTCGGTCAGCTCGTTCGGTTCCAGCTTCAGGTCGGTGTTCTTGTCGAAATCCATGACCACGGAGGAGGAAAAGACCTCGTCGAAGCGCCAGACATTGCGCAGTTCCTCGACACTGCCGTCCTTGCCGGCCACGACTTCGAGGCGGGCCTCGATGAAGATGTGCGGATGGGCAAAGGCGGCGGCCGGCGCCAGCGAAAGAAGCGCGGCCATCAGTATCGTTGAATGTTTCATCTATCCCGCTGCCCTGTTCGCTGCCCCAGACTTCTTGCCAGAAATTGGGACGGAATTGGGACCGGACTCCGTATCGGATTCGTGGGGCCACACGTTGAAGCGGGGCGGAATGTCGCATCGCTGCGCAGGTGCGCCGCCCTACGGATGCTTCTTGAACCAGTTGTGCAGGTAATCGACGAAGATCCTTACCTTGGCCGGCAGGTAGCGCCGGTGCGGGTAGACGGCATAGATGCCGCGGTCGGTCGGGGTGTAATCGTTGAACAGGGTCACCAGTTCGCCGCTCTCGATCGGCTTGCGGGCGATGAAATCCGGGATGAAGGCTACGCCGATGCCGGCAAGTGCCGCGCGTAATGTCGCATGCGGGCTGTTGACCTCTATCGGTCCGGAAACGGCGACGGCAAACGAGGTGTTGTCGGGATTGTGGAAGCGGATGCTCGCCTGGGTGCGCGCATTGGTATCGACGATGAAGGGGACGCTGGAAAGGGCCGTTGGGTGATCGAGATCGGGATAACGCTCGAGAAATTCAGGGGTGGCGCAGATATGGATGCGGAAATCCGAGATCTTGCGGGCGATCATGCCGGAATCTTCGAGCTTGGTGATGCGGATCGCCACGTCGAAACCTTCTTCGATCAGGTCGACGAACCGGTCGTCGGCGGCGATCTCCAGCGAAAGGTCCGGGTTCTCCTTGGCGAAATCGATCAGCGACTGGCCGACATCGGCATCGACGAAGGTGCGCGGCACGGAAATGCGAAGCCGTCCTTTGAGCTGTGCATTGTTCTCACGCACGAGATCGGCGAGGTTGTCGATCTCCTTCAGGATATCGGAGGCGGTGCGGTAATAGGTGTGGCCGGCTTCGGTCATGGAGAACTGCCGGGTGGTGCGGTTGAGCAGCAGCGCGCCGAGCTCATCCTCCAGTTCACGCACATATTTAGAGAGCAGCGCCTTTGAGCGGCCGGTGCGCCGTGCCGCGGCGGAGAAGCCTTCGGCCTCGACGACATCGATGAAGGCGCGTATGCGGGTCAAGGTATCCATGGCACCCCTCAGCTGTTTCGGAATATTGAACAAATTGCTTCCTATTGTTCAATTATTTTTTTGGCCCGAGATCAAAAAATCGCTTGATTATGAAGGCGAATATTCTTATTTCCCACTCAGCCCAAAGTCGCACGTGCCCATGGGTGTCCGCCGAACCCTCGAATTGGTGAGGAAATCGGTAAGGTACCTGGAATTAACCCCTCCAGTCGCTATTCCGGCCAACCGGAAAATGCGAGGACGCCTGAAGCAACGACGGTGCGGGCCTTTTTGTTCTCTCCCTGCTTTCCATCAGCGGGGGTTACTGAAGAGGCACACCATCATTGCCGGAAGTGCGGTTGGGATTCTCCCTCCAATCCATGGCAGACAAAGCCGAACTTACACCGCACCGCGGCGTTGGTTCACGATCTGCGCATCGAGCGCTTGCTATGGTTCCGGGGTCTCCACCGGCTGGTTCCAATGCGAGCTATCGTATGCCCTTTGTCCTCCGGTTCAAACCGGAGCTCTGGAATTGGAAGAGGGAATCGATATGACCACCCAGCGCATCCGCGACTTTCTCGCAACCCGACGTCCCGATGGTCCCTGCCTCGTGGTTGACCTCGACGTCGTTCGCGACAATTTCCACGCCTTCCGTCACGCCATGCCGGACAGCGCCATCTACTACGCCGTCAAGGCCAACCCGGCCCCGGAAGTGCTGAAGCTGCTTGCAGGCCTCGGCTCCAATTTCGATTGCGCGTCCGTTGCCGAAATCGAAATGGCGCTCGAAGCCGGTGCAACCGCCGCCCGCATCTCCTACGGCAACACGATCAAGAAGGAACGTGACGTTGCCCGCGCGCATGCGCTCGGCGTCAGCCTCTTTGCGGTCGACAGCCACGAGGAAGTCGAGAAGATCTCGCGCGCCGCTCCCGGCGCCCGTGTCTTCTGCCGCGTGCTGACCGATGGTGAAGGCGCTGAATGGCCGCTGTCGCGCAAGTTCGGCTGCGTTCCCCAGATGGCTGTCGACGTTCTCGTCTACGCCCATCAGCTTGGCCTGCAGTCCTATGGCGTCTCGTTCCATGTCGGTTCGCAGATGACCAAGGTCGATGCCTGGGATTCGGCACTCGCCGATGCCAAGCGCGTCTTCGTATCGCTTGCCAAGCAGGGCATCCACCTGCAGATGGTCAACATGGGCGGCGGCTTCCCGACCAAGTACCTGCGTGACGTTCCGTCCGCAGAAGCTTACGGCAAGTCGATCTACCAGGCGCTGCGCACGCATTTCGGCAACCAGATCCCGCAGACGATCATCGAGCCGGGCCGCGGCATGGTCGGCAATGCCGGTGTCATCAAGGCGGAAGTCGTTCTGATTTCGAAGAAGTCGGACAATGACGATGCCCGCTGGGTCTTCCTCGACATCGGCAAGTTCGGCGGTCTCGCCGAGACGATGGACGAAGCCATCCGCTATCCGATCCGCACGGAACACGATGGTGACGAGATGGAGCCCTGCGTCATTGCCGGTCCGACCTGCGATTCGGCCGACGTGCTCTACGAGAAGAACCTCTATCCGCTGCCGATCTCCCTTTCGATCGGCGACGAGGTCCTGATCGAAGGCACCGGCGCCTATACGACGACCTATTCGGCGGTCGCTTTCAACGGTTTCGACCCGTTGAAGGCCTACGTCATCTAAGGTCGTTTCCGCCGGCCCCGTAACCAGCCGGGGCGGCAACTTCACAATTTTCCTTCATCGCCGCTGATAACGGTATTGGGTACGGGAGGCCAAGATGGCCGCTGTTCTTGATTCTGTCCGCGCATTCTTTGCGCCTACCACTTTCGCCATCGACGCCGAAAATCCTTCGGATGTCGTTGCGCGTGAAAACCTGCTCGACCGCGTCATGGGACCAGATCGCCGCAAGAAGTCGTCGGAGAAGATCCGCCGCAGCCGCGTTCCGGCCGAGGGCCTTGCGCTCGTCGCGCGCGATCGCGACGGCCATGTCATCGGCACGGTGCGGCTTTGGAACATCGAGGCCGGCGTCAATGACGAAGGCACGCCGATCAATGCGCTGCTGCTCGGACCGCTCGCCATTGCGCCGCATCACGGCGGCAAGGGCATCGGCTCGGCGCTGATGCGCGCGGCGATCCTCGAAGCGAAGAAGCGTAGGCACGGTGCCGTCCTGCTCGTCGGCGATGCTGCCTATTACGAGCGCTTCGGCTTCTTTGCCGAAAAGGCTCGCCATCTTGTCATGCCGGGTCCGTTCGAACGCTCGCGCTTTCTGGCGCTCGAATTGACGGAAGGCTGGCTCGACGGCGCGGCCGGCATGATCGTCGCCTCGGGACGCATGCTGGCCGGTGCCCCGGTTCGCCGCGCAGCCTAGCGCATCGATTCTGAAAGAAGCGCGGCGCTGTAAGGCTGCGCCGACCGGCCGGCCAGGTTGGGAACTTTTCCCCCGGCTGGTAATATCCGCGCCGTTTGACCACCCAGGCAGGCGGGCTTGGTGTGGTTGCGGCGCGGATTGTATTTCTGGCATCAAGTTTCGAGAAGGCGCCGGCGCACGCGGAAACACAATCGCGTGAAAAGTGGCGCCGGCATGCGAACATATCGCGGCGATATCCTATCTTGCGCCACATGATCCGCATTCTCTCCCTTCTGCTTCTCCTCTGCCTGCCGCTTGACGCAACGGGGCCGGCTGCTGCCCAGAGCACGGCTTCCGCCGTCGGCGGGCTTGGTCCGCGTCTCGATCGCGTGGCGAGCGACCCCGCGATGCGGCCTTTGAAGACGGTCATTGTCGCTCGCGACGGACGCGTGCTCAGCGAACGTGGGTTTCGTGGTCATTCGCCCTCGGAATCGACCAATATCAAATCCGCTTCGAAGTCGATCATCTCGGCGCTGGTCGGTATCGCTATCGACAAAGGCCTGCTCATTGGGCCGGATCAGAAGATCGCGCCGATCCTGAAGGCCGATCTCCCTGTAACGCCCGACCCGCGCATCAACGACATCACCATCGGCAATCTTCTCTCGATGCAGGCTGGGCTCGATCGCATGTCGGGGCCGAACTACGGCCGCTGGGTCTCCTCGCGCAACTGGGTGCGCTTTGCGCTGTCGCAGCCTTTCGTCGATCAGCCCGGTGGTGAGATGCTCTATTCCACCGCATCCACGCATCTGCTGTCTGCCATTCTCACCAAGGTCGGCCGGCGGCCGACGCTGGTGTTGGCGCGCGAATGGCTGGGTCCTGTCGACGGTTTCCGCATTGGCGCATGGGAGCGCGATCCGCAGGGCATCTATCTCGGCGGCAATCAGATGGCGATGAGCGCCCGGTCGCTGCTTGCCTTCGGCGAACTCTACCGTAACGGCGGCAAGACCGCCGACGGCCGCCAGATCGTCCCCGCCGACTGGATCGCCCAGTCGTGGCAGCAGCGCACCAACTCGCGCTTCTCAGGCGATGAATATGGCTATGGCTGGTTCACGCGGCAGATCGGCGGCGAGCAGGTGCATTTCGCCTGGGGTTATGGCGGGCAGATGCTCTACATCGTGCCGTCGCTCGATCTCACCGTCGTCATGACCTCGGAAGAGAGCGGTCCGTCTGCCCGAAACGGCTACAGGGACTTGCTGCACGGTCTGTTGGCGGACATCATCGGCTCGGTGCGGGCCGCTTGACGACAGCGCCGCGCGTCTTTGAGTTGCGCAAAGGGTCTGTCGCATTTTGAACTATGCAGCAGGGAAAAACCGGCGATCGTTAAATTCTTAGCGAAGGCTCCAATCAAACCGCAAAACGCTTCCTGTAAGTTCCGCGAGAATTTCGGGAAAGCGCCATGCTGCTGGATCTCAGGACAATCTATTTCATTGTTGCCGTGAGCTGTTTCGTGCTGGGCATTCTCCAGCTTGCAGCCTATGCGACCGGTCGCTTCGAGAGGTGGCCGCTCTGGTGGGGCTTGAGCAACCTTCTTGTCGGCGTCGGTTCGTTTCTCGTCGCGCTACGCAATCTCGTTCCCACCTCTGTCTCGATCGACGGCGGCAATATCGTCACCATCGCCGGCTACATGCTGATGTTCTTTGCCGTACGGGTGTTTTCGGGACGAGCGCTCGACCAGCGCACTTTCTGGCTTGCCATCTTCGTCGTCAGCGTTCCTGTCGCGCTTATTGTCCGCGATCCCTCGGCAGTCTCGGCGAGGCTCCTCTACGTCTCCGTCATCTGCTGCCTCTGCGATCTTGCCGTCGCAAGGGAGGCAATCATCATTGCCCGGTGCGAGAAGCTGTATTCGGCAGCGCTGCTTGTCGGCCTCTACGCCTGCACTGCCGCGATTTTTGCGGTTCGCAGCATTCTCGCGGCGACCGGTGAGATTGGCGGGCCGGATCCTTTCGGCGGCAGTGCAGTTCACAGCTGGATGGCGGTATCGGCGGTCGCGTTCATCATGCTGCGCAGCATGGCGATGGTGCTGATGGCCGCCGAGCGCAGCCGAAATCAGCTGACGGAACTCGCTCACCACGATCCGCTGACCGGCGCCCTCAATCGCGGCGGCCTTGCCCAGCATCTGCCGGCGCTCGGCTTCCAGCCGGTATCGCTGCTGATCATCGATATCGACCATTTCAAGCAGCTGAACGACAGGCATGGCCATGCCGCCGGCGACGATATCCTGCGGCTTTTCGCCAGTGTTTCGAGAAGCATCATGCGCTCCGACGACCTGCTCGCCCGTCAAGGTGGGGATGAGTTCCTGGCGGTGCTGAAAAATGCTTCCCGGCAGGATGCGGTGATTATTGCCGAACGCATCCGTCTCGCCTTCGCCGCTGCCGTCCTGCAGCGACCGGATCTGGCGATCTTTCCGACGCTGAGCATCGGCGTTGCCGCGCGCGCGGAAAGCGGCGGAGATTTTGAACGGCTGATGCAGAAGGCGGACGAGGCGCTCTATCGTTCGAAGCGTGAAGGCCGCAACCGCGTCGAGGCCTTCAGCGAAAATCAGCAAGCCGCCTAGGATCGGGCGAATTCCCTATTCAGGACAGCTCTAGATATTCTGATCCATCGTCTCGGCCGGGATTTCGTCGACGCGGTGGACGCGCACGAGCGTCGCCGGCACGCCGGCGACCGTGCAATGCGTGGGAACCGACTTGAGCACGACGCTGCCGGCGGCGACTTTGCTGAAGGCGCCGATTTCGATATTGCCGAGGATCTTGGCGCCCGCGCCGATCATCACGCCGTGGCGGATCTTCGGGTGGCGGTCGCCGGTCTCCTTGCCGGTGCCGCCGAGCGTGACGTTCTGCAGGATCGACACTTCATCCTCGATGACCGCTGTTTCGCCGATGACGATGCCCGAACCGTGGTCGAGCATGATGGACGCGCCGATCCGCGCCGCCGGATGGATATCCGGGCCAAAGACCAGCGAAACGAGATTGGCGAGCCAACTGGCGATCTCCGGACGGCCGGCGGTCCAGAGCGCATGGGCGATGCGATGCGTCTGCAGCGCATGGAAGCCCTTGAGATTGAGAAGCGCGTGCAGAAATGTCGTGCAGGCCGGATCGCGCTCGCGCACGGCGATGAGATCGGCCTCGACCTTTCGCATGATATCGCCATCAAGTGTGGACAGGATGAGATCGAACAGATCACCCGTTTCCACCTGCGCCACGGAGAGCCGCGCGGCCAGCACGCGGGCGATGATCTCATCGTTGCCAGCGGTGTCCGTTACCTGAGCGGCAAGCAGCCGCCGCAATATCGGCTCGCGTGCGGCAAGCTCAACGGCCTCGGCGCGGATCACGGTCCAGACGGATGCGTCGCCCAAAGCCTGCGGCTGTTGTTCGGTCAAACCGAGGCCGGTCGATTTCGACATTCTCGTTTCCTCTATCAGCCAAGGTGGCGCGCAAAGCGCTTCCTGCTCGTGCTTCATGTTTCGCCCGGGCAAGGCGTTTGGCAAGCCCCGATATCCTATGGCCTTGGGTCCGATAGCATATTCTAGCCGGATGGCTGCAGGCGAGCAGTCAGCTCCGGAAGCAGGCGCCAATGATAGAGTACATCAGGCTCCCGTTCTTCGTTGTCGGCGCCATCGGTCTCCTCCTCGGCGATAAAACCGTGCCGTTCGTAGAAAGCGCGAGCGCCCGCATTGCGCTGAAACGTCCAGAGCCTGATCTCGTTCATCTCCTCCTTGGCGCAGCCAAGGAGGGAGGAGCCGATGCCCATGCCCTGGAACCCGGGGAGAACGTAAAGCTGCTCTATCCAGTTGTCGCCATAGGCGATGACACCGACGAGCCGGTTGCCCATGGCAGCGCCGAGGATCGAGCAATTCGGTAGCAGATGCATGCGCCAATACTGCTCCTCTTCCTCGGGCGTATGGACATCCGGCAGCCAGGGCAGCCGCTGCCACAGGGCGACACGTCTGATTTCGGCCGCGGCTTGCATGTGATTGGCCGTGAGCGCCACGATTTCGGATACCGTCAAGGCGTCGTCCATCGCCGGCAACGCGCCTCAAGCCGAAATATCGACGACGCCGCAGTCGCCGGCTTCGGAGCCGAAGGCGAGCAGCTTGCCGTTTTTGCTCCAACTCATCGCCGTGATCGCGCCCTTGCCGGGTCGGCGCAGGAGCGCTTCCTTGCTGTCGGTGATGCGCACAGCCAGGATCATGCCGTCGATGAAGCCGATGGCGAGGATGTCTTCGAGCGGATGGAACTTCACCGCGGTCGCCATGATATTGGCGCGGGTGCCGAGCTCCATCGGCGCCTTGCCCATCGGCCCGTCCTTGCCCTGGAAGGGCCAGACGATTGCCGCAGGCGCGCCTGAAGACGCGAGCCACTTGCCCTTGACCGACCAGGAGAGCGATTTCACCTTGGCGGGGTAGCCGGTCATGCGCATGTGGCGAGCTTCGGTACCGGGCTTGATGTCGAGCTTCCAGCCGTGCAGTGCGTTTTCCTGCATCGAGGTGACGAGGAAATTGCCATCAGGCGAGAAGGTGACGCCGGTATGCGCACCCTTCCATTCCAGGTCGACCGGCTTGGCGTTCATACCGATCCAGTGCAGCGACACGCCGTTGTAGCGCGCCGCCGCGATGCGTAGGCCCTTCGGCGCAAAGGCAAGGCCTTCGACCGTGCGCTCTTCGGCGAATTCCTTGGTCGTGCCGTCGGCAAGGCGCACCAGTGAACTCTTGCCGTAGGAATAGGCAACGGCACCCTGCGGGCCGGCTGCGACCTGCGAAATCCACTTGCGCGGCGCGGTCGCGATCTCGCTGACGCTGCCGTCGGCGGCAATGCGCAGCACCTTGCCGTCCTCGCCGCCCGAGATCAGGCTCTCGCTATAGGGATCGCGGATCGCGGTGAGCATGCCCTGGTGGGCTTCGGAAACCCTGTCGCCGCCGTCCAGCCGGTGGAATGTACCGTTTGCGCTTGCGAAGAAGGGAACATCACCTAAAAATTCGACGGCCAGAACGTGGCCGTCGAGATCAAGCGGTGCAACTGTCGGCATCAGGCGGCTGCCTCGCAGGCCTTGAAGGAGGCTTCGAGCTTCTCGCGGTCAAGTTCGCGGCCGATGAAGACGAGACGGCTCTCGTGCTTTTCGCCTTCCTTCCACGGCCGCTGGTGGTCGCCCTCGATGATCATGTGCACGCCCTGAACGACGTAACGCTCGGGATCGTCTTTGAAGGCGATGATGCCCTTAAGACGCAGGATATTTGGCCCCTGCGTCTGGGTGACCTTCTGGATCCAGGGGAAGAAGCGCTCCGGGTTCATCTCGGCGCCGCGCAGCGACACCGACTGCACCGTCACATCGTGGATCGCCGACATCGCGCCATGTTGATGGGCGCCATGGTGATGATGGTCGTGGCCGTGGTCACCATGCTGATGATCATGGTCATGATGGTGGTGGTCGTGATCGCAATCGGGGCCGCAGACATGGTCGTCATGGCCGTGCTCGAGGAAATGCGGATCGTTTTCGAGCGCGCGCTCCAGGTTGAAGGCGCCCTGATCGAGCACGCGGGCGAGGTCGACGCCGGAGCGGCTGGTCTTGTAAACTCGGGCGGCCGGGTTGATGGCGCGGACGATATCCTCGATCACATCAAGTTCTTCCGGGGTCACCAGGTCGCTCTTGTTGATGATGACGACGTCGGCGAAGGCGATCTGGTCCTCGGCCTCGCGGCTGTCCTTCAGGCGCAGCGGCAGGTGCTTGGCATCGACGAGGGCGACGACGGCGTCGAGCTCGGTCTTGGCGCGCACATCGTCATCCATGAAGAAGGTCTGGGCGACTGGCACCGGATCGGCAAGGCCGGTCGTCTCGACGATGATGCCGTCGAAGCGGCCGGGGCGGCGCATCAGGCCTTCGACAACGCGGATCAGGTCGCCGCGCACCGTGCAGCAGACACAGCCATTGTTCATCTCGTAGATTTCTTCGTCCGACTCGACGATCAGGTCGTTGTCGATGCCGATTTCGCCGAATTCATTGACGATGACCGCATATTTCTTGCCGTGATTTTCGGAGAGAATGCGGTTGAGCAATGTCGTCTTGCCGGCGCCGAGATAACCGGTGAGCACGGTAACGGGAATGGGCTTCAGGGTGGAGATCGCGTCGGTCATGAGAACCTCTAGGATTTAGGCGTGCGGCCGAGCGGCTTGGGATCGGCTGCTTGAACGGTTGGTCTCATATAATGGCTTGAGCGTGGCAGTTCAAAGGGTTTTATAATGTTATAAGATCACGTCGTCTGGCCGGTGCAGATGCCCCATAGTCACCGCAGTTGCGCGACATCGAATGCATCGACGTCACTCAGCAATTCCACCAGTCCTTTTACCGCATGGGCAATCAGCGCCTCGCCTTTCTCTACTGTGGCGGCGGCGGCGTTTCCCGCCACGCCTTCAGCATTGAGGTCCGACATCTTCCAGCCGAAGGCGTGCGGCCCGTAGGCGCGCAGATGCTTGAAACGCTCGGCGAATTCCGTCTGCCGCGAGGAAAAGTTCGCCGCCTTCGCCATATCAACCTTGTCGGGATGAAGCGCCAGCATCACCGATGTCTCGATATCGCCGCCATGGATGCCGATCGCCTTTTCCTCCGGCGTGACCACGCCATCCGGCAGGCCGAAACGGGTCCAGCTCGTTGCCACCGCCAGCATGGCGAAGCGGAGCCGCGCCTCGGTCGCGACAATGGTCACGATGGGCGAATTGCCGCCATGGGCGTTCAGCATCACCAATTTGCGGATGCCCTGCTTTGCCAGCCCCTCGGCGATGCCGAGCCAGCGGTTTACCGCTTCGTCGAAGGCAAGCGTCTTCGTTCCTTCAACATCCATATGCTCTATGGAATAGCCGACAGATTCGGCGGGCAGGAAGGTGACCGGCAGGCCGGCAGGCAAGGCTATCTTCAATCGTCCGGCGATGCCTTCGGCAATCAGGGTGTCGGTTTCGAAGGGCAGGTGAGGGCCGTGCTGTTCATGGGCGCCGAGCGGCAGCACGGCGATCAGATGGCGCCCGTCAGGTGTAGAGGCCGGGTTGCTGTCCTCGAAGCGCGGCGAAGGTGTCATCATCCGGTCGTTGCCTCTTGTTTATGACGAGATCCTGAGCAATGTCATATCGCAGCGGCGCCGGGGCTTAAAGATCAAAGGGATGGCTATGGGAAAGAAGCACAAGGACGGCAAAAAGAACAAGTCCAAGAAGAAGGATCAGACCGAGTATACGCTCGTCGATCTCTCTCCGGCTCTGACCCAGGCGGCACGTTCCATGCGGACGGTGCTCTCGCGCAACCTGCTCGAAAGCGGCCTCTATGCCGGCCAGGATGGCGTCATCCTCTCGCTTGCCGAGAGCGACGGCATGACGGCCGGCGGCCTTGCCCAGAAGCTCGGCGTCAAAGCGCCGACGATGACGCGCACCATCGGCCGCATGGAAGCGCAGGGCTTTCTCGAGCGTAAGCCCGATGCGGAGGATGCGCGCCTCACCAAGGTCTATCTCACCGAACTCGGCCGCGGCAGCGTGCAAGGGATCGAGATGGCGGCCTCGGCCTGCGACAAGTTGGCGACGCAGGAGTTCTCCGAGAAGGAAATTCGCAATCTCGTCCGATTGCTGAAGGCGATCGATGCCAATCTGCAGGCCGAAGCCATTCATATCGAAGAACCGGACGAAGACTGAAATTTCCCCGAAAGACGAATTGCTTCCATCGATTAAATCTTTTAATTAAACATTTTAAGGGCCGCGCCGGTGTGACGGCGGGGTCTTGACTGCCTTGCGTGCTGCCTGGAGGAGGACACGTGGTTCAGAAGATCAAGCTTTCGACAATCGCCGAAACGCTCGGCATTTCTACGGCGACCGTATCGCTTGCCTTACGCGACAGTCCGCTCGTCGCCGGCAATACCCGGGAGAAGATCAAGGAACAGGCGCGCGCGCTCGGCTATATCTACAATCGCCGTGCCGCCAGCCTTCGGACCTCGCGCTCCGGCATCATCGGCGTCGTCGTGCACGACATCATGAACCCGTTCTATGGCGAGATCCTGAAGGCGATCGAAAGCGAGCTTGATCGCAGCCGCCACACCTTCATCCTTTCCAACCATTACGACAATGTCGAGAAGCAGCGCACCTTCATCGAGACGCTGCTGCAGCTCGGTGGCGACGGCGTCATCATGTCGCCGGCGATCGGTACTCCGCCTGAAGACGTGCAGCTGGCAGAAGACAACGGCATGCCGGCGATCCTCGTCGCCCGCTCGATGGAAGGGCAGGACCTGCCGACCTATCGCGGTGACGACAGCTACGGCATCTCGCTTGCCACCAACCACCTGATCGGCCTTGGTCATCGCTCGATCGCCATGATCGGCGGCACGGACCAGACATCCACCGGCCGCGACCGTTACCAGGGCTATGTCAATTCGCTGCGCAAGGCCGGCATCGAGGTCGATCCGAACTTGCGCATTCCCGGTCCGCGCTCGAAACAGGGCGGTTTCGAGGCGGCCGTGCATTTCCTTTCGCTGCCGCAGAAGCCGACCGCGGCCGTCTGCTGGAACGATCTCGTAGCGATCGGCCTGATGAACGGCATTGCGCGCGCGGGCCTGGTGCCGGGACGCGATATTTCCGTCACCGGCTACGACGATCTCGAGGAGGCCTCGATCGCTACGCCTGCGCTAACGACCGTCTGGAACGGTCAGGCCGAGGTCGGGCGCCTGGCCGCTCGGGCGCTGCTCGATCGCCTTGCCGGCAGCCATGAGCCTGATGGCATGCATCTGATCAAACCGGAAATGCGCATTCGCCAGTCCACCAGTCCCCATCGGCCGCGCGCCTGAACCGACCGCCATATCCAAGAGGAAAAGCCATGTCCCGCATCGCCATTCTCGTTCCTGGGAAGATACACGAGCGTGTTCTCGAAAGGTTGAAGGATCGGTTTGAGATTATCGCCGTCCCACGCGAGGAGAAGCTTGCGCTGGACGGCGAGACTGCCGGCCGTATCCGCGGCGTCGCCGTGTCCGGCTCCTTCCCAGGCGCCTGGATAGACCAGCTGCCGCATGCCGAAGTGATCGCCAATTTCGGTGTCGGTTATGACGGCGTCGATGTGAAACATGCCGCCGAAAAAGGCATTGTCGTCACCAATACGCCTGATGTGCTGAACGACGAGGTCGCCGATACGGCGATCGGCCTGCTGCTGAACACGGTTCGCGAGTTGCCGCGGGCCGAAGCGTGGCTGCGTGCCGGCAACTGGAAGCCGGGAACGGCCTATCCGCTGTCGCGCTTCTCGCTCAAGGGCCGCCATATCGGGCTTTACGGCCTTGGCCGCATCGGGCTCGAAATCGCCAAGCGGCTGGAGCCGTTCAAGGTGAAGATCAGTTATCACACACGTTCGCGCCACGCCGATGTGTCCTACGACTATCACCCGACATTGAAAGGGCTGGCGGAAGCAGTGGATACGCTGATCGCCATCGTTCCGAAGACGCCGCAGACGCATAAGACGATCGATGCCAATATTCTGGCAGCACTCGGCTCTGACGGCATCCTGGTCAATGTCGGCCGCGGCTGGACGGTGGACGAGGAGGCGCTGAGTGCTGCGCTTGCCTCCGGCGCACTCGGGGCTGCCGGTCTCGACGTCTTTTATGAGGAGCCGAGCGTGCCGGCCGACCTGCTGGAGCCGACCAACGCCGTGCTGCTGCCGCACGTCGCCTCCGCGTCCGTGCCGACGCGCAATGCGATGGCCGATCTCGTTTCCGACAATCTCATCGCCTGGTTCGAAAAGGGTGCGGCGCTGACACCGGTGCCGGAGACGCCGCAGAAGGCTTAGGTGCGGGTTGGCTCGGCGGACGATGCTTGCTGCCAAGCAACAGACATAGCGCTTCGCGGGCGCCTGGTGGTCACGCGATCGCCTGTGCCGGGAGATCCGGTAGCTTGCCGGCGGCATAGGCGCGGACGGCGTCGCCGAAAGCGGCGAACAGCTGGTTCGAAGATTTGTCGGTTTCAGCCCAATATTCCGGATGCCATTGCACGCCGACGGCGAAAGCCTTGGCGTCGATAACGGAAACGGCCTCCACCGTGCCGTCCTCGGCGATCGCTTCCACCTGCAGGCGTGGGGCGGTTCTGGCAATTGCCTGGCGATGCAGGGAATTCACGCGGATCTCGCCCGGTCCGAGAATGGCTGCGATGCAGGAGCCTTCCTTGACGTGGACGGTCTGGCGAATGGCGTACATGCCGTCCCGGTCGACGCCTTCTGGCCGGCGATGGTCCCAGATGCCGGGCTGCTCCTGAATCTCGCTTGCCAGCGAGCCGCCGAGGGCGACATTTAGCTCCTGGATGCCGCGGCAGATGGCGAGCAGCGGGATGGCGCGGTCAATGGCGCGGCGGATGAGCGGCAGGCTGGTGGCGTCGCGGGCGGGGTCGAAGGGGCCGTCCTTGTCATCCGCCTCGGCACCGTAGAGCAAGGGATGAACATTGCTGGCCGAACCGGAGACCAGCAGACCGTCGACGCGGTCGAGGATCGCGTCGGTATCGTAGCCCTCTTCGAAAGCGGGGATGATGAAGGCCATGACACCGGATGCGTTCAATGCGGCGCGCAGATATTGATGCTGCACGGCATGCCAGGTCGCGCCGTCGAAGCTACGGATATCGGCAGGAATGGCAACGATCGGTTTCGTCATATCAGCCCCGGTGAAAATCTTTATTCTCGTCGTTTCTTCCGCCTGAACGGCCGTCAAGTCAACGCTTGGCTGCATTAGGCAGCCAAATTGCGACGGAGGCGGCGCCCTGCCTTTCCGGTTTACCGCTAAGCCGCTGATTCTGATGGATACGTGCGCGTTGCCTTATTGCCGTCTTGATGCCAAAGGCTAATAGACTAAAGCTTGAATCGCGGCCCCCGCCATGCTTAGGTTTGCCCTTGCTGCGGGTGGGGGTGAAGATCGCCGCGCAGTACCATCTATACGGGAGGTTTTTGATGGATCGTCGTTCGTTTTTCAAGAAGGCGGGAACCGCCGGCGCCGGTGCGGTTGCCGCAACGGCATTGGCAGCGCCTGCGATCGCGCAGGAGAATCCGAAGATCGCGTGGCGCATGACGTCGTCGTTTCCGAAGAGCTTGGATACGATCTATGGCGGCGCCGAGGATATCGCCAAGCATGTTGCCGCGGCGACGGATGGCAATTTCACGATCCAGCCCTTCGCGGCCGGTGAAATCGTGCCGGGCCTGCAGGCCGTCGATGCCGTTGCCGCCGGTACGGTCGAAGCAGCCCATACCACCTCCTATTATTTCGTCGGCAAGGACCCGACCTACGCCATCGGAACGGCCATTCCGTTCGGGCTGAACAGCCGTCTGACCAATGCCTGGTACTATGAAGGCAACGGCAACAAGCTGATGAACGAGTTTTATGCCACGCAGGGCATGTATGCGCTGCCGGCTGGCAATACCGGTGCGCAGATGGGCGGCTGGTTCCGCAAGGAAATCAATACGCTCGATGACCTCAAGGGCGTCAAGATGCGCATTGCCGGCCTTGCCGGTCGCGTCATGGAGAAGGTCGGCGTCATCCCGCAGCAGATCGCCGGCGGCGATATCTATCCGGCGTTGGAAAAAGGCACGATCGATGCGGCGGAATTCGTCGGCCCCTATGACGACCTGAAGCTCGGCTTCCACAAGGTGGCGAAGTACTACTATTATCCGGGCTGGTGGGAAGGTGGCCCGACGGTGCATGGGTTCTTCAATCTCGAAAAATGGAGCAGCCTGCCCAAGCATTATCAGGCAGCGCTGACCGACGCCTGCGCCTTCGCCAATACCAACATGCTGGCAAAGTACGACACGAAGAACCCGACGGCGCTGAAGCAGCTCGTCGCAGAAGGCGCGACGTTGCGCCCGTTCAGCCAGGAGATCATGGAAGCCTGCTTCCAGGCAGCCACGGGCATCTACAGCGAAATCTCGGGCACGAACCAGTATTTCAAGAAGATCTATGACGACCAGACCGCCTTCAAGCGGGACGCTTATCTCTGGATGCAGCTGTCGGAATACACCTTCGATACGTTCATGATGATCCAGCAGCGGGCGGGAAAGCTTTAAGCTTTCCGCCGTCGACGCTTCAGACGAGCGCAATAACAAAACCCCGGATCTCCATCCGGGGTTTTGCTTTTTGCTGGACTAGAGCCTTTCCGGGTTAGATTGCAGCATTCTGTTGGCTCAAACGGAGTCGGCCGGTCGATCAGCCGGCCCGTTTCAGCCAACCCCCCGCAGATTTGCCTCGCAAATGGGCCGGGCATCTTTCCGCCAGGGCAAAGGCGATCGGCTCGGACGTACCTTGGGGTATGCCCGTCGCCAATCGCCTTTGCCCTGACGAAAACCTGCTCCGGCAGAATGCTGCAATCTAATCCGGAAAGGCTCTATTTGGCCGGTGGCGGCGGTGCTCCCGGCAGGCCGTTCAGTGGCGGCAGGGTCAGGCCGGGGATCTGCGGTGAGCCATTGCCGCCGCCGCCCAGCGGTGGCAGGCCGAGCTGGCCGCCGAAGCCCGGGACTTCGATCTTGATCGAGTTCGGGTCGACCTTCGGGCCGTGATCCAGCCAATAGGTTACCGATTGCGGCCAGAAGATCACGATCGCCACCAGGATCAGCTGCATGCCGACCCAGGGGAGCGCGCCCATGTAGATATCCGAGGTCTTGACGTCCTTGCTGGCGATTGAGCGCAGATAGAAGAGCGCGAAGCCGAAGGGCGGATGCATGAAGCTCGTCTGCATGTTGACGCAGATCAGGACGCCGAACCAGATCAGGTCGATGCCGAGACTGGAGGCGACGGGTGCGAGCATCGGGATGACGATGAAGGCGATCTCGAAGAAATCGAGGAAGAAGGCGAGCACGAAGATGAAGATGTTGACGAAGATCAGGAAACCGACCGGCCCGCCGGGAATGCCCGACAGCATGTGCTCGATCCAGCGCGAGCCGTCCATGCCTTGGAAGACCAGGCTGAAACAGGTGGAGCCGATCAGGATCATCACCACCATGGATGTAATGTGTGTGGTCGATGCCATTGCTTCGCGGATCAGCGGCCAGGTGAGGCGGCGATTCATGGCGGCAAGCACAATGGCGCCGACGACGCCGAGCGCGCCTGCTTCCGTCGGCGTTGCAAGACCCATGAAGATCGTGCCGAGCACGAGGAAGATCAGCACGATCGAGGGCACCATGCCCATCAGCACCTTCACGAGCAGAGCCCAATTGAAATCGCCGCGCACCTCTTTCGGCAGCGGCGGCATTGATTTCGGCCGAATAATCGACATCACCAGGATGAAGAGCACGAAGATCGTCACCTGCAGGATCGAGGGGCCGATCGCGCCGAGATACATGTCGCCGACCGACCTGCCGAGCTGATCGGCGAGAACGACGAGCACGAGCGAGGGCGGGATGACCTGGGTGATCGTGCCCGAGGCGGCGATGACGCCGGTGGCAAGGCGCGGATTGTAGCCATAGCGCAGCATGATCGGCAGCGAGATCATCCCCATGGTGATCACGGAAGCGGCCACCGTGCCGGTGATCGCTCCGAGCACGGCGCCGACGAGGATGACGGCATAGGCAAGCCCGCCGGGTATACCACCGAAGAGTTTGCCGGTGCCCTCGAGCAGGTCCTCGGCCAACCCACAGCGCTCCAGCACCGCACCCATGAAGGTGAAGAAGGGAATGGCGAGCAGAAGGTCGTTGGAAAGGATGCCGAAGAAGCGCAGCGGCAGAGCCTGCAGAAAGACCTCGCCGAAATGGCCGGTGACGATGCCGATGATGGCGAAAAACAAGCCGACGGCGGCGAGCGAAAAGGCGACCGGAAAGCCGTAGAGCATGAAGATGATCATGCCCAGGAACATGGCCGGCGGGATGATGCCGAAATCAAACAAGTCCGTTTCTCCCAGCCCGCGTTACTGCAGCGGCTTTTCGTATTTCGTATCGATGCTGATATGGCCGGTGAGGGCTGCGATCCGCTTGACCAGCTCGGAAACGCCCTGAAGGGAAAGCAGTGCGAAGCCGGCGACGAGGATCAGCTTGACGGGCCAACGGATCAGTCCGCCGGCGTTGCCCGATATTTCCCCCTGATGGTAGGAGAGCGTGAAGAAAGGCCAGCACAGCCAGGTGAGATAGAGGCATGCGGGAAGGAGGAAGACAATGAGGCCGACGATGTCGATCCAGATCTTCGCCCTGTCGGAAACCGAACCATAGATCAGGTCGACGCGGACATGCTCATTGTTGCGCAGCGCATGCGAGGCGCCGAGCATGACGACGAAGGCGAAGAGATACCACTGAATCTCCAGCCAGCCGTTCGAACTGTAGTTGAAGGCGTAGCGGACGATGGCGTTTCCGGCGCTGATCAGGCAGCAGAACAGCACCATATATTCGGAAAGTTTGCCCATGAACTGACTGATCGAGTCAATCAGCCGGCTTGCGGCCAGAAGTACCGACATTCGCCTCCCCTTGTTCTTGTCCCACCGGTTTTCCGGCAGTTTTTCCTCTTGCAATCGATTTAGACCACGGCCTTTGAAATTGGAAGGATAAATGCCTCGCGTTGGAGTATAGTCTTAGACGCATCGGCCCCGCCGTAGGGCCGTCAAATATTTCAACAACCCAGGCGTGGATAAATTATTTCGGTAATCTCGCCGGTAGGCTGCATTAACTCGCGTAAGCTGTGCGGTTCACCCTGTGGTTTTAGAAAATTTGACCAAATGTTTGATTCCATTGAAATCAATTTTTAAAAGGTTGGGCCTAGAATTCCCGCGCACAGGGAAAGTGTGGATGAAGCCAGATAACCCGAACAGGGTCCCTATAGATGTGTATCTGTCGTTTGTGAGTTCCCTTTCCGGGAACCGCATGACGCTGCTTGCTGGCGTGATCGTGCATGTCGCGACATGCCTTGCCGTTGCTGCCAAGACCCAGTCCTTCGTCTATATCCTGCTGGCGGCCGCCTTCCTCCTGGTCTTCTGCGTTCGCATGGTCATCTTCCGGCAGTTCGACCGCGTTGACAAGGAGAGCCTGTCGCACGCCGGAATCGAGCGTTGGGAGCGGATCCTGGTTGCGGGTGCTGCCTGCACCACCACCCTGCTTGGCATCGCCAGCGGCTACGCCATCTTCGTCGTCCATGATTCCTTTGCGGAACTTGCCTGCATTGCGGTTACCATGGCGACCATGGTTTCCGTTGTCGGCCGCAATTATGGTTCGCGCCTGGCGGTTGACCTCCAGACCTTTTCCTGCTGTCTGCCGATGATTGTCTGCAGCCTGTTGGCGCTCGATTTTTATCGTGGCTTGTTGTCGATCTTCCTCATTCCCTTCTGGCTGACGACGCGTGCCATGGCGAACGGCGTGCGCGAGTTCCTCTATGAGAATGTCATCGCGCGCCGGGAAATCACCATCATCGCCGACCGCTTCGATACGGCGCTCAACAACATGCCGCATGGCCTAGTCATGGTCGATGCCGAAAACCGCATCCAGGTCGTCAATCGCAAGGCCTGCGAGCTTTTGAAGATCGGTGCGCCGGATCGGTTGAAGGACCGCGATCTCGGCGCCGTGCTACGCTACGGCGCGCGCTACAGCTTCATGGACGCCTCGCAGCCGGAGCTCATCCTGCGCCAGCTCACCCAAGTCGCCGAAGGCAACCTGTCGCGCACGCTCATCCATTTCCCCGAGGGCCTGTCGCTCGAATTCTCCGCCAGCCGCAGGGCCGACGGCGGCGCCGTGCTGATCTTCGAGGACGTGTCGAGCCGGGTGAAGGCGGAGCAGAAGATCATGCACATGGTCCGCTTCGATGCGCTGACCGGCCTGCCGAACCGAGAATATTTCGGGCAGCTGGTGCAGGATTATCTCGCCAAACATCAAAGGAAGTCCGGGCCACTCGGCTTCATGGTTCTCGATATCGACGAGTTCAAACATGTCAACGACATGCGCGGCCACGTTACAGGCGACCACCTGCTTTGCGCCATCGCCGCCCGCATCAAGCAGGCGTCCGGCAACGCCATCCTCGGCCGGTTGATGGGAGACCAGTTCATCCTGTTCTTCCCGCATGCGAAGGAACAGGCCTCGCTCGACGTCGAGATCCGCCGCGTGCACGCCGCAATCCAGGGCAACTACGCAGTCGACGAGCTGACCTTCCTGGTTTCGCTCAGCGCCGGCTACGCGATCCTCGAGAGTGCTGCGTTTGCGATGGACGAATGGAGCGTCAAGGCGGATCTGGCGCTGTTCGAAAGCAAGTCGCGCTTCAAGGGCGGCATTTCCGGCTTCGAGCGGGAGATGGATGGCCGCTATATCGAGCAGCAGAAGCTGAAAGCGGATTTGCGCGACGCGGTCTCGGCGCAGGCGCTGCATCTTGCCTTCCAGCCGATGTTCCGGTCCGACGGCTCGCGGATCGAATGCGCCGAAGCGTTGGCGCGCTGGGTGCATCCGGAGAAGGGCTCGATCCCGCCCGACGTCTTCATCCGGCTCGCCGAAGATATGGGCATCATCTCCGACATCACCCGTTTCGTGTTGTTCAAGGCGTGCAGCGAATGCTTGAACTGGCCGGAACATATCGCCGTCTCGGTGAACCTTTCGGCGCGGGATCTGCGCGATGCCGATATTCTCGCGGTGGTCGCCGAAGCGCTTGCCCATTCCGGTCTCGACGCGGCGCGGCTGCATCTCGAAGTCACCGAAAGCTGCCTGATCGACGAGCCGGCGGCTGTGCGCGCCATCCTGGCCGAGCTCAGGGCTCGCGGCATCACCATCGCCATCGACGATTTCGGTACCGGCTTCTCCAGCCTCAGCTACCTCGACACACTGCCGCTCGATATCGTCAAGATCGATCGCTCCTTCGTGCGCAACATCGTCGAAGATAACCGCCGCTTGAAGCTGCTGCGCGGCACGGTCCATCTCGCCCGTGAACTGGGCCTGAAGATCGTCATTGAAGGTGTCGAAACCGAGGAGCAGCTCGCACTGCTCAACAAGCACCGCAGCGCCGATCTTGTTCAGGGTTACGTTTTCTCGCCGCCCGTGCCTTCCCAGAATATCCCGCTGTTGCAGCAGGGCATCGGCCGCCGCGTCGTACAACGCCGCCGCAACAAGGTCGCCTGAGCGGTCTCAACAGACAGTTTCCCCCGTGAAAAGCGCGTGCCGCGTTAACCTTAACGATTTAAAAACAAGGGAAATTATCGGATTTCCTTGCCTAAATTTCGCTGGCGTATGATTAATGATCCGTTAACGAGCGGATCGAGAAATGTCAGAGACACTGTTCAAGCGTAGCGATTTCAGCACAAAAATTTTGGAAGTTTTGGATCATGTCGAGTATCGCCGCGTCGAAAGCAGCGAAGACATGGAGCAGGTGGAACGGTTGCGCTACAAGGCCTACAAGGCCCATGACGTGCTGGCGCTTGCCCCGAAAGGGCTGCTTGATGACAGCGATTTCGACAGCCACGCCTATATCTTCGGTCTGTATTATTATGGGGAACTGGTCAGTACGATCCGGGTTCATTATGTGACACCGGAACATCGCCTCAGTCAGTCCGGTGGCGCCTTTCCCGAGGCGATGGATGACCTTCTGGATGCGGGGCTGACCCTGATCGATCCGGCGCGTTTCGCGGCCGACCCCGAGCTCACCGCCGATCTGCCGTGGGTTCCCTATCTGACGCTGAGGCCGACCATCGTGGCGGCGGCGTATTTCCGTGCGGACCGCGTTCTTCAATTCGTTCGGCCGCCGCATGCGGCCTTCTACAAGCGGGTCTTCTATGCCGATACGGTCGTGCCCGGCCGGCTGGCGAAGAATTACGGGATCGACATGACGCTGATGGCGACGAATGTGATCGAGGTCGGGCGAAAGCTGTTGACGCGCTATCCCTTCTTCATCTCGAGCGCCAGCGAGCAGCGCATGATGTTTTCGCGCAATCCCAACGACACCCTGCCGCCGCTCACCATCATTCCGACGGCGCGTTTCGTGCCGCAAGGCGAACTCGGCACCGACCTGCCGCTGTAATTTACCCTGTTCCCGACGGAGAGACGATCTCCGCCGGGCAGAGGAGGGCGATGGACGGCAGGCGATATCAGCCGTCCTTCAGGTCCGTCCAGGCCTCTGACATCGCGGTTGCCACGCGCGCCTGCGGCATTCTCATGCATTGCGCTTTCGCCTGTCATTGTGTAATCCCTGCAAGAAGGGATTTCCCTCGCTCAGGCTAGGGAATCGAGCAGCGCAGAGGCATTTCAGGGAGACGATATTTATGGCCGAACATCATACCGGACCGGTCGAGACCGGCGCGCCGATGGATTATAAAGAACATGAAAAGACCTACGACATGTTCATCGCCAGCGCGAAATACGGCTCGATGCTGCTCATCGTCCTCCTGCTTGCGATGACCGCTGGTTTCTTCGGCGGCGCCGGCCTTCTCGGTGGCCTCTTCGTCTTCATCATTCTTCTCGCAGCCGGCATCTTCCTGTTCCGCTGATCGCGTAGATTCAGAGGGTCAGAGCGGTCCTTTGTGCGTCCGAAAGGACGCACGGCACTCTGAGGGAAGGAGAGCTTCTCCGAAGCTTTTTGAATGAGGTGCTTGGCCTGCGCAGGGAAACCTGCGGCGGTCTGGCTGACCCGGAGGAGGGGGCAGTTGGGCAATATCGTTTTCGTTGCAAGGGAAGTCACGGGCGAGGAGACACGCGTCGCCGCCTCCGCCGAGACCGTGAAGAAGATGAAGAGTTTCGGCTTCGACGTCGTCGTTGAAGCCGGTGCCGGTGCGGCTTCGCGGATTCCGGATGGGGATTTCGAGGCCGCCGGTGCCAGGATCGGCAGTTTTGCGGATGCAGCCTTGGCCGATGTCGTGCTGAAGGTGCGTCGGCCCAGCGGATCGGAAATCTCCGGCTATAAAAGCGGTGCGGTGATCATTGCCATCATGGACCCCTACGGCAATGACGAAGCGATCGCGGCACTGGCAAGTGCCGGGCTTTCGGCTTTCGCGATGGAGTTGATGCCGCGCATTACCCGCGCCCAGTCCATGGACGTGCTGTCGTCCCAGGCCAATCTTGCCGGTTACCAGGCCGTCATCGAGGCGGCGGCGGTTTATGACCGCGCCATGCCGATGATGATGACGGCGGCTGGCACCGTCCCGGCCGCCAAAGTCTTCGTCATGGGCGCCGGCGTCGCCGGTCTTCAGGCGATCGCGACCGCGCGCCGTCTCGGCGCCGCGGTCTCGGCCACCGACGTTCGCCCCGCTGCCAAGGAGCAGGTCGCCTCGCTCGGCGCCAAGTTCATCGCCGTCGAGGACGAAGAGTTCAAGGCGGCGGAAACGGCCGGCGGCTATGCCAAGGAAATGTCTGCCGACTATCAGGCGAAACAGGCGGCTCTGGTTGCCGAACACATCGCCAAGCAGGATATCGTCATCACCACCGCGCTGATCCCCGGTCGTGCGGCGCCGCGGCTCGTTTCGCGCGCCATGCTTGCCTCGATGAAATCGGGTGCGGTCGCCGTCGACCTCGCGGTCGAGCGCGGCGGCAATATCGAGGGCGTCGTCCCCGGCGAGGTCGCCGATGTCGAGGGCGTCAGAGTGATCGGTTTCGCCAACATGCCGGGCCGGGTTGCGGCCAGCGCCTCGGCGCTCTACGCCAAGAACCTCGTGACCTTCTTCGAGACCATGGTCAACAAGGAAACGCGGAGCGTCGTCGTCAATCTTGACGACGAACTCGTCAAGGCGACGATGCTGACCTATGCCGGCGACGTGGTTCATCCCGCCTTCGGCGGCGCGAAGAAGGGAGACATCTGATGGCCAGTGAAGCAATGGACAGGGCGCTGGAGCAGCTCGACCATGCGGTGACCGCCGTGATCACGGCGGCGGCCCAGGCACCGGAAGCGGCAAGTGCTGCGACCGGCGGGGCGATCGATCCCTTCGTCTTCCAGCTCGCCATCTTCGTATTGTCGATCTTCGTCGGCTATTACGTCGTGTGGTCGGTGACGCCGGCGCTGCATACGCCGCTGATGGCCGTCACCAATGCGATCTCCTCCGTCATCGTCGTCGGCGCGCTTCTGGCGGTCGGCATCTCGACCAGCGGGCTTGCGACTGGCTTCGGCTTCGTCGCCCTGGTGCTCGTCTCGGTGAACATCTTCGGCGGTTTCCTTGTCACGCAGCGGATGCTTTCGATGTACCGCAAGAAGGACCGGTGAGGGATTGATGACCAATATCGCAGCCTTTCTCTACCTCGTCTCCGGCGTGCTCTTCATCCTGGCGCTGCGCGGCCTGTCGCATCCGGCCACCAGCCGCAAGGGCAATCTCTACGGTATGATCGGCATGGGGATCGCGATCCTGACGACGCTGGTGCTGGCGACGCCTGACTTCGGCGGCTTCGTGCTGATCATCCTTGGGCTTGCCATCGGTGGCAGCGTCGGCGCCTATGTCGCCCGCACCATACCCATGACCTCGATGCCACAGCTCGTCGCTGGTTTCCATTCGCTGGTCGGCCTTGCCGCCGTGCTGGTCGCGGCCTCCGCGCTCTACACGCCGGCTTCCTTCGGCATCGGCGAGATCGGTCACATCCACACTGAGGCGCGCGTCGAGATGGCGCTCGGCGTGGCGATCGGCGCGCTGACCTTCACCGGTTCGATCATTGCCTTCCTGAAGCTCGACGGGCGCATGTCCGGCAAGCCAATCCTGCTGCCCTACCGGCATGTGATCAATGCGAGCCTGCTGCTGCTGATCGTGCTCTTCATCATCGGGCTGGCCGCCACCGAGAGCCATTTCGACTTCTGGGCCGTCGTCGCGCTGTCGCTGGCGCTCGGCGTTCTGCTGATCGTGCCGATCGGCGGGGCCGATATGCCGGTCGTCGTGTCGATGCTGAACTCCTATTCAGGCTGGGCGGCGGCCGGCATCGGCTTCACGCTCGGCAATCTGGCGCTGATCATCACGGGCGCGCTCGTCGGCTCGTCCGGCGCGATCCTCTCCTATATCATGTGCAAGGGTATGAACCGTTCCTTCGTCTCCGTCATCCTCGGCGGTTTCGGCGGTGAGACGGCGTCCGGCGGACCAGACACGTCAGACAGGACGGTCAAGCTCGGCTCGGCCGAGGATGCGGCCTATCTGATGGCCAATGCATCGAAGGTTATCATCGTGCCGGGATATGGCATGGCGGTCGCCCAGGCCCAGCATGCGCTGCGCGAGCTCGCGGACAATCTCAAGAAGAACGGCGTCGAGGTAAAATATGCGATCCACCCGGTCGCAGGACGTATGCCTGGGCACATGAACGTGTTGCTCGCCGAAGCGAATGTTCCCTATGACGAGGTTTTCGAGCTCGAGGACATCAATTCGGAATTCGCCCAGGCCGACGTTGCCTATGTCATCGGTGCCAATGACGTGACCAATCCGGCGGCGCGCGACGACAAGACCTCACCGATCTACGGCATGCCGATCCTCGACGTCGACCGGGCAAAGACCTGCCTCTTCGTCAAACGCTCGCTCGGCTCGGGTTATGCCGGCATCGACAATACGCTGTTCTATAAGGACGGCACGATGATGCTGCTCGGTGACGCGAAGAAGATGACCGAGGATATCAACAAGGCGCTCGCGCACTGATCGCTGCAGCCGCCCTTCGGGCGACTGTTTGATTCACGTAAGCAGGCAACTGCTGTCTGCCTTGGCTGACGTGGCTGCTGTCGTCAGGTCTCGCCCGGCACGAGCGTCATCTTCTCGACGCCGATCGCCAGGTTCAAACCTTCCTGCGCTTGGACGTTCAACGGCTGCAGCATGAAGGCCTTGTCCGTGCCGCCGGCGATGACCTTGGCGCCGGCGCCTGCACCGATGCTCGCATCGGCGCCGATCCCGTAATATTCGCCGGCAAGGGCGAATTGCGGGATATCCGTGCCGGTCTTTGCCAGCACCTGCCAGATCATGACGCTCTTGCCGGTCTGGCCGATATCAAGGCCGAATTTCTCGATTTTGCCAGCATAGACTGCCTTGGCGCCGCCGGCCGCCGACGTATAAGTGCAAATGAGGCTCTTCTGCGAGGTGACGATCAGACCTTGGCCGCCATCCGATCCGCAGACCAGCCGGCCAAGCGTGACATAGTTTTCCGCGCCCGCCGGGCTCGCCCAGGCAACGGCCGTCAGTGCCGCGGCTGCGATCATCGTTTGCTTGAACATGGTCTTTCTCCTTTGGAACGACCTGTCCGAAACGGGTGGAGATAGCGATTGTTCCGGGCGCAGTTTCAAAGTGATAGAACGTCCTTAGCGCGTCTTAAGAGACGCGCGGCGCTCTATTCCCGCTCCAGCGTGGCGCGCTGCGCCGTCAGCACCCATAACAGGCCTTCGGGCCGGAAATCGATCTCAACCGTGCCGCGGAAGGCGGAGGCGGCATGAGCCTTGATAACGGTCGTGCCGAAGCCCGAGCGCGATGGCTGGGCGACCGGCGGGCCGCCGCGTTCCTCCCAGGTGAAGCGGAGCAGGGCATCCGGTTTGTCTTCCTCGCTGACGTCGCGCCACTCGAAGCGGACACGGCCTTGCGGTACGGAGAGCGCCCCGTATTTCACCGAATTGGTGGCGAGTTCATGCAAGGCGAGGCCGAGATTCTGCACTGCATCCGGCTTCAGCACGAAGTTTTTGCCGCTGATGTCGATCTGTTCGCGCGATTGCGGGAATGCGTGCAAATGGATGTCGACGACCCGCCGCAGCGATACGCCTCCCCATTGTTCGCTGGTCAGGAGCTCGATCGAGCGCACCAACCCCTCAAGGCGGTCGGCGACGGCGGCGCGGAAGGTCTCGACGCTGTCCGACTGCTTGGCCAGCTGGCGCATCATTGCCTGAGCAAGCGTCAGAAGATTCTTGGTGCGGTGGACGAGCTCGTGCATGACGAAACGCAGCCGGTCTTCGGTCTGGCTGCGGTCGAAAGAGGCATTCGAAAGGGCAATCGCCACCTGGTTCGCCTCGATGACGCTGGTCTCGACCGGTGAGACGATATGACCTTCGCCCATGCGGTTTGCCATGTCGGCGATATCGCGGATGGTGGTGCGCACCTGTCTTGCGACGGCATAGGCGCCCAGCACGGCGACCAGCACCAGTGCCACGCCGCCGATGATGAGGAAACGCCAGGTGCTGAGGATCGAAGCCTGGGCAATCGGTCCCCAGATCACTGTCTTCCACGACCAACCGGGAATCTGGGCATAACCGAGGAGCATGTGCGGCAGGATCGTCTCGTCCTCGAAGACGCCGCGGGACACGGTGAGCGCCGGCAGAATGCGCGGATCGAAGGGCGTACCGGGTTCAAGATTAGCGGGGCCGCTGGCTGCGACGACGTGGCCGCTCTCGTCGATGACGGCGGCCGACCAGCCAGAGGCAAGACCTTCGGTGGTCACGAGCTTGCCCAGATCCTTCGCGTTTTGCGTGATGATAAGGGCTGCGACCGGATCATTCTTCCGTGGCAGGGTGACGTTATAGACCCATTCGCCGCTGGTCCGGCCGCGAAAGACGTCGGAGGCCTCGATGCGACCGGAAGCCATGACCGCTTCGAGGGCAGGGATGTTCGCCGTCTTGCCAAGCGGCGTGCCGAATGCCCGACGCGTGTTCAGTAGTTGCTGGCCGCTGCTGTCGACGGCGATGACGAAAAGCGTATTGTCTCTGAGGGCCGTTTCCGTGCGCTCATGGAAGGAAGCGAGATTGCCGTTTTCAAGCTCCGGCGAACTCGAAAGCAGCCGCAGTGTCGTCGCCATGTCCTGAAGCTGGCGGTCGATGATCCGTGAAAGGGCAAGCGCATCCTGGGCCGTCTCGCGCTTCAGCGTCGAACGCTGATTGTCCTCCAGCTGCAGCAGAAGCAGCGCCACGAAGGCGAAGATCGGCAGTGCGATCGCCACGGCCATGGCGACGAGGTAGGTGCCGATCGAAGCCTTGGGAAAGAACAGCGTGACGATTTTCATCTGCTACGCCACATCGGATAATTCCTTAAATCGGAATCGATTTAAGGATAAAGTCATGCAGCAACTCAAAGGGCTATAGCGTTCTTTGCGCGTCTGAAAGGACGCGCGGCGCTGCAATGCGCGTGGCCCGCAACGGTTTTCGCCTGCGGCCAGGAAAGCAAAGATCCGCATCTTTCGCAAACCGCCCTCAACACGTGTTCGAACATCCGATAGCGGGCTATCGAAGCAGGTCCATGTTAGGGGGAGCAAGAGCAGGTTGCAACACACTATAACAGGCCATCGACGATGATGGACGCTTTTTCGGCTTCTCTTTGCAAGGCGGTGCGGTCGGCTTTGCGGCAGCGTCGCTTCCTCCGCCCAGGTTAGCACGCTATCACCTCGATAACATCGGGCGGCCGGAAGATTCGCTTGAATCATCAATGCTTTGGTCGACATCTCCGATGGGCGGCGCGACCGGCAAGAGGCCGTTGCGGGCCGCCCGATGATGTCCTTAGCCGGCTGGGGCGACGCCGACGCGAGCAAGGCCGTCACGGGCCGGCTGGTACTTCGGATCGAGGCCGATCGCGTGACGATAGGAGCGGGCAGCCTTCGCCTTGTCGCCGCGGCGTTCGTAGACGAGCGCCTGGTTGGCCCAGGATTCGGCGATGTTGCCGTTAAGCTCGATCGCATGGTTGAAATCGGCAAAGGCGTTGTCGTCGTCGTTCAGCGCGATATAGGAAATGCCGCGGCCATTATAGGGCTCGGCCGAATTCGGGGCGAGCGAGATCGCTTTCGAGAAATCGTCGATCGCCTTGTCCTGCTGATTGCGCTTCTGATAGATCAGGCCACGATTGTGATAGGCGCGGCCATCGGTAGTGCCGAGTTGGATCGCCTTGTCGAAATCGTTGAAAGCCTGATCATCCTGGCCGGCCATGCGATAGACATTGCCGCGGCCGATATAGGCGACGTCGTAGCTCGGATTGATCTGCAGGGCGGCATTGTAATCGGAAATCGCCTGGGCCTGCTGGCCCATGTTGCGATAAACGAGAGCGCGGTTGGCGTAAGCCTGGAAAAACCGCGGATTGATCTGTAATGCCGTGTTGAAATCGTTCAGCGCCGGGCGGAACTGGCCGGCGCGGCCATAGGCGGAACCACGGACGTTGTAACCTTCGGGATCCCTCGGATTGGCGTTGATGACCGCCGTCAGCGACGCGATGTTCTCTTCCGAGCCCTGCGCCTTGTCGATGCGGATCACGGCATCCGTGGTATTGGTCGTCTCACAGCCGGCGAGGCCGAACATTGCCGCCAGCGCCAGAGCGGGCAGGAATGCCGTTTTCTGCAAACGCAGAGCGCGGGACGGATTAAAGGTATTGACAGCCATTCGGGCTCGCTTTCCCCATACGGCATATCCGGTGCGCGGATATGCGATCTCTCAGCGGCAAACTAAAAAAGGCGGCGGCGAACCGATCGCCCCCGCCACAATGCATCTGAAAACGTCGAAATAACGACGGAAACGCTCAGCGTGCTGCGACCACACCTTCGCGCTGGGCGCGCTTGCGGGCCAGCTTGCGAACGCGACGAACAGCCTCGGCCTTTTCGCGAGCACGCTTCTGCGACGGCTTCTCGTAATAGTCGCGCATCTTCATTTCGCGGAAAATGCCTTCGCGCTGCATCTTTTTCTTGAGAGCGCGGAGAGCCTGATCAACATTGTTATCGCGGACAAGTACCTGCACGAGAATCACGTTCCTTTGGTTGGTTGATGCCGGAGGCGGCGCAGCGGCCTGAGGCAAAATAATTACGTTCGCGCGGCAGGAGCCTTGCGATTGGTGACGCGAAATAGCAGATTGGGTAGGGGAAGTCCAGATGGGGATGGGAGGCGGGCGGAAAAATCATGCTTCGCCTAATCCAGTCATGATCCGGCCGGTTCGGGCGCAGCTTCGTCCAGCGCGGCGATTGCCTCCTTGAGAGCCGTCCTGACCCTTGGGCGATCGGCGTGCTCCGGCGTCGACGATTTCGTTCACTAGCGCATAGGTTTCGTAGCTCAGGATGCTGAAAAGACAGCGCCCGGGATGCATCTGCGAATGGCGTTTGGACCGAAAGCGGCGTAGCCTGTCTGCCAGCAGGTGCGGGCCGTTCTGTCGGCCGTCGGAGGGACAGCCGGTGAGATCATGACGCGCGTGCAGCAAATCGGTGTCGTTATCGGCCTGGCGATCGTGGCTATGCTGACGCTCCTCCGGGCAGGCGATCCTGGGATTTTCAAGCTGATCCGCGGCGTGACGTTCGACGAGTATCAGCGACTGGTTCCCAGGACCTTCGAGCCGATGCCGGTCCGCGTGATCGACATCGACGAGACGTCGTTGCGCGAATTCGGCCAGTGGCCGTGGCCGCGGGACCGGATGGCTCTGCTGGTAGACCGGCTTTCGGAGATGGGTGCCTCGGCCATCGCCTTCGATGTTCTCTTCGCCGAGCCGGACCGGCTGTCGCCGCGCAATGTTGTGCGCGACGTTGCCGGTGTGGATCCGTCCTTGGCCGAGAAGCTGCCCGACAATGACGAGATATTCGCCCGTTCAATTGCCGGAAAACCCGTCGTGCTCGGCTTCGGTCTTTCCAACGAGGGCAACTATCGGCCGCCGGTCAAGGCGGGCTTCGCCTTCACCGGCGAAAGCCCCGTCTCGGCTCCGCCCTATCTCGGCGCCTCGACGCCGCTCAGACCGCAATTGGAGGCCAATGCGGCGGGGCTCGGCCATATCAGCCTCAATCCCGGCAACCCCTCGCCGGTGGTGCGGGCGGTGCCACTGTTCCTGACAGACGGCGAGCAGCTCTATCCTAATCTCGCAATCGAGGCCCTGCGCGTCGCACAGGGGGCATCGACCTATGTGCTATCGGGAGCGCCCGATCGCGTCGGCATCATGACATCGGCAAAGATCGGCGATTTCGTCGTGCCGCTGACGGCAGCAGGCGAACTCTGGCTCTATGTCAGCCCCGACCGAGCGGAACGTTATATATCCGCCCGTCAGGTGCTCGCGGCCGAAGGGGCCTCTCCCGAGGTCGCGGCCGCCATCGACGGCAGCATCGTCTTCGTCGGCACATCGGCAGCCGGCCTGCAGGACATCCGCGTCACTGCGCTTGGCGAGAACGTTCCCGGCGTTTCGCTGCATGCGCAGGCCGTCGAGCAGATCCTCTCCGGCCATTTCCTGTCGCGGCCCGACTGGGCCGACGGGCTGGAAATCCTGACGATCGCGGTGGTCGGATGCCTGCTCGTCGTGGTGACGACCTTCGTCAGCCCCGCCGTCGCTCTAATCTGTGGCCTGCTGATCACGGCCATGGCGCTGGTGGCGTCCTGGCTGTCGTTTCTTTATGCAGGACTTCTCTTCGATCCGCTGGCTCCGATCGTCAGCGGATCGATCATTCATTTTGCCGCGACCTCGTTCCGGATCCTGGTGATCGACAGGGAGCGGCGCGCGGTGCGGCGCGCCTTCGGGCATTATCTTTCTCCATCGCTGCTCCACCGCATCGAGCATACCCCCGATGCTTTGCGCCTCGGCGGCGACGATCGCGAACTGACGGTGATGTTTGTCGACGTCAGGAGCTTTACGGAGATCAGCGAGCGGCTGGCGCCGACAGATGTCGTCGCGTTCCTGAACACGTTGCTCGATGCGCTGAGCCGCCATGTGGTGGCCCATGAAGGCACGCTCGACAAGTTCATCGGCGATTCGATCATGGCGTTCTGGAATGCGCCTGTCGATGTGGCCGATCATGAAACCAAGGCCGTTCGCGCAGCACTTGCCATGCGCGAAACGCTGGCCGAATTGAACGCCGGCGACGCCTTCGGCTTCGGGCCAGGACAAGAGGTCGGGATCGGCATCGGCATCCATACCGGCCTTGCCTGCGTCGGCAATATGGGCGCCAAGACGCGCTTCAACTATTCGGCGGTTGGTGATGCCGTCAACGTCGCGGCGCGGCTGGAATCATGCTGCAAAGAGGTCGGCTTCGATATTCTGATATCCGACAGCACGGCAAGGTCGGTGCGGGGAATGGCGCTGATCGAGGCCGGTGCCATCCCGCTCAAGGGCAAGAGCAGCCGAACGCAGATCCTCGCCGTCGTCGGCGCCGAGCGCGTTGCAGCATCTGCCGAGTTTGCAGCGCTTGTTGTCGTTCACCAGCAACTGATGCAGGCCCTGCTTTCGCATTCAAAGAACACCCGCAAGCTTATCGGCACGGCAAAGCTCCGGGCGGCGCAGGTGATCGGCGGTTTGGCGGAATTCTATCAGCGGATCTCCGGCAGGACCGATCATTTTCGCGAGGTGGCTGATCGCTTCGAGAAGAGCGCGGCCGACTGAAGGCGTCAGCGGTTCCGATTGAAACTCCGGCCCTTGTCGTGGTTGCGATCCCTGCCGTGATCTCGATCACGATCCTTATCGTGATCACGATCTCCGCCATGGTCGCGGTCGTGTCCTCGATGATCCCGGTCATTCCCGTGATTCTGGCTGTGATTTCCCGGCCTGTCGTTTCCATCATGCTTGTCGGGCCTATCCGGCCTGTCGTGATGTGGCCTATCATGGTGCGGTTTGTCGTGATGCGGCTTATCGGGCTTGTGTGGCCGTTCCTTTTGCGGCTCGGCCTGTTTCGGCGGCGGATCTTGTTTCTGTGGATCGGGCGAAGCCGGAGGCGGGGGCCGGTTCCTGTCCCTTCTTTCCGGCGCGGCTGACGCCATATTGCAGCCGCCGAGCATGCCGATGCCGCCTGCAAGCCGCTGATTGCCGGAGAGGAAGGGCAGGGCGTGCTGATTTCCGAGTGTCGCGAGGATGCTGGGATCGACCCGGCGTGCCGCCGACATATCGCCGTTCGGCTTGGCCACCACACAATCGCAGCGCTGCTGCAATTGCCGGCAGCCGCCCGGGCCGCAGAAACGGGCAGCGCCATTCAACAGCACGACGGCGGTCGTGCCATCCGGGCCGACGTAGAAATCGAAAGCGGTGCCGCGCACGCCGATCGTGCCGGCCGGCGTCAGGATCTGGTAGGCCGAGGAGTTGGAATTGCCGCTGACCCAGCGGAATGTGCCCTTTGCTGCCCTGATCGTCAGTTTCTTGACCGATTGGGAATCATCGAAGACATATTTGTCGATCACGACCGACGAACCCCAGCCCACCGCGAGCTTCGTGCCGTCACGAAACACGAATTGGCCAAGCCCCGACGGTGATGTCTTGATGCGCTCGTTGCGATGGACGCTGGTGTCGACCTCGATCGGCCCGCTCTGTCCCGTCACCTGCGTCTTGATGACGACGGCCTGGCCAACCGGCTCGGCGGCGAGCGCCGGCCATGCGCCGCTTAACGCGATGCAAAGCATCGCGATTGATACTGAGCGCCAACCCCACATGATACACGTACCCCGGGAACGTGCGATTGTTAACATTTTAGCAATTGCTTGTCTTCTCACCCTCTTGGGTTAGGGGCGGTCCGGCGGCTCAGCGGAAATGCAGACGCTTGCGTCATCCGCCTGGAACGGCATTCTCGTCAGCGTGTCGAAAGCAAAGCTCTCGCGCGTCGCAAAAGAACCGTTGTGCCGCATTTGGATTTGCGATTTGTATGAGCGCGGAGAACAAGCCCTTTCCCGAAGGAGAAGAAGGCGGATGCGGAAATATTCGGTTTTTGCCGTGGCACGGGAGGCCCTTCGCGGCCACAAGGGCTGGGAGAAGCAGTGGACTTCGCCTGAGCCGCGCGCCGAATACGACGTCGTCATCATTGGCGGCGGCGGCCACGGGCTGGGCGCTGCCTACTATCTCGCCAAGGAGCACGGCATCACCAATGTGGCGGTGATCGAGAAGGGCTGGCTCGGCGGCGGCAATACCGGGCGCAACACCACCATCATCCGCTCGAACTATCTCTACGAAGAGAGCATGCACATTTACGAGCATTCGATGAAGCTCTGGGAAGGGCTTTCCCAGGAGCTCAACTACAATGTGATGTATTCGCCGCGCGGCGTGATGATGCTTTCGCACAATATTCACGACCAGCAGTCCTTCAAGCGGCATATCCATGCCAACCGGCTCTACGGCATCGACAATGAATGGCTGACGCCGGAGCAGGCGAGGGCCTATTGTCCGCCGCTCGATATCTCGGCCAGCGCGCGCTACCCGATCAACGGCGCAGCACTGCAGCGGCGCGGCGGCACGGCCAGGCACGACGCGGTCGCCTGGGGTTATGCGCGGGCGGCCTCAGACCGCGGGGTGCACATCATCCAGAATTGTGAAGTGACCGGCATCCGGCGCGGTCCGGACGGACAGGTGACCGGGGTCGAGACCTCGCGTGGCTTCATCGGCGCCAGAAAGATCGCCGTCTCGGCGGCCGGCCATACGACAACAATCATGCAGATGGCTGGTGTGCGCGTGCCGCTGCAATCGAGCCCTCTGCAGGCGCTGGTCTCCGAGCCGCTGAAGCCGATCTTTCCCTGCGTCGTCATGTCGAACACGGTGCATGCCTATATCTCCCAGTCCGACAAGGGAGAGCTGGTCATCGGCGCCGGCACCGACCAGTATAATTCCTATTCCCAGACCGGCGGGCTGCAGATCATCACGCACACGCTCGACGCTATCTGCGAGCTCTTCCCGATGTTCCGGCGCGTCAAGATGATGCGGCAATGGGGCGGCATCGTCGACAATACGCCGGATCGTTCGGCGATCCAGTCGAAGACGCCGGTTCCCGGGCTTTACGTCAATTGCGGCTGGGGCACCGGCGGCTTCAAGGCGACGCCGGGCTCGGCCAATCTCTTCGCGCATCTGATTGCCCGCGACGAGCCGCACAAATTCAATGCCGGGCTGACGCTGGATCGTTTCCGCAGTGGCCGGCTGATCGACGAGGCGGCGGCGGCGGCGGTGGCACACTGATGTGGACGGCGGCTCTCCTGACGATCGGGATCAGTGGCGCGGCAATGCCGGCCGGTGACGTCTTTCCCGGCGTCGGAGATTTCCGCCTGCAGAAGATCCACAGGGTTGCCGGCGAAAGCGAATGGCCCTTCGTTGCCGAGAGCGGCACGCTGCTTTGCGCGATGATCCTGCGCCAACCAGCCGTTTATTTCGTGCCTGAGGTCGGCGGAACGCCGGGACGTGCCTTCGTGATCGACAACGATATCGCCAAGATGGCTTTTGCGAATATCGGCATGACCGATGTGCTGGAGCCCTATGACAATTTCGAACAGCTTCTCAAGCGCCTCATTCCCTATGTGACGATGGGAAAGCGTCTCTGCAATCAACCTCCGGGAACCAATGTTTCCGGGTCGGAACTCTAAGACGGGTAACACATGCTGCTGATCTATTGCCCCTACTGTCAGGAAGAGCGCTCCGAGCTCGAATTCCGTGGCGCAGGTGACGCGCATATCGCGCGGCCCGCCGATATCGCCTCGATTTCGGACGAGGAATTCGAGTCTTATTTCTTTATCCGCGACAATCCGAAGGGGCTGATCTTCGAGCGCTGGCGGCATATTCACGGCTGCGGGCGCTTCTTCAACGCGGCGCGCGATACGGTGAGCGACAAGTTCATCATGACCTACAAGGCGGGGGAGCCAAAGCCTGAGATCGGTGCGGCGGCCAAGCAGCATGGGCCTGTCGAGACATATGAAGCCGTGGAAGGAGAGGCGCAATGAGCGGCGTGAACCGTATCGCAGGCAAGGGGCGCCTGACACCGGCCAGGACCGCGCGCTTCAGCTTCGACGGCAAGAGTTATACGGCGCTCGAAGGTGATACCGTCGCCTCGGCGCTGATCGCCAACGGCGTGCATCTCATCGGCCGTTCGTTCAAATATCACCGGGCCCGCGGTATTCTGTCGGCAGGGGCCGAAGAGCCGAACGCGCTGATCGACGTTTCCCGCGATACGGCGCGCAAGCAGCCGAACGTGCGCGCCACCGTGCAGGAAGTCTTCGACGGCATGATCGTCAGCTCGCAAAACCGCTGGCCCTCGCTTGCCTTCGACGTCGGTGCGGTCAACAACCTGATGTCGCCGTTCTTTGCCGCTGGTTTCTACTACAAGACCTTCATGTGGCCGCGCGCCGCCTGGAAACACGTCTACGAACCGCTCATCCGTCGTGCCGCCGGCCTCGGCGTCGCACCGACGGAGGAGGATCCGGACCATTATGCCAGCCGCTATGCCCATTGCGACGTGCTGGTGGTCGGCGCCGGTGTTGCCGGGCTTTCGGCGGCGCTGGCTGCGGCCGAGACCGGCGCCCGCGTGATCCTTTGCGACGAGCAGGCGGAAGCGGGCGGGGCATTGCGCTACGATGCCGGCGTGAGGATCGACGGACAGGACGGCAATAGCTGGGCACAGAAGGCCGTGGCGCGGCTGAAGGCGATGGATAATGTCGAAGTGCTCACCCGCACGACCGCCTTCGGCTACTACAACCACAATTTCGTCGGTCTTGCCGAGCGCGTCACCGATCATATTGCCAAGCCTTCCCGCGATCTGCCGCGCGAGCGGCTTTGGCAGGTCCGGGCCAAGCGGGTGATCCTTGCCACCGGCGCGATCGAGCGGCACATGGTGTTTCCGAACAACGACCGGCCGGGCATCATGCTCGCCTCGGCGGGGCGGATGTATCTCAATCATTACGGCGTTGCGGTCGGGGCCAAAGTCGGCATCTACACGGCGCACGACTCGGCCTATGAGGCGGCTTTCGACCTGAAACGATCCGGTGTTTCGATCGCCGCCATCGTCGATTGCAGGCAGACGCCGGGAGCGGCGGTGCTGGAGGAGGCGCGTACGCTCGGCATCGATGTTCTGGCCGGCCAATCGGTCGTCAACACCTCGGGACGGCTGCGCATCTCGTCGATGACGGTGGCGCGCAACGGCGGCGGTTCGCCGCGCAAGATCGCGGTCGATGCGCTGCTGGTTTCGGCCGGCTGGACGCCGTCCGTCCATCTGTTCTCGCAGTCGCGCGGCAAAGTGGCCTTCGATGCCGAAAGCCAGCGTTTCCTGCCCGGCTCCTATGCGCAGGACTGCCTCTCGGTCGGCGCGTGCAACGGCACCGACGACCTGCAGCGGACGATCGAGGAGTCGCTTGCCGCCGGCGAACTGATGGCGCAGGCCACCGGCAGAAGCAGTGGCGAGAAGATCGCAATTTCGGCCGAACAGGCCTATGACTGGACGGGCGGCATGATTGGTGCTGCCGAAGGCGCCGGGCCGAAGACCAACGCCAAGGCCTTTATCGATTTCCAGCATGACGTCTGCGCCAAGGATATCCGCCTTGCCGTGCGCGAGGGCATGCATTCGATCGAGCATATCAAGCGCTTCACGACCAACGGCATGGCCTCGGACCAGGGCAAGCTCTCCAACATGCATGGCCTGGCGATTGCCGCTGAAATGCTCGGCAAGGAAATCCCGCAGGTCGGCCTCACCACCTTCCGTGCGCCCTATACGCCGGTTACCTACGGTACGCTGATCGGTCATTCGCGCGGAGAGCTGTTCGATCCGACGCGCAAGACGCCGCTGCATGCCTGGGAAGAAGCCCATGGCGCGGTCTTCGAGGATGTCGGCAACTGGAAGCGTGCCTGGTTCTATCCGCAGGCCGGCGAGACCATGCATCAGGCGGTGGCTCGCGAATGCCGGACGGCACGCGAGGCGGCCGGTATCTTCGACGCCTCGACGCTCGGCAAGATCGAGGTGGTGGGGCCGGATGCGGCGGAATTTCTCAACCTCATCTACACCAATGCTTGGGACACGCTGAAGCCCGGCAAGGCCCGCTACGGTATCATGACCCGCGAGGACGGTTTCGTTTATGACGACGGCGTTGTCGGACGCCTGGCGGACGACCGTTTCCATGTGACGACGACCACCGGCGGCGCGCCGCGTGTTCTCCATCACATGGAAGATTACCTGCAGACGGAATTCCCGCATCTGAAGGTATGGCTGACTTCGGTGACCGAACAATGGGCTGTCATCGCCGTGCAGGGACCGAAGGCGCGCGAGATCGTCGCGCCGCTGGTCGAAGGGCTCGATCTTTCGAACGAGGCCTTCCCGCATATGAGCGTTGCCGAGTGCACGGTTTGCGGCGTGCCGGCGCGGCTCTTCCGCGTCTCTTTCACCGGTGAAACCGGCTTCGAAATCAATGTGCCGGCCGATTACGGCCAGTCGGTTCTCGAAGCGGTCTGGGCCAATGCTGAGCCGCTCGGCGCCTGCGTCTACGGCACGGAGACGATGCACGTTCTTCGCGCCGAGAAGGGTTACATCATCGTCGGGCAGGATACCGATGGGACGGTGACCCCCGATGACGCCGGACTTTCCTGGGCGGTTTCGAAGAAAAAGACGGATTTCGTCGGCATCCGCGGGTTGAAGCGGCCGGATCTCGTCAAGGACGGGCGCAAACAGCTCGTCGGCCTCGTCACCAAGGACCCGAAGCTGGTGCTCGAAGAAGGCGCGCAGATCGTCGCGAGCCCGAACGAGCCGAAGCCGATGACCATGCTCGGCCACGTCACATCAGCCTATTGGTCGGACAATTGCGGCAGGTCGATTGCCTTCGCGCTCGTCGCCGGCGGCCGGGCGCGGATGGGCGAAACGCTCTATGTGCCGATGCCGGACCGGACGATCGCCGTCGAAGTGACGGATCTGGTATTCTTTGACAAGGAAGGGGGGCGCATCCATGGCTGATGTCGCAATTCGCAAACCGGCGCTGGCCGGACGTCTCGGCGGCTCCGCAGCGGTGCGGTTGACGACCGCACCCACGGCCAGCCGGGTGGCGCTACGCGCGCCGGCGGAATCGCTCTCGGCACTTTCTTCTGCTCTCGGCCTGACGCTGCCGGATGCTCCGAAGACATCCGGCCGGGCCGGCGCCCGATCGGCGCTCTGGATTGGCCCGGACGAGTGGCTGGTGATCGATGAGGCCGGCGCCGGTCTGATGGCTGCACTTTCCGCCGCCGGTACGCTGCATTCGGCGACCGACGTTTCCCACCGCAATGTCGCGATCATCGTTTCGGGACCGGGTGCCGAGGCGACGCTTTCGGGCGGCTGCCCACAGGATCTGTCGCTTTCTTCCTTTCCGATCGGCGCCGCATCGCGCACGGTCTTCGGCAAGGCGGAAATCGTGCTTTTCCGTACGGAAGAAGACACGTTCCGGGTGGAGTGCTGGCGGTCGTTTTCGGATTATGTCTTCGGGCTGCTGAACGAGGCGGCTGAAGACGCTGGGCACTGAGTCTCAGCAAATCGCGGGCGTGCGCTCATTCAAGGGGTAAGCGAATGCTGCACCATGTCTCCCTCGGTGTTTCCGATATCGAGCGGTCGGCGGCATTTTACGATGCCGCCCTTGCCGCGCTCGGCTATATCAGGGTCTGGGACGATATCAGGCCAGGGCAAACAGGGGAGGCAATCGGCTACGGCCTTCCCGGCGGCGGGGACAAGCTGGCGATCAAGCATCGCCCGGATGGCCAGCGTGCGCCCGGCCCGGGTTTTCATCTGGCGTTTGCCGCGCCGAACCGCCAGGCAGTCGATCAGTTTTATGCGGCGGCAATCGCGCATGGCGGCAGCGACAATGGCCGTCCCGGCCTGCGGTCTCATTACGGTGAGCACTATTATGCGGCGTTCGTCATGGATCCCGACGGACATGCTCTCGAAGCCGTGTTCAATTCGGCCGAATAACAAAGCGATTTTGCTCAGATGTCCGCGGGACGGTCCTTCGGGTCGAATTGGATGATGGTGATCCATTTTGCCGTCAGTGCCGGCTTCTTCTCGTTTTCGATCTCGATCGTAACGTCATAGGTGGTCATCAGCATGCCGGCGCCGCGGAAGCGGGCTTCGGAAAGCAGGAAGCGACCGCGAACGCGGGCGCCGCTTTTCACCGGCGTCATGAAGCGGACGCGATCGAAGCCGTAATTGATGCCAAGAGTCTGCTCGCGCACTTTCGGCAGGCAGTTGTAGTTCATCGTCGACAGCAGAGACAGGGTCAGGAAGCCATGGGCGATGGTGCCGCCGAAGGGGCTTTCGGCCGCCGCGCGTGCGGGATCAACGTGGATGAACTGATGGTCGTCGGTCGCCGACGCGAAGGCGTCGATCATCGTCTGGTCGACGGTGACCCAATCCGAAAGGCCCGTTTCCATGCCGATCAATCCCCGCACGTCGGAGAGTGAAATTTCCGTGACCATGAATTCCTCGTGAAATAAGCCGCCGCGGCAAAGCCTTATCGTGCATTTGTGACGATTGCGACAAGGATTTGCGTGCGGGACGGGAGGCGGTCAATTTTCTACGAAAAAGGCAATCGAGCGTGGCTCGACGGTTGCACGGCCACCGGTTTTCTTCGCTCCATCCGGGGTCAACTGGCGCCAGCCCGGTTCGCTCTGAGAAGGCAGCGTGAAAAATTGGCGGCTCCCCGAGCGATTGAAAAGCACACCAAGCCTGGTCTGCCTGCCGCGAGAGGAGCGGTCACCGGTCGATAACAGCATGCCGAGGGTGGAGAGCGACGGCGTCTCCCATTCGGCAACGCTCATCGGTTCGCCGGAAAGCGAAATCCATTCGACATCGCCATTTCCCGCCAGGAAGCCCGTTTCGGAGAAAACGGTGAAACGGCGACGTAACCCTGCAACGAAGGCGGTATGGGCGATGAGACCCTCGTCCAACGCCTTCCAGTCCAGCCAGGTGATCTCGTTGTCCTGGCAATAGGCGTTGTTGTTGCCGTGCTGGCTGCGGCCGCCCTCGTCGCCCGCCGTCAGCATGATGCTGCCGCGGGTGGCAAAAAGCGTTGAGATCAGCGCCATCACATCGTCCCGGCGACGCTTGCGGATCGTAGGATAGACGGTTTCCCCCTCGACGCCGTTGTTCCAGGAATGATTCTCGTTATGGCCGTCGCGATTGTGTTCGCCGTTGGCGTCGTTGTGCTTTGCGGCATAGGAGACGAGATCGATCAGCGTGAAGCCGTCATGGGCGGCGAGAAAATTGACGCTGCGCGTCTCGTTGCCGTCGTTGCGGGAGAAGATGTCGGAGGAGCCGGCAAGTGCGGTTGCCAGCGCGCCGGTCTTCCAATCGTCGCCGCGCCAGTAGCAGCGCAGATCATCGCGAACCCGGTCGTTCCATTCAAGGAAGGGCGGCGGGAAATTGCCGAGCTGGTAACCGCCCGGGCCGATATCCCAGGGTTCGGCGATCATGATCCGGTCGGCAAGCACATCGTCGGAGAGGATCGAGGCCAGTGTTCCGTCGCGTTCGAAGCCCGTCGCGGTGCGGCCGAGTACCGGGGCGAGATCGAAGCGAAAACCGTCGACGCCGGCGTTGAGCACGAAATGGCGTAGGCTGTCGATGACGAGGCGGCGAACCTCAGGATGATCGCAGGCGAGCGTGTTGCCGGTGCCTGTGTCGTTGACGAGTTCGCCCGGGCAATTCTGGGCGTGGCGATAATAATGCAGGTTGTCGAGGCCGCGCAGCGACAGCGTCGCGCCGTAACGGTCGCTCTCGCCGGTATGGTTGAAGACGAGGTCGAGGATGACGGCGATGCCTTCGGCATGGAGGGCCGCGACCGTCTGGCGCAACTCGGTCATGCCGCCAGGCACGAGCCGCGGGTCGAGCGCCATGAAGGCGACGGGATTGTAGCCCCAGCCGTTGGTGAGGCCGAGCGGCGGAAGGTGGCGTTCGTCGATCCAGGCGGTGATCGGCATCAGTTCGACGGCATCGACACCGATCCGCTTCAGATGTGCGACGACGGAGGGATGGGCAAGCGCTGCGACCGTGCCGCGCTCAGCCTCCGGCACGTCGGGATGGAGAATGGTGAAGGGCCGTACCGCCACCTCATAGATAAAGCCGCCCGGTTTGAAGAGCGGCTTGCTGATCGCGGCTCGGGTATCGGTGGTGACAATCGCCTTCGGCATCAGATCCTGGCTGTCCTCGCCATAGATGCCGAGGCGGGGATCGTAGCGGAACGGCCTATCGATCTCCTTGGCGTAGGGATCGATCAGCAGTTTGGAGGGATCGAACCAGAGGCCGTTATCGGGCGCATAAATACCGTCGGCGCGATAGCCGTAGCGCGCGCCCGCCTTCAATCCGTCGACAAACAGTCGATGGATGTGGTTGCTGTCGCGCGCCATCGGCAGGCGCGCGAATTCCCTGTTGCCGTCATCCTCGAAGAGGCAGAGTTCGATCTGTGCGGCATGATGCGACCATACGGCAAATTCGACGCCGGTCTCGAAGACGATCGCGCCGGCTTGCGCCGAACTGTTCCCCCGCATGTTCCCCCCGGATCAGGTGATCACGGTTGGCGCATCGCGTCCCGTGCGTTCACGAATGCTGGCTATGCTTTCGGCGGCGGCGATCAGATCGGCGAGCGCTTCTTGCGTTTCGATGTTGTGACGAGTCGAATCCGGCTCGTAGCGCTCGATATAGACGCGCAAGGTTGCGCCAGACGTGCCGGTGCCGGACAGGCGGAAGACGACGCGGGAGCCGCCTTCGAAGAGCACGCGGATGCCTTGATGCTCGCTCACCGATTTGTCGATCGGATCGTGATAGGCGAAGTCGTCGGCCTTCTCGACCTTCAGGTTGCCGAAGCTCTCGCCGGGCAGGGTGGGAAGCTGGCTGCGGAGATTATCCACCAGGCCGTTCGCCGCATCGGTGTCGAGACCTTCATAATCATGGCGCGAATAATAGTTGCGGCCGTAGGTCTGCCAATGCTGGGTGACGATATCGGCGACGCTCTCGCCGCGCACGGCAAGAATGTTCAGCCACAGCAGCACGGCCCAGAGGCCATCCTTTTCGCGGACGTGGCTGGAACCGGTGCCGGAGCTTTCCTCACCGCAGATCGTCGCCATGCCGGCGTCGAGCAGGTTGCCGAAGAACTTCCAGCCGGTCGGCGTTTCATACATGCCGATGCCGCGCTTTTCGGCGACGCGGTCGGCAGCACCCGATGTCGGCATCGAGCGGGCGATGCCGGCGAGGCCGCCGGAATAGCCGGGGGCGAGATTGGCGTTGGCGGCAAGGATCGCCAGGCTGTCGGACGGCGTGACGAAGATGCCGCGGCCGATAATGAGGTTGCGGTCGCCGTCGCCGTCGGAAGCGGCGCCGAAATCGGGCGCGTCATCGCCCATCATTTCGTCGAAGAGTTCCTTGCAGTGCACCGGGTTCGGGTCCGGATGATGGCCGCCGAAATCCGGCAGCGGCATGAAGTTGCGCACCGAACCCGAGGGAGCGCCGAGACGATTCTCGAAGATTTCCTTGGCATAGGGACCGGTGACGGCGCTCATCCCATCGAAGGCAATGCGGAAGCCGAGGCTGATCAGGTTGCGGATGGCGCCGAAATCGAACAGCTCTTCCATCAGCGCGGCATAATCCTCGACCGGATCGATGACCGAGAGGATCGTGCCGCCGGGAAGCTCGTCCTTGCCGATGCGGTCGAGATTGACGTCTGCGAAATCGGCGATCTTGTAGCTGTCGATCGTCTTGGAGCGCGCATAGATCGCGTCGGTGATCTTTTCCGGCGCCGGGCCGCCATTGTTGATGTTGTACTTGATGCCGAAGTCTTCGGTCGGGCCGCCGGGATTGTGGCTGGCGGAGAGGATGATGCCGCCGAAAGCCTTGTATTTGCGAATGATGTGGGAAGCGGCCGGCGTCGACAGGATACCGCCCTTGCCGACCATGACCTTGCCGAAGCCATTGGCCGCGGCCATCTTGACCGCCTTCTGGATGACCTCGCGATTGTAGTAGCGTCCGTCGCCGCCGATGACGAGGCACTTGCCCTGATAGCCTTCCAGCGAATCGAAGATCGACTGGATGAAGTTCTCCGCATAGTTCGGCTGCTGGAAGACCGGAACCTTCTTGCGCAGGCCCGACGTGCCGGGTTTCTGGTCCAGATAGGGCGTGGTGGAGACGGACTTGATCATTTTAGGTCACATGCCTTTCGAGACGAGGCTTGAATAGAGGGCAGCGTAGCGTTCGGCGCTCTTCTCCCAGGAGACATCCGATTTCATGCCCTGCTTTTGCAATTGGGTCCAGAGTTTTCGGTCCCGATAAAAATGCATCGCACGGCGGATTGCCTGTAGCATGCCTGTTTCTGTCACGGGGGCAAATTGTATGCCGGTTGCGACTTTCGCTGCAAGTGCGGCGTGATTGGCGTCGATCACGGTGTCATTCAACCCGCCGGTGCGGGCGACGATCGGCACGCAGCCGTAACGCAGGCCGTAAAGCTGGGTCAGGCCGCAGGGTTCGAAGCGCGAGGGGATGATGATCGCATCGCAGCCGGCCTGCATCAGGTGCGACATCGGTTCGTTGTAGCCGATCGAAACGCCGATGCGGCCGGGATGGCGGCTGGCGGAGGCGAGCAGCGCGCCTTCAAGGGCGGCTTCGCCGGACCCGAGCACGACGAGCTTGCCGCCCATGGCGACGATCTCGTCGGCGATGTTGGCGACGACATCCATACCCTTCTGCCAGGTGAGACGGCTGATGACGCAGAAGATCGGGGCGTCGTCATTGTCGAGGTGGAAGAACTCGGCGATCGAGCGACGGTTCTCTTCGCGGTTCTTCAGCGTCGTCGAGCCGTAGTGGGTGTGGACGACAGGATCGGTCGCCGGGTTCCAGATATCGGTGTCGATGCCGTTGACGATGCCGTGCAGATCGTCGACGCGGCTGGCGATGACGCCCTCCAGCCCCATGCCGAATTCCGACGTCAGAATCTCATCGGCATAGGTCGGGCTGACCGTCGTGATCGCATGGGCGGTCTTCAGGCCGCCCTTGAGGAAGCCGACAGTGCCGTAATATTCGACGCTTTCGGTGGCGAAGGCATGGGCAGGCAGGCGCAGGCCGGAGAAAATCTCGGAACCGAACTGGCCCTGGAAGGCGATGTTGTGGATGGTCAGCACGCTCGGCAATTCCGGCGTCGGGTAGTAGCGCATATAGACCGACGTCAGCGCCGCCTGCCAGTCGTGGGTGTGGACGAGATCCGGCCGCCAGCCGGGCAGCAGGCCGGCGGCGATCTCGGAGGCGGCGAGCGACAGAGCAGCGAAACGACGCCAGTTGTCGGGATAGTCCTTGCCGAGCGGATCGAGATAGGGCCCGCCCGGCCTGTCGTAATAAGCCGGCGCATCGAGGATGAGCAGATCGAGGCCCTCGTGCTGGACCTCGAGTACGGTCGCCCGTTCACCGAGCAGGTCGGGGAATTCGAGCCTGACGACGGCGTCGCGAATGGCCTTCATGACGGCAGGATAGCCGGGTAGAAGGGTCTTGGTCTCGACCCCGAAGGCTTTCAGAGCAATCGGCAGGGCGCCGGACACATCGGCCAGACCCCCTGTCTTGATCAAAGGGAAGACTTCGGACGAAACCGAAAGAACTTTCATAAGTCAGATATCCAGCTTGTCGATCATCGGTTGCGTGATCAGGCAGATGCCGCTTTCCGTCCGCCGGAAGCGCTTGGCATCGAGCTCGGGATCCTCGCCGACGACCAGACCTTCCGGAATGACGACACCATGGTCGATGACCACATTCTTGAGCTGCGCGCGCCGTCCGACCTTCACGTTCGGCAGGACGACCGCTCCTTCCAACTTGGAGAAGGAGTTGGCCCTGACGCCGGTGAAGAGCAGGCTGTTGTTGAGCATGGCGCCTGAGATGATGCAATCGCCTGACACAACGGAGGAGGTGGCCGAGCCGCGGCGATCCTCGTCGTCATGGACGAATTTCGCCGGCGGGGTGATCTCGGCATAGGTCCAGATCGGCCAGGACTTGTCGTAGATATCGAGCTCCGGAACGATTGCCGTCAGGTCGATATTGGCCTGCCAATAGGCGTCAATCGTGCCGACGTCGCGCCAGTAGGGCTCGTGCTCGAAATCGGAACGGACGCAGGACTTGGCGAAGCGGTGGGCGACCGCCTTACCGTTCTTGACGATATAGGGGATGATGTCCTTGCCGAAGTCGCGGCTCGAGGTCGGATCGGCGGCGTCGCGGCGCAGCGCATCGAGCAGGAACTTGGTGTGGAAGACATAGATGCCCATCGAGGCGAGGGCGAAATCCGGCTTGTCGGGAATGGGCGGCGGATCGGCCGGTTTCTCGACGAAGGCGATGATCTCGTCCTTGTCGTTGACATGCATGACGCCAAAGCCGACCGCTTCCATGCGCGGCACTTCCAAGCAGCCGATGGTGACGTCGGCGCCGGAATCGACGTGCTGCTGCAGCATCCATTCATAGTCCATCTTATAGACGTGGTCGCCGGCGAGAATGACCATGTATTCGACACCGTAATCCTGGATGATGTCGATGTTCTGATAGACGGCGTCGGCCGTGCCTTCATACCATTGCGTCTCGGAAACGCGCTGGCTGGCCGGCAGAATATCAAAGCTCTCGTTACGCTCGGGGCGGAAGAAGTTCCAGCCGCGCTGCATGTGGCGGATCAGCGAATGCGCCTTGTATTGCGTGGCAACGCCGATACGGCGAATGCCGGAATTCAGGGCATTCGACAGGGCGAAATCGATGATGCGGGCCTTGCCGCCGAAATAGACGGCCGGCTTGGCACGCCGGTCGGTGAGTTCCTTGAGACGGCTTCCTCTACCGCCCGCCAGAACATAAGCCATTGCATCGCGGGCAAGTGGCTGAACGCGCTTTTCTACCATTTTCTCCTCCCACCAGTCACTAATTTTCAGGTTCAAGCATGATTGTCGCCAAGGGCGGCAAGGTAATCGAGCAGGTGATGTTGCCGCCGGCATCGACGGCCTGCACGCGCCCGCCATTGCCCTTGCCGCTGCCGCCGTAGATGTCGGCATCGGTGTTCAGGATTTCCCGCCAGCGACCTGCGGACGGCAGGCGGATCGAGTAATTCTCGCGATAGACAGGGGTGAAATTGGTGATGACGGCGACCGGCTTCTGGCCCGGCGCCTTACGCAACCAGGCAAAGACGGAATTCTGGTGGTCGTCGGCGACCAGCCATTCGAAACCTTCGCCCTCGCAGTCACGCTCATGCAGCGCCGGCTTGCTGCGATAGGTGAAATTGAGGTCACGCACCAGGCGCCGGATGCCCTCGTGCATGCGATACTGAAGCAGGTTCCAGTCGAGTGCCTTCTCTTCGCTCCACTCGCTCCACTGGGCGAATTCCTGGCCCATGAACAGCAGCTTCTTGCCGGGATAGCCCCACATATAGGCGTAGTAGGCACGCAGATTGGCGAATTTCTGCCAGTCGTCGCCCGGCATCTTGGCGATCAGCGAGCCTTTTCCATGGACAACCTCGTCATGCGAGAGCGGCAGGACGAAATTTTCCGAATAGGCGTAGAGCAGGCCGAAGGTGAGTTCGTTGTGATGGTGGCCGCGATAGATAGGATCGCGGCTCATGTAGCTCAGCGTGTCGTGCATGAAGCCCATGTTCCACTTGAAGCCAAAACCGAGGCCGCCTTCATGCACGGGCTGCGAGACTTTCGGCCAGGAGGTCGATTCCTCGGCGATGGTCATGACGTTGGAATTTTTGCCATAGATGCGGATGTTGAGATCCTGCAGAAAACGGACCGCTTCGAGGTTCTCGTTGCCGCCATATTCGTTCGGGATCCACTCGCCGTGCTTGCGCGAATAATCGAGGTAGAGCATCGAAGCGACGGCATCGACACGCAGACCGTCGAGGTGGAATTTTTCGGCCCAGTAGAGCGCGTTGTTAACGAGATAGGAAACGACCTCGGTGCGGCCGAAATTGTAGATCGCCGTGCTCCAGTCCGGGTGGAAGCCCTTGCGCGGATCTTCGTGCTCGTAGAGCGCCGTGCCGTCGAACCAGCCGAGACCGTGTTCGTCGGTCGGAAAATGCGCCGGCACCCAGTCGAGGATGACGCCGATGCCGACCTTGTGGCAGCCGTTGACGAAACGGGCAAAACCCTCCGGCTCGCCGAAACGAGCGGTCGGCGCATAGAGGCCGGTCGTCTGGTAACCCCAAGAGGGGTCGTAGGGGTACTCGGTGATCGGCAGGAATTCGATATGGGTGAAGCCCATGTCGGCGCAATAGGGGATGAGGCTGGAGGCGAGCTCGTCCCAGGACAGCATCGTGCCGTCCTGCCGGCGTTGCCAGGAGGCGGCATGCACCTCGTAGATCGAGATCGGCTGGCGGCGCTTGTCGGTCTCGCGCCAGTGCTTCAGATGGGCCTCGTCTTCCCACTCCTGCTCCAGCTCGGCGGCGGTGATCGAGGCGGTCTTCGGTCGGAGCTCGCTGCGCCGCGCAAAGGGATCTGCCTTTAGCGGCAGCAATACGCCGTCCTGGCCGCGGATCTCGAACTTGTAGGCAACGCCGATCGGTACGTCAGGGGCAAAGATTTCCCAGATGCCGCTGTCGGCACGGAAGCGCATCACGTGGCGGCGGCCGTCCCAATTGTTGAAATCACCGACGACGGAGACGCGCTGTGCGTTCGGCGCCCAGACGGCAAAATGGATGCCCTGGGCGCCGTCGTGCTTGATGAGGTGGGCGCCCATCTTGTCGAACAGGCGCAGATGCGAACCCTGGCGGGCGAAATAATCGTCCATCGGTCCGAGCACCGGACCGAAGCTGTAGGGATCGGTGACTGCCCATTCGGCATCGCCGCGCCGGGCGCGGTAACGCACCGGCTGGAGCTTTGTGAGGGAAACCGGGCCGGCAAAGACGCCGTCGGCATGGAGCTGCTTCAGTTCGCCGATGACGCCGCCGTCGAGCGTCATGGCGGTCACCTCCTCGGCGCCCTGGATGAAGCACCGGGCGACGAAGGCGTCGCCGGCCTGGTGCACACCGAGGACGGCAAAGGGATTGGAATGCGAGCCGGCAAGGATTGCCGTGATTTCATCTGCCGAAATTTCCCAGGAAAGCTTTACTTCAGGGATGGTCTTCGGCGTTTTCATCCGGCTCTCCAGATTTCGTCTGCATATTGCCTGATGGTACGGTCGGAAGAGAACCAGCCCATCCGCGCGGTATTGTTGATCGTCTTGGTGTACCAGGCGGACTGGTTGGTCCAGATCTGGTCGACCTCGCGCTGGGCCTGGGCGTAGGCGTCGAAATCGGCTGCGACCATGAACCAATCGTGCGAATAGATGCCATCGATCAGCGATGTATAGCGATTGCGGTCATCGGGCGAGAAGACGCCGGAGCCGATGGCGGCAAGCGCCTGGGCGAGTTCGCGCGATCCCTCGATGATGGCGCGCGGATTGTGGCCATCGCTGCGGACTTTCGACACCTCGTCGGCCTTGAGACCGAAGATGACGATGTTGTCCTCGCCAACATTGTCGCGCATCTCGACATTGGCGCCATCGAGCGTGCCGATCGTCAGCGCGCCATTGAGGCCGAATTTCATGTTGCCGGTGCCGGATGCTTCCATGCCGGCGGTTGAGATCTGCTCCGAGAGGTCGGCGGCCGGAACCATGACTTCGGCAAGCGAGACATTGTAGTTCGGGACGAAGACGATCTTCAGCAGGCCGCGCACCGACGGGTCGTTGTTGATCGTGCGGGAGACGTCGTTGATCAGCTTGATGATGAGCTTGGCATTGTAATAACTCGGCGCCGCCTTGCCGGCGAAGAGTTTCACGCGCGGCACCCAGTCGAGCTCGGGATGCGAGCGGATCTGGTCGTAGAGCGCGACGGCCTCGATGATATTAAGCAGCTGGCGCTTGTATTCATGGATGCGCTTGATCTGGATGTCGAACATCGCCGACGGATCGAGCTTCACGCCCATGCGGCTGGCGACGAGGTTGGAGAGTGCCACCTTGTTGGCGCGCTTTACCGCTGCGAACTTCTGCTGGAAAGCCGGATCGGAAGAATGCACGTCGAGCGCACGCAGCTTTTCGGCATCATCGAGGAATTCGTCGCCGATCGCCTCGCGGATCAGGCCGGTGAGACCGGGATTGCACTGCTGCAGCCAGCGGCGCGGCGTAATGCCGTTGGTCTTGTTGTTGATGCGGTTAGGATAGAGCTTGTGCAGGTCGGCAAAGACCGTGACCTTCATCAGGTCGGTGTGCAGGGCCGAAACGCCGTTGATCGAATGCGAGCCGACGAAAGCGAGGTTGCCCATGCGCACGCGGCGGTCGCCGCTTTCATCGATCAGCGAGATCGAGCGGATTTCCCCATCGGAGAAGTTCTTGCCCTTGCGGGCGTCGATCAGGATCTTGGCATTGATCGCATAGATGATCTGCATGTGGCGCGGCAGCAGACGCTCGAACAGTGGCACCGCCCAGCTTTCCAACGCTTCGGGCAAAAGCGTGTGGTTGGTGTAGGAGAAGGTTTGGCGGGTAATTTCCCAGGCCTGGTCGAAATCCATCCCGTGTACGTCACAGAGTAGACGCACGAGTTCGGCGACCGAGACGGCGGGGTGAGTGTCGTTCAGCTGGATCGCCACCTTGTCCGGCAGCGAGGTGAAATCGTCGTATTGCTGCAGATGGCGGCGCAGGATGTCCTGCAGCGAGGCCGACGAGAAGAAGAATTCCTGGCGCAGCCGCAGTTCCTGGCCAGCCGGGGTGGCGTCGGCAGGATAGAGAACCCGGGTCAGGCTTTCGGCCTTGTTGCTTTCGCGCAGAGCGCCGATGTGGTCGCCGGCGTTGAAGGCATCGAGCAGGATCGGATCGATCGGTTGCGCCGACCAGAGGCGCAGCGTGTTGACGCGCTTGCCGCGCCAGCCGACGGCCGGCGTGTCGAAGGCGGCGGCGATGACGCGCTCGGCCGGTTTCCAGACGTAGCGCGGCTGGTCGTCATGGGTGGTGATGAATTCGACGGCGCCGCCGAAGCCGATTTCATAGGCGCTTTCGCGGCGTTCGAATTCCCAAGGATTGCCGTGGGCGAGCCAGTTTTCCGGCAGTTCCACCTGCCAGCCGTCGGCCAACTGCTGGCGGAAGAGGCCGTGGACATAGCGGATGCCGTAGCCGTAGGCCGGGACGTCGACCGTTGCCATGCTCTCCATGAAACAGGCAGCCAGACGGCCGAGGCCGCCGTTGCCGAGTGCGGCGTCCGGCTCCAGGCCGGCGATGACGTTGACGTCGACGCCGAGCGAGGCGAGTGCGTCGCGCACCTCCTCCATCAGGCCGAGGTTCGAAACGGCGTCGCGCATCAGCCGGCCGATCAGGAATTCGAGAGAAAGATAATAGACGCGCTTAGCGCCGGTCGCATAAACCTCGCGGGTGGAAGCCATCCACCTGTCGATGATGCGGTCGCGCACCACCAGGATCGTCGCGGTCAGCCAGTCATGCGGCTTTGCCACCTTGGCATCCTTGCCGATGCGGTAGGTCAGACGTTCGATAATTTCTTCAGCGAGAATTTCCGGCCTTGAACTGCGAGGGGCGGGGGAGGGGATGATCGGCTTGGAAACAGTGTTCATCGTCAGGTCTCGCCAATTTTAATTTTGTTTCAGGATGTTATGCCTGATTCAATCAATTTGTCGCTTGCGCAGCCGACAGTTTATGCATCGTTACTAAGCACTTGCAACAAAGGATTTGGACAAACGAAAAAATTGCGAAACCTTCATATTCACGCGGGTCGAGGGGCTTGATTTCAATCGCTTTTCCCGATCTGATGCGCCGAACGAGCACAACGAAAAGCCGCACCGGTTTGTTCCGGCGCGGCTTTTCGTTTCCCATTTCTCTGGGCGTTGTATCAGTTCGTCAGACGCGTGACCTGATTGGATGCTTTCATGCCGATTTCCTTGAATGCCTTCAGGAGCGCCGTCATGTCGCCAGCGGGAAAATAGTTGCCCGGCGCTGTCGCGCAATAGCTCAGCAGAGCCTGGCCACGCGCCGGCGCCATAAAGGCAATCGTATAGACCTGCATCTTGGCGTCGCGCGCCTTGTCGCACCACGTCTTCGTTTCGGTGTCGGCGGAGGTATAGTTGTTGTCTCCGTCCGTCATGAAGACGATGTATTTTGTCGGAACCTGTCCCGTCTTGTCCACGTGCGCCTTGTCTTCGGCCGCGTCGGCAAGCTTATTATAGGCCGTCTTGAATGCCTCGCCAGAGTCCGTACCGTCGGTCGCCGTCAGCTTGTTGACATATTTGGTGACGTGGGCCGTTCCCCAATCCAGCGCTTTCGCTTTCTGCATCTCGATATTGTAGGAAACGGCACCCGTGCGGACATATTCCTTTTCGGGATCGACTGCGTCGAGTTCGCCCGTCAGCGTGCCGACGGCAAGCTTCAGGGCTTCGATTTTGGTGTAGTAGTGAGGACGCGTATCGGTGCAGGTCTTCTTCTTGGTTACGTTGCCGTATCTGTCTTTTTCGCTGCAGTCGTAATTGTATTCTTCCGTAGGATCTGACGCGTTGACCGTCGCGGTATCCTCGCCCATTGAGCCGGATCTGTCGAGGACGAGGAACATCGAGACGGAGCCTTGGGTTTGCGAATTGCCGCTGGTCGTCGTGCTCGACGTTGAAATGTTCTGCGTCGTGAACCCGATCGTCTGCATCAGCGGATTGACCGCGATGTTGTAGTCGGGCGAAACCGTCACTTGATAGGATGTCGACTTGCCCGATGTCGTTGTCCGGACATCGACGCCCGTCGTGCTCTTGATATCGATGCCGCTCTGAAGGTAATTCGCCATTTGTCCGGCGACGAAATCCCGCGCGAAGGCCTCGGCCTGCGAGGTTTGGATCGTGCCGTTTGCCAGGGCGGTCGCGGTTGCCAGCGCGGCAGAATCGGCGGCTTCCTGCAATTGCTGTTTCGAGAGCAATAGGTCGCCCACCTGGATCGCCATGCCGGCAGCACCAAAGAGGACGGGCAATACGATCGCCGTCATTATACCGAAATTACCGCCACGGTCGCCAAGCATGCGACGCAGGCAGGGATGCAAAAAGGAGGTGCTCATCATGTTCACCCGTGTAGGAGGCCCTGTGCGGTGATATTAGGCACGCTCCTCCTTTCCGCTGTCCTTACGGCGTCAATACAATTTTAACGAATCGTCGGATTTTTCCAGTTTTGGGATTATTTCAGTGGGATCACGTCGACCGCCTGGACGGCGCGTTGGCCGCCATAACTTTTCAATACGCCGATGACGGGAACGACGTCGGAATAGTCCCGGCCATAGGCGACCACGATGTGGTCTGTGCCGGCGGGGATGTCGTTGGTCGGGTCGAGCTCGATCCAGCCGTTCGTCTCGCCGCACCAGATCCTGACCCAGGCATGCATGGCGTCCGCCCCTTCCAGCCGTTCCTTGCCGGGCGGCGGGATGGTGCGCAGGAAGCCGGAGACGTAGCCGGCCGGAATGCCGAGGCTTCTAAGCGCCAGGATCATGATGTGGGTGAAATCCTGGCAGACGCCGCGCTTCAATCTGAACGCCTCGAGCGGCGTCGTGTCCACCGTTGTCGCGTCAGGATCGTAGGTGAAATCCTTGTTGATCCGGCTACAGAGCGCATGGGCGATCTGCATCGCCGTCAGATCAGGCACGGCCCAGCTTTGCGCATAGTCGGCGATCTCGCGGGCTTGGGTCAGGCGCGGGCTGTCGCCAAGGAAATGGTGCGGCGAATCCGGCGCCAGCGACCAGATTCCGGCGACCTCCTCCGGCAGGTCGGCAAGCAGCGGCGAGAAATCGGCGGCGATCGGCTGGCTTTCCACCTGCACGCGGGCCTGCATGCGAATGTCGAGCGTCTCGTGCGGCGCGCGCAGCATGAAGGAGGTGGTGGGATTATGGAAGAAATCGACGAAATGCGACTGCTCGTCCGGCGTCGGCGAGATGGTGATCGAGCCGGCGACCAGGCGCTGTCGATTGGTCAGCGACAGCGGCATCAGGCGCATGACGTGGCGAGCGCCGGAGGCCGGCACGTCGTAGATGTAACCCATGCGGAGGGAGAGATCGTAGAGCATCGCCGTCACCCGAGATAGGTTTGGGCGAGCAGATCGGAAAGCTGCTCCAATTCGCGTTCTAGCCGTTGATAGACCTCGGCCCCCATGCCCTCCGGCGTCATCACCGCCAGGCCGGAATGGAGCCGCATCGCTTCGCGGTAGAAGGGCGACATCTGGCCGTTGATCAGGGCATTCGGCAACTGCTCGACTTCATGGTGGATCTCGTTCACCTGGAAAAGGACCGAGCGGGGATTGAGAGGGTCGAGCGCCAGCAGGTCGGTGACGGTCAGCCGCGCCGTGTTGACGTTGTAGCGGCGGCGATGGGTCATGACGCTGTCGCCGATTTCGAGCAGCATGTCGAGCGCGCCGTCGGGCGCTTCCGGGCCGGACATGTGGCCGAGCAGGCGCGTCATGTGCAGGCCGCGCTCGATATAGCGGCCGAGCGAGAGGAAGCGCCAGCCGGTGAAGCGGTACATGTTCTCGTGCACGAGACCGGCGAAGCCCGCGAGCTTGCGCAGAAGGATCGTCATCGCATGGCTGGCGTCGTCGCCGGCAGCGACGGTGACGTGAAAGCGGCGGGCGGTTTTGGCGAGATCGTTGAGTGCCAGCCAGCCGTCCGGGGAGAAACGGTCGCGGATGTTGCTCGCCGAATAAACGGCGCTGTCGATGTTGCGCAAGAGCGTTTCCGGCACGGGTTCGGCGGTATCGATATCGACGGCCGTGAGATACTCGGAGACATCGGCGAGCAGCGGCTGGCTCGGATCGGCAGCTTCGGCGTAACGCGCATGCCAGGCGCGCAGGATGCGCAGCGCCCCTTCGGCACGTTCGATGTAACGGCCGAGCCAGAACAAATTGTCGGCTGCCCGGCTTGGCAGGCTGCCCGGCATGTTGCGGGTAAAGCTGCCCTCGGCCGGCAGCAGCGTGTGGCGCTCGACCGGCTTGTCGCTGACGATCCAGACGTCGGCGGCCGCTCCGCCCGACTGCATGGCGATCGCCGCGACATCGGCGCCGGAGCCGATACGGGCAAAGCCGCCGGGCATGATCTGCCAGCCGTTTGCCGTGCGGGCGGCAAAGACGCGCAGCGACATCGGCCGCGGCACGAGCTTGCCGTCCACCCAGGCGGGCGTCGTCGACAGCGTGACGACCTCCTGGCCGACCAGTTTCGGGCCGTCCGAACTCAGCCAGTCGGTGATGGAATCCTTGGCGGTCGCACGCAGCGACGAGCCGAGCACGGACTCGCCGTTGTCGTCGAAGAAGGGTGCTCGGGAATAGGCCGGGCCGATCACCATCTTCTCGATGTTCTTTGCGACGTGCTCGCGCTCTTCCTTCTGGCCACACCACCAGGTAGCGATCGAGGGCAATTGCAGATCTTCCCCCAGCAGACGGTGGCAGATGGTCGGCATGAAGGCCAGAAGCGCCCGGGTTTCGAGAACGCCGGTGCCGAGCGCATTGACGATGGTGAGGCTTTCGGCGCGCAGCGCTTCCACCAGGCCGGGCGTGCCGATATGCGAATTCTGGTTCAGCTCCAGCGGGTCGGCAAAGGCCGAATCGAGACGGCGCCAGAGCACCCCGATCGGCTTCAGGCCGGCAACGGTGCGCACCATGACGCGGCCCTTCACGACAGTGAGGTCCTCGCCTTCGAGCAGCATGAGACCGAGATAGCGGGCGATGTAGGCGTGCTCGTAATAGGTCTCGTTGGCCGGGCCGGGCGTCAGCACGGCGATGCGGTCGTCGCCCGAATGTTTCATACCCTGTAGTGCGTCGCGGAAGGCGCCGAAGAAGGAGGCGAGGCGGTGGACCGGGGTTTCGGCGTAGATATCCGAGAAGGCCCGGGTCGTCGCGACGCGGCTTTCCAGCGCGAAACCGGCGCCAGACGGTGCCTGCGTCCTGTCGGCCAGCACCCACCAGTTGCCGTCAGGTCCGCGGCCGATCTCGAAGGCGCAGAAATGCAGATAATGGCCGGAGCCCGGCCGGATACCGGCGAGCGGGCGCTGGAATTCGGGATTGGCGGCCATCAGCGCCGGCGGCAGGACCCCTTCCTCCACCAGCCGGTTGTCGCCGTAAATATCGGCAACGATCGCCTCCAGCAGGTCGGCGCGCTGGACGAGCCCCGCCGACAGCGTCTTCCATTCGCGCTCGTCGATCAGCACCGGGATATGCGAAATCGGCCAGGCGCGTTCGCCGGTGCCCTTGCTGCCATAGGCGCGGTAGAAGACGCCGGCATCGCGCAGGTAGCGGTCGGCGCGGGCAAAACGCTCGGCGAGATCCTTTTCCGGCATTGCGCTCAGATGCGAGAGGAAATTCTGCCAGACGGGGCGGACTGCGCCTTTGTTGTCGACCATCTCGTCAGCGGTGCCAGGAAGCGGCGCATAGCCGAAGGCCGCACCCTTGGCGATGCGGACCTCTGCCTCTCCCCTGCGCTCCGCTGCCGGCCTCTTACCCATCAAAACTGAACCCCAACCCCCGGCCCTAACCCTCGGCCTTAAATTCCGGCGGGCCGCCTCAGATCCAGCGTCAGCGGGAATTCAAGCGAACCCGTCTCGGCGTGCGGGATATAACCGCCCGCCGTATGTCCCCACGGCTCGAAGCGGGCGAGCCGCCTTGCTTCCGCTTCGTTGCCGTTGACCGGGAAGGTGTCATAGGTCCGGCCGCCCGGATGGGCAACATGATAGATGCAGCCGCCGATCGAACGCTTCGACCATGTATCATAAATGTCAAACGTCAAAGGCGTGTTGATCGGCAGGACAGGATGCAGACCGGAGGATGGCTGCCACGCCTTGTAACGGACGCCGGCGACCGACACGCCAGCGGTGCCGGTCGGCGTCAGCGGCAGGGTGCGGCCATTGCAGGTGACGGTATAACGCGCGGTATTGCTGGTTTCGAGCCGCACCTGAAGGCGTTCGACGGAGCTGTCGACGTATCGGACGGTGCCGCCCGGCGCGCCTTCCTCGCCCATGACATGCCAAGGCTCCAGCGCCTGGCGCAGTTCGAGCTTCGAGCCCTCGTATTCGACTTCGCCGCAGAAGGGGAAGCGGAATTCGAGCTGGGCCTTGAACCATTCCGGGCTGACGTCGAAGCCGTTTTGGCGAAGGTCGGCGAGCACGTCGAGGAAATCGGTCCAGACGAAATGCGGCAGCATGAAACGGTCGTGCAGGGTCGTGCCCCAGCGGACGAAGTTGCCGTCGACCGGGTTGACCCAAAAACGAGCGATCAGCGCGCGCACCAGCAATTGCTGGGCAAGCGACATGCGCGCATTCGGCGGCATCTCGAAGCCGCGGAACTCGATGAGGCCGAGCCGTCCGGTCGGGCCGTCGGGCGAGAACAGCTTATCGATGCAGATCTCGGCACGGTGGGTATTGCCGGTGACGTCGGTCAAAAGGTTACGGAACAGGCGGTCAACGAGCCAGGGCAGCGGTTGCTGGCCGCTGCCGGGGGCAGCGATCTGCGCCATGGCGATCTCCAGCTCATAGAGGCTGTCGTGACGAGCCTCGTCGATGCGCGGCGCCTGGCTGGTCGGGCCGATGAACATGCCGGAGAAGAGGTAGGAGAGAGAGGGATGACGCTGCCAGTGGAGGACGACGCTCTTCAACAGATCGGGACGGCGCAGGAAGGGGCTGTTGTTCGGATTGGCCGCGCCTACGACGACATGGTTGCCGCCGCCGGTGCCGGTGTGGCGACCGTCGATCATGAACTTGTCGGCGCCGAGCCGGGTGGCGCGCGCTTCCTCGTAGATCGCGGTCGTAATGTCGACGCAGTCCTTCCAGTTCGAGGCCGGATGAATGTTGACCTCAATGACGCCGGGATCCGGGGCGACGCGGATGACGTTGATGCGCTCGTCCTGCGGCGGCGGATAACCTTCGATATGGACGGGAAGCTTGAGTTCGGCTGCGGCGTTTTCGGCTGCGGCGATCAGCTCGAGATAATCCTCGATGCGCTCGACCGGCGGCATGAAGATGCAGAGCCTGCCGTCGCGCGGCTCGACCGACATGGCGGTGCGCACGGCACCGCGGAGTTCGCCGAGCGTCTGTTCGACACGGCCGCGATTGCTCTCATCGGCATGGAAAGAGGCTTCCGGCATGGCGCGGCCGGCCGGTACAAAGACATCAGGCAGCGGTTCGCGCGGGATCGTCGGATCGGCGGGGTGGATATAGGGGTAACGCGCCGGGGCAACATAGGGCAACGTGCCGAGCGGCAGGCGGTAACCGATCGGACTGTCGCCCGGGACGAGGAAGATCTTGCCGCGGCGGGTGCGCCATTTCTCGCTGACCCAGACTCGGCTTTCCGCTGCCTTGGCGTTCCATGCCTGGACCGGAAGAATGTAGCCGGTCGCGACGGTCAGGCCGCGGGCGAAGACGCGGGCGATGCGGTTGCGTTCCTCAGGATCCTTCAGCTTCGAATTCGCCGGATCGACATTTTCGGGAAGGTTGCCTTCCTTGATGATCCAGTCGGCCGGATCTTCATAGGCCGGCTGCACCATGTCAGGCTTGATCGCCAGCTCCTTGGCGATCGCCGTCAGGAGCTTTTCGGCATCCTCGGCGGTAACGCCGGTATCCTTGCCTTCGGCGGCGACCAGATCGAGGTTCTGCCAGACCGGCTTGCCGTCGCGGCGCCAGTAGAGCGAGAAGGTCCAGCGCGGCAGGCTTTCGCCCGGATACCATTTGCCCTGGCCGTAATGCAGGAAACCACCGGGGGCGAAGCGTTCTTGCAGCTTGCGGATCAGGACGTCGGCCTTTTCGCGCTTGGTCGGGCCGACGGCGGCGGTGTTCCACTCCTCGGACTGGAAATCGTCGATCGAAACGAAGGTCGGTTCGCCGCCCATCGTCAGATGCACGTCCTCGGCTTCGAGGACACGATCGACCTTCTCGCCGAGTTCGTTGAGTTCGTCCCAGCTCTCATCGGAGAAGGGCTTGGTGATGCGCGGGTGCTCGGCGACGCGCGATACCTTCATGTCGAAGGCGAATTCGGTTTCGGCCTCGCCGAAATAACCGCCGGAAATCGGAGCGGCATTTCGGAAATGCGGTGTGGCGGCAAGCGGGATGTGGCTTTCCCCGGTCAGCAGGCCGGAGGTCGGATCGAGACCGACCCAGCCGGCACCAGGCAGATAGACCTCAGCCCAGGCATGCAGGTCGGTGAAATCGACTTCGGTGCCGGAGGGTCCGTCAAGCGCCTTCAGGTCCGGCGTCAGCTGGATGAGGTAGCCGGAGACGAAGCGGGCGGCGAGGCCGAGATGGCGAAGGATCTGGACGAGCAGCCAGCTGGTGTCGCGGCAGGAACCCTTGGCGCTTTCCAGCGTCTCCTCCGGCGTCTGCACGCCGGTTTCCATGCGGATGACATAGCCGATCTGCCGCTGCAGGCGGGCATTCAGGCCGACGACCATGTCCACCGTCGGCTGGTCGGGCGACCAGTCGAGCGTCGGCAGCAGCGCCTTGAGGCGCGGACCGGCCGGCTCCGGCGTCATGTAGATCGACAGATCCTCCTGGATCGTTTCGGGGTATCCGAACGGCCACTTGGTTGCCTCTTCCTCGACGAAGAAGTCGAACGGATTGTAGACCGTCATGTCGGCGACGAGATCGACCTCGATCTTGAACTCGGTCACCGGATCCGGAAAGACGTAGCGGGCAAGGTAGTTGCCGTAGGGGTCCTGCTGCAGATTGACGAAATGGTTGGAAGGCGTGACCTTCAGCGAGTGGCTGAGCACCCGTGTCTTCGAATGCGAGGCAGGTTTCAGTCTGATGATCTGTGGGCCGAGGCGAACCGGCTTGTCATAGATGTAATGCGTCAGATGATAGATGCTGGCTTTGATCGACATATTTCTCTTTTTATCCGGCTCGCATCGTCGTGCGGCTTGCTGTTCCCGAGATCAGTGTGTGCAATGCAGCGAAAGAAAGCAAGGCGGAAAGGTCTACAGCGCCGCGCGTCGTTTTAGACGCGCAAAGGACGCAGTCGCATTTTGAATTGCCAAAGGCTTTTACGCTGCCTTGGAAAAGGTAACCGCCGCCTTCAGGCCCTTACCGCCTGTGCCCGGCTCCAGCGTCAGCGCGGCATTGAAAAGATTGGCGATTTCTTCGACGATCGGCAGGCCGAGGCCAGCACCGGGCGCACCGGACTCATTGCCGCGCGAAAAACGCCGGCGCACTGCTTCCAGCTTCTCGCGCGGAATACCGGGGCCATTGTCCTCGACTTCGAGGCGGACCGTCTCTGACGCGGCGATGATGCGGACGGTGACCTCAGCTCCCTTACCGGCATAGGCGATGGCATTGCCGGCAAGATTGCGCAGCATTTCGCCGATCAGCAGCGGCTCGGCGCGGACCATCGCCGGGCTCTCGCCCTCGAAGCCGAGATCGATGCCGGCAACAGCGGCCGTCGGGATCTGTTCGCCGGTGATCTCCTGGGCAATGGCGGCGAGATCGATGGCGGAGGCGGTGAGCGCCTCCTTGGCGGTGGCGGCGTCAATCTTGGCCATCAGGAGAAGCTGGGCGATGATGCGTTCGGCATGTGCCACCGCCTGGTCGCCCTTCAGTGCCGCCGCTTGGGCCTCGTCGAGCGAGCCGGCACGGGCGGAAAGGGCGAGCTGAGTGCGGATGATCGCCAGCGGGGTGCGCAGCTGATGGCTGGCATTGCCGGTGAAATGGCGGAGCGCATCGAGCGCCGATTGCAGGCGGACCATGAAGGAATTCACCGTATCGACGAGCGGTTCGACCTCGCTCGGCACGGTCTGCTCAATCGGATGCAGGTCATCGGGGCTGCGTTCGCCGATGGCGTCGCCGAGCTTGTAGAGCGGGCGCAGAGCCACCGTGACCGAGATCCAGACGATGACGGCAGCGCCCGCGATCATGAAGGCGAGACGGAGTGCGGAGCGGACGAGGATCGCCTGCGCCAGCTGCCGGCGAGCGATGGTGGTTTCGGCGACCGTCACCACGAAGGGCACAGAGCGGATGCCTGTCGAGGCCGAGCGTTCGAGTGTGGCGATGCGGATCGGCTCGCCGCGGAAGCTATCGTCGGCGAAGGCGGCGGCATCGCCCGGCGTCTTCTTGAGGACCGGCAGGGACTGGTAGCCGGTGATGAATTGGCCCGGCGGGCCGTCGACGCGGTAGAAGACGCGATCCTGCGCGGCCGAGGTCAGCATCTCCAGTGCGACATAGGGGATATCGACCTGCAGCGTGCCGTCCTCGGCGACGACGACGCGCTCGGCGATCGCCAGCGCGGAACCGGCGAGCACGCGGTCGGAGACGATATTGGAGGTCTGGACCGCCTCGCGATAGGTATCGGCGAGGGCCAGCGTACCGATGACGGCGGTGGAGACGAGCAGCCAGAAGAGCAGCCGGCGCCGGAGGGAATAGGCGGCTTTCATGAGGCCTCGGGCAGCTTGTCGAGATAATAGCCGATGCCGCGCGCGGTCTTGACGGTCAGGCCGTGCGGCGACAGGCGCTTACGCAGGCGGCTGACATATTGCTCGATGGCGTTTGCGGAAATGTCGTCGTCGAAGGCGGTCAGCGATTGAATGATCGCTTCCTTGGCGACGACCTTGCCGGCCCGCATGAAGAGGATTTCGAGCAGACCGAGCTCGCGAGCAGGAATATCGAGCGGAGTGGCGCCTGCTGAAAAGGTGCGGGAATTGAGATCGAAGGAGATGCCGCCGAAGCTGACCGTCGCCGAGCGCAGCCCGGCCTGGCGGCGTAGCAGCACGCGCACGCGCGCCTCGAATTCGGCAATGTCGAAGGGCTTGATCAGATAATCGTCGGCGCCGAGATCGAGCCCCTTCACCCGCTCTTCCGGCGTGCCGCGCGCGGTCAGGATGAGGACGGCCGCCTGATTCTGCCGGGCGCGCATGGCGCGCAGCACGTCGAGACCGTCCATCTCCGGCAGGTTGAGGTCGAGGATCACCAGATCGAAATTTTCCGCTGCGATGACCGCATTGGCAGACGCCCCGTCATGGACGACATCGACGGCATGGCCCGTGCCGCGCAAGATCGCCGACAGGCCGTCTGCCAGCGCGATATTGTCTTCGGTGAGCAGGATGCGCACGGATGTTTCCCCTGTTTTTCAAGGGAGATTACAGAGATGAAGCAGGGATGTCACAGCGATTTTCAAGCTTACAGCGCCGCGCGTCCTTCAGACGCGCAAAGGACGCTGTAATACTTTGAATCTACGCATCGTGCTTTCCGAAAATCGATTCCGATTTTCGGGCCGATGCGCCAGTGAACGGCCGGGAAAAGCTCGACCTCAGCTCCCGGTCCTTTCGACCCGCTCGCGCTGCATCATTGCGGCGGTGAGCAGCTTCCGGAAGCGGAGATCGTCGCGGATGTTGTCGAGGTCGGAATCATTGTCGAACCATTTGATATGGTAGACGGAACTGTTCGGCAGCAGCTTCTGCAGCAGATCGATCGCCTGGTCGACGTCGCCGAGGACGGAGTAGACGCAGGCGAGATTATACTGCGCGACGATGTCGTCGGGATCGATGGCGATCGCGCGGGCGGCCCAGTCGCGTGCCCTTGCAGCGTCGCCGAGATGGGCAAGCGCCAGCGCGCCGCGATGGGCGGGGCCTGAATTTTCCGGGTTGACGTTCAAGGCCCGTTCGGCGCGCAGCAGGCCGAGGCGCGCCCAGTTTTCCGTATCCAGCACCCGGCCGAGCGAGCGGTAGGCCGACATCAGATGGATCGGCGAGACGTAGTCATCAGGGCGGATTGCGGCGGCGCGGGTGAAATATTGCACGGATTCGGCGAAGTTGCCGTGCATGAAGAAGAACCGGGCATAGTGGAAATTCGCCTCGAAGAGGTTCGGGTCGAGCGCCAGGGCACGTTCGAAGGCTGCCGCCGCCCTGTCGTCATAGCCGCTCTGATGCAATGCGAGACCATGGGAGGCGTGGGCTTCGGGAAGGTCAGGATCAAGCGCCAGGGCGCGGGCGCTCATCTCGAGGATGCGTCTCAGCGGCACGTCATCAGGCGCCCAGTCACGGATCGCCGCGTCGCAATCGGCGATGCCGGCATAGGCGCGGGCATAATCCGGATCGAGCTCCACCGCCTTGCAGAACATGCGCCTTGCGAGCTGTAGATAGGATTTGGTCCAGGTGTGGGAGAGCTGGCGGCCCCTGAGATAATAGGTATAGGCCTCGACATTGGCGGTCGGCTCAGTCGCGATCGCCTTCTTCTCTTCCGGCAGCAGGCGCACCTTCAACTGGCCGACGATCGCATGGGTGATCTCGTCCTGGATGGCGAAGATGTCGGTCATGTCGCGGTCGTAACGCTCGGCCCAGAGATGGTCGCCATTGGCAGTGTCGATCAGTTGGCCGGAAATGCGCACGCGATTGCCGACGATGCGCACACTTCCCTCGAGCACGTAGCGTACGCCAAGCTCCTGGGCGAGCCGCTTCACCTTTACCGATATGCCCTTGTAGGTGAAGATCGTATTGCGCGGCACGACGTGCAGGCTGGAGATCTTGGAGAGATCGGTGATGATGTCTTCGGTGATGCCGTCAGAGAAGTAATCCTGGTCGGCATCGCCGCTCATATTGGTAAAGGGCAGCACCGCGATGAAGCAGGTGTTGCGGTTCTGCGCCACCAATCTGGCGGAGGAAGGCGGCGCCAAGCTGACGGTATAGACCTGAACGGGCTGTCTGATGTTCTTCAGCATATGTTCGCCGATGAATTCGAAGCCAAGATTGAGGCGCGAGCCGACTTGGTCACGCACCGAGGCCGACACGGCGATGCCGCCCGGCGCTGCGATACGCTCAAGCCTGGCGGCGAGATTGACCCCATCTCCGAATATGTCGCCGTTCTCGACCACGACGTCGCCGAGATTGATGCCGATACGGAATTCGACGCGCTCGTCCTTGGGCACCTTCTCGTTACGGGCGGCCATGCTGCGCTGGATCTCGGCGGCACAGGCCACCGCATTCACCACGCTCTGGAATTCGGCAAGGATGCCATCGCCGGTGAGTTTAACGATCCGGCCCTTGTAGTCTGAAATACGAATGTCGACCAGCTCGCAGCGATGGCGGTTCAGCGCCTGCAACGTGCCGGATTCATCGATGCCCATCAATCGGCTGTAGCCGACGACGTCTGCAGCGAGAATAGCGCTCAGTCGTCGTTCCATGACCCCTCCCATGGATCTTCCCAGTTTAGTCTAGCTTTTTATAGAGTTTTTGTCGCATAGAGTCGTCCCCCGAAATAAGAAATTCGGGCGGTCTCGACGTTTTAACGCGGCAGCGCGACCATATAACGTCGTCGATCTTCATCAATACTCTAAATGGGTGAAGGATGGAGCCAGTTACTAATCCTTTGTGATGAAAAAGCAATTTGCTTCGGAGAAAAACCCAGTGTTCTGCCTTGGCCGATACTTCCCGTGTCGGCATCATAAAACCGATCGCCGAACGATTTAAGGCTTGAGCCGGACCCAGGGGCATGGCTTGGAAGACGAATCGCCAGGATATCCAACGCGGTATGCAATGTGATTCGCGGTTGCTTCGGCGATTGTCGTGAGGCCAGCGAAAGGTATTGTGGTGACGTGTCATGGCTGACGGAGATTTTGGATGACGGATTTGGCCCGGAATTTTCTGGAGTTTCACGACATTCCGGAGGCCGGGCTGCGGTCGATCATCGGTCGCGCCGGTGAGCTTGCCAAAGCCTGGGATGAGCGCACGATGCCGCAGAGCCTTGCGGGCAAACGCGTCGCGCTGATTGTCGATGACGGCGGCTGGCGCAATACCACCGCCTTCGATCTCGGCATCCAGGCGATGGGCGGTATTTGCGTGCATGTGCCGATCGGCTTCAATGCCAGGGAGGAAACCGGCGATCTCTCGGGTTATCTCGGCAACTGGTTCGACATGCTGGTGATCCGCACGAAGGAGTTTGCGACATTGAAGGCGGTGGCGGCAGCCTCGCCGGTCCCTGTCATCAACGCGCGCACAGGCTCCAACCATCCCTGCGAGACGCTCGGCGACCTTGCCTATATCAACAGCCGGCGCGGCTCGATCGATGGGTTGAAGGTCGTTGGCGTGGCGGCGGACGCAAATATCCTCCGCTCCTGGGCCGAAGCGTCGATCGCATTGCCGATCGAGGTGGTGCAGGTCTATCCCGAACGCTGGCACATTCGTGACGCCGCGCTGCTCAACGGGCGCTTCCGTGTGAGCAACGATATGGGCGAACTATCGGATGCCGACGTCGTCATCACCGATTCATGGCCGGGAGATGCAGCCTCGGACGCGCTCGCCAGCTACCGGATCGGGGCCGATGTGCTCGATCGTTTGCGGGAGGATGCGATCTTTCTGCCGTGCCCGCCGGTTCGGCGCGGCCAGGAGGTGACGGCGGAGGCGATGACGCATCCGCTCTGCCAAAGCCGCGTCGCCAAGGCCTTTCTGTTGCATGCGCAAAATGCGCTGATGGAGTGGGTCGCGACCTAGAGCGATTCAGCTTTTAACGGAAGCGCAGAACCGCTCTATCCTTTTGTCTTTACGCAATTCCCGGCAAAAGTGCTTCGCGCTTTGCCTGGGAAAACCGCTACACACTTTTCCTGCCTCGTTGAGCGATGGCGTTGGATATGATTTTGCCATCTTGGCTCTTGCGTGCTGTGTTGAGAACATCCATCGGATGCGATGGCCCTTTCGGTGCGGCGTCGCAGCCAGGTCCGGACCTCGGTTTCAAGGCTGTCGCGACTGGCGATGCGGCGGTCAAGACATTGGCGGCACAGGACGCCGATCTCGATCTCGACCATATTGAGCCAATTGGCGTGCTTGGGCGTGTAGTGGAACTCCAGACGTCGCAAAATCCGGCGCTCCTCGGCGGCTGGGAAGGTCTGATAGACGGCGGAGGTCGTGTGGGTTGATAGGTTATCCATCATGACACGAACCTTGTCGGCGCCGGGATAGTCGACGTCGACAAGGCGCGCATGCAGATGGCCAAGTCCTCATTGGCGCGGCGGCACCGCCGTCTTCTGGAGCCCATCGGCAACATTCCACCAGCCGAAGCTGAAGAACGATACTACGTCATGCTGGACGCGCCAGCCATGGCCGCATAACTTAAACCAAACGGTCTCCGGCAAACCCGGGCGGTTCCCCTTGAACGAGAGAACACACAATGCTTGGTTTCCTACGACGCAAAGCAGAGCCGGACCCATCACCCAAAATTCTGCGGGTTCCGTCGAAAAAGTTCAACGCCGCTGTGGGTGCTGCTATGGCGGCCATTCATGAGTTAGAGGAGATCACGACACGCGCAAAGTCTCGGATGAGCGATCAAAAGAGACCAATCGGGCAAGGAGACCTTGAGGAAGTCCTACGAATGCTGTCCGATGCAAAGCGGCGAATTGATAGTGAAATGGAAGATGAAATAGCAAAATCTGACGATCAAGGTGACACTGAATGGAACAAGGACGGATATGATCTACTTGTGGCTCCAACTTTTCGAATGGCCAACTCACCCCAGGAAATAATTGATCTTACGTTGAGAGCTTCAGACGGTGGCGCTAAGAGTGCCCGATTGGTGTATCAACTGGTAATTGCAGAGATGGATGTTGCTGTTGCGCGTTATTATGTGACGCTAAACACAGGCATCAAAACTGAATAGGAGCAAACCAGCTCAAATGTGGTTTGGATGCATAGGGGACACCTAGGTCGCGAAGTTGGGTCGCCTAGTAGTAAAGTGCTCCCCGACCCCAAATGCCACTCAGCCCGCCCGCGTTCGCCCAGAGAATGGCTTCCTCCGTCGGCCCAATCCCGCTCCTTGAGCTCCCGGATGGCGATGGACGCCTTGTCGGCCAATGCAGTGAGTTTGTCGATCAGGGTATCTGCTCGATCGTTTGTCGGAGGGTGCGATCTCCCTGCCGTGCCCGCCGGTTCGGCGCGGCGAGGAGGTAACGGCGGGGGCGATGGAACATCCGCTCTGCCGAAGCCGTATCGCCAAGGCTTTTCTGCTGCATGCGCAGAATGCGCTGATGGAGTGGGTCGCTGCCTAGTCCGGTGCCCTTGCTCCTCTGGACGCGCTCAGGCATTGTTGCGGCATGAGGAGAGTTTTCATCTTGCTGCTGGCGTTCTGGCCGGGCTTCGCGGTCGCCGATCAGGCCTTCTATCCGGCGAAGTCGGGCAATGCCGATGCGCCGGTGCTGACGGTTTATTCCTCGCTCGACGAGCCTCTGGCGCAGCCAATGATCCGGGGTTTCCTGGAGGCCAATCCCGATGTCGCGGTCAAATACGAGGACATGCTGACCGGCGACATCTACGACCGGATCGTCAGGGAGACGGATGCCGGCAAGAAGACGGCGGATTTCGCCTTTTCCTCGGCGATGGACCTGCAGGTAAAGCTTTCCAACGACGGATATGCCCAGGTCAGCAACCTGCCGATGAGCGGTGCATGGCCGAAATGGGCGAACTGGCGCAACACCGCCTATGCGCTCACCTTCGAGCCGGCGGTGTTCGTCTATCACAAGCCGAGCTTTGCGCATGAGCCGGTGCCGAGCTCGCGGGCTGAATTCGTCGATTATCTGAAACGCAAGGGCAACGACGTCTATGGGCGGATCGGCACCTACGATATCGAGCGCTCGGGCGTCGGCTTTCTTTTCATGGCGCGCGACCAGGAGCAGTTCGGCGACATCTGGTCGGTGATCGGGGCGATGGGGGCTGCCGGCGTCAAGCTTTATTCGACGAGTTCGGCGATCCTCGAACGCGTTGCCGACGGGCGCTTCGTGCTCGGCTACAATATTCTCGGCTCCTATGCGGCCGACTGGGCGTCGCGCTATCCCGATGTCGGCATCGTGCTGCCGAAGGATTATACCGTGGTGATGTCGCGGATCGGGCTGGTGCCGCAGGCGGCCGCCGAGCCGGAACTCGGGCGGCGCTATCTCACCTTCTTCATGTCGAGGGAAGGGCAGACGATCCTGGCGCGCGAGCTGCAGATCCCCGCGGTCAGCCCCGAGGTGGCAGGCGAGAATACCGCCAATACGCTGCAGGAACTGCTCGGCGCCCAACTGCGGCCGGTGCCGGTCAGCCCCGGACTGATGGTCTATCTCGACCAGGTGAAGCGGGCGCGGCTGATCGCGCACTGGAACGAGGTTCTGCGGATGCAGTGAAGGCGCTTTCGGTGGGCTTCGCCCTCCTTATAGGCTTTGGATCGCTCCGCCCGTAGCTCTCGCCAGATGAGGCTCGCGGCCATACTTCGCGGCGACTAGAAGTACTGGCCATGCGGCAGCGAAGAACCGGGATTTAGACCGGCAACTGCCAATTACGGCAAAAAAGTGTCGTGTCCTTCTGGATATCTCACCGATGTCAGCTAAATGACAGGTTGTTGTGGTCGCTTTGGCTACTTCTTCTCCGTGGAGGCGGAGAGCTGAAGCCTTGGGAGGTATTTCCGCTCGTCATTCAGGACGCTTGCGTCCGCTGGCAGCCATTCCTCCCGATTCCCTTGAGAATAACAGGCGGTCTGCTCAGCCGCCGACGGAGGACACATCGTGAAGCATACGTTCATTGCAACCCTTCTTGCAGCGACTATCGCGCTGCCGGCCTATGCGGCCGATTACACCATCATCGCGCCGGCCGCTCCCGGCGGCGGCTGGGACCAGACGGCCCGTTCGCTGCAGACCGCGCTGCAGCAGGAGAAGATCTCCGGCAACGTGCAGGTCCAGAACGTTCCGGGCGCCGGCGGCACCATCGGCCTTGCGCAGTTCAGCAGCCAGGCTGCCGGCAACCCGAATTCGCTGATTGTCGGCGGCTATGTCATGGTCGGCGCGATCCTCACCAACAAGTCGCCGGTGACGCTCAAGGATGTCACGCCGATCGCTCGTCTGACCGGCGAGTATGAGGCCGTCGTCGTTCCTGCCGCGTCCGAGATCAAAACCATGGCCGACCTGGTCGCGGCGCTGAAGAAGGATCCGGGTGCGGTTTCCTGGGGCGGCGGCTCTGCCGGCGGCACCGACCACATCGCCGTCGGCCTGATCGCCAAGGCTTCCGGCGTCGACCCGACCAAGATCAACTATGTCGCCTTTTCCGGCGGCGGTGAAGCGCTCGCCGCCATTCTCGGCGGCCAGGTCACGGCTGGCGTCTCGAGCTATAGCGAATTCGAATCGCAGGTGAAGTCGGGCACGCTCCGTCTTCTCGCCGTATCCAGCGACAAGCGTATCGACGGCGTCGATGCGCCGACGCTGAAGGAAGCCGGCACCGACGTCACCATTCAGAACTGGCGCATGGTTGCCGCTGCTCCCGGCCTGTCGGCAGAGCAGGTGGCAAGCGTCACCGCCGATTTCGAGAAACTGCACAGCTCCGCCACCTGGCAGGAAACCCTGAAGACCAAGGGCTGGGCCGACACCTATCTGTCCGGCGACGCCTTCAAGGCGCAGCTCGAAAAGGATGTCTCGGCCACTGAAGGCATTCTCAAAGATATCGGACTTGTTCAATGAGCGAGGATAGCCCCTCCTCGGCAACCGAACGCCGCCCTGATTGGGCGGCGTTCATCATTGCCGTTTTCCTCTTCGTCGTCGCCGGCGTGATGGCCTGGGATGCCTTGCATCTGAAAACGATTGCGCAGTACGACCGCATCGGTCCGGCGACTGTGCCTCAAGTGGTGGCACTCGGCCTCTTCTGTCTCGGGATCTGGACCGCCTTCGAAGCCTGGCGCGGCGATTTTCCCGAACGTGACCGGCAGGAAGTCGCACCCGTCATCTGGATCGTCGCCGGTCTTGCCGGCCAGATGCTGCTTTTGCGCGTCGCCGGCTTCTCGATCGCGACCGGCATCCTCTTCGCGCTGACGGCACGCGGCTTCGGCAAGCGTAAGCTCTGGATCTCGCTGCCGCTTGGCATCGTCCTCAGCTTTGTCGTCTGGGCGATCTTCTCGCAGCTGCTGCAACTGACGCTGCCGGCCGGCCCGCTCGAACATCTGTTCTTCTGACCGCGCGGACGCGCTGTCAGCTCTTTTGATTTTGCGCGGCGCCTGACCCCGAAATCGGATGGTCGGGAACGCCGCTTGGGACACCAAGATGAGCACATTCGAATTCCTATGGCAGGGTATCCTGGTTGCGATGCAGCCGATGAACCTGGTTTATGCGCTGGTCGGCGTGACGCTGGGCACCGCCGTCGGCGTGCTTCCCGGCATCGGCCCGGCACTCACCGTGGCGCTGCTGTTGCCCGTCACCTACAAACTCGATCCGGGCGGCTCGCTGATCATGTTCGCCGGCATTTATTACGGCGGCATGTATGGCGGTTCGACGACCTCGATCCTGCTCAACACGCCGGGTGAAAGCGCCTCGATCGTCACCGCGCTCGAGGGCAACAAGATGGCGCGCGCCGGGCGCGGCGGACCGGCGCTGGCGACGGCGGCGATCGGCTCCTTCGTCGCCGGCCTGATCGCGACGCTCGGGCTTGCCTTCATCGCTCCCTACATCGTCAAGCTGGCGCTGGTTTTCGGGCCGCGCGAATATTTCGCGCTGATGGTACTTGCCTTCGTCACCGTCTCCTCGGCTTTCGGCGATTCAGCGCTCAGGGGCCTGACCTCGCTGTTTATCGGCTTTGCGCTCGCCATGGTCGGCATCGACCAACAGACGGGGCAGGCCAGGCTTTCCTTCGGCATTCCCGACCTGCTCGACGGCGTCGAGGTAACGACCTTGGCGGTGGCGATGTTTGCGATCGGCGAGACGCTTTATATCGCCGCGCAGGGCAACCGGATCGCGGAAAAGATCGAGGCGGTCAAGGGTTCGCTCTGGATGACCGCTGAGGACTGGTCGCGCTCATGGAAACCCTGGCTGCGCGGCACGCTGATCGGTTTCCCGATCGGCGCGATGCCGGCCGGCGGCGCCGAAATCGGAACTTTCCTCTCCTATGCGACCGAAAAGCGGCTGGCGAAAAACCCGGAAGAGTTCGGCCACGGCGCGATCGAAGGGGTGGCCGGTCCCGAGGCAGCAAACAACGCCTCGGCCGCCGGCACGCTGGTGCCGCTTCTGACGCTCGGCCTGCCGACGACGGCGACGGCGGCGATCATGCTTGCCGGCTTCCAGCAGTACGGCTTGCAGCCGGGGCCGCTGCTGTTTGCCACCAATCCGCAGCTCGTCTGGGGACTGATCGCCAGCCTGCTCATCGCCAATGCGATGCTTTTGGTGCTGAACCTGCCGATGATCGGGCTCTGGGTAAAGCTGCTGACAATCCCGAAGCCATGGCTCTATGCCGGTATCCTGCTGTTTGCGACGCTTGGGACAATCGGCGCCAATCCATCCGTGTTCGAGCTCGGCATGCTGCTCACTTTTGGCCTGCTCGGCTATGTGATGCGGCTGTTCGGCTATCCGATCGCGCCTACCGTCGTCGGCCTGATCCTCGGCCCGCTTGCCGAACAGCAGCTGCGCCGAGCGCTGGCGATCAGCCAGGGCGACGTCACGACGCTTGTGATGTCGCCGATCGCGGCAGGCTTGCTCATCGTTGCAGCCGCCGCCTTCCTCATCCCGCTGATCCTGCGGCTGCGCGGCAGAGGTCAGGTGCTGTCGCAACTTGCGGCAAACGAAGACTAAAATAAGAAGACGATCCACCCCTCCCTCGAGGCCGGCCATGGAGACATGTGCCGGCCTGCTGTTTATGCATGGCTGAGGTGATTTTCTGAGCATTGTGGAGGTCTATGCGTGACGCCATCTATGGACAGTCAATCATAGAGCAAGAGGAAAAGGACAATGTCCGCACTTCGCAATTCAATCCGTACTGGCTTCTTTGGCCGCGCATTCGCCGTCCTTGGGGCTGCAAACGCTGTCAGCGCCGCTGTCGAAGCAGGCCGTCGGCCGCGCGCCAATGATCTCACGAAGCTCGGCATCGACCCGGCCACCTTCGGTCAGGTCTCCCGCTAACACCTTCAAGCCATGCATGAATGAATTAGCCCGCAACCGGATGGTCGCGGGCTTTATTTTTATCCCTACGGATGCAGCAGCGCGGCGCGCTGTGACACCCGATGTCAGGCGTGAAGCTCCTCCTGTCTGATGCCATGACCCTCCACCTTTTCGCGCCTGTTGTGGCGGATGGATGACCAGAGGGACAGGCCGATCAAGGCCGCGCCGCCGAGGCCGGTGATGACTTCGGGGATGTGCACCATGGTCTGCGCATACATGATCACCGAGAGGATCAGGATGGCATAGAAGGCGCCATGTTCGAGATAGCGGTATTCGGCAAGTGTTCCCTTCTCCACCAGCATGATCGTCATCGAGCGCACATACATGGCGCCGATGCCGAGGCCGATGGCGATGACGAAGAGGTTCTGCGTCAGCGCAAAGGCGCCGATGACGCCGTCGAAGGAGAAGCTGGCGTCCAGCACTTCTAGATAGATGAAGGCGCCGAGGCCACCCTTGGCGGCAGCGCTCATCGTCTGCTGCGAGGCATCGAGCAGCCCGCCGACCACCTCGACCGCGAGGAAGGTGAGCAGGCCGTAGATGGCGCAATGGACGAAGACAGTGGCTTCCTCGCCGCCGATCAGCCAGGAGAAAACCAGCATCAGCGCCAGCACGAAGGCGATCTCGATACCCTTGATGGTGGCGGAACGCGCCATCATCTTTTCAAGGCCGCCGATCCAGTGCACCTGCTTCTGGTGATTGAAGAAATAGTTGAGGCCGACCATCATCAGGAAGGTGCCGCCGAAGGCTGCGATCGGCAGGTGCGCGTCGTTCATGATGCGGGCATATTCGGCAGGCTCGCGAGCGGCAAGCACCAGAGCATCCCAGGGGCCGATCTGTGCCGCGATCGCGACGATCGCCAGCGGGAAGACGATGCGCATGCCGAAGACGGCGATGATGATGCCCCAGGTGAGGAAGCGCTTCTGCCAGACCGGCGTCATCTCCTTCAGCTTGTTGGCGTTGACGATGGCATTGTCGAAGGAGAGGGAGATCTCCAGCACGGCAAGCACCGTGCAGATGAAGAAGACGGTCGCCATGCCGCCGATCGTGCCGGTCGTCTGCCAGCCGAGCACGGCGCCGAGAACGAGGCCGAGGGCAGTGACGATGAAAGCCCAGCGGAAATAGCTGAGCGAGGATTTAGAGGTCACAGTCTGGTTCATGGCCGCACCTCGCGGCCGCAAATCGTGTCGAAGAGGGTGGAAAAATTGGAAAGACGCCGCACGCCACAACGGGCACGCGGGTCAGGCATGGTGAGCTTGTTCATCGATGAAAAATCCGCCGGCTAAGCTGCAGGCGGTACCGACATCACGAGAGCGCCGTAAAACTCTCGCCAGAGGGGCCCGGCACCAAAGTTCCCCCGTCAGCCGATGTCTGGAAGGCTGCAGGATAGGCTCTAGGTAATGAACTTCGCGGGCCAGTCAAGGCCGACAGGTACACCGAGATTGGGCATTTTTTTTTGGAACCATCCTGATACCCGCCCGTTAGGCCCTGGTTGAGCTTAAAAAAGGAGGCCGATGATGCACACTTCGACCCATCTTCCCGACAAACGCACGGAGGCGTCCGACCGCATGAAGCGGTCGAAGCCGAACCGCATGCAGAAGGCGCAGGTGCTGCCGCCGCATCATGTCGACTTGACGCTTACGCCCGGCGTCTACCACGACATTCACGTGCCGGCCCATGTTACCGGCGCCGATCTTTCCAAGGGTGGCCCCGACATCAAGGGCAATGCAGAGACCAAGAAATAACGGCTATTCCGGAAGCCCTTGGGCGATGACAGTAGATTTGAAACAGGGTGAGAAACATATGACGATCAACTTTGTGCCCCGCGAAATCTTCATCCGGCACGAAAATGAATGGAAGGCCGTACGCGAGGCGGCGGACGAGCGCATCAATATCGGCAAACGCCAGAAGCCGCTCTCCGCCATCGGCGGCACCGTGTCGGTTGGTAAAAGCGATCCTTCGGCTACACGCGCTGAATGGCCAACAGCCGAGTGACCCACAGAAGGGCACGCCGACAACACGAGCGCCCGGCATGATGCCGGGCGCTTTGCTTTTCTATTTCTGTTCATCGCGATCGACACGCTGTCCGGAATTAAAGCCGAACCGCTGTTCGAGTTTGCCGAAGGCGAAGAGTACGCAGATGGCGACGATCGTCGTGAAGAAGGCGAGCGGCCAATAGCCGAAGCCCATGGCGAGGCCGATCGCGCCGGAGAGCCACATGCCGGCGCCCGTCGTCAGCCCGTGCACCCGACCTCTTGCAAAGACGATCATGCCGGCGGCAAGGAAGGCGACGCCGGCGGTCACTGCTTCGACGACGCGCAGCGGATCGATGCGCACCTGCTCGTCATCGGTAAAACCCGGCATGTGCACGGCCTCGATCGAGATGATGGCGAAGAGGGCAGCGGCAAGACTAATCAGAATATGGGTGCGGAAGCCCGCCGGGCGGTCGCGTGCCTCGCGTTCGAAGCCGATCAGCCCGCCGAAGACGATGGCGCCGAAGAGGCGGGCGAAGATGACGGGATAGTGGATACGCGACGCCGGTATTATGTCGGCGATGATGAGATCCATGGATTTTTCCCCAGAATAGATGGAATTTTCGCTGGCTAACGTCTGAGCGCGGAATTTGTTCAGCTTTTTTCCCTCATGCGTTTCGGCCGTCCCGTTGGTCTCTCCGGTCCGCGCCGGCGCTTGCATGTCATTGGAGGGAAAGTTCGGCGCACCAGGCATCATCCTGTCGCCGCGCCAACCTTTCGGAAAGGATTGGGCAGCGATAATCCCGGCCTCACGGGAATCGGACAGATGGCCAAGACAGCGACACGCGGCCGCCGCAAGGCGCCGGCCAGAGGAAAGAGCAAAGCGCGCAGCAGCGGTGGCGGATTGCTGCCCTGGGCGGTGATCGGAATTGCCGCGATCGGCGGCATCGTCGCCCACGACCATTGGAAGAGCATCCAGCCGATGCTTGCAAGGCAATCGACATCGATCACGCGGGAAACGGCGGAGCCGAGGCCCGTCGTCAGGAAGGACGTGCCGCCGAAGCAGGTGGCGCTTGCCGCACCCACGCCGAAAGTCGCAGTGCCGCTGCGACAGTCGCAATCGCTGCCGCCGGCCACGATCCCGACGCCGATGATCCAGCCGATAAAGGCAGTGCCGTCACCGGCCTCTCCGGCCGTTTCGGAAACCGGGACGGTTGCCTTCGGCTATTGCGGGCAGGGCGCCCATATCAATTGCGTCAGCGACGGCGGCGTCTTCTGGTACAAGGGCGAAAAGATCGTGATTGCCGACATGGCAAGCCCGGTGGTCGACCAAGCGCGCTGTGACGGCGAGCGCCGAGTGGCCTTTGCCGCCAAGTCGCGGCTGCTGGCGCTTCTGAACGCCGGACCCTTCACCATGAATGCCGCGGGCAAGAGCGAGCCCTCTGGCGCGCCGCGCGTCATCTCGCGCGACGGGCGCTCTTTCGGCGCGCAGCTGATCAACGAGGGACTGGCACGCAAGCCAGGGGCCGCCGGCGGCGCCTGGTGCGCCTGACAGCAATTCAAAATGCTACAGCGTCCTTTGCGCGTCTGAAAAGACGCGCGGCGCTGTAGAGCATTTCCATTCTCGAATGCATGGAAAAGCTCTCTTTGTTTTCACGCGATTCCGGACGAAAAACCGCTGCGCAGTTTTGCAGGGATTGCTCTGGCTACTTACCCTTCTTCACCAGCTTGCCGCCGGTGCGGAAGCTGCCGGTAAACGAGGAATCTTTGCTTTCGGCGGTGCATTCGATCGCGATCGGCTTGCCGGCATAGGGATTGCCGAAGGTGCAGAAGCCGGCGACCTTGACCTCTCCGGTCATCTTGTTGCCGACACCCGTGGTGACGAGGCTGAGCGGCAGGCGGGCATTACCGTTGGAGGCAGGCTTGATGCCGCTGCCGTCGCCTTGGAAGCCGAGCGCCTTGCCGTCCGAGGTGAAGATGAAGGTCACCAAGCCATTGGCCAGCGTGACGCTGGCAAGCTCGTTCTTGCAGCCCTTGGTGGCGTCGAATTTGGCAACGACCAGCTTGGCGCATTTGCCGGAAAGGGTAATGACGCCGGGCGCACCGGGAAAGGTCTCGACGGGCGCGGCCGGCGCGGCAGAGGCCGGCAAGGCAAGGGCGGCGGAAAAAATTGCGGCGGCTGCCGATGCGAAAAGTCTCATTCTCTGTCTCAACCCCATCTGTCTGCGACGGCGAATCGGCCGTGCACTGGATAGCCAGGCATTGGCACTCTTCTGTGACTTATTTTGGTCCTACCCGGCGGATGCTCGACATCAAACAAGGCGTTAGGGACTTTTGAAGTCGTCCCAGAGGATCGCTGCCCCAGCCGCAAATATCGTGATCGGGATCAGCCAAAGCTTGATGCTGATGGGCTCGACGACATGAAACTGCATATAACCGAAACCGAGGAGGCCAGCCCCAACCAGGGCGACGCCGAGGATGATGGATATCGCTTTCCGTGTCCGCGTCCTTTGCGTCATACGTCCCTCAATTTGCCACGTGTGGGGCTATCCCACAGCCAATTGAATCCGGCCCGGATCATGGCCCGGGCCAATCATGTGCAAACCCTCGCTCCGCAAAGTGCCGGATCTGGAGCGCGGGCCAGCCTCAAGAATTAGAAAATCCCCAAGGCGGGGATTTCTCAACAATGTCAGGGGGATCGGATGGTGGGCGTGACAGGGATTGAACCTGTGACCCCTACGATGTCAACGTAGTGCTCTCCCGCTGAGCTACACGCCCATCCGATGGCGGCGCATAGATCACAAAACCTTCGGAGCCGTCAATAGGCTTTTTTCAGTTTTGTGACGCGCCGCCCGCAGGCCTTACGCGGCAAGCATCTTGTTGACCTCGTCGACGAGATCGCGCAGGTGAAAAGGCTTGGAAAGGACCTTGGCATCCTTCGGCGCCTTCGAATCAGGGTTCAGCGCCACGGCGGCAAAACCGGTGATGAACATCACCTTCAGGTCGGGGTCGAGTTCGGTGGCGCGTCGCGCCAGCTCGATGCCGTCCATCTCGGGCATGACGATATCGGTCAGCAGCAAGGAAAACGGCTCCTCGCGCAGCCGGTCATAGGCGCTGGCGCCATTGTCATAGGAAAGGACCTTGTAGCCGGCCTTTTCGAGCGCCTTCACCAGGAAGCGGCGCATGTCGTTGTCGTCTTCGGCGAGAAGTATCTTCTGAGTCATCAATCCAGACCGCGATCCATAGGTTTTTGGTGGGCTGCCAGCCGTTTACACTAGTCTTTACCCGGTAAACAACCGGTGAATTGTCTGTGCGTGACCGCCATCCCTTCTACATAGTATGGACTTGCGGCCGGGCAACTGGCAACATGGGCCAAGCAGTCAGTTCATGACATGGTAAAGAGGGCCGAAAGTGCCGGAAATACGCGAATACGAGCTTTTTGAGGTTCATGAGCCCGTGTCGCAGACCATTCCCTTCGTCTACAACTCCCCCCATAGCGGCCGCATTTATCCACCGGAATTTATCGCCCAGTCCAGGCTGGAGGGCATCGCCATCCGCCGTTCCGAGGATCACTATGTCGACGAGCTCTTCGGCTCGGCCGTCGCACTCGGCGCGCCGCTTCTGGCGGCCAACTTTCCGCGCGCCTATCTCGACGTCAATCGCGAGCCCTACGAGCTCGATCCGCGGATGTTCGACGGGCTGCTGCCGCCCTATGCCAATGTCAATTCGCTCAGGGTCGCCGGCGGGCTCGGCACCATTCCGCGCATCGTCGCCGAAAACATGGAGATCTATGCGCGGCGCCTGCCGGTGCAGGAGGGGCTCGACCGCGTCGAGGCGGTCTACAAGCCCTATCATGCGGCGCTCCGCCGGCTGATTGCGCGAACGCATGTGCAGTTCGGCTTCGGCGTGTTGATCGACTGCCACTCGATGCCCGGCAATGTGCGCGTTGCCGGCAGCACTGCGCGACCCGATTTCATCATCGGTGATCGCTACGGCACCAGCGCTTCGGCCGAACTTTCGCGCGCGGCCATCGCCATCCTCGAGGAAATGGGCTTCGCTGCGATCCGCAACAAGCCCTATGCCGGCGGCTTCATCACCGAACATTACGGTCGGCCTTCGCGCGGCCTGCACGCGCTGCAGATCGAAGTGAACCGGGCGATCTACGTCGATGAAGTGACGCTGGAGAAACGCGAGGATTTCGCCGCAGTGGCTGATGCCGTCACCGACTTCATGCAGCAGATGGCGGAATACGTTGAGAAATTTGCCGGCGAGCGGGCGCTGGCCGCCGAATAGCTCTCTTTTTCGATGTCGCCGGCGTCTGGCCTTCGTCTTCCCGGCCAAAAAAAACCGCGCTTGTGAGCGCGGCTAAGTCTAGGGAGGAAACACCCAAGGAGGGTATTTACAGTCAGAAGACTGTATGAAGACGCTACTATTGCATTGCACAAATGTCAAGCAATATATTGCGCTGCGATATCTTTGGGCAGTTAGAGCCAGATTGCCTGCTGCGTTTGCATTCTCGTTGCTTTTCGCTATGAAAAGCGCCATTCCCGCCAGCCAAACGGATCCATCATGTTTCCTGACCGTTCGTTCTTCAACCGCCTGGCGGAAGCCGCCCGAGCCGAGACGCTGCCGCGCTTCCGCTCCGGCCTCGATGTCACGAACAAGCTTTCCTCGGGATTCGATCCGGTGACGGAGGGCGACCGCGCGGCCGAACTCGCCATTCGGGCGCTGATCGAGGAGAATTTCCCTAGCCACGGCATTCTCGGAGAGGAACACGGCAATGTCGGGCTCGACCGCGAATATGTCTGGGTGATCGATCCGATCGACGGCACGCGCGCCTTCATCTCCGGCGTGCCGGTATGGGGAACGCTGATCGGCCTGCAGAAGGCGGGCCGGGCGATCATGGGCATGATCGAACAACCCTTTACCGGCGAGCGTTATTTCGCCGACCAGAACGGCTCGATCTATACCGGGCCGGAGGGCGAGCGGCGTCTGGCGACGCGCCAGTGCGATGCGCTTTCGAACGCCATCCTGTTCACCACCTCGCCGCATCTCTTTGCCGGCGAGGAGATGGAGAAATACCGCGAGATCGAGAGCCAGGTGCGGCTCTTCCGCTATGGCTGCGACTGCTATGCCTATGCGCTACTTGCCGCCGGCCATGTCGATCTCGTCGTCGAAAACAGCCTGAAGCCCTATGACGTCGGCGGCATCATTCCCGTCATCGAGGGGGCTGGTGGCATCATCACCACCTGGGACGGTGGACGGCCGGAAAACGGCGGCTCGATCATCGCCGCCGGCAGCCGGGCAGTCTACGAACAGGCAATCGCCATCCTGCAGCGCTGATCCCAGGGTCAGCAGCGCTGATCCCCCGGTCGGCAAAGCCGATCCGGCTCACGTGCCGAGGGCGGCGACGTCCTGGTTTTCTTCGGCATCGCTGCCGGGAATGAATGCGTGGAAGGCGGCAAGGGCGGCGGCACGGTAGATATCCCGTTCCTGGAAGATCTCGTGCCGGGCGCCGTTGATCGGCACCAGTTGGCCGGCGCGGAAATAACGTGAAAGCCGCTCCTGCGCCGTGTAGGGCACGACCCCGTCGCGCGTCGGCGCGATGACGATGGTCGGGATGGTGATCGAGAAGAGATGATAGGGGGAGGTGACCCGGTCCATCGTGCGGAAAGCCTCGATCAGCCAGCGGGCCGTCGGCGGCCCGAGCGTCAATTCCGGATGAGCCTTCATCATTGCGACATTGCGCTCGAAGCGGTGTTCGTCCGAGGTCAGCGGGTTGTCGCTGAAGTTCGGCTCCTTCGGTTTCGAGGTCAGCGGCAGGAAGCCGAGGCCGACGGCAGCCAGCGTGCCGGCCAGAGCGCGGATGACACGCGGCGAGGCCGACTGGCCGGTCAGGCCGATGAAGGGCGCCGACAGCACCATGCGATCGATACGGGTGGTGAGATAGGGCGCAGCCGACAGCGCGATCAGGCCGCCTGTGGAATGCGCGAGCAGATAGAAGGGCAGGCGGGTATCCGGAAGCACCACCTTTTCGAGGAAGGTGTCGAGATCACGCTCGTAATCGGCAAAGCGGCGGATGTGGCCATGGTTGCGGCTCTTCAGGAGCCGGGGCGAGCCGCCCTGGCCGCGCATATCGAAGGTCGCGACCCAGAGTCCTTTGGCCGTCAGATCGCGGATCGTCTCGAAATATTTCTCGATATATTCGTTTCGGCCGTGCAGGATGACGACGGTGCCCTTGGCAATCTGGCCGCTCGAGCGGAAGACGGCGTATCGCAGCTGCTGGCCGTCATGGGTTTCGAAGAACCCTTCCGTGCGGTTTTCCGGGGCGGGATTATCGGGCGTCGAATAGAGAACCTGATCCATGACTTTGCCAATGCGCCGCTGCTGACTGCTTCGCATCAGGGATAGCGCATGGCATCCGGCTTGGAAAGCGGTGGGGGAAAAGGGCCGGCAGGAGCATGAGGGTGCTCGCGGCCGGCCGAAGTTGAGGCTGAAGAAGAAGGGACGATGCACTTCAGCCATCGGGACCAGATTTCACCCGACGCCTAAATTCCTAAGTGAATGCGCCTGAACGTGCTCCGAACCTGTCGTTCATGCGGGGTTCACGGGCCGATCAAGGCGATTGCAAAAAGGTCTTGAACTCCTCGAATCCCATCACCATCTCCTTTCTGCGGGTGCCGAACAGGGCCTGCGCAACCGTCCCAAGGCCGCCAAAGATGGGGTCTCAGGGGCATTTCATCGCAACACGTCGCTTCCACAGGAGGACATCATGCGTCACGTAGACTTCTCCCCCCTTTATCGTTCGACCGTCGGTTTCGACCGGCTCTTCACCATGCTCGACAGCCTTGCCCAGCCGGAGCAGGCGCAGACCTATCCGCCCTATAATATCGAGCGCACCGGTGAAAACACCTATCGCATCACCATGGCCGTTGCCGGTTTCGACGAGACCGAACTTTCGATCGAAGCCCATGCCCTTGTGCTGTCCGTGAAGGGTGAAAAGAACGAGGAACCTGCCGAAAGCGGCGAGTTCCTCTACCGCGGCATTGCCAAGCGCGCCTTCGAGCGCCGCTTCCAGCTTGCCGATCATGTCGAGGTGACCGCCGCTTCGCTGAAGAACGGCCTGCTTCACATCGACCTTCTGCGCAATATTCCCGAGGCCATGAAGCCCCGCAAGATCGCAATTGCTGCAGAACCGGTCGAGGCTCCGAAGGCCATCGAGGCGCAGATCATCAACGGCTAATCAGATCCTTATCGGATAAAACGAACGGCGCTCCTATGGGGCGCCGTTTTTTATTGCGGCTTAAAGCGTGCCGCGATCTTTCAGATTCGCTCCTCGCGCTTTAGCCATTTATTTTTACGCATGTCGTTGTCGCAAAACCGCTGCACACATTTGCGCGACATGCTTCATGCCGGGCTGGTTGCTTCGTCGATTTCCTTGTCCGTTGCGCGGCGGGCCGCGGCGGCGGCATATTTCTGGGCGATGACGGCGCAGACCATCAGCTGGATCTGGTGGAACAGCATCAGCGGCAGCACGATCGCGCCGATCGACTGGCCGGCGAAGATGACGTTCGCCATCGGCACGCCGCTTGCGAGGCTCTTCTTCGAGCCGCAGAAGGTGATGGTGATCTCGTCGGCCTTGTTGAAGCCCAGCCAGCGGCTGCCGAACATCGTCAGCACCAGGACAATCGCCAGCAGGACCATGTCGGCGAAGATGACGACTGCGATATCGGCAATCGAGAAGGTGTGCCACAGGCCCTCGACCACCGCCGTGCTGAAGGCGAGATAGACGACCATCAGGATCGAGCCGCGGTCGACAGGCATCAGGATCTTCTTCTTGGCGCGGATCCAGTCGCCGATCCAGGGCTGCAGGATCTGGCCGAGGATGAAGGGGGCAAGCAGCTGCAGCAGGATCTGCTTCAATGCGTCGAAGGAGAAGCCGCCATGGCCGCCGACGGAAAACAGCAGGCCGACGAGCAGTGGCGTCAGGAACATGCCGAAGATGTTGGATGCCGAGGCCGAGCAGATGGCGGCAGGCACGTTGCCGCCGGCCATCGAGGTAAAGGCGATCGACGACTGCACCGTCGATGGCAGCACGCAGAGGAAGAGGATGCCGAGATAGAGTGGCTGCGGCAGGATCGTGTCGGGGATCAGCCCGAGTGCCATGCCGAGCAACGGGAAGATGCCGAAGGTGGTCAGCAGGATGACGATATGCAGGCGCCAGTGCAGCAAGCCTGCGATGACCACGTCGCGTGACAGGCGGGCGCCATGCAGGAAGAACAGCAGCGCGATGGCAAGATCGGTGGCGATGCCGAAATAATCCGCGAATGTGCCGCTTGCCGGCAGCACCGAGGCAAGGATGACCGTGCAGATGAGCAGGGTGGTGAATGTATCGGGCAGAAAGCGGCGCATGGCGGTCTCGCGGCGTGATAAAACAGTCATTGTTCTGTCGTCCATTATGATCCAGGATGCAAGTAATAACAGTTATCGAGAAGCTGGATCATGCTGGACCTTTCGCAATTGCGCAGTTTCGTCGCCGTCGAGCAGATGGGCAGTTTCACGCTCGCCGCAGAAAGGCTCGGCCTCGGGCAGTCGACGGTCAGTCAGCACATCCAGCGGCTGGAGGCAGCACTCGGGCGCAGACTGCTGGCGCGCGACACCCATAAGGTGATGTTGACCGGCGACGGCGAGGCGCTGCTGTCGCATGCGCGCGCCATGCTTTCGATCGAGGGACAGGTGCAGTCGCTGTTTAAGAATAACAGCCTGCGTGGCAGTCTGCGGCTCGGCGTGTCGGAGGATTTCGTCACTAGCCAGTTGCCTGCGGTGCTGGAGGATTTCGTTCGTTCGCACCCCTCGGTCGACCTGGAACTGACGGTGGCGCTGTCCGGTGTTCTTTACGAGATGCAGGACAATGGCGAGATCGATCTGGTGCTTGCCAAGCGCCGGCTCGGCGATGCGCGCGGAAAACTCGTCTATCGCGAGCCACTCGTCTGGCTGGCGCGTGATCCCGAGCGTGTGCTTGCCTCCGGCCCCCTGCCGCTGATCGCCTTTCCGCCGCCGAGCGTCACACGGGTGATCGCGCTCGAAGCACTCGGGCGAAACGGGGTGCCGTGGCGGATCGTCTGTACCTGCGGCAGCCTGAGCGGGTTGACGGCGGCGGCGCGGGCCGGGATGGGCGTGCTGGTGCAGCCGCGCAGCATGGCGCCCTCAGGGCTGAAGGAAATCGCTGCGGGAAGACTTCCGGTGCTGGAGGATGTGGAATTCGTGCTGGTGCCGCGCAAGGGCGCGGACCAGGCTCTGGTCTCGGCACTGTCCGACGATATTCTGCAAAAGGTGAGGGGATTGCGGTCGGCGTGAATCCTGCCCGTCACCGAAAGGCCTGCCGGGCCGGCAGGCCTTTCCGGCAGGCGATCAGGCCGCCAAGCACTTCAGGAAACCATCCACGTCCGCTTCCGTGGTCGCGAAGCTGGTGACGAGGCGGATCAGGGTTTCGCTTTCGGAAACGAGCTCGGGGGTTGCCGCCGGGACCGGCCATTCGTAAAACTTCGCGCCCTTTTCCTCAGCAATTTTCACGGCACTCTTGCTGACGACGGCAAAGACTTCGTTGGATGCGGTCGGCCAGGCGAGGCGGGCGGAGTTGCTCGTGCCGATGCCGGCGCGCAGCCGGTCGGCCATGCCGTTCGAATGGCGGGCGAGATCGAGCCAGAGGCCATCTTCGAAATAGGCATCGAACTGGGCGGCGATGAAACGCGACTTGGAGAAGAGCTGGGCAGCGCGTTTGCGGATGAAGGGCATTTCCCGGGCTCGATCCGGATTGAAGAAGACGATCGCTTCGGCACACCAGCAGCCGTTCTTGGTGCCGCCGAAGGACAGCATGTCGACGCCGCGCTTCCAGGTCATTTCGGCCGGGGTGGCGCCGAGTGCGACCAGGGCGTTGGCAAAGCGGGCACCATCCATGTGGAGCGGCAGATTGCGCTTCCTTGATATGGCGGCGATCTCGCCGATCTCCGGCAAGGAATAGACGGTGCCGATCTCAGTCGCCTGGGTGATGGTCACCGCGCTGGCGCGGCCATGATGGACGGCGTCCTCGGGAAAGCTTGCGATCTTCGCCGAAAGCTTCGCCGGATCGATCTTGCCGGCTTCGCCGTCAATGGCAACGAGACGGGCAGCGCCGGAGAAAAATTCCGGCGCGCCGCATTCATCCTCGATCACATGGGCCTCCGAATGGCAGAAGGTGATGCCGCCGGGCCGCTGGACGCTTGCCAGCGACAGGGAGTTGGCGGCCGTGCCGGTGGCGACGAAGAAAACCGAAACCTCGCGCTCGAAGATCTCGGAAAAACGGGCCTCGACCTTCCTGTCGAGATCGCCGGCGCCATAGGCGGCGGCAAAGCCGGTCGATTCCGTCAGCAGACGTTCGGCAATGGATTTGTGGGCGCCGGCCCAATTATCGGAAGCAAAGAACATGGGGGAAACCGTTGGAAAGGAAGGGGTTGGCAAAGTCCGCAGCGGACATTACGCCAAAGCTTCACAGGATCAAGGTTGTCGCCCGCGACACATCACGGAAATTGAACTACGCAATCAATAAACAAAATAATACGTCTCCGCGTAATTTTATTGCGCGATCGCCGCTACCCAGGCAATCTTCCGTCGCAAATTGACGTTTTTTAACGGAGCGCTCTTGCAGAGCCGAATGCTTTCTGGCATAGAACTGATGAATTAGGACAGTGTTGCTGTCCTATTTTGGCCTTTGTGACCGAAGAGACGCCGAAAGCCCTGGAACAGACCGGCTTTCACGCTATAGTTCTTCCGAGCGTCAAGCCTCAAGGGGCGGCGCGCGGAGGCGAATGGCAGGCGCGGAACGCGACGGTTTGCTTTCCTTCAAAGCAGATGTCTGCGGCCGATCTTCACAATGCAACAGCGCTGTCATGCGCCGAACCTATCTTCGGGTTGCGGCGCTGGACGAAAAGCCGCCCGCGGCTCCGCGGGCTTCGACAGGAGGAAAGATGATGACGAAGACGCCATCCATGGAAGTTGACCGGTTTGCTGCTGCTAATCTGCGCGCGACGGCCAATATGTCCAAATCCGCCTCCGGCCTGCCGAAGAAGCAGGGCCTCTACGATCCGCGCAACGAACATGATGCCTGCGGCGTCGGCTTCGTCGCCCATATGAAGGGCCAGAAGTCGCACCAGATCGTCAAGGATGGCCTGTTCATCCTTGAGAACCTGACGCATCGCGGCGCCGTCGGCGCCGATCCGCTGATGGGTGACGGGGCCGGCATCCTGGTGCAGATCCCCGACCGTTTCTTCCGCGAGGAGATGGCCGAGCAGGGCATCACCCTGCCGCCGGTCGGCGAATATGGTGTCGGCCATATCTTCATGCCGCGCGATGAAAAGCAGATCGAGCACTTCAAGAAGGTGATCAAGGACGTCATCACCGAGGAAGGTCAGGTCTTCATCGGCTTCCGCGACGTGCCGGTCGACAATTCCTCGCTCTCCAAGGCGCCGGCCATTGCCGCAACCGAGCCGCATCATGTGCAGGTCTTCATCGGCGCCGGCGAGGATGCCGAAAACAACGACGAGTTCGAGCGCCGGCTGTTCACGCTGCGCAAGGTAATCTCCAACCGCATCTATGACGAGTTCGACGGCGAGGAGAGCAATTTCTATCCGGTGTCGCTGTCGTCGGCGACGGTGGTCTACAAGGGCATGTTCCTGGCCTATCAGGTCGGCGTCTATTACAAGGACCTGTCGGATCCGCGTTTCGAAAGCGCGGTCGCTCTGGTGCATCAGCGCTTCTCGACCAACACCTTCCCGTCGTGGAAGCTCGCACATCCCTACCGCATGGTTGCCCATAACGGCGAGATCAACACGCTGCGCGGCAACGTCAACTGGATGGCGGCGCGCCAGGCGTCGGTCTCCTCGCCGCTGTTTGGCGAGGACATCTCCAAGCTCTGGCCGATCTCCTACGAGGGACAGTCGGACACGGCCTGCTTCGACAATGCGCTCGAATTCCTGGTGCGCGGCGGTTATTCGATGGCGCATGCGGTAATGATGCTGATCCCGGAAGCCTGGGCCGGCAACCAGTCGATGGCCGCCGAACGCAAGGCTTTCTACGAATATCATGCGGCGCTGATGGAGCCGTGGGACGGGCCGGCCGCGGTCGCCTTCACCGACGGCAAGCAGATCGGCGCGACGCTCGACCGCAACGGACTGCGGCCGGCGCGCTACCTCGTCACCAATGACGATCGCGTCATCATGGCGTCCGAAGCCGGCGTGCTGCCGGTTCCGGAAGAGATCATCATCCAGAAGTGGCGCCTGCAGCCGGGCAAGATGCTGCTGATCGACATGGAAGAAGGCCGTATCATCTCAGACGACGAGGTGAAGTCGCAACTGGCGACGGCCCATCCCTATCGCAGCTGGCTCAACCGCACGCAGCTCATCCTCGAAGACTTGAAGCCGGTGGAACCGCGGGCGCTGCGCCGCGACGTGTCGCTGCTCGACCGCCAGCAGGCCTTCGGCTACACGCTCGAGGATACCCGCATCCTGATGTCGCCGATGGCGACGACGGGCCAGGAGGCGATCGGTTCGATGGGCACGGATACGCCGATCTCGGCCATGTCGGAAAAGTCGAAGCTGCTCTACACCTATTTCAAGCAGAACTTCGCGCAGGTCACCAACCCGCCGATCGACCCGATCCGCGAGGAACTGGTGATGAGCCTGGTTTCCTTCATCGGGCCGCGGCCGAACATTCTCGACCATGAGGGCGCGGCCAACGCCAAGCGGCTCGAAGTGCGCCAGCCGATCCTGACCAATGGCGATCTCGAAAAGATCCGCTCGATCGGCCATACGGAAGACCGTTTCGACACCAAGACGCTCGATTTCACCTATGATATCGAGCGCGGCGCCGAAGGCATGCCCGAGATGCTCGACCGGCTCTGCGAGCGCGCGGAAGCGGCCGTCAAGGGCGGCTATAACATCATCGTGCTCTCCGACCGCCAGATCGGGCCGGACCGGATCGCGATTCCCGCATTGCTCGCTACAGCTGCCGTGCATCACCACCTGATCCGCAAGGGGCTTCGTACCTCGGTCGGTCTCGTCGTCGAGACCGGCGAACCGCGCGAGGTCCATCATTTCTGCCTACTCGCCGGCTACGGGGCCGAGGCGATCAACCCGTATCTCGCCTTCGACACGCTGCTCGACATGCATGCCAAGGGCGAATTCCCGAAGGAAGTGGATGCCACCGAAATCGTCTACCGCTACATCAAGGCGGTCGGCAAAGGCATCCTCAAGGTAATGTCGAAGATGGGTATCTCGACCTATCAGTCCTATTGCGGCGCACAGATCTTCGATGCGATCGGCCTGCAGTCGGAGTTCATCGACAAGTATTTCTTCGGAACCGCGACCATGATCGAAGGCGTTGGCCTCGAGGCAATCGCCGCTGAGACCGTCGCCCGCCACACCGCGGCCTTCGGCGCCGACCCGATCCTGGCGACGACGCTCGATATCGGCGGCGAGTATGCCTATCGCATGCGCGGCGAAAGCCATGCCTGGACGCCCGATGCGGTCGCCGCCCTTCAGCATGCCGTGCGCGGCAATGCCGAGGACCGTTACCAGGAATTCGCCGAGATGGTGAACAACTCGGCGCTGCGCATGAACACGATCCGCGGGCTCTTCAAGATGAAGAGCGCCGAGGCACTCGGCCGCACACCAGTATCGATCGACGAGGTCGAGCCGGCGGTCGATATCGTCAAGCGTTTCTCGACGGGGGCGATGTCCTTCGGCTCGATTTCCAGGGAGGCGCATACGACCCTGGCGATCGCCATGAACCGGATCGGCGGCAAGTCGAACACCGGTGAGGGCGGCGAGGAATCCGACCGCTATATGCCGCTGGCCGATGGTTCGATGAACCCGGAACGTTCGGCGATCAAGCAGATCGCCTCGGGCCGCTTCGGCGTCACCACCGAATATCTCGTCAATGCCGACGTGCTGCAGATCAAGGTCGCGCAAGGCGCCAAGCCTGGTGAAGGCGGCCAGCTGCCGGGTCACAAGGTTGACGCGACGGTTGCCAAGACCCGCCATTCGACACCGGGTGTCGGCCTCATTTCGCCGCCGCCGCATCACGACATCTATTCGATCGAAGATCTGGCGCAGCTGATCTACGATCTGAAGAACGTCAACCCGACCGCGGATGTCTCGGTCAAGCTGGTCTCGGAAGTCGGCGTCGGCACGGTCGCCGCCGGCGTCGCCAAGGCGCGCGCCGACCATATCACGGTCGCCGGCTTCGACGGCGGTACGGGTGCGTCGCCGCTGACGTCGCTCAAACATGCCGGCAGCCCTTGGGAAATCGGCCTTGCCGAGACTCAGCAGACGCTGGTGCTGAACGGCTTGCGTTCGCGCGTCGCCCTGCAGGTGGACGGCGGGCTGAAGACAGGCCGCGACGTCATCATCGGGGCGCTGCTTGGAGCCGACGAGTTCGGCTTTGCCACCGCGCCGCTGATTGCCGCCGGCTGCATCATGATGCGCAAGTGCCATCTCAACACCTGTCCTGTTGGTGTGGCGACCCAGGATCCGGTGCTGCGCAAGCGCTTCAAAGGCGCGCCGGAGCATGTCATCAACTATTTCTTCTTCGTCGCGAACGAGGTGCGCGAAATCCTCGCCTCGCTCGGCTTCACCCGGGTTGACGAGATCATCGGCGCCTCGGAGCTGCTGGAGAAGGACGAGATGCTGTCGCACTGGAAGGCCAAGGGCCTCGACTTCAGCCGCATCTTCCACAAGGTTGACGCTCCCAAGGAAGAGACCTTCTGGACGAGCCGGCAGAAGCACCCGATCGACGACATTCTCGACCGCGTGCTGATCGAACAGGCGCAGCCGGCACTGACGGCCAAGACACCCGTCGCCTTCGAGGTCGGCATCAAGAACGTCGACCGTTCGGTGGGCGCGATGCTTTCTGGCGAGGTCGCCAAGCGTTATCGCCATCGCGGTCTGAAGGAAGACACGATCAACGTGACACTTCGCGGCACCGCAGGTCAGAGCTTCGGCGCCTTCCTGGCGCGCGGCGTCACCTTCAACCTGATCGGCGACGGCAACGACTATGTCGGCAAGGGGCTTTCAGGCGGCAAGATCATCATCCGGCCGCCGGAGAATTCAAGGATCGTGGCCGAGGACTCCATCATCGTCGGCAACACCGTGCTTTATGGTGCGACCGAGGGCGAGTGCTATTTCCGCGGTGTGGCGGGCGAACGTTTCGCCGTGCGCAATTCGGGCGCGATCGCCATCGTCGAGGGTGTCGGCGACCATGGCTGCGAATACATGACCGGCGGCGTCGTCGTCGTGCTCGGCGCCACGGGCCGCAACTTTGCAGCCGGCATGTCCGGCGGTGTCGCCTACGTGCTCGATGAAACCGGTGATTTCGCCAGCCGCTGCAACATGGCAATGGTCGAGCTCGAGCCGGTGCCTGAGGAGGACGACATGCTGGAAAAGCTGCATCATCACGGCGGTGATCTCATGCACAAGGGACGCGTCGACGTCTCTGGCGACATGACGCGCCATGACGAGGAGCGCCTTTACCAGCTGATCTCCAACCATCTGCATTATACGGGCTCGGCCCGCGCCACTGAGATCCTCGACAACTGGGCCGACTACCGCCCGAAATTCCGCAAGGTCATGCCGGTTGAATACCGGCGTGCGCTCGAGGAAATGGAGCGCAGCCGGATGGGCATCGCGGCGGAATGAATTGCACCGGGACATCCGTCACCAGCTGACTGCAGGTGACGGGTGACGAAAATATCTCGATGACTTGTGACGATTACGCCGACGGCGAAAGCTGTTCAGATCGCCGGATGTCTTCCAGGGGATATGGTCCAATGACGGTCAAGACAAGCAACTTGCCCCGGGTACCGGGACTGACGATAGACAGATTGGCTGCGGTGAGGCGGTCATGAGGGTAAGGGACGAAGATATGGGTAAAGTAACAGGGTTTCTGGAAATCGACCGGCAGGTGGCGAAGTACCAGCCGGCGTCGGATCGTATCCGTCACTTCCGTGAGTTCACGATCCCGATGTCGGACCCGGAAGTGCAGAAACAGGCAGCCCGCTGCATGGACTGTGGCATCCCCTATTGCCACGGCCCGACCGGCTGTCCTGTTCACAACCAGATTCCCGATTGGAACGACCTCGTCTACAACAACAACTGGGAAGCGGCGATCCAGAACCTACACTCGACCAACAACTTTCCTGAGTTCACCGGTCGTGTCTGCCCGGCGCCCTGCGAGGAAGCCTGCACGTTGAATCTCGAGGATGCGCCGGTCGCCATCAAGACGGTCGAACAGGCAATTGCCGACAAGGCCTATGAACTCGGCTTCATCCGGCCGCAGCCGGCCACGGTCCATACCGGCAAGAAGGTTGCCGTCATCGGCTCCGGCCCCGCCGGCATGGCGGCCGCCCAGCAGCTCGGCCGCGCCGGCCACGAGGTGCATCTCTACGAGCGCGAGACCAAGCCGGGCGGACTGCTGCGTTACGGCATTCCCGATTTCAAGATGGAGAAGAACTTCATCGACCGCCGCGTCGAGCAGATGAAGGGTGAGGGCGTCACCTTCCATTGCGGCGTCAATATCGGCGTCGACGTCAAGGTCGAGCAGTTGCTCGCCGATCACGACGCCGTGCTTTACTGCGGCGGCTCCGAGACGCCGCGCGAGGCGGGCATTCCGGGCACCGACCTTGCGGGCGTGCATGATGCGATGCCCTATCTGGTGCAGCAGAACCGCCGGGTCGGGCGTGAAAACATCGACAGCGTCGGCTGGCCGTCGGATCCGATCCTTGCCGGCGCCAAACATATCGTCGTCGTCGGCGGCGGCGATACGGCTTCGGACTGCGTCGGCACGGCGTTCCGCCAGGGGGCCGTCAGGGTCACCCAGCTCGACATCCGGCCGCAGCCGCCGGAAAAGGAAGACAAACTTGCCGTCTGGCCCTTCTGGGCGACGAAGATGCGCACCTCCTCCTCGCAGGCCGAGGGCGCGGTGCGTGAATTCCAGGTGGCCACTCTTGAATTCGTCGGCGAAGACGGCGTGCTGACCGGCGTCAAGTGCTGTGAGGTCGACGAGCGCCGGCGGCCGGTTCCGGGCACGGAATTCGTCATCCGGGCCGATCTCGCCTTCATCGCCATCGGTTTCCGTGGCCCGTTCACCGGCAGCGTGCTGAAGGAGCTCGACGGCAAGCTGACGCTCAACACCGACAAGCGCGGCTCGACCAACGTCGTCGCCAACGACCGCGACTACAAGACTTCGATCGACAAGTTCTGGACGGCGGGTGACGTGCGCCGCGGCCAGTCGCTGGTGGTCTGGGCGATCCGTGAAGGCCGGCAGGCAGCGCGCGCCATCGACGAGGATCTAATGGGCTCGACCGTCCTGCCGAACTGACCGTCGGCTGCACACCCTCTCGAAGACACGAAACTCCGCCCCTCCGGCGGAGTTTTTTCTTGGCGCGCCGCGCTGTGGTGCGACCGCTTGACGCGGAGGCCTTGCGCCGCAAGCCTCAGGCAATGTCGGGAAGCGAGATTTTCGCCGGACGCGGGCTGAGAAGCAGCCAGCGGCGACCGAAGCGGAGGTGCCCCGCCGTTTTGGCCACAGCGCATTTCACCGTCGGCCGCGACGCAAGGCCGCGAATGATCGACAAGGATTTTCAAATGGTTTCCGCACTTGACAGCACGCGGCTGGTTTCGGCCCAATATGCCCTGAAAAACCTTCGCGGCTCCGACGACAGCGCGCAGGATATGCAGAGTTCGTCGGCCGCCAGCATTCTGAGCAGCTACGGGCTCGATCCGAGCTCTTCCTCGCTTCTTTCCAACCAGGCCCTTTCCGGGCTGCTCGATACGCTTTCGGCCCAAAGCGACACGTCTGATGAGTCCGACACAACGGGTGATGGCGCCGACGTCACCAGCGCCTCCTTCATGTCTATGCTGAAGCAGCAGCTGCAGGATGCGGCTGCGGCCGAGGGCGAGAGCGGCAAGGCCCATGACATGCTGGCCGCCCTCGAAGCGGGCACGCTGACCATCACCGATCCGACACAGGGCGTATCGATCAACGCCTGGGATGTCGCCGATGTCGACGAGGCGGACACGGAGAGCAAGGCCGGCCAGGATATCGATGTCAGCGGCTGGAGCGGCTTCCTCGATGCGCATCTGGAGCGTGGCGCCAACGGCGCCTTCGTCAAGGAAAACGGCAGCTACGTCGACCAGACGAACGACAGCAATGCTTTTTTTGGCTTGATCGGCGCGAACTACTATTATCTGAGCTGGCCGCAGGCGACGGCGACGGCGAAGTAAACGGGACGAAGTGGAGGGCAGCCTCGCGCAGCCTTTATTTGACCGAGACTTCGGCCGGCACCTTTGCGGCAGGCAGGCGGTAATCGTCAACGCGGCCGGGAGGTGCTGGCGTCATTTCGCCCTGCTCGACCAGCAGGTCGCGCGGCGACCGCGTCAAAGCCACAGGCGGCGGCCTGGCGCCGAGAAGCTCGGCGCCGCCGTCGAGATTGGGATCGGAGAGGCTGATCGGCACGGTATGTTCGACCGGATTGGCGGGAAGGCCGAGGCCGGGCAGATTGCTGGAGTCGAGGCGGACCAGATCCGGGCTCGCCTGGGTGCCGAGAAGACGCCGGGCCGGTTTTTCCACATAGAAGGCAAGCTTGCGCCGGCCAGCCTGAGTAAGGTTGATGCCATCGGAGGTGCGCAGGCGCACCTGCTGGCCGTTCACATCCGAACCGGTGACGATGAAGTTGCCGTTTTCGTCGACGAAACCATCCCAGATATCGACGAATTCACCGCCGACGCTTTCGACCTGGTTGCGGTAGAGCTGGTTCATCTGAACGGCATCGGCCGTCATCGAATCGGATTCGAAGGCGGGAAGACCGACCCAGAGCAGCGGGATCTTGCGGTCGGTGACCTCCTTGCCGAAGGAAAGCACGCGGCGGCGGTATTCGGTGAACCAGCCATCGGTGCGGAATTTTTCCTTGGCGGTGTCGGTCACCATCTGCTGGCGGTCGTTGGCACCGATCATGACGACGACCATTGCCGGCTTCAGCTCGTCGATCATCTTCGGCAGCTGTTCCGGCCAGTCATAATAATCGTCGCGGACAAGACCCGATGAGACGTTGCCGCGGGCTTCGACGACGACACCCGGCGAGGTCTCGAAGGCGGCCGTGAGGCCGTCGCCGAGGCCGCTGGCCAGAAAATCGCCGACGATCAGGATCTTTCGGGCGTCGCCAAGTTTCTGTACGGCCGGCTCCTCCTCGACGGGAGCGCGGACCGGCGGCGCAGTGCGGGTATTGACGATGGCTTTCTGCGCTGGCGGGCGTTTGCGCTGCTGGCGTCGCGGCTGCTGGACGTCAGGGGCCTGCGGGCCGTCGTCGAGATAGCGCCGGCCAAGGAAGAAATCGAAGATCGACCGGCGCTGATAGCGCTGCTCCTGGGCTTCGGCGACATGCACCGGCGCAGACACGCCAAGGCATAGCGAAGCCGCCGCCAAGGCGAGCACGAGCCAACGGATTTTACGGGTCCGATCAATTTTCTTCGTCATGGGCAGTTCCGCATCTGCCGGCATCTTGCACGCAGGGCAGGCCAGCGTCCACTCCCACTAATATCTAGGTCACGGTTCTGCCGCTTCCAATGCTGGTTCGCCGAAACCGTGCGCCAGGACGGGGCGACCTGCATGAGACAAAGACTTGAAGCGCCCTGCATGATTCCCGAACCGACGCAAACTCTAGAGCATGATGCCGAAAAGTGTGCGCGGTTTTCGGACGACATCATGCTCTACTTCTTTGATTTAGATCAGGATTCAGATTTTAGGCCGATCGGGCCTAAAATCATCCTGATCTAGCGACGAAGTGCGTTCAGAAGCGGCAGCGAGGGCTCGCCGTCCGGCTGCATGCCGATGCGAGACTGCACGGCTGATATCGCCGCCTTCGAACCCGAGCCGAAATTGCCGTCCACCTCGCCATTGTAATAGCCGAGCGTCTTGAGACGCGTCTGCAGCTCGAATTTCTCGGTGATGTCGAGTGCGCCGTTCGGGCGCGGCCAACGCTGCTGCATCCCGCCGTAGCCGGCGATCTGGTCGGCAAGCAGGCCGACGGCAAGCGCGTAGCTGTCCGAGGCATTGTAGTTCTTGATGGTGAAGAAGTTGGCGGTCATCAGGAAGCCTGGGCCGCCAGCTCCGGCCGGCATCTTCAGCATGGCCTTGGTGGCGCTCTCGCGGAAGGCCTTGCCGTTCGGGCGGGTCAGGCCGAGTGCCGCCCATTGGGCCAGTGTATGGGTCTTGCCGGCCTGCTTGGCGGCCGCTGCGGGAACGACGACCTCATAGCCCCAGGTCTTGCCGGTATCCCAGCCGTTCTTCATCAGGAGATTGGCCGAGGTCGCCAGTGCGTCGGGGATCGAGTTCCAGATATCGCGATGGCCGTTGCCGTCGGCATCGACAGCATAAAGCAGGTAGCTTGTCGGGATGAACTGGGTGTGGCCCATGGCGCCGGCCCAGGAGCCGGTCATCTCGCGTGCCGGCACATCGCCGTTCTGCAGGATCTTCAGCGCGGCGACCAACTGCTTCTTGGCGAATTTGGCGCGGCTCGGATCGGCATAGGCAAGCGTGGCCAGGGCGCGCGGCACGTAGTGCAGCCGGTCGTCCTTGTCGAGAACCGCGCCGTAATTCGATTCCATCGACCAGATGGCCAGCAAAATGGTCTTGTCGACGCCGAAACGCTGCTCGATCGCAGCGAGCGTCCTTGCGTGTTTGGCGGCCATCTCGCGGCCGATTTTGACCGTATAGGGGTTGACGCGGGAATCGACATAGTCCCAGATCTTCGAGGTGAATTCCGGCTGGTAGGTCGCCTTTTCGAGCACGGTCGGATCGGGCTCGCTCACCCCGGAAAAGGCCTTTTGATAGGTTGCCTTACTGATGCCACTCTGAGCGGCAGTCTGGTAAAAATCCGCGATCCATTTCTGGAAGCGGGAATCAGCTTTCGCGTTGTCGGGGACCAGTGCCACCTGGGCAGCGACAATGAGGGCGAGAGCAAGACCACGAAGGGAGTTTTTGTGATTCTGGGTCATCGACAGTCGTATCCGTCATCTTCAGTTTCTGGTGCAGCGGGGCATCATTTCCGCCCAGACCCGAGACTACAGGAACGGAGTCAACAAATTCTTTACCATGGCGATCCGCTGCGGTCACCATTTGCAAAACAGTAGCAATTCTATACTAGTTAAAGCTAAAAAAACTCCATTTCCAAAGCGATATGATCGAAGCAGGAGGCCGGGTGTGGCTCAACACAACAAAGTTCGTAAAGCAGTATTTCCGGTTGCCGGGTTGGGAACGCGATTCCTTCCGGCGACAAAGGCTGTTCCGAAGGAAATGTTGACCGTCGTCGACAAGCCAATCATTCAATATGTCGTCGACGAGGCGATCGAAGCCGGGATCGAACATCTGGTCTTCGTCACCGGACGCAACAAGCACGTCATCGAAGATTATTTCGACATTCATTTCGAGCTGGAACAGACGCTGCGCGAGCGCGCCAAGAAGGCGGAAATTACCCTTCTCGCCCAGCAATTGCCGAAGGCCGGCACGGTGAGCTTCACTCGTCAGCAGGAGCCTCTCGGCCTCGGCCACGCCGTGTGGTGCGCCCGCGAGATCGTCGGCGACGAGCCCTTCGCACTGCTGCTGCCCGATATGATCATGAAGGGCGACAAGGGCTGCATGAAGGGCATGATCGACCTCTATGCCCAGAGCGGCGGCAATATCATCGCCGTCGAGGAATGCGCGCCGGACCAGGCGCATAAATACGGCATCGTCGGCGTCGGCGAGGCGATCGGCGACGGCTTCCGCATCACCGGCATGGTGGAAAAGCCTGCCAAGGGGACGGCGCCTTCCAACTTCTTCATCAACGGCCGCTATATCCTGCAGCCGGAGATCTTCAAGATCCTCGAAACCCAGGAGCGCGGCGCCGGCAACGAGATCCAGCTCACCGACGGCATGCTGAAGCTGCTGAAGGAACAGGATTTCGCCGGTTACCACTTCCGCGGCGCGACTTACGACTGCGGCGCCAAGGACGGCTTCATCCTGGCAAACGTCGCCTTCGCCCTCGAACGCGACGATATCCGCCCCTCCGTCGAAGGCGGCTTCAGGGAATTGCTTGCGGGCCTGAAATAAGTCGTAGATTCAATGTGATAGAGCGCCGCGTGTCCTAAGGGATACGCGGCGCTCTATTTTCCGACATTCTTAGCGTTTCAGCTTGAGACCGACGCCGGCTCGCCATTGCTGCGAGTCGCTGCCTTCCTTGCGCGTCGTCAACTCGTAGCCGAGCGTGCTGGTCAGATCGAGATAGCGGTTGATGTTCCAGGTCAGGCCGGTCGCGGCGGTATAGACGAGCTCGTCGTTGATGGTGCTGTCCGTGGGATAATCGCGCCATATCACCCCGCCGATCATCGTCCCGACCAGGTTGTCGCGCAGCTGGTGGGTGACCGTCGTCGTCAGCGCGTGTGAGACGTAGCCGCTTTCGCCTGCCGTGGTCGAGGGTTGGATGCTCGTCTGCAGGTCGAGATTGACATCGGTGCCGCGGATCGGCGACCAGAGCAGGCTCGCATCGAGCGTGGCGGTATCGATCGAGGACAGGCGGCTGTCTTCGAAATCTGCCATCTCGTAGCCGACGCCGACTTCACCCTTCAGCTTTTCACCGAGATCGACCTCGACGCCTGCCTTGGCGCCATAGCTATGGCCGGAGCGCTCGTAACCGGCGGAGTCGCGGGTTTCGTCATAGACCGAACGGCCGATCGTCGCCTCGATGAAGGGGATGAGTGCGGGAGACAGTTCGTAGCCGACGCGGCCGCGCAGCGTGCCCGTCGTCTGGTTACGGTCGCTGAGGGCGACGGTGGTGCCGTTCGCAAGCTTGGCATCCGAATAGATCGAGCGGGTCAGCGCCAGTGCCGTCGTGCCGCGCAGGATGCCGAAATCGCGTTGGACGGAGGCGCCGGCCGAAAATTCCTGCACGTCCGACTGCTGTGCGGCGTCGGCGATGGCGTCGGGATCGTCCGTATCTTCACGGTAGAAATTATAGCCAGCGGTCAGGTGCGCGGTCGTCTCGTCGGGAAGATCCAGCCTAAGATCGCTGTTGATTTTAAAGGAAGGCTGCTCCTCGCCCTCGCCGCTGATATTCCTCTGCCAGGCGCCTTCGGAGGTGACGGTCAGCTGGTGCCGGCCCCAGTCGGAAGTCAGGGTCGCTGCCGCATCCGTTTCGAGAAAGGCGCGCCGCTGCCTGGTATTGCCGTCCTTGGTGGTTTCGGTGTTGATGCTCTGGGTGACGCTCGGGCGGAGCACAAACGTGCCGATCGGGATTCCCGGCGTCTCCTCTGTCGAGGCGCTTTCGGCAACCCTGCGGCGTGGCAGTGTCTCGTCGAGCGGCGCTTCACGGGTGTTCAGCCGGCGTATGTCCTCGTCGAGGATGGAACCGGTAATGTCGTCGCCGGCTTGTGCATCCGGTATGGCCGGCCGCTGCTGGCTATCATCCGCGTTCTCAGTCGCGTCGTTTGCCGCAGGAGTGGCGCTATCGCCGGTCTCGTCATCGAAGCCGGCGGCGGATGCGGCGTTGTTGGTGGCGCGGTTATCCTGGGAGGCGGCGGAGCGACCGTTTGCCGGCTGCGGCAAGGCGGACTGCGCGAAGGCTGCTGTCTGGCTGAGAAGCAGGCCACCCAGCACGGCAAAGGAGACGGCACGGCTCATGGCGCGGAGCGGCGTCACACTGCTCGTCTGTTTTGGCTGGCCCATGCAATTCGCGCCTGACATGCTTTCGGTTCTTACCCAAAGGTAAAGCCTTGTGGTTAACCATTCGTTGCCGGCGGCGGGCGCTGTTCACAATTCGGAAAGAGTGCGGGTCGGAAAGACTGCGGGGTGGACTTGGAAAGTGAAAAGGTCTAACGCAATTTCATGAACAGAAGAGCGATCAACCTCGTTGAAAACAGCGTGCTCGAATCGGCAAAACGCACGATAGAGACCGAAAGACGCGGTCTTGAAGCGCTCGAACAGGCTTTTGACAATGGCTTGGCCGGTCCTTTCACACGGGCGGTCGAAGTGATCGGCGACATCTCCGGGCGCGTCATCGTCACCGGCGTCGGCAAGAGCGGGCATATCGGCGCCAAGCTCGCGGCGACATTCGCTTCGACCGGAACGCCTGCCTTTTTCGTGCATGCGGCGGAGGCCAATCACGGCGATCTCGGCATGATCGCGCGCGACGACGTCGTGCTGGCGATTTCCAAAGGTGGCGAAAGCGCCGAGCTCAAGAGCATCATTTCCTTCACGCGGCGCTTCTCCATTCCGCTGATCGCGATCACCTGCAGCGAAGGCTCCTCGCTCGCCGCCGCCGCCGATATCGTCCTTCTGATGCCGAATGAACAGGAGGCCTGCCCCAATGGGCTGGCGCCGACGACCTCGACGCTGATGCAGCTTGCCATCGGCGACGCGCTGGCGGTGGCGCTCCTGGAGGCGCGCGGCTTTACCGCCACGGATTTCCACGTCTTCCATCCGGGCGGCAAGCTGGGCGCGAGCCTGATGCATGTCGCCGATGTCATGCATACCGGCGAGCGGCTGCCGCTCGTTGCCAAGGGTACACCGATGCCGGAGGCGATCACGGTGCTGTCGCGCAAGCACTTCGGCTGCGTCGGCGTGCTTGATGAGGATGGGCGGCTCTGCGGCATCGTCACCGAAGGCGACATGGCGCGCAACCTGACGCGCAATCTTGCCGAGCTTACCGTCGACGACATCATGACGCGGACGCCGAAGACGGTGAAGCCGACGGTGCTGGCGACCGCGGCCCTGGCGCTGCTCAACCAGCATCATATCGGCGCGCTGATCGTCATCGACGACGACCGCCGGCCGGTCGGGCTGGTGCATTTCCACGACCTGCTGCGGATCGGCGTCGCCTGATCAGGTTCGTTTGTTCAGAGTTATTTGATCAGACCGGCTCGACCATCAGGTCGCGGCCGTTGCTTGAAACCACTTTCACCTGTGTTCCGACGGGCAGGTCGGGTCCCATCACCTGCCATAGCGTATCGTCGAGACGGATGCGGCCGCGGCCTTCGCGGATCGGTTCGTGCAGTGTTGCGGTGCGGCCGACGAGGCTGGCGCCGCGCTGATTGAGAAAGGGCTCGTCGGTCGTGGCATTGCGCAGTGTCAGCCGGCGGCCGGCGAAGGTCGCGGCAACGGCGAAAAGCGCAAAAAGGATTGCCTGCAACTCCCAGACCCAGAAGGCGCTGTCCCAGAAAAGCAGCGACAGCGCGCCGACGATCAAGGCGGCAAGGCCAATCCAAACCAGGAAGAAGCCGGGAACGATCATTTCCGCGGCGAGCAGCACGAGGCCCGCGACCCACCAGCTCCACGGACCGAGTTCGGCGACGATCTTCGCCAGCATGGCTTAACGCTCCTGCTCGGGATTGAAGGGATTGGGGGTCGATGGATTGATCGGCGGTGTCGAGCGCGCCGGTGCGGGACGTGGACGCGGCGGCACAGGCAGCGGCGTTGACGGGCCGTTACCGGCATCGCCGAAGACTTCGCGGGCAATGGCGCCGATACCACCGAGCGAGCTCAGGATGGAAGAGGCTTCCATTGGCATCATCACGATCTTGGAATTGGGCGCCGAACCGATCGAGGTGAGCGCCTCGGTATATTTCTGGGCGACGAAATAGTTGATCGCCTGGATGTCACCGGCGGCGATCGCTTCCGAAACCATCTTCGTCGCCTTGGCTTCGGCCTCGGCCAGACGTTCGCGGGCTTCGGCGTTGCGGAAGGCGGCCTCGCGCTGGCCTTCGGCCTGCAGGATGGCGGACTGCTTGGCGCCTTCGGCCCTCAGAATCTGCGCATTGCGCGAGCCTTCGGCCTCCAGCACCTGGGCGCGTTTCTCGCGCTCGGCCTTCATCTGGCGGGCCATCGCATCGACGAGGTCGCGCGGCGGCTGAATGTCCTTGATCTCGACGCGGGTGACCTTGATGCCCCAGGGATGCACGGCTTCGTCGACGACGCGCAATAGCCGGTCGTTGATCGCATCGCGGTTGGAGAGCAGTTCGTCGAGATCCATCGAACCCATGACCGAGCGGATGTTGGTCATGGTGAGATTGAGGATGGCGTTTTCGAGGTTGGAGACCTGATAGGCAGCCTGGGCGGCGTTCAGCACCTGATAGAAGGAGACCGCATCGGCCGAAACCGAGGCATTATCCTTGGTGATCACCTCCTGGGTCGGCACGTTCAGCACCTGCTCCATCACATTCAACTTGGCGCCGACGCGCTCGATGAAGGGGGTGATGAGGTTGAGGCCTGGCTCCAGCGTGCGGGTATAACGCCCGAAGCGCTCGATCGTATAGCGGTAGCCCTGCGGCACGGTCTTGATCCCGGCAAAGAGCACCAGGATGACGAAGATGACCAGCACGATCACGACGATGTCGAAGCCGCCGAACAGCATGAAAAATTCCTCCTATCGGCGCATTCGCGCCCACCTACACCACTGATGTGGTGAGTTAGCATGTTCTTTGCGAGGAGGAAATGACGCACGCCTGCCGCACCTTCCAAGCGAAAGGAGGGTTAGGTCCGTCGGGTCGTCGCCGACTATCCGTGCGGCGTAATTTTCTGAAGATGGTTTCCTAGATCCAGCCCTGCAATTCGCGGCGGACGACCTTTTCCAGCACCTTCATGCCGTCCTCGCCATCGTTGAGGCAGGGGATATGCGCGAACTTCTCGCCGCCGTTTTCGTGGAAGGAGTGGGCGGCCTGTTCGGCGATCTCCTCCAGCGTCTCCAGACAGTCGGAGACGAAGCCGGGATTGATGACGGCGATGCGTTTGACGCCGCCCTTGGCGAGCTTCTCCACCGTCTTGTCGGTGTAAGGCTGCAGCCATTCCTCCGGCCCGAAGCGGGACTGGAAGGTCACCATGAAGTTTTCTTTGGTGAGCCCGAGCCGCTCGCGCAGCAGCCGGCCGGTCTTCTGGCATTGACAGTAGTAGGGATCGCCCTGCTTGAAATAGGACATCGGTATGCCGTGGAAGGAGGCGAGCAGCATCTCGGGCTTCCAGTCGAGGGTCGAAAGATGCCTCTCGACGGATGTGGCGAGCGCTTCGATATAAGTCTCGTCGTCATGATAGGCGGGAACGGTGCGTAGCGCCGGCTGCCAGCGCATCGAGAGCAGCTTCTGGAAGGCCTTGTCGTTGACGGTGGCGGTCGTCGCCGCCGCATATTGCGGATAGAGCGGGAAGAGCACAATCCGGTCGCAGCCTTCTTCTTTCAGCGCGTCGATGCGCGAGGCGATCGACGGCGTGCCGTAGCGCATCGCCCAGTCGACCTTGACGTTATCAAGATCCTTCAGGCGCTCGGCCATCAGCTCCGACTGGTTGCGGGTGTAGGTGCGCAGATAACTTTCGTTCTTCTCCTTGTTCCAGATCAGCTCATAGGCCTTGCCGACCTTCTGCGGGCGGGTGTTGAGCACGATGCCGAACAGGATCGGATACCACTTCCAGGGCGACCATTCGATGACGCGGCGATCGGTCAGGAATTCCCTGAGATAGCGGCGCATCGAGGTATAATCAGTGCCGTCAGGCGTGCCGAGATTGACCAGCAGCACACCGACCTTACCAAATTTAACGGCCGGATGATCGGCCGGGCGGAGTGAAATATCTGCTGTCATTCTGGCCCTAACGTTCATTTGTCCCGTTGGCTCATACGCAGCCTGGAGATCGTGGTTCACCCTATAGAAAGAAAAGCCGGCCCGGAAAACCCCGGACCGGCCAGTGGCATCGAGACAAATCGTCTTACTTGGCGGGGACTTCGATCTCCTTGCCGACCGTCAGGTGCCGTGGGTTCGGCTTGCCATTGGCATCCGAAAGCTTCCGCCACAGCGTGCCGTCGCCATAGAAGGTCACGGCGAGATCCCAGAAGGTGTCGCCCGCGGCGATGACGTGGGTGGAAGGCGTCGTCGCGGCAGGTGTGGAGGCTGCCGGTGCGGGTGCCGGTTCCGCAGTGGGTGCAGGAGCCGGTGCTGTTGGGGCCGGGGCAGCAGGTGCGGGAGCCGGCTCGGTGGATGGAGCAGGAGCAGCCGGTGCAGGGCCGGGTTCGGTAGATGGGGTCGGAGCAGCAGGTGCGGCAGGCGCCGACTCGGAAGCGGAGGGTGCAGGCGCTGCCTGCGCCAGTTCCGTGACGCGGCCATCCGTGTAGGGCTTGTAGGGTGAATGCGCGGCGACGTATTCGGCCGTCACGTCGGCAAGATCCGGGCCGAAATCATAGGCGTTCTGGCCTTCCTTGAAGATCGTATAGCCGTCGCCGCCGCCCCGCATGAAGTTGTTGGTGGCGACCTTGTAGGTCTTAGCCGGGTCGATCGGAGCGAAATTGTCGCCGTCCTTCACCTGAACGTCGCTGACACGGCTGTCGACGGGCTTCGACTGGTCGAAGGAGAACTTCAGGCCGGCGACCTGCGGGAAGCGGCCGGCGCCCTGGTCGATCTGGCTGACGCCGTTTTCGAGCGCCTTGACGACGTTTGCGCCGGTCAGCTCAAACGTAGCGAGCGTGTTCTGGAAAGGCAGGACTGTGATGACCTCGCCCTGGGTGATCTCGCCGCCGTCGATCGACGCACGCAGGCCGCCGCCGTTCTGAACGGCAATGGTGACGCCCTGGTTTTTAGTGCGATCGAGCATGGCGTCTGCCACCAGATTGCCCATCGAGCATTCCTTGACGCGGCAGACCTTGCGGTCACCTTCGATCGGGCTTTCGGAAGAGCCGATCACCTTTTTGCGCAGGTCCTCGATCGGTTTTGCCAGTTCGGCAATACGGGTGAGGACGGCCGGATCGGGCGTGAAGGTGGAATCGATCAGGATCGGATCGCCCTTGGCATCCTTGACGACGCCGCTATCGTCGAAATTGACGACGAGATCGCCGAGATACTTGCTGTAGGAGGCAGCCTGGACGACCGGCACCTTGTAGCCGCCGGGATTGTCGACCATCGTCGGATACGGACCTTCAGCCTTCGGGTCGGTGTTGGAGAGCAGGCTGTGGGAGTGGCCTCCGACGACGACATCGACATCCGGGATCTTGGCGATCAGGGCGAGATCGCGGGGGTAGCCGACATGGGTGAGCGCGATGATCTTGTTGACGCCCTGACCCTTCAGATCCTGAACGGCTGAAGTAATGCTCTGGACGTCATCGGCGATCGTGACGTTCGGGCCGGGAGAGGAAAGCTCTGCCGTATCATTGGTGACGGCGCCGACGATGCCGATCTTCTGGCCGCCGACATCGAGCACCAGCAAGGGCTTGATGCGGTCGCCGAGCTTGGAGGCGGCTGTCGCCTTGACGTTCGCCGTCACGACAGGGAACTGTACCTTGTCGAGGAAGGTCGCGAGCCCGTCCTCGCTGTCGTCGAATTCATGGTTGCCGACGGTCATGGCGTCGAACTTCATCAGGTTCAGGAATTCGGCTTCGGCTGCCCCCTTGTAGGTCGTGTAGAAGAGCGAGCCCTGGAAATTGTCGCCGGCATTGAGGAGGAGGACGTTCTTGCCGGATAGCGCCTGACGGCGCTGGTCGATCGCGGTCTTCAGGCGGGCCGCACCACCGAAGCATTCCTTCTTGCCTTCCTCCTCGGCCGAGCAGGTGGAGTCGAATTTGTTGATCGATTCGATGCGCGAATGGAAATCGTTGATATGAAGAATATTGAGTTCGTAATCCGCAAAGGCGGCGCCCGCGCTCAGCGCTAGCATGGACGCGGTCAAAAGACCGAAGCTGAAAGACTTCGTCATCCCTGTTCTCCTGATTGAGGCGAAAGATCCCCCTGATCCTCGCCGATCCCTTTTATCGTGCGCCGGGGCGGTTTCCCGGCCTGCGGATGTTCCATCAGACGATGCACGACCGCAAGAGAAAGCTGGGCCAGGCGAGGCGCTTTCCAAGGGGGCGGGGGAAAAAAGCCGAGTTCCTATCCCAGGCATTCGCCGTCGGCGGCGTTTCGATAAAGTTCGTGCACGGCCTCGGCAATATTCGGAACCGTGGCGAGCGCGATGATCAAGCAGAGAACGGAAACGAGGCGATGAAAGCGCCGGCCGGCCCGATAGGCAAGGAGCGCGCCTGCGCCATAGATCAGGACGGCAGGCACTGCGAAGATCAGCACCTGCAGCGGCCCGTCGCAATCGGGAGCGGCGATGCCCTGGGCACGATAGACATTGGCCGGCGAAACGACCGCAAGTGCCGCAAGCGGCATGGCGAGCAGCAGGACGAGATAAGAGGCGAGGGCCCGCATGGTGTGCTTAGTCTAGCCTATCGCCACATCTTTCAGCCGCGGCGGGAAAGCGTGAACTGTGCGCCGGAATCGGAGGTGCAATTGAGCTGGCTCGGGTTGACGAGGGCGCAATTGACCTTGGACTGGGTCTTGCGCACCAGCGAGGTCATGTTGATCTCGACCAGGGTCGGTGAGGTATTGATATAGGTGCCCGAGGCAAGAAGCTGGTTGCTGTCGGTGGTGCGGGTGGTGAAGCTACCGCCCTGGAAGGTGGAAACGATGCCGTTCGGATCGCTCCAGTTGCCTTCGACGCCAGTGGCGGCGGGCGCGGTTGCAACCGGCAAGCGACGCGGCTCTGATGAAACGCAGGCGGCAAGAGCGGCCGCTGCACCGACAAGAACGAGACCAGTTCTGATTTTCATAAGGCTTCTCCCGGCGAATCGGCGCGGCGGACAGCCGCCAAGTTCGGGCAAAACATGGCGCGCGCCCGGCATGAAGGCAAGCCTTGGTGGGGCGGCGAGCGGCATTTAGACAGCCGGCGTTACAAAAATGCCCGCCTTGCGGCGGGCATTGTCAAAGCCGTGCAGACAATCTCAGCGAACGAGAATGTTCCTGAACTGCCACGGATCCTTGGTGTCGATATCCTCGGGGAAGAGGCCCGGGCGGCCGTCCAGCGGAGTCCAATCGGTATAGTGGCCCTCGACCGGGCCGAGATAGGGCATCTGCACTTCGAGGCAGCGCTTGTAATCGATCTCGTCGGCTTCGACGATGCCGGCATTCGGGTTTTCCAGCGCCCAGACCATGCCGGCGAGAACGGCGGAGGTCACCTGCAGGCCGGTGGCGTTCTGATAGGGCGCGATGCGGCGGGTTTCTTCCAGCGAGAGGCGCGAGCCATACCAGTAGGCATTCCTCTCGTGGCCGTAGAGCAGGACGCCGAGTTCGTCGATGCCATCTTCTAATTCGTCCTCGTCGAGAACGTGATGGACCGGCTGCGGCGTACCGCCATTGCCGAACATCTCGTGCAGCGAGAGCACGGCGTCGTTGGCCGGATGGTAGGCATAGTGGCAGGTCGGGCGGAAGGTCACTTCGCCGTCCTTGTCGCGGACCGTGAAAAAGTCGGCGATCGAGATCGACTCGTTGTGGGTGACGAGGAAGCCATATTGCGGGCCGGGCGTCGGGCACCAGGTGCGCACGCGGGTGTTGGCGCCCGGCTGCTCCAGGTAGATCGCCGCCTTGTTGCCCTTCTTGTGCTTCTTGGCGTTTTTCGGCATCCACTCTTCATGCGTGCCCCAGCCGAGTTCAGCCGGCTGCAGGCCTTCAGAGATGAAGCCTTCGACAGACCAGGTGTTCCAGAAGACGTTGAGCGGCTTCGGATGCTTGGTGCGCTGGGTGTCGCGCTCGGCGATGTGAATGCCCTTGACGCCGACCTTCTTCATCAGCTTTGCCCAGCCTTCGCGATCATGCTGGTCCGGCTCCTCGAACTTGAGGCCGATGTCGTTGGCGAGGTTGACGAGCGCCTGCTTGACGAACCAGGAGACCATGCCCGGATTGGCGCCGCAGGTGGAGACGGCGGTGGCGCCGCCCGGGTTCTTCGCCTTTTCCTTGCGCATGGTTTCGCGCAGCGCATAGTTGGTGCGGTCGGCATTGCTCATGCCCTTGTCGAAATAGAAGCCGAGCCAGGGCTCGACGACGGTGTCGACATAGGGAACGTCGAGTTTACGGCAGAGCTTGATGATGTCGAGCGAGGAGGTGTCGACCGAGAGGTTGACGCAGAAACCCTGACCTTCGCCTTCCGTCAGCAGCGGCTTCAGCAGTTCCTTGTAATTGTCCTTGGTGACATATTCCTTGATATGGCGAACGCCGTGCTTCTTCAGGATCTCCATGTCGGAGGGCTCTTCACGAGGGTCGATGACGACCATCCGGCTCTTGTCGAATTTGAAATGGCGCTCGATCAGGGGCAGGGTGCCGCGGCCGATGGAGCCAAAGCCGATCATTACGATCGGACCGGTAATTTCGGCATATACCGGATAATTCTGTTCCGTCATTCTTTTCTCCTGTGGAAGGCGACGAAGGCGTTCAGCCCGAAGAATTGTTTTGAAATTGCCGCAGAGAGTGCGAGGTGACCGGCTCTAACCATAAAACGACGTCACAATAAAGAGCATTGACGGGGAAAGGCCAAATATCGAGCGGCGATAGGGCCGGCGAGGCTGCCCTGGGATCGGCAGCCCGCATGGATTGGCTTAACCAATGACGGTGCCCTGGTGGAAGAGCATGCGCCAGTGCCCCTCCTCTTCCAGCCGCCAGATGGAACTGCGCAGCGTCCGCCTTTTGCTTCCGTCGGTGTCTGTGTAAATGGCGCGGTAGGTGACGAGCGCGATGTGCTCCGCAAGTCTTTGGGTTTCGAAATGCTCGCCGCGGGACGTTCCCGTCCGTTGCTCGGCCAAAAGACTGGGCACAATGACGTCGAAGGTATAGAGCCGTCCGGAACTGCCGATTTCACGGAAATCGCGCGAGAGCAGCGTAGTCAGCATCTCCCGCGAGGCGCGAACCGATGGCTCGAAGAGTTTTTCCTCGAGCTCTTTCAGATGGGCGGCGAGATCATTCATGATCGGCTCCTGTCAATTCAGCGCTTCAGGGTTTCCAGCCCTTCGACCGCGGTCGTTACGGCAAGCTCGGTGATGTCGTATTCGGCGACGCCGTGGATGGTGAAGGGATCGGCGGCGACATAGGTCTCGATCGCAGCGCGATCGCCGATTGCGAGGATCACGCCGCCGGTGCGCGGCACCTTGCGGCCGGAAGCGAGGAACCAGCCCTTGGCATAACCCTCCTTCACCCAGGCCATGTGCGGTTCCATGTGCCTGTCGGCTTCATCGTTGGATTTCACATAGGTGAGCGAGAGAATGAACATGGTCAGCTCCTGACGAGGTTTGCGCGGATCAGGCCGCGCAGCGAATTGCCGATATAAAGCGTGCCGGCATCGAGATCGGCAAGCGTGATACGGCCGACGCGGGCTTGGCGCCGGCAGATGAACTCGGTGCGCAGCACGCCGGCGAGTAGGCCGCAGGAGATCGGCGGGGTGCGCAGGATGCCGGTTCCGTCGTCCAGGAAGATCGAGGTGATGGCGCCTTCACAGACTTCGCCGCGCTCGTTCAAAAGGATAACTTCATCGGCCTCGGCTGGCGTGTATTCGGCGCGTGCGGTCTCGTAGATGGCGCGGCGCGTGGTTTTGACACGCAGCAACCTATCAGCAGAATCGAGACGGGTCTCAGCGACACGGACGGTCCAGATGGCATCGGGCGCCAGGGGCGCGAAAGCGGCGCTCGTCACCTCGATCTGGCCTTGCGCGTCGAAGGTCAGGCGGATGCGTAGCGGACCGGCAGCACCCGCAACGGCTTCGTCGAGCTTGGCCGCCGCCTCGATCGGCTGCGGGAAGCCAAGGCGACGGGCGGAGCGGGAAAGCCGGGCGAGATGCAGCCGCAGCCGGATGAAGCCCTCGCCGGGCTGCCAGCGCAGCGTCTCGATCAGCGAAAAATCGATCATCGCGCAATCCATTGGTCGCCGACAGCGAAGCGGGCCTTGAGCAGGCATTCCTCATATTCGGCCTCGGCGGTCGAATCGAAGACGATGCCGCCGCCGACATTGAAGACGGCCCTGCCGCCCTGAAAAAGCGTGATGGTGCGGATGGCGACGGAAAAACGCATGGCGCCGGTGGGCGAGATCATGCCGATCGCGCCGCAATAGGCGTCGCGCGGGACATCCTCGAGCGCATGGAGGATTTCCATTGCCCGCATCTTCGGCGCGCCGGTGATCGAACCGCAGGGAAAGAGCGCGGAGAAGATGTCGCGGATCGAAAGATCGGGGCGGAGCCTTGCCTGGACATGGCTGACCATCTGGTGGACGGTCGGATAGGTCTCGATGTCGAAGAGCTTCGGGACGTCGAGCGTGCCGACCTCGGTAATGCGGGAGATATCGTTGCGCAGGAGATCGACGATCATGCGGTTTTCCGCCTGCGTCTTGATATCGCGGCGCATGGCCTCGATGATTTCGGCATCCTCGGCGGCGGTAGCGCCGCGTTTTGCCGTGCCCTTCATCGGATGGGTCTCGATCCAGCCCTCTTCATCGGTGCGGAAGAAAAGTTCGGGCGACCGCGAAAGGATGATCGGGCCGCCGAGATCGACCAGCGCGCCGTATTTGACCGGCTGGCGTTCGATCAGCGACCAGAAGGCGGCACGGGAATCGCCGCTCCAGCGGGCCTCGATCGGCATGGTGAGGTTTGCCTGATAGGCGTCGCCGAGCCGCAGGTGCTGGTGGAGACGGTCGAAGCGCTCTTTATATATAGGGAAATCCCAGGCAGCTTTCGGAGCGGTGAGGAATTCCTCGTTTTCGAGGCGCTGTTTTGGCTGGGCAAGCGGATGCGTATCGGCCTGCGGAGCGTCGAACACGCCGAAACAGATGAGCGGGGTCTCGCGATGCTCCCCGGCGAAGGAGGCGAGTTTTTCCTCGAAGAGGTATCCGGCCTCATAGGCCATGTAGCCGGCAAGCCATTTGCCTGCGGCCTTGGCCTGCTCCATCCGGGCAAGGCCTGCAAAGAACTCGGCGCGCGTCCTGGCAACGATGATCTCCGCCGGTTCGGCAAAGAGCATCACCTGTCCGGTCACGTCGTCGCGGAAGAGAATAGTGGGTCGGGTTTCGGCCATCGGCGGCGTCTTTTCTTGGAGCGCGATCCCTCGTCCGCCTGCCGGCGCCTCTTCCCGTTTGCGGGAAGAGGTTTGGCGTGGGGACAGGGCTGATCAGGCCGCTCTATCTAACGCTTCCAACTCGTCGATCAGCCCTTCGATCATCGACAGGCCCTGGCTCCAGAACGACGGATCGGTGGCGTCGAGGCCGAACGGTTTCAGCAGTTCGGAGTGGTGCTTGGTGCCGCCGGCCCTCAGCAGTTCGAAATACTTCTCCTGAAAGCCCTTCTCGGCTTTCTGGTAGACGGCATAGAGCGAATTTACCAGGCAATCGCCAAAGGCATAGGCGTAGACATAGAAGGGCGAGTGGATGAAATGGGGGATATAGGCCCAATAGGTCTCGTACCCTTCAGAAATGCTGATCGCCGGCCCGAGGCTTTCCGACTGGACGGAGAGCCAGAGTTCGCCGATGTCGTCAGCTGTGAGTTCGCCAGCTTTACGAGCGGTGTGGAGCTTGCGCTCGAATTCGTAGAAGGCGATCTGGCGCACGACCGTGTTGATCATATCCTCGACCTTCTGGGCGAGCATCGCCTTGCGCTCGCGCGTATCGGTGGTCTTTTGCAGAAGCGCGCGGAAGGTCAGCATCTCGCCGAAGACGGAAGCGGTTTCGGCAAGCGTCAGCGGCGTCTGGCACATCAGCGCTCCCTGCGCGCCGGCGAGAACCTGATGCACGCCGTGCCCGAGTTCATGGGCAAGCGTCATTACATCGCGCGGCTTGCCCATATAATTGACGAGCACATAGGGATGGGCCGAGGGAACCGTCGGATGCGCGAAGGCGCCGGGCGCCTTGCCGGCACGAACCGGAGCATCGATCCACTGTTCGTCGAAGAACCGCCTGGCGATATCAGCCATCTCGGGGGAAAAATTGCCATAGGCCGATAGCACGGTGTCCTTCGCCTCCGGCCACGAGATGATGGCGCTGGAGGTTTCTGGAAGCGGCGCGTTGCGGTCCCAGAAATTCATCTGCTCCATGCCAAGCCATTTCGCCTTCATCTTGTAATAGCGATGCGAAAGGCGGGGATAGGCTTCGCGGACGGCTGCGGCCAGCGCATCGACGACCTCGCGCTCGACGCGGTTTGCCAGGTGTCGGCTGTCGGCGATGTCCTCGAAGCCGCGCCAGCGGTCGGCGATCTCCTTATCCTTGGCAAGCGTGTTGGTGATCAGCGTAAAGGTGCGGATATTCGCCTTGAAGGTTTCGGCGAGCGCCATGGCTGCCTTGCGGCGCACTTCCGGATCCTTTTCCTGCAGCTTGTTCAGCGCCACTTCGAGCGGCACTTTCTCGCCATCGATCTCGTAGCGAAGTTCCGCCATGGTTTCGTCGAAGAGGCGGTTGAAGGCTGCGGCTGATGTCATCGACTTCTCAAGGAAGAGCTGTTCCAGCCTATCGTCGAGCTGGTAGGGCTTGTCCTTCCTGAGGTCGAGCAGCCAAGGGCGATAATGTCCGGCGGCGGGATCATTCGCCATGCAGGCGTCGATCACCGCGTCGTCGATGCGGTTGAGTTCCAGCGCGAAGAACAGGAGATGACCGGAAAATTCGGTGATCTTGGCCTGTACGTCGCCGTAGAGCTTGCCGTTTGTCGGGTTGGTGGTATCGGAGAAATAAGTGAGGCCGGCAAAGGAGCCGAGGCGGCCGATGATGTCGTCCAGCGCCTCATATTCCTTCAGGGCCGCGCCGATGCCCTCGGCGCCGGTCTTCGCCGTCGCCTCCGTGAGTGTGCCCTTCCACTTTTCTTCAAAGGCGATCGCGGCCTTGCCGGCTTTTTCCATGTCGGCGACGAAGGCGGTGGAGGTGGCGGAGGGATAAAGATCCTGCAGCTTCCAGACCGGCAGAACGCCGAGCGCCGGATCGGCGGCCCCAGCTGGCGCTGCTGCCGATAGAAGAAGGCCGGCGTGCGGGAGCTTGATTTTCATGGGCGCATTCCTCTCCACATTCATAACAGACTGCTTGTCTAAGCGCGCTAAGGCCCGGCATCAAGGGGCTTTCGGCGCATGAAAGGCCTCGCTTCGGCACGAAATCGACCCGTTGCAATCGTTAAAATGCAATTATTTCTCAAAACTGGATGTTCAAGCCTTGCTGTCAGAGTGCGCTTTATGGTTTCGCATGAAGTGAGGCGACAATGACCGGTTACAATGAGCTCAAGGGAGCAGGGCAAATCCTCGTGGTCGAGGACGACCCCGTGCAGCGCCGCCTGCTCAAGAACGCAATCGAGCGTCACGGCCATGTCGTGCACCAGGCGGAAAATGGCCGTATCGGCCTGGAAATGGTCAAACGCGACAGCGGCCTTTTCAACGTCATCGTGCTCGACCTGATGATGCCGGAGATGACCGGCCTCGAATTCCTCGATGCGCTTCACGAATTCGGCACGCAGATCCCTGTCATCGTGCAGACGGGGCAGGGCGGCATCGAAACGGTGGTGCAGGCCATGCGCGCCGGCGCCTTCGATTTCGTCGTCAAGCCGGTCTCGCCCGAACGCATCGCCACTTCGATCTCGAACGCGATGAAGCTCGACCAGCGCGAAGTCAAGGCGCGCGCCGGACGCCGGTCGCGCTCAGGTTCGGTTGGCTTCGACGATATCGTCTCGGCAAGCCCGGCGATGCTCCGCGTCATCGATCTCGCCCAGCGGGCGGCTCAGTCCAACATTCCCGTCGTGCTCGAAGGCGAATCCGGCGTCGGCAAGGAGCTGGTGGCGCGCGCCATCCAATCCGGCGGCGACCGCTCGAACAAGCCCTTCGTCACCGTCAATTGCGGGGCGATCCCGCATAATCTGGTCGAGAGCATTCTCTTCGGTCACGAGAAGGGCGCGTTTACCGGCGCGACCGAGCGCCACATCGGCAAATTCATGGAAGCCGACGGCGGCACCATCTTCCTTGACGAGATCGGCGACCTGCCGCTCGAAGTGCAGGTGAAACTCTTGCGCGCCGTCCAGCAGGGCGAGATTGAGACCGTCGGTGCGCGCACCGCGCACAAGGTCAATGTCCGGCTGATCTCGGCGACCAACAAGGATCTGATCGAGGAGGTCAAGAACGGCCATTTCCGCGAGGATCTCTACTATCGCCTCAACGTCTTCCCGATCACCATTCCGGCGTTGCGCAAACGCAAGGAAGATATTCCGCATCTGGTGCGCGTCTTTGCCGACCGCTTCTCCAGCGAGCAGAAGAACGGCCGCCGCATGACGGTGAATGCCGGCACGCTGGCTTTGCTGACGGCCTATGACTGGCCGGGCAATATCCGCCAGCTCGAAAACGCGATCTTCCGCGCAGTCGTCCTGGCCGAAGGGCCGGAGCTGACCGAGGCTGATTTCCCGCAGATCGCCGCCCAGCTTCCGGAATATGACGTGGTGGATCACCTGGCCCTCGTTGCCGACAATACCGGCCTCGATCCCGACAACGGCTATGGCGAGGACTTCAGGGCGTCGATGTCGGGGGAGGTACACCACCACCGCCTGTCCGAGGCCTCGGAAAACGCGATTGCCAGCGTCAATCCTGCCGGAGACGTGCGCAAACTTGCCGATGTCGAGGAGGAACTCATCCGATTCGCACTCAAATTCTATCGCGGGCAGATGAGTCAAGTAGCGCGCAAGCTCGGTATCGGCCGATCCACACTTTATCGCAAGCTCAAGGACTACGGCATAGACCCTGACAATCCCCAGAAAGATGCGGCTTAAGCGCTTTTCATTAAGGTTAAGGCAACCACGTTTTGTTACTAGTCATAAACCACTTGTTAGTGGCGCGTTCACTATGTAAAGAAAAGGTTGATCATGTGTGGCATTTTTGCCATCGTGTGACCGCATTTGACAGTCATCTGAGACAGTACGGGACATTGTCTGTCTGACGGGGATCGAGTTGCCGAATCTGAATGGGAATTCCAAGCCTTCGCGCTTGAGCTGGCGTTTGTTGTGCGCCGACATTTGCGGAAAGGCAATAAGGACGGTAGCGGCCGCCCTTCTTGCGCTCGCGGTTTCCTCACCGGTATTCGTTGGTACGCCTTCGCAGGCAGCGGGCGACACCCGCAGCCTCAAGCTCTATTTCATTCATACCGGCGAAAAAGCCGTCATCACCTATAAGCGTAACGGCAAGTTCGACCCCAAGGGTCTAGAGCAGCTGAACCGCTTCCTGCGCGACTGGCGCAAGAACCAGCCGACGAAGATGGACCCGCGCCTGTTCGACCTGATCTGGGAAGTCTATCGCCAGAGCGGTTCGAGGGACTACATCAACGTTGTCTGCGGTTTCCGTTCGCCAGGAACCAACGAGCTGCTGCGCGGCCGCTCGCGCAATTCCGGCGTCGCCGAAAAGAGCCAGCATATGCTTGGCAAGGCGATGGACTTCTTCATTCCCGACGTCAAGCTGGCGACGTTGCGCGGCATCGGCATGAAGATGCAGGTCGGCGGCGTCGGCTTCTATCCGAAATCGGGCTCGCCCTTCGTGCATATGGATGTCGGTGGCGTTCGCGCCTGGCCGCGCATGAGCCGCGACGAGCTTGTCCGGCTCTTCCCGAACGGTAATACCATCCATATTCCGGCCGATGGCAAGCCGCTACCGGGCTACCAGCAGGCGATGGCCGACTATAAGCGCCGCGCCAGCGGCACGCAGATCCAGATCGCCAGCGCTTCCGAATCGGCGCCAAAGCACAAGACGTTGTTTGCCGCGCTCTTTGGCGGCGGAGCGGACGAGCAAGAAGACGAGTCGGATGATTCCACCCCTGTTGCCGTCGCCAAGGCGACGCCGCCGAAGGCCGAGCCTGCTCCCGCCGAGCCGCAACAGACCGAAGTCGCCGATCTGAACGCGCCGGTGCCGCAGGTTCGCCCCGCATTCAGCAACCAGCCGGCGGCCAGCGAAGTGGCGAGTGCACTCGTCGCGCCGCCTTCGGGTAATGCCGCACAGCAGGCTCTTGCGGCGGCCCTTCCGGCCGATCAGGCCCAGCCGCAGCAGTTCGCCGATCTCAGCGCCTACAGCATTCCGGTTCCCTCGCTTCTCGGCCAGCGCCGCGCGCCTGGCGACGCCGAGGTTGCAGCGACCGATCCCGTGCTGACGGGTGCGAATGCGCTGCCGGTTCCGACGCCGATCGAACGCCCTTCCGTTGCCGAGAACCTTCTTGCCGCGGCCGATGCCGATCCGGAAGCAGAGGCCGACGAAGCCGATCAGGACGCGCTGTCTCCTGCCGTTGCCGATGCGCTCGACCAGCAGCGGAACGAGGGGGAAAGCCAGATCGCGTCGAAGGCTCCGCCGCAGACGGTCGAGCAGGCGATCAACGCCGCGATGACGCAAAAGGCGCCTGCCGCAACAAAGCCGCCGCTCGAACTCGCGGCATTGGCGCCGATGACCAAATCGGCAAGCTTTGGCGACGGCTTCGACGAACCGGCTGTCGAAAGCGCCGTGGCGCAGGGGCTTCCCGCCAAGGGTGGTCGCCCGACGCATAAGGAAGCCGCGGCAGCGGATGCCAGCCGCACGACGGTGCGCACCGAGCCGAAGCTGACGGAAAAGATGATCTCGCAGTGGGCGCTCACCAATGCGCGCCTCGAAATGGCCTCCAAGCTGGTCAAGGCGCCGCGGTTCGTCAGCCAGACGATGCGCGCCCAGCCGACCGCCGTCTATGCCGAGGGCTTCAACATCAAGACCGCTTCGGTCGACCCGGCCCGCTTCAGCGGCACGGCTGTGAACTTCATGGAAGTGCGCAAGTTCAACACGAACTGAACCTGCCAATCGAGGAAATGTCGAAAACCGCCGGAGGGAGCGATCCGGCGGTTTTTCTTTTTTATTTCGATCCGGCAAGCTGGCTGTTTAGGCAGTTGTTTTCACCGCAAAAGAAAAGCCGCCGGGAGGCCGGCGGCTTGTCGACATCGGTAATGCCGGAAGGATCAGCCTTCCGGCGGCGACTCGATCATGCCGAGCGCGAGCAGGTAGGTGTCGAGGATTGCTTCCTCTTCCATGCGTTCCTGCTCGTCCTTCTTGCGCAGCGCCACGACCTTCTTCAGGATCTTGGTATCGAAGCCCATTCCCTTGGCTTCGCCATAGACGTCCTTGATGTCGTCGGCGATGGTCTTCTTTTCTTCTTCCAGCCGTTCAATGCGCTCGATGAAAGCGCGAAGCTGATCGCGGGCGACGCCATGAGCATCAGACATCGTGTTCTCCTGGTTTTTTGGTGATCAATTTTGGATGCCAGTGACTGCCGCGAAGCGGCGTCACGGTCAAGCCTGTTCGCGGCCAGCCAAGCTATTTGTGTGGGTTGTTCAGTTCAAAAGCAGCCTTTTGCACAGGCGAGGCCTCGTTCTGGTGAAGATTCTTCCAATCCTCATAGGGCATGCCATAGACCATTTCGCGCGATTCGTCCCTGGTAACCGGGACACCTTCGGCCTCCGCGGCTTCGCGATACCAGTTCGACAGGCAGTTGCGGCAGAAGCCGGCCAGATTCATCAGGTCGATGTTCTGAACGTCGCTGCGTTCGCGAAGATGTGCGACGAGGCGGCGGAAGGCGGCAGCTTCGAATTCGGTCTGTTGTTCCTTGCTGAGCGCGGTCATCTCGCTTCCTTTCGTTAAATGAGGCCATTCGTTCAATAAGGGCCGGCGCGCGACAGATGAACATCGTATCCGTGCAAGGCGGGATCGGCATTCATCGCCGCAAAGATCGGTGCCAGGCGTTCGGCCCATGCGGATATGCCGGTCTCGTCTCCGATCAGGTCTTGGCGCACTTCGAGCAGCGCATGCGGAATGCCTGTGATCATGCAATGGCGGTACATGGTATCGCCCTTCAGCGCGCCGTCATAGGGTTCGTTGTCGCCGACGGCGAGATCGGGGTCGGCGCGCAGCATGTCGAGCAGCGGGCCGACGGCGCGATGGTCGCTGTCCCAGAGCACGGCGGCGTGCCAGGGACGGGGAATGCCTTTCCAGGCCGGCGTGAAGGAATGCAGCGACAGCACCAGCGGCGCTCTGCCGGTGGCATTCGCCACGCTGTCGATCGTTGCGGCCACAGCGTCGTGATAGGGGCGATGGAAGGTTTCGATGCGGTAGTCCCATTCCTGCGGCGTGATCGGATGATTGCCCGATATGACGGCGCCGTCGGAGATCTTCATGATCAGCGTCGGATCGTCTTCGCCGCGGTTCGGATCGATCAGCAGGCGCGAAAAGCCGCCGAGCACGGCTGGAACGCCGAGTTTCGCCGAGAGCTGCCGCGTCAGGCCCTCGATGCCGATGTCATAGGCGATGTGGCGGGCGAAAGCTGCGTCGGGCAGTCCGAGCCTGCCATATCGCGCTGGAAGGCGGTTCATCGCGTGATCTGCGAGGATCACCATGCCTTTGTCATGTTTGCCGGATAGGATTTCGAAGGATTGGAAGTCGTCCATCAGGGAATTGCCGTTTGTCATTGCGCCGTCGGGCGCAGTGATCGCATGCACCTGCGGCAGGTTCAAGCGCGGCAGGGTGGGGAGAGGTTGAGTCGGACCCTCGACGGTGGTTATGAAAGGAAATATAATCGATTAGCATTGCGTTGACTTTCGCTTGACGGCGGCGCAAGAAGACACGGATACGAATAACCGTGGAGCTATTTGGGAGCCGTGTTGATCCAAGCCGCGCCAAGTTTCCTCACGCGGTCCGGACCGCTGGTCCGTCTCGCTCTGTTCGCTCTTGCAGCCGCCATGCCGTTTTTCATCGCAGATGCCGCACGCGCCGATTTTCGCGTCTGCAATGGAACACAAAATCTCGTCGGCGTCGCGATCGGATACCGGGCCAAGGATGGCTGGGTGACGGAGGGCTGGTGGCAGGTGCCGGCAACGACCTGCGCCACGCTGATCGAGGGAGAATTGCAGTCGCGTTATTATTACCTCTACGCAGAGGACGCCGCCCGGGGAGGACGATGGACGGGTGACGTGCAGATGTGCGTGGCGGAAAATGAATTCAAGATCTCGGGTGTGCAGGATTGTTATGCCCGCGGTTACCAGAAGATGGGATTCAAGGAATATGATACGGGCCGCCAGGGTAGCTGGATGGTTCAACTCTCCGACACCCCAGGGACGCAAGAAAGCCAGAATTGATGAAGCGTAATCGCAAAGTTAAAATCCTCGCCACCCTCGGGCCAGCCTCCTCCGAGGAATCGATGATCGAGAAGCTGCACCAGGCGGGTGCCGATGTCTTCCGCATCAACATGAGCCATGCGAGCCACGACATGATGCGTATGCTCATCCAGCGCATCCGCTCGGTCGAGGCGCGCTCCGGCCGGCCGATCGGCATTCTCGCCGACCTGCAAGGACCGAAACTGCGTGTCGGCAAGTTCGTCGACGGCAAGGTGGATCTGAAGCCCGGCCAGACCTTCACGCTCGACAACAACGAAGCCCTCGGCGACCAGAACCGCGTCTATCTGCCGCACCCCGAGATCCTGGAGTCGGTACAGCCCGGCCACCGTCTACTGATCGATGACGGCAAGCTCGCCCTGCGCGCAGAAAAATGCGACGGCAAGAGCATCGTCACGACTGTTATTTCGGGCACGCGCATCTCCGACCGCAAGGGCGTCAGCCTTCCCGACACGCTGCTCGGCGTCGGCGCGCTGACGGACAAGGACCGCGCCGATCTCGACGCAGTGCTTGCCACCGACGATGTCGACTGGGTGGCGCTTTCCTTCGTCCAGCGTCCCGACGACCTTGCCGAAGTGCGCAAGATCGCCCGCGGCCGCGTCGGCCTGATGTCGAAGATCGAAAAGCCGCAGGCTCTCGAGCGCATCGAGGAAATCATCGAACTGTCAGACGCATTGATGGTCGCCCGCGGCGATCTCGGCGTCGAAATGCCGCTCGAATCGGTTCCTGGCATCCAGAAGCAGCTGATCCGTGCCTGCCGCCGTTCGGGCAAGCCGGTGGTCGTTGCCACGCAGATGCTGGAATCGATGATTTCAGCGCCGGTGCCGACACGCGCCGAAGTTTCCGACGTCGCGACCGCCGTTTTTGAAGGTGCGGATGCCGTCATGCTCTCGGCCGAATCGGCCTCGGGCGACTATCCCGTCGAAGCCGTCACGACGATGGCGTCGATTGCCACCGCCATCGAGCGCGAGCCGCATTATCCCGGCATCATCTATGCCCAGCGTGCCCAGCCGGAAGCGACCGGCGCCGATGCGATCTCGCTGGCCGCCCGTCAGATCGCCGAAACGCTGAAGCTGTCGGCGATCGTCTGTTACACCTCGTCGGGCACGACAGGTCTTCGTGCCTCGCGCGAGCGTCCGCAGGTGCCGATCCTGGCGCTGTCGCCGATCATCAAGACGGCGCGCCGTCTTGCCGTCGTCTGGGGCCTGCATTGCGTCGTCACCCATGACGCGACCGATCTCGACGACATGGTCAACCGCGCCTGCCGCATCGTCGCGGACGAAGGCTTCGGCAAGCCGGGCGATCGCATCATCATCTCGGCCGGTGTGCCGCTCGGCACGCCCGGCGCCACCAACATGATCCGCATCGCCTATATCGGCTCCGACGGCCAGAGCGGCGTCTGATCCAATCGCATGCCTTCGAACGCCCGCTGCCTGAAGAGGCGGCGGGCTTTTTCGTTGACGGACTGGCATTGCCAAGCTTGGCGACGCATGCAAGTTTCGCTCCCTGGAGCTGGACATGCTCCGGGTTCGGAGGAGCATCATGGATATCGTCACGCTTCTGGCTTTTGCAGCCGTTTCTTTTGTCGGCATCGCGACGCCCGGGCCAACGGTGCTGTTGGCGCTGACCAACGGTTCTCGGCATGGCCTGCGCCGGGCAGTTGCCGGCATGATCGGCGCGGTGCTGTCCGATTTCGTGCTGATCGGCGCCGTCGCGATCGGGCTCGGTGCGCTGCTCGCTGCATCGGAATTCTGGTTCTCGATGCTGAAATGGGCGGGCGCCGCCTATCTCGCTTTTCTCGGCATCATGCTGCTGCGTTCGAAGGGCGCGATCGATGCGGCGTTGAAGTCCGGAGCGCCTGCGGGCGCGACTTCGCCCTTCTCGATCGGGCTGAAGAGCTTCATGGTCGCGGCGACCAATCCGAAGGGCTACCTGTTCTTCTCGGCCTTCCTGCCGCAGTTCATCGACCCGACCCTGCCGCAGGCAACGCAATACACGTTGCTCGCGCTGGTCTTTGCCGCGCTCGATTTCCTCATCATGTTCGGCTACGCCTTCTTCGGTTCGCAGGCCGTGCGTTTCCTCAAAACCTCCAGCGCCATGTGGCTGGAGCGGGCCTGCGGTGGCGCGCTGCTGGCGCTTGCCGGCTCGCTGGCATTCTATCGCCGGGCAACCGCTTGAGGTCAGGGTCGAGCCAGGGATAGATGGCCGACGCGATAGGCCTGCGTCTGCTCGCCGATCTCGGGAATTTCTCGCCACAGTCTGAAGCGTACCCGCGTCCAGGTCGTCGGTTCGAAGCCGGAGACGGAGGCGAGTGCCCTGCCCGTCGCAACGTCGGCTCCAGCCTGCGCGCTTTCGGCCTGGCGGATGTCGGCGAGCGGCGCATAAGGCTCTGTCTGCAGGACATCGCGTGTGGCGAACTTGGCTGAGGCGATATCAGGCGAGATTTCTGCCTGCCAGACGATCCAGGTCCTCACCTGTGGCCAGCCGAAGGCGCTGGTGAGAGCCTCGAAACCTGGGCCGCAGAGGAAGTCGCTTGCTCCTTCCGGCCTCTGCCAGAGATAGAAGGGCGCATAGAGATTGTCGCGGTTGCCGAACTCCCCCTTGCGGGCGCTGAGATAGGCTTTGAAGCCGAGATCGGGGAAGCCGTCGAGCATCGGCCCCTTGTCGCGGATGCGGCGGTCGATGATCGACATGTCGTAATCGGCGGGCAGGGTGAAGCTGTACTGCATGGCGATCATGGCTGTGCCTCCACCGGTTGCAGCCATTCGACGACGCTGCCATTTTCCGTCGGCTGGATACTGATATAGCTGAAGGGGCTGTCATCAGCCGCGCCATGCCAGTGGCGCTCGCCGGGCGCAAACCAGACGGCATCGCCGGCACGCAATGCTTCGATCAGGCCGCCCTCGTTCTGCGCCAACCCATGGCCCGAAAGCACATAGAGCAGCTGGCCTTTGGGATGTGTGTGCCAGCGGGTGATAGTGCCGGGATCGAGCGTGGCGCGCATTGCGGTGTTCTCACCATCGGCGCTGCCTTCGAGCAGCATCTCGATCCAGAAAGGCGAGGTTGCGACACCCTCTGGCGAACGGACCGCCCTGCCAGGGCGTCTAACAGTCATGGTCCTCAGGTTCAAAGCGATCATTGTCGGCCTCCAGCCACACGAAGCCGCCAGTCTGGGTCGGTCATCTGGGCAATGCCGTTGCCGAAGGACCAGTCTTCCGGTGCGCTGGTGCTGATGACGATCATCACATCCTCAGGCCGGAGGCCCGGCGATTGCGCCAGGAGATCGGCGAGCCGCCGATAGAGCGCTGCCTTCATCTCGCCGGTGCGAGGCCTGCCGATCGTGATCGAGATGTAGACGAAGTCGTCCGAGCGCGGGCCGGCAAGATAGCTGCGATCGAAGATCAACTCGCGCTCGTCATGCTGGTGGATGGCCTGGAAGCGGTCGTTTTCGGGCACGTCGAAGGTCTCGACCAGGGCGCGCTGGATGTTGTCGGCCAGTGCCATGAGGTAGTCCGGCGACTTGCCTTTACGAAGGGAAATGCGAACTAAGGGCATCGGAATCTCCATGGTTCAGGCCGTCGGTCGGCCTTGACAGCAGAACCATCGCACGGCACGATAATGCTGAAAAGCAGAATTTTATGGATTAATGATCCTGAAAAATGGGACTATGTGATGAGACGAACGATCTTCGATCTCGACGTGCTTCGGACCTTTTCGGTCGGCATGGAGCTTGGCAATTTCGCCAAGGCGGCCGAGCGGCTCGGGCGTTCGACCTCGGCAGTAAGTGCGCAGCTGAAGAAGCTGGAGGAACAGGCGGGCACGGCGATCTTCCGCAAGGCGGGTCGCGGGCTGGCGCTGACCGATGCCGGCGAGACGATGCTGGGCTATGCCAGGCGGCTGCTAGAGCTCAACGACGAGGCGGCTGCCGCCGTTAACAGCGTCGAGCTGGAAGGCTGGGTGCGGCTCGGCCTGCAGGAGGATTTCGGCGAGACCCTGCTGCCTGATGTGCTCGGCCGCTTTGCGCGTGCCCACCCGAAGGTCCGGATCGAAGCGCGGGTGGTGCGTAATGCCGAGCTGCTCGAGCGCGTCACATCGGGCAAGCTCGATCTCGCGCTTGCCTGGAGTGACGGCACGCTGACGGCGCATTGCGAGCGGATCGGCGAAGTGTCGATGCGCTGGATCGGACCTGCCGAGGGGGCGCCGGCCTGGCAAGCCGCAAGCGGCGAGCCGATGCCGCTTGCCTCGCTGGAGGCGCCATGCCTGCTGCGCAGTGCAGCGACCAAGGCGCTGGATGAGGCGGGAATCTCCTGGCGGCTCGCCTTCGTGAGTCCCAGTCTCGGCGGTCTCTGGGCCGCGACGGCGGCAGGCCTCGGTCTCACCATCCGCACGCCGATCGGCCTGCCGGCGAAGGTCCGGCCGCTGGCGCCGGGGGCGATCGGCTTGCCGGATTTGCCGAAGCTCGGCTTGGTCCTGCATCGGGCGGAAGCCGAACCGCAGCCGGCTGCGGCCCGGCTTGCCGAACTCGTGCTGCAGTCGGTGCATGGCGCGTTGCGCGGGGGTGGTGGCCTGACATCCCAGCATTGACCCGTCGGACGCGTGGCTGTAGCTTTGGGCCGCTATGAAGACGTTCACCCTCAATATCGCTTCGGTCTTCTTCTTGAGCCATTGAGGCTCTGCCTTCGGGCATCAGAAGATGCGGCCGCTGACCAGCCTTCGTGGCTGGTGCGTTGCCGTGGACTGTAACCACCCTGCATCTGGCCAAGGACAGAACCGGCAGGTTTGGCGATAGAGAGATATGTCATGACATCAGATGTTTACCCGCCGGCACTGAGTGCTGTGCAGATCGAGCAATTCATCGAGGACGGCTTCACCAGAATCGACGACGCTTTTCCCCGCGCATTGGCCAAGGAAGCTCGTGCCATCATGTGGCGCGACATTCCCTTCGCTGCGGATGATCCAGGGACGTGGACGCAGCCCGTCGTGCGGCTTGCCGGTTATGGCGGCGGACCATTCGAGAAAGCCGTCAACACGCCGGTGCTGCATTCGGCCTTCGACCAGCTCGTCGGCAAGGGTCGCTGGGAGCCGCGCAGCGGGCTTGGCAGTTTCCCGGTCCGCTTTCCCCATCCCGATGATCCGGGCGATGCCGGTTGGCATGTCGATCTGAGCTTTGTCGGCGAGGATTCCAATCCGGATGAGCAGCGGGACTTTTCCGCCTGGCGGGTGAACATCACCTCGCGCGGGCGGGCGTTGCTGATGCTCTTCCTGTTCTCGGATGTCGGGGAAGAGGATGCGCCGACCCGAATCCGCGTCGGTTCGCACAAGGATATTGCCCGCCTTCTTGAGCCAGCGGGCGAGTCGGGAATGGCCTATCTTAGGTTGGAGCACGTCGGGGAAGACCGGCCGCTGGCCTTGGCGACAGGGCGGGCGGGTACCGTCTATCTATGCCATCCGTTTCTCATCCATGCAGCGCAGATGCATCGCGGCAAGCAGCCGCGTTTCATGGCGCAGCCCGGCCTTGCACCTTCCGAACCCATTCGGCTCGAACGGGAGGACGGTGCCTATTCAGCGGTCGAGACGGCAATACGCCGGGCGCTTCAGGAGCGGTAACGAGAACAGGATGCATCCTGCCGCCTAAAGCGCTGCGCGTCTTTTCAGACGCGCAAAGGACGCTGTAGCACTTTGAATTGCTGCATAATTTTATCCCTAAATCGATTCCGATTTAAGGAATTATGCAGCAGGCCGGGTGCATCACATCTGCTGTTCCTGCAGGGCGGCGCGCCGAATTGCCTGCGGCGGCTGACCGAAAGCGCGAAGGAAGGCGCGGCGCATGCGCTCGCGATCGGCAAAGCCGGTTTCGCGAGCAACGACATCTATCGGGTGGCGGCCCTGCTCCATCATCAGCCGGGCCGCTTCCAGCCTCAGGTTCTCGACGGCCTTCGCCGGCGATTGTCCGGTTTCTGCGCGGAAGGCGCGGCTGAACTGGCGGGGGCTGAGATGGGCAGTTTCCGCCAGCTCCTCGACCGAAAGCGTCGATTTCAGATTGCTGCGGGCGTGGGCGAGCGCCTTCTGAATCCGGTCTGATTTGGGCTCCAGCTCCAGCAGGGCGGAAAACTGCGACTGGCCGCCGGAGCGGCGATGATAGACGACGAGCATGCGGGAAACGGCGCGCGCTACCTCGAAGCCGTGATCCTTCTCGACCATCGCCAAAGTCAGGTCGAGACCGGCCGTCATGCCTGCCGAGGTCCAGATGGAACCGTCGATGATGAATATCCGGTCCTCTTCCATCTTTATCTTGGGATAGCGGCTTTGCAGCTCGCGAGAGACATACCAATGCGTCGTCGCGCGGCGGCCGTCGAGAATGCCGGCTTCGGCAAGAAAGAAGGCGCCGGTGCAGATCGACGCCAGGCGACGTGTGGCGGGCAGGGCGGTGCGGATGAAGTCGGTTTCCGCCGCATTCGGCAGCCTGATACCGGGCGCTCCCGTCACGATCAGCGTGTCGAGGGCCGGGTCCCCAAAGGCCTCCGTCTCCATCACCATGCCAAGCGAATTGGTAATCGGCCCGCCGTGTTCGGAGAGATAGCGGACCTCGTAAACCTTTTCCTCGAGTTCGATATTGGCGAACTCGAAGGCCGAGACGGCCGCGAGGCTCATGATTTGGAAGCCGGGATAAACAAGAAAGCCGATTTGCTGCATGACCATCACGTCCTGGCAAGACGATGTCCTTAAAGGCGGTATATATGACATTCAAGACATTCGCAATTGGGAGTAAGACTTTCCTTAAGCGCAAGGCATCGGGCTGGCGCGCATGCAAGGAGACGGATCATGACACAGGACCATAAGGGTACGGCGCTGGTGACCGGCGCATCCTCGGGCATCGGCGCAATCTATGCCCACAGGCTGGCAAAGCAGGGTTACAATCTCATCCTCGTTGCCCGCAGCGGCGAGCGGCTGCAGGCGCTGGCAACCCGGCTGACCGATGAGACCGGCCGGACGGTCGAGATGGTCGTTGCCGATCTCGGCAACCGGGCCGATCTTGCCCGCATCGAAGGGGTGTTGAAGGAAGACCGGAGCATCACGCTGCTGGTCAACAATGCCGGTGTCGGTGGAACGGCGCCGCTGCTTTCCGCCGATGTCGAAAAGATGCAGGAGATGATCGAGCTCAACGTCACGGCGCTGACGCGGCTGACCTATGCCGCCGTGCCGGGTTTCGCTACACGCGGCGGCGGCACGATCATCAATATTGCGTCCATCGTCGCGATCGCGCCTGAGCTGCTGAACGGCGTTTACGGCGGTACGAAAGCCTTCGTGCTTGCCTTCAGCCAGTCGCTGAAGCACGAACTGGCGGAGAAGAACATTCGCGTGCAGGCCGTGCTGCCGGGCGCCACCGCGACGGAATTCTGGGACATCGCCGGCACGCCGGTCGAACATTTGCCGGATGAGATCGTGATGTCGGCAGAAAATATGGTCGATGCGTCGCTCGCAGGTCTTGAGCAAGGCGAATTTGCAACGATCCCCTCGCTTGAGGATGCAGGCCTGCTTGCCGCCTACGAGCAGGCGCGTCAGGCATTGATGCCGAACCTCTCACGCACCGCGCCGGCGAAACGCTACAAGGTCGCGTAATTATAAAAAGATAGAAACCATCCGCGGCTGCTGCTGCGGATGGTCGACGGCGTTCACTTGCACGATGTTCAGCCGAAACGTTCCAGAGCCATGGCGAAGATATCGGGATCGACATTGCCGCCGGAGGTGACCACGACGGCCGTGTCGCTTTCCAGGGCATCGCCATGGAAGAGGGCGGCAGCGAGTGCCACGGCGCCGCCGGGCTCGACGACGATCTTCAATCGCGAGAAGGCAAGCGCCATGGCCCGCAGCGCCTCCTCGTCGGTGACGACGATGCCGGCGCCGGCGAGGCGCTTGAGGATCGGGAAGGTGATGTTGCCCGGCTGCGGCGTGACGATCGCATCGCAGATCGAGCCCGATACCGCCGCGTTGCGTTCGATCTTGCCGGAGGCGAGCGAGCGGGTCGTGTCGTCGAAATCCCTGGGCTCGCAGGGACGGACGCGAAAGCCGGGGGAGCTGGCTTCAAGGGCCAGCGCAATGCCGGAGGTCAATCCGCCGCCGCCGCAGGGAACGAGGACTTCGGCGGATGTCACGCCTTCCTCCCCAGCCTGCTCGGAGATTTCGAGACCGGTCGTGCCCTGACCGGCGATGACGAGCGGTTCGTCGAAGGGCCTGATCAGCGTCAGGCCGCGCTCGGCCGAAAGTCTCGCGCCGATCTCGTCGCGATCCTCGTTGACGCGGTCGTAGAGCACCACTTCAGCGCCGAAGGCGCGGGTGTTGGCGATCTTCAGCTTCGGCGCATCGCTCGGCATGATGATGACGGAGGGCACGCCGTGCAGCTTGGCCGCAAGCGCAACGCCCTGGGCGTGGTTGCCGGAGGAAAAGGCGATGACGCCCTTCGAGCGTACCGCAGCATCGAGGCCGGAGACGGCCGACCAGCCGCCGCGAAACTTGAACGAGCCGGAATGCTGCAGGCATTCCGCTTTCACGAACAGACGCCGGCCGGCGATCTCATCGAGGAAAGGGGAGGAGAGAAGCGGCGTGCGCCTTGCATGACCGCGCAGACGGGCGCGGGCTGCGACAATCATTTCAATGCTGGCCATTCGGGAATCTTTCTGCTTGCGGGTTCGCCCATGCATAGGGCGAGGCAAGTCAATTGTGAACGGCGACTTTGTCACGGTGACATGAATGGTGCCTCTGCCGCTTGTTGAGAGCCGTGTTGCGCTTTCCACCGACTGTTTGATCAGGCGATCTCGAAGCGTCAGTAGCCGCTTGCCGACCCTTCCGCTGCGCGGCTATCCATGGCGCCATTGTAGCGGGCGCCGCCGCCCTTTTCGATTGCCGCAAGGCTTTTGCCGCCGACGAGGATGCCTGCGGCCTGGCCCCATTGCGGCGCGTCATTGCCGCCATCGAAGCTGTAGCCCATGGCGGCAAGCGTCTTTTCGGTATCGGGCGAGAGTGCATAGGGTTCGAGAAAGACCTTGTCGGGCTGCCATTGGTGGTGGACACGCGGGGCGTTGACCGCCTGACTGATATCCATGCCGAAATCGACGACATTGAGGATCGCTTCCAATGTGATGGTGATGATGCGCGAGCCGCCGGGGCTGCCGATCACCATGAATGGTTTGCCGTCCCGGGTGACGATCGTCGGGCTCATCGAGGAAAGCGGCGTCTTCTTCGGGGCGATGGCATTGGCTTCGCCCTGCACCAATCCGTAGAGGTTCGGCACACCGGGCTTGGAGGTGAAATCGTCCATCTCGTTGTTGAGTAGGACACCCGTGCCGGGCGCGACGACCGCGGCGCCGAAGGAGCCGTTCAGCGTATAGGTGACGGCGACCGCATTGCCCTCGTCGTCGATGATCGAATAATGCGTCGTCTCGGTGCTTTCCTTGCCGCCGAGCGGTTTCAGGTTCGCCGAGGCGCCGGCCCTGTAGGGATCGATCTTGGCGGCAATTTCCGAGGCATATTTCTTGTCGAGCAGTTTCTCGACCGGGTTCTCGACGAAATCAGGATCGCCGAGCGCTGCATTGCGGTCGACATAGGCGTAGCGCATCGCCTCGACCATGATGTGCACGGTTTCGGCCGAGTTATAGCCGAGATAGGAGAGCGGATAACCTTCGAGAACGTTGAGGATCTCGCAGATGATGACGCCGCCGGAAGACGGCGGTGGCGAGGAAATGATGTCGTAGCCGCGGTAATTGCACTCGATCGGCTTCAATTCGCGCACGGCATATTGCTCGAAATCCTCCTTGGCGAGGATGCCGCCCTTGGCCTGGCTCGCTTTGACGATCGCCTCGGCGGGGGCGGCCTTGTAGAAGGCGTCGGGGCCTTTTTCGGAAATGCCTGCCAGGACTGCGGCAAGGTCCGGCTGCTGGAGTTTTTCGCCGGATGCATAGGGTTTACCATCAGGTTTCAGGAAGATCTTCGCCGCCGCCTCATCCTTGGCGAGGCGCTTGGCGTTGCCGGCGAAACTTGCGGCGTCGCCCTGTTCCAGCGTGAAACCTTCCTTGGCGAAGCGAAGTGCCGGCGCGATCAGTTCTTCGCGCGACTTGCTGCCGTATTTCTCGCGCGCGGTCTCGAAGCCCATGACGGAGCCCGGCACGCCAACGGCAAGATAGCCGTCGAGGCTGGCGCGCGGCACGATATCGCCCTTGGCATCGAGATACATAGTCTTCGTTGCGGCAAGCGGCGCGCGTTCGCGAAAATCGAGGAAGGTCTTCGTGCCGTCCTTCAGGCGGATGGTCATGAAGCCGCCACCGCCGAGATTGCCGGCCGAGGGATAGACCACCGCCAGCGCATAACCGACGGCGACCGCCGCATCGACGGCGTTACCGCCGCTTTTCAGCACGTCGACGCCGACATCGGTCGCCAGATGCTGGGCGGTGACGACCATGCCGTGCTCGGCTTCGACGGGCGCAGGCGAGGCGGCGAAAGCCGAGGTCAGGCTCAGCGACAAAGCTGATATGACGGAGATCGTCCCGATATGCAGGCGGCCCATGATTTCCCCTCCTATGGACAATGATGGAAAAACATATGGGACTGCGGCAGCCCGAGGCAATGCAAGGGGTTGGCTTTTATGTGAGGAGCTCGGCGAGTTTCCGGTTGGTGTCGTCGTCATCGAGCGGCGTATAGACGATGAGTTTCATTTCCGGCCGGCTGGTCAGTGTTAGGCCGGTATGTTCGAAGGACATGCGGCCCTTGACGGGATGGTTGATGCGCTTGATGCCGGATAGCGGACTGACGACCTCATGGCGCTGCCACCAATCACGAAATTCAGGGCTTGCCTGTTTCAGCAGCGTGATCAGCCGATCGAAATCCGGATCGCCGGCATAACGCGCACTGTCGGCGCGAAACATCGCCAGCGAGACGCGGGCAACTGCTTCCCAGTCGACGAGCAGCTTGCGATGCGCGGGGTCGGCAAAGAGGCGATGCATGGTATTGCGCTCGTCGCGGTCGAGCGTGTCGTAACCGCCGAACAGCACCTCGGCGGCACGGTTCCAGGCGAGCACGTCCCACCGGCGGCCGAGCACATAGGCCGGCTGGTGTGTCAGGTTGGCGAGCATGCGCTGCAGCGGCTCGTCAACACATTCGGGTGCGGACGAGATTGCCTGAGGCACTTGCCGATTGTTGAGGATGAAGAGATGCCGGCGCTCGGCCTCGTCGAGGCGCAGCGCATCGGCAAGGGCGTTGAGCACCTGAATGGAGGGTCGGATGTCGCGGCCCTGTTCCAGCCAGGTGTACCAGGTGGTGCCGACGCCGGCGAGCATGGCGAGCTCCTCGCGGCGGAGACCCGGCGTGCGTCGGCGAAACCCCTCCGGCAGGCCAACTTCGGAGGGCGTCAGCCGCTCGCGACGGGAACGCAGAAAGGCTGCGAATTCACGGCGGCGGGCATCGAATGTATCGGGTCTCTGGTCCATGGGAGCGATCATATCAGTATCAATACCAGGATAAAACTGGAACTGTTTGCCGTTTCCAGGCCGCGCATGATGCCGGTGCCGCGGGTGATTGAAACGCCCGCGGCTCGATCAATTCAAGGAGCAGCATCATGTCTTTGCAGCATGTGGTCGTCATCGGCGGTTCTTCCGGCATCGGCCTTGCCACGGCGAAATTACTGTTGAAACAGGGGTATACCGTTACCATTGCGGGCCGCGACGGCGAAAAGCTTGCCGCGGCGACGGCATCGCTCGCGGGCGAGCTGCGCAGCCTCGTGCTCGATGCGGCGGAGCTCTCCGGTCTCGGGGAGGCTTTTTCCCAGATCGGCGCATTCGGTCATCTCGTGCTGGCGATGGGCAGCGGTCACGGTGCCGGACCCTTCGTGACGCTCGACATGGCGGATCTGCTTGCCGGGTTTCAGACCAAGCTCATCCCGCATGCCGCGGCAGCCCAGGCGGCACTGCCGCTGCTGCAGCCGGGCGGCAGCATCACCTTCGTTTCGGCGGTCAGCGCGCAAGCTGCGATGCCTGGCACGGCTGGACTTGCGGCCGTCAATGCCGGCATCGAGGCGATGGTGCCGGTGCTTGCCGCCGAATTGAAGCCGCTGCGCGTCAACGGCGTTTCCCCCGGGGTCGTCGATACGCCGTGGTGGAATTTCCTGCCGCCCGAGCAGCGCGACAGCGTCTTTGCGGATTTCGCCGGCCGCACGCCGGTCGGCCGTGTCGGCAGGCCGGAGGATATCGCGGAGGCGATTGCCTTCCTGATCGGAAACGGATTTATGAGTGGCCATGTCATCACCTGCGATGGTGGCGTCAGTCTCGGCGCCTGAGGCAGGTTTCGGACGATGCTGACAAAATTATGCAGCATCAAAGTGCTACGGCGTCCTCGGCGCCTCTGAAAAGACGTGGGGTCCTGTCGGCCCCAACGATGGTACGGCTGCGGCCGTCCGATCGCGTGAGGCCGCGGCAAGCCTCTCTTCGGCCCTGCGGGCGATCGCCTGCAGGTCGCGCGGCTTGCCTGATATCTTCTCCATGGCGGCGATGGCGACATCGGTTGCGAGGTAATCCGGCTTGTGGCCGACGCCGCGAACGGTGATGAGTTCGGAGCCTGATATATCGCGGGCCAGGCCGCGCGAGTGCAGGTGTTCCCAGACGATCTCGTCGCTGTCGCCTGTTATGATGACGGTCGGAGCGGTGATCTGCGAATAGAGCAGCGACTGCTCCTTCACATAGGCAAGCAGTCGTTTGAAATCGTCGGCATTGTTCTGGAACGCGCTGGGACGCAGTACCAGCGACGGACCGGTTTTTTCGATGTAGTCGGCCGGGCGCGGATTGGGGCGGAATACATTCAGCGTGCCCCGCTCCAGCCGGCTGAGCCCAAGCGGCACGACGATTGCGTGGTTGAAGAGCCAGCCGACGATCGGCACGGTTGCCAGGTGATAGTACCAGTCGATGCCGCCTGGCCATGGATGAGTGGCGGGCGCGAGGAAGAGCAGGCCGGCGGTTTTGTCAGGATGGCGCAGGCCGAAGGCGGCGGTGATCGCGCCGCCGAAGGAATGGCCGACGATGATCGCCTTTTCGATGCCGCGCTTCTCCATCAGTCTGGCGATTGCATCTGCCTGGCCGGAGGGGACGGCGTTCTCAGGACCGCCGCGTTCGGAATAGCCATGACCGGGGCGATCGACGAACAGCATTTCCGCCCGGCCTTCGAGTGCGGCGCGGAAGGCCACGACCTGGTCGAGCAGATTGCCGCTGGCGCCGTGAATGAAGACCAGAGCCGGCAGATCCGAATTTTCTGGCGGCGGGACGTGGACCGCATTCATGCGGTAGCCGCCGATATCGGTCAGTTCGCCGATATTCGGATAGGCGTGTTCAAATTGCCGCGCCTTATAAGTGGAGTAACCGATGGCGGCGGCGAGCGGGGCGAGAAGAGCGGAAACTTCTGCAAGCATGATCTCAACAAGCGGTAGTTGCGGGATGACCTGCGAGCGGGCACCGCATCGTTCCCGCTCTATTCTAAAATTGCGCGGCACGATCCGACGTCAAGGCCGCCGTCCGGAATCAGGTGCGGTTGCCGGCGAGTTTTTCCGCAAGTGTGTTGGCCTGTTCTTGCGCGGTGCGTTCGGCGGGATAGATATCGAGAAAACGCTCCCACGCCTTCAAGGTCAGCTGATCGTTACCGGAATTGCTGAGGATCGCCGCCATGCCGGAGAGCGCGCCGAAATGACGCGGCTCGAGATCGAGTACACGTTCGATGTCGGACATCGACTTGCGATAATTTCCCATGACGAAATTCAGCGTGGCGCGGCGGTTCCAGCTTTCGGCATAATCGGGCTTCAGCGCGATCGCCTCGTCGAGGAAATCGAGGGCGGCGGGGTTGCGCTTTTCCTCGATCGCCTTGTCGGCCCACTGCATCAGCAGATTGACGGTGGCACTGCCCGAATCGTTCCATTCCATGCGGATTTCATTGGCGATGCCACTGGCTTTTTCGGGATCGCGTTCACGCTTCAGCTGGCTGAAGAGCTGGTCGAGGTGCTGCTTCGGCGAATTGTTGGCATCCGCCTGCTCGACGATGACGTCCTTTTTCGCGACGGCAGCCGACTTTTCCGCGGCGGCGGCCGGAAAGGAGGGGGTAAGGAGAATGAGGGCGAGCGGCAGCGCCGCTGATGTCAAAGCAAAAAAGCGCATGGCGGACATATTAGCCCGCCAGCGCCGAAGATCAAACAAATTTGACGTGATCACCGCAGCGACCCACCGGATATATCTGCCGGCGCAAGCGCACGCGGCAGGGCGATCCGGACGCGCGAAATCAGCCCTGACGAGCCTTGAAGCGCGGGTTCAGCTTGTTGATGATGTACATGCGGCCCTTGCGGCGAACCAGACGGTTGTCACGGTGACGAGCCTTGAGCGACTTGAGCGAATTCTTAATCTTCATTTTTTTGATCCGCGATCTCTATGGGGAATTCACATTCGCCCGTATCTTTAACAATCAAAAGCGCGCCATCGGGCGCGCTGTTTAGGTGGGGGAGCAGATACCCCGTCACCTTTTCCGTGTCAACCACATGAAGGTGTTTTTCCCAAGGCGTAGAGGTGTTTTCTCAGGTCCAAACCGGCGATTTCGGCGTCACGGTGGTGACATGACCCATCTTGCGGCCGGGGCGCCACTCGGTCTTGCCGTAGAGATGAACCAGCGTGTCGGGGCGCCGCAGCCAGTCGGGAACGGCTAGGATATCGTCGCCGATCAGGTTCTGCATGACGCAGTCGGAATGTCGCTCGGCATTGCCAAGCGGCAGGCCGGTGACGGCGCGGATATGCTGCTCGAACTGGCTGACGACGCAGGCGGCTTCCGTCCAGTGACCGGAGTTGTGGACGCGCGGCGCCATCTCGTTGGCGATCAGACCGCCATCGGCAAGCACAAAGAATTCGATGCCGATGACGCCGACATAGTTCAATGCGGCAAGGATTTTCTCGGCCGATTTCCGCGCGGCGTCCGCCGTCGGCGCCGAGATCGCGGCGGGAACCGTCGAGGTGTGGAGGATGCCGTTGCGGTGGACATTCTCGGCGGGATCGAAGCAGACGACCGTACCGTCGGTGGCGCGGGCGGCGATGATCGAGACTTCACGCTCGAAGGCGACGAAGCTTTCGAGAATGAGCGGCACGCCGCCAAGTGCTGCATAGGTGCCATCCGGGCTGTCTGCGGCCGAGCGGAAAACCTTCTGGCCCTTGCCGTCATAACCGAGACGGCGGGTCTTCAGCACGCCCTGGCCGCCGAAATCCTTCAGCGCCGTTTCGAGATCGGCCTGGCTGTCGATCGCATGGAAGCGTGCAGTGGTTATGCCGCAGCCGTTGAGAAAGCGTTTTTCGACGAGACGGTCCTGGGCGGCTTCCAGCGCCTTCGGCGGCGGATAGACCGACACGCTCGCCGAGAGCTTTTCGGCGGCTGCGACAGGCACGTTTTCGAATTCGTAGGTGACGACATCGCAGATATCGGCGAGTTCGGCGAGTGCCGCCGGATCGTCATAGGCAGCGGTAATCTGCCGGTTGGCGAGCTGGGCGGCCGGGCAGTCCGCCTGCGGCTCGAGGATGACCGTGCGAAAATTCAACCTGGCGGCGGCAATCGCCAGCATGCGGCCGAGCTGGCCGCCGCCGATAATGCCGATCGTTGTTGCCGTCATAGGTCGTCCATCGGGTATTCGGCGACGGCAGCACTCTGGCGCTCGCGCCATTCGTCGAGCCGGTCGGCAATTTCTTCGTCGGAAAGGGCAAGTACGGCGGCAGCGAGAAGGGCGGCGTTGACCGCACCAGCCTTGCCGATGGCGAGCGTGCCGACCGGAATACCGGCCGGCATCTGTACGATGGAAAGGAGGCTGTCCTGGCCGGACAGGGCTTTCGACTGGACCGGCACGCCGAAAACCGGCAGCGGTGTCAGCGAGGCGGTCATGCCCGGCAGATGGGCAGCGCCGCCGGCGCCGGCGATGATGACCTTGAAGCCCTCCGCGCGTGCGCCCTTGGCGAAATTGACCAGCCGGTCGACTGTACGGTGCGCCGAAATGATGCGCGCGTCATAGGGAATTTCCAGCGCCTCCAGCGTGTCGGCGGCGTTTTTCATGGTCTCCCAGTCGGACTGGCTGCCCATGATGATGGCGACGGGTGGTCTGTCTGTCATCGTTGCTGCTATTCCCTCTCAGGCGATGATGTCAGGCTCAGGCGATGATGTCAGGGATGATCTGATCTTCCAGCCTGGAGAGCCTGTCCTTGATGACGAGCTTCTTCTTTTTCATGCGCTGGATCCGCAGAGCGTCGCATCCGGTCTGGATCATGGCGTTGATCGCGGCGTCGAAATCCTCGTGCTCCTGGCGCAAGCGCGCCACTATGAGCCTGATTTCCGCCTGTTCCTGATCGGCCATATACATTCCCCGTTATCGTCCCTGGACCTTGTCCGATCTGCCGATGATTTCCGCAAGCTCCTATCATCAAATACAGGTAACGGCTAGTTAGTCTTGATCATGAAATTGCCATCCAGTCTTCATCTTTTGGCCTTCGACAAGCCTTCAAAAATGTGTCACAGTCCCGCCCGTTGACACCTTGATCCCCGACGATGTTGGCCGGGGAGGGTAAGAGGAAGGAAGGGTCATATGACTGTTCAAGCTCATCTTGAGTCACTCCAGAAAAAGCATGTCGCTCTCGAGGAGGAGTTGCACGCGCTCAGAACATCTCCCTCTATTTCCGATACGGCACTTGCCGATTGCAAGCGTCGCAAGCTGCGCATCAAGGACGAGATTCAGCGTCTTAAGTCATCCGTCCACTAATCTTCCCAAGGATCGCCGGACGATCATCTTGCGCAACAAGGTAAATCCATCCATTCCACCAAAAATCAGCAAGAACCGGTGATTTGACACCAGATTTGCGCCAGCCCGATGCATCCGGCATCGTGGCTGGCGCTTTTGGGTCCGCCACGTCTCACATCGCGTTCTTATGATTCACATCGTATTCCCAGATCGCATGGGAACATGCATCAGGCCCAGAACTGATCCAGCCACAAATTGAGCTTGTCGAAGCCGCGGTTGTTGACCGCGTAGATACGTTTGGTGCCTTCCGAGGTCACGGAGACGAGATTGCTGTCGAGAAGCGCCTTCAGGTGCTGCGAAACAGCAGGACGGCTGATCGGCAGGCCTTCGGCGAGCTCATTGACGGTCCGTGGCGCGCGACGCAATTCCTCCAGCAGAAACCGCCGGTTCGGATCGGCAATCGCAGAGAAGGGGTCCGTGTTCGACATGGCGGGAACGCTACGTCAAACCGGCCGCGCCAGCAAGGAAATTGTGCATTGCAGCGTGTCACTGCATAATTCCTAAAATCGGAGTCGATTTCAGGAATTATGCAGCCGTTCAAAGTGCCACAGCGTCCTTTGCGCCTCTCGAAAGATGTGCGGCGCTGTATGGCTTCTACCAGCCAAGGCCCTCGCCCACGATCAGGAAGGCGGCGATCAGCGCCATCGCATACATGAAGGGATAGAAGATCTGTGGCCTCATCCGGCGCACGCACCAGGCGCCGGCGATGGTGGCGAGCGGGGCGAAGGGCAGAAGCGTCGCGGAGGTCGCAAGGTTCTGGGTGTCGAGCTGGCCGAGCGCGAAATAGGGGATCAGCTTGATGGCGTTGAGGATTGCGAAGAAGCGCACGCTGGTGCCGGTATATTCGCGCGGCTGCAATTTGAGCGGCAGGGCATAGATCTGGAAGGGCGCACCGCCGGCATGAGCGACGAAGCTGCCGTAACCGGAAAATGTCCCCCAGAGGCCGGCGGCCACCGGCCGCTGGCCGCGCGGCGGGATCACCTTGCCGGCGCCCGGGCCGAAACTGTTCCAGAAATAGCGCAGGCAGAAGAGGATGGTCACCGCGCCGATGACGATGCGCAGCATGTTGCCCGGAACCAGCGCCGAGGTCGCCCAGCCCAGCGCGATACCGAAGATCGCGCCCGGCAGCATGATTTTCAGCGTCGCCCAGTCGCCATGTTTGCGCCAGATGACGAGCGAGATCATGTCCATGAAGACCAGGATCGGCAGCAGGATGGCCGCTGCCTCGACGGGCGAGACGACGAGGGCGAGAAAGGGCAGGCCGATCAGCGACAAAGCGTCGCCCATGCCGCCCTTTGCGAGGCCCACCAGCAGAACGGCGGGCACGGCGGCGTAGTAGAATGACAGATCCTGCGGCATGCTTTCGACGTCCTCCTCTTGCCAGCCTCGTCTAACGGAACTACTCACACAAAACGAGTGCGGATCCCTCATTTCGAAGGGGAATTCGCAGGAAACGGAAAGACCCCATGACCGAACCGGAAAACCGCTGCCGCCTTGTGCTCATCGTGCCCGATATCGCCGATGCAGATGAACAGGCAAAGATCGTCGCCGACGCGCTGAAGGGCGGCGATGTCGCCTCGGTGATCGTGCCGCAATACGGGCTCGACGACGGCACCTTCCAGAAACATGCGGAAAAGCTGGTGCCATTGATCCAGGATGCTGGAGCAGCCGCGCTGATATCAGGCGACAGCCGTGTCGCAGGCCGGGCAAAGGCCGATGGCCTGCACCTTTCCAGCAATGCAGAGGCGCTTTCGGAAGCGATCGACAAACATGCGCCGAAGCTGATCGTCGGCGGCGGCAACGCGGCCGACCGGCACCATGCGCTGGAGATCGGCGAAGTCAGGCCGGACTATATCTTCTTCGGCAAGCTCGACGGCGATATCAAGCCGGAGGCGCATCCGAAGAACCTTGCGCTCGGCGAATGGTGGGCCTCGATGATCGAGATTCCCTGCATCGTCATGGGCGGCACCGATCCGGCCTCGGCGCTCGCCGTCGCCGAAACCGGAGCGGAGTTTGTGGCGCTGCGGCTGGCGGTCTTCGCCGAGCCTGCCCGGGCGCCGTCTGTCGTTGCCGAAATCAATGCGTTGCTTGACGAAAAAGCGCCACGGTTTGAGGATTGAAATCGCGCTCATGCCGATCCCGCCCGCCCGCCTTTTGAAATATATCCTTGCCAGCATGGCCGCCCTCGTTGCGGCCGGGCCGAATGTTGCCTTGGCGCAGGCGCCGGACAGCGTCATCAGCCAGCCGGGCACGGGGCCGGCTTCGACCTTCCGCACCGACCGGCCTTCCAGCCCGGGTGTGCAACCCTCCGATGGCGTCGGCGTATTCGACCGCATGGGCGCGAAGTTGCCGGATCTGCCGCCGGAGAAGGATTACAAGGGGCCGATCGACGAGGCCTATGGCGCCTTCCAGCGCGGTTATTACCTGACGGCGATGGACAAGGCGCTGCCGCGCGCCCAGCTCGGCGATCCGGCGGCGCAGACGCTGATCGGCGAAATCCTCTCGCAGGGCCTCGGCGTCAAGAAGGACGTGAAGAACGCCGCCTTCTGGTACGGCAAGGCGGCCGAAGGCGGCGACGGGGCGGCGATGTTCAAATATGCACTGATCCTGATGGAAGGCGAGGGCGTGCCGCGTGACAGGGTCAAGGCCGACGACTACATGCGCAAGGCGGCCGAGGCCGGCAATCCTTCGGCGGAATTCAACTGGGCGCAGCTTCTCATCGCCGACAATCCCGGCGAGAAGGGACTGAAGCTCGCGCTACCATTTTATGAGAAATCGGCCGAGCAGGGCATTGCCGATTCGCAATATGCCGTGGCGCAGATCTATGCGACGCTGAAGGACCTGCCGGAAGAAAAGACAAAGCTCGCCCGCGAGTGGATGGCACGCGCGGCGCGCGCCGGTTTCGACACGGCCCAGCTCGATCTCGGCATCTGGCTCGTCAACGGCGTCGGCGGGCCGAAGGATTACGTCAAGGGCTTCGAATGGCTGAAACTTGCCGCCAATGGCGGCAATGTCGCTGCACAGAACAAGCTCGCCCATCTCTATATCAACGCGATCGGCACGGCGCCCAACCCTATCGAGGCCGCGAAGTGGTACGTGCTGTCGCGCCGCGCCGGGCTTGCCGATCCGGCGCTCGAAGATTTCTATCTCGGTATCGAGGACACCCAGCAGAAGGCTGCGATCGATGCCGCCAACAAGTTCCGGCGGCGATAGCGGCCGCTTGGCGACCCGGCCGACGGGCTACTATGCATCAATTCAGAGGACTACAGCGTCCTTTGCTCGTCTGAAAGACGCGCGGCGCTGTAGCGTTCCAACCTAGAAAAGAGCATCGGCGAACAGGTCTTCATCGTTTTCGGCTTTGACGGTTTCGGCGGGAGCGGAGGTGCTGTCCTCGCTCGCCGGAATGATGCCGCGATGAATGCTGCGCTCCTGGACCATCGTATAGTGCTTGAAGATCTTGCGGTCGAGCGGCGCGATCGTCTCAGCGAGATCGGAGATATCGGCGACATCGGTGCCGGCGACGCCTTCTAGCATATCGGCGCAGCCGGCAAGGACTTCGCCCAGATTATGCTGGAAATCGAGCTTGCCGATCAGCAGGCTGATCTTGGTGGCGACCTCGCGACCGTTCTCGGCGAGCACCTTCAGCTCGTTTTCCATCACGTTGGCTGCAGAGCGGATGTTGCCGACGGCCGAGGTCAGGCTTTCTCCGAGATTGCCGGCTCCGGCATCCGTGGCGGGGGCGACGCGCCCGGCCGCAGCTTCGAGCGCCGGCAGGCCGTTGACGATGGCGTCGGCGGAATCGTCGAGCTTGCCGGCGAAGATGCGCAGCTCGGCGGTGACGACGTTGATCGACCTGCCTTCCTCGCCGAGTCGGCTGCAGCGCAGGTTGGTATTCAAAGCCATATAGTGAATGTCAGTCTTGACGGCGCGGATGTTGCCGATCGCTTCGGAGAGTTTGGCCGCGGTACCGATCGTCGACTGGCTCACCTGGTCGGCCTGGCGGCTTGCCGTATCGACCTGCTTGACGATTTCATGGGCGGCCGAAACGCTGGATTCCAGCGCGCGCATGAAGTTGCCGCCGGCCTCGCCGCTCTGACCGCTCATCTGATCGCGCAGCTTGAGAATCTCCCGCATGTCGTGATCGAAACTTGCGATCGTCTTGACGACGTTCTCGGAATCCCGCTGGAAATTTGCACACATGTCGCTCATCTGCGCCGCCGTCAGATGGTGAATGACGTTCTGGAGGCGCTGACGCGCGCCGGCGTCGAGTCTGGCGCCATCCTCACCGGCAAAGAAATCTTCAAGCAGCGAAAAAGTGGCCTGCACATGCTCGATGCGCTGGCGGGTGATATCGCCGATCTGCAGGGCAGACAGGGTCGAGGCGACCTTGCTCTGGACGGCGCGGGCAATCGCGCCGACCTCGCGGGCGATGACGCCGAGATCCTTGCGATGGCCGGCGATCTTGGCGGCATCATCGCGCAGGGCTCCGGCGACGGCAGGAACGGTATCGGCATAGCCCTTCGAAACGCTGGCGCCAAAGGAGGCGGCGAGCTTGACCTCCTTGTCGAGACTGTCGAGATGCGTGGCAAAACGGTTGACCTCATCGGTACCGGAATAGATGCGCTCCAGGATCTCCTGGGCGAAGCCGGCGAATTCGGCAAGGCCGGCACCGGTAATCTTCACGGTCACCGCGAAGGTTCTGAGATAACGCATCGTCTCCTGCATGTCGGCGACGTGCTTGCGCAGTTCCCTGCCGGTATGCGCCAGCGAGACGAGCGCCTGCTGCCGGTTTTCCTCGGTGACGGGCAGCGCCATCAGGCTCTCCACCGTGGCGCGGAGATCGGCGCTGGTGTCGCTCGCCTCCTTGTTGTCGAGCGTCGTGGTGACGCTCTCGAGCGAGTTCAACAGACGGTTGAGCACATCCATCACCGAGAGCAGCACGGTGCCGCCTTCGAGGAAACGTTCCTCCACCTGGCTACGAGCAGATTCCAGGGTCTGGCTTATGTCCCGTCCTGATGAGTAGGCTGCAGCGTTCGGCGATACCAGAGCGTGTGCCACTTTTATACCTTTTCTTAAAATCCAGGCAATTCGAACTCTATTTTTACGGGCAGGATGGAAACGTCCGGTAAACGCGCCGGACTCGCCAGCGTTGTGATTAACGAAAGATGTTGATGGCCTGTCGGGGAAAGCCTAACGCTCGGATTGATGATTCAACTTATTGTTTTTATTTTACTTATTTCTAAATTTTGAGAAAAAAATACAACTTATCCCGGATGAGAATTGGGAGTCTGGGAATGCGCTATACGGCAGTTTCCTACAACCGCTGTTTACCCCGCATTAACGCTGCCGTGAGAGTCCTTTTAGGGTCGTCAAGTATTTTCTGGCCCAGGAGGCTGCATTGGATACTCAGAAACAATATTACGAATCTATAAATTTGCCGGACGTGCTCAGCATTCGCAACGTGTCCGAACTATATTCCAAGTTTACCGATGAATTTCATAGCAATGATACAATCATCATCAGCATTCCCGAGGGCGCAGAAGCGGATCTGAGTTTTGTTCAACTCATCGAATCCTCGCGCCGCCAAGCAAAGGCCAAGGGAAAGACCTTCAAGCTTTCTTCGCCGGCCAGTGGCTCGGTCCTGAAGGTACTTGAGCGTGCAGGTTTCATCGAATCCTTCGATCACGAAGACGCAAATTTCTGGTTGCATAAAGAGGTGACGTTATGAGTGCAAAGATCCTGACTGTCGACGATTCCGCCAGCATTCGTCTGACCACCAAGGTCACGCTGACCAATGCCGGCTATAGCGTCACCGAGGCGGTCAACGGGGCAGAGGGCCTCGCGACAGCCAAGGGCAGCAGCTTCGATCTGATCGTGACCGATCTCAACATGCCTGTTATGGACGGTCTGACGATGATCGAGGAACTGCGCAAGCTGCCGGCGCAGGCCGGCGTTCCGATCATCTTCCTGACGACGGAATCGGACGCCGATCTCAAGGCGCGCGCCAAGGCCGCCGGCGCGACGGGCTGGTTGACCAAGCCGTTCGACCCGGAAAGCCTGGTGAAGATCGTGAAGAAGGTTCTCGGACGATGAGTACGCTCGATCCGGTCGCCGTCTTCCGCACGGAAGCTGCCGAATGCCTCGAAGCGATCGAGGCTGGTCTTCTCGACCTGACCCACCAGCTCGACAACAAGGATCTCGTCGATGCCGTGTTCCGCGGCCTCCACACGCTCAAGGGCTCCGGTGCGATGTTCGGTTTCGAGGCGCTCGCCGCCTTCACCCATCATTGCGAAACAGCCTTCGATCGCGTCCGCAAGGGCGAGGTCGCGGCGACCAGCGAACTCGTCGCCGCCGTTCTCGCCGCCCAGGACCATATGCGTGCCCTCGTCGACCAGCCGGACGCCGATCACGGCGATACCGGGCATAAGCTTCTGGCGCAGCTGCAGGCTGCCGTCGGCGGCAAGCAAGCGGCTGCAGCAGCGCCCGCCGCTGTTCCTACGACTGCGGCCGGGCGCGAGGCGCCAGCGAAGAAGAAGAACAGCTGGCGCATCCGCTTCAGCCTGCCTGCCAATTCGATGGCCAACGGCACCAACCCGCTCGGCCTGCTGGACGAGCTGCGCGATCTCGGCGAATGCACCGTGCGCGCCAACTCCTCGGCCATTCCGCCCCTCGACGCGCTGGCTCCGACGGAACTCCACATTTCCTGGGACGTGACGCTGACCAGCGAGCAAGACCGCTCAGCGATCGACGACGTCTTCATCTTCGTGCTTGATGATATGGAACTCAGCGTCGAGGAGATCGGCGGGCAGGCAGCGGCAACCGCCGCGCCGGTTGAGGAAAAGGCCGCAACTGCCCCTGTCGCCGCGGTATCGGCGGCTTCGCCGACCAGCGTCCCGGAATTCCGTCCTGTCGAGGCGGTTCCGGCCAAGCGCGAGGCGCCCGCCGCCATCAGCCAGGCGAAGGCGGCCGAGAATGTCCGCGTTCCGGCCGAACGTCTCGATGAGCTGATGGACCGTGTCGGAGAGCTCGTCATCGCGCAATCGCGCCTCAGCCAGCTGGCCAGTGCCAGCGCCGATATCGCGCTGCGCTCCGTCTCGGAAGAAATCGAACGCCTCTCCGGCGAATTGCGCGACACGATGATGGTGCTGCGCATGGTGCCGGTCGCCACCCTGTTCTCCCGTTTTCGCCGCCTCATTCACGATCTCGCCCGCGAAACCGGCAAGGTGATCGAACTGGTGACGGAGGGCGAGAGCACCGAAGTCGACAAAACCGTCATCGAGCGTCTGGCCGATCCGCTTGTGCATCTGGTGCGCAACTCGATCGATCACGGCCTCGAAACGCCCGCCGACCGCCTTGCCTCCGGCAAGACCGAAGCCGGCACGGTGACGCTTTCGGCCCGCCAGGCCGGCGGCGAGGTGATCATCTCGATCAAGGATGACGGCCGCGGCATCAATCGTGAACGCGTTCGCGCCAAAGCGGAATCCTCCGGTCTCATCCAGCCCGGTCAGCCGCTTTCCGACTCCGAGTTGCTGCAACTAATCTTCGCCCCCGGCTTCTCGACGGCCGCGGCAATCACCAATCTCTCCGGCCGCGGGGTCGGCATGGACGTGGTGAAGAAGACGGTCGAAGCGCTCCGCGGCGCGATCGATATCGTCAGCCTGCCGGGACAAGGTTCGGAAGTGTCGCTGCGCATTCCGCTGACGCTCGCCATCATCGACGGCCTGCTGGTGCGGGTCGGCTCCGGCCGCTACGTCATCCCGCTCTCGGCAGTCGAGGAATGCCTCGAACTGTCGCTCGAGGAAGATCTCCGCTCGCGCGGCCGCAGCTTCATCTCGCTGCGCGACAGCCTGGTGCCGTTCCTGCGCCTGCGCGACCTCTTCCGCACCGGCACTAAGCCCGACGTGCATCAGAAGGTCGTCGTCATCTCGACCGGCACGGAGCGCGTCGGCCTCGTCGTCGACCAGATCATCGGCGACCACCAGACGGTCATCAAGTCGATGTCGAAACTGCACAATAACGTCGCGACCTTTTCGGGCGCCACCATTCTCGGCGACGGCAGCGTCGCTCTCATTCTCGACGTTGGGCACCTGGTTGCCGCGGGTCAGCAACAGGAGGCGCAATTGCGTGTAGCAGGATGAGTGCAACAGCAGCAGCCGAACGGTTCGACAAGCACTGGAGCTATGCCGAGGAAGTCGAGGTCCTGACCTTCGATCTCAACGGCGAAACCTTCGCGCTGGAAGCGGTCATCGTCCAGGAAATCCTGGACCTGCTTCCTGAGACCGCGGTGCCGGGCAGTCAGCCCTTCGTCGCCTGCGTCATCAACTTCCGCGGTAAGGTCATTCCGCTCGCCGATCTGCGTCTCGCCTTCGGGATGGAAGCAGCAGAGGCGACGATCGACAGCCGCTTCATCGTCATCGAGATCGACCTACAGGGCGAGCAGACGCTCGTCGGCCTCAGAACCGACAAGGTGAACGAGGTGACGACACTTGCAAAGTCCGCGAGCGAAGCCCCGCCCAGCATCGGCATGCGTTGGCGCGCCGACTACATCAACTGCCTGGTGAAGAGGGGCGGAGAATTCATCATTCTCCCCAATCTGCAGGCGATCTTTTCATCGAGGCACGATGCGGCGGGAGCCGTCAATTGACGCTGGATGAATTCAACGAGGGGTTTGGACGATGCGACTGACAATAAAGACGAAACTGGTGACCGCGTTCACCTTCATCATTCTGATGCTCGTAGGCACCGCCGCTTACGGTATCTTCAGCCTTGGATCGCTGAACGACACGATCGATAAGCTTCTTGCCGGCCCGGCAGCCCGCCTCGATCTCGCGCAGCAGATCAACATTGCCCAGCTCGAGGCCATCCGCCAGCAGAAGAACCTGCTCACCGCCCGCAGCGCAGACGAGACGGCCGGCGCGGTCGCGAAGGGCAATCAGGCCCGCAAGGAGTTCACCGACGCCTTCAACCAGGTGCTGGCGCTGGCGACGGAAGAAGGCAAGGCGCGCTGGGCGCGCATCGCCGAACTTTCCAAGACCTTCAATGCGGCCGACGATCAGATCCGTGACTATGTGAAGGCCGGTAATGCCGAAGGCGCAAATACCGTCTCTGTTACGACGGCGCGGGCCGCTGCCAACGATATCGACGCGACGCTCAGCGAAATCCTGGCACTTGAAAAGCAGCGCATGAAGGCTGCCGACGACGGCGCCGAAGCGCAGTACACGACGACACGCACAATGATGGTTGCGGTCGCAGCCGTCGCCCTGCTGATTGCCGCCCTCACCGCCTTCTGGATCGCCAGCACGATCAGCAAGGGCCTCGGCCGTGCCAACACCGTGGTGCGCGAAGTGTCGGAAGGCGATCTGACCAAGATGGCCGACATCACCAGCCATGACGAAATCGGCGAACTTCTGGGCAACGTCAATATCATGATCGAACGTCTGCGCGGCGTCGTTGCCGACGCACTGTCGGCCGCCGACAACGTCTCTTCCGGAAGCCAGCAACTTTCGGCGAGTTCGGAACAGGTATCGCAGGGCGCCACCGAACAGGCGGCTTCGGCCGAAGAGGCTTCCGCCTCGATGGAGCAGATGGCCGCCAACATCAAGCAGAACGCCGATAACGCCGCCCAGACCGAAAAGATCGCCCGCCAGTCCGCCAAGGACGCGGAGATGAGCGGTGAAGCGGTGACGCGTGCTGTCGACGCCATGCGCACGATCGCCCAGAAGATCGGCATCGTCCAGGAAATCGCCCGCCAGACCGATCTCTTGGCTCTCAACGCGGCCGTGGAAGCGGCTCGTGCGGGAGAACACGGCAAGGGCTTTGCGGTGGTCGCTTCGGAAGTGCGCAAGCTTGCCGAACGCAGCCAGTCGGCGGCTGCCGAAATCAGCTCGATGTCGAGCGACACGGTCAAAGCTGCCGCCGATGCCGGCGATATGCTCGGCCGGCTGGTGCCCGATATCCGCAAGACGGCGGAACTGGTCTCCGAGATCAGTGCGGCCTGCCGCGAACAGGATATCGGCGCCTCGCAGATCAATGAAGCGATCCAGCAGCTCGACAAGGTGACGCAACAGAATGCCGGCGCTTCCGAGCAGATGTCGGCAACCTCCGAGGAGCTCGCCTCCCAGGCAGAGGAACTGCAGACGTCAATCGCCTTCTTCAAGGTCGATACGGCAGGCAACGCACGGTCCGGCGCCCACAAAGCGCAGCCAAAGGCTTCGGCCAAGGCGCTCAAGGCCCCGGCCGCTGGCCGCAAGCCCGGCCTGCAGGCTCACAGCCAAGGCCGCGGCCAGACGGTTTCGGCTCAACAGCAGCGCCTCAAGGGCTTTGCTCTCGATATGTCGATGGGCGGTCCAGACGCCAGCGACGACGACTTTAGGGAGAGCGCATAAGCGCTCCCCCGGGGAAAGCGCGTGAGCGCTTCGCCTCAATGTGATCCCTCGGGCTGCTCCGGCGGCCTGAGGCGAGAACATCCCCCAACGCATGTAGGCGTTGGCGCTGCGATGGATAGATGTCCGGCTGCCGGGAAGTGAATTTAGTCGCTTTTCCCCGTTTCAGCACATCACTTTCCAAGCTTGACGTCCCGCCAAGGGGACATGTCTCTCCATTCGTTTTGACCGCAAATCGGGGGTATCACATGCGTTTCACCATTAAACTCAAACTGGGTCTTGCCTTTGGCATCATGACGCTGCTGCTGATCGGCATCGCGGTTTATGGAAGCCTGAGCCTCGGCACCTTGAACGAGGCGAGCGGCAAGATGATCGACGGCTCTGTGCGCCGCCTGGAACTGGCGCTGAACGCCAATATTGCCGAAGTCAACGCCATCCGCGCTCAGAAGAACGCTCTGCTTTCCACCGATCCTGACGCGGCTGCCGGCTTCTACAAGGAAGGCGACCAGAATTTGCAGGTCATGTTCGATGCCGTCGATGCCGGCCTTGCGATCGCCTTGCCGGAAGGCAAACCCCATTGGGAGAAGCTGCGGACGGTCGGCGGGAAATTCCGTGAAAAATCCGCCGAGCTGCAGCAGCTTGACGCCAAGGGCGACAAGGCCGGCGCGCTGGCGCTTTCACTCGGCGACCTCCGGGCGATGACCGGCGACATGGGCGATGCGATCTCCGCCCTTACCGAGATCCAGCGCAAGGGCATGCAGGCGACCAACCAATCGAACACCAATCTCTACACCTCAACGAAGCTGATCCTCACCACTGCTTCCGGCATCGCAGTGCTCATCGCGCTCGGTGCTGCGCTCTGGATCACGCTTGGAATCAACAATGGCTTGAGGAAGATCACGACCGTCGTAAACGCCGTCGCAATCGGCGATCTCAACCAGAAGGTCGATGTCAAGACCAATGACGAGATCAAGGATCTCATCAATACGGTCAATGCCATGACTGCCAATCTGCGTGCCACGGCAGCACTTGCCGACCAGATCGCCATGGGTGACCTCAGCACCGATGCCAAGCCGCTTTCGGACAAGGATGCGCTCGGCATCGCGATGCAGAGCATGATCTCCAACCTGCGGACCACCGCCGGCATCGCCGATCAGATCGCAAACGGTGACCTGACGGTGTCTCCAAAGCCGCTCTCCGACAAGGACGCGCTGGGCATCGCGCTCGAACAGATGGTCGAACGCCTGCGCGGCGTCGTTGCCGATGCGATATCGGCCGCCGAGAACGTCTCTTCCGGCAGCCAGGAACTTTCGGCAAGCTCCGAGCAGGTGTCGCAGGGCGCCACGGAGCAGGCGGCTTCCGCCGAAGAGGCTTCCGCCTCGATGGAAGAGATGGCCTCCAACATCAAGCAGAACGCCGACAATGCCGCCCAGACCGAAAAGATCGCCCGTCAGTCGGCGAAGGATGCGGAAGCCAGCGGCGAGGCTGTCTCCCGCGCTGTCGACGCGATGCGCACGATTGCCCAGAAGATCGGCATCGTCCAGGAAATCGCCCGCCAGACCGATCTTCTCGCCCTCAACGCTGCCGTGGAAGCGGCTCGTGCGGGTGAGCACGGCAAGGGTTTCGCAGTCGTTGCATCCGAAGTGCGCAAGCTTGCTGAACGCAGCCAGTCGGCTGCCGCCGAGATCAGCTCGATGTCGAGCGATACGGTGACGGCGGCCCAGGAAGCGGGCGAAATGCTCGGCCGGCTGGTGCCCGATATCCGCAAGACGGCCGAGCTGGTTTCCGAGATCAGTGCCGCCTGCCGCGAACAGGATATCGGGGCGGCCCAGATCAACGAGGCGATCCAGCAGCTCGACAAGGTGACGCAGCAGAATGCCGGCGCCTCCGAGCAGATGTCGGCAACCTCGGAGGAACTCGCCTCCCAGGCTGAAGAGCTGCAGACGTCGATTGCCTTCTTCAGGGTCGACATGGCAGGCGGTCGCCGCGAGCGTGCGCCGGCTGCAAAACTCACCGTCCGCAACCGGCCTCCCGCCGCACCTCGCAAACCGGCTGGCAAGGCGCCGGCCAATACGGTGGCCGGCCAGCAGGCCCGCGTGAAGGGTTTTGCCCTCGACATGTCGATGGGCGGTCCCGACACGGTCGACGAGGAATTCCGGGAGAGCGCATAGCGCTCCCCTGGGGAAAGCGCTTAAGCGCTATCGCGTCGCACTCGTCGCGGGCCAGCTAATGCGCCCGCGAGGCATGCTTCCGGCGCCTGCGGGTGCCGGCACGGAGATCCGTGGGCAGTCTTCGTCCGCCGGAAGGTTTTGCTGCATGACGCAGCGCCAAGGAATAGCCGGTTCACACTTATTACGTCGCTCTCACAAAGGATATTGAGATGCGTATCACGATCAAGCTTAAGCTCGCGGCCGCGTTCGGCTTCGTCATTTTGTTGCTGGTGGGCAGCGCGGTGTATGGGATCATCAGCCTCAGCACACTGAACGACGCCGTCGGCAACCTTGTCGCGGGTCCTGCAAAAAGCCTGGAACTGGCCCTGGAAGCAAAAGCTGCGGAGCTCAGTGCCATTCGCTGGCAGAAGAATGCCCTTCTGGAAATGGATCCCGAAGTGGCCAGGAAGAACTACCAGAACTCGGCGAAGAGCATGGACGAAATGCTGGCCTATGCGGTGAGTGGCCAACAGCTTGCAAGTGTCGACGGCAAGCCCACGTGGGATAGGCTGATCGAACTGGCCAAGCGTTTCACCGAGGGCTCCCACAAAGTCGCCTCCATCCAGGAAAGTGGTGACAGGGCAGGGGCCAATGCCCTGTCGTCGGGAGAGGTTCGCGCCCTCGTTACGGAACTGGAAGACGTCTTCGCGGCGCTCGTTGCGCAGCAGCAGAAGTCAATGGCGCAGGCCGATGACGATACCGAAACCCTTTATGGTTCCACCAGGAACCTGCTGATCGGCATCGCCGTCGGCGCCTCCGTCATCGCTTTTGCCGCCGCATTGTGGATCGCCCTCGGCATCAACAGCGGCCTGCGTAAGATCATGAACGTCGCCAACGCCGTCGCCACCGGCGACCTGAACCAGAAGGCCGAGATCAACAGCAACGACGAGATCAAGGACCTGGTGAACACGATCAACGTCATGACGGATAATCTTCGCAGCACTGCTGGTATCGCCAGCCAGATCTCGAACGGCGACTTGACCGTGTCGCCGAAGCCGCTTTCTGACAAGGACATGCTGGGCATTGCGCTCGAGCAGATGGTCGAGCGTCTGCGCGGTGTCGTCTCTGATGCGGCGGCTGCCGCAGAAAATGTTTCGGCCGGCAGCCAGGAACTGTCCTCGAGCTCCGAGCAGGTATCGCAGGGCGCCACCGAACAGGCGGCTTCGGCCGAAGAGGCTTCCGCCTCGATGGAGCAGATGGCCGCCAACATCAAGCAGAACGCCGATAACGCCGCCCAGACCGAAAAGATCGCCCGCCAGTCGGCCAAGGATGCTGAAGCCAGCGGGGACGCGGTGACGCGCGCCGTACAGGCGATGCGGACCATTGCCGAGAAGATCGGTATCGTCCAGGAAATCGCCCGCCAGACCGATCTCTTGGCTCTCAATGCCGCCGTCGAAGCTGCTCGTGCAGGCGAACACGGCAAGGGCTTTGCGGTGGTGGCTTCGGAAGTGCGCAAGCTTGCCGAACGCAGCCAGTCGGCTGCTGCCGAAATCAGCTCGATGTCGGGCGATACCGTCAAGGCCGCTCAGGAAGCGGGCGACATGCTTGGCCGGCTGGTGCCGGATATCCGCAAGACGGCGGAACTGGTCTCCGAGATCAGCGCCGCCTGCCGCGAACAGGATGTCGGCGCTTCGCAGATCAACGAAGCGATCCAGCAGCTCGACAAGGTGACGCAGCAGAATGCCGGCGCCTCCGAGCAGATGTCCGCAACCTCGGAAGAGCTCGCGACTCAAGCGGAAGAATTGCAGGCCTCGATCGCCTTCTTCAAGGTCGATACTGCAGGCAACCGCCAGTCCCGCACGCCGGCCGCCAGGATGACGGTTCGCAGCCCGGCTCCCGCCGCCGGCCGCAAGTCTACGCCCAAGAAGCCGGCCGCCAACAGCGTCGCCGGCCAGCAGGCGCGGGCGAAAGGCTTCGCTCTCGATCTCTCCATGGGCGGTCCCGATGATGGGGATGCCGAATTCAAGGAAAGCGCATGATCATGGCCACGACATCTTTGGAAGCGCAATTCGTGACCTTCAGCCTCGGCGAGGAGATTTTCGCCGTGCCGGTTGAGGTGGTACGGGAAATCCTCGACTATGCGGAAGCTTTCAAGATTCCGAATGGTCCCGACTATCTGCTCGGCCTGCGCGACGTGCGCGGGCAGGGCGTGCCGACGATCGATCTTCGCTTGAAGCTCGGCATGACGAAGACCGTGCCGACGCCGCACACGCGGGTGCTCGTCCTCGACGTGCCGATGGAAAACCGGCTGCTGACGCTTGGCCTCGTCGCCGATCGCGTCTTCGAAGTCACGCCATTCCGGCACGAGCAGATCGAGGCGGCGCCTGATATCGGCGTGCGCTGGCGCTCGGACTATATCGCCGGCGTCGTTCGCCGTGAAAACGGCTTCGTCGTCATCATCGACCTTGCACGGTTGCTGTCGCGCGAGGACGCCTCGGTACTGCAATCGGCGGCCTGACCCGCGCATCAACTCGGAGTACTGCATTCTATGAGAATGGCAGCAGCGGTGGAAACCCAATTGCCGGGCGACCGGATCAGCAAGCGCAATTTCGATAAGCTTGCCCGGTTCATCTACGATTATAGCGGCATCAAGATGCCGCCGACCAAGCTGACGATGCTCGAAGGGCGGTTGAGGCGCCGCCTTCGCGCAACCAACCATGCGACCTTCGACGATTATTGCGATTTCCTGTTCAATCATGACGGCCTCGACCAGGAAACCGTCTACCTGATCGACGTGGTGACGACGAATAAGACCGACTTCTTCCGCGAAGCCAAGCATTTCGACTATCTGCAGACGGTAGCGCTGCCAATGATTGTCAATAGCGGCGTTCGGACCATCCGCACCTGGAGTTCGGCCTGCTCGACGGGAGCGGAACCCTACACGATGGCGATGGTGCTGGCGGAATTCGCCGAAGGCCGCAACGACGTCTCCTACAGCGTTCTGGCGACCGACCTTTCCACTGATGTGCTGCAGACGGCGCGCCGGGGCATCTACCCGGAAGATTTGATCGCGCCTGTGCCGCGCGATCTGCAGCGCAAATACGTGCTGACAGCCAAGCAGCCGGGTCGGCGGGAGGTGCGTATCACGCCGAAACTGCGCAGCAAGATCGGTTTTGCCCGCATGAACCTGATGGACGAGAAATACGCGATCGGCGAGTTGATGAACGTCATCTTCTGCCGCAACGTGCTAATCTACTTTGACAAGCAGACTCAGGCCGGTGTTCTCAACCGCCTCTGTGCCTGCCTGGCGAAGGGCGGCTACATGTTCATCGGCCATTCTGAATCGATCACCGGCTTCGATCTGCCGTTGAAGCAGGTCTCGAATACGGTGTTTCAACGTATCTAAAGCGCATTGCGCCATCCCAAAACCGCTGCGCACTTCTGGACGGCATGCATTAGGGGCATTCATGGCTAAGAAAATCCGCGTTCTCATCATCGACGATTCCGCCAGCATCCGCCAGACGCTGACCCATGTGCTGGAGCAGGATCCCGATATCGAGATCATGGCGGTGGCATCCGACCCCTTCATGGCGGCGCGGAAGCTGCAGGAGGAGACCCCCGATGTCATCACGCTCGATGTGGAAATGCCGCGCATGGATGGCATCACCTTCCTGCGCAAGCTGATGTCGCAACGGCCGATCCCCGTCGTGATGTGCTCGTCGCTGACAGAGGCGGGATCGGAAACGCTGCTCCAGGCGCTGGAGGCCGGCGCCGTCGACGTCATCCTGAAATCGAAGATCGGGGCTGCCGACAGCCTTTCCGATGATGCGATGCGCATTCGCGAAGTCGTCAAGAGCGCCTCGCATGCACGCCTTTCAAACGTGCGCCGCGCCGCCGGAACCATTCGCTCGGCTTCGGCGGAAGGGCCGGCCAAGAAGCTGACGGCGGATGTGATGCTGCCGCCGCCGACGGGGCGGGCCATGGCGAAGACGACGGAGATGGTCGTCTGCGTCGGCGCCTCCACCGGCGGCACCGAAGCGCTGCGCGAGTTCCTGGAGGAACTGCCGGCCAATGCGCCTGGCATGGTGATCGTCCAGCATATGCCGGAGAAATTCACCGCCGCCTTCGCCAAGCGGCTGAACGGGCTCTGCGAAGTCGAGGTCAAGGAAGCCGTCGATGGCGATCCGGTGCTGCGCGGCCATGTGCTGATCGCACCAGGCGACAAGCACATGCTGCTCGAGCGCCAGGGTGCGCGCTACTATGTCAGCGTCAAGACCGGGCCACTGGTGTCGCGACACCGGCCTTCCGTCGACGTGCTCTTCCGCTCGGCGGCGCGCTCGGCCGGCTCGAACGCCATGGGCATCATCATGACAGGCATGGGCGACGACGGCGCGCGCGGCATGCTCGAAATGCATCAGGCCGGCGCCTATACGGTGGCGCAGGACGAGGCGAGTTCAGTCGTTTTCGGCATGCCGAAGGAGGCGATCGCCAAAGGCGGCGTCGACCGTATCCTGCCGCTCGATCAGATCGCTCGCGAAGTTTTGATAATGCAGCAGAAGTTTTAAGTCGGTTTCAACGGAACCCGCTGAAACCGGCGGTATCGCAGGATGCCGCCGGCTTTTGATCATAGCCGTGCAGGTTCCGTATTCAGGCGAGATAACCGCCGTCGATCGTCAGGCTGGCGCCGGTGACGAAGGCGGCCTCGGCACTGGTGAGATAGGCGGCGAGGCCGGCGATCTCGCGGTCCTCACCCAGGCGGCCAAGTGCCATCAGCGGCTTGAGGCGCTCATGATCGTCCTCATTGGGGTTCATGTCGGTCGCCGTCGGGCCGGGCTGGATGTTGTTGACGGTGATGCCGCGTGGGCCGAGATCGCGGGCGAGGCCGCGGGTCATCGAGGCGATTGCGCCCTTCGTCATGCTGTAGACTGCGGAGGTTGGAAAGCCGCTGCGATCGGCGGTGACGCTGCCGATGGTGATGACGCGGCCGCCTTCCTTCATGTGTCTTGCCGCTGCCTGGATGCCGACGAAGGCAGCGCGGACGTTGACGGCGAACATCCGGTCGAAATCTTCGAGCGAATAGTCGTCGAGCGGGTTGAGGATGAGAATGCCGGCATTGCTGACGAGAATGTCGAGACCGCCAAAATGCCCGGCTGTCAACGCGACGGCATCCTGTACGGCCTTCGCATCGGCACTGTCGGCCCGGATCGCCAGCGCCCTGCCGCCAACAGCCTCCAGCTCGGCGACGATCGCCTTCGCCTTGTGCTCCGAGCTGGAATAGGTGAAGGCGACGGCGGCGCCATCAGCGGCGAGCCTTCGGACGATAGCGGCACCGATGCCGCGCGAGCCGCCGGTGACGAGGGCGATCTTGGTGGAAAGGGATTGAGACATGTAGGTTTCCTTTGTTTCTGGATTGATCAGTCTAGAATTGCCCATGGAAAGGTCAGTTCGGAGTTGTCCCTTCGTCAGCGGAGGCTTCTGATTGCCATGTGTGCGATACCGCGGAGCGTCTCGGATTGGGCGCCGTTTCGGGCGCTGACTTTCATGCCCGACAGCGCAGCGCCGAGAAACGGAATGGCGTCGGCGATATCGATCTCTGTTGCGAGTTCTCCGCTCCTGCGAGCCTCAGCGAGAAGGCTTTCGATCGCCGCGTGAAGCGCGCGGCCGGCGCTGTCGGTAAGAGCTGCGACCTCGGCATCGGAGCGGCCGAATTCACAGATGGCGCTGACACCGAGGCAGCCGCGCCGGGCCTCGGCAGCGGGACGCGAGGCGAAAGCGACAAGAGCACCTTCCAGCGCCTCGATCGGCCGACCGTCGTGGCGAAGATCGGCGATGATCTTATCGATGCTCTCCACATTGTAGCGCTTCAGCGCTTCCAGATAGAGACCGCGCTTGTCGCCGAAGGTGTCGTACATGCTTTGGCGGCTGATCTTCATCGCCGTCAGCAATTCCTCGGTTGAGGTGCCTTCATAGCCATGCTCGGTAAATACGCCGATGGCGGCATGAAGGGCGGTGTCGCGATCGAATTCCTTGTGTCGTGCCATGACCAGGCTTCTACTCTTATTGGACTGGTCTGTCCAGAATAAAATGAATAGTTTCCGACGCCGCAGGGCAGCCATGCGTGCGTCCCCTTGAAATTTCCCTGATTTTGTGGTCTTGAGGCCGCCAATCTTCGCAGCGCTGCCTGTCATGCATGGTCAGGGACACTTCCCGCCCCTGGCAGCGCGCGCGCCCCGTATCAGTCCCAAGGAAAAATGCGCCGATGGCCCGTTCAGCTCTTCTCAATGTCATGGTTCAGGCTGCCCTCAAGGCAGGAAAGTCGCTGGGGCGTGATTTCGGCGAAGTGCAGAACCTGCAGGTTTCCGTGAAAGGACCGGGCGACTTCGTTTCCACCGCCGACCGCAAGGCCGAAAAGATCGTCAGGGAAGAGCTGCTCAAGGCGCGTCCGACCTATGGCTTCCTCGGCGAGGAAAGCGAGGAAATCAAGGGCACCGACGGCGCGCATCGCTGGATCGTCGACCCGCTCGACGGCACGACGAACTTTTTGCACGGCATCCCGGCCTTCGCTGTCTCGATCGCGCTCGAACGCAATGGCGAGATCGTCGCCGCCGTCGTCTTCAATCCGGCGACCGACGAACTCTATACCGCCGAGCGCGGCGGCGGCGCCTTCCTCAATGATCGGCGCCTGCGCGTCGCCGCGCGCCGGGCGCTGTCGGATTGCGTCATCGGCTGTGGCGTGCCGGCGCTCGGCAAGCGCAATCACGGCAAGTTCCTGGTCGAGCTTCGCCATGTGATGGGCGAAGTGGCGGGCATCCGCCGCCTGGGTTCGCCGACGCTTGATCTTGCCTATGTCGCTGCCGGGCGGTTCGACGGTTTCTGGGAAGTGGAGCTTGCGCCGTGGGACATGGCGGCCGGCATCCTGCTCATCCGCGAAGCCGGCGGTTTCGCCACCGACTGGGAGGGTGGCGCGACGATGCTGGAGAGCGGCACAATCGTCGCCGGCAACGAGATCATCCACAAGGCGCTGATCGAAGTCGTCAAGCGGCCGGTTCCCGCCAAGTGACCGAACGAAAATCCGGCTGTTGTAAAGTCACGGTTTTCTCCCCGGCATACTTCAATTCGGCACAATGTTGTTCTAGTCTCCGCCAGCAGGGAATCCGGAGGCTGCGTAACCTATGGAAAATGTGAATGTGGCGGAGATCGGCTCCACCGAAAAGACGGCGGGCATTTATGCCAACAGGCTTTCGAGCCCCATGCCCTTCCTCTGGACGATGCTGCTTTTCCTCGTCATCGTCGGTTTTATCGCCGCTATCCTCTTCCGCCAGACGCAGACCGCCTTCATGCACAATCCGGGCCTCAACGGCCTGATCGTCGGCGTTCTCGCGGTCGGAATCATCCTTGTTTTCAACCATGTACTGGCGCTTCGCCCCGAGGTCCGCTGGTTTAATTCGTTCCGCGCCGCCGGCAGCGTCGACAAGGTCAACCGCAATCCGCGGCTGCTTGCGCCAATGCGGGCGCTGCTCGGCAGCCGCAAGTCCTCAGCGTCGCTGTCGACGACGGCGCTGCGCTCGATCCTCGATTCGATTGCCAGCCGCCTCGACGAATCGCGCGACGTTTCACGCTACCTGATCGGCCTCTTGGTCTTCCTCGGCCTGCTCGGCACCTTCTGGGGCCTCATCGGCACGATTGGTTCGATCAGCATTGTCATCCAGTCGCTCGATGCCGGTTCGAACGGCACCGGGGACGTGCTCTCGGCGCTGAAGGAAGGCCTTTCCACGCCGCTTTCGGGCATGGGCCAGGCCTTCTCCTCCTCGCTGCTCGGCCTTTCCGGTTCGCTCATTCTCGGCTTCCTCGACCTGCAGGCCGGCCGCGCGCAAAACCGCTTCTATATGGAGCTGGAAAACTGGCTCTCCTCGGTGACGGATGTCGGCTCCGATCATCTTGCCCCGGCTCTCGACGCGGTTTCCGGCGCTTCGTCGGACGACATGCGCGCGCTCTCCGATTATCTGCGCAAGGTCTCGGAAGAGGGTGGTGCCGGCAGCCAGCGCTCTGTCGCGGCCATGGCGAGCCTTGCCGAAGGCATTCAAGGCCTCGTCAAGAACATGCGCAACGAGCAGCAGATGCTGCGCGACTGGATCGAGGCACAGCAGGACGAGGCGAAGGCGATGCGCCGCACGCTCGACCGGCTTGCCGAACGCATCGGCGTGCAGGAGCGCGCAGGCGAGAGGGGCGAGCGTTTGCGCGACCGCGCCAGCCAGGCAGAAAAGAGCGAGGGCAAGTAAGCCATGGCTCTAGCCCGCAACCGGCGCCGCGAACGCACGGTCGATTATTGGCCGGGCTTCGTCGACGCGCTGTCGACGCTGCTCATCTCCATCATGTTCCTGCTGACGGTCTTCGTCGTCGGGCAGTTCATACTCAGCCGTGAGATCACCGGACGCGATGAGGTGCTCAATCGTCTTAACAGCCAGATCAACGAGCTGACGCAGCTTCTTGCGCTGGAAAAGGGCAGCAACCAGGATCTCCAGGATTCTGTCGCCAATCTGCAGGCCTCGCTTGCCAGCGCCGAAGGCGACCGGTCGCGGCTGCAAGCGCTGCTGAGTGCCGGTTCGGGCGGTCAGGATGCGGCGCAGAAGCGGATCGGCTCGATGACGCAGGAGCTCGACGAGCAGAAGCAGGTGAGCGAACGAGCGCTCAGCCAGGTCGAACTGCTAAACCAGCAGATCGCAGCGCTTCGCAGCCAGATTGCCGCCGTCGAAGCAGCCCTTCAGGCGTCGGAGGATAAAGACCGGGTCTCGCAGACCAAGATCGCCGACCTCGGCAGCCGCCTCAACGTGGCGCTTGCCGCCCGTGTCCAGGAGCTGAACCGTTACCGTTCCGACTTCTTCGGCCGTCTGCGGGAGATCCTCTCGGACCGCGAAAATATCCGCATCGTCGGCGACCGGTTCGTCTTCCAGTCGGAAGTGCTGTTTCCCTCGGGCGGCGCCGATCTCAACCCGGAAGGGCAGACCGAGATGGCGAAGCTTGGCGCGGCCCTTCTCGATCTCGCCAAGGAAATTCCGCCGGAGATCAATTGGGTGCTGCGCGTTGACGGCCATACGGATAATGTGCCGCTTGCCGGAACGGGCCGCTATCGCGACAATTGGGAGCTCTCCTCGGCGCGCGCGATTTCGGTCGTTAAGTTCCTGATCGCACAAGGCGTGCCGGCCGACCGGCTGGTTGCCGCCGGCTTCGGCGAGTTCCAGCCAATCGCGCCGGGCGAAACGCCGGATGCGCGCTCTACCAACCGCCGCATCGAGCTGAAGCTGACCGAGAAGTGATTTCAGCGCCGCGCCTCTTCGAAGACGCACAAAGGACGCCGAAACACTTTGAATGGCTGCATAACTCCTTAAATCGATTCCGATTTAAGGAGTTATGCAGGGGGCTGACATTGCCGCTGCACACCCTTTAACCGGCCGGCGAGAAAGTCGCGCACGGCGGGGCTGTCGCTGAGGCCGATCGCCGTCATATAGGCGTCGGCTGCGGCGGCATTGTCGCCGGCCTGCGCCTGAAGATAGGCACGCACGGCCCAGTAAGGCTGATAGGCTGCCACGTCGCGCGGATCGAGTTTGTCGAGCCGCTCCAGGCCGGCATCGGCGCTGAAGGCCCTGCCGATCACCGCAGCTTGGCTGACGCGCGCACCCACCGTCGGCTTCATCATCACCAGCGCCGCGTAGAGTGTCGTCAGCGCCTGCCAGTCGGTCGTTCCCGATAGCCGGCGCGCTGCATGCACGGACTGGATCGCTGCCTGGCATTGGAAGGGGCCGAAACGGTCGAAGCTGCCGGCCTTGCGCAGCAGCGCATCCGCCTCGGCAATCATGATCGCGTTCCACGCGGCCGTATCCTGCTCGTCCAGCGGCACATATCGGCCGCTACCGTCGCGCCGGGCGCTGCGGCGGGCTTCGCAGTGAAGCATCAGCGAGAGCAGGCCGACAGCTTCGGGTTCGTCCGGCAGTACCGCCAGTAGCGCGCGGCCGAGCCAGATCGCCTCGCCGGCGAGCGAATGGCGTTCGTTCTCTCCGTCAAGACCGTCCCAGCCAAGACCGTAAGCCGCGTAGATCGCCGAAAGCACCGCCGCCAACCGGCCCGGCAACGCGGGGCGAGGCGGAACGGCGAAGGGAATGCCGGCATCGCGGATCTTCAGCTTGGCCCGCACCAGCCGCTGGCCCATCGCCTCGGGTGAAACGACGAACGATCGGGCGATGGTCTTTGCCTCGATGCCGAGAACTGTCTGCAGCATCAGCGCCGTATGCACGGAGCTGTCGATGGCGGGATGGGTGCAGGCGAAGAGCAGCTTCAGCCGCTCATCGGGAAAGACGGCGCTGCCGGCCGCGTTCATGCGTTCCTCCGCCTCCTCGAAGGCGACCGATATCGTCGTTTGCGCATTGGCCTCGACGGTGCGGTGGCGGGCCGCCTGCATGAGGTTGCGGCGGGCAGCCACCAGCAGCCAGGCTTCCGGATTGCCGGGAACGCCGCGCTCCGGCCAGACGCGAAGGGCCGAAGCCAACGCTTCCGACAATGCATCCTCTGCCGCCGGCACGTCACGCGAGCGGGCGGCGAGGAAGGCGATCAGCTTGCCGTACGACTGACGCGCCACCTTTTCGGCAGCGCGTCCGGCATCGGGCTGCATTGCCGCCTCACATCTGCAGGCGCGGGCGCACCTCGACCGAACCCTTGTCGGAGATCGGAACGCGGGTCGCCCATTCGAGCGCGGTGTCCATGTCGGGGACGTCGATCAGATAGAAGCCGCCGAGCTGTTCCTTACCTTCCGGATAGGGACCGTCCTGAACATCATGGTCCCCGCCTTTGCGGCGCACGATCGTGCCGGTCTCCGGGCCTGTCAGTCCGGCGCCGCCGGTCATGATTCCTGCCTGGGCGAGCGCCTGGCTGTAGGCGACCCAGCCGTCGCGATAGACGGGATCGCCGCGGCGAGCGAAATCCTCGGCGGCTTCGCGAATGATGAGAGCATATTGCATGGAAAACTCCTGATCTCGTTGCTGACGTTGATCCGGGCATCCCGATGTCGGGGATCGAGATCCCGAAAGCCGTGAAGCCCGGCGGAGCGGCGCGGCCGTTCCGAAACAATGAGGCGCGGCCACCGGTCGTTTCGACATGGCTTTCAAAAAAATATGCTAAAAAGAAAAATGGCGCCCGAAATCGCAAGCAAGCGAGCCGAGCTCAAGGGCGCCGGCGCTGCTTACGGGCGCGAAAGGGCAGGGCGGCAATCATGCCGCCGCTGCCGGTCTGCTCAGGATTCGGCCTTCGTCTGATCGACGATTTCGGCACTTGGCGTGTTCTTCTTGATGGATTCGATTGCACTCATGGCGGACGCCTTCGCCTTGTAGCCCTCTGACGAGAACATAGCTTCCCCGTTCGATGCTTTGAAGCGGAAGCGGAACTCGCCGGCCTTATCCTTATAGACTTCGAATTTATACATAGATGTCTCCCGAAATCCCAAAACGCTGAATTGCAACCATCAGCTTAGCGGAGGCTAGATCAAAATGGCGAGCTTTTCCACTGCCTTAATCAGGATTGGGTTGCTTAGCGTCCAATTGTCACCGTTTCCATTGGACGCAAGCGAATGAGGGGGCGCCAGCGCCTATGCCGAGAACAGGATGATTTCAGCCCGGGTCGGCCTAAAATCTGAATCCTGTTCTCATTTAAAGAATAGAGCATGATGTCATCCGAAAGCCGCTCACACTTTTCGGCATCATGCTCGGCATCACTCCATCTGGATGTTGGCGCCCTTGACGACCGGTCCCCATTTGGCGAGTTCGGCCTTCACATGGGCGGCGAGTTCTTCCGGCGTCGAGCCGACGATGGTGGCGCTGAATTCCTTCATGCGTTCAGCGACAGCTGGGTCGGCGAGAGCCTTTTTAGCCGAGGCGTTGAGGCGCATCACCACTTCGTTCGGCGTCTTGGCCGGGGCGAAAAGCGCGTTCCAGGTATAGGTCTCGTAACCTGGAATGCCTGACTCGGCGACGGTCGGTACGTCGGGGAAGGACGGCGCACGCTCGGCCGTGGTCACCGCCAGCGCCCGCAGAGTGCCGGCCTTGATGTGGCTCGACGAGGAGGGCAGGTTGTCGAACATGATCGGCACCTGGTTGCCGATGACGTCGTTCAATGCCGGACCGGCGCCCTTATAGGGGATGTGTTGCATGCTGACGCCGGCCATGGACTTGAAGAGTTCGCCGGAAAGATGCAACGGCGTGCCGTTGCCCGATGAGGCGTAGCTGTATTTGTCTGGCTCGGCCTTCAGTAGCGCGACGAGTTCCTGCACGGTCTTTGCAGGCAGTTCCGGATTGACGACCAGCACGTTCGGCACGACGACGAGCAGCGAGATCGGTGCGAAATCCTTTTCGGCATCATATGGCGTCGATTTCAGGATCAGCGGATTGAGGGCGTGGGTCGCGACCGTGCCCATCAGGATGGTGTAGCCATCCGGTTCGGCGCGGGCGACGTTACCGGCGCCGAGATTGCCGCCGGCGCCGGCGACGTTCTGGACGATCACCTGCTGGCCGAGATCCTCCGACATCTTCTGCGCGACGATGCGGGCGACGACATCGGTCGAGCCGCCGGCCGCGAAGGGCACGACCATGGTGATCGTCCGATCGGGAAAATCCGCAGCAGTGGCAGACGCGCTGACGGCAAGGGCCGCAAGCACACCGAAACCGAGCGCAAGGCCCGTACGTCGCGTCATATCGGAAAGCGCCATTCCTATCTCCTCCCAAGGATTTCAGCAGCAATATCCCCACCCCGGGGAATGAAGAGGTTAGGGCAGGACGCGCGAAAGACAACCGCAGAGAGGCGTGGCGGGTTCAGACTTTAGTCGCTGTTGGCGGGAGAAGTGCGCGCCGGCTATTTCGCGGCGGCGAGCACATCCTCATTGGCGGCGTCGAATTGCAGCCGCGCCAGCCGCGCATAGATGCCGCCGTGACGGATCAGGCTCTGATGCGTGCCCTCTTCGACGACCCGGCCCTGATCCATGACGAGAATGCGGTCGGCCTTCAGCACGGTTGCCAAGCGATGGGCGATGACGAGCGTCGTGCGGCCGTCCACCAGGCCGTCGAGCGCCTTCTGCACCAGCGTCTCGCTTTCGGCGTCAAGCGCCGAGGTCGCCTCGTCGAGCAGCAGCACCGGCGCGTTCTTCAGGATGGCGCGGGCGATGGCGATGCGCTGGCGCTGGCCGCCGGAGAGCGTGATGCCGCGTTCGCCGACCTCGGTCTCGTAGCCCTGGTCCAGCCGGGCGATGAATTCGTCGGCCTGCGCGGCAAGGGCTGCGGCGCGGACCTCGTCACGCGAGGCGCCGGGACGGCCGAAGGCGATGTTGTCATGGATCGAGGCGGCAAAGATGGTGACGTCCTGCGGCACGATGGCGATGCGCTGGCGCAGCTCGTCGGGCGTCGTCAGCTGCGCGTCGACACCATCGATCTTCACGCTGCCCTGCTGCGGATCGTAGAAGCGCAGCAGCAGCGAAAAGACGGTGCTCTTGCCGGCACCGGAAGGACCGACGATGGCGACGGTCTCACCTGGCGTGATCGCGAAGCTTAAGCCATGCAGCGCCGATTTGCCGGGGCGCGAAGGATACGCAAAATGCACGCCTGAGAATTCGACGCGGCCGCGGCTGGGCGACGGAAGCGGCTCAGGGCTGGCGGGGGCTGTGATCGGCGAAACCTCGTCGAGAAGCTCGGTCAGCCGGTCTGCGGCGCCGGCTGCCTGCGAAAGTTCGCCCCAGACCTCCGACAGTGCGCCCAGCGAACCGGCGGAGATGACGGCATAGAGCAGAAACTGGCCGAGCGTGCCGGCCGAAAGCGTGCCGGCAAGCACGCTATGGGCGCCGACCCAGAGCACGGCGACGACACTGCCGAAGATCAGCGTGATGGCGATCCCGGTCAGCAGCGCGCGCGAGCGAATGGCGGCGCGGGCAGCCTCATAGGCGGATTCGACGGCGGTGCCGTAACGCGTTGCCGCGGCGTCTTCGCCGTTGAAGGCCTGGACGGTGCGGGTCGCGGCGATCGTCTCGTTGGCGAAGGCAGAGGCGTCGGCGAGCGTATCCTGGGCGGCGCGTGAGCGTTTGCGCACCGAGCGGCCGAAGGCGACGAGCGGGAAGACGATCAGCGGGATCGCTCCAATGACGAGGCTCGAAAGCTTCGGCGAGGTGACGATCATCATGCCCATGGCGCCGATACAGAGGATGAGGTTCCTCAGCGCCACCGAGGCGGTGGCGCCGACGGCGGACTTGATCTGCGTCGTATCGGCGGTCAGCCGCGAGACGATCTCTCCGGACTGGTTGACGTCGAAGAAGGAGGGCGACAGCCGCGTCACATGGGCAAAGACGTCACGGCGAAGATCGGCGACAATGCGCTCGCCGATGGTGATGACGAAATAATAGCGCAGCGCGCTGGCGACCGCGAGCACGATGGCCATGACCATCAGCATGGCGAAGTAGCTGTTGATGAAGCGGCCGTCCGACTGGGTGAAGCCGTGATCGATCATGCGGCGCACGGCGAGCGGCAGCGCCAGCGAGGTGATGGCGGCAAGCGCCAGCGACATCAGCGCACCGGCCACCAGGCCGCGGTAACGCATGACATAGGGTGTCAGCCTGCCGAGCGGTCGCAGCGATCGCTTCTTGTTTTCCTCAGCCCGTGCCTGCTCTGCCAAATCGTCTCCGATCGCCCGCAGGACCCGCGCAATGCGGCCTGTTGGCTCTTGTTATCTAGGCGTCCTTCATGTATAGGCACCGCATCCTAATGGGAAGCCGTAGCCATCCGACTGCGGCTTCATTTATTCAATCGGTTCGTTGGCCGCAACTGCATGCGGCAAATTGAACTCCGGTATCGCAGGAAGATTGTTATGAAGGCAGGCATCCATCCCGAATATCACATGATCAAGGTGGTCATGACCGATGGCACTGAGTACGAAACCCGCTCGACCTGGGGTTCGGAAGGCGCTGTCATGAACCTCGAAATCGATTCCAAGTCGCATCCGGCCTGGACCGGCGGCAACCAGCAGCTCATGGACCGCGGTGGCCGCGTTTCCAAGTTCAACAAGCGTTTCGGCGGCCTCGGCCTCTAATCGCTTCTGCTCGACGGAATTCGAAGAGAGCCCGGTTTCGCCGGGCTTTTTTGCGTTCGCAATGGCTCACAGCGCCGCGCGTCTTTTTTGTACGCGCAAAGGATGCTTCAGGAATGCCGGTGTTCAGCGGAAAACAAAAAACCGGCCGCGTAAGACGCAGCCGGTTTATATCGAATTCTTCCGGATCCGGTCAGTTGTTGCCGAAGGCGGTCTGCAGCAGGGAAAGCTGGGCCTGGACGCTGTTCTGATTATCATGAACGATCACTGCTTCGGACGGGCGGTAGATCTCGCGGTCGAGCAAGGCAATGCGGTTCTGCAGACGCAGCGAGCGTTCGACGAGGTCGCGGAAGGATTCGGGCAGATCACCCCAGCCGGGCGCGGCGCGGTCGACGTTGAAGCCGTCGAGGCGAACCTTGTTCTTTTCGGCCAGCACCTGGTCACGGGACATTTCGCCATTGTTGACGGCACGCTGCAACAGCAGCCAGGAAGCCATCTGCATCAGGCGGGTGGTGAGACGCATCGATTCCGCGGCGTAGAGAACCGAGGCCATACGCGGCAGAACCTTGGAGGCGGCACGGCCCTGGCCGTCGAGATAGGCGGCAGTCTCTTCGACCAGCGACATGCCTTCCGCGTAAAGTGCCTTGAACTGCGAGGATGCAGCGGCGCGGCCTGCAAAACTGATCGTGTTCAATCCAACTTCCGACATCGCAATAGTCCCTGTTCGCACGCAGCTACATATATTCAGGTAACGCCGGCACCGACGGAAAAGTTTCCAGGCCCGGTCTTTATGACTTTAAGATGGTATCATTAGCCCAAATGCGCAAGCCGTTTCTTAAGAAAGGGTTAATCTCCACAGTTTCGTGGAAGTGCGCCGGCCATAGGAAAAAGAAGAGCCGCAAACGCGGCTCTCAAGGTAAAACAGGGAGAAAAATCAGACCAATTCACCGCTTGGGAAACTGTCTGAGATCCAGAGGAAATCCGGATGAATATAGTAATACCTTATAAAGCTTAATATTTTATTAACATTGTGCTGAATTAAGACTTGGGGCTAGCTGTTTTATCCGCCCATAGCCTTGTATTTCGGGGTTTTTAGCGGATCACGAGCGGAAGAAGCTTTCCGCTGCCTGCCGCCCGGAGGCCTTGCGACCGGCCTCGGCCTCGAGGCGTGCGATCTCCGTCTTCAGCAATTCCACCCGCCCCTTCAATTCGTCGACCGAAAGCATGGAGAGATCCGCGCCGATCTCATGGGCGACTTTCTTCTGCGGCCGCTCGTCATCGATGAAGCTCATGGTTCGTCCTCCGTTCGCTGCGCACTTTTGCTGGAATTGTTCTAGCCGAACTTTACAGCAGGATCGCCGCTTTCGGGAGACTTTTCCGTTTCGGGAGGTTTGCCGGCGCCGCGATCGGCAAGCGACATGCTTTGCGGTGTCAGCATCTGCGAGGTGCCGGTCGGGATCGTCGTGTAGGCGTCGCGGTCGCTGGCCGGCACGGCGGCGCGGATGCGGCTCCTGATGATGGCGTAAACGGTGATCAGCACATGGGCGATGGCGGTGACGAGGAAAAGCGCATGCGGGGTGATCGCCGACATGACGGGACCGCTGAGCGTCGGGCCGATCATCGTGCCGATGCCGTAAAGCAGCAGCAAGCCGCCGGAGACCTTGACGAAATCCTCCGAGGCCGCGAAGTCGTTCGCGTGGGCGACGGCGATCGGATAGAGCGTATTCGCCACCGCGCCGTAGAGGACCACAAGCCCGATCAGCAAGGCGGGGGACGTCGGGTGGAGCAGAAAGATCAGCAAGCCGGCAAGGGCGGCGATCCCCGACATGGCGGCGAGCACGTAGCGCCGGTCGATGCGGTCGGAAAGCCGGCCGGCCGGCAGCTGCATCACCGCCCCGGCGAAGATGGTGGCGCTCATCATGACGGCGATGTTGGTGTCGGACAGGCCGGCGCCGGCGCCGAAGACGGCGCCGAGCGTGCCGTAGGCGCCGTTGGCGATGCCGACGAGCAGGATGCCGAGGCAGGAGACCGGCGAGTTGCGATAGAGCGCCGGCAGGTCGAGGCGCACCGCCTTCAGCGGCTGCGGCGAAGCAGCGGTCGACAGCGTCGTCGGCAGCATGGCGATGCAATAGAAGATGCCGCAGATCATGAACAGAACCGGCGTGCGCACATCCTCGAGCGGGATCATCATCTGGCCGCCGACGACGCCAAGTAGTGTGATGCCGATATAGAGCGAGAAGATCATGCCGCGGCTCTCGTTGCTGGCGCGCTCGTTCAGCCAGCTTTCGATGATCATCGACGTACCGGCAGTGGAGAAGCCGGTGACGGCGCGCAGGACCACCCACCAGACCGGATCGATGATGATACCGCTGACCAGCGCGATGATGGCGATGATCGAGATGAAGCCCGAAAAGGCACGCACATGGCCGACGCGGCGCACGATCTTCGGCGCAACCAGGCAACCGATGACGAAGCCCCCGGCCCATGAGGTGCCGAGCAGGCCGAGCGTCGTCGTTGCGTAGCCTTCGAGATTGCCGCGGACGGGGAGCAGGATGCCCTGCAGGCCGTTGCCCATGAAAAGGAAGAGCGTGCCAAAGAGCAACGCGGCGACGGACAGCAGATTTCTCTTCATTTCCCCAGACTCGGTCTTAGCGATTTGCAATGGACATAAGGCAAGACCTGCCTCAGCCCAGCCTCAAGATGATTGATTGTGCCCCGGAATATCTTTACGGCGTGTCGAGATCCTCTTGTTCGCGCGGAAAAATGTCCGTCCTGTGACATTCCGAAAAACGGAAAAAATAAAGCATGACAAAGCTGATAGCCTTGCTGCTCATCCTTGCCATGGCGATACAGGTGATCAAGCCGCTCGGGCTTCCCGGCCTAAGGCGGCGGATGGATTTCTGGAAGCTCGCGCTGATCGCTTTCGCGGTGTGGGCAGTGGCTCTGCTTTCGCGCGATTTCCTGATGTAATCCTTGGATTATATGTAACCCGGGGATTACGGCCGACCTGCGACCGTCAGTCCTGCAAACTGATTTCTCCGCGCATGACGGAAACGCAGCCTCCCGAGATGACCACATCGGTGACGGTGCCGTCGGATTTCGCGACATCAAGAGTGATGACGCTGCGGCGGCCCATTTCGACGCCCTGTTCAATGGTGATGCGGGCGTTCATGTCGGCCTCCGGCGCAAGCGAGACGAGATAGGCGCCAAGCGCAGCTGACGCGCTGCCCGTTGCCGGATCTTCGGGCACGTTATCGAGTGGCGCGAACATGCGGGCGCGAATACTCCATGGATTTTCGGCTGTCCTCACGTAGACGAAGAGCGAGAAGTCGTGGCCGCTGGTCGTCTGGCGGCCGGCAGCTGCCTGAAACCCGGCAAGGTTGGGGCGGGCGGCGGCCAGCGCTCCAAGCCCGTTCAACTCGGCGACGGCGAAGTTCAGCCCGACCGAGACAAAGACCGGTGCATGGGTGGTGTTGACGATGGCGCCGGGGTCGAGCGAGACACAGCCGGCGACGGTTTCCGCGGCTATGGTGTCGCCGATCGTCAGCGGCTGCGGCGCGCGGATGGCGGCAGCAGCAACCCTTCCGCCCTCGCGTTTCAGGCTGACTTCGACGATGCCGGCCTTTTCCTCGAAACGCAGCGTATCGCCGACTGGCTTGCCGAAGATCTCCGCCTGTTGGCCGATCACATAGGCTGTGCCGACATTCGGATGGCCGGCAAAGGGTATTTCCATCGTCGGGGTGAAGATGCGCACGCGGGCGGAATTTTGCGGGTCTTCCGGCGGCAGGACGAAGGTGACTTCGGAATAATTGAACTCGGTGGCGATCTTTTGCATCGCCGCGTCGCTCAGACCGCGCGCATCGGAAATGACGGCAAGCGGATTGCCCTCGAAGCGGGTGGAGGTGAAGACATCGACGGTGACGTAGGAGAGGGTGTTCATGGCGGCTCCTGTTGTGACAGGGCGCTATGAGTAGTCACGGTTTTCGAGGGAACGAAGCGGTTTCTTGTCGCCGTGACAATCGGAGGAAAAGAAACGGCGGAGAGGGCAGGAAGCTGCGTTCGCCGCTCCCTGCCCAACGTTCAAGGCTCCAAAAACTCAGGCGGCCTTTTCCAGGTCCTTCTTCCAGTTGCCCTTGGCGGCGAGGCTGTTCATCTCGGCGCGGTGGGTGAATTCGCGCTGGCCGGCAGCGACGTTTTCCTGCTTGCCGTTCCAGGCCTTGAGCGCGCTGTCCTGCAGGGCGCGGCCGTAGGAGAAGGTGACGAACCAGGGCAGGTCGCCGCTGGCATTGATCGCCGAAAGATGGGCTGTCGCTTCTTCGGTCGTCTGGCCGCCGGATAGGAAGGCGATGCCCGGAACAGCGGGCGGAACGGTCGCCTTCAGCACCTTGACGGTGCGCTCGGCAACTTCCGCGACCGAGGCCTTGCGGGCGTTCTTGCCGTCGATCACCATGTTCGGCTTCAGGATCATGCCTTCGAGGTTGACGCGGGCATCGGCCAGTTCTTCGAAGACGATGCGCAGCGTGGATTCGGTCACTTCGGCGCAGCGGTCGATATTGTGGTCGCCCGGTTTGCCGTCCATCAGGCATTCCGGCTCGACGATCGGAACGATCCCGGCCTCTTGGCAAAGTGCGGCATAACGAGCAAGCGCCTGAGCGTTGGCGCGGACGGAGCCGCGGGTCGGCAAGGTTGACGAGATGGCGATGACGCCGCGCCACTTGGCGAAGCGGGCGCCGGCTTCATAATATCTGGCAAGGCGCTCGCCGAGACCGTCGAGGCCCTCAGTGATGGTTTCAGCCGGATATTTGGCCATCGGCTTGGCGCCGGTATCGACCTTGATGCCGGGAATGGCGCCGGCGGCGCGGATGATATCGACGAAGGGCGTACCGTCCGCCGCCTTCTGGAACAGCGTCTCCTCGAAGAGGATGACGCCGGAGATATATTTCTTCATCGCCTCGTCGGAGCGGAAGAGCATTTCGCGATAGTCGCGCCGGCTGGTTTCGGTCGATTCGAGATTGATCGCGTCGAAACGCTTCTTGATGGTGGAGGTCGATTCATCGGCGGCGAGCAGCCCCCGGCCGCCCGTAACCATCTGCACTGCAATGTCTTCCAGTCGTTCGCTCATTTCGTTCTCTCCACAACAATAAATATCGGCACTTCAGGAATATAGAACGCGGATAACAGAAGTTTATAGGGAGGAAAATGGACGGCTAAGTCATTGAAACGATTGAATTCAATTCAATCGTTTGAAAGTTGGGATTTTTTTCGTCCTCTGAGCAAAAGACCGCGGAAGCTGTTTTTTCTTCCACGGTCTATCCACATGTAAAATCTGCGAAATCAATCTTGGCAACTATCTAGCAGCGTTGAGGACGGCGACACCGGGAAGCTCTTTGCCTTCCATCCATTCGAGGAAGGCGCCGCCGGCGGTCGAGACGTAGGTGAAATCGTCGGCAACGCCGGCATGGTTGAGCGCCGAGACGGTGTCGCCACCGCCGGCAACGGAGGTGAGCTTGCCGGCTACCGTGCGCCCAGCGGCGTATTTCGCAGCAGCGACCGTTGCGGCATCGAAGGGTTCGATCTCGAAGGCGCCGAGCGGGCCGTTCCAGACCAGGGTTGCGGCACGCTCGATCCAGGCGTTGATGGCCTCGATGGATTTCGGGCCGACATCGAGCACCATGGCATCGGCGGGAATGGCGTTGATATCGACAGTCTCGTTGGCGGCGCCCGCCTTGAACTCGCGGGCAATCACGCCATCCTCGGGCAGGATGATGGCGCAGCCGGCGGTGGCGGCCTCGATCATGATCTGCTTGGCGGTTTCGGCGAGATCATGTTCGCAGAGCGACTTGCCGACATTGGTGCCGCGGGCGGCGATGAAGGTATTGGCCATGCCACCACCGATAACGAGCGCATCGACCTTCTTCACGAGGTTCATCAACAGGTCGATCTTGGTGGAGACCTTGGCGCCGCCGACGATCGCAACAACAGGGCGAGCCGGTTCGCCGAGGCCCTTTTCCAGCGCCTCCAGCTCGGCCTGCATGGTGCGGCCGGCATAGGCCGGCAGGTGGTGGGCAAGGCCTTCGGTCGAGGCATGGGCGCGGTGGGCGGCCGAAAAGGCGTCGTTGACGTAGATATCGCCGTTGGCGGCAAGCGTCTTGGTGAAGTTGGAGTCGTTGTTTTCCTCGCCCTTGTGGAAGCGGGTGTTTTCCAAAAGCAGAATATCGCCGTCATTCATCGCGGCAACGGCGGAGGCGGCGGCTTCGCCGATGCAGTCGGAGGCCGTCAGCACGGCATGATCAAGCACTTCCTCGACGGAAGGGGCGATCAGCGACAGCGACAGATCCGGCGACGGGCCATCCTTCGGCCGGCCGAAATGGGCCAGCAGGATCACCTTGGCACCCTTTTCGGACAATTCGAGGATGGTCGGCGCCACACGTTCGATGCGCGTCACATCGGTGACCTTGCCGTCTTTCACCGGGACGTTGAGGTCGACGCGGACGAGAACGCGCTTGCCGCGGATGTCGGAAAGATCGTCGAGGGTCTTGAAAGAAGGCATGGGGAGGATCCTGTCGTGGTTGGCGAAAGTTGCGCCGAACATAGCAAGGATCATTCGAGACGCAAGGCGTTCAGCGGCCGTTTTCGCGTGTGCCTTCGTCGCGTCCGGCCGGTGGTTTCGGGGGGCTTTCGGAGGCTGCGGTTTCCCGGTTCCGGCGTCCATTCAGCCGGTCGCGGATGCGCTGGGTGATGTCCTTGAGATTGAGGAAGATCGGCAGCGTAATTGCCGGTTCGACTGCTTCGAGCGACATGCCGACGGAGGTGATGTGATCGTGCTCGTCGAGATCGCGGACGATGAGGATGATCGAGCCGAGGCGGACGCGGTCGGCATAGTCGGCCTTGCCGCCGAGGCGCTGCCGCATCAATTCGGCGATCGTCAGGCCCCTTTCGGATTCGTTGAGCAGGCCGGGGCCATAGGCAGCATCGAGATCGGCGGCGGGGCGGGCGGGGGAGAGCGCGAAGGCCCCGAAGAATTCGGCATCGTCGTCATCGACAGGCGCCCGGCTGGCGAAGAGCCGGTCAAGCAGGCGGGAATAGCTCGGCACGATGAAGAGATAGACGAGATCGTGCTCGCGCAGCCGCCCGGCATATTGGTAGCGCATGGACTTGCCGTCGCGGATGACGAGCGACGGGGTCGCCCAGCGCGGAATGCGCTCGCCGCGCAGTACCGGGCTATCCTTGATGACGCGGTAGGAGAGCAGTTCGTGGTTGGCCGCGCCCGGCAGGTCGACCTCGACCTTGTCGACGGCGCCGATGCGCGGCGGAATGATGAGGCCGAGCTTCTTGGCGACGGGCTTGATTGTCCAGCCCTGGAGGAGCAGCGAGACCAGCACGATGATGAAGGCGGTATTGAAATAGATCTGGCCGTTCTCAAGCCCGCCGAGGATCGGCATGATGGCAAGCAGGATGGAGACGGCGCCGCGCAGGCCGACCCAGGCAACGAAGCCGATTTCCTGCTGCGTGTAATCGAAGGGAAGCAGCGACAGCCAGATCGCCAACGGCCGGGCGACGAAGATCAGGAAGAGGGCGAGCAGGATGGCCGGCACGATGATGACAGGAAATTGCGATGGCGTGGCGAGCAGGCCGAGCACCAGGAACATGATGATCTGCGCCAGCCAGGTCATGCCGTCCTGGAAGCGCTTGATGGTGCCGATCGCCTGCATCTTGCGGTTTCCGGCGTAGATGCCGGCGACGTAGACGGCGAGGAAGCCGCTGCCGCCAACCGCGCCGGTGAAGGAAAAGACGAGAAGAGCGAGCGCCAGCACAAAGATCGGTGTCAGGCCGCGATCGGTATCGAGCCTGCTGACGATCAGCACGATCATCATGCCGCCGAGCAGGCCGAGAATGACGCCGAGGCCCATCTGCTGCACGAACATGGCGAGCATGCCGATATTGATGCCGGCATAACGCTCGCCGCTCGCCAGCACCTCGACGAGGGCGATGGTGAGGAAGATCGCCATCGGGTCGTTGGTGCCGGATTCGACCTCCAGCGTCGAGCGCACCTTGTCGCGGATGTTGATGCCGCCGATGCGCAGCAGGAAGAAGACGGCGGCGGCATCGGTCGATGCGACGATCGAGCCGAGCAACAGGCCTTCCAGCCAGGTGAAATTCAAAAGCCACATGGCGGCGAAGGCAAAGAGCGAGGCGGTGATCAGCACGCCGACCGAGGCGAGCGCCAGAGAGGGCACGGCCGCGAGCCGAAAGGCCTGCATCGGCGTGCCGAAGCCGGAATCGAAGAGGATCACGGCCAGGGCGATGGAGCCGAGAATATAGGCGAGATAATTATTGCTGAACTCGATGCCGAGACCATCGACGCCGGCAGCAAGGCCGATCATCAGGAAGAGCAGCAGCAGGGGGGCGCCGAAGCGGAAGGCGAGCAGGCTCGAAAAAGCGGCAAGAAGCACGAGCGCCGTCGAAACCAGCACCACGATATAGAACGCTTCCATGCCCACCCCTTTCAATCGACTGCTTCGCGAACACAGCCACCCCCGGCCGATCCGCCTTTATTCAACCCCTCCATCACGCGCTGCGATCCGTCAGTAAACGGCAAAACGTCAGAGAAGGGTAGGCCTTGCGGCTTAACCTCGTCGCGATGCTGCTTCATGCTGCTGAACGGCTGCCGGACGGCCAACCGACACGGAATGCTACGGGAGAAATTCTCTATAAAGAATGTATAGGAAAATCAGGCGAGAGCAGGGCAAAAGAGACAGGCACGGATTTTTCCTGCCCGTATCTGCGAATGGCAACAGAATAAGACACCCTCCTCCTTTCATGCGGCCCGTTTGCCTTGTCCAATGACGGGAAGAATGGATTGCAGGCGCCTATGCGAAGAGCGTGGAAATGAACGCTGAGATTTTTCGATATCGGGAGGAAATGCCGGCCGCCTAGCTAGAGCAGCCGGCTGTCGTTTTGTGCCAGAAGCGGCCGGCCCTTGCTCTGCTATCCCAACACTGCCTGAAATATGACGATGGCGAGAAACGAGAGGCCAATGAGGGCGGCGACCCAGATGACCAGACGATTGGCCTTTGCCAACACGGCAGGTCTGACGTCCCGCTTGGGGTGAAACCGTTGCCGCCGTTTGAGGGTGGTGTGGGACAAGCGTTTTTGTGCCTCTGCCATTTATCACCTCCACTTGGCTCACTTTAGCCATTGTGCAGCGCTGCGTATTTGCTCAATCTAGCACGCTTGGCCAGCGGATTACCAATCCGTGCAGAGACGACGATCGAATTCGAACCCCGAGGCAGCCTCAACTGCACCGCCATCCTGTCCTGAGAACGGCGCCATATCGAACCCGGTGCGGATCGTTAGTCAGTCTTCTGTGTCCTCGCCCTCGTCGGTCAGATCCGCGACCGGGACCAGGAAAACGACGAACTCGTCCTCGATGGTCCGTTCGGGATCGTCGTCGAATTCATAGGCATGCTCGACTTCGCTTGCTTCCTCGGTGGTCGCCTTGCGCAGGCTCAGGGCCGCTTTGCGGTCCCAGAGAGGCTTGCCTTCGGATTCCAGGACGGTCAGATCGTCGCGAAAGTCTTCCGCCTCGAAGAAATGCGTCGCTTCCTCGTGATTTTCCGAGCGGAAACTGGCAACGGCGCGGCCGGCGATTTCAACGGTAAAGTAATCCATCCATCTCTCTCATTTTCATGCGGGCGTCAGTGCTGCCGCCCGGTATTGGCGTGGCCGCGCCTGGCCGGTGGCCAATGCGCGAGGAAACTGGGCATTTCGAATGTCCAGGGTGACGTATTCTAGCAGATCTCATCCGGGCAATGGACGAAAAGATGCCAGAGTGGGGAAAGCTGGTTTCGTTCGGAAGGCACGGCAACAAAAAGCGGCCCGGTTTCCCGGGCCGCTAGCATGTCGATGCCTCAAGAGCGCTCAGATGAGCTTGGCGAAAGCGACTGCCGTGTCGGACATGCGGCTGGAGAAGCCCCACTCGTTGTCGTACCAGGACAGGACGCGCACGAAGTTGCCTTCCATGACCTTGGTCTGATCGGTCGCGAGGATCGAGGAGTGGCTGTCGTGGTTGAAGTCACGGGAGACGAGCGGCTCGTCGGTGTAGCCGAGGATGCCCTTCAGCTTGCCGTTGGCAGCAGCCATGATGGCTTCGTTGATTTCACCAACGCTGGTCGCCTTCTTGGCGACGAACTTGAAGTCGACGACGGAAACGTTCGGAGTCGGAACGCGGATCGAGGTGCCGTCGAGTTTACCCTTCAGATGCGGCAGAACGAGGCCGACTGCCTTGGCTGCACCCGTCGAGGTCGGGATCATGGAAAGGGCGGCCGCGCGGGCGCGATACAGGTCCTTGTGCATCGTGTCGAGCGTCGGCTGGTCGCCGGTGTAGGAGTGGATGGTCGTCATGAAGCCGTGGTCAATGCCGACGGCGTCGTCGAGAACCTTCACAACCGGCACCAGGCAGTTGGTGGTGCAGGACGCGTTGGAGATGACCAAGTGCTCCTTGGTGAGCTGATCATGGTTGACGCCGAAGACGACCGTCAGGTCAGCGCCGTCGGCGGGCGCCGAGACGATGACGCGCTTGGCGCCGGCCGTCAGGTGAGCGGCAGCCTTGTCGCGGGCGGTGAAGATGCCGGTGCATTCCATCGCGATGTCGACGCCGAGTTCGCGGTGCGGGAGGGTGGCCGGATCCTTGATCGCCGTGACCTTGATCGGCTTGCCGTTGCCGACGATGATCGAGTCACCCTCGACCTTCACCGTTGCCGGGAACCGGCCGTGGATCGAGTCATAGCGCAGCAGGTGGGCGTTGGTTTCAACCGGGCCGAGATCGTTGATGGCGACGACTTCAATGTCGGTGCGGCCGGATTCGACGATGGCGCGAAGGACGTTGCGGCCGATGCGGCCGAAACCGTTGATGGCAACCTTGACTGTCATGTTCATTCACTCCCGATAGAGTAGGGCCCGATAGTGAGGGCCTGGAATTGAGGAGATGGAGAGCGCCTCAAGGCGCCCTCATTAAAGCTTTGCTTCCGCGGCTGCAACGACGGCGTCGGCGGTGATGCCGAAATGCTTATAAACTTCCTTGACCGGGCCGGAAGCGCCGAAGCTCTTCATGCCGATGAAGGTGCCTTCCGGTCCGATGAACGCATCCCAGCCTTCGCGAACGGCGGCTTCGACGGCGATCTTGACTGGCGAGTTGCCGAGGATTTCCTTGCGATAGGCTTCCGGCTGCTCGAAGAACAGTTCGGTGCAGGGAACCGATACGACGCGGACGGTGACGCCCTTGGCTTCGAGTGCCGTACGGGCTGCAACGGCGATTTCGACTTCGGAGCCGGAGGCGAAGATCGTCACCTTGGCGTCGGCATTGCCGGCGAGCACATAGGCACCCTGTTCGCACAGGTTCTTTTCGCTGTATTCGGTACGGGCTGCGAGCAGGTTCTGGCGCGTCAGAGCAAGGCCCGAAGGACGGTTGTGCGTCTTGATGGCGATCTGCCAGCATTCCGCCGTTTCCGTGGCGTCGGCCGGACGGAAGACCATCAGGTTCGGGATGGCGCGCAGGCCGGCGAGCTGTTCGACCGGCTGGTGCGTCGGGCCATCTTCGCCGACGCCGATCGAGTCATGCGTCAGGACGTGAATGACGCGGATGCCCATCAGCGAGGCGAGACGGATCGGCGGGCGGCAATAATCCGAGAAGATCAGGAAGCCGCCGCTGTAGGGGATGAGGCCGCCATGCAGCGCAATGCCGTTCATGGCAGACGCCATGCCATGCTCGCGAATGCCCCAATGCATGTAACGACCGGCGAAATCGGTCGGGGTGATCGAATGCATCTGGCTGGTCTTGGTGTTGTTCGACGGCGTCAGGTCGGCGGAGCCGCCGAGCGTTTCCGGTAGGAAGCCGTTGATGACCTCGAGCGCGTCTTCCGAGGCCTTGCGGGTCGCAACCGTCGGCTTGGTCTCGGCGAGCTTCTTCTTATATGCGCTGATCGCGGCGTCGAAGCCTTCCGGCAGCTCGCCTGCCATGCGGCGGGTGAACTCGGCCCTGGCCGGAGCCTTGGCGAGGCCGTCTTCCCAGCTCTTGACGAGGTCGACGGAGCGGGCGCCGGCAGCACGCCAGCTATCAAGCACGTCCGACGGGATGACGAAGGCTTCGGCTTCCCAGTTCAGCGCCTTGCGGGTGGCTGCGATTTCTTCGGCGCCGAGCGGGTTGCCGTGGACCTTGTGGGTGCCCTGCTTGTTCGGGGCGCCGAAGCCGATGATCGTCTTGCAGGCGATGAAGGTCGGGCGGTCGGACTTGTGAGCAGCTTCGATCGCGTCGGCGATCGCGGCCTGATCGTGACCGTCGATCTCGATCGTGTTCCAGTGTACGGCCTTGAAGCGGGCGATCTGATCGGTGGAATCCGACAGCGACACGGCGCCGTCGATGGTGATCGAGTTGTTGTCCCAAAACAGGACGAGCTTGTTGAGCTTCAGGTGGCCGGCGAGCGCGATGGCTTCGTGGCTGATGCCCTCCATCAGGCAGCCGTCGCCGCAGATTGCATAGGTATAGTGATCCTGGAGATCGGAGCCGAACTCCTCGCGCAGCTTGCGTTCGGCAATCGCCATGCCGACGGAATTGGCAATGCCCTGGCCGAGCGGACCGGTCGTCGTTTCGATGCCGGTGGCATGACCGTATTCCGGGTGGCCGGCGGTCTTCGAACCGAGCTGGCGGAACTGCTTCAGATCTTCGATCGTCATGTCAGAATAGCCGGTCAGATACAGCACCGAATAGAGCAGCATCGAGCCATGGCCGGCCGACAGCACGAAGCGATCGCGGTTCGGCCAGTGCGGCTTCTTCGGATCGAACTTCAGATATTTGGTGAACAGGACCGTTGCCACGTCGGCCATGCCCATCGGCATGCCCGGGTGGCCGGAGTTCGCCTTTTCAACGGCGTCCATGGCAAGAAAACGGATCGCATTCGCCATCCGGTCGTGTTGTTCGGGAGAGGTCATGGCTTTTCCGCAAGTTCCGGGTGTCGGGGGATGGCCTCGAGCCTCCAAGACCATCGAGTGAAAGCGGCAGAGACATAGCAGTTGGGACGGGCAAGTCAATAAATGGCAGGTCAAATCCGGGCGGGAAGCGGCGATTTTTGACATTTGATCACGCGATTGTACAAATGACGAAATCGATGTGTAAAACGCTCATCCACAGGATAGGCCGGTGGGCAAGTGACAGGATTTATTGACGGGCCGTTAGCGAGCTGCATATCCTTTTGAAATCGCAGGATCGGTGCGGCGTGCCGATTCGCGGATCCTGCGCGGGAATCGGAAAGACATGATGCCCACAGGCAAAACCATGGAAGCAGCGCTCAACGAATTGAGACAGGCGATATCGAGCCTCGAAAACGCCGTCGACATGCGCGTCGAACGGCAGCGCGAGCAGGGCGAGATCGAGGGCGAGGTGCGGCGTGTACACGCCGACCGCTCGCGCCTGGCGCAGGAGCTCGACCAGGCCGAATTCCGCGCCAACCGGCTGGAAGAGGTTAATCGCGAGGTATCGCGGCGGCTGGTGACGGCCATGGAAACGATCCGCGCAGTTCTGGATCGCTGATAGGAAGAGTTTGGCATGGCGCAGGTGACGGTAACGATCGACGGCAAGGCCTATCGCATGGCCTGCGAGGAAGGGCAGGAGGATCACCTGACCGATCTCGCCACCCGCTTCGACCGCTATGTCGGCCATCTCAAGGATCAGTTCGGGGAAATCGGCGATCTCAGGATCACCGTCATGGCCGGCATCATGATCACGGACGAGATTGCCGAGCTGACGCGCCGCGTCGCCGGGTTGGAGTCCGAGCTCGAGACGCTGCGCGGCAATCGCGATACGGTGCTTGCAGCCACCGCCCGGACCGAGGAAAATCTTGCGGCAGCGCTCAGTGAAGTGTCGAGCCGCATCCGCGGCATCACCGACAAGCTGAACGGCCGGTCCGCCCCGGAACTCAATTGATCCTAGAGCCTTTCCTGGTCAGATTGAAGCATTCTGTTGGCTCAAACGGAGTCGGATGGTCGACCGGCCGGCGCGTGTCGTAGCCCGGCTCTACGGCCAAGCCGGCCGGTCGATCAGCCGGCCCGTTTCAGCCAACCCGAAGGGCCGGGCATCTTTGCGCCAGGATCAGAGGCGATCGGCTCGGACGTACCAAGAGGTATGCCCTTCGCCAATCGCCTCTGCCCTGACGAAAACCTGCTCCGGCAGAATGCTTCAATCTGACGAGGAAAGGCTCTAATTAAATAGGGGCGGCCTTCCGTCGCCACTGGCGCGGCAGCGCAAACAACCTTATATATCGCCATGCGGTCTGCGCCTCTCGACAGGAACCACAATCCCTGGGGCCATACTCGATCCAAAGGGAGCTGTCCCTGGCCAGGCCCGTGGGCCTGGACACACGGCGCCCACCTACGTTTGTAGGCACCCAGGATCGTAAACATCCATCGGTGGTCGTGGATCGCACCCTTTCCTTCCATTTTCAGCGAAGACGCCGGATATGGCGGGCGAACGCGGGTTGCCCGTTCGCCCTTCTTCAGCGCGTCCGTTACTTCGTCAGACCTGGAAGGGTGACCTGGAAGACCTGGAACATGGTGTCGACGTCGGCACCGCCGTCCGCCTTGTAGGCGGCACCCACCTGGAAACCATCCTGCGTCAAGAAGTCGTTGTCATTGGCGACGAACAGGAAGTAGTCGTCCGGCAGGTTCGGGTCGAGAACGCTCGCCAGACCCATGGCTTCCCACTTTTCCGACAGATTGTTCTTGTCGTTCGGCGCGCCGTTGTGCAGGCCGAAGCGGGTGAGATCGGTCTTGTCGTTGAGGTCGATGAAGGGTGTCAGCGTCGCCGGCGTCAGCGAGGGATCGATGACGCCCTTCGGCGCGATCGGCTTGCCGTCATCGAAATCGCTGCCGGCGATGTCGGTCGCGGCGGAAATGTCGACGATGTCGACCTTGCGGTAGAGCGAGGTGTCGCCCTTCAGGCCCTGGCCGTTGCCGCTGTCGCGGGCGAGCATCAGGAAGGTCTTGTCGGACAGGGCGACGATTTCGCTCTCGGCGGCGATCGTCGTCTTGTCCTTGGCGTCCTTGAAGACCGGCAGCGGCACGACATATTCGTGCACCAGTTTCAAGTGATCGGGATCGGCGGCGTCATAGATCATGGCGCGGGTATTCTGGCGGGTCGAGCCGGAATCGCCGCCGTCCTGGCGGGCGGCCGATTGCAGCACAGCGATGATGAACTTGCCATCAGGCGTCATCGCCATGCCTTCGAGACCCTGGTTGTTCTGGCGGCCGGTCTCCGGATCTTTCGGGTCCGGAGCGGAGGCGCCGGAGCCGGGATTGTTGGAGGCAAAGCTCAACGCGCCCTTGCGCATCGGCAAAAGCGCCTTCGGCGGCTGGGTGGCGGAGAGCAGGTGTCCGTCAGCGGCGAAGTGATAGATATAAGGCCCGTATTCGTCGCTGACGAACATGCTGCCGTCGGCCATGCGGATGATGGCTTCATTGTCGAGCGCGATCTTGCCGTTCGTCGCCTGCGGCAGCGCGGGAAAACTACCGGCAGCGGGGCGGACGCCGGATTCCGGGTCGAGACCGGTCATGTCGCCGCCCCTGTCGTCGACGAAGAGTGTGGAATCGACGAGCCTTGCGTCGACGCCCGACTGTTCCTTGCCGACCTCGGGTGCCGCACCCGGAGCGGTCGGCGTCAGGCCGATCGAGATGGTGTTCAGACGTGGCCGGTAATCAACGGTGCCGACGGCGTTGTAACCGCGGTCGGGCAACAGGTAGAGCGTGCCCTTGTAGCCGGCGCCGTCGCGGCTCCAGGCGGCGGGATCGATCGCCATGCCCGAGCCGGAACCGAAGGTCTCGCCGAATTTGTCACGCTGGTTGGCCGGAATGCGGCCGATGCCCACCAAGCCCTTGTTGACGAAGGTGAGGCCGCCGACGGTGGCGGAATTCTCGGCCATTGCGACGACTGGCACGGCGGCGGATGCCGCGAGAACCGCGGCGAACAGCCGCGATGCGTATGGTCTGACATTCTCCATGGAAATACCCTCTCGGTCAAAAGCGCTCTCGAAACGGCTTCCGCCCGCAGGCTGGACACCGCTTCAAATGACACCCCGGCCTGGATTCGATTTCCCGATGGCACAACACGCCCTGGATTTCGTCGCCCCATATCCCCGGCAGACGGTCTATGACGGGATCGTGATATCTGGATGACACTTCTCAGCGAAAGCGTCATGCTGGAGAGGAAGTCGGGCTTTCGCGTGTCCGCATTCCAGCTGCTGCTCTATCCGACCGGGTAAGGCCCTTCGGCGAAGACCTCATCGTGGTAGCCCTTGGAGCCGACATTCAGCGCCAAAGGGCTTCGCCACTCCCTGTTGTCGCGCAGGCAATCGAGCACGAAACGGAAATCATATCGCGGATGCCAGCCGAGTTCCCGCCTTGCGCGTTCGTTGACATAGACACGGTCGAGCGAAGGAAACATCTTCCAGCCGCGTGATGCGTAAAGGGCGCCTGCACCCGGGAACAGTCGTTCGACGACGTGAGGCGCGTCGCGCCGGATCGCGGCGAGATCACTTGCCGAAAACGGCGTCGTGGCGGAGATGATGTAGCGGCCAAAGCCGATTGCCGGCGCCTTTTCGAGCGCCAGCAGATGGGCGCTGACCACGTCGCTGATATCGACGCGGCGGTGAAGAAGCTCGTTGGCCTGGGCATTCTCTGCCGAATAGCCGTTGCGAATGTCAGGATCGTCGTCATTTTCGGGAAAGAAACGCGAAGTCCTGAGAATGGCGACCGGCAGGCCGGATTTGCGGGCGAAGAGTTCGCACAGACGTTCGGCGGCGAGTTTCGTCACGCCGTAGATGTTTTTCGCGACGGGAAGCACGTCCTCGGTCACCCATGCCGCCGGTTCGCCGGCAGCCGGCGTCAATGCCGCACCGAAGGTGCTGGTGGTGCTGGTGAAGACGAAGCTTGCGACGCCTGCGGTGGTCGCCTCTTCGAGCAGGTGCAGAGTGCCGGCGATATTGGTGTCGAGGAATCATAATTGCCGTGGGTCGCCACATGCGGTTTGTGCAACGTCGCGGCATGGATGACGTGGCTGATGCCCGACATCGCCTGGCGGACGAAGGCGCGATCACTGATCGAGCCGACCATGTCGGTAAAAGCCGAGGGCTTGATATCGATGCCGCGCACCCAGCGGCTTTCCGCCCTCAAGGTCTGCATCAGCGCCTCGCCGAGATGGCCGGCACTTCCCGTCACCAGTATCGTCATCACATCGTCTCCTGACCGTTCGGCGGCGGACGCTATAAAGACTAAGGTTTTCAGGCAACGCATAAATTATGCATGGGCGTGCAGGAAAGCTTGAGGCTCAGCCGATGGTCGTGACGAGGCGGCCGGCGCTGCCATCGGAAAGCATGATCCTTTCCCAGGTCATGCGGCCGGCGGCGATCGGCAGCAGCACATTGCCGTTGGCGCCGGTATCAAGCGTCAGCGACGAGAGCCTGCCCGCATGCCAGCCGCGCTCCTCCAGCGACTGCTCGGCGGCGGCGATCTCGGCGGAGGCGTAGGAGAATAGAGAGCGGCCGAGAAAGGCGCCGAGCGGCGCCCGCCACTCCGCGTGCCGCGGGCGAGAGGTGGCGAGCAGCCGGTGGGTGCGGTCGCAGATCAGATGCACCGGCCGGACGGAATCCTCGACCAGCCGCTTCAGCGCCGCATCGACTGCTGCATGTGGCGGCGAGGCGAAAATCCGTTCCAGCTTGATAGCCTGTTCGGGCGAAAGGGCGAGCTTATCGCGCTCCCAGCGTGAGATCGTCGCCTGGTTGACGCCGAGGAGTTCGGCGAGATGTTCCTGCTTCATGCTCCGCAGCAGCCGCATGCGGCGTATGCCGGCTCCGGATATCGTCATCCGTCTGATCCCGTGTCGTTTTTTGCAGCATAGGGCTTCGGCGGGGCGGGCGGCAAGGCGGTTTGACGCCGGGTCATTATTCGGGCTGACCTTCCAGGTCGCCTTTCAGCCGGTCGAGGATAGAGAGCGCATGGCCGGCATAGGCGCTGATCCAGCGGTCATAGATGTGCTTGATCGGCAGGCTGTTCAGATGGTTCCAGCGCTCGCGGCCTTCCTTCCTGGCGATGACCAGATCGGCCTCTTCCAGTACCTTCAGATGCAGCATCACCGTACAGCGATCCATCTCCGGAAACATCTCGCAAAGGGTCCCTGTGGTTCGGGGGCCATCCTTGAGCAGATCGAGGATTTCGCGGCGGCGATGATGCGCCAGCGCCTTGAAGACTGGGTCGTCGGTTGATTCGCTTGACATGTTATGTTTTTATAACATAATGACGCCAAGTACAACGGAACAGGCACAATGGAGAAGAGGAGAAGTGTCATGTCTCTCGGAATCCGCGTTTCCGGCCGCATCGGCCGTCCCGTCGCAGAGGTATTTGATGCCGTCGTCAATCCGAAGAAGCTCAGCAGCTATTTCACCACGATCGGCGGAGCGAGCGCGCCGCTCGTGAAGGGCACGACGGTGACCTGGTGGAAGGATGCGCCGGTCGAGGTCGTCGAACTGGTGCCGGAAAGCCGCATCGTGCTGCGCTGGGATGGCGGCACTGGCGAAGACGAGGCGAAGTACAAGACGCTGGTCGAGATGAACTTCAAGCCGCTGGAGGATGGCGGCACGCTGGTGACGATCGCCGAGACCGGCTGGCGCGAAGACGATGCCGGCCGGCGCGGCACCTATCTCAACTGCGAAGGCTGGACGCAGATGCTCTGCAGCATGAAGGCTTTCGTCGAATACGGCATCAATCTGCGCGAGGGCATGTTCCTCAGCGAGATGAAGGGTGAGCCGGCCAGCGCGCCTGATGTTTGAAGGAGTGTGTCGGCATCAAGACGATCGGCAGCGCAATCGTCGCATTCCCCGAAATCACCGAGACTTTGCTTGCCTGTCACACTGCGGGTGCTAATTTCCGGATTCGATACTTCATTTCGGTTTCCAGGAGATTTCATTATGCAGCTTGGCATGGTTGGTTTGGGCCGCATGGGCAATTATATGGTCCAGCGCTTGATGCGAGGCGGTCACGAATGCGTCGTCTACGACGCCAGGCCGGAAAGCGTTGCCGAGCTCGCGGGCCTCGGTGCGACCGGCAGTGCTTCGCTCGCGGAATTCGTCTCGAAGCTCACCCATCCGCGCGCGATTTGGCTGATGTTGCCGGCGGCGATCGTCGACAAGGTGCTGGCGAGCCTGGTGCCGCTGCTTGAAAATGGCGATATCGTCATTGACGGCGGAAACTCTTATTACCATGACGACATCCGCCACGGCGCCGACCTTATCACCAAGGGCATCCACTATGTCGATGTCGGCACAAGCGGCGGCGTCTTCGGCCTCGAGCGCGGTTATTGCCTGATGATCGGCGGCGAGAAGGGCATCGTCGAACACCTTTCCCCGATCTTCGCGACGCTGGCGCCCGGCGTCGGCAAGACGGAAGCCTCGCCCAACCGGAGCGTCGAAGCGGCTGCGGCCAGCACCGCCGAGCAGGGTTACCTGCATTGCGGCCCGCATGGCGCCGGGCATTTCGTCAAGATGGTGCATAACGGCATCGAATACGGCCTGATGGCCGCCTATGCCGAAGGTATCAATATTCTGAAACATGCCAATATCGGCGCCGCCTCGCACGAGGCCGATGCGGAAACCGCACCGCTCGCCCATCCGGAACATTTCCAATATGATTTCAACCTGCAGGATGTCGCCGAAGTCTGGCGCCGCGGCAGTGTCATCACCTCCTGGCTGCTCGATCTTACGGCCGATGCGCTACATGCCGATCCCGCACTTTCGAAATATGCAGGCCGCGTCTCGGACAGCGGCGAAGGCCGCTGGACGATCATGGCGGCGATCGACGAAAGCGTGCCGACCCCGGTGCTGAGCGCTGCGCTCTACGGTCGCTTCTCCTCGCGCGACAATGACGAATTCGCCAACAAGGTGCTGTCGGCGATGCGCGCGGGCTTCGGCGGTCACGTAGAAAAACCGGCCGCGAAATCCTGAAGGCGAGCGACTTCACTCACCGTTTCGGCAAAGCCGTCATCCTGAAATAGCGAGCGCACGCTTCGTTTCGAGGCGGCGGCGACGTTGACCTTTCCTAGCCATCGGTATGGTCTTCCTACGGCTTGCTGGCGGCAACGGTCGCGAGTATCCATTGCAAAATGTCGGCGCTGCTTTGCACAAGCGACCGACATTTCATTGGAGGCGGTCATGGAGCGTGGCATGGCAAGGGGCTTGAAGGCCGTCATATTCGGCATGTCGGCATTGCTTGCGCTTTTATCGGCGGTTTCGCCTGGCTTTGCCCAGACGACGCCGGCGCAAGTGCCGGCCGCGGCCGCCCCGCCGGCCGAGGTGCGTCAGATGATGGAGCTGATGCAGACTCCTCAGGTCAAACAATGGATGTCGACGCAGATGGCGGCGGCGCCCGCGAGCGATTCGGCGGCCGGCGACCAGATGTCGGTACTGTCAGGCCTGCTCCAGCATGCCCGCCGGCACGTCTCAATGGTCTCCGATGCAGCGATGACACTGCCCTCGCAGGTCGGCCATGCTTCTTCGCTGTTTTTCGGCGAGATCGCCGCCACCGGCTGGCCACGCATGATAGCGCAGTTTCTGGCGATTTTCCTGCTCGGCACCATCGTCGAGCGCATTGCCCGCTATGCCTTCCGCCGCCGTCGCCAGGCGGCGCAGATGGCGGGCATGCATCTCGCCCCGCGCGTCATTCCGGCGCTGATCTTTGCGATGGCGACGGCACTTGCTCTTCTCAGCGTCAGCTGGCCGCCGGTCAGCCAGAGCATCGCGATCGTTTGCGTTGTCGCGCTCGTGGTCCAGCGCTTCACCATCTGCCTTGGTGGCGTGCTGGTCGATCTCATCGGGCTGGCGCGAGCCGAGGAAGAACGACAGGAGATCACCGCTCCGATCATGCCGGCGCGTGACGTCGCATTCTTCTGGTATCGGCGCTGTGCAACCTTCGTCATCTATTTCATTTTCGGCTGGGCGGTGATCCAGTCGATGGAGCCGCTCGGCTATTCTGCGAGCGTGCGGCTCCTCGTCGGCTATATCCTCGGCATCGGCCTGTTGTTGATTGCGATCGAGGCGGTCTGGTCGCGGCCGCACAAGGACGAGAAGCGTGGTCACGGGACCTCCTGGGCGCTCACCGTCTATTTCCTGTTGCTCTGGAGCCTCTGGGTCGCAGGCTTCAACTGGCTGCTCTGGCTCGGCATTTACGTGTTGCTGCTGCCGCGCGTGCTTGCCGTCTCGACGATTGCGGTAAAATCGCTGCAGCAGACCGAAGCGAGCTTCCTTGCCACGCGCCGCATTGCAGCCGTGCTGCTCGACCGTGGCGTGCGGGCGCTGATCATTGCCGTTGCCGCCATCTGGCTTGGGCATATGCTCGGCGTCGGTGCCGATACGATGGCGGCCGGCGAAACGATGATCGACAAGATCGCGCGCGGCGTGATCGGCGGCATCGTCATCCTGCTTGCCGCCGATCTGCTCTGGCATGTCATCAAGGCCTATATCGACGGCAAGCTGCTTGAATCATCCGTGGATGGCGGAGCAACGGATGAGGAGAAGGCCAAACGCGCGCGGATACAGACGCTGTTGCCGATCTTCCGCAATATCCTTGCCGTCGTCATTGCCGTCATCGCCGTTCTGATGGTGCTCTCCGGCCTCGGTATCGAAATCGGGCCGCTGATCGCCGGCGCCGGTGTCGTCGGCGTTGCGGTCGGTTTCGGCGCGCAGACGATCGTCAAGGACGTCATCAGCGGCATGTTCTATCTCTGGGACGATGCCTTCCGCATCGGCGAATATATCGAAAGCGGCAGCCACAAGGGCGTGGTCGAGGCCTTCAGCCTGCGTTCGGTGAAGCTCAGACATCATCGCGGGCCGCTGACGACGGTGCCGTTCGGTGAACTCGGCGCAGTGAAGAACCTCAATCGCGACTGGACGATCGACAAGATCAGCCTCAACGTCAAATACGACACCGATCTCGTCAAGGCGAAGAAGGTGATCAAGCAGATCGGCCAGACGCTGCTCGAAAATCCGGAATTCGGCCCTCATATCATCGAGACTCTGAAGATGAAGGGTGTCGAGCAGTTCGGCGAATTCGCCATCGAAATCCGGCTGTCGATGATGACGAAGCCCGGCGAGCAATTCGTCATCCGCCGCAATGCGCTGGCGATGATTCGTAATGCCTTCCAGGAAAACGGTATCGAATTCGCCGTGCCGACGGTGCAGGTGGCGGGCGACCGCGACGCGGAGGTGGATGCTGCCGTCGCACGATACGCCGCGCATGCGCGGGCGGGCGCCGAACCGGCGGCATGAACCGCTTCACATCGCGCCGGCTGCTGCGATCAGCAGGCCGCCGATGATCGCCAGGTTGGTTTTCCAGGTATTGATCGCGCTGTCGCGCGCCGTTCCCTGCATGTCCCAGAAATTCAGCAGCATGACGGTGGCCGCCAGCGTGAAGACGATGAGACCGAATGCCGCTGCCGCGACAAAAAGGCCGAGCATCAACAGGATGCCGGCGACGATCTGGAACGTGCTGCCCAAGATCAGCACCCATTTCGCAAAAGGGAGGCCGCGGGCTTCGATCGCCTCGGTCAGCGGCACGATGACGAAAAAATGATGAACGCCGCCAGCGACATAGAGGCCGCCGAGCAGCAGGCGGCCGAGAGCAAGCATCACCAAGGCCGAACCATCCTGCATATCGAACCTTTCTCTCGCGTCTCAACTCTCCATCGAGCGCAAGGCTCTGCCGAAGCTTACGAAAATGCAATGTGCTGCGTCGCCCGCCTGCGCAAATTCGCCCCAATTGAGGATGATTGAGGCGCAGGCGGCGGGGCTGGGGTAGCAGCGGCATAGCTTCATAGAGCTTATATGCCTTTCATGTTACGTCATCTGAAATGATTCCCGCCAAGCTGGCAGTTGCAGCAGGGTACGAGAATGTCGGGGCACGGCAATTTGGAAGAGATTGAAGAAGCGGACGGGTTTTCTTTTGGCGGTCTATTCAGACGGTACAGAACGCCGCTGCTGGCAGCCGCATCAATGGTGGTCTTCTGCCTCGTCGGTTACGCCATCATGCAGCTCACCAACGAGGTGCGCTATGACGACGTCGTCGGTGCGCTCGCCGCCACCAGGCCGAGCTCGATCCTGCTTGCGTTGTTCTTCACGGCGCTCAGTTTCCTCGCACTGATCTTCTACGATCTCAACGCCATCGAATATATCGGCAAGAAGCTGCCCTTTCCGCATGTCGCGCTGACGGCGTTCAGTGCCTATGCCGTCGGCAATACCGCCGGTTTCGGCGCCCTGTCTGGGGGGGCGATTCGCTACCGCGCCTATACGCGCCTCGGGCTCTCGCCGGAGGATATCGGACGCATCATCGCCTTCGTCACGCTGTCCTTCGGATTGGGGCTTGCGGGCGTCGCGGCAATCGCCCTCATCGTCATCGCCGACGAGATCGGCCCGCTCGTCGGCATCAGCCCCTTCCTTCTTCGGCTGATCGCCGGTTCGATCGTCGCCATTCTGGGCGCGGTGATGATCATCGGCCGTGACGGGCGCGTGCTCGATCTTGGCCCTGTGGCAATCCGCCTGCCGGATTCGCGCACCTGGTCGCGGCAATTCCTCGTCACAGCCTTCGATATCGCCGCCTCGGCGTCGGTGCTCTATGTGCTGCTGCCGCAGACAGCCATCGGCTGGCCGGTCTTCCTCGCCGTCTATGCGATCGCCGTCGGTCTCGGCGTGCTCAGCCATGTTCCGGCCGGGCTCGGTGTGTTCGAGACCGTGATCATCGCCTCGCTCGGCAGCGCGGTGAACATCGATGCCGTGCTCGGATCGCTGGTGCTCTACCGGCTGGTCTACCATGTGCTGCCGCTGCTGATCGCCGTGCTCGCGGTCTCGGCGGCGGAGCTGCGTCGTTTCGTCGACCATCCGGCGGCCTCCAGCATGCGGCGCATCGGCGGACGGCTGATGCCGCAGCTGCTGTCGGCTCTCGCGCTGCTGCTCGGCGTCATGCTGGTGTTTTCGAGCGTCACGCCGACGCCGGACCAGAACCTCGAATTCCTCTCCAACTATCTGCCACTGCCGATGGTCGAAGGGGCGCATTTCCTCTCCAGCCTGTTGGGGCTGGCACTCGTCGTCGCCGCGCGCGGCCTCGGCCAGCGGCTCGACGGCGCCTGGTGGGTCGCCGTGTTCTCGGCGCTTGCCGCGCTGACCTTGTCGCTGCTGAAGGCGATCGCGCTTGTCGAAGCGGCTTTTCTTGCCTTCCTCATCTTCGGGCTCTTCGTCAGCCGCCGGCTCTTTACCCGCCAGGCCTCGCTGCTCAACCAGGCGCTGACGGCGTCCTGGCTGATGGCGATCGCCGTGATCGTCGTCGGGGCTGTCGTCATCCTGCTCTTCGTCTATCGCGACGTCGAATACAGCAACCAGCTCTGGTGGCAGTTCGAATTCACCGCCGAGGCGCCGCGCGGGCTGCGCGCCGTGCTCGGCATCACCATCATTTCGTCGGCGATCGCCGTCTTCAGCCTGCTCCGACCGGCGAGCTTCCGGCCGGAGCAGGCGACGGACGAGGCGCTGGCGCGTGCCGTCGAGATCGTCATGAAGCAGGGCAATGCCGATGCCAATCTTGTGCGCATGGGCGACAAGAGCATCATGTTCTCGGAAAACGGCGATGCCTTCATCATGTATGGCCGGCAGGGCCGCTCCTGGATCGCGCTGTTCGATCCGGTCGGCGACCATCGCGCCGTGCAGGAACTCGTCTGGCGTTTCGTCGAAGCGGCGCGCGCCGCCGGCTGCCGGGCCGTGTTCTATCAGATATCGCCGGCGCTGCTGTCCCATTGCGCCGATGCCGGCCTGCGCGCCTTCAAGCTCGGCGAACTGGCGGTGGCCGATCTCAGGACCTTCGAGATGAAGGGCGGCAAATGGGCGAACCTTCGCCAGACGGCAAGCCGCGCCCAGCGCGACGGGCTGGAATTCGCCGTCGTCGAACCGCAGGACTTGTCTTCGGTCATCGATGATCTTGCCGCGGTTTCGACGGCCTGGCTCGAGCATCACAATGCCAAGGAAAAGGGCTTCTCGCTCGGCGCGTTCGATTTCGATTATGTCTCCTCGCAGCCGGTCGGCATCCTGAAAAAGGACGGCAGGATCGTCGCCTTCGCCAATATCCTCGTGACCGAATCCAGACAGGAGGGCACGATCGATCTCATGCGCTTCTCGCCGGACGCGCCGAAGGGCTCGATGGACTTTCTCTTCGTGCAGATCATGGAATATCTGCGAGGGCAGGGTTTCACCCACTTCAATCTCGGCATGGCGCCTCTCTCCGGCATGTCGAAACGCGAGGCGGCGCCCGTCTGGGACCGCATCGGCAGCACCGTCTTCGAACACGGCGAGCGCTTCTATAACTTCAAAGGCCTTCGGGCATTCAAATCCAAGTTTCATCCGCACTGGCAACCGCGCTATCTTGCGGTCTCAGGAGGGGGCAATCCGATGATCGCGTTGATGGACGCGACATTTCTGATTGGGGGCGGATTGAAAGGGGTAGTGAGAAAATGATCAGAACAATCCTTCTTGCCACGGCATGCGCCTGCATGCTCGCGGCCGCACCGGCTGACGCCGCCGAAGAGACCACGCAGAGTTTCGAAACCGGGCTCATCCCGTCGCCGCACATCTTCCTGCCGGAAGGGGAGGTGAAGGGCACGGTGATGCTGATCTCGGATGCCGCCGGCTGGGGCGATTATGAGAAGGGCGAAGCCGACAGGTTGGTCGCCGAAGGCGCCGTTGTCATCGGCGTCGACTTTCCATCCTATATCCAGGCGCTCGGCCAGTACGACGTCAGCCTCAACGACGGCTGTGTCTACATGGTGTCGGACATCGAATCGCTGAGCCAGCAGGTGCAGCGCGCGACCGGCAACAACGCCTATCACCTGCCGATCGTCGCCGGTATCGGCGAGGGCGGGGCCTTGGCGCTGGCGATCGCCGCGCAAACGCCGGATGCGACGATCGGCCAGACACTTGCCGTTAATCCGGCCGCCGGCATTCCGCTTGCCAAGGAGCTTTGCACGCCGGCGTCCAAGCAGGTGGTCGGCGAACGCACGGTCTATGGCCTCAGCGACGGCATCCTGCCGGACCCGATCGTTACCGTCTTCACGCCTGAGGCCAACAAGGATGGTCGGGCGCATGCCGAGGCGCTGAAGAAGGCCCATGACGCGATCGAGATCCGCGATTCCACCGACGATGCGCAGACGGCGTTTGCCGATACGCTCGACGATCTCGTCACCGCCTCCGGCGCCTTCGGCAACCCGCTCGGCCTGCCGCTGGCGGTGCTCGAGGCAACGCCGGCCTTCGATACGATGGCGGTGATCTATTCCGGCGACGGCGGCTGGCGCGACATCGACAAGGAGGTCGGCGGCACGCTGCAGAAGGAAGGTATTCCGGTCGTCGGCGTCGATTCGCTCCACTATTTCTGGAAGGAGCGCAAGCCGGAGGAGACAGCTGCCGATCTTTCGAAGATCATCGATTTCTACCGCAAGCAGTGGAAGGTGAAGCATGTCCTGCTCGTCGGTTATTCCTTCGGCGCCGATGTCGTGCCCGCCACCTACCAGCTCCTCAAGCCAGCCGAAAAGTCGGCGGTGGCGCAATTGTCGCTGCTGTCGCTTTCGCACCAAGTCGACTACGTCATCTCTGTTCTCGGCTGGCTCGGCCAGAAGACGGAAGGGGCGGGAGGCGATCCTGTCGGCGATCTGAAGAACATTGATCCGAAGCTCGTGCAATGCATCTACGGCAAGGACGACGATGACGATGTTGCCTGTCCGGCGCTGAAGGATAGCGGCGCCGAGGTCATCGAACTGCCCGGCGATCATCACTTCGACGAGAATTACGATCTTCTCACCAAGACAATCATCGACGGGCTGAAGAAGCGGCTGCAGAATTAATGCCTGTCGTGGTCCCAAAACTGTGCAGCGGTTTTGGGACCACGACAGGCATCAAATAGAGACTTAAAGCACTCGCGGCCCGCAGGACGCGCTAACGCATCAGCGTTTCTTCGCTCCAGCCGAGCGTGGCGAGTTCGCCGCCACGGAACCGGGCATCGTCGGCAACGATGAATTCGTCGAGTTGCGGCGGAGCGACGCTGGTGCCGGAGAGCATCGCATGCACCTGCCCGCGATGATGGGTCTGATGCTGGAAGAGGTGGCCGAGCACGTCCTCCATCCGCTCTTCTTGAATGCGGTCGCCGCGATGGAGGCTGATGGTCGAGATGAGTCTCTCCGGCGTCAGGGCCTCGCAAAGTGCCGTCAGGCGCTGATCGACCTTCGCCTGCGCCTCTGTCAGCGAGGAAACGTCATCGAACGGTTCGTCGACCTCAAAGGCCTTGAGCCCGAGCGTGCCGCCTTCCAGGCCGTCGACATAGAACCAGTCGACCGTGATGATATGGTTCATGGTTTCCTTGATCGAGGGGAAGAAACTGGTGCGCGGCGCTTCGAATTCGCTGGGCTTCAGTGTCGCGCAGGCCTGAAGCAGCCGGCGGTTGGCAAGGGCGTTGTTGTAGGCAAGTTTGCGAAATGGCCTGACAGGATCGAAGGTCGGCATCGGCGCATCTCCTCTTTAAAGGCTTTTGGCGACAGCACCGCCACCTTTTAAGGCGCGCAAAGGGCGCTGTAACACCTTGAATTGCCTGCGTCAGTCTTTGCCGTCGAGATCGCCGTCCCGCCAGACGAGATGACGCGGCACAACGGGAAGGGTTTCGATTTCATCGGCGATGAAATAGGGCGGGATGTCGAGTGCGGACAGGGCATTACGCGTTGCCGGCACCCATTTGAACTCGAGATGGTTGTCGCCGTCCTCGACCCGATGGATGATCTCGCCGGACAAGAAGGGGAATTCTGGCGGAATCTCCATCAGATAATAGAGGCCGAGTTCATGCCAGTCGCGCTGTTCGTAGCGGAAAAAATTCTCGACGATCCAGAGCAGGCGATGGACGGTCACCTCTACGCCCAGTTCCTCCACCATCTCCCGTTTCAGCGTTTGCTCCGACGTCTCGCCGATTTCCGCCCTGCCGCCCGGAAAGGTCCAGAAGGGCTCATGCACGGCGCGATGGACGAGCACGTGGCCGTCACGAACGCCGAGGCCGGCGATGCGATAGTTGAAACGCTCAGCGCCCGCATTCAGGCGGATGAGAGTGCGCTTGGCCATGCCATTCTATCCAAGATCGATCACGACAATTTCCGGCGGCACGCCGAAGCGCACCGGCGCGATGGAGCAGCCGAGGCCACCGGAGACGATGATATTACGCCCCTCCTCGATCATATGACCATAGGCGTAGCGGTTGCCGTAGCGCGAGGGCACGATAGGCGAACGGCCGAGCAAACGGATCTGTCCGCCATGCGTGTGACCCGATAGGGTCAGCGACACACGCTCCGGCACGCGCGGAAAGATATCGGGTTCATGGGCAAGCAGGATGACCGGCGCATCGTCCGTCACCTGAGCCATCGTTCCCTCGAGATCGTCGAGGCCGAGCATCTGCGTGCGGCCCCACTTCCGGCCCGGCAGAAGCGCTAGCTGATCTTCGAGGCCTGCGAGCCAAAAGCCGCTGCCATCCTTTTCGAGCCGGACGGCGCGGTTGCCATAGACCGGGATGCCGACGTCGGCGAAGGCTCGGTGTCCGAATGTTTCCATCCCGCCGTTCTTCTGGGCGGTCCTGTCCTCCCACCAATCGTGGTTGCCCATGACCGCATGGACGCCGAGAGGGGCCTGCAAGGTGGCGAGCGCCTTCGACCATTGGCTCGAATGCACGTACTGCGTCACCATGTTCATGCCGGCGGCGTAATCGCCGAGCAGGACGGTGACGTCGCCTTCGAGTTCATTCGCCGTGTGGCAGATCGCGGCAATGCGGCTTGCCGACATCCAGGGTTCGCAGGCATGGAGATCGGCGAGCGCGACGACGCGTAGCTTGAGCCCTGGCGTCCATCCCGGCGGCGTCAGCTGGTAGCGGGTGATGGCGAGCCGCGCGAGCGGTTCATAAGCAAAGGCATAACCACCGAGCGACATGACGCCGGCGAAACCGCCGCCGAGAACCTTCAAAAATCCGCGGCGGGTGATCACTCAGTTGTCCTCCTGGAACAGCCGGAACTGCGCAGCCTCCATATCCTTTGGCGGTTGCATTCCCAGATGTTTCCACGCGATTGCGGTCAGAACACGGCCGCGTGGCGTGCGCTGAATGAAACCCTGCTGGATCATGTAGGGCTCGATGATGTCCTCGATCGCGTCGCGCGGCTCGGAAAGGCCGGCGGCAATGGTTTCGATGCCGACCGGGCCGCCGCCGAAATTGACCGCGATCATGTTGAGGTAACGTTTGTCGAGTTGGTCGAAGCCGACATTGTCGACCAGCAGGCGGGTCAGCGCCTCGTCGGCGATCTCGCGGGTGACGGCTTCTGCCCTTGCCACCTCGGCAAAGTCGCGCACGCGCCGCAACAGCCGGCCGGCGATGCGCGGAGTGCCACGGGCGCGTCTTGCGATCTCGCGGGCGCCCTCCTCGGTGATCGGCAGGTTCATCAGCCGCGCGCCGCGGCGCACGATCAGCTCCAGCTCCTCGACGGTATAGAAACTCAGGCGCACCGGAATGCCAAAGCGGTCGCGCAGCGGCGTCGTCAACAGGCCGAGGCGGGTTGTGGCCGCCACCAGCGTGAATTTCGACAGGTCGATCTTCACCGAGCGAGCGGCAGGGCCTTCCCCGATGATGAGGTCGAGCTGGAAATCTTCCATGGCCGGATAGAGGATTTCCTCGACGGCGGGATTGAGGCGATGGATTTCGTCGATGAAGAGCACGTCGCGCTCCTCGAGATTGGTGAGCAGGGCAGCGAGATCGCCGGCCTTGGCGATCACCGGGCCCGACGTCGAGCGAAAGTTGACGCCGAGCTCTTTGGCCATAATCTGCGCCAGCGTCGTCTTGCCGAGGCCGGGTGGACCGACGAAGAGCACATGGTCCAGCGCTTCGCCGCGGTTTTTCGCCGCCTCGATGAAGACCTTGAGATTGGCGCGCGCCTCCGCCTGGCCGGTGAACTCGTCCAGCGATTGCGGGCGCAACGTGATATCAAGGTCTTCGCCCCGCTTTTCCGGCGATATCAGGCGGGCGGGTTCGCTCATGCTCTCATTCCGTTTTGAATCCTGTCACACCAATACACCAAAAAACGGCTGCCTCGACATCCCATCATCGGTTTTGCGGCTTTTCACCGCGCCAGTTCCTTCAATCCCAGCCTGATCAGCTTGGCGCTGTCGGCGTTATCACCCGCCGTCTTCATTGCCGCGGCAACCGCATTGGCGGCCTGGTCGCGGGAATAGCCGAGGTTGGTCAATGCGGACACCGCATCGGCGACCGGTGCTGCCGCGACGCCTTCACCGAGTTCCTGCTTGAGAGCGATATTGATTGCTTCCCCGGCAAAGGCAGGCGCCCGGTTCTTGAGCTCGGTGACGAGGCGCATCGCCACTTTCGGACCGACGCCCGGCGCGCGGGAGACGGCAGTGCGGTCCTGCAGGGCGATCGCATTAGCCAGTTCGCCTGGGGTCAACGTCGAGAGCACGGCGAGCGCCACCTTGGCGCCGACGCCCTGGACGCTTTGGAGCAGGTTGAACCATTCCCGCTCTAGCGCGGTCATGAAGCCAAAGAGCTTCAACTGATCCTCGCGCACATAGGTCTCGATGAACAGCACGCAGGCCTCGCCAGCCGAGCCAAGCTTCGACAGGGTGCGGGCCGAGCAATGGGCGACGTAGCAGACGCCGTGCACATCGACGAGCACATAGTCTTCGCCGATCTCGTCTATGGTGCCTTTCAGCTTGCCGATCATGGGTCGCGGTCTCTCAAGGATGCGTTTCGGGAGAAATGATGTCCAACTCAGGGAAATAGGAGCGGTAGCGCGCGCCATCGCGCGTCAGAAGGCGGTGCGATCGAACGAGGGCGTGCGCCCCGATGAAAAAATCCGGCAGGGTGCGATCGCGCAGGCCGCCGCTTCTCCGGTACTGCGCGTGGGCCATGCCGGCCCGGTACGCGGCGGGAAACGGCAGGGCCTCGCGGATCAGGTTCAGCCGCGACAGGAGAAATGCAAGGGTTTCCTCGCGCGGGGTCATGCTTGCCAACTCCGCCCAGACGACCGGTGTCATGATGAATTGCGAATCCGGACGCAGTATGCTCAACGCCCGCGCGGACCATTCCCTGAAAGGATTATCCGGCCCGAAAATATCGATGAAGATGTTCGTATCAACGAGGACTGAGGTCATCACGTGGTCCCCTCAACCATTCCATGAATTCATCGGTCGTCATGCCGCTGGTGTCGAGGGTCCCGCTCATACTGCCGAGCCAGGATTCAAAATCGTCCTGTGATGGCTCTATCCTGCTGGATAGGACAACGAGGCGGGCACCCTTTTCATCGGCAACGAAATCCACCTCGGATCCCGGGCCGATCTTCAAACGGTCTCGGATGTCCTTGGGAATGGTCACCTGGCCTTTTTCCGTCACGCGCATGGTAATACCTCCGAGGTATTACTTATCATCGAATGGGAACAAGTCAAGAACAGATTAGCCAGCCAGCGCCTGCCGCATCCGGTTGCTGCCGCGATTATGCGCATGGCAGATGGCGATCGCCAGGGCGTCGGCGGCGTCGTTGCCCTTGAATTCGACCTTCGGCATCAGGATCTTCAACATCATGTGGATCTGCTGCTTTTCGCCATGGCCGACGCCGATGACGGCCTTCTTCACGGCGTTCGGGGCATATTCAGAGACCGGCAACCCGGCGCGCGCCGGCACCAGCATGGCGATGCCGCGGGCCTGGCCAAGCTTCAGGGTCGCCACCGCATCCTTGTTGACGAAGGTTTGCTCGACGGCGGCCTCATCCGGCTTATAGCTGTGGACGATCTCCGCCAGGCCGTCGTGCAATTGGCAAAGGCGGGAGGCAAGGTCCATGTCTCCATCGGAGGTCACGGTTCCGGATGCCACAAACCGCAGGGAATTGCCTGATGTCTCGATGATTCCCCAGCCGGTGCGGCGAAGACCGGGATCGATGCCGACGATGCGAATCGTATTTTGCATGGTTCAACCTATAGCGATTGCGAAATAACTGCCATCGATATGTGAACAAAACAAAAACATTCCTGGATTTCGGCCCCGCCATTTACCGCGAATTAAAACAGATGCCTGAATTCTAGTCACCGAATACGAGAGAGGCTGCTTTTCGCGAAGATTTAAGCCTCCGATGTTCTGTTTATAGGTCAGTTGATCAGGCATGCGCTGCGTGCCCGCGCTTGGCAGGCGCGTTCAGAAGGGGTTCGTCGTACATGGCTCGGAGATTTCAATCCCTGTCCTTTAAGGTCATCGCCACATTCATTCTGCTGACCGTGCTGTCGATCGCGGTCATCGATGTGCTTGCCTATTTCGCCAGCAGCCGCATTTCCGACGAGCAGGCGCTGAAGGCCAAGGAAAGCGTGCTGATCTTTCGCGGCGACATGCTGCAGGACCAGCTGACGCAGCTTGAAAACCAGGCCAACTCCATCGCGCGCATCGAGGCGCTGCAGATGTCGATCACCAACCTGAAGAGCGGCTGGAAGACCATCGAGAAGACCGCGGGCGATGCCCGTGCCGAGCTGAAGAAGGTTTTCATAGCAGGCAACCCCAACCCCGCCGACCAACGCGAGAAGCTCATCAAGCCGGAAGGGCCGAGCGGCTTTTATTATTCGAGCCACGAGAAGACGCAGGGTGAAGTTGCCCGCGACCTCGAGGATACCGCCTTCAGCGATCTGCTGATTGTCGATCTCGAGGGCACCGTGCTCTATTCCTATAAGAAGGAAGACGATTTCGCCGAAAACCTGAAGTCGGACGCCTGGAAGGCGACCGGTGCCGGCATCGCTTTCGCCAAGGCGATCGAGAATACCGCCAGGGCGACCGATGACGCCGCGCCGACAGGCTTTTCCGGCCTTCGCGTCGATGCCGGCAGCGGCAAGTCGGCGATCTTCTATGCCGTGCCGATCGTCAAGCTTGGAGCGGCCAAGGGCATCATTCTCTTCAAGGTGCGGGACGAGATCGTCACCGGCATCCTTGCCAAGGGCATCGTCCAGGGCAGCACGGCACGGGCGGCGATCGTCTCCGGCGATGGCTCCGCCGTCGGCCTCGACGCGAGCGGCAAGCTTGCAACGCTCGATGCGACACCCTTCACCTTCATCAAGAGCGCGCTTGCCAGTTCGGCGATGACGGTGGCCGACTTCGGCCGGACGGACGGCGCGGCCCGCGCCTATGTCCGCGGCATCGACTATCGCGGCGATCGCTTCCTCGTGGTCGAAAGCGTGCTTCTGAGCGAGCTTAATGCCGGCTCGATCGAGATCGCCACTCTGCTGACGATGATCGGCATCGGTGTGCTCGTCGTCATGGCGATCGCGACCGGCCTCATCACCAATTTCTTGTTTTCGCCGCTTGCACGGCTTGCCGGCGTCACCCGCGATGTCGCCGACGGCAAGCTCGACAGCGAGATCGGCAGCCTGAACCGCAAGGACGAGATCGGCACGATGGCCAACGCGCTCGACCGCTTCCGCCACTCGCTGATCGAAAGCCGCGAGCTCGAAGCCGCGAGCGAAGAGACGCGCCTGCAGGCCGAGCACGACCGCCAGCAGAACCTGGCCGAGCGCGAAGCCGAGGCGAAGACGCTACAGCAGGTGGTCGAGGCGATTGACGAGGGCCTGCATCATCTGGCGAACGGCGATCTCGCCTATCAGATCGATACCCGCTTCCCGAACGAGCTTGAAAGCCTGCGCGTCAATTTCAACGAGGCGCTGGCGACGCTCAGCGAAACCATGACGGCGATCGGCGGTAACTCGATGGCGGTGCGCGCCGGCTCCGAGGAGATGCGCACCGGTGCCGACGAACTTGCCGGGCGCACCGAGCGCCAGGCCGGCTCGATCACCGAGACCGCGAATGCGATCAGCGCCATCACCCAGTCGGTCCGCCAGCAGATCGCGCGGGCCGAACAGGCCGAGCGCATCGCCCGCGACGCCAAGAAGGAGACGACCGGCTCCGGTCAGATCATGCGCGAGACGATCGCGGCGATGGAGGCGATCCAGGCCTCCTCGCGCCAGATCAACACGATCATCTCGGTCATCGACGACATCGCCTTCCAGACCAACCTCCTGGCACTTAATGCAGGCGTCGAGGCGGCGCGCGCCGGTGAATCCGGCAAGGGCTTCGCCGTCGTCGCCATGGAAGTGCGCGAGCTGGCCCAGCGTTCGTCGAGTGCCGCAAAGGAAATCTCCAGCCTGCTGCAGAAATCGACGCATGAGGTCGAAAGCGGCGTTACGCTTGTGGAAAAAGCGGGCGTTGCGCTGACGGGCATCGGCGCCCATGTCGAGGCGATCAACGGGCAGATCAACGAGATCATGAGTGCGACCCGCGAGGAGGCCAATACGCTGCGCGAGATCAATAGCGCCGTTGCCGAACTCGACGCGATGACGCAGCAGAACGCCTCGATGGTCGAAGAGACGACGGCGGCGATCCACCGGCTGGCGACGGAAGCCCTGGAAATGGACCGCCAGCTCGGCAATTTCACGCTGCCGCCCGGCCACCACCAGCCGAGCGCCGAGGTGCATGTGCTGCGCGGTCATCGGTAAATTATCGATTCTAACATTGCAGAAGGGTCGCGCTCGCGCGGCTCTTTTTGTTTGCGCGCATGGTTTGGAATGGTGCGGGCGCGAACCTACATAGACGGCATCGTTCAACTGCCCGGCAGGTTTCCCATGGTTCCCTTCTCCATACTCGACCTTTCCCCCGTTGCCGAAGGCAGCACCGTGCGCCAGTCCCTCGATGGCTCGGCGCGCATGGCTGTGAAGGCCGAGGAATTCGGTTACAAGCGCTTCTGGCTTGCCGAACATCACGGCATGCCGGGGATCGCCAGCGCTGCCACCGCCGTTGTTATCGGCCATGTCGGGGCTGCGACGAAGCGTATCCGCATCGGCTCCGGCGGCATCATGCTGCCCAATCATTCGCCACTGGTCATCGCCGAGCAGTTCGGCACGCTGGAGGCGCTCTTCCCCGGCCGCATCGATCTCGGCCTCGGGCGCGCGCCGGGATCGGATATGCGTACGGCACAGGCGCTGCGGCGTAATCTCGAGGCCGGTGCAAACAGCTTCCCGAACGACGTGGTGGAACTGCAGCAACTCCTCGATACGCCGGTCGAGAACCAGGCGATCCTCGCGGTTCCCGGCAATGGCTCGCATATCCCGATCTGGCTACTCGGCTCCAGTCTCTACAGCGCTCAGCTCGCCGGCATGCTGGGACTTCCCTATGCCTTCGCCTCGCATTTCGCGCCCGACATGCTGCTCGATGCGGTCGCGATCTACCGCGACCGCTTCCAGCCCTCGGCGACGCTCGCCAAGCCGCATGTGATGGTCGGCGTGATGGGCGCGGTGGCGGCGACGGACGAGGAGGCACGCTATCATTTCACCTCTGCCCAGCAGCAGTTCGTCAATCTGCGCCGCAATGTCCGCGGGCCGTTCCCGCGTCCGGTGGCCGATATGGGGGACTTCTGGTCGCCGATGGAGAAGATGAATGTCGAACACACGCTGCGTTATGCCGTGGTCGGGTCGCCGAAGACGGCGGAGGCGAAACTGACGGAGTTTCTACAGGAAACGCAGGCCGACGAGGTGATCATCTCGATGCCGATCCACGACATCGAGGCGCGGCTGACATCGGTGGAACTTTTCGCGGGGCTGGGAAATTTCATGCGAGCCGCCGCGTAAGGCGTCACTCTGACGCGCCACCTTTCCGGCAAGAAAAAACCCGGCGCTGCCGCCGGGTTTTTATTGGACACCTACCTGCGGAGATCAGGCCGAGAGCTTTGCCAGCACTTCTTCCGAGACCTCGAAGTTGGAATAGACGTTCTGAACGTCGTCATCATCTTCCAAGCTGTCGATGAGTTTCAGCAGCGACTGAGCTTTTTCCTCGTCTACCGGCACGTTGTTCTGGGCGCGCCAGACGGCCTTGACGGTTTCTGCCTCGCCGAGGCTCGATTCCAGCGCTTTCGCCACTTCGCCGAGGGCTTCGAAGCCGCAGGTGATGTAGTGGCCGTCTTCGTCGGTTTCGACGTCATCGGCGCCGGCATCGATCGCGGCTTCCATCACCTTGTCGGCATCGCCGACGGAAAGCTTGTAGGTGATTTCGCCGACATGGTCGAAGGAGAAGGAAACGGAGCCGGTTTCGCCGAGAGCGCCGCCGGCCTTGGTGAAGCTCGAGCGAACGTTTGAGGCGGTGCGGTTGCGGTTGTCGGTCAGGGCCTCGACGATGATCGCCGTGCCGCCGGGGCCATAGCCCTCGTAGCGGACTTCGTCGTAGTTTTCGCCGTCGGCGCCGGCTGCCTTCTTGATGGCGCGGTCGATATTGTCCTTCGGCATGGACTGGGCCTTGGCGTTCTGGATCGCCAGGCGAAGGCGGGCGTTCATCGTCGGGTCGGGCAGGCCGGCCTTTGCAGCAACGGTGATTTCGCGCGCAAGCTTGGAGAACATTTTCGACCGCACGGCATCCTGACGGCCTTTGCGGTGCATGATGTTTTTAAACTGTGAATGGCCAGCCATGGCACCCCTGTTCACGTCTCATTGTTCGGAATGGGCCGCCTTATAAGAGTGAAACGGCACCCGTTCAAGGAAAAAGCAGTTCGGAACAAAGGTGAGGGGATGACGTTTCAACCGAACTCCATCCAACGGAAAGGAACGATCATGGCAAGTCTCAGCGAGGCGCAGGAACATCCAGCACGTCAGCTCTGGGATCAGGTCAACGATGTTCATGCCGGCATGCTCGGAATTTCCGGACTGGACATGCACATGCAGCCGATGGCGCCGCATGCCGATCCCACCACCAACACCATCTGGTTCTACACCAAGACCGACGCCGACATCGTGCGCGCCATCAAGCCCGGCAGCCGCGCGCATTTCTGCGTTATCGGCAAGGATCACGACTATCACGCCTGCCTCGCCGGTGTGATCGAGGTGCATCCTGACCCCTCCAAGATCGAGGAATATTGGAGTTCGATCGTCGCGGCCTGGTATGACGGCGGCAAGAAGGACCCCAAGCTCACCATGCTGTCCCTCCATGTCGACGATGCCGAGATCTGGGTTTCCACAGGCAACAAGCTGAAATTCGGCTGGGAGATCGCCAAAGCCAATCTCGACGACGACAAGATGCCGGATGTCGGCATCAAGCGTCACCTGCAGTTCGCTTGACGTGCAGTGCCCCTGCATAATTCGTTAAATCGGAATCGATTTAAGGATAAAATTATGCAGCAATTCAAAGTGCTACAGCGTCCTTTGCGCGCCTGAAAAGACGCGCGGCGCTGTAGAAGGAAAACCACCGGGCCTTTTTACCGCACACCCTTCATCACATAGATCAGCGGTTTTTTCGGCAGCGTGCGCATCGAGACGGTGATACTGTCATCGGGCGCATTGGCGACGTCGAAATCCTTGCCGAACATCGAGACGAAGGCTTCGACTGGCGGGCCGCGCCGGTGCATTGGTAGGATCAACGACGAGCGTAGCCGCTTGATGACGCGGCTCATGCTGTCGGCGCCCATCGTCAGGCCACCATCGACGGGGACCATGACAACGTCGAGGCGGCCGATCTCGGTATAATGGGCGTCCGTCAACTCGTAATGCAGGTGGCCGAGATGGCCGATGCAGAGGCCGGCGATCTCGAAGATGAAGATGGAATTGCCGTTCTCATGCGCGCCGCCGAGGCCATAGCTGAAGCGGATATCCGTCGTGACGTTGCGGATATAAGCATCGCCGACGACGAGATTGATGTTGGCCTTCTCTCCCGAAACATCGCTCCACCCATGCAGCACGTGCTTGATGCCGGGATCGGGGGTCAGGGTGTAGTGGGTCGTGTGCGCCTTGTTCATGGTCACGACATCGGGCGGCGTCGCCGGCCGGTACCAGCCATTATAGTCGGTTGCGACAACGATGCCGCCGGGCGTATCGATCTCGAAGGTGGAGTGGCCGAGGAAGGTGAGTTTGACGTCCTCGCCCTCGGAGACGGCAGGCATCAGCGGCGGAGCGCCGGAAAAGCTTGCGAAGGTCACCTTGGGGATGGTTTGCGCGATCGCCTGGCACTGGCTGACCGGTGGCCGCTGCTCTTGCGCTCCGGCAAGATTCGGCGCGGCGAAGGCCGCAAGGCATGCGATAGCGAGGATAAGATATCGCGGCTTCATGCCACTCCTCTGGCGCTTTCACTTTGTGGCGGGAGGATGCGGCATGAGGCCGCAGGGGTCCAGACGGCGGGTTCTCACAATTGCGTGTTGGACGGCCGCGCGTTGCCCGTTACCGCCAGAACTCTGGCACCGTCTCTGCCAATCGTGGCCCGAGCCGGAGTGGCGCGATTTTTTCGGCCAATCCCGTCGTATCAGAGATCTCCACGCCGACGCCGCAGATCGTCGCGGGGCCGTTCGCGGCCTCCATGCGGCCCTTCGGCATCTTGGAGATGAAGCGGTTGAGCGGCTCCTCCTTGTCCATGCCGAGAGAGGAGTCGTAGTCGCCGCACATGCCGGCATCCGACATATAGGCGGTGCCGCCGTTCAGGATCTGGGCGTCGGCCGTTGGTACATGCGTGTGGGTGCCGACGACGAAGCTGGCGCGGCCGTCGACGAAATGGCCGAAACACTGCTTCTCGCTGGTCGCCTCCGCATGAAAATCGAAGATGATCGCATCGGCCTGTTCCTTCAGCGGGCAGGCGGCGAGGATGACCTCTGCCGATTTGAAGGGGTCGTCGAGTTCGGGATGCATGAAGACCCGGCCCATGACGTTGGCGACGAGCACGCGCGCACCGTTCCTGGCATAGAAAAGGCCGGATCCGCGGCCGGGCGTGCCTTGCGGATAGTTGGCGGGACGCAGGAACTGATCGTGGCGGCCAGCAAAAGCGACGGCTTCCTTCTGGTCCCAGACGTGGTTGCCTGTCGTCACCACATCGGCGCCGGCATTGATCGTTTCCAGAAAAATATCCTCAGTGATGCCGAAGCCGCCGGCAGCATTCTCGCCGTTGACGATGACGAAATCGAGCTTGAGGTCTGAAACCAGGCCGGGAAGACGGTCCCAGACCGCCGTACGTCCCGTCTTGCCGACCATGTCACCCAGAAAAAGCAGCCGCATTCCCTATCCAATCCAAGAGGCAAAAAAGCGAAGGCCGCTTTCTGTCAGGATGGCATCCAGGCTTATGTCGTGCGGCTCAGCGGGCACATGTGCCACTTCCTGGCAGTCGAATGCAATGCCGATCAGCTTCGGATGCAGGCCTTTTTGCCTTAGCCGGCTGATGGCACGGTCGTAGTGGCCGGCGCCGTAGCCGATGCGGTGGCCGCGGGCATCGAAGGCCGAAAGCGGCACCAGCATGATCTCGGGGTCAAGAATGGCGGCATCGGCGCCGGGGCCGACCGTCCCGAAGCCGGTATCGACCAGCGGCGCACCTTCCGCCAGCTCGCGAAAGACGATGGTCTGCCGATCGAGGATCGCCGGCACGCAGAGCCGCGCCCCGCGCACGGCAAAGCGCGCCATCAGCGACCTGAGATCGGCTTCCGAACGGATCGGCAGAAAGCCGGAGATGATCGTACCCAGTGCAAAACCGACGGCCTCGCCGGCATGTTCGGCCATTGCGAGACTTTTGGAGGCGCGTTTCTCGGCGGGGATGGCGTCGCGTGCGGACAGCCGTTCGTTGCGCAACTGCGCTTTCAATTCTCTAGAGGTCATTCGATCTGCCGGTTCTGAGAGATTTACCCGAGCATAGACGGCTGGATGTCCGATGCAAATGCCGGATGCGACGGTATCACGCGCGTTTGACGCCTCGGCCGCCGGCGGCTGCGAGCGTCAGACGACGATGCTTGTCGGTATTGTCGCCGTGGCGATGGAGAAGCCTGCCATATCAGGAATGGCATTGGCTCCGGGCTGCCGGTCCTGCTGCCGCAACTCGCGCATCGCCTTGTCGAGCACTTGCTTGAGTTCGCGCACCACCGCCTTGAACTCTTCCATCGTTTCGCGATCATCGGCCGAAATGCCCGAGAATTTCGGGGCATCCTCGGCGACGCTCGCATAGGCGTTGCGGGCGTTGGTGGCGGCGTCCGGTTCCTGCGAGCCGGTCTCGCCGGCCGCAGTTTCTCCTGCGGTATCCGTCAGCGCCGCATCGGCCCCGCTGATTGCGACGGCCGCTGCACCCGTGGTTGCATCCATCGAAACCGCTGTTGCCGGGCTGCCGGTCGCGACTGATGATGCGAATTCGGAGGCGGCGGTGCCGACCTTGCGCGCCAGTTCGGCGGCCAGACGGGCGACCACCTCAGGAGCCATGTTGGAGCTGCGCAGCATCTCCAACTGCTGCTTTGCCTCTTCGAGCTTGCGTTGCGCCTTCGCCTTGGCCTCGTCTCCCGAGTTCGCCAAGGTCTGGCGCATCTGCTGCAGCGCCTGGGTGGCGCGTTGCAGCTTCAGCACGCCTTGATCGGTCTCGCTTCCGGCGGCTGAAATGGCTGCCGTCGAAGACGTGCCGCGCAAGATGATGGAGGCAGACGTGGTTGCGACCTGCATGGACAATCCCCCGATTTTTAATTCGGGCCCCCGATTGCAATTCGGGGCATTCTGCAACGTCAGGCTTGCGTGGACCTGTGTCTTGGGGATTTAGGCAGCGCAGCGGCCAGCTGCTGCATCGTCTCCTCGAATAGAGGCGCTCCGCCGGGTGCCCAGCCGAGCGTGCGGATTTTAGCAGTGCTCATGGGATTGAGTGCGGCCCTGTCGGGAGGGGGCGGCAGCGCGTGCCGACAGCCCGTCTCGCGACGGATGGGTGAAAGGATATCGCGCGTGTCGACCGAGATGTCCGAGACGTTGAAGACCTCGCCGGAGATGCGGGTGCTTTCCGTTTCCAGCATCAGCCTCACCGCCCGACCGAGGTCGCGGCCGTGAACTTCCGTTCCCCGACGGGCAACAACCGGCCGGCCGGCGAGGTAATCGGCGATGAGGCCGTCCCATTTGTTCGGCGAGAGATCGCCATAGACGCCGGTTGCCCTCAGGCTGACGCCGGCAAAACCCGGCGTGGAGAGGTGGTCAAGCGCGCGTTCGGCATCGAGCTTGACCTGGCCGTAAAGTGTTTCGGGCTTGGCCAGCATCGTCTCCGTCAGTTCGGTTCCCTCGGGATGTTCGCCATAGGCGGCGCGGCTGGACAGAAAGACGCAGCGGCGTGTGCCGGCGCGTTTGGCAGCTTCGAAAAGCCGGACGGTGCCGTCGAGGTTCAACCTGTGGAAGGTCTTCGGATCGTCGCCCTCGCCGCCACGATATTTGCCCGGAACATGGCTGAAGGCGGCGTGGACGAAGAAATAGGCGTCGTCGAAGACGTCGATCTGATCCTTGTCGGGGTCGAGCGAAAGCGCTGCGAACTCGACCGGGCGGGAGAAGAGGCGCGGCAGCGGCGCGCGGCGCCCGCCGACGATCACCTGATATCCGGCGGCCAGCAGTTCCTCGACGACATACCGGCCGACGAGACCCGTTCCACCCGATACCAGTACCTTCATGCTGTCCCTTCCGGATTGTCCAGCGCCGTGATCTCAGGCACATCGCCGCCATCGTGGAAACGGTGCCACAGATCGATCAAAGGTTGTAGTCGCGCTGCCTTGGGATGATCCTTTTCCCACGGTTTTTCATACTGGTAATGCAGGATCGAAATGCTCTTCCAGTCCCAAAGGTCCGGCATGGTGAACCATACATATTGCAGCATGTTGAAATAAACCGGCAGGCCGTGCCAATCCGGGAAGAACGTCTCGAGAAAGGTCTGATCGGTGCGCCGCCAGAAGGCGTCCGGCCTGTCGAGCCTTTCGAGCATGTGCCGGAATGTGTCATGCGAGGGCGTGGCGACGAAGACGCCGGAATTCATGCGGCGGAAGTCGGCGAGGCTTTCGTAGACATTGGGGGCGGCGGAAAATTCCGGATAGAGGAAGAGCCTGTCGACGTTCTTCAGCACGAGGGCGTCGGCATCGATGAAGACGCAGCGCTGGTATTCGACGAGCTGCCAGAGCCTGAGTTTGCAGAAATTGTCGAGCGGCGAATGGAAATCCGGCTTGCGGCCCTTGGTGAAAGGGGCTGCCGAATGGAGCTGGCCACGCGCATGGCGTTCGTTGAAGGCCGCAGACAGCGGCAGGTGCTCGACCTCGATCAGGCGGCAGTCGAGCGCCTTCAGGGGCACGAGTGCGGCTGCATCGACGCCGCCGGTGTGGAGAATGATGATGTCAGCCCCGGTGCCGGTTCGGCGCAGGGAGCGGGCAAGTGCGGTCGCACCCATGGCGTAATCGGCATTGGTGACGAGGGTGACGTAGGCCAAGCGATGAGATAGTTGCGTGTTTACGTGCGCCATTGCCGCACTTCCTTGTTCCTGTCCTTGGTCAGGCCCAAGGACAGGGCAGAGGGGGGCTCACACTGTATGCCCTCTCCTTCCCACATAAACTGACTTGCTAAGGGAATCTCTATGGAGCCTTCCATTATGAACACGCCCGCGCTCACGAGACGGATTTCAGCCGCTTGCCTTCGGGATCGTGATTGATCGTCGCGGCGATGTCCTTAGTCCAGGCGGAGACAGCCGGAACGCGCGCGCGGTCGACGCGATAGGCGAATTTCTTGGCGACGTCGACGATTTCGCCGAGCAGGCCTGCTTCCAGCGTGATCGGGTCGAGGCCGAGATCGCGGAACTTTTCGTTCCGGACGATCAGCTCGTTCTCGGCGGCTTCCTTGCGCGGGTTGGGCAGCCAGGCAATCTTGGCGCCGCTCATCCTGGCGATCATCTCGGCGAGGTCGCGCACCCGGTGAGTTTCGGTCATCTGGTTGAAGATCTCGACGCGGGCGCCGCGAGCCGGCGGGTTATCGAGAGCCAACTCGATGCAGCGCACCGAATCCTCGACGTGGATGAAGGCACGGGTCTGGCCGCCGGTGCCGTGCACCGTCAGGGGATAGCCGATCGCCGCCTGGATGAGGAAGCGGTTGAGCACCGTGCCATAATCGCCGTCATAGTCGAAACGGTTGATCAGCTGCGCATGGCGGCGCGTCTGCTCGGTATGCGTGCCCCAGACGATGCCCTGGTGCAGATCGGTGACCCTCAGGCCGTCATTCTTCGCATAGAACTGGAAGAGAAGCTGATCCAGGCACTTGGTCATGTGATAGATCGAGCCGGGATTGGAGGGATAGAGGATCTCCTGGCTGACCGTGTCGCCGCCTGCGGTTTCGATGCCGACCGGCAGGTAACCTTCGGGGATCGCGGCGCCGACCGTCGAATAGCCGTAGACGCCCATGGTGCCGAGATGGATGAGATGGGCATCGAGATTGAGTTCCGTCAGCGCGTTCAGCAGGTTGTGCGTGGCGCTGACGTTGTTGTTGACAGTGTAGTTCTTGTGGCGGTCGCTCTTCATCGAATAGGGCGCGGCCCGCTGTTCGGCGAAATGTATGACGGCATCCGGGCGGTGTTCGGAAAGCCAGTTCTTCAGGAGTTCGTAATCCTTGGCGAGATCGATCAGATTGAAGTGGATGCGGCGTCCGGTCTCGGCATGCCAGATGCGGGTGCGCTCCTGGATCGAATCCATCGGGGTCAACGACTGAACGCCGAGTTCGGTGTCGATCCAGCGGCGCGAGAGATTGTCGAGGATATGGATGTCGTGCCCGGCATCGGAGAGATGCAGCGACGTTGGCCAACCAATGAAACCGTCTCCGCCCATAACCGCAATCTTCATCGCATCGTCTCCTGATGGGTCGCTCGTTGTCGGGAATAGTTAGGAATTGTGACAGTTATTCAATGCTTGCCTGTCTGGAAGCGTTGCGCCAAAGAGGGCACCTCAGTTTGGAGAAAATTATGACGGAACGCCCTTTTTCCATTTCGGGAGAGCTGACGGAGACGGGACACCGGCTCGTCCAGCGGGTCTATTATGAAGATACGGACTTTTCCGGCTTGGTCTATCACGCCCGCTACCTGCATTTTCTGGAGCGCGGCCGTACCGATTATCTGCGCTGCCTCGGCGTTGAGCAACGCGAACTCGTCAGCGCCGACGAGGAGGGGCTGGTTTTCGTCGTCCACCGCATGGAGATCGACTTCAAGAGCCCGGCGCGCATGGACGATGTGCTGACGATCCTGACGCATACGGAAAAAGCCGGCGGCGCCAAGATGGTGCTCAATCAGCAGATCCGCTCGGGCGAGACGCTGCTGATCGCCGCCAAGGTGATCATCGCCGTCATCAACGCCCGGGGGCGACCGAGGCGGCTACCGGAAACATTGGCGGTGAAATTCCTGGAGGGCAGCACGCCGTTGTAGTCAGAATCGCCTGAAATTCAGGTCTTGTCAGAACTTGAGTTTTATGTGAAGGAATTCCCGCGCCGCAGGATGAGCGCTCTTTCGGCAGCCGGACCTTGCGCCGGTCAAGTAATCCATGGAACGAAATCTTCCAAACACAGGCTTACTGTCACAGTCCGGCACTAACGATCTATTAACCATAATAGTGTCTTACTGGGAAAGTCAGAGTTTGTGCGGTGCACGCCTTCCTTTGACCAAATTTGACGGCAAGAAGGCGGAAGATGAGCTTGGAAGTTTGACCAGGGCTTTGGGCGGCGGCCGCCGGACACTTCTTGCGAGATCAGTTTGTGCCGCCCGGTCTAGCGCCGGGCGTTTGGATTCGGGGATTTTGGACCAATGGAACAAGTAGGATTGGCAGCAGCAACGACGGACGTCAGCCTCTGGTCGCTTTTCATGCAGGCCGGCATTGTCGTCAAGCTCGTCATGCTCGGGCTCATCGCAGCCTCGGTATGGACGTGGGCGATCGTCATCGACAAATACCTGGCCTATGGCCGCGCACGGCGCCAGTTCGACAAGTTCGAGCAGGTGTTCTGGTCGGGCCAGTCGCTGGAAGAACTCTACCGCTCGCTGTCGGAACGCAGCAATACGGGGCTGGCGGCGATCTTCGTGGCCGCGATGCGCGAGTGGAAGAAATCCTTCGAACGTGGCGCCCGTTCGCCGATCGGCCTGCAGATGCGGATCGACCGCGCGATGGACGTGACGCTCGCCCGTGAAACAGAATTTCTCGGAGCCCGCCTCGGATCGCTCGCGACCATCGGCTCGGCTGGTCCGTTCATCGGTCTATTCGGCACGGTCGTCGGCATCATGACTTCGTTCCAGGCGATCGCCGGTTCGAAGTCGACCAACCTTGCGGTGGTTGCGCCCGGTATCGCCGAAGCGCTGCTTGCCACCGCGATCGGCCTCGTCGCCGCTATCCCGGCGGTTATCGCCTATAACAAGTTCTCTGCCGATGCCGGCAAGCTTTCGGGCCGCATGGAAGGTTTCGCGGATGAATTCTCCGCCATACTTTCGCGCCAGATCGACGAGAAACTGCAGCCGCGCGCTGCCGCTCAGTAACCAACGGAGTATTCTGACATGGGTATGGCTGTTGGAGGCAATGGCGGCGGGGGCGGCGGACGCCGCCGTCGTGGCGGTCGGAACAGGGCCGTAATTTCCGAAATCAACGTGACGCCGCTCGTCGACGTCATGCTGGTGCTTTTGATCATCTTCATGGTCGCGGCACCGATGATGACTGTCGGCGTGCCGATCGACCTGCCGGAAACGCAGGCCAAGGCGCTGAATTCCGAGACGCAGCCGATCACCATTTCCGTCAAGAATGACGGCGAGGTGTTCCTGCAGGAAACGCCGATCCCGGCAGCGGAGATCGCCGCCAAGCTCGAGGCGATCGCCACGACCGGTTATAACGAACGTATCTTCGTGCGCGGCGACGCCACAGCGCCCTATGGCGTCATTGCCGACGTCATGGCCCGTATCCAGGGCGCAGGCTTCAAGAATATCGGCCTCGTGACGCAGCAGAAGAAGGACCAATAGCGCTCAAAATGAAGGCCAGTGTCATCACATCTGCTGTTTTGCACGGCCTGGTGCTCACCTGGGCGATGGTGTCGCTCGGCGCTCCGGAATCATTCAAGGTGGAGGATTTCGAGGCGATGCCGGTCGATCTGGTGCCGGTGGAATCCATTACCCAGATGCAGCAAGGCGACAAGAAGGCTCCGAAGAAGGAGACTTCCGCGCCCGTGCCAACGACGCGGCCGCCGATCGCGCAACCGGCGGAGAACGCCGGCGACAACAATGTCGACCTGAAAACGCCGCCGGTGCCGAACGCCAAGCCCAGCAATAGCGAGGCTGCCGCGGCGAATTCGAGCGAAAAGCCGATGCCGAAGACCGATCCGAAGCCGAATGATGTCAAGGACATCGTCAAGGAGGAAACGGAAGTCGAGCAGCCGAAAGAAGTGGCTTCCATTCCGCCGCCGAAGCCGGTCGAAGTGACGCCGCCGAAGCCTGAGGAAAAACCGCCGGAAGAGCAGGCCAAGCCGGAGGAACCGCCGAAGCCGGACGCCGAGGCGTTGCCGGACAATGTACCGACCCCCGTCGCCAAGCCACAGGTAAAGCCGCCGGAACCGCAGAAGCCCGCCGAAAAGCCTCCGGAAAAGACCCCGGACCAGCCGAAGACCGCCGACGTGCCGACCGACAAGAAGAAGGCGGACAAGAAGCAGGAAACGGCGAAATCTGCTTCGGCGATGAAGAGCGACTTCAATGCCGACGAGGTTGCGGCGTTGCTGAACAAGACCGACCCTTCCGCTGGCGGCGCCAAGCGTTCGACGCAGGAGGCATCGCTCGGTGCGAAGAAGAGCAACGGTGGTTCCAAGCTCAGCCAGAGCGAAGAAGATGCGGTGCGCGGCTTGATCGAGGGCAATTGGCTTGTCACCCCGGGGATGGAAGGCCTTTCCGGCATGGTCATCAAGGTGCACATGAAACTCGACAAGGATGGTAATATTATTGGTCAGCCAGAAGTCGAATCATCGGGCGGCAGTAGCAGCGATGCCACACGCCGTGCGTTGGAAGGCGGGGCCTATAGAGCTGTCATGAAGTCCGCCCCTTTCTCGATGCTTCCGAAGGACAAGTATGAGGCTTGGAATGAGTTCGACCTGAATTTCGATCCGAGTTCTATGGGAATCTAGATGCTGACGGATCTGTCCCATGGCAACAAGTCTTTTGCAGCCGCCAGCATGCTTGGAGCGATTCTGGCTTGTGCGCCTGAGGCGTTAGCACAGTCGGTCGACGCGGCGACCTACAAGAAGTCAGCCATGGATTTACAGCACGCAATTGCTTCCTCCTTCAATGTTCCTCCCGGGCAGGCGAGGGGCGGCAGAGTTGTGATCACCGTCCATCTGCGGCTCGACAAGAATGGGGCGATCGTTGGTTCACCCGAGGTAACAGCCTCGGGCGGCAAAGAAGCTGCTCGAGAAGGCCTGTCGGCTGCGGCTCTCCGGGCGGTACAGCGCTCGTCGCCATTCCCGATGCCCCCGAAAGAAAAATACGAATCCTGGAACGAGGTCGTCCTGCACTTTGAATCCGGCGATCCGACTCCATAGATGCTGAAAGGCTGTTTGGTATGACAAAGTGTTCCTTTTTCCGCGCCATTTTGGTTGCAGTGGGTCTGATGACCGCTGCCGTCTTTGCAACGCCGGCCAACGCGCTGGTCACCCTCGACATCCGAAAAGGCAATGTCCAGCCGATGCCGATTGCGGTGACTGACTTCCAGGGCGACATGGGGGCGCAGGTCTCGCAAGTCATCGCCGCCGACTTGCAGCGGTCCGGTCTCTTCGCACCCATCAACAAAACCGCCTTCATCGAGAAGATTTCTAATCCCGACGCTTCGCCGCGCTTCGAGGACTGGAAGGTCATCAACGCACAGGCGCTGGTTACCGGCCGGGTTACCAAGGAAGCGGATGGCCGTCTTCGCGCCGAATTCCGGCTGTGGGACCCGTTCGCCGGGCAGCAGATGACCGGTCAGCAGTTTTATACGCAGCCGGAGAACTGGCGCCGTGTGGCTCACATCATCGCCGATGCGATCTACAAGCAGATCACTGGTGAGGAAGGTTATTTCGACACCCGTGTCGTCTTCGTCTCCGAATCCGGCACCAAGCAGCAGCGCAAGCGCCAGCTGGCGATCATGGATCAGGATGGCTTCAACGTGCGGATGCTGACGGATGGCAGCGATCTCGTGCTGACGCCGCGCTTCTCGCCGAGCCGGCAGGAAGTCACTTACATGTCCTTTGCCAACCAGCAGCCGCGGGTCTATCTGCTTCAGCTGGAAACCGGGCAGCGCGAGGTCGTCGGCAATTTCCCCGGCATGACATTCTCGCCGCGCTTTTCGCCTGATGGTCAAAAGGTGATCATGAGCCTGCAGCAGGATGCCAATTCCAACATCTATACGATGGACCTGCGCTCGCGCACGACGACGCGGTTGACCTCGACGGCGGCGATCGACACGTCGCCCTCCTATTCGCCTGACGGCGCACGCGTCAGCTTCGAAAGCGACCGCGGCGGAAAGCCGCAGATCTACGTGATGAATGCCGATGGCTCGGGCCAGACCCGTATTTCCTTCGGCGACGGCTCTTATTCGACGCCGGTCTGGTCGCCGCGCGGCGATCTCATCGCCTTCACCAAACAGGCTGGCGGCAAGTTCTCGATCGGCGTAATGAAGCCGGATGGGTCCGGCGAGCGCATCCTGACGACCGGCTTCCATAATGAGGGCCCGACCTGGGCGCCGAACGGCCGTGTGCTGATGTTCTTCCGCCAGGCGGCGGGGTCGGGCGGTCCGCAGCTCTATTCGATCGATCTGACCGGTTACAACGAGCAGCTCGTGAAGACGCCGACCTACGGCTCCGACCCCGCCTGGTCGCCGCTTATGGAGTAGGCGATGCGCTGCTGCCTTCTTGTCGCCCCAAAGTCATGGAACCGAGCGGCCAAGGGACAAAGTAGCAAATTGTTAACCATAATCTTTGAGGGGCGGTTAACCGAGTGCGGTTACTGTCCGGAAACCCTGATGAAATCGCAAGGAGACCGGCCATGAGCCGAATTCATACCCCGGCAATGAGCCGCATGCAGAATTTCGCCCGCAACCCCGTCATGATCGCGCTTATCGCCGGCCTCGCGCTCGCAAGCTGCGCCAAGAAGCCGCCGAACAGCGCCGGCGACCTCGGCCTCGGCAGCGGTGCTGGCGGCGCTGCAACGCCGGGCTCGGCCCAGGACTTCACGGTCAATGTCGGCGACCGCATCTTCTTCGATACCGACTCCTCGTCGATCCGCGCCGATGCCTCGCAGACGCTCGACCGTCAGGCCCAGTGGCTCGGCCGCTACCCGAATTACCAGATCACCGTCGAAGGCCATGCCGACGAACGCGGCACGCGCGAATACAATCTCGCGCTCGGCGCCCGCCGTGCGGCTGCCGCCAAGGACTATCTCGCTTCGCGCGGCGTCCCGGCGCAGCGCCTGAAGACGATTTCCTACGGCAAGGAACGTCCGGTCGCCGTCTGCGACGATATTTCCTGCTGGTCGCAGAACCGCCGCGCGGTTACCGTGCTTGGCGGCGCCGGCATGTAATTGCCGAGCAACAATTCGCTTTTTCGAAAGGCGGTCCCGCGTGGGGCCGCCTTTTCTTTTTGACCACACTTTGGCCAGACTCCGTTGCTTTTTGAAAGCAATTGGAAAAATCTCCTGTTCGTGCCATCGAGGTGCGAAGAATCACTGGGACAGGACGATACATATGAAGAAATTTGTCGTGGCAGGCATGCTCTGCCTCGCGGCTGTGACCGGAAGCGAACGGGTGGCCTATTCGGCCTCCTTCTTCGGGCTACATCTCGGCGGCCGATCCGCGGAAAACCAGGCGGCGGCGCCCGTCATCAAGGTGCAGAGCGGCGATGCAGAGGTCCGCGTGCAGCAGCTCGAAGAGCAGTTGCGGCAGCTGAACGGCCGGATCGAAGAGATGAGCTTTCAGCTTCTGCAGATGCAGGAGACGATCCGCAAGCAGCAGGAAGACAATGAATTCCGCTTCCAGCAGCTCGAAAAGACCGGTGCCGGCGGCGGCGCCAAGGCCCCTGTCAAGAAGAGCGAGACCGATGCCGCTCCGGCAGCCTCCGGCGGCGACGATATCGCCAAGGTGATCCAAGCACCGCAGGGAGCCGAAACGGCTCCCTCCACCAGCGTGCCTGAGAATAGCGGTCTTGGCCAGCCGCCGAAGGAGCTCGGCTCGATCGATTTCGATCAGAACGGCAATCCGATCGGCGGAAGTGTCGACGAAAATGCCACGATCGGTTCCGGGCCGATCCCCGATGCCAACACCAAAACGCCGCAGCAGACCGCCTCGCTCGGCAGCGAGGCCGACCAGTACAAGGCCGCGTATGGCCACGTGCTATCCGGTGATTACAGCACGGCCGAGCAGGAATTCACGCAGTACATCACCCACTACCCGAGCAGCGCGCGGGCAGCGGACGCCAATTTCTGGCTCGGCGAAGCGCTCTTTTCGCAGGGCAAGTACAATGAGGCGGCCAAGACCTTCCTCAATGCGCATCAGAAATACGGCACATCGGAAAAGGCGCCGGAAATGCTGTTGAAGCTCGGCATGTCGCTTGCCGCCCTCGACAATACCGAGACGGCCTGCGCGACGCTGCGCGAAGTGTCGAAGCGTTATCCGAAGGCCTCTCGCGCCGTCATAAGCAAGGTTGCGAGCGAACAGAAGCGCCTCGCCTGCTAAGGTCTTCCGGAATGTCTCCGGAAGCCGCATCGCCTCAACTGGCGATCCTCCAGTTTCTCACGTCGCTTCAAAGCCCCGCGCGCATTCTCGTCGCGATATCAGGCGGCAGCGATTCCACCGGCCTGCTTCTCCTCCTCGATGAAGCCGTGAAGGCCGCGCCCCATCTCAAGATTTCCCTTTACGCTGCAACCGTCGATCATGCGTTGCGCGCCGGTTCCGCAGACGAGGCGCGCGAAGTCGCAGCCCTCTGTGCATCGCTCGGTATTGCCCACACCATCATGATCTGGCAGGGCGACAAGCCGAAAACCGGCATCATGGCTGCGGCCCGCGAGGCACGTTATGGCTTGCTTGCCACCGCCGCCAAAGAGTTCAAAGCCGATCTCATCGTCACGGGGCATACGTTCGACGATCAGCGCGAAACGCTGCAGATGCGTGGGATGCGAACAGAGCAGGTTTCGACCGGTATTGCGGATGCGGTGCTCTTTGACCGGAGTTTCTGGATTTTACGGCCGCTTCTTTTTTCCACCCGGGCAGATATCCGCGCTTTCCTGAAAGAGCGGGGCGTGCCGTGGATCGACGATCCCAGCAACGAGGATACGACGTACGAGCGCGTGCGGATGCGCCGGCAGCTTTCGGTCGATGCAGGTGTCGAGAGGACTATCCAAGCGGCCTGCGAAGAGCGACCGGCTCTATCGTCAAAAGGAGCCGAATGGCTGGATCGTCATTTCCGGCTTCACGGCGGCCTGCTCGGGCAGGTGATGCCTGACGGGTTGAGGCAGGATCGGGCAGTTCTCAATTATGCACTCGGCCGTCTGGCAGCCGTTTTCGGTGGGCAGCCGTTTGCGCCGGGGAGGGTGCAAATGGAGCGTGTCCTCGCATTTGTCACCGGCAGTGAGCCCGGACGGATGACCGCTGGCAGGGTGGTGTTCGATCTCAGGCGTGACGGGCTTTATCTGGCGCGCGAGAGCCGGGGGATATTGCCTTTGCTATTGCAGCCGGGAGAGGCTGGGGTTTGGGACGGAAGGTTTTATGCGCGCAATGGTTTGTCCACATCGATAGCGGTCGAGGCCGCCACTCTATACTCCCCCTCATTCCTGTCCTCGGACTTGACCCGAGAGTTGTCAGAGGAATCCAGCGCGCCCAAGTCCTTGGGCGCGAACGACACTTCACGTTTTATTGAGTCAATCACCGCGCAGACGCGCGGTGGCTGGATTCCTGTGACAAGCACAGGAATGAGAGGGCGTATGCATCACCTTCCCAAGGCGGCATGGAAGCGCGCCGTCGCCTCCGCGCCAGTTTTATCTGCCGAAGGAAACCTTTTAACTGAGGAATGCGCCCGCATGGTCGAACTAACACCCTATTTCGCACCCTTCGACCGCTTTTTGACACGATTTGACTTCATCTTTGCCAACAGGCTTTCGGCGGTTTTCGCGACGGCGCCCTATGCGAGGCTGCCTTTAAGAAGTATTGACGGAAAAACCATCTGACCTGGGGTGTTGCCTTGGCAATCGCACGGCGCAACCCTATGTTAGATACGAATAAGACGGTCGCCATGAGGCGGCCGTTCCATGCTGGGGAGTTCAATGAACCCTAACTTACGTAATTTCGCCTTGTGGGCGATCATAGCGCTTCTGCTGATCGCCCTTTTCAGTATGTTTCAGACGGCGCCGGCGCAGACGGGCTCCCGCGAAATCCCTTATTCGCAGTTTCTGCGTGAGGTCGATGCGGGCCGCGTGAAGGATGTCGTGGTCACGGGCAACCGTCTCTCCGGAAGCTATGTTGAAAATGGCACCACCTTTCAGACCTATTCGCCTGTGATCGACGACAGTCTGCTCGATCGCCTGCAGTCGAAGAACGTCCTGGTTTCCGCCCGTCCTGAAACGGACGGCTCTTCGGGTTTCCTCAGCTATCTCGGCACGCTTTTGCCGATGCTTCTGATTCTCGGCGTCTGGCTGTTCTTCATGCGGCAGATGCAGGGCGGCTCACGCGGGGCGATGGGCTTCGGCAAGTCCAAGGCCAAGCTGCTCACCGAAGCGCATGGCCGCGTGACTTTCGAAGACGTTGCCGGTGTCGACGAGGCCAAGCAGGATCTCGAGGAAATCGTCGAATTCCTGCGTGATCCGCAGAAGTTCCAGCGTCTCGGTGGCAAGATCCCGCGCGGCGTGCTGCTCGTCGGTCCTCCGGGCACCGGCAAGACGCTGCTCGCCCGCTCGGTCGCCGGCGAAGCCAACGTGCCCTTCTTCACCATTTCGGGCTCCGACTTTGTCGAAATGTTCGTCGGCGTCGGCGCAAGCCGGGTGCGCGATATGTTCGAGCAGGCGAAGAAGAACGCGCCCTGCATCATCTTCATCGACGAAATCGATGCCGTCGGCCGCCATCGCGGCGCCGGTCTCGGCGGCGGCAATGACGAACGCGAGCAGACGCTGAACCAGTTGCTGGTCGAAATGGACGGCTTCGAGGCGAATGAAGGCGTGATCCTGATCGCCGCCACCAACCGTCCCGACGTTCTCGATCCGGCGCTGCTGCGTCCCGGCCGTTTCGACCGTCAGGTTGTGGTGCCGAACCCGGACATCGTCGGCCGCGAACGCATTCTCAAGGTGCATGCCCGCAACGTTCCGCTGGCGCCGAATGTCGATCTCAAGATCCTCGCCCGCGGTACGCCCGGTTTCTCCGGCGCCGACCTGATGAACCTCGTCAACGAAGCCGCCCTCATGGCCGCCCGCCGCAACAAGCGCGTCGTCACCATGCAGGAATTCGAGGACGCCAAGGACAAGATCATGATGGGCGCCGAGCGCCGTTCCTCGGCGATGACCGAGGCGGAAAAGAAGCTCACCGCTTACCATGAGGCCGGACACGCGATGACCGCGCTCAATGTCGCCGTCGCCGATCCGCTGCACAAGGCGACGATCATTCCGCGCGGCCGTGCGCTCGGCATGGTCATGCAGCTTCCCGAGGGCGACCGCTACTCGATGAGCTACAAGTGGATGGTCTCACGCCTCTGCATCATGATGGGCGGCCGCGTTGCCGAAGAGCTCACCTTCGGCAAGGAGAACATTACCTCGGGTGCCTCCTCCGACATCGAGCAGGCCACGAAGCTTGCCCGCGCCATGGTCACGCAGTGGGGCTTTTCCGATCAGCTCGGTCAGGTCGCCTATGGCGAGAACCAGCAGGAAGTCTTCCTCGGCCACTCGGTTTCGCAGTCGAAGAATGTTTCGGAAGCAACCGCGCAGAAGATCGACAATGAAGTGCGCCGCCTGATCGACGAAGCCTATACGCAGGCCCGCACGATCCTGACGGAAAAGCACGATGAATTTGTCGTGCTTGCCGAAGGTCTGCTCGAATACGAGACACTGACCGGCGAAGAGATCAAGGCGCTGATCCGCGGCGAAAAGCCTTCCCGCGATCTCGGGGATGATTCGCCGCCAAGCCGCGGCTCAGCCGTTCCGAAGGCCGGCGCACGGCCTGCCACCAAGGGTGACGAGCCCGAAGGCGGCCTCGAACCGCAGCCGCATTGAACAGCGGCACTACCTTGAACAGGGCCGGATTTCCGAAGTGGAGATCCGGCCTTTTCCATTGGTAACGGGATATAATCATTTTTCTTGCTAATTTACGTGCCGTTCGCCGCATTTTGTGGCATTCCGCTGAATTGAGGCAAGCATGAATCACGCTGCTGGATTGACGACATTCCACTGAAGCCGGATTCGCTTGGAACGGTGCGCTGCCTTGAATGGCGCGCGGAAAGCACAGGAGTGCAGATGAAAAGACGCTATTTCGGTACGGACGGCATTCGCGGCCAATCCAACGTCTTCCCGATGACGCCGGATCTCGCCATGCGGGTCGGCATTGCCGCCGGCACGATCTTCCGCCGCGGCAACCACCGCCACCGCGTCGTCATCGGCAAGGATACGCGCCTTTCCGGCTATATGCTGGAGAACGCCATGGTCGCGGGCTTCACGGCCGCCGGCCTCGATGCTTTTATTCTCGGCCCGATCCCGACACCAGCTGTTGCCATGCTGACGCGCTCGCTGCGCGCCGATCTCGGCGTGATGATCTCCGCTTCGCACAATCCTTACGAGGATAACGGCATCAAGCTCTTCGGCCCTGACGGCTACAAGCTTTCAGACGACATCGAGGCCGAGATCGAGGATCTGCTCGAAAAGGACCTGAACGCGCAGCTTGCCAAATCCGACGATATCGGCCGCGCCAAGCGCGTCGACGGCGTGCATGACCGCTATATAGAACATGCCAAGCGCACGCTGCCGCGCGACGTGACGCTGCAGGGCCTGAGGATCGCCATCGATTGCGCCAATGGGGCTGCCTACAAGGTGGCACCGGCCGTGCTCTGGGAGCTCGGCGCCGAGGTCGTCACCATCGGCAACGAGCCGAACGGCACCAACATCAATCTCAATTGCGGTTCCACCAGCCCCGTCGCGTTGCAGAAGAAGGTCGACGAGGTGCGCGCCGATATCGGCATCGCGCTCGATGGCGATGCGGACCGCGTCATCATCGTCGACGAGAACGGCTCGATCGTCGACGGCGACCAGCTGATGGCCGTCATCGCCGAGAGCTGGGCCGAGAGCCAGCAGCTGCGCGGCAATGGTATCGTTGCGACCGTCATGTCCAATCTCGGCCTCGAGCGTTTCCTCGATGACAAGGGTCTCGGCCTTGCCCGGACTAAGGTCGGTGACCGCTACGTCGTCGAGCATATGCGCCAGCACAACTACAATGTCGGCGGCGAGCAGTCCGGCCACATCGTGCTTTCGGATTACGGCACGACCGGCGACGGTCTTGTCGCGGCGCTGCAGATCCTGGCCGCGGTCAAGCGCACCGGAAGAACTGTCAGCGAGGTCTGCCGCCGCTTCGAGCCGGTGCCGCAGCTGCTGCGCAATGTCCGCATCAGCGGTGGAAAGCCGCTGGAGGATATCCAGGTGCAGAAGGCGATCGCCGACGCCGAAGCTGAACTCGCCAGGAACGGCCGCCTCGTCATCCGCCCCTCGGGCACCGAGCCGCTGATCCGCGTCATGGCCGAGGGTGACGACCGAGCCCAGATCGAGCGCATCGTCAACGAACTGATCGGCACGATCTCGAACGTCCGGACCGCCGCCTGATTTTTTCGGGACGAAACGTCAAAAGCCGGTACGCAAGTGCCGGCTTTTTCGTTATTGGCGCCTTCGATTCGAAGTTCCACTCCAGATCGACTTCCCGCGGGAACCGTTTCCGCCCTTCCGAAGACAACATGTCAGTGACTTGCCAGCTTGGCTTCCGATAGGGAGCAAGCCTCGCAGCCGCGGCATGTCGGGGCGCAGTGGGCACTGAGACGGCATCCACGGAAATTTGCCGATGTCTTGGTGACGGCGCTGTCAACCTCCACATGCGGATGCTACACGGCGGCGTTTGCATTCAAAGGAAATATCATGAAAAAATTGGTGCGCCTGCTGCTGACGATCGCTCTCGCATTCGTCGTCTTTACCGGTTTCCGCTGGTATCGCTACATTACGAATACCGACAGCCCTTACGATGAAATCGGCATCACGCTCAACAATGCCATGCCAGGCCCGATCAATGCCTGGGGCTGCGCCAAGCTCAAAACGACCTTTGGCACTTCCTTGCCACCGTACGGCTGCGCCGCCGAAAACGCGACGCAATGGAGGTAACGGCAGGATTCGCCGAGTGAAGCCGACCGATTTGATGGCGAAGGAAACCGACTTGGCGATTTGACGGGGCGGGGTTGTTGGCGTTGCGGCTGGCGGTCTTCGGCAATTCCGGGGCTGCCAGCCTTTGGCCGAGCTTCACTATATCGAGGAACTTGCCGCCAATCTCTCTCTTAACGTTTCTTCCTATTTATAGTTAAGCAGCTTTTAACGTTTCCAATTCATTATCCATACGAAGCGTACCAGATTGGCGGGGATTGAGCCTGCCGACGCAACGAGATTTTGGAGTGGGATCCATGAAAAGAAGCTTGTCCGGCATCTTCGCCGCATTGTTGATCGCGACAAACGCCTATTCCGCGGACCTCGCCCCTGCCGAGCCTATCCCGGAGCAGCCGCCTGAGGTGACGGTCACCGAAGCGACCGGCTGGTACCTGCGCGGCGATGTCGGCTATGCCTTCACCGATCTGCGCGGCGCCCGCTATTTCCAGGGCAGCAACGCCACGGAAGTCAATTTCGACGACGCCGACCTGGACGACGCATGGACAGTCGGCGGCGGTGTCGGTTATCAGATCAACAGCTATCTGCGCACCGATCTGACCTTCGACTATCTTACCCAGGCGGATTTCAAAGGCTCGACAGTCGGGCAGTGCGGCTTCCCGCTGGTGGATTGCACCTCGAGCGACCGCTCCTCGCTGACAGCCTACACCCTGCTCGCCAACGCCTATGTCGATCTCGGCACCTACGGCTACGTCACGCCTTACGTCGGCGCCGGTATCGGCGGTTCCTACGTCAAGTGGAAGAACCTACGCAACGTCGCCTGCGCCGATGACGGCAGCTTCTGCGACGACCAGGTCACCCATGGCGGCAAGGGCAACTGGCGCTTCACCTACGCCCTGATGGCAGGCGCCTCGATCGACGTGACCTGCAACATCAAGGCCGATGTCGGCTACCGCTACCTGCATATCGATGGCGGCAACATGTTCGGCTATGCCGAAAATGGCGGCCCGGGCCGCGACAAGGGTCTCACCGCCCACGAAGCCCGAGTCGGCGCCCGCTATCTCTTCGGCGGCTGCGCCCAGGCGAGCTACGAACCGCCGCCGGAAATCCCGCTGCAGCAGCCGATCTACAAGTAAGTCCGATCTCACTTACATCAGAAGCCGCCCTCCACAGGGCGGCTTTTCGTATTGCGGCCCTACCGCCCTGCGTCAAAATATGTTCCCCCCGCGACACTTCGATCTTGACTATGACGCGCCGGATCCATACACACGGCGGCGGGACACCCTTCCCCAACGAAGGGCTTTCTATCTGAGAGGATAGCATCATGGCGAAGACCGCAAAGCCGGACATCCGTCCGCACAATACCCATTTTTCTTCTGGCCCCTGCTCGAAGCGCCCCGGTTGGTCGCTCGAAGCCCTTTCCGACGCGGCCCTTGGCCGTTCGCACCGCGCGAAGGTCGGCAAGGCCAAGCTCAAGCAGGCCATCGACCTTACCCGTGAAATTCTCGAAGTGCCGGCGGATTACCGAATCGGCATCGTTCCGGCATCCGACACCGGCGCCGTCGAAATGGCGCTCTGGTCGCTGCTCGGCGAACGCGGCGTCGATATGCTCGCCTGGGAAAGCTTCGGCGCCGGCTGGGTCACCGATGTCGTCAAGCAGCTGAAGCTCAAGGATGTGCGCAAGCTCGAAGCCGGTTACGGCGAGCTTCCCGATCTCTCCGCCGTCGATTTCGACCGTGATGTCGTCTTCACCTGGAACGGCACCACCTCGGGCGTGCGCGTGCCGAACGCCGATTTCATCCCTGATAACCGCAAGGGCCTGACGATCTGCGACGCCACCTCGGCCGCTTTCGCACAGGAACTCGATTTCGCCAAGCTCGACGTCGTCACCTTCTCCTGGCAGAAGGTTCTGGGCGGCGAGGGTGCCCACGGTGTCATCATTCTTTCGCCGCGCGCCGTCGAGCGTCTGGTCACCTACACCCCGGCCTGGCCGCTGCCGAAGATCTTCCGCATGACCTCGGGCGGCAAGCTGACGGAAGGCATCTTCCAGGGCGAGACGATCAACACGCCGTCGATGCTCTGCGTCGAAGACTATATCGATGCGCTTGTCTGGGCCAAGCAACTCGGCGGCCTCAAGGGGCTGATCGCGCGTGCCGATGCCAATGCCAAGGTCATCCACGATTTCGTTGCGGCAAACGACTGGATCGCCAATCTCGCCGTCAAGGCGGAGACGGCCTCTAACACCTCCGTCTGCCTGAAGATCGTCGACAAGGACATCGCAGCGCTTGACGACGACGGCCAGGCGAATTTCGCCAAGGGTCTGGTCGGCCTGCTGGAAAAGGAAGGTGTCGCCTATGACGTCGGCCATTACCGCGACGCGCCATCCGGCCTGCGCATCTGGGCCGGCGCCACGATCGAGGCATCCGACATGCAGAAGCTGATGCCCTGGCTTTCCTGGGCCTTCGAAACGCAGAAGGCGCAGTTCACCCAGGCTGCTGCCTGAGGCGATCGCATCCGGCTCCGCCACAGGGCGGAGCCCAGCATTCCCGATTTTATTCATCGCTGAACACTTTTGAAGGAGGCCCTCATGGCACCTCGCGTTCTCGTATCCGACGAATTGTCGGAAACCGCCGTCCAGATTTTTCGCGACCGCGGCGTCGAAGTCGATTTCGAACCGCAGCTCGGCAAGGACAAAGACCGTCTGCTCGAAGTCATCGGCAAGTATGATGGCCTGGCCATCCGCTCCGCCACCAAGGTGACGGAAAAGATCATCGAGGGGGCGACGAACCTCAAGGTCGTCGGCCGTGCCGGCATAGGCGTCGACAATGTCGATATCCCGGCCGCCTCGCGTCGCGGCATCATCGTCATGAACACGCCCTTCGGCAACTCGATCACGACGGCCGAACACGCGATCGCGCTGATGTTCGCCGTCGCCCGCCAGCTACCGGCAGCCGATACCTCGACGCAGGCCGGCAAGTGGGAGAAGTCGAAGTTCATGGGTGTCGAGATCACGGGCAAGACGCTCGGCGTCATCGGCGCCGGCAATATCGGCTCGATCGTCTGCGCCCGCGCCATTGGCCTGAAGATGCACGTCGTCGCCTACGATCCGTTCCTCTCCAAGGAGCGCGCCGAGGAGATGGGCGTCACCAAGGTCGAGCTGGAAGAGCTTTTCGCCCGCGCCGACTTCATCACGCTGCATGTGCCGATGACCGACAAGACGCGGGGCATCCTCAACAAGGAAGCGCTGGCAAAGACCAAGCCCGGCGTGCGCATCATCAACTGCGCCCGCGGCGGCCTGGTCGATGAGGCGGCGCTTGCCGAAGCGATCAAGTCCGGCCATGTCGCGGGTGCCGCCTTCGACGTGTTCGAGGTCGAGCCCGCCAAGGAAAGCCCGCTCTTCGGCCTGCCGAACGTCGTCTGCACGCCGCATCTCGGCGCCTCGACGACCGAGGCGCAGGAGAACGTCGCTTTGCAGGTGGCCGAACAGATGGCGGATTACCTCGTCAATGGTGCGGTTTCCAACGCCATCAACATGCCGTCGATCACGGCTGAGGAAGCGCCGATCCTGAAGCCCTTCATCCGTCTTGCCGACGTTCTCGGCGCCTTCGTCGGCCAAGTCACCGAAGAGCCGATCAAGGAAATCGAAATCCTCTACGACGGCATCACCGCCAACATGAACACCCGGGCGCTGACGAGCGCCGCGCTCGCCGGCCTCATCCGCCCGCAGGTCGCCGACGTCAACATGGTTTCGGCGCCGATCATGATCAAGGAAAAGGGCATCGTGCTTTCCGAGGTCAAGCGCGACAAGACAGGCGTCTTCGACGGCTATATCAAGCTGACGGTGACCACCGAAAGCATGACACGCTCGGTCGCCGGCACGGTGTTTTCGGACGGCAAGCCGCGCTTCATCCAGATCAAGGGTATCAACCTTGATGCCGATGTCGGCTCGCACATGATCTACATCACCAATACCGATGTTCCCGGCATGATCGGCTTCATCGGCACGACGCTTGGTGCTGCCGGCGTCAACATCGCCAACTTCCAGCTCGGCCGTGACAAGCAGGGCGGCGACGCCATCGCGCTGCTCTATGTCGATGGTAAGGTTGATGACGCCGTGCTTGCTGAGTTGACCGCCCACCAGGCGGTTCGCCAGGCAAAGCCGCTGACCTTCAATATCGACTGAGTTTCCTTCTCTGGATCTCGATCAAGGAAGAACGAAAAACCCGGCGCGGGAAACGGCGCCGGGTTTTTTCCGTGTCAGGAACCAATGAATTTAATGGTGCCGTCGTTTCCGGCGGAGGATTTTGCCGAAACGGGCGACATCGTCTTCAGCCTTCGTGCGGTGAAGGAAGGCGAGCCTGCTGCCGTCGAGACCCTGGAAGAATTCGTCCCAGGAAATCTCTTCCTGCGTTTCAGAGGAAAAATCGACGCGGACGGTTTCGCTGTCCGGTGCGTTCTTGATCCGGGCGGGATGGCCGCCGCGCTCCTCGATCCAGTGTCTGATCCTGCTGTAATCCGTCGTCGTGCCGAACCTGCCCATGAAACCCTCCTCAGCAATTCGATTGCGACTTCGATGCCCAAGAGCGTACGATCGAGCGAATTGTTCCATGGTGCCTCAAATATTTTATCGAGGACCGAGATCGCGATGGCAAACCGCCGCTTTTGCACATTCTGAAGGCGAAAGCCTAAAGTTTAACCCTGAGTATGATTCTGATTTTATTTAACTTTTCCCAGTATATCCCTGTCATCGGCATCAACCGCACGCGAATTTCCATGGCCCCCTTGCAGAAGACCGAGCAGACCGAAGCACCGAATGACGACTTCCGGTCATTGTTTGCAACGCATCCGTCGCCGATGTGGGTCTATGATCCGGTATCGCTGCGCTTTCTCATCGTCAACGAAGCGGCGGCAGCACTTTACGGCTATGGCGCGGACGAGTACCGGCGCATGACGGTTCTAGATATCCGCCCTGAGCATGAGCGGGAACGGATGAGCGACGCCGTCAGCGGCCGTACCGACATGGAAAAGGCGGAACGCTGGGTTCACCTCAAGGCGAGCGGCGAGACCTTCGAAGTGCTGACCTATGGCCGGGAAGTGCGTTTCGAGGGCCGGGCCGCAATCCTGGCGATCGTGCAGGACCGCACCGAGGTCAACGCCGCTAGACGCCAGATGAGCGATACGCGCTCGCTTCTCGACAGCATCGTCGACAACCTGCCGGTCGGCGTCTTCGTCAAGGACATGGAAGCGGACGGGCTTTACGTTCTCTTCAACGAGGCCTGCGGCGACATCGTCGGCATGAAGGCGGAGCATGTGGTCGGCCAAACCGACCGGGCGCTGTTTCCTCCCAGTCAGACAGACGCCTTTCGCGAGCAGGATCGCCGGGCCTTCGAAGCCAATGCGACGATCAGCTTCGAGGAGACCATGCTACGCGCCGATGGCGTGCCGCGCATCCTGCGCACCGTCAAACGCGCTCTGCCGACGCCCGAGGGTCATTCGCCGCGTTATCTGCTCGGCATCTCGCAGGACGTGACGGAGGAGCGCACCGTCGAGGCAAAGCTTGCCCATCTAGCTCTGCACGATTCGCTCACCGGCCTGCCGAACCGGGCGGCATTTTCCAACCATATCAACCAGCGGGCGGTCGAAGCGACCGCCGACAGCGCGATCGCGCTGCTTTATATCGACGTCGATCATTTCAAGCATATCAATGACAGCAAGGGACATGCCGCCGGCGACGCGCTGCTTTGCCAGGTGTCGGAGCGGCTGCTGCAGCTGGCGGGGGAGGGTGATCTCGTCGCCCGTCTCGGCGGCGACGAATTCGCCGTCGTGCTGGAGCTCGACGAACCGGAGCGGGCAGGGTGTTTTGCGCAGCGGCTGCTGCAAACTCTTAGCCATGCCTTCGATCTCGACGGCGCCCGGGAGCATGTTACCTGCAGCGTCGGCATCGCTTTGGCGCCCGACCATGGCGGCGACGCGGATGTGCTGATGCGGCACGCGGATCTGGCGCTCTATGCCGCCAAGGAGAGCGGACGCTCGACCTATCGTTTCTACGAGACTGAGATGCGGCTTGCCGCCCAACGTCGGCACGTGATGACCGCCGAGCTGTGGGAAGCGCTGGAGAAGCGCCAGTTCGAGCTGCATTACCAGCCGATCGTGCAGCTCGACAATGACGGCATCGGCGGCTTCGAGGCGCTGATCCGCTGGCGCCATCCCAAGCGCGGGCTGGTGGCGCCGATGGAATTCATTCCGCTGGCCGAGGAGACCGGCCTCATCGTGCCGATCGGCGACTGGGTGATCCGGGAAGCCTGCCGCGCCGCTGCCGGCTGGCCAGCCCATCTGCGGATCGCCGTCAATCTCTCCGTCAGCCAGTTTCGGCATGCGAGCCTGCTTTCGACCGTGGTCGCGGCGCTCGACGAGACGGGCCTCAATGCCGACCGGCTTGAAATCGAAATCACCGAATGCGTATTCCTGACTGATGCCGACCAAAGCCTGCCGCGGCTGCGCGCATTGAAGGCGCTCGGCGTCCGCATCGCCATCGACGATTTCGGCACCGGTTATTCGTCGCTGAGCTATCTCAGATCCTTCCCCTTCGACAAGATCAAGCTCGACCGCAGCTTCGTTTCGGGCATCGAGACGGATGCCGGCAATCTCGCCATCGTGCGTGCCGTCGTCGGCATCGGTTCCGGCTTCAACGCGACGACGCTGGCCGAAGGGATCGAGACGGAGGAGCAGTTGCAGAAACTGCGTGCAGAAGGTTTCAGCGAGGTGCAGGGCTATCTGCTCGGCCGGCCGATGCCGCAGCACGAGGCAGAGGCGCTGATCGACGGCCGTGCGCTGAAGGCCGCTTCGTCTCGCAGATAGAAGAGCTTAGGCGAAAGCTGGGAGGGGCGTCGGGGAAAGGCATGTCGCCGGATGCCATCAAGCATTCGTCATTTTGAGAAAGGCGGGCGAAGCCGCATAATTGTCGCGGGCTGGAAAGGAGGATGTTTATGAAACGCTTTTCATTCTCGATGATCGGACTGGCGCTCGTAACCGCCATCATCGCCAATCCGAGCATTGCATTCGCCTGCAACAAGCTGATCGGCACCTGAGCCGCACCCCCGCTTCCAAGGCGCGGCTTTGGCTGCGCCTTCTCTTAACGCGGGAATGCGAAATATCGCTGCCCGAAGGCTGCCCCTTGCGCCCAAGGACAATCCTTTCTATATCGGTGCCTCATCGAGAGACGGCGGCCGATCCCGCCGGAGATCAGCAATCCGCCGCAATTGCAGCGCAAGGGCGGATCGTGACCGCGCAGAATTGGCACCATCGTTGAACACACTGGATTTTGACAAGAAGCCGGAAGAGACCCGTGTCGTCGTTGCCATGTCGGGCGGCGTCGATTCATCCGTGGTTGCCGGCCTTCTCAAACAGCAGGGTTACGATGTGCTCGGCATTACGCTGCAGCTCTACGATCATGGCGCCGCCGTTCACCGCGCCGGCTCCTGCTGCGCCGGCCAGGATATCGACGATGCGCGCCGCGTCTGCGAAACGCTCGGCATTCCGCATTACGTACTCGATTACGAAAAACGCTTCCGCGAGACGGTGATCAACCCCTTCGCCGAAAGCTATGTGGCGGGCGAAACGCCGATCCCTTGCGTATCCTGCAACCAGACCGTCAAATTCGCTGACCTTCTGGCGACCGCCAAGGAGCTCGGCGCCGATGCGCTGGCGACCGGCCACTATATCCGCTCGGGCCTGAATCCTTCGCCCGAAAACCCCGGCCGCCGTGCGCTTTTCCGCCCGGCCGATGCCGACCGCGACCAGAGCTATTTCCTCTTCGCCACGACGCAGGAACAGATCGACTATCTTCGCTTTCCGCTGGGCGGCCTGCCGAAGGCCGAAACCCGCAGGCTTGCCGAAGAGATGGGCCTTGTCGTTGCCAAGAAGGCCGACAGCCAGGACATCTGCTTCGTGCCGCAGGGCAAATATTCCGACGTCATTACCAAGCTGAAGCCGAATGCGGCGCTCGCCGGTGAGATCGTCCATCTCGATGGCCGCGTGCTTGGAACCCATGAGGGTATCCTGCACTTCACGATCGGCCAGCGCCGCGGCATCGGCATCGCTACCGGCGAGCCGCTCTACGTCGTCTTTCTCGACGCCCGCTCGCGCCGCGTCATCGTCGGACCGAAGGAGGCGCTGGAAACGCACCGCGTCTACCTGCGCGACATCAACTGGCTGGGCGACGAGACGCTTGCGGAAGCCGCGTCCGGCAAGGGCTTCGCCTGCTACGCCAAGGTCCGCTCGACACGAGCGCCGGCGCCGGCCGTGCTGCATGTCGATGCAACAGGCACCTATGTCGACCTGACGGTCGGCGAGGCGGGCATTGCGCCCGGCCAGGCCTGCGCGCTTTATTCGGCGCCCGGCGACAACGCCCGCGTCTTCGGCGGCGGTTTCATCGAACGCTCCGAGCGTGAACCTTCGGCGGAAGCCTGCCTGAAGGCCCTTTTGGCCAGCCCCGTCGCCGCCTGAAACCCATAGGTAACGACGGCCGGCAAAGCCCACCGTTTTTCTCGATCATGCGCTTGACACAAAGCCGAAGCGCACCTTATAAGCCGCTCATCCCACGAACCGGCATCGCTTCGCGAGCGGGTATCGTTGACCAGTGGCGGAGTAGCTCAGTAGGTCAGAGCAGAGGAATCATAATCCTTGTGTCGGGGGTTCAAATCCCTCCTCCGCTACCATCTCCTCATTGCAGAATTAGCGATTTTTGCAGCTCGATTTTGAGCCGGTTCCGGCGGCCTTGGCAGCGCATTGGTCGCATCGCCAACCGTGGCGGCGAGGGGACAAAACCAGTCCGGCCCTGATCTGCAGGATTCCCGCCAACGCGAGGACAGGCCTATCTGTAGAGCGTCAGAAGCAACAGAGGCATCTTCGTCGCCCAAAGGTGGGATGCGACAGCGATAATAATAGCCCATACGGCGAGCGAGAACATGACCGCCGCTAACCTGATCCCGACTGGCTGCATCATTTCCTCCATCCCAGCATAACCGTGCCTCCTCGCACGATCCAATGCTAGCAAGATCCAGGCCCGTCAGCTATCGCAAGAAATTGGTACCCAGATAGGCGCCGCAGAGCGCAGTCGGTGAAGGCGCACAGATTTCGGTGATGCGGCGCCCTTTCCCCATCCATCAAACGATGAAATGAAAGTTGTCGTATTGCGCGCCGTAATAATCCGGGCCGCTCGTTTCGTTGATGACGGGTTCGGTGTCGAGCACGAGAGAGTCGATTTCGCCGTAGGCGCTGAGATCGATCACTTGCGGGTCATGAATGCTGTCGGCGGTGACGTTGACCGTGACCAAGAATACGGTATCGCCGTCCAGCTTACCTTCGATCGTCAGAACGTTGTCATAGTCCGATGTGCCGTTTGCGACACTGAATTGCTCGATCTGAAAGTTGCCGCCATCGGCGGCTTGGATGGGTGTCCAGAACACGCCTCCTCCCAGATAGTGGTTGCCATCCGCTTCCTCCCGCACAGAAGCGTCGTCACCATCGTACCAGGCGCCCCAATCGAAGCCTTTGTAACCAGTTGGGAAGTCACTTTGGCCAACATCCTCGAAGTTGGCGAACACATCGCCGCGTTCCGGCAGATCTATTGCGATACTGAACGCGCCGACGTCGGTGGCGCCTTTGCCGTCTGATATCTTGAAGGTGAATTTTTCGACCAGCTCATCTCCCGGTCCGAGCGCTGCGACCACCGGGTTGGAGTGATCGAGCGCGTAGGTGTAGCTGCCGTCGGAGTAAACGGTGAGCGTACCATACTCTCCTTCGATCGTCGTGCTTGTGGCCGGGGATCCATTGGCCGGTTGCGGAATGCGCTGTCCATTCACGAAATTGAGGCGTACCGCATCTCCGTCGATATCGGTGGAACTGGTATTTTCGAGGATGTCACCGCTAATCGGGTCGTTGATATCGAAAACAGGCAAGTATACGTCACCTGCGACCGGCTTGTGGTTTGCCATTTCTACCTCCCGTGTGATGTTCAATTCGACTATGCAACTCTATCGGGTATCTGGCAACCGAAATTGATGCAGCGGTAGAGCAATTCCGCCCGTCAATCCAACAGATTTCGATCGGGTACACCTCAAGCATTCAAGTAAAGAAAGCGGCTCGGACGTCGATCCTGTTTATGAACCAGGATTTGCGTCTGGTCTTACGTTGCTGCCGCTTCATCGATCATGGTGTTTCTCGCCTTTTCAGGCGATCCATCAATTCGGCCAGCGGAAAACTTTCGGGCATGATAATAATGACCGCTCAATCATGACGTCGTCATGACGATATACTGCATGAATTGCTCGGCGCGCCAAGAGCAACCTTGAAGACGGAATGGGACCGATCAGCAGAGCCTGAGCTTCTGCCGATCATCCCATCAATGCAGGCCGCCGACCCCGAGCAGGCTTTCGACAGCCTCGTGATCCCTGGTGAGATTTTCCGGCGTTCCGGTCCAGGCCAGTCTGCCGCGTTCGAGAATGACGACCTGATCGGCGAAATCGAGCGCGCTCTGGATGCGCTGCTCGACCAGCAGGATGGTCATGTCTCCCGTCTTGGCGAGGTCGGTGAAGGCCGCCATCAGTTCCTCGCAGATAACGGGTGCCAGGCCCTCCAGCGGTTCGTCGAGCAGCAGGACAGAGGGGCGACCGAGAATGGTGCGAGCCGTGGAGAGCATCTGCTGCTCGCCGCCGGAAAGCTGGCTGCTGAGGTTGCGGCGGCGCTCCTTCAGGCGCGGGAACATCGAATAGGCTTCCTCCAGCGCCGTCTTCGGTCGCGCCTTCAAGCCGACGAAGAGATTTTCTTCGACCGTCAGCGTCGGGAAGACGCAGCGTGCCTGCGGCACATATCCGAGGCCCTTGTGCGCGCGTGCAGCGCTCGGTGCCGTCGTGACATCCGAATCGCCGAGGCGGATGCTGCCCTCGTATCGCCTGGTCTGCCCGGCAAGCGTCGCGAGCAGCGTGGTCTTGCCCATGCCATTGCGGCCGAGCACGGCAAGCCGGGCGCCTGCCGGCACGAAGAAGGAAATGCCTTCGAGCACTCTCGTCGGCCCATATCCGGCCGACAGATTCTCGACCTCAAGCGACAGGGCTGGCATTGGCATAGCTCCCGAGATAGGCCTCGCGCACGCGCGCATCCTTGTTGACGTCTTCCGGCAGGCCATCGAAGATGATCGTGCCTGATGCAAGCACGATGACGCGTTTGGCAAAACGGAAGACGAGATCCATGTCGTGTTCGATCATCAGCACAGCGAGATCGGCGGGCAGATCGGCGAGCGCCTGCTCGATGCGGCCGGTATCGCTCTGCGGCACGCCGGCTGCCGGCTCGTCGAGCAACAGCACTTTCGGCTTCAGCGCCAGCGCCACGGCGATCTCGAGAAGTCGCTGCTGGCCATAGGCGATTTCGCTGACCTTGCGATGCATCAGGAAAGCCAGTCCGAGTTTTCCAAGGAGATCATCGACCTCGGCCATGACATCGGGCATGCGCAGGAAATTGCCGAACATGTGCCCGGTCTTTCCATCGCGCTGAAGGACGGCAAGTCCCACATGTTCGGCCGGCGTCATGTCCTGGAAGAGCCGCGTCACCTGAAAGGAGCGGACAAGGCCGCGTCTGACCCTGCCGATCGCATCGACCTTCGTCACCACCTCGCCGCCGAGACGAACCTCGCCGGAATCGGGCGATAGATTGCCGGTCACGAGGTTGACGAAGGTGGTCTTGCCGGCGCCGTTCGGGCCGATCAGCGCGATGCGATCGCCAGGCGACATCGTGAGCGAGACATTATTGGTGACGGCCAGGCCGCCGAAGGCTTTCTTGAGATTGGCGACTTCGAAGACCGGGCTCATCAGCGCTGCTCCCTGCGGCGGCCAACGAAGGCTGCGGCCGTGCCATAGAGACCTTTCGGCGCAAAGAGCACGACGGCGATCAGCAGCGCGCCGACCATGGTCAGCCAATGGAAGGGATTGGCGGCGGAGACATAGTCCTCGAAGAGCATGAAGATGAGAGTGCCGGAAAGTGCTCCGAAGAGAGAACCGGTGCCGCCGAGCACTAGCATGACCAGCGCTTCGGCCGACTGCGTGAAAGACAGGCTGTCGAGGCCGACGACCTGTGTCGAAATCGCGTTCAAGGCGCCGCCGACACCGGCAACGGCGCCGGAGATCGCGTACATCCTGATGAGAGCTGCCTTCGGCGAGGCGCCCATGGCGCGGATGCGCAGCGGGTCCTGCTTGATGGCGCGGCAGAGCATGCCGAAGGGCGAGCGAACCAGGACCCTCAGCAGCACGAAGACGATCAGCAGCAGCGCCATTCCGAAGAAGAAGGCGGTGTGACCGTAGAGATCGAATTCGAAGAGACCGAAGACCGGGTCCGGCGCGATGCCGGAAAGTCCGTCGCTGCCGCCTGTCCATGACGAGGCCTTGTTGGCGAATTCATGGAAGAGGTTGATCAGCGCAATCGACAGCACCAGCTGCGGCAGTCCATGCGCACGCAGGATGATGGCGCCGCAGAGCAACCCGGCAACCGCGCCACCGGCAATGCCGGCCAGCATCATCAGCAGCGGGTCATTGATGCCGTAATGCGCCGACAGGATCCCGGCGGCATAGGCGCCGGAGCCGAAAAGTGCTGCATGGCCGAGCGTTGCGACGCCGCAATAACCGGTCACGAGATCGAGAGACAGGACGAGCAGCGCGATCGTGATCATCCGGGTCAAAAGTGCGAGATTATCGGGGAAGGCGAAATAGCCGATCGCGGCAACGGCTAAGATGACCGCTATTCCGATAAGATCGCGGCCGATAAACCCGCGCCGATGCTGGAGACCTTCGTTTTCGTTGTTCATGACAAGCGCCATCTTATTTCGCCCTTCCGGCAAGGCCGCGCGGGAAGACGCAGATGATTGCGATCACGGCGAGATAGAAGAAGAATTCGCCGAATTCAGGCATCAGATACCGTCCTGTGGTATCGATCGCGCCCAGCAGCAGACAGGCGATCAGTGCACCTGGAATGGAGCCCGCGCCGCCGACGGAGACGACGACCAGGAAGGTCACCATGTAGCGCAGCGCGTAATAGGGTTCGACGGGCAGGAGTTCGGCGCCGACCACGCCACCGAAGGCGGCAAGCCCGACGGCAACGGCAAAGCTCACCGCATAGATGATCTCGGTGCGCACACCGAGTGCCGCAGCCATTGCCGCATCATCGACGGAGGCGCGCAGCTTGACGCCGAAGCTGGTCCTGTCGATCGCAAACCAGAGGGCGAGCGCCACGACCAAGCCGCAGAGGATGACGAAAAGCCGGTGAACGGGAATGGTGCGGAAGCCGAGATCGGCTGACCCCTGCAGTGCACCGGCAAGCGGTATGGTCTTCAGCGTCGGCCCCATGACATAATTGGCGATGCCGATGACGCAGAAGGTGATGCCGATGGTCATCAGCACCTGGGTCAGTTCCGGCGCGCCATAGATCCGGCGGTAGAGAAAACGCTCGATCGGAATGGCGACGATGATGGTGATGACAACGGCGGCGATGACCGCCGCGGCATAACCAAGGCCAAGGTCGCGGGCGACATAGGAGGCGATATAGCCGCCGATCATCGCGAAAGCGCCATGGGCGAGGTTGACGACACGCATCAGCCCCATGGTCACCGAAAGGCCAATCGAGATCACGAACAGCACCATGCCATAGGCAAGAGCGTCGACGGCTATGCTGAAGACTGTCTGCATGGAAATACCTTGCTTCCAAGCGACGGGCTCGGCCTGATCGCAGGCCAAGCCTGTCACCTGTCTTGACACTCGATGTTACTTGACGGCCGCCAGGCCCGGATCGCCCTGCTTCTCGAAAGTCTGGATCTCCTTGTTGATGTAGGTCCCGTCATCGGCTTTCGTCACTTCGCGCAGATAGATGTTCTGCGTGATGTGACGGCTTTCCGGATCGATCGAAACCGGGCCGCGCGGGCTCGTCCAGGCAAGGCCCTTGACCGCATCGACGGCCTTCTCAGCATCCTGTTTGCCGCCCGTCGCCTCGATCATCTTGTAGATGACATACATGCCGTCATAGGCGCTGACTGAGGGGAAGGAAAGTTCGGCCTTGTTGCCGATCGCTTTGGTCGCCGCCTCGACGAAAGCCTTGTTCTCGGGAGAATCGTGCGACACGGCATAGTGGAAGGTCGTCTGGATGCCGAGTGCGGCATCGCCGAGCGCCGGCAGATCGGATTCCTGCGTCAGGTCACCCGGCGCGAAGAACTTGATGCCGGCAGCCTTCAGGCCATTGTCGTTGTAAGCCTTGACGAAGCCGAGCGTCGTCGGACCGGAGGGCAGGAAGGCGAACACGCCCTCCGCTCCGGAATCCTTGATGCGCTGCATGATCGGGCTGAAGTCGTTGGTCGCAAGCGGCATGCGGATCGCCTCGACCACCTGGCCGCCGGCCTTTTCGAAGCCGGCCTTGAAAGCGTTCTCGGCGTCGATGCCGGGGCCGTAATCGCTGACGACGGAAATCACCTTCTTGACGCCGGCGTCGAAGGCGACCTTGGCAATCGGCGTCGAAGTTTGCCAGGTGGTAAACGAGGTGCGGACGACGAGCGGGCTCTTGGTGACGATCGCCGAGGTGGCGGCGTTCATGATGACCATCGGCACATTGCCCTGTGTCAGGATCGGCGTGACCGCCATGGCATCGGGCGTGAAGTAGAAGCCGGCAAGATACTGGACCTTTTCCTTGACGATCAGTTCCTGCGCCAGCGCCTTGGATTGGGCGGGGTCGGCCTGCGGCACGTCGCGATAGACGATCTCGACCGTATCGCTGCCGACCGTGTTGCCGTTGACCGCCATATAGGCGTCGATGCCGGCCTTGAAGTTCTTGCCCTGCAGCGCGAACGGACCGGAGAACGGGCCGATGACGCCGACCTTGATGGTGTCTGCATAGGCCGTGCCGCTGAGCACGACGGCCGCAACGGCGGCCAGAAATAGCTTCTTCATTCTCTCTCTCCCTTTTTGGCGCACTCCCGCGCCGTATTCGCTAGCCGCTCAAAATTGAGCGTTAGCTTGTCATGCGAAATGGTGATGTAAAATGAAATAAATGCCGTAATCCATGGCCAAACGATTATGAGTGTGGGATGCGGAACTATCCTCGTCTCAGAATGGCAATCCCACATAATTCTCCGCGAGCGCTGTCGAGGCGGCGCGGGAATGGGTGAGATAGTCGAGTTCCGCCTCCTGGATCTTCTGGTCGAAATCACCGGTATCCGGAAAACGATGCATCATCGTCGTCATCCACCAGGAAAACCGCACGGCTTTCCATACACGGGCGAGCGCCTTCTGCGAGTAAGCGTCGATGCCACTATTCGAGCCTTCACGGTAATGCTCGATCAGCCCGGAGAAAAGATAATGGACGTCGCTGGCGGCGAGGTTCAATCCCTTGGCGCCGGTCGGCGGGACGATATGGGCGGCGTCGCCGACCAGGAAAAGCCGGCCGAAACGCATCGGTTCGGCGACGAAGGAGCGCAGCGGCGCAATCGATTTCTCGAAGGACGGCGCGGTCGCCAATGCTTCGGCATGATGCGTCGGCAGCCGCCGTCTCAACTCGTCCCAGAAACGGTCGTCGCTCCAGTCCCCGATCTTCTCGTCGAGCGCACATTGGATGTAGTAGCGGCTGCGGGTGGCCGAGCGCATCGAACAAAGCGCAAAGCCCCTTGGATGGTTGGCGTAGATCAGCTCATGGCTGACAGGCGCCACGTCGGCAAGGACCCCCAGCCAGCCGAAGGGATAGACCTTCTCGAAACTCCTGATCGCCCGCTCCGGAACGGCCTTGCGGCTGGCGCCGTGAAACCCGTCGCAGCCGGCGATGAAGTCACAATCGATGCGCTTGGCAACGCCGTCTTTCACATAGGTGACGAAAGGAGAATGGCCGTCGAAGTCATGCGGCGCGACATCGACGGCATCGTAGATCGACGGGGAGCCACTTTCTTCGCGCCGCTCCATGAGATCGCGCGTCACTTCGGTCTGTCCGTAGACGGTGACACGCCTGCCGCCGGTCAATTCGTGAAGGTCGATGCGATGGTCGCGTCCGTCGAAGGTCAGTGAGAAGCCGTCATGCGGCAGGCCTTCGGAATGCAGCCTCGCGCCTGATTTGGCCTGATCCAGCAGCCCGACGGTGCCTTCCTCCAGAACGCCGGCGCGAACCCGGCTGAGGATGTAATCCTTGTTCACACGATCGAGAATGACATTGTCGACGCCGGCTTCGGTCAGAAGCTGGCCGAGCAGCAGGCCGGATGGTCCCGAACCGATGATGGCGACCTGAGTTCGCAAATGCTTCCTCCCTGCATTTTTGCGTTTTGCCAGATTCTGCCTTGCCGCGCTTGCCGCAGCAATGGACATTCCAACCTAAAAATTGCACTAATCGAACATTGGATCGGGAGAATTCTCACGGAGCCCCATGAGCAAACATATCCCTACCTATGAACTCTACGGCGAAAAGACCGGGCGAGAGCCGGATTTTTGGGTGCATTGCGAAACTATTCGCTCCCGCAGCAGTTTGCATCAATGGGAGATTAGCCCGCATCGTCACGAGAGTTTCTTTCAGATATTGTACATCGAAAGCGGTTCGGGCGATGCGATCTTCGGCGAAAAGAGCCATGCCATCCTTCCGCCGGTGATCATCACCGTGCCGCCCGGGCTCAATCATGGTTTTCGTTTTTCACGCGATATCGACGGCCTGGTGATCACCCTGTTGAGATCCCATCTCAGCCATCCGCTCGGTGATCGAAGCCAGCTCGGCGAATGGCTGGCGGCGCCGCATCTGACGCCGCTCGATCCCGATAATGCCGAGGCAGTCTATGTCATGCAGACGTTGAAGCGGCTGGGCGATGAATTCGAAAACCGCCGCAGCGGCCGCAACGAGGCGTTGGCCGCCTATGTCGCCCTGGCGCTGCGGCTGACGGCGAGGATTTCCCATGAGGGAAATACGCGCGAGCTTCCGCCCAACGAGAACGAGCGGCGGATGGACATGCTGAGCGAGCTCATTCAGCAACATTTTCGATCCCACAAGCCCGCGTCTTTCTACGCCAGGGAGCTTGGGGTTTCGCCGACACATCTCACCCGCATCGTCCGGTCGATGACCGGCAACACTCCCCATGAACTGATCGCCGGCAAACTTGTCGAAGAGGCGAAACGCCAGCTGGTTTTTACGCTGGGCAGCGTTCAGGAGATCGGATTTCGGCTCGGCTTTGCCGACCCCGCCTATTTCTCGCGCTTCTTCGTTAAATACACCGGAGAAACGCCGCGGGTCTGGCGCATGAAGGAAAAGGTTCGGCTTGAAGGTGTATAGGCCACCCGCAAGGGTTGCTCGGTGCAACTTCTTACCAGGCTTCGGCACCCTCTTCCGTGTTGCGGGCGCGTTCGCCGGCGCGGGTCTCGTATGCGGCTCGTTGCTCAGCTGACTTGACGGCATCGTCTGAGCCATCGCGCTGGGCTTCGGGCGTCATGTAGAAGGCGAGCGCCTTTTCCAGCCGGGCGGCGGTAAGCGTGGCAGCGAAACTTTTCATGTCGTTTCCTCGGTCGACGGCCTTGAAGCTTGCTCGAGACACATAGCCTACGATGCGGTCTTCCAGGAACAGTGCGCCGATGGTTTTCACCAACTTTAGACTTTGCTTGACGATTGTTTCCGCCGGATGATCTCCGCCGACCAGTTCCGTGCGATTCCGTTTGGTTTTCGCTTCACGCCGTCGGCCACGTCCAGTTTCGGACCTCCGGCATGTCCTCGCCATATTCACGGACATAGTCGTGATGCTCCGCGAGCTTGCCGCGGAAGGCGGCGAGCGCTTCTCCTGCTCTTTCCTTCAGGCCCGGCACACGCTCGATCGCTTCGATGGCGAGGTGGAAGCGGTCGAGTTCGTTGAGGACGGTCATGTCGAAGGGTGTGGTCGTCGTGCCTTCCTCGATGAAGCCGCGGACGTGGAAGTTGCGGTGGTTGGTGCGTTTATAAGTCAGGCGGTGGATGAGATAGGGATAGCCGTGATAGGCGAAAATGACTGGCTTGTCGGCGGTGAAGATCGCATCGAATGCCTCGTCGGTCAGGCCGTGCGGATGCTGATCCCTGGATTGCAGTGCGAGGAGATCGACGACGTTGACGGTGCGGATCTTCAGTTCCGGAATGGCCTTACGCAGCAGGTCGACGGCAGCAAGCGTCTCCATGGTCGGCACGTCGCCGGCGCAGGCCATGACGAGATCAGGCAGGATGGTGTCGTCCTCGTTGCTCGCCCAGTGCCAGATGCCGATGCCGGCCTCGCAATGTTTCACCGCCTCGTCCATCGATAGCCATTGCGGCTCCGGCTGCTTGCCGGCGACGATGACATTGATGCGGTCATAGGTGCGCAGGCAATGGTCGCCGACCCAGAGCAGGGTGTTGGCATCCGGCGGCAGGTAGATGCGGACGATATCGGCCTTCTTGTTGGCGACGAGGTCGACGAAACCGGGGTCCTGATGGCTGAAGCCGTTGTGGTCCTGACGCCAGACGTGAGAGGTCAGCAGGTAATTCAGCGACGAGATCGGCTTTCTCCACGCGAGTTCCCGCGTCACCTTCAGCCATTTGGCGTGCTGGTTGAACATGGAATCGATGATGTGGATGAAGGCCTCGTAGCAGGAGAACAGGCCGTGCCGGCCAGTCAGCAGGTAGCCTTCCAGCCAGCCCTGGCAGAGATGTTCGCTCAGCACCTCCATGACACGTCCATCCCGAGACAAGTGGACGTCGTAGGGTTCGATACCCTCCATCCAGACACGGTCGGTGACTTCGAAGACGCTGCCGAGACGGTTCGATTCTGTCTCGTCGGGGCCGAAGATACGGAAATTGGCAGCCTTCGTGTTGCGCTTCATCGTGTCGCGCAGGTAATGGCCGAGGATTTCCGTCGACTGCACCATGGCGCTGCCGTGCTTGCCGATATCGACCGCATAGTCGCGGATATCGGGAACGTCGAGCTCCCGGCGCAGCAAGCCGCCGTTGGCGTGCGGATTGGCGCCCATGCGGCGTTTGCCGACAGGGGCTAGCGCCCGCAGCTCGGGTTTCAGCCGGCCGTCGCTGCCGAACAGGTCTTTCGGATCATAGCTGCTCATCCAGTCCTCGAGGATCTTGCGATGCCCTTCATTCTCGCGGCAGTTGGAGACCGGCACCTGGTGGGCGCGCCAGAAGCCTTCGACCTTCTTGCCGTCGACTTCCTTCGGTCCTGTCCAGCCCTTCGGGCTGCGCAGCACGATCATCGGCCAGCGCGGGCAGATATCGGGCGCCCTACCATTGCGGGCTTCCTTCTGGATTTCGCGAATGCGGTCGAAGACCCTGTCGAAGGTTGCAGCCATCTGCTGGTGCATGTCGCGCGGCTCGTGACCCTCGACGAAGAAGGGCTCATAGCCATAGCCTTCAAAGAGGCTCTGCAAATCCTCGTGGCTGGCGCGGCCAAGAATGGTGGGGTTGGCGATCTTGTAGCCGTTCAGATGCAGGATCGGCAGAACGGCGCCATCGCGGGCAGGGTTCAGAAACTTGTTGGAATGCCAGCTCGCAGCCAAAGGCCCGGTTTCGGCTTCGCCGTCACCAACGACGCAGGCAACGATCAGGTCGGGATTGTCGAAGGCGGCGCCATAGGCATGGACGAGGGCGTAGCCGAGTTCGCCACCCTCGTGGATCGAGCCCGGTGTTTCGGGTGCCGCGTGGCTCGGAATGCCGCCGGGGAAGGAGAATTGCCGGAAGAGCTTGCGCATGCCTTCGGCATCCTCGGAAATATCGGGATAGATCTCGCTGTAGATGCCTTCGAGATAGGTGTTGGCGACCATGCCCGGCCCGCCATGGCCGGGGCCGCACATATAGATGATGTCGAGATCGCGGGCGCGGATGAGACGGTTCAGATGTGCATAGATAAAGTTGAGGCCGGGTGTCGTGCCCCAATGGCCGAGCAGGCGGGGCTTGATGTGCTCTGGTTTCAGCGGCTCGCGCAACAGCGGATTGGTCAGCAGATAGATTTGGCCGATGGAGAGATAATTGGCGGCGCGCCAATAGCGGTCGATCAGGGTGAGTTCGGCATCGGTAAGGGCAGCGGTCGAGACATGCTTTTCCATGGGTTTCTCCCGTTCGAGAACGTCTTCAACGTCAATTCTACCGGCGGATGCCGGAATGCTGTTGATCTGGATCAGTCACTGCGAAGAACGGACAGCGCCTCCTCGGCGATGGTCTGTTCCTCATCGGTGGCGATGACATGGGCGGCGATGCGGCTTTCCCGCGTGCTGATGGTGAAATCATTGGCAGCATTGGCCTTTTCGTCGGTTGCAAGGCCAAGCCAGGACAGCCGCTTGGTCACACCTGCGCGGATCTCCGGTTGATGCTCGCCGATGCCGGCGGTGAAGACGATGGCGTCAAGGCCACCAAGCGTTGCCGCCATGCGGCCGATTTCGCCGGCAATGCGCAGCGTGAATAGCTCGATCGCCTGGCGCGCCTCCGGCCGGCTGTCCTTCAACAGCTCGCGCGTATCGGCAGTGATGCCGGAGACGCCGAGCAGGCCGCTGCGATGATAGAGCAGATCTTCGATCTCCTCGAAGGACTGCTTCCTCTGACCGGCCAGATGCAGGATGACGCCGGGATCGAGCCAGCCCGGACGCGTCGCCATCGGGATGCCATCCAGCGTCGAAAAGCCCATGCTGCAATCGCGGCTGACGCCGTTATCCAATGCGCAGAGGCTGGCGCCGCTGCCGAGATGGGCGACGACCACCTTTGCCGGGTGCGGCGCCTTGCGGCGAAGCTCGCCGGCGATGAATTTGTAGGAGAGGCCGTGGAAGCCGTAGCGCTTGATGCCCTCGTCATGCAGCGCGCGGGGAATGGCGAAGCGGCGAACGAGATCGTCCTGCGTGGCATGGAAGGCGGTATCGAAGGAGGCGATATGGGCAAGATGCGGTTTCAGATGCTTGAGGGCGCGGATGAAACGCAGCGCCTGCGGCTGGTGCAAGGGCGCAAGCGGGGTCAGCGCATCGATGGCATCGATTGCGGCGGCGTCGAGCGCGATCGCTTTGGTAAACCGGTCGCCGCCATGGACGACGCGGTGGCCGGCGGCGCGCGCGGCGGTCATGTCGAAATGATCGGCGAGAAGCGCGAAGGTCTCATCGATGACGCCGTGCAGATCTTCGGTCACCGCGGCCTTCAACGGCATCTCGACTATCTGCGATGCTTTCGTCAGGCCGAGCGACAGCGGTTCGGCGCGGAAATCGATCACGCCCTTGCCGATGCGCCGCGCCTTGGCGCCGTCTATCGCGAAGATGCCGATCTTAACGCTCGAGGAGCCGGTGTTGAAGGTCAGCAGCAGGTCGGTCGATGACATGTCTTCCAAGACTCCGCGCGGGTGTGAGATGACCGAAGTTAGCGTCGGATGTCCAGGCGGGAAGGATTTATTCGCTCGGGGCGCGCTTTTGTCATTGCGTAGACAACCATCGTCAGCCGCTTGGGATCGCAACGCGGCATCTATTATGGAGGCGACGGTACCAGGCGCATCACCGTCAATATCGCCCAGCATCAGTGGCTTACGGGCGGTTCAGTCGGGGCGTCATGAGAGCTTCACGCGGCGGATTTATTAACAAAAGGCAAATTTGCAAAACGGAATAAGGAACTATGCCATGGCCGATATTGCCCCCAGCCAGGTTCATAGCGACGCTTCCCACCCGCTCCACAGTTCGAATTCGGCCAACAAGTGGTTCTTGCCGCTGTTCGCGCTCGTTCTGGTCTGCGGCCTTGGATATGTCGCTTATGCACTCGGCCGCGACCTGACAACCGCAGTCGCCGTTCCCTGGATTCTCCTAGGCCTTGCACTGCTCATCGCGCTCGGCTTCGAGTTCGTCAACGGTTTCCATGATACGGCCAATGCCGTCGCAACCGTGATCTACACCCGTTCCATGCCGGCGGAATTCGCCGTTATCTGGTCCGGCTTCTTCAACTTCCTCGGCGTGCTGACCTCGAGCGGCGCCGTCGCCTTTGGTATTCTGGCGCTGCTGCCGGTGGAATTGATCCTGCAGGTCGGTTCCGGCTCCGGCCTTGCCATGGTCTTCGCGCTGCTGATTGCCGCGATCGTCTGGAATCTCGGCACCTGGTATCTCGGCCTGCCGTCGTCGAGTTCGCATACGCTGGTCGGCTCGATCATCGGCGTCGGCCTTGCCAACCAGTTCCTGGCGCCGGCAGGCACAGCGACCAGCGGTGTCGACTGGTCGCAAGCGACCAATATCGGCCTGTCGCTTTTGATCTCGCCGCTCATCGGCTTCGGTCTTTCCGCTGTCCTCCTGCTGGTCATGAAGCTTCTGGTGCGCAACAAGGCGCTCTACGCAGAGCCGAAGGGCAACCAGCCGCCGCCGCCCTGGATCCGTGCGATCCTGATCTTCACCTGCACCGGCGTCAGCTTCGCCCACGGCTCCAACGACGGGCAGAAGGGCATGGGCCTCATCATGCTGATCCTGATCGGCCTGGTGCCGACGGCTTTCGCGCTGAACCGCACGCCGGATGTCAACTATCTCGAAGCCTACAAGTCAGCATCAGCCCATGTGGAAACCGCACTCGGCAAATATGTGAAGCCGGGCGTTACGGTTGCGGACTACAAGGCCGAAGTCGGCAACGCCGTCAAGAACAAGACCTGGACGGATGCGACGACGCCGGCCCTGCAGCAATATATCCACCAGACAAGTGCTGAAGTCGCCGGCTTCCCGACGCTCGAAGCGGTGCCGACCAATCTCGTCGGCAACGTCCGCAACGACATCTATCTGATTGGCGAAGCGCTGAAGTTGATCGACAAGCAGAAGCTGCTGCCGATGGATGCCGGCGACCTCAGCGCGGTGACGAGCTACCACAAGGCGGTCGACAACGCGACGAAGTTCATCCCGCTCTGGGTGAAAGTGGCGGTCGCGATCGCGCTCGGCCTCGGTACGATGGTGGGCTGGAAGCGCATCGTCGTCACCGTTGGCGAAAAGATCGGCAAGACGCATCTGACCTATGGTCAGGGCGCGGCAGCCGAAGTCGTGGCGATGGTCACTATCGCCTCGGCCGACCATCTCGGCCTGCCGGTCTCGACCACCCATGTGCTGTCATCAGGCGTTGCCGGCACTATGGCGGCCAACGGTTCCGGCCTGCAATGGTCGACCGTGCGCAACATGGTGATGGCCTGGGTGCTGACGCTGCCGGCCTCGATCGCGATCGCCTTCGTGCTGTTCGTGATCATGCGCCAGGTTTTTTAAAGCAAATTCCCGGCAAAGCGCGAAGCGGTTTTGCCGGGAATTGCGTCAAAACAAAAGGTAGAGCGTTCCGTCAGCCCGTCGAGGCCAATTTGGTATTGCGATCGCTGATGAAGATGCCCGCCTCGGCGGCGGGCATCGCCTTGCCGAAAAGATAGCCCTGGCCGATGTCGCAGCCAAGCTGCAGCAGGAAGGCGAGCTGGCCGTGCTCCTCGATGCCTTCCGCCGTCGTCTTGATGTTGAGGCTCCTGCCGAGGCCGAGCATGGCGCGGACGATCTTTTCCTGCCGCTCGTCGTCGCGATAGGTGGCGATGAAACTTTTGTCGATCTTGATCTTGTCGAAACGATAGCGGGAAAGCTGGGCGAGGCTCGAATAGCCCGTGCCGAAATCGTCGAGTGCGATCTGGATGCCGGCGGCGTGCAGCTCGTCGAGAATGAGGGCGGCGATGGCGGGATCCTGGATCAGCGCGTTTTCGGTGATCTCCACTTCCAGGCGCTGCGGCGGCAGCCGGCTTGCCGAAAGGACCTTGAGAATACGCGATGTCAGCAATCTGTCTTCCATCTGCACCGGCGAGACGTTGAAGGACAACGTCACATGATCCGGCCAGGCGAGTGCGTCGCTGCAGGCCTGGGTGAGGAGATCCTCGAATAATGCCGTGATCATGCCGGTTTCCTCGGCGATATCGATGAAGACCGGCGGCGGGATGTTGACGCCGTCGTCGCCGATCCAGCGCGCCAGCGCCTCGAAGCCGCAGAGCTGGCCGGTCTTGAGGTCGATCAGCGGCTGATAGAAGGGCTTGATCGCCTTGTTGGAGATCGCGGCGCGCAGCCTGGTTTCCAGCGCGGCGCGTTCCGTTACCTTGTCCTGCATCGAAGGTTCGAAGACGAAATAGTGGTTGGGTCCGCGTGATTTCGCCTCGTACATGGCGAGGTCGGCACGGTGGGCGGCATCTTCCAGCGGCTCGGCTCCCTCGGCCCAGCGGTCATAGCCGACGCTGGCGCCGACTTCGACGGCAAAGCCATCGATATGGATCGGCCGGGTGACGGCCTGGATCAGCAGCTTGGCAAAACGCTCCTCGCGCTGCGCCGTCAGGGCGAAGGCGACGATGATGAATTCGTCGCCGCCGAAGCGATAGACGCAATCGGCATTGCCGAGCGCGCAGATGCGTCTGGCAACCTCGATCAACAGGATGTCGCCGCCCTTGTGGCCGACGAGGTCATTGACCTTCTTGAAGCCGTCGAGGTCAACGGAGAAGATGGTGACGTTGCGGTCCCACTCCTCGATCTCGGCCTCGTCGTCCTTGATCGGCCGGGAGAGGCTCTTGCGCTCGAAGGCGTAGCGGTTCGGCAGCTTGGTGAGATGGTCGTGGGTTGCGGTCCAATCGGCTTTTGCCTGGGCGGCCGCGCGCAGTTCCATTTCCTTACGCAGGTCGGCGATGCGCAGCACCGAATAGACGAAGCTCATGGCGCCGGCGATGCCGAGCGCCAGAACGAGCTTGTCGGCGCCGTACTCGCCGAAGCCGGTCATGAAGGCGACCAGGCTGTCGTCGAGCTGTAGCAGCGTGCCGAGAAGCCAGAGGGTCACTCCAGACACCACGATCGACACGCATTGCCGTCCGGCCCTGCTTTGGAAAAACACCGGCATTATGCCTTCTCCATCTCCACCTTCGCGGAAATATCACGAAAGTCTGAAATGTTTGTTGAAACCAGAAGGCGAATTATCAGAGGCGGCAGCCTGTTGCTGTGCCGCAGAGAGACCCGACGGGGCCTGTGGGGAACTAGGGCGTCGTTATCAGCGCGATCGCCTTCGTGGTTCGGGAGACCGGCTGATGCGGGAAAAGAACGAAGGCGAGCGTGCTAATGCATCGCTCGCCCTTTCTCGTGCTTCAGGCGGTGACGATCAGCAGCGGAACGCTGAAGATGAGACCGACCAGAACCGTGACTGTGGCGACACGCATAAAACGCAGGCGTCGCGTGCGCTCGCCACTCCAATCATATGTCATTCTTCCATCTCCTTGGGACAAGGAAGTAGTCCCCGCAAAGCCGGGTTCAACATAGATGACGCGATTTGCTTGTGCAAAGCTGGATAAGATCAGCAGTCTCTAATGCTGGAAGCGCAGAGACCAGCGCTGTCCGTTGCTGGTCATGCGGATGACGGAAAGCGGCTCGACGTCGCTCAGCCAGAAGGAGGAGAGCGGCGCCTGCAGTACATGCACGATCGCTGCCCGGATGACGGCCGCGTGGCTAACGGCGATCACATGGCCGCCGAGGCTCGATTGCTCATCCATCCAGCCGGCGATGCGCGTGCGCAGATCAACAAGGCTCTCGCCGCCATGCGGGGCCGCTTCCGGATCGCTCATCCACCCCACGAGGTTCTCCGGCTCTTCGGTCCCGATGGCCGCGATCGACCTGCCGGCCCAGCGGCCATGGTCGCAGTCGCAAAGCGCCTGATCTATTTGGGCTTCGAGGCGGAGCGCATCGGCAGTCTGACGGGCGCGCAAGGCGGGGCTCGTGACAATAAGGTCGGCGCGGGGCAGAGCGATCATCCTGCCGGCCTCCTCCACTGCCTTGTCCTCCAGCGGTTCGTCGAGCGGGAACAGGGCCTTGCGGCTTGCCGCCGTCGCGCCATGGCAGATCCAGGTGAGGCGCGTGTTCACAGCCGTTCTTGCCTCCCGGAATGCGGCGACAGCGTCCTTCGCCGGCTTGTGAAGTTTCGTTGACAGTCTCTTCGGCGTGCAGATATAACCGTGCTGTTGCGGGTTTGGAAGCCGGTGTAAGTCCGGCGCGGTCGCGCCACTGTGACCAGCGTGTCGAAAGCTCTTCGCGCTGGAAGTCAGACCCTACTGCACGAGCACTCTTTCGACTGAACGCGTCATTCCCGGAGGAATACATGTCTGACACCACTTTCGCGCCCGTAGCAGTACCGGCGCCGATCCCTGTAGGAGAGATCCTGCCCTGGGCGATCTTCGGCGGCCTGCTGATGCTCATCGTCCTCTATTTCGTCGGCACCGAGGAAGGCGCGATGGCGCTGTTCAACGGCATGTATGTGCACGAATTCGTGCATGACGGCCGCCATCTCCTCGGCTTTCCCTGCCACTAAAGCGCTTCGCGATCGGAGTTCCTGACATGGTTGGAAACCTTCTGCTTCGCGGCATGCTCGCGGGCCTGATTGCCGGCATCCTCGTTTTCGCTTTCGCCCATATTTTCGGCGAGCCGCTGGTCGATGCGGCGATCGCTTTCGAGGAGGCAAGTGCCCAAGCAGCCGGCGAGGCTGCCGAACCCGAAATCGTCAGCCGCGCCACACAGGCCGGTCTTGGCCTTTTCACCGGCGTCATGGCCTACAGCGTCGCCGTCGGTGGGCTCTTCGCGCTCGCTTTCGCTTTCGTGCAAGGCCGCTTCAGCAGCCTTTCGCCGCGCGGTACCTCGGCCGTCATCGCCATCGCCGCCTTCGTGGCGGTCGTGCTTGTTCCCAGCATCAAATATCCCGCCACTCCGCCGGCGGTCGGCAATCCCGACACGATCGGCGTCAGGACCGAACTGTTCTTCCTGATGATCGTCGTTTCGCTTGCCGCGCTCATTGCCGCGGTGGCGCTGTCACGTCGTCTCTCCGGGCGCTTCGGTCCCTGGAACGGCGCGACTATCGCCGGCGTTGCCTATCTCGTCTTCATCGGCCTCGTGCTCTCTCTGCTGCCGCCGATCAACGAGGTGCCGGAGAACTTCTCGGCGATGGTGCTCTGGCGTTTCCGCACCACTTCGCTCGGAATGCATGTGATCCTCTGGGCAACGCTCGGCCTCGCCTTCGGGGCGCTGGCGGAAAAGCGGCTTGCCGTTAAGGGCGGGCAACGCGGCCGGCCGGCCACGGCATTGCACTGAACGCATCGAAGGGCGCCGCTTTGCCGGCGCCCTGAACTTTTCGGGCGAGTATGAAAAACGACAGAGCCAGACCACTGCTGTTGACGGCGTTCTCTGCCGTCGCGTTTTTTTGTGTGGTCGCTGGAAGCGCTTTTGCCCATAGCCGCAGCGACGGCGGCAGCCATGCGGGCCTGGATATCCCGCAAATTTCCCACGGCGAGATGGCTGTCATGTCTGACTATCGCAGTGGGATTGTCGATCTTGCATCCCGTGCTGTCGATACGAACCAGCCGTTCCGCCGCGTGCTGAACTATGCAGAGATCCAGTATTCCTACTGTCTGTGGGGCCGGATGCCGGGCAGCGTGACGGATGAGGAAAGCCCGTTCAACGAATGCGCTCATGCCTATCTCGCCGCGACCAAGGCGGTCTTGCTTTCGATGCGCGAGATGCCGCGGGAGGCTGCCGCGGCGGGTGAAATCATTTCCGCGGTCGACGCCGACATGGCGCGGCGCGGGCTTGCGCTGATCAGCTGCCGGTTCAGCGACGAAGCCTTCAACACTGCCGATATCGTCAAGCCGCGCTGGAGCGAGATCCCATTCCATGCCGCCAGCATGGCGTCGCTGACGGGGCTTGCCGCGTTGTTCGGACTTGGCGTGTTTGCGCTTCGTCGCTTCTCGCGACCGAAAGCTCAGTCGTCGGAATAGCGCTGCTCGCGCCACGGATCGCCGTAGATGTGGTAGCCGTTCTTTTCCCAGAAGCCGGCCTGGTCGGCAGGCATCAGCTCGATGCGGCGCAGCCATTTGGCGCTTTTCCAGAAATAGAGATGCGGCACGACGAGGCGCATCGGGCCGCCGTGCTCCGGTGTCAGCGGCAGGCCTTCCCAGGCGGTGGCGAGGATCGCATCCTCGGCAGCGAAATCGGAGAGCGGCAGGTTGGTGGTATAGCCGTCATAACTCGTCAGCATGACGTAAGCGGCTTCAGGCTTCGGCATGGCGAGGTCGAGCAGATTGCGCGTCGAAACGCCCTTCCATTTGTTGTCGTAGCGCGACCAGGTGGTGACGCAGTGGATATCGCTCACCCCCGTGCTCTGTTCGATCGCCTGGAAGTCGGCCCAGGTGAGGGTGCGCGTCGTTTCGACGAGGCCGCGCACCTCGAGCCGCCAGGTCTCGGTCGAGATGACAGGCTGCTGGCCGAGATCGAGCACCGGCCAGTTCTTGACGAGGTGCTGGCCGGGCGGCAGGCGCTCGGCTTCGGGACGGCTGATACGGCCGGTCAGGAACTTGCCCTCTGCCGCCCAGCGGCGCTTGGATGTGGTGAGTTTGTTATCGGCGGGCGTCTGGTCGTCGCTCATGGGCGGGGGCCTCCTTGCGGTGCAGCAATAGGACATCCACCCCTGCCGGGTGTCAAGTTTCGGCGGCCCCTTGGAAATCCCTACCCACCCCTCTAAACTCGGTCCGTCGGGTATGCCTCGCTGGGGAGTGGAGGCAGAAAGGGGAGGAGCCGGTTCTGTCTTCGAAATATCGTGCGATAACGGCGTTGCTGGTCGTGCCGCTGATCATCTTCGCCTTCTTCACCTATGGGAGCGCGATTGCGACGCGCGCCTATATGGAGGAAGCCTCGGCGCAGGCGGGAACGGCGTTGCGCCTTGCCGTTTCGGCACTCAGCGGCCATCTCAACCGCTACGAGGCGCTGCCAGCGCTGATCGCCGATCACGACGACATCAAGGAACTGGTGAGCGCGCCTGAAGATGCGGCGCTGCGCGATGCGGCCAATCTCTATCTCAAGGAGATCAACGGGCTGCTGAAATCCTCCGATATCTATGTGGTCAAGCCAGACGGAGAGACGATCGCGGCCAGCAATTACGATGGGCCTGCAAGCTTCGTCGGACAGAACTTCAGCTACCGGCCCTATTTCCAGGATGCAATCGAAGGCCGGCAGGCACGGTTTTACGCGCTCGGGACCACCTCGCTGAAGCGCGGCTATTATTTTGCCGCACCGATCCGGACCGGCGCGGATATTCGTGGCGTCATCGTCTTCAAGGTCGATATCGATATGATCGAGTCCTCCTGGGGCGGCGGCGAATACAAGATCTTCGTCTCCGATCCGGAGGGCATCATCTTCATGTCCGGCAGCCCGGAATGGCTCTATGGCGCGATCCTGCCGCTGACGGCCGACCGCGTCGCCCGCACCGAGGCGTCGCGACGCTATGCCAATGCCAGGCTGGCGGCGCTGCCGGTGACGCGTCACCACTTCGAGCAGCATGAGCTGATGACGCTGGCCAGCGAGCGCGGTTCGAGCGAATATCTGGTGCTCTCGCATTACATGCCGGCCGAGGACTGGACGGTGAACGTGCTGATGGAGACGAGTTCCATCCGCGCCCAGGCGCGCACGGCGCTTGCTGCCGTGTTTCTCATCCTCTGCATTGCCGGGCTTACGGTGGCCGTCCTTCGCCAGCGGCGGGCGCGGCTTGCCGAGCGCATGCAGATGCAGGCCGAGGCCCGCAACGAGCTGGAGCGGCGCGTCGAGGAGCGCACGGCCGATCTTGCCCGCGTCAACAGCCGCATCGAAGAGGAGATTGCCGAGCGGCGGCTGACCGAGCAGCAGCTTCGACAGACGCAGGCCGATCTGATCCAGGCGGGCAAGCTTGCCGGGCTGGGGCAGATGTCGGCTGCGCTTTCGCACGAATTCAACCAGCCGCTCGCCGCCGCCAAGACCTACACGGACAGCGCCTCCGTTCTCATCGACCGTGGTCGGACGGAGGAGGCGCGGGACAATATCCGGCGTATCGGCGGGCTGATCGACCGTATGGCTGCGATCAGCCGGCACCTGCGCAACTTCGCCCGCAAGCCGAACGAGAAGCTCGGCCTCGTTTCCCTCGACGAGGCGATGCGCGATACGCTGGAGATCGTCGCCTGGCGGTTGAAGGCGGCGGATGCCGAACTGCTGCTCGCTCTCGGCCCGCGTCCGCCGGTGGTGCGCGCCGGTTCGGTGCGTCTGCAGCAGGTGCTGGTGAACGTGATCTCGAATGCGGCCGATGCGGTGGAAGGGCTGGATGATCGGCGCATCGAGGTTTCGGCCTTCGAGGAGGCCGGAAAGGTGGTGCTGACGGTGCGGGACCATGGACCGGGCGTGCCGGCGGCGATCGCCGAGCGTATCTTCGATCCGTTCTTCACGACGAAGGGCGTCGGCAAGGGGCTCGGCCTCGGGCTTTCGATTTCCTACAACATCATCAAGGATTTCGGCGGCAGCCTGACTGCTGCCAATCATCCCGAAGGAGGCGCGGTGTTCCGCATCGAGCTGCAATCGGCGGCAGGGCTGATGCCGGAGGCAGCGGAATGAACGATGCAAAGATCCTGCTGGTCGACGACGAGGAGGAACTGCGCCGCTCGACGGCGCAGGCGCTGGAGCTCTCCGGCTTCAGCGTCGAGACCTATTCGAACGGCGACCACGTGCTGGAGCTGATCGGCTACAGCTTTCCCGGCGTCGTTGTCAGCGATATTCGCATGCCCGGCATCGACGGCATGACACTGATGCAGAAGATCCGCGAGCTCGACCCGGAGGTACCGGTCATTCTCGTCACCGGCCACGGCGACGTTCAGCTTGCGGTGAAGGCGATGCGCGAAGGCGCCTATGATTTCATCGAGAAGCCGTTCACGCCGGAGATGCTTGCCGGCGTCATCCGCCGGGCGATGGAGCGGCGCGGCCTGGTGCTCGAAAACCGGCTGCTGAAGGCGGTCGCCGGCAAGCGCGACGATATCGAGGCGCGGCTGCCGGGGCGCACGCAGGTGATGGTGGATCTGCGCTACCGCATCCGGGCGATCGGGGCGAGCGATGCCGATACGCTGATCGTCGGCGAGACCGGGGCCGGCAAGGAGGTGGTGGCGCGGGCGCTCCACGACATCAGCGCCCGGGCGAGCCGGCCGTTCATCGCGATCAATTGTGCCGCACTGCCGGCGAACCTGATCGAGAGCGAGCTCTTCGGCCATGAGGTGGGGGCATTTCCGGGTGCGGTAAGGCCGCGTTATGGAAAGTTCGAACACGGGCGCGGCGGCACGATCCTGCTCGACGAGATCGGCTCCATGCCCTTCGACCTGCAGGCGAAGTTCCTGCGGGTGCTGCAGGAGCGGGTCATCTCCAGGCTCGGATCGAACGAGGTCGTGGCGCTCGACGTGCGCTTCATCGCGACAAGCAAGGTCGATCTGGAAGCGGAGGTGGCGGCCGGGCGTTTCCGCGCCGACCTCTTCTATCGGCTGAACGTCGCGACGCTGCACGTGCCGTCTCTGTCGCAGCGGCGGGCGGATGTTCCGCTGCTTTTCCTGCAGCTGGTGCGGGAAGCGGCTGCTCGCTACGGCCGCGACGAGATGGTCGTTCCGCCGGACGTGACTTCCGACATCGCTCAGCGCGACTGGCCCGGCAATGTGCGTGAATTGAGGAATGCCGCCGATCGTCTGGTCCTCGGGCTCGACAATGGCGGGCGCCAAGCCGAGGAAGCGACCGGGCTTGCTGAGCGTGTCGCCGAATTCGAACGAGGGGTCATTGCCAGCGCGCTGGTGGCGCATGGCGGCAGCCTCAGACCGGTCTATGAGTCGCTCGGCATTTCCCGGAAGACACTCTACGAAAAGATGCAGAAATACGGTCTCGACAAGCGGATGCTGACCACCGAAGGCTAGCTCGGAGCTGGGGCGGCGCTGCAATCTCGCGGTGCGATGGGTGGATTTCCACCCACCGCCAGAGCCGTTTGTTTCCGAATCGACCCATGCTGCATCGCACTCTGGCAAAATCGTCTTTCGAAAGCGGCTGCAATGATTGCGGGTCGATTTTTCCCGGCGGCAAATAGGTGATCCGAACCGGCGCGGAGGATGTGTCGGCGGGCTTGCTTATTTCATCAGGGAGGAAACGATGAAAATTCTAAAGGCCATGCTCGGCCTGACCGCGGCTGCTGCGGTCTCACTTCTCGCCAGCGTCGCTTCGGCGCAGACCTATCCCGAACGCACCATCACCATGGTCGTGCCCTTTGCGGCCGGCGGCCCGACGGATACCGTTGCGCGCCTGGTCGCCGAATCCATGTCAAAGGATCTCGGCGAGCAGATCGTCGTCGAAAATGTCGGCGGCGCCGGCGGCACGCTCGGCGCCGGCCGCGTGGCGAGTGCCGATCCCGACGGCTACACCATCCTGCTGCACCATATCGGCATGGCGACCAGCGCCACGCTCTACCGCAAGCTCGCCTACGACACGCTCGGCGCCTTCGATTATGTCGGCCTCGTCACCGAGGTGCCGATGACGATCGTTGCCCGCAAGGACATGGAGCCGACCGACCTCAAGGGGCTGATCGACTACATCAAGGCCAACAAGGACAAGGTGACTGTGGCCAATGCCGGCATCGGTGCGGCTTCGCACCTCTGCGGCATGATGTTCATGAGCGCCATCCAGACGCCGCTGACGACCGTTCCCTATAAGGGCACCGGCCCTGCCATGACCGATCTGCTCGGCGGTCAGGTCGACGTCATGTGCGACCAGACGACCAACACGACGAAGCAGATCCAGGGCGGCACGATCAAGGCCTATGCCGTGACCTCGCCCAAACGGCTCGACGTTATGAAGGACATTCCAACGGCCGTCGAAGCCGGGCTGCCGGGTTTTGAAGTCGGAATCTGGCACGGCATCTATACGCCGAAGGGCACGCCGCCTGAGATCAACGAACGTCTGTCGAAGTCGCTGCAGGTGGCGCTGAAGGATCCGAATGTCGGCGCCCGCTTCGCCGAGCTCGGTACGGCGCCATCCTCTGACGCCGATGCGACGCCGGCGGCGCTGAAGGCCAAGCTCGAAAGCGAGATCACCCGCTGGAAAACGGTCATCGAGGCCGCCGGCGAATATGCTGACTGAGGCTTGTCCTCGTCCAGGATATGCCGAAAGAGCCCCTCACCCCAACCCTCTCCCCGTGAACGGGAGAGGGGACTTGCGTCACCCAACGGCGGCAAGGGGCGAAGGGCTTGCAGCATTTTCCCTTCTGCCCGTTTATGGGGAGAAGGTGCCGGCAGGCGGATGAGGGGCTAGCTCCTTTGTGACGGCGTTACACGAACAATCTCCAACCCCAGGAGAGACCATGAAGTCCATCAGTTTCGATACGACCAATGCGATCTGCGGCGCGCTTTTCGTCGCGACCGGTGCTTTCTTCGCCATCCAGTCGCTGGGGCTCGACCTCGGCACGGCAGTGCGCATGGGCCCCGGTTATTTTCCGCTGGTGCTTGCCGGCGTGCTCGTGCTTCTCGGCGCGATCATCTTCATTCAGGCGCTGCGGGTCGAGGGCGAGCCGATCGACCCGTTTGCCTGGCGCGGCATGCTCTTCATCCTGCCGGCACCGGTATTCTTCGGGCTGACGGTGCGCGGTCTCGGATTTGCACCGTCACTGTTCCTCACCGCCTTCATCGCCTGCTTCGCATCGCAAAAGATGAACGTGTTCCTCGCGATCGTGCTGTCGCTGCTGCTGACGATCTTTTCGGTTGGGGTCTTCAGCTACGGGCTCGGCCTGCCTTTCGAGCGCTTCGGCCCCTGGGTCCGGTTCTAGGAGACGATGATGGATCTTTTCAGCAATCTCGCGCTCGGCTTTGCAACAGCCGGCACTCCGGAAAACCTGTTCTTCTGCCTGATCGGCGTGCTGCTCGGCACGCTGATCGGCGTGCTGCCCGGGATCGGCGCCACGGCGACGATCGCCATGCTTTTGCCGATCACCTTCCAGCTTGAACCGGTCTCCTCGCTGATCATGCTCGCCGGCATCTATTATGGCGCCCAGTATGGCGGCTCGACGACGGCGATCCTGATCAACATGCCGGGCGAATCCTCCTCTGCCGTCACCGCGATCGACGGCTACCAGATGGCCCGCAAGGGCAGGGCAGGCGCAGCGCTTGCCATCGCAGCATTGGGTTCGTTCTTTGCCGGCACTGTGTCAACCTTTCTCGTGGCGATCTTTGCACCGCCGCTGACCGCAATCGCGCTGCAATTTGGTTCGGCGGAATATTTCTCGCTGATGATCGTCGGTCTCGTTTCCTCGATCGCTCTCGCGCACGGTTCTGTCGTGAAGGCGCTGGCGATGGTGGCGCTGGGGCTGCTGCTCGGTCTCGTCGGCACCGACATCTATACCGGCACGCCGCGCTTCACGCTCGGCATCCGCGAATATGCTGACGGGCTGAACTTCGTGGCGCTTGCCGTCGGCGTGTTCGGAGTGGCGGAAATCCTGCGCAACCTCGAAGGCGAGTCGACACGCACGGTGCTGATGGCCAAGGTCACCGGCCTTTTGCCGTCCCGCCAGGAATTCAAGGAGATGATCGCACCGGTCATTCGCGGTACGGCGATCGGTTCGGCGCTTGGCATCCTGCCGGGCGGTGGCGCCATCCTTGCCTCCTTCGCCTCCTATACGGTGGAAAAGCGGATGTCGAAGACGCCGGAGGAGTTCGGAAAGGGCGCGGTTGCCGGCGTCGCAGGACCGGAATCGGCCAACAATGCCGGTGCGCAGACCTCGTTCATTCCGCTCTTGACGCTCGGCATTCCCGCCAACCCCGTCATGGCGCTGATGGTCGGGGCGATGATCATCCAGGGTATCGTGCCCGGTCCGAACGTCGCCACCGAGCAGCCGGCGCTGTTCTGGGGCATCATCGCCTCCATGTGGATCGGCAATCTGATGCTGGTCATCCTCAACCTGCCGCTGATCGGGCTCTGGGTGAAACTCCTGACCGTGCCTTACTACGTACTCTTCCCGATCATCATGGCCTTCTGCTCGATCGGGGTCTACAGCGTCAACGCCAACGTCTACGATCTCTACGCCGTCGCCTTCTTCGGGCTCATCGGCTATGTGCTAGCAAAGCTTCGTTGCGAGCCGGCGCCGCTTCTGCTCGGTTTCGTGCTCGGGCCGCTGCTCGAGGAAAACCTCCGGCGCGCCATGATCCTGTCGCGCGGCGATCCGACGACCTTCGTCACGCGGCCGATCAGCGCCATTCTTCTGGCCATTGCGGTCGCCGTCCTCATTGTCGTCTTCCTGCCGAGCGTCAAGAAGAAGCGTGAGGAGGTGTTCGTCGAGGAGGGCTAGAGCATGATGCCGAAAAGTGTGAGCAGTTTTCGGACGACATCATGCCCTAAGGATTCAGATTTTAGGCCGGCCTAAAATCATCCTGTTCTTGGGGATTGAACTTACTGCCTGGTTGATGAACAAGAGATAATCTGACGCGGGCGCCGGTTGGGCGCCCGTTTCGTTTGACAGAATATCCAGGCCCCAGGAGCATTGCGCCATGAGCATTCCCGCCCGGATCAAGGACGATCTGCCGTTTCTGACCTCCCTGCGCCGCGACCTGCACGCCCATCCCGAACTCGGTTTCGAGGAGGAGCGCACCGGCGGCATCGTCGCGAGGCTTCTCGAGGAAGCCGGCATCACGGTGCATCGCGGCCTCGGCGGCACCGGCGTGGTCGGCACGCTGCAGCTCGGCAACGGCACACGCAGGATCGGGCTGCGCGCCGACATGGATGCGCTCGCCATGCCTGAAATGGCGGAGCGGCCCTATAAATCGACCGTGCCCGGAAAGATGCATGCCTGCGGGCATGACGGCCATACGGCGATGCTGCTTGGCGCCGCGCGACATCTAGCGGCAACGCAGGATTTTTCCGGCACGGTGCATTTCATCTTCCAGCCGGCCGAGGAAGGGCGAGGCGGAGCAAAGCGCATGGTCGAGGAGGGCCTGTTCAAGCTTTTCCCCTGCGACGCGGTTTATGGGCTGCATAACATGCCTGGGCTTGCGGTCGATGAGATTGCCGTGGTCGAGGGGCCGCAGCTTGCCTCCTCCGACAGCTGGCGCATCACCTTCCGTGGGACCGGCACGCACGGCGCCAAGCCGCATCTCGGCCGCGATCCGATCACGGCGGCCGGGACCTTCCTGTCATCGCTGCAGACGATCGTCGGACGGGTGGTCGATCCGCTGCAACCGGCCGTCGTCAGCGCTTGTTTCCTGCAGGCGGGCGACTCGAAGGCGCTGAACGTCATTCCTGATATCGTCGAGATCGGTGGGACGGCGCGGGCCTATTCGCCCGATGTGCGCGACCAGTTGGAGACCGAGATCGGACGATTGGCGCATGGCACTGCGGCTATGTACGGCATTGCTGTGGACTATGCATTCGAGCGGCGGATTCCGCCTGTCATCAATGACGTGGATGCGACCGCACGGGCGCTGGCAGTGGCCGGCGCGGTTTTCGGCGGGAAGGTGCAGACAAGCTTTCCGCCGTCGACGGCAGGCGACGATTTCGCCTTCTTCGCCCAGAACGCGCCGGGTTGCTATGTCTGGCTCGGCAACGGCCCGGCGGTGGATGGGGCGCTGCATCATAATACGGCCTATGATTTCAACGATGAAGCGCTGGGATATGGGGCGGCCTATTGGGTGGCGCTGGTCGAGCGAGAATTGAAGGTTTGATTATCTGCTGCCTAATTGCCCAAATCGGAATCGATTGTAGGAATTAGGCAGCAGTTCAAATTGTTACATTCGTCAATGTCCATCAGTCCATCGGCGATTCCTCAACCCGGGCCGTCCCGCGCGTGGCATGGATGAAGGCGAACACGAAGCCGATCGCCAGCACAAGCACGATGGTCGGCGCCGGCGCGCTGTCGATGAAGAAGGACAGGTAGACGCCGACAAAGGAACCGATCACGGCAATGGCGACGGAGAGGAGCAGCATCGTGCTGAACTTGCGGGTGAGCAGGAAGGCGATGGCTCCCGGCGCAATCAGCATCGCGATCGAAAGGATGATGCCTACCGCCTGCAAGGCACCGACGATCGTCAGCGAGATGAGGGCGAGAAGGCCGTAATGCAGCAGGTTGATCCTGAGGCCTACCGCTCTCGCCTGGGCGGGGTCGAAGGCGTGCAGCAGGAAGTCCTTCCACTTCACACCAAGAATGACAGCCGTGATCGCGGCAATGACGGCCGACTGCCCGATGTCGCGCCAGGAGACACCGAGCATGTCGCCGAACAGGATGTGGTCGAGATGCACGTCGGACTGGATCTTGACATAAAGGACCAGGCCGAGCCCGAACATGCCGGAGAAAACGATGCCCATCACTGTATCCTGTTTGATACGGCTGTTATCCTTCAGGAAACCGGTAGCGATAGCGCAAAACATGCCGGCCACGAAGGCGCCGACCGCGAAGGGTATGCCGACGATATAGGCGATAACCACGCCGGGAAAGACGGCGTGGCTGATGGCGTCTCCCATCAGAGACCAGCCTTTCAGAACCAGGAAGCAGGACAACAGCGCCATCGGGATTGCGACCAGCACCGAGATCACCAGCGCATTGACCATGAAGCCGAACTGGAAAGGCGAAAGAAGCGTCTCGACCATGTTCATGGCGCTGCCTCCAGCGCCTGCGCGGCGCGTCTACGTGCCGCCAGCATGCCGTGTTTGGGTGCGAAGAAGAACGCGATCAGGAAGATGGCCGTCTGCAGCACGACGATGATGCCGCCTGTCGCGCCGTCGAGGAAGTAACTCGCATAGGCGCCGACGAAACTGGTCATCGACCCGATGATGACCGCGATCACAAGCAGCCGCGGGAAGCGGTCGGTCAGCAGATAGGCGGTCGCGCCGGGCGTCACCACCATGCAGATGACGAGGAATGCACCGACTGTCTGCAGCGCCGCAACGGTGGAGGCAGACAGCAGCGTGAAGAAAATGACCTTGAGAACGGTCGGATTGAGACCGATCGATCGAGCATGGCTCTCGTCGAAGAACGTGACCATCAGGTCCTTCCATTTGACGAGCAGGACAGCCAGCGACACGAAGCCGATGATGGCGAGTTGCAGCGTATCCTCGGGCGTGATGGCGAGAATGTTGCCGAGCACGATCGTCTGGATGTTGACCGCCATAGGCTGGAGCGAAACCATGAACAGGCCCAGCCCGAAGAACGAGGAGAAGATCAGGCCGATGATGGCATCTTCCTTCAACTTGGTGCGCTGGTTGAGGAAAAGCATCGCTGCGGCAGCGAGCCCTCCGGAAAAGAAGGCTCCGATCGAAAAGGGAAGTCCGAGCATATAGGCGCCGGCAACGCCGGGAACGATCGCGTGCGAGAGCGCGTCGCCGATCAGCGACCAGCCTTTAAGCATCAGATAACAGGAGAGGAAAGCGCAGACGCCGCCGACAAGGGCGGACACCCACATGGCATTGAGCATGTATTCATAGGTGAAGGGCTGCAGGAGGTCGGCTATCATTCCCGGCCCCCATTGCCACTATCGGACCTCCGGGCGGTCGCTTTGCCACCCTGCATGATCAGGGGGCGCTCATCATCGGTTATGACGCCGATCGACGTTGGCCTGCCGCTCTGCGCTTCGCTGAACACGAAATGACGCAGCACGCCGCCAAAGGTCTTTTCCAGATTTTCCTGCGTAAAAGTCTCGACGGTCGGGCCGTAGGCAAGCACCGTGCCCTTGATCAGAATGGTCCGGTCGCAGAACTCCGGCACGGAGCCGAGATTGTGGGTGGAGACCAGCATGACCCGGCCTTCATCCCGCAGTTCGCGCAGGAGCTTGGTGATCTGGTCCTCGGTCTTTACGTCGACGCCGGTAAAGGGTTCATCGAGCAGAATGACCCGGCCGTCCTGTGCCAGGGCTCGCGCCAAGAAGACCCGCTTCCGCTGGCCGCCGGAGAGCTCGCCGATCTGGCGCTTGCGGAACTCGCTCATGGCGACGCGGGCGAGCGCGGAGGCCACTGCCTCGTGGTCCGCGGCCTTCGGGATGCGCATCATGCCCATGTGGCCGTAGCGCCCCATCATCACGACATCCTCGACCAGCACCGGGAAATTCCAGTCGACTTCTTCCGATTGCGGCACATAGGCGACGAGGTTCTTGCGCAGCGCCTCTTCGACCGGCATGCCAAGCACGCGAATGTGGCCCCTGGCGAGACGCACGAAACCCATGATCGACTTGAAGAGCGTCGACTTGCCGGAACCGTTGACACCGACCAGCGCGGCGATCGTGCCCGTGGGGATCTGGAAACTCGCGTCCCTCAGGGCCGTATGTCCGTTGCGGTAAGTGACGGTCGCATCCTTTACCGTGATCCCCGATCCCGCATCCGAGGATGCGGGACGGACAAGATTGCCAAGCAGCACGGTCATTGCGACAACCCATCGGCAAGACCCTTCGCGACGGTATCGGAGGTCACGCGCAGAAGATCGATATAGGTTGGCACCGGGCCGTCGGCTTCGCTCAGCGAGTCGACATAAAGCACACCGCCATAATGCGCGCCGGTTTCGCGCGCCACCTGCCGGGCTGGTTTATCGGAAACGGTGCTTTCGCTGAAGACGGTTGGAATCTGGTTTTCCTTCACCGCATCGATCACCTTGCGGACCTGCTGGGGCGTGCCCTGCTGGTCGGCGTTGATTGGCCAGAGATAGAGTTCCTTCAGCCCGAAATCGCGTGCGAGATAGGAAAAGGCGCCCTCGCTTGAAACCAGCCAGCGCTTGTCCTCGGGAATTTTTTCGAGGGTGGCGCGGATCGGAGTGATCGTCGCTTCGATCTTCTGCTTGTAGGCCTCGGCGTTGGCCTTGTAGGTCTCCGCATTCGCCGGATCATACTGTGCGAAAGCATCACGGATATTGTCGACGTAGATCAGGGCGTTCTTCGGCGACATCCAGGCGTGGGGATTGGGCTTGCCTTCATAGGGGCCTTCCGAGATGCCCATCGGTTCGATGCCATCGGAGACGACGGCACCGGGGACGTCGTGCAGGTTCTGGAAGAACTTTTCGAACCAGCGCTCCAGATTGAGGCCGTTCCAGAGAATGAGTTGTGCACCTTGTGCCCGCTGGATGTCACCCGGCGTCGGCGCATAGTTGTGGATCTCCGCGCCCGGCTTGGTGATCGATTCCACGATCGCGGCATCACCGGCCACGTTTTTTGCCATGTCGGCAATCACCGTGAAGGTCGTCACCACCTTGAACTTCGAATTGGTTGTCTGTTGGGCAGCGGCGGGAAAGGCAACCAGCACGGCTGCGAATGCCACCCCTATCATTCCGGCCAAAATCGACCGTCTTTCCCTATAGAGCATATATTTCTCCTCTTGCTGCTATTGCGACCGAATTGCAAAAGCTGCGGAAAGTCGAACAAGTTGCGATTCAGAATGATTTGCAAAAAAAGCTTGATGACCCTTGCTTCGACTATTGTGCAATTAAGAATGAATTGCAACAATGATCCGAACTGGAGGCCGAAAAAGATGACAGCAGGCCCCGACGGGCTGGCTGGGGTCAACCTCATGTCGAACAACGCATACCGGGATTTGCCGCAACGGCGCATGGTTCGATCGGTTAGGCGTTTGAGGGGCACACGGCACGCTCTCATGACGGAGCTTGCGGCCCCCGGCCTTTACAAGACCTTCAGCACGGGGTTTTCCAGCACCTTGCCCGTTACCACATCGGCAATCCCCCGATCGGTCTGATGCGGGCCGACATTGCAGGCGAGCGTGGCGCCGAAGCAGGCCTTGAAGACCAGATAGGGCGGCTTCCACGTGACGATCTTTTCCATCGCCTTGCGGATGCCGGCAAAGGCCAGCGCCGTGTCCTTCAGCGATGCATCCGTCACCAGGCCGGAGAGCGGCAGCGGCAGCATCGCCTCGATCCGGCCGTCCTTGGCGACGGCCATGCCGCCGCCGGCTGATATGACGGCGTTGGCGGCGAGCGCCATGTCGCCGGCATTGCCGCCGAAGACGGTGAGGTTGTGGCTGTCATGCGAGACGGTGGTGCAGAAGGCGCCATTCCATTTGCCCCAGCCGGTGAGGAAGCCGACGCGCGGGGCGCTGTCGGCCTTGCCGTGGCGATGGGCGACTGAAATCAGGGCGCTGCCGGCCGGCGGCACGATGAAACCATCCCTGACCTCGGTTTCGGCCTCGCCCCATTGCGTGAAGCGCGGGCGGTCGATGGTGGCGACGCGGACGCGCTCGCCCTGCGCCGGAATGCGGAAATCATTCTCGGTCAGCCGCGGCAGCTTCACCGAATTGACAAGCGGCGCCGTATCAATCTGCTTGACGGCCACCTGCATGCTGCCGTTGCGGGCGACGAGGCGGCCGCATGATATCACCTGCCGCGCCCGGAATTCCGCGAGGTCTTCGAAGAGCACGATATCGGCGCGGCGGCCGGCAGCGAGGAGGCCGAGATCGGAGCGCTTCAGACGTTGTGCAGCGTTGAAGGTCGCGGCACGGATGGCCCATTCCGGCTTCATGCCGTAGCGCACCAGGCGCCTGATGACGTCGTCGAGGCCGCCGCCTTCCTGGAGTTCGTCCGGAAAGACGTCGTCGGTGCAGAGCGTGACGGTCGGAGGCAGGTGGCCGAGACCGTTCAGCACCTCGACGAACTCCTTCAGCAGATGGTCGTGAGAGCCGCGCAGCTCGATCGTCAGGCCGGCGGAAAGTTTGGCGAGGAGATCGGCGCCGGAGGTCAGTTCGTGGTCGGAGGTGATGCCCGAGGCCATGAAGGCGTTGAGATCGGCGCCTTCGAGGCCGCGGGCATGGCCGCAGACGAGCTTGCCGGCGGCTAGCCCGGCATTGACGATGGCAGTCATGCGCGGATCGCCGTCGATGACGCCGCGCATGTTCATGACTTCGGCGACGCCGCCGATGGCGGAGGAGTGCAGCATCTCGGTGATCATGGAGGCATCGAAATCGGCGCCGGCAAGTTCCAGGCCCGGCGCGGAGGGCACGCAGGAGGGCGCGAGCAGGATCATGCGCAGCGGCAGGCTGCGCGCCGCCTCGATCGCCCAGCGCACGCCGTCGAGCCCATGGACGTTGCCGAATTCATGCGGATCCCAGACGATCGTGGTGACGCCGCGTGGCAAGACGGCGTTCGCATATTCGGCGGGTGTCACCATCGAACTTTCGACATGCATGTGCGTGTCGATCAGGCCGGGCGTCAGGATACTGCCCGCCGCATCGATGATCTCGATAGCATCCGTGCGGCTTGCCTGGGCATGGACGCTTGATATCAGCGCGCCGACGAGGCCGATATCGGCTTGTCGGATCAGGCCCGTCACTGCATCGAGCAGCCGTCCGCCGGTGATCAGCATGTCGAAGGGGGCATCGCCGCGCGCAGCAGTGACGGCGCGGGCCCGCAAGGCGGGATCGTTGAGATCGGCGGGTTCTTGACGCGGGATGACGTTCATTTGCGGGCCTCGTTGACCAGGGCAGCGAGAATGATGACACGCGCCATGTCGGCATCGATGTCGGCGGCGAATTGAGCATTGAAGGTCGCATGCGTGGCGCGGGTCTCGACGACGGTGCGGCCACGGGTCAAGGCGCCCTGCAACTCGACATCGATGCGCGCGGGGCGGAAGCTGACGATATCTGGAGCGACGAAGGCGACGGCGGCGCAAGGATCGTAAATTGCCATAGCCGGGCGGCCGCGGCTGGTGCCGATGCGGATATAACCCGAAAACATATCGGCGATCAGCTCGGCATTGGCGCCGCCGGCATTGCGCACCGGCTCGGCGTCTTCGGGCTTGGCCAGTACCTTGCGGCATAGGTCGAGATCGACCATGCGCAGCGGCAGGCCATGGGCGATGATGATCGACAGGGCCTCGGGATCGGCGAGCGCGTTGAACTCGGCGGAGGCCGTATGGTTGCCTGACGTGACACCGCCGCCCATCCAGACGAGTTCGGTGATGCGGGCGGCAAGATCGGGCCGGGCAAGCGCCACGGCGGCGATGTTGGTCAGCGGGCCAAGCGCCAGGATGCGGTGCTCGCCTTGGCGCTCCAGCCAGCGGCAGAGTGCCGCGAAGGCATCGCTTTCGGCAAGGGCGGGAGCCTTGGGCAGGCTCCTACCTAATGTCGGGATGCCGGTTTCGCCGAGGATCGCCTGAGCAGTTTCGAGCTTGCCGAGCACGGGCGTGGCGCGGCCAGTGTGAATGGGGAATTTCCAGCCGAAGGCGCTGGCGGCGCCGGCGGCGTTTATCCTCACCTGCGCCAGCGGCGTATTGCCGAAGACCAGCGATAAGCCGTCGATCTCGAATTCAGACTGTGCCACCACCATAATGGCGGCGATGTCGTCGAAGCCCATGTCCGTGTCGATCCAGACGCCCATGATTTCACCCGAACTGTTTGAGGCTTGCCGCGCCGGCAACCGGCAGATCGAAGGCGAGCGCGGTATCGAGGAGGGGGGCTGCCCAGGCAATGAAAGCTTTTTTCATCTTACATGTTCTCCATCTCTGAAGTCTTTTGTGCCGGTTTCGCAGGCCCGGATGATTGGCGGACGACTAGCTGCATGGCGACGCGTTCGATCTTCGCGGTAACGAGCACGCCCTCCCGGATGCTGCTTGTTCTTATGGTATCCACCAGCGCCGACACCGCAATTTCGGCAATTCTATCCATGTCCATCTGGACCGTCGTCAGCGACGGCGTAACAACAGGCGACCAGATGAGGTCATCGAAGCCGGCGACACTGACGTCAGTGGGAATGTTGATGCCCGCCTGCTGCAACTCCGTCAGCGCCCGCAGCGCCTGCAGGTCGGAGAGGGCTGCGAAGGCGGTGAAACCTTGGCCGACTTTTTCGGCGAGGCCGAGCGGGCAGCCGCTGCCGTTCTCCTGCTCCAACCTGTCGATCCACAGCGTTTCCGAATGCATGCCCGGGCGCATGCCGGAGCGAATGCCGCCGGCACGGTCGTTCTGGACGTTGGATTCCTGATTGTTGCCGATGATGAGGATACGGCGATGGCCGAGGCCTGCGAGATGGCCGGCGATTTCATGGCCGCCCTGCCAATGGTCGGCGGCAACGGTGTTGCCGGGTGTCGAGGGAGTGTCGATGATGGCGACCGGACAGGCGGCGGACGAAATACGGGTGGCGCGGCGGGGAATGATGACCATGCCGTCGACGCCGCGCTCGACCAGCCGGTTGATGGCCTCGGTCTGGGCGGCGACATCACCGCGGGAATCGGCGATCAGCACGCCGTAACCTGCGGCGGAGGCAGCGAATTCGATCGCCTGCGCAATCTTCGGGAACAGCGGATTGGCGATATCGGGCAGCACCAGACCGAGGACGCCGCTGCGGCCGGTCCGTAGCGCCCGCCCGGCCTGGCTCGGGACGTAACCGAGCTCGGCTGCATGCTCACGGATCCTTTCAACCAGTTGGCCGGAAACTCGGCCCTTGCCAGAAAGCGCATTGGAGACCGTGGCGACGGAGACGCCGAGCGACGTTGCTATCCTGCTGAGGTTCGGTCCCGGGCGCGGTGCTGCCATGATTGACGATCATTCTGATTAATCGTTTAATCAAAGTGATAGCTCAGCTTATCCCGCCTGTCGAATCCGAATTCATCTTATGCGCATTATTCTGCTACGGCACGCCTCGGATAAGAAAAAGCCCCGCGAGACGATCGCGAGGCCTTGTACTTCTCAGGTCGATTGAAGCAGCTGTCAGCCCTTGACAGCCACAACCTTCACTGCCGGTGCGGTGGTCTTGCCGCCGGGGGCGAACCCGCCGCCGACTGCGATGTTCAGCGACACGTAGTCCTTGGCCATCTGCTGGACGGCTGCGGCAAGGCTTGCCTGGGCGAGCGAAACCTGGCGCTGGGCGTCTAGAACGTCGAGCAGCGAAGAAGCGCCGTCCTTGTAGGATGCGGTCGAAAGTTCGAGCGTTTCCTGTGTGGTCTTCACCTGGGCTTGAAGCGCCGAAACCGTGCGGGCGTCGCGCCGGACAGCCGAAAGTGCATTCTCGACCTGTTCGATCGCGGTCAGTACCGTCGACTTCCAGTTGAGATAGGCCGCTGCGGCATTGGACTGCGCCGTCTTGACGCCGGCGCGCAGGGTACCGCCATCGAAGATCGGCAGGTTGAGGGTGGGGCCGAAGGACCAGGGCGTCAGGCCGCCATGGATGCCACGCTGGTTGATGTAGGCCGGCGAGATCGAGCCGCTGAGCGAGATGCTCGGATAGAGCTGCGCCTGGGCTACGCCGATCAGTGCGGTTGCAGCTGCGAGGTCGCGTTCCGCCACACGGATGTCGGGACGGTTGCGGATCAGGTCGGCCGGGATGCCGGAGGTAATGCCGCCGCGGAATATCGGCTGGCCATAGCCCTTCAGCAGATCATCGACAAGGGTTGCGGCCGGCAGGCCGAGCAGCGTGGCGATGTGATGGGCCGAAATCCGTATGTTGGTTTCGAGGCCGGGAATTTCGGCGAGCGTCGACTGCACCAGGCCTTCGGCCTGAACGACGTCGAGCCGCGAGGCGGCGCCGGCTTCGAGCTGGAACTTGGTCAGTTCGTAGGTTTCCTGACGGGACTTCAGGTTGGCCTTCGAAAGCGCCAAGCGCTGCTGATAATAGCGAACGTCGATATAGCTCGAGACGAGGTCCTGCACGAGGGTCAGCTTGGCAACGTCTGCCGATGCGTAAGCAGAATCGAGCGAAGCGAGAGCGCTCTCGGTGTTGCGCTTGTAGAGGCCGAAAATATCGAGCAGCCAGGTCAGCTGTGCTTCGCCGCCGCTGGTGTTGCGCGTATCGAACTGCGTGCGCAGCTCGCCCCTCTGGCCGCTGACCGTGTGCGAGGCGCCGACGGTCAGGTTCGGCAGGGCGCCGGCTCCTGCCACGGTGACGTTGGCGGAAGCCGCATTGATGCGTTCGATCGCCTGCTGGACTGACAGGTTCTGGTCGAGGCCGGACTGGACGAGGCCGTCCAGCTTGCGGTCTCTGAAGGCGCTCCACCAGGCCACGGTGGTAACATCGCCATCACTCTTGGTTCCACCCTCTCCGAATTTGGCGGGCAGCGGCATCTCAGGAGGAACATGATCCGGGCCCACAACGCAGCCCGACAACAATAACAATAATGCCGGTGTGGCAAAACGAAGAGATACCATTCATTTCATCCTGTACTCGAGCAAGTCAATTCTTGTCCAAAGCTTCATGCTTCACTATCGGCCGCCGCGCCTCGTTCTACCAAAAACACCATTCCGAAGCAGTCGGGCGCAATGTAGCAACGGGAACTGCATTATCACAGTGCATTTATATCACAGTCCTGCCGCATTTTTGCCGCGTGTGGCAAAGATGCGTCGGATGACGACGAAAAACGACGGCACGAAGAAAATTCCGAGCATTGTCGCCGCCAGCATGCCGCCGAGAACGCCGATGCCGATGGCATTCTGTGCCGCCGAGCCCGCGCCTGTCGCGATCGCCAGCGGCACGACGCCGAGAATGAAGGCAAGCGAGGTCATGATGATCGGCCGCAGGCGCAATCTCGCCGCTTCCAATGTCGCCTCGTAGAGCCCCATGCCGCTTTCCATGCGGTCCTTGGCGAATTCGACGATCAGGATGGCGTTCTTCGCCGCCAGCCCGATAGTGGTCAGCAAGCCGACCTTGAAATAGACGTCGTTCGCCTGGCCGAAGAGGGTTGCCGCCGTCAGCGCCCCGAGGATGCCGACAGGCACCGCCATGATCACCGAGAAGGGGATCGACCAGCTTTCGTAAAGCGCTGCCAGGCAGAGGAAGACGACCAGTACCGAGATCGCGTAGAGCATCGGCGCCTGCGAACCGGACAGCCGCTCCTGATAGGAGATGCCCTGCCAGGCGACCGTATAACCGCCGCCGAGCTGATTGGTCAGTGCTTCCATTTCGTTCATCGCATCGCCGGAAGAAACCCCGGGTGCGGAAGCGCCGTCGAGCGGAATGGCGCTGACGGCGTTGAAGCGGGCAAGCGAGGGCGCGCCCTTCACCCATTCCGTGCGGGTAAAGGCGGAGAAGGGCACCATTTCGCCGTCATTGTTGCGGGCGTACCAGTGGTTGAGGTCGCTCGGCTGCATGCGGAAGGGCGCATCGCCCTCGACGTAGACCGGCTTGATCTCGCCGTTCAGCGTGAAGTCGTTGACGTCACGGCCGGTGAAGATGATCGACAGCATCGAATTGACCGAGGCGATGTCGACGCCCATGGCGCCGATCTTTTCCTGATCGAGCACGATGCGCATCTGCGGCTCGACTTCCTTGTTGCTGCTGCGCAGCGCCACGATCTTGCCTGAGCTATTGCCCATCTGGATCAGCCGCTTGGAGGCGGCCGTCAGGGCGTCATTGCCGTGGCCGCCGGTGTCGACGAGATACATGGAGAAGCCGCTCGACACCCCGAGACCCTGGATCGCCGGCGGCAGCAACGCGAAGACCTGCGCCTCGCGGATCGCAAAGAAATTGCCAAGCGCACGGTTGACGACTGACTGGGCGCTCAGCGTCGGATCGGTGCGCAGCGAGAAATCCTTGAGTTTGGTGAAGACGATGGCGCTGTTCTGGCCGGAACCGCTGAAGCCGAAGCCGAGCGCGCCGAACACGGAATCGACGGCGTCCTTCTCGTTTTCACGATAGTATTTCTCGACCTTTTCGACGACTGCCTGGGTCTGCTGCGTGGTCGAGCCCGGCGGCGTGGTGACGATGGTCAGCAGCACGCCCTGGTCTTCCTGCGGCAGGAAGGAGCTCGGCAGGCGGGTGAAGAGATAGGCGCAGCCGGCGCCGACCAGAAGGAAGACCAGCATGACGCGGATCGGACGCTTCAGCAGATAGCCGATGGTGCTGATATAGCCGTTGGTCGAGCGCGTGAAGTTGCGGTTGAACCAGTCGCCGACGCGGTGCTTCCTGTGTTCGCCGACCGGCTTCAGCATCGTGGCGCAAAGTGCGGGCGTCAGCACGAGGGCGACGAGCGCCGACAGCAGCATGGCCGAGACGATGGTGATCGAGAACTGGCGATAGATGATGCCGGTCGAACCGCCGAAGAAGGCCATCGGAATGAAGACGGCGGTGAGGACGAGCGCGATGCCGACGATGGCGCCGGTGATCTCGCCCATCGATTTTTCCGTTGCCTCGAGCGGCGAAAGCTTTTCTTCGGACATGATGCGTTCGACGTTTTCGACGACGACGATGGCATCGTCGACGAGAAGGCCGATCGCCAGCACCATGGCGAACATCGTCAAGGTATTGATCGAATAGCCGGTGACCGCCAGCACCCCGAAGGTGCCGAGCAGCACCACGGGAACCGCAATCGTCGGGATCAGCGTCGCCCGGAGATTCTGCAGGAAGACGAGCAGCACCACGAAGACGAGCACGATCGCCTCGATCAGCGTGTGCACGACCTTCTCGATCGACAGTTCCACGAAGGGCGTGGTGTCGTAGGGATAGGTGATCTCGACACCTGCCGGCAGGCCGCGGCCGATAACCTCGAGCGCGGAGCGCACACGGGCGGCGGTATCGATGGCGTTGGCGCCGATTGCAAGATTGACGGCGAAACCGGTCGACGGCTGGCCGTTGTAGCGCGAACTGCCGCCGTAGCTTTCCTGTCCGATCTCGATGCGCGAGACGTCGCTCAAGCGCACCGTCGCGCCGTCCTTTTCGACCTTCAGGATGATGTGCTCGAAATCGGCGACGGTGGTCAGCTGGCTTTGGGCGGTGATGGTGACGTTGATCTGCTGGCCGGGGATCGTCGGCTGGGCACCGAGCGAACCGACGGAGACCTGGGTGTTCTGCGCCTGGATGGCAGATGTCACGTCGCTCGGCGTCAACTGGTATTTCAGCAGCTTGAACGGATCGAGCCAGACGCGCATGGCATATCCCGAACCGAAGACATTGATGCTGCCGACGCCTTCCAGGCGCTGGATTTGATCCTCGATCGAGGTCGACATGATATTGCCGAGGTCGACGGAGTTGCGCTTACCGTCGGTCGAAACGAGCGAGCCGACGAGAAGGATGCTCGAGGTCGAGCGGGTGACGCTGATGCCGGCATCGATGACGTCGCTTGGAAGCTGCGACTGAACCAGCTGCAGCTTGTTCTGCACCTGCACCTGAGCGATATCGGGGTCGGCGCTCGTCCCGAAGGTGAGCTGGATGCTGGCCGAACCCGTCGATGAGGTCGAGGTCATGTAGGTGAGGTCGTCGAGGCCGGTCATACCGTCCTCGATGATCGTCGTCACCGATTTCTCGACAGTCTCTGCGCTGGCGCCGCGATAGGTGGCGTTGATGCGAACCGTCGTCGGAGCGATGTCGGGATATTGCGAGATCGACAGCGTGAAGATCGCCAGCAGGCCGGCGAGCATGATGGTGATCGCAATGACCCAGGCGAAAATCGGACGTCGGATGAAAAACTTGGCCATCGGTTGTTCCTGTGCGGCTGAGACGGTGACGATGCGGGCCTGCGGCTATTACTTCGCTGCGGGCTTCTGCGCGTCACCGGCCGCGGGCTGCTCGGCAGCCACGACCACGCCGGTGTCGTTGATCTTCATCGGGACCGGCTTCACCGGCATGCCTGAAGTGATCGATTGCAGGCCGCTGACGATCAGCTGATCGCCGTCCTTGATGCCTTCGGTCACGAGCCAGGAATTGTTGGAGGGCGAGCTGTTCTCGAAGGCGCGGGTTTCGACCTTGCCGTCGGCGGAAACGAATTGTGCCGTCAGCCGGCCGTTGGCGTCACGGCTCGTCGCCAGCTGCGGCAGCGCATAACCGGCCTCGGCGCCGAGCTCGACGGTTGCGCGGACATACATGCCGGGCAGCACGATACGGTCAGGATTGGGAAAGAGCACACGAATGATGAAGGTGCCTGTGGTCTCACTGACCACCTGCTTCGACATGTCGAGCTTGCCCTGCTGGTTGTATTCCTTGCCGTTTTCGAGGATCAGGTGGAAGACGACATTGGCTTCGCCCTTGATGTCGCCGGCGGCCATCGCATCGCGCAGCTTCAAGAGGTTGGTGCTCGATTCCGTCAGCGAGATGTAGATCGGATCGAGTTGGCGGATCGTCGTCAGCGCCGTCGTCTGGTTGGCCGAGACGACGTTGCCGACATTGACGGCCGTCTGGTCGATGATGCCATCGAAAGGGGCGACGATCCTGGTGTGGTCGAGGTCGATCTGTGCAGCGGAAAGCGAGGCCTTCGCCGATTCGACTTCGGCCTTGGCCTGGAGCAGCGTCGTCTTGGCCGTTTCGAATTCGATCTGGGTGGCGCCGCTGCCGACGAGGCGCTGGTAGCGGTCGAGATTGCTTTCAGCGCTCGGCACGCTCGCCTGCGCCTTCGAGATCGCCGCCTTGGCCTGCTCGACGGCGGCGATATAGGGTGCATCCTCGATCTGGTAGAGAAGGTCGCCCTTCTTGATCTCGCCGCCGTCCTTGAAGGCGACCTCGCGGATCAGGCCGCTGACCTGAGGCCGGATATCGGCGGTCTGAAATGTCTCGGCGCGGCCGGGCAGGATCGTGGTGATCGGGAAGCTGCCCTTGGTCAGCGTGATGACACCGACGGGGGCAGCCTGCTGCGCCGCGCCTGCACCCGCATTGCCGGCGGGCTTGGAGCCACTGTCGCTGCAGGCGGCGAGAAGGGCTGCGAATGCCAGGGCCGAGGAGATGAGGAGGGCACGCCTTATCATGCTGAATTCCTGTGCGGTGGCAATCGCCGTTCAATCCACGAGTTCGGGCCTGCGGGCTCGGCTTGATCGAGCGCAGGCTTATATAAGCGTCAGGATTGGGTTGGCTTCAAATGCCGTTATCCGAATTTAAGAAAAGCTTTACGAAGTGACGTAATTCAGCAATCATCACTTAGCAAGCGCTATTTTGCAGTGCGGCATGGACGAAACACACGATTTTTTCGGCGCGGTGCACGAGTGTCTCCTTGTCGTCGCGAGCGATCAGGACAGGGTGCAGCACGCAGGCCAGGACGTCTGCAACGGTATGCGCCGCGCTCTCGGGATCGCGGCAATGATAACTTCCCTCCGCCATGCCCTCGCGGATGATCTCGCCGAGCTTTGCCTCGATGCGGGCGCGATAACGATTGCCGGCCTCGAGTTTGGCTTCGATCGTCGAAAGCACCATTTCGAAGATATAAGGGTTCTTCTGGATGTCCTGCAGGTGGCTTTCCAGCAGGCGCAGGATGAAGCGGAGCAGTTGTTCCTTTGGCGGCAGCTTCTCATCGAAGGCGGCGAAGCGCTCGGCGGCATCGTCGAGATGGCGTCCGGCGATCGCATCGACGAGTGCCACCTTCGAACGGAAATGCTTGAAGACATTGGCGGGCGACATGTGGAGCGCGCCGGCGATATCGGCGATCGACACCGCGACGAAGCCGCGCTCACGAAACAGCATCTCCGCCATGGAGAGAATGTCTTCCCGCGTTTCCTCGGCCTTGCGTCTTGGCCTTCTTACCATCTGTTCCCCGCCGGGCTGAGCCCGATACCCCTTTTTGCCAATGCTAGCGCGATTGGGCGAAACGCCGCAAGCCGAGCGGCCCTCGCGTTCGCCTTTTCAGGGAAAATAGCGGGTGAGGTTGGTTCGGACACGGGCAAGCGGCGTCTCGCCGCTATCGTCGGGAACGAAGCGCTCACCGGTGATCGCCTCGTAGGCCTTGATGTAGACGGCCGATGTCTGCTCGATCAGTTCGGCGGGGATTTCCGGGATCTCGTCCTTATAGGGATCGCAGCGCTCCGCCACCCAGGCGCGGACGAAATCCTTGTCGAAACTCTCCGGGCGTTTTCCGGCGGCAAAGCTTGCCGGATAGCTTTCGGCAAGCCAGTAGCGGCTGCTGTCCGGCGTGTGGATCTCGTCGGCGAGGATAATGTTGCCGTCACCATCGGTTCCGAACTCGTATTTGGTATCGACCAGGATCAGCCCGTTGTTCGCCGCCATCTCCTGGCCACGGGCAAAGAGGGCGAGCGCATATGTCGACAGCGTCTGCCATTGTTCATTGGTGAGAAGGCCACGCGTGACGATTTCGGTGGGTGTCAGCGGTTCATCGTGGCCGCCGTCGAATTCCTTGCTGGTCGGCGTGATGACGGGTTCCGGCAGGATCTGGTTGTCGCGCATACCGTCGGGCAGACGCATGCCGTACATCTCGCGTTCGCCCTTTTTATAAAGCGTCAGGATCGAGGTGCCGGTGGTGCCGGCGAGATAACCGCGCACGACGATCTCGACCGGCAGGATGTCGAGCCGCTTGCCGATGACGACATTCGGATCGGGATAGTCGATAACGTGGTTCGGGCAGATGTCCTTCGTCGCCTCGAACCAGTAGCGCGCCGTCTGCGTCAGTACCTCGCCCTTATAGGGGATGCAGGTGAGGATGCGGTCGAAAGCGCTCAGCCGGTCGGTGCTGATAATAATGCGTCGTCCGTCCGGAAGATCGTAATTCTCGCGCACCTTGCCGCGATAATAGTTCGGCAATTCCGGGAAATGGGCTTCGGAAAGAATTCGCACGGTGCTCGACTGTCCTTAATTATTGGGTGAAGACTTCCTGCTCTAGTTTCATTGCTGGGGAAGTCAAGCCGATCGGGTATCGCGTCACAGCCAGAACAGACCGGTAAGAAGCAGGGCGAGGCCGTAACTTGTGACGGCAAGCGGCCAGCCGGCACGTAGGAAATCGCCGAAGCGGTAACCGCCGATGCCCATTGCCAGCGTGTTGTTGTGATGGCCGAAGGGCGTCAGGAAATCGAGCGACGCGCCGGCGGCGACCGCGATCAGATAGGCGTCCGGCGCATGCCTGGCGGCTCTTGCGAATTCCAGTGCGATCGGGGTCAGGACGATTGCGACTGTCGCGTTGTTGACAAAAGGCGTCAATGCCATGGCCAGGAAAAGGATGAGGGCGATGCCGAAGAGCGGATGGGTGATCGGCACGACGAGGCTGAGCCAGCCGGCAATGGTTTCGGCCGCCCCGGTGGTCGCCACCGCCTGGCCGATCGGGATCATCGCCGCCAGCATGATGATGATCGGCCAGTTGAGATCGGCCATCGCCTGACGGATGTTGAGGTGATTGAGCAGAGCGAGCACGAGCACGACGCCGGCAAAAGCGACGTCGGGACGTAGGCCGGCCGCCGAGGCGGCGACGCCGCAGGCAAAGAGCGCGAAGGGCCGCCAGGATAGGAGCGCCGGTTCGCTCGGTGCCGTCGAGGCGAGCGGCAGGCACTCGCTTTCCTCTAACGCTTCGTCGATTGCAATGCGCGGCCCCTCCAGCGTCAAAATATCACCGATCGACAATTGCAGGTCGAGGAAGCGGCCCTCGATGCGTGGCGCGCGCATGGAAAGGGCGGTGACCGCGATGCCGCGATGGTGGAAGACTTCGAGCGAGCCGACGCGCGAACCGACCAACGTGCTCTCCGGCATCACGACGGCTTCGACACGGGTGAAATCCGGCTGCAGGCCATGCGGATGGGCATCGGCGATCAGCACCTGCGTGGCGGCAAGGCCGGCAAAGACTGTATCGGCGCCTTCGGCAAGCAGCACGTCGCCGGGTTCGATCATCGACTGGTCGAGCGGACCGAAGACGAAACTGTCGCCGCGGATCAGCGCGTGCGGCTTGATGCCGAAACGCACCGGGCAATCGGAAAGCCGCACACCGATCAGCGGCGAGACGTCAGGGATGCGACGCTCGACGACGATGCTGCGCGCGGCCGGAGAGATTTTTGCCGGTGTTTCGTCGGGTTCCGGAAACAGGCGCTGCACGCGAAAGGCGATGAGCAGAATGCCGGCGATGGCGATCGGCAGGCCGACATAGGCGAAATCGAAGAAGTGAAAGCCGGTTCCGGTCGCCTTGGCGAGCGCATCGCTGACGAGCAGGTTGGCCGGCGTGCCGATCAGCGAAACGAGGCCGCCGAGCAGGGCCGCGAACGAGACCGGCATGACGAGCTGGCGGCGGGGGATCGTCAGGACCGTGCCGAGACGTAGCGCGACCGGTAAGGTGATCGCAAAGGCGCCGATATTGTTCATGAAGATGGACATGAAGCCGGCGAGCGAGGACGTGCCTGATATGACCTTGAAGTCCGAGGGTCTTGCGGCCGCGAAACGGGCGGCGAGACTGTCGAAGAGCCTGGCGCGCGCCAGCACCTGGACGATCAGCAGGATCTCGACGACGGTGATGACGACGGGACTGGCGAAGCCCGTGAAGATCTGCTCGGCGGGATAAAGGCCGAGCGCATAGCCGCCAAGTAAGCCGGCGATCGAGACCACCTCGATGCGGATGCGATCGAGCGAGAAGAGAATGAGCATCGCCAGCAGAAGGATCAGCAGGGATGCTTGCTCGAACGACATGGGCAGATCCGTTGTTTCATCGATCAGGCGGGACTGTAATCGTTCCTCATGCGCTGTACAGAGGCGCCTTCAGGCAAAGATTGAACAATCCTCATATCTCGCGTCAGGCTGGTGGTGCCTGCCACCGGCCTCTGGCGTTCCGCTCCAGAATGGGGGTTGCGAAGACGCCGATGGTGCGAGCGCTCCATTGCGGCCCGGCGGCTGCGAGGCTTTCGCGCCAGCGCTCCGATTGCAGCATGGCGGCACCAATGACGACGGGTTCGATGCCGCAGCCTGTCAGTAGATGAAGACCGGCGGCGATCGAGGCGCCGCTGGAAATGACGTCATCGATGAGTGCGACGCGTCGTCCCTGTAGCAGCGGCAGCATGCGCGGATCGATATAGAGGCGTTTCTGCTGTGTCGGCGTGGTGATCGAAGACAGGGCGACGGAGAGCTCGTCGCGATACCAGAATTTACGCGAGGTGCCGAGCGGAACGTAGCGGCCATGGCCGAGCTTCTGCGCCACGGCGGCGGCCAGCGTCAGGCCGAGCGTCGGCAGGCCGGCGACGACGTCGATGCGCATGGGCCTGATCTTTTCGGCAAGGCTTTCGGCCAGTGCATCGAGCACGGCGAAGCTCGCCTGGTTGACGATCAGCGAGGCGAGGGCGCGGTCGCCATCCGCCAGCTCACGGATCGGCAGGCGAAGCTGGCGGCCGTCTTCGAGCGTGGCGACATAGAAGGAGGTGAATTCACCATTGCCGGCAAAGGTGCCGGGCGGGTGAAGCTCCTGCCAGAAATCATGCGGCGCCATCTCCGTCACAGCGGTCAATTGCGTCTCGTCCTCTCCATGCCTGTTTTCCGGCGCAGTGCCTGCAATTCCGGTTCGGTCAGCGCACGCACGGCGCCTTTCGGCAATTCGCCGAGTTCGAGCCCGCCGATTGCGACGCGCACGAGGCGCAGGCATTCGGTTCCGAGCGCCTCCAGCATGCGGCGGATCTGGCGGTTGCGGCCCTCGTCGAGCTCGACCTCGATCCATGAATTCCTGTCGCCCTGGCGCAGGCGCCGCGCGGCGGTCGCCGTCAGCAGCTCGCCGTCGTGGCGGATGCCCGCTGTTATCGCGGCAATGTCCTCGTCGTCCATGATGCGGTCGATCTGGACATGATAGGTCTTCGTCACATGCGTGACCGGATCGAGCAGGATCTGGGCGAATTCGGTGTCGTTGGTGAAAAGCAGCAGGCCCTCGCTCGCCTTGTCGAGCCGGCCGACCGGAGAGAGATGCGGGATGTCGAAATCCCTGAGGCAATCATAGACCGTCGGCCTGCCTTCCGGATCGTGGCGGGTGGTGACGAGACCGCGGGGCTTGTTGAGCATCAGATAGATTTTCGCTTCGGCAGCGATGACAAGGCCGTCGATGCTGATGCTTGCCGTGGCAAGATCGACCCATGCGGAGGCATCGCTGACGGTTCGGCCGTCAACCGCAACACGATTTTCGGCGATCAGGCGTTCGGCCTGCGTGCGGGAGCAATAACCGAGCTTGGAAAGGGCACGGGGAAGGGTGACCCGTTTGGCCGCGGCGTTATCGGCGGGCTTTGTCCGTTCACGCGTCTTGTGCGGTGGGCGCCGCTCCCTCATCTGCCATCCTTATCCTGCTTTTGATGCCGTTTTTTTGGCATGAACGACAGAAGGATGCCAGCTGCGTGAATAAAAAACGAGGGGAATAACAGGCGCTGCAAAAAGGGCTCAGCGCTTTGGATAAAGCGCCGTCGCGGCTTTGTTAGGGTGGCGCTGCCTCAGCGGCAGACCATGAAGCCGGCCAGTTCCTTGCGGCTGACGACGATACCGGCGGCGGCCTTGACCGGGTCCGGATGTGTGTAGGACAGACTAGGCATTTCCGGCAGATCGAGTGCCTGGCGCATATTCATAATGCCGACCGCATAGCGGCCATCGGCGCTGTCGACACTGACTTCGATAATGCAGTTGGCCCTCTTGTTTTCCATGGTAGTCCTCCCTTCGTTTTTTATGTTCCCATAGCTGGCATTAAAAATTGGTTTTTCTAAGACATAAGCATTTACGCACCCTGCCGAAAAACGGATCGGCGGGTGCGCAAAAGACTGGTTTATGGGTGGATATGGCGTGTTCAGCGCCACCAATGGCGAGGCTGCGGCTGCGGACTGCCGGAAAGCAGGTATCCGGCAAGGAAGCCAATGGCGCCTGCAAGCACCAGGGCAGTGGTCGTTGCAGTCGGATGCTCGCGGGCAGCGTCGGCGGCAGCCACACCTTCGGCCCGGATCTGGGCGACGGCGTTCTTTGCTCGGGGCAGGGCTTCGTCATAGACCTTGCCGGCGCGGCCACGCACTTCGTAATAGGCTTCAGCGCCCTGAGCGGAAATCATCTTCTGCAGGCGCGAGACTTCCTGTTGGAGTGCGGCGATGTCCTTGCTGACAGATGCTCTGATATCATCGGTATTGGCAGCCATGTCGGTCTCCTTCCTTCAATGGGAAAGACAACACCCAACTCGGTGATAGGTTCCGAAATCTCAGCCGCTGATTTGTGACGCAAATTTAAAGCTTGCCGGTCGGAGGCGCTTTAATCCTCCGTTAACCATAATTTCGCGCAAGATCCTGTTTTCTTATGATCTTTCGGGGGTCGAGAACGACTTGCCGATGGATTTTTGACCAACTGATAAAGGAATTTTCGGGAATGCGTCCCGAAAGGGCGCCCTGTGGATAATATCGACCGGCAAAAATGCCAGCCGAATCAA